>NZ_JBHRSH010000001.1:0-1967500 GCF_042643165.1 Hyphococcus aureus
GGCGGACTTCAACTTCACGCAGCTTCGCAATGATCTCTTCCGGTTTGGCTCTTTTCGCCATGTCTCAGCTCCTCTTTCAAAGCCGAGACTAACAGATTCATCGGACCACTATTTCGGTGGCAGACCATTATCGTTCCGGGCGGAGATGAAAGATAGCGGCCAATAGGGGCGCACCCGCTCGCCGTCCAGCATTTGAGCAGAGCCATCTCTTTTTCACGCCTGCGGTGACCTGACTGCGGCGTCCAAATGCCGTCTTCGCACCTCGCAAATTTCGGCATATCGGGCCCCCCGCCCTCGCTGCGCTGCAACATATATGTCAATTTTGTTTAAAAATTATAGGAACGCCTCTTCTCTTCCGTTACACTCTTATTAAAAAGCTGTGCGCTAAACAGAATAAAAGCGCGAGCGGGACGTGAGGAAATGAACGTAAAAGCACTCTATCAGGCGCCGCTGGCCCTTTTCTCAGGGTTGCTGAAACGCGAGTCCACACACGCAAAACAAAGCGAAGCCTATAGCGACGCCAGCGCAGAGGACAAAAAGATCCCGGCGCGCGACCGTGTGTTCGTCATGATTATTCTGGGTCTGTTGTCCTGGGCTTTTGTCGCCGCGATCATCGTGACGTTCTTAAACTAAAGCGATCCCTGCGCCGCCGCCGAACCACGCCGCTTCCCGCAATCAATGCGCCGGTTCAGTCACGCCAACAACAAGCACAGAAACGGAAGATGGCGCGCCTTGAAGCGCGCCATAGCTCTTTTCAGCAACGATAAAATCTGTTGGCCTTGAGCCTAATAACTTCCGCGGAAGGCGATCACCGCGGGCACCGTCTGCAGCACAATCTTCATATCAAGAAGCAAAGTGCGGTTTCTCGCATAGCTGACATCCAGTTGGACGCGCGCATCATAGCTGATGTCGTTACGCCCGCTGACCTGCCACAAGCCGGTCAGGCCCGGCCGCACGGAACAATAATCGTCGAAGAACTTTCCGTATTTCTTGATCTCGTCAATGACGATCGGGCGCGGACCGACAACGCTCATCTGCCCGATCAGAATATTGAACAGCTGGGGCAGCTCATCGAGGCTGAATTTGCGCAGCCACTTGCCAATCGGCGTGATGCGCGGGTCGTTCTTCAATTTGTGGTCAGTTTCCCACTCGGCGCGGGCGGCGGCCGATGACTTCAACACGCGCTGAAGTTCTTCGTCAGCGTTCACCACCATGGTGCGGAATTTCAGGCAGGGAAACAGCTTGCCGTTCTGCCCCACACGCGAATGCGCAAAAATGACCGGGCCCGGGCTGCTCATGGCGACAGCAATGGCGATAAAAACCATTAGCGGAGCAAAAAACACTATGGCGGCGACAGCAAAAACTATGTCGAAGACGCGCGTCAAGGGGCCGATGCTGCGCGTCTTTATTTGCGTGGCTGACGCCGTGGCGCCCGGCGCGTGCGCTTTATCAAGCGGGTGTGTCATACGTCCCCGCATTGCAAGCCCGAAGTTAGGAATACGCTCCATATGAACAACCCCCAGCAAGGAATACGAACAAATGCCGTTGACCTTGAGTAAAGCTTATCAAGTTTTGTGTGCAGTGCAACGTATTTTTGCCGCGTCGCAACAAAACTTTTGGTAAGGCTGGAACCGGACAATCCGCCGGCGCCGCTAGTTGAAAAGGAAAGTGACCGCTGTCGGCGCGCGCTGTTCCGATACTCCGGAACAGCCATCAAAGGCGCTTGCGGCTCATCCGTCACGCTACACTCTCGGTCATTTCAACCGCCGCGATTTACGCCGGACGTTTTGCAAGAAAATCATTTTCAACTCTGCGCCGATGGATCACTCATTTACATCTCAAGAGATGTTTCATGCGTTGAAAATGATCATCGCTCATCGGCGAGAGTTTTGCACGACTGCGCGCCATTAAATCGCTGAAAGCTATAGTTGTGAAAAAATTGAGATTTTAAGTTGCGTCAAATTATCGGCATGAATTGCGCTGACGCCGCGCTACGCTGCATAAAGCGCCTTGATATGGTCGGCGGAATAATAATCGCCGAGGAACTGATAGTCGGCGTCATAAAACGCCAATAGTTTTGCAAAAGACTCCGGCGACAGGTCTTGCAACGTCACTTTCGGCCCGCCTGCCTGTTTCCGAGGCAACTCAAGAGGCCGGCCAACCGTGTCGGACAGGAACGCAACCAACTCACCGAGCTGTTCAATCGGATAGATTTTGTCGAAAAACGAAAAATCGCCCGTCAAATACAAAGACTGAAGCCCGAAATGGTGGTTCGTTACACGCGAGCGGCGCATGTAAAACTCCAGGTCATCGACGAACTGATTGATCTCCGGCGCCTCACTCAGCCCCTTTTCAGCATAGAGCGAGGCGACATCCTGATGATAGAGGATGCGATTGCGGTAAGCGGAGATAAAACGCTGTATGGGATCGCGGATAACAACGACTTTGCAACGATCGGCATAGTTCGGATTGTGGGCAAGCATGGTGCCCCCCCGAAAGAACTTGTGAATGGTGCCAAGAGGGTGCTGAGAATCAAAAGGCGCGCCGTAGATGAGCTCGTAAAAAAGCCATTTCAGGGATGTGCAGGCGTTTTTTGGAATCGGGAAATAGGCGATTTTATATTTCGGCAAATCAATAGAGTGATAGCCAAATTCGCCCGCCCGTTGGAACGCGTAGGTCGGCAATATCCGCGGCTTTTTCCTTTTCGCAACATGAATAATACGCTGATATTCAGCGCGCGCCTTTTCGGCTTCCCCCTGTTCATAATAGGCGTCAGCCTTGCCGATGATATTTTGCTGGCGCACCGCCGTAATTTTCGCGGCCACCCGCTCCACCGCGGAATTTAACCCGAGCGCGTTGCGTTTAAACATTTCCAAGCCCCCCGCTTGTGACAAAAATCCTTCATAAAATCTGATAGTGAAGCGCGTCGAGTGTGTCGCGATCCTTGCTGAGGCCAGACGTCAGGCCAGCGCGTTGCTCGTCAGACAAGCGTGAAATCTGCCGGTCATTCATATTGATGATTTTCTGGTCCGGGTAATCCTTGACCTTGACCTTGGCCTCCAGAGAGATATCGCTCAGCATTTCGATCTCGCTGGATAATGATTTCGCGGCGCCAGGCACATCGGCCGTGAAGTCTTCATATCTCAAATTCAATCGCGCATGCGGGCGCGCCGCCAGAATGTAACGCGCCATGCGCAACCAGATCTCCGCCAGATGCTCGAAGCGTTGAAATTCCGGCATGCCCTCGTCACAAGGCAGGCTCCAGTTCGAAATCATCTCATCCGTATCATAGCGCTTGTGCCAGCTCGCACAGACCGCATAGGGATCGCGCGTGAAGGTGATCAAATCGGTTTTCATCCCGTCGAATGATGACAAGAGCTTGTCATAGCGAACCATATTCGGCGGCGATTTCTCAACGACAAGGCACGGACCGGATGTCTTTTTCCTGACCTGATCCAGCCACACGGCGCGCACTTTGCGATAGGAAAGGGAATAGTTCTCGTCCCACCTGTCGCGCGCACGGGTCATGGACGGGATCAACCATTGCCCTTCCGCATTTGGCGTTAGCGAAACCGTGCTTGGCGATGTAAGGAGCAATTTCGCCAGAGCCGTTGACCCGCCATTGGGAAAGGTCAAAATAAAAAGCCAGTTTACATGCTGGCGCGACGCCTCGGACGCGCCGTCAAAGAAAGAGCGGCATGAGAGGTAATCGCAATAAACCTCCCGCTTATAGTCTTTCAATGTTTCGCGCCAAGACGCCGGATTGCTCATAACAAGTCCCTCTTAGCCTGAGGCCTGCATTGCGGCGCACGATGCGGGCTGCTCCCGCAGCATAAGACGCAATTATGCTGCTTAGCAAACAAAAATGCTGCACTGCGCAATATTTTTTCGAGGTTCAGCGCTGCTGATCTTTTCTCAGCCTAAAGATTATCTGCGCTGATCTTGCGTCATTTCCCAGACATAGCCGCCCTTCTCGCCCAGCACTGTGTCAGCGGCTCCAGACTCAATGACCCGCCCCCGCTTCAGGACAATAATCTGATCGGCAGCGTCCAGAATCGATGGCCGGTGCGCAATGACAAGGATCGTCATTTTCCCGCGGAGTTCTTTAAGCCCTTCAATAATCGCGTACTCATGCTCCCAGTCGAGCGCACTTGTTGCTTCATCGAGCACTAATAATGCTGGCGCGCGCAAGATCGCTCTCGCCAGTGCAAGACGCTGGCGTTCGCCGCCTGACATAAAGGCGCCCCGGTCACCTATGACCGTTTCGAGACCATCTTTCATGTCGGCGACAAATTTGTCCGCTTTCGCGAGTCGCAAGGCGTTCTGAATATCCGCGTCACTCGCCTCAGGCGCGCCCATGAGCAAATTCGCCCGCACCGTATCGTGCATAAGCGATGTTTCCTGCGGCACATATCCGACCATGGCGCGCCAGCCCCGCCGGTTGCCGTCGTCAAGGCGGGCTTCGTCAATATAGATGGCGCCTTCCGACGGCGAGGTCAGGCCCATCAGAAGATCTGCGAAGGTGCTTTTCCCGCTTGCGGTCGGCCCGACAATCGCCGTGATCGCGCCCACCGGCAGGTTCAGGCTGACGCCGGATAATACAGCGGGCCCGGCTTCATAATTGAAGCCGACATTTTCAAAGCGGATACCCCGCATCAGGGTCAGCGGCGCCTGCCCTTGCGCATCTCTGGGTTCTTCATGCGCCAGACACCGCGCCTTCAAGGCAAGCACCACCTCAAGCGCATTCATATTGGCGTTCAGGGTCTGGATCGTCTGCTGGATCGATAAAATTCTCGGGGAGAGCCGAAGATAGACGACAATCATGGCGATGGTCGCCGCAGGGGATAAGTCAAAGCGGTCAAGCGCGAGATAAACAAATACAGCCAGCGCGGCGCCGGACCCGATCTGCACCCACATTTGCGCCAGGCTCGCAGCCTTAGTGAAACTGAGCGTAGCGTCCCGGATGGCGCGCAGAGACGTCTTCAGTTTTTCAAAGAAATCCTGTTCCGTCGAAAAAGCCTTCGACGCCTTCATACTGTCGATGAAATCACCAATGATGTGATATTGGCGCTGACGCAATTGACTGAATTGCGTCCCATAAAGGCGCGCACGGCGCCGCAAGGGCGCCAGCAATAACAACAATGCGCCGCCCAGCAACGCCGCAATCAAGGTCATTTTCCAGGAAAAGAACAGCGACACAATCACATAGACCAGCGCCATCACACAGGCCCGAATGAGCGTCATCAATGAAATCAGCGCGGTCTGAATTCGATCCACATCCGCCGTCAGGGAATGATTGATATCCGCGCCCCTTAAAGAAGCGAGGAAAGACCAGCTTGCATTGACGACGCTCTCAAAAAGCGACTGGCGCGTCATCAGACAGTAATCCTGAATCAGTTTTGCGTTTGTCAGTTCCGCCATACGCACTAGAAAAGCGCGCGCGGCGATCAACAACACCAAGCCGAAAAGCAACAGCGGCAGACTATGAAACAGCGGTTGCACAGCCGCCGACGCGTCGGCGCCGAGACCGGGCGCTTCAAAATCGCCAATAGCGCCGCCATAAACGCCGATAATCGGAACCAGCAATACAATCGACAACCCTTCGGTCAGCCCCGCCAGCAACAAGAGCGCCACCGTCTTTACAAAGCTGGCGCCTGTCGCCTGCGCGACGGTGCGGATGAGAGAGAAGACTGTCAGTGGTGTTGCAGGTTGCGCCGTCATAGGCCTGCGCTCTTGGAAACAAGCTCAACCGCTTCTGGCATGCGATCCAGCGTTGAGGGGACGGTTAGGACGTTGACGGGCGTCGTCTTTACGAGCGCCGCACTTTGCTCGAACCATGCCTGCGCCCTTCCGTCCGCGGCCGGAGCGGCGCCATATTTGCGCATATAGATGTGTTGGAAAACCGCGTTCAACTCTTCGCGCTCCGACTTTTCTTGCAGGCTCGCCGTCTCTCCCCGCTTGAGCAGGCAAAGACGGCTGAGCGGCATCGCTTCCGATGTCGGCTTTTGCGCTAACCTGATGCGCATTTTTTTATAGGGCAGGCCCCCTGTTTCCAGAATGTCTCCTTCAAGCCCGCCCACTCGGTCGAACGCTTGCTTCATGATCTTTGTCGCGGCGTAACCCGGATGCGCCACCGGAGCGGAATCAGACGGAAAACCGATGGAGATGAGATCGTCGTTAAACAGAGGGAAGCCCTGCCGGATCAAAAACGCCGCCATGGTTGACTTCCCCGCGCCGCGGTCGCCGACAAAGCCCCATAGTTCATGACCAACCACAATCGCGCTGCCATGGATGACAAGCCTGCCGCGATAATGCATCAGCGTCGCCAACACCGGACCAAGCAGCGGCAGGCCCAGACAGTCCTCGCTGATGCCGGGACGGAGGCCGACGCGAATTTCCGTCGCGTTATGAATCTCCAGCCGCGCCACATTCGCAAAGTCGAAAATTTGCAGATCAGGCAGAAACGCCGGCTGACCGCCCTCTGGAGGCTGTTCGTTCAACAAGACATCTGGTCGGTTGCTGACAATGATATCGGCATCACCTTGCGGCGCAGGATCAAGCTCCGGCAGGAAAAACTCAGATTCGATTAGAAAACCATAACAGCTGTAAAAATAGCGACACTGAGATGTCATGCGCTCTGCCTGCTTTCCAGCCATGCCGATAACATTGTCACTCGCCATAAAGCGTACAGATTTTGAATGCTCACAGCAGATTGCTCATCCTTAAAATTCGCAAGAACAGTCCGGAAATACTCCACATTGACATAAGGGTCGACAAGACCGGCTTTTTCGTACAGCACAGCCGACATGCGCTGAAGGCCGTCGGCCGCCCGCAAACTACTCAAAAAGCGCCCGGCGAAATTATACTTGTCACGGCGTTCAGCGACTTCTTTCGGCAAATCGTCAGCCAGCCCCCGGCGCAGAATAGAGCGCCCGAACCCGTCCCGCCATTTTTCCCTGCTTGGCAACCCAACACAGAATTCAACAAGATCTTGGTCCCAAAACGGATAGCGGACTTCAAGATGGCTGTGCGCTGATTGATGATCGAGCATTTCAAGCGAGAGCGCCTGGCGCGCATCCAGAAGCTCCCGCAGATGCTCCTGTTGTCCATAGCTCAACCTTTCACGTATCAGCGCAGGCTCGTAACGCTCAGGCGCCTCAAGGCAACGCGCAGGCCCGCGCAAAAAAGGCGCCCATGACAAAACACCGCCATCACAGCGTGTCCCGCCGAGAGCCATTTTTTTTATAGATCTTAACGGCCCCGTTAGCGGAGAATGTTTCAGCATCAGCGTTCGGAAAATTTCGGTGCGGTTCGTTCGTTTGGCGCCGAGACTGTCGGGATCTATTTCCTTCCACAGTGCTAAGACGTTTCCCTGTTGCGCCAACTCCACGAGATAATTTGCGCCGCGCGACACAACTTCATCGCCGCCTGACCCGTCGAGGAGAATACGCACCCTCCCGTCTTGATCAGTCTCATCGATCAGTAACGACGCTGTCGCACAATTCAGTGAAAAGGGTGGGCGGCCAAAAGCGGTGAGGGCTTTATCCACCTCGCCGAACGCGGCGACATGACTGGCGTCGATGCGCAATGGCGAGACATGGCCCGCCTTGCGGTTAACCGCATCGATGTAAAAGCTTTCATCTTCCCCTTCGCCGTATCCATAAACGAGTGACGCCGTCAGGAGTGGATTCTTTTGCTCTTTTGCGGCGGTTTTTGCGGCAAGGCATACGATTGAGGACGAATCGAGACCGCCGCTGAGCATACACCCGACCTCGCCACTGCCATGCGAACGGCGATCGACAGCCTGGTTCAGCAAGAACCGAAACTGCGCAGCGGCATCCCCCTCCCTGGCGTAAATATCTGGCGCGCGCGCCGTATGTTCGCCCAAATCATAATATTGAAATAAAGATGTTGCGGCAGCGTTGATCTTCATGCCATGGGCCGGCGGCAGGCGCGATATTTTCCGGAAAACTGTCTCGCTATGATCTTGCGAAACAGCGCCCGCGACATAGTCAACAATGACATCTTCACAAAGGGCCTCGCCCATCGCCGGCCAGGCGGCGATCAGGGCTGGCGTTTCTGACGCAAAGGCGAAGGCGTGCGCCGGGTTGCAAAAATAAAGAGGGCAAACGCCGAAACGGTCGCGCGCCAGAAACAATTCACGCCCATTCGGATCCCATATGGCAAGTGCAAAGTCGCCTGTGACACCTGCGAGGAACGCAGATCCGCACGTTTTGAACGCGTCCAGAAAGGCGCGCAGGACAAAGTCGCCACCGCCTTGCGGTGGCGCGCCGGAGAGCGCATCAATACGGCCGTCAAGAACGGCGATATAGCCGTCTTCGTCCTGATAAAGTCCGTTGCAGCCGGTATCCTTCAGGACATGGCCGATGAACCCATCCGCAAAGGTAGAGATTTTGATATCATCCCGGCCGCGATGGCGGAGCGACACCGCCATCCGCCGCGCCTCTTCCTCAAGCGCTTCTACCGGCGCAGCCTCAGCGGATTTATAAAAGACACCGAAAACCCCGCTCATCTAGGATGGTCCGACGGGAAGGATCGCGTAATCCGCAAGGTCATACCCCTCTTCACCAGTGACAACGCTGTCTCCGCTGGTGAGCCAGGCATGCGCCTCCATTTGCGCGCCGGGATTTTTCGCCACACCGACATGGAGCGTCGATGAATGTCCTTTCATTGCAAGAAGTGTGCGTGCAGTAAGCGCGCGGACAAGACAAGTGCATCGCGGAACCGCTTTGCCTGAGTAGAAAACAGTAAAGCGCACCCGGCGTAAAAAAGCTTCCGGCGCCGCAGGTCCGTTCGGCTTTGCAGGAAGCAGTGGCTCAAGAAATTTATAGGAGGTCAGTGTAAGGCCTGTGCGAATAAAAACATTCAGCAACCAGGCCAATGCGACAAGCCGCATGTCGCGTAGACGTAATTGGAAAAAAGTCCTAGCGAACGCCCTCATCGCAGATCACCAATCCCGCTTTTTCAAGCTTTTCAATCAGAGAATGAAAATCTTGCGTCGCGCGCTCTTCAGCGACGTCGTATCTTGCGACCAGATCAGCGATAATTGCGCCCTCTTGCCTGTCCTGGAGCAGGTTTTTCCAGATATCCGCACCGACAGGGTTGAGCGAGTAATAAACATTGGTGCGCGTATTCAGTAATACGGCTCCATCGGATACTGTAGTATAAACTACACCTTCCGCATCGACTTTGACAGATTGAGTCATGGGATTACGCAACTTCGACAATCCGACGGAACACTACCCGCCAGATTGCCGCAAGGACATCCTCAAGAAAATGTCAGGTCGTTGAAGCTGGTGCCGGCGACAAAGTCTTTGTCAAGATCGTCACCCGTGCTGTTGCCCAGCGTGACCTCTTCAAAAGAGCCGACCAATTCCAACTCCGGAGCTTCGTAGTTAAGCTTGTCAGTCATAGCCAATATCCCCCGCATTTGTTGCAGATGCGAAATCCTTGCATTCTTCCTTACGTATCGTCAACGTTTTTATGACCGCAGGTGCACAAAATTTAACCAGGAAATTAGAAAAAATCGCCCTCTAGCCGATTCTCGCGTCAAAATGGAGTTTCTCATAAATGTCATCCCTCATTTCTGCTAACAAGTATTGGCGTTTACTTGTCAGGAAGTAATGCCCCAAGTTCTTGAAAGTAGAGCCCAGCCATAGATCTTCGATCTCCCGCGCCTCGCCTCTGGTCATGGTGACCCTGGCGCACAGTGCGAGCAGCCTCGCGCCGAAACGCTTCGCCGCATCGGCGCCCGCCGCCGGCAACGGCTGACCGTAAAGATCACGAAGCAAGATCATCGTCTGGCCGATAGCGTTGCCATAGCCCGCAGCCACAGCGTTCCTACAGTAAGCATCAATATCTGTATACGGATCTTTTTGTATCAGCCAATAGACGTCTGCAAGCCATTTGAGCCGCGACCAGGCGTGCTGGCCGCCATGCAGGCATAGGTAAAGAAAATTCTCACTATCCGTCAGGGTGTTGCATTCGACCTGATCGAACAGAACAATTTTCTGCGACGCAGCGCCTGCTTTGGGACAAAGATGCGGATTGTCAAACAAGCGCCAATGCACCTCGACAATGGCGCCCGTCCCGGGGTTCATAAAGACAAAGTCTTTTTTAATGTCACGCCACTTTTTCACCAACGCCTCTGATGCGTTCGCGGCGGGTTCGACGCGCAAAAAACCGATGCCGCCCAGCAATCTTTGCGTTTCATCGACTTCAGTCTCCGAGACAAGGAGGTCAATATCGCGGTTGTGGCGCAGCCCCAACTGGTCAAAAGCTGAGTGCGACATGGATAACCCTTTCAGGAGAAGAGGCTCCATTCCCCGGTCCTGAAAAGCACGCAAAACAGTCTTTAACTCTGCAAGCGCCCTCACCTCCAAGAGCAACGCTTTTTGCCGCCAGTCCTGCAACGCGCGGCGAATGCTTTCCGGCGGCGCCGCGCCCGCGTCGTGCTGATCCGCGACCGCTAGCAAATTGGCGGCAACGAGACCGGTCACACGGTGGCGCTGCGCCAGCGACAAAAACAAGGTCCAGTTCAACTCGTCACCGGTGCCGTCAATCTTGAAAAAACGAACGATTTCAGCAGGTGACTTCGTTGCCGCGACAAGCAGGCGGAACTCCTTGCTATGCCGCCTCAGAGACATTCCGCGTCACTGTCGCTCGTCGCGCCTGCAGTTGTTTTCAGGGCCAAACTCACAATAACCGGACGATGATCGGAACCGTTTGCGGGACCGAGGCGGATATCTCTCACCTGGAAGCGGTCCCCGACATAGACATGATCGATTGGCAAAAGCGGCGGCAAATAAGGGTCATCCGCCGGCCAGGTCATCAGGCCATGGGTTATTCTTTTCACGCCAAGCGCATGGTCGAGGTCCCGCAGGGCGAATGACCACGGGGTTGCATTGAAATCGCCGGCGACAATGATCGAGTCAGGAGGAAACTGCTCCATCTCTTTTGCGAGCCGCACCATATCGCGCTCTTGCTTGCGCGCGCCGCCGGGACGCGAAAGATGCACCGAAACAATTCGCGTAAGGGCGCCGGAAAAACAGCTTTCCGCATAGGCGGCGGAGAGCGTTTTGCGGTTTTGCGGATCCCCTTTCGCCAATCCTTTGGAAAAACGTGGCGGCTCGCGCAGCAAAATCAGGGTTGAGCAATGCGCTTTGGAGCTAAGGCAGTCTATCTGATACGGATATTGCGTAATCAGGGCATCGAGGATTTCACGGGATCGATCGCCCGCCTCCTGCAGCAGGACAATATCCGCCTTTTGAGCGGCGATCCATTCAGCCGCGACCGGCCCGGCGGAGTTACGCATGTTCAAATTGTAAGATACAATTTTAAGCGCCTCAGGCGCGGCGGGCGCCCTTTGCGGCCGAACAAAACCGGCGATTTCCGGACCAATGAAAACCCAACTGAGATATAGCGTCGCCGCGAAAAGCAGGGCCGGCGCCGCCAAAACGGTCTTGTGTCCGGCGGACCAGACAAACCATGCTGACGTCAGCGCGATAAACGCCAATAAAATCAGCCAGTACGGCATTGCATGATTATAAATATCGAGCGCCGGACGCTGTTCAGCCAACTGACTCAAGCCAATGACCAGCAATCCAGCCAGACATGCAAGCAGCGCGAAGACGCTCACCACGAGCCGCCATGGTCGCCGAACCCGCACTTTGTCACTCCGTTGCTGGCTAAAAATCCAAGGCGGCGCTAGGCCCAAGCGAATGTTGCGAACGCGAAATTCGCTTGTATTGCATTGCAACATAGATATAATAGGCCAAGGTGAATTTCAACAAATTTGTGGTTGCGTAGCCCACCTCAAATTGTTGACTGGGGGTGGCTTTCGTGGCGAGGATAAACCCAAGCCCTATGTATCAACCTCCTGTTTTCAGGCGGTTTCTCCGTTTATCCGAAAATGCGCGAAGCGCGCGTCACGTTCGCTCGCATCCTGATATGAACACCCTCGAAGGTGGGGTGTTGCAACGCACCAAATCTGGCAGGGAAGCAAAGGCTTTAGCGCTCGTCGTCAGTGGCGGCGTGTTCAGCGGAGTCTATATGGACGCCGCCGCGCAGGAGATCTTCGACGCCGCGCCGCCGAATGTCGCGGGCAGCCGCGCCCTGCCCGGTTATCAACCCCTTGGTTTAAGACTGGGCGGCGTTGAAGTGTTCCCCGCGTTAGAGGTCGGGATTGAACACGACTCAAACGTTTACGCCCGCTCCGGAAACCGAAACGAGGTTGCTTCTGACAGCGCGGCGATTATCGAACCGCGGTTGCGCGCTCGCAAGCAATGGGGCTCCCTTCGCGCTGAAGTCTCAGGGCGCAGCCTGCTTAAACAGTATTTTGAAGAAACCAGCGAAAATCGAAGCGACTATAGCGTCAACGCAACGCTAGCCGGTCCGATCAAGGACAATACCGGTTTTGCGTTGAATACATCCTTCAACTCCAGAGACGCCTTTCGCGGCACGGCTGAAAATGATCTTGGCGACGGCGCCCCGATCGGGATCAAGACTTACTCCGCCTCTTTGTTATTCGCGCACGCCTTTGGCCGCGCCAAAGTAGCCCCCCAATTATTCGTAACGTCCACGGACTATACATCGCGAGACGGCGCCGTCGCCGATCAGGACTTCAGAGACCGCACCTTTTTGGGAGGACGTTTGCGTGCGTCTTATGATGTCAGCGAGTCCGCCGCCTTCTTCGCAACCGGCACATTGGCCCAATATCAATATAAAGACGACCGGGACTGCTGTGACCGCGATTCTGACTACACTGCGCTCAGGGGTGGATTCAGCTATAATGTAACGGAACTGATCACGAGCTCAGTGTCTGTCGGCTATCGCAACAACGATTTCAAAAGCGACAATTTTTCGGATTTTGGCGGGCTCAGCGTTCGGGCCGAAATCGATTGGTATCCGACAACGCTGATCAGCGTATCCCTGCAGGCCGACCAGAACATCACAACGAGCAACTTTGAACAAATTTCAGCGGTGTCGCAAACCCGTGCAGCGGTGTCAGTAAATTATGAATTACTGCGCAATTTAAATTTGCGAACCTCTTTCAGCATGACCCACGATAATTTTGAAAACATCGACGGTTCGGTCAATCGTTATCTCGGGGATTTCTCGGCCACCTACAAGGTAAACAGAAATATCGGCGTTGAGGTGAAGGCCGCCTATAGCGGACGATCCGCCAATGCTGACTTTCCGCTATTTAATGACTCTGACTCCACTCGCCTCACCGCCAAACTTGTATTTGCGATATAGGGTGTCTCTATGGTTCGACCGGTTGGCATAATTTCTGATCCAGTGAAGGTGATATTGTGAGTCTGCCGGAAATATTTACGGGGAACAGCGACGCGCAACCGCCTGCGGAGCGGCTTGCGCCTCAGCAATACTCCTCCCGATATGACCGCATGGACGACGACCGGCTCGATTTCCAGCTGATCCTCAGCTTCTTTTTCCGGCGGGTCAGGCTTTTCACTTACATCACCATCATGGTGTTCCTCGCGGCGGCGGCGCTGACGCTGCGCCAGCCGAAAACCTACTACGCCCAGGCTGAAGTCGCCCTCAACACGCGCGCCATTAATCCGGCGCCGGAAGTTTTTTCGGTCCTCAGCCGGCTGCCGCGAGGCGACTCCGAAGTGAATACGGAATTACGCATCCTGCGCTCGCGCGACCTTGCAGCAGTCGTCGTCGATAGACTCGATCTTATCCACGATCCGGATTTCAACCCCCGTCTGCGCAAGGAGCCAAAGGGACTGGCCCGGTTAATCGACTATTTTGAAGGCGAAGCGCCGCCCGTTGTAGAGCTTTCAGAAGAGGACATTGAAGCGGCGAGACCTCTTGTTATCGATATCGCCAGAAGCGGTCTCATGCCCGTGCGTATTGGCGACAGCTATTCCCTGCGCATTGGCTATGAACACAGCAATCCGCAAAAAGCCGCCGCGATGGCCAACGCCTTTGCCGAAGCCTATGTCACCGATCAGCTGACTCAGAAAAGAACGAACGGCCAGCGAACGGCGGACTTTCTCAGGGCGCGCATTGACGAGCTAAGCCTGCAGGCCAAGGAAGATTATCAGCGGGTTCAGCAGTTCCGCATTGAAAACGACATGCTGAGTTCTACCGGGGTCACCCTGACGGAGCAGGATATTTCCGCTCTCAATCAACAACTGGCGCTGGCGAACGCCAAATCCGCCGAAGACGAAGCGCGCCTCACCACAGCCAGAGCTGCGCTCGCCGAAGGGTCGCTCGGAGATAATCTGAGCGAATCCCTCTCTTCAAGCGTCGTTTCGTCTCTTCGCTCCCAACGCGCTGCGCTGAGCGTAAAGGTCGCAGAATTTCGCGGCCGCTACGGTCCAGAACACCCGGAGCTTCAAAAAGAGGAACGCAAACTCGCGGACCTTGATCTGGCGATCCAAGCGGAAATTGACCGCATCATATCTGGACTTGCGGCGCAGGCCCGCGTTTCGCGTCAGCGCGTCGCCTCTATGACCGAGAGTCTCGAGGACGCAAAATCCAATCTCGTACGCAATAACCGCGCAGAGGCGGAGCTCAACGATTTACAACGCCGGGCCGAGACATCCAGAGCGCTCTATGAAAGCTATCTGGAAAACTTCAAGGAAACCGTTGCGCGCGAAGGCATTGAGGAATCGGACTCACGCATTCTCTCCGAAGCCAGAACGCCCGGCTCCCCCAGCAAGCCCAATATCATGTTCAATCTTGGCTTTGGCGCGATCTTTGGCGTGATCCTCGGCGCAGCGATATGCCTCATCACAGAGATGAATTTTTCAGGACTGACGACCAACAAAGAAGTTGAGCGTGAGCTGAACGTAAGAAGCCTCGGCATCATGCCGCTCAACAAATCCTTTAAGCAGCGCAAGGAGACAGCGCTGAAGACTGTCGTTCATTGCGATGGCTCCCCATTGCGCGAAGCAATATTCAGCATTCTCACATCCGTTGAGTTTATGGCGTCGCCAAAAAAGTCGCAGGTCATTTACGTCAGCTCAGCCCTTCCCGGTGAAGGCAAGTCGACTTTCTCCGCTTGCCTCGCCGCCGTCGCCGCACAAAACAAACGCGCGGTGGTTGTCGATTGCGATCGGATGCGCACCGGCTTGTCCAAGATTTTTGACACCGGAAATTCTCCCGGCCTGAAAGCCGTACTTGAAGGCAAGGCCACACTCGATCAGGCGCTTGTCTATGACGAGGAATCCGGCTGTGCGGTTCTACCCATCACCCAGCGCTTCCCGAGGAAATCCCGGCTTCATCATGAAGGCGCTTTTGGCGCGCTTATCGCTTCCCTGCGCGAACGGTTTGACTTTGTCATCCTTGACGCCGCGCCTATCCTGCCCGTCTCAGAAGCGCGCGAGCTTGCCGCCTATGCCGACTTTGTGGTGCTGGCGGTCCACTGGCGTAAAACCTCGCGCGACGCCATCCGCGAAACAATTCGGCTTTTGCCTGCGCGCGTGCGGGACACGATGGGCGTCGTCCTGACCCAGGTGAATGCGAAACGGCAGTCTCGTTTCGCTATTGGCGATCCCTATTACTACTACCATCGGTACAAAGACTATTACAAAGTGCGGAGCAGTGCATAGAACCATAGCGCGCCAATCGCCCCGGATTTCTCCATGGATACGCTGAAAAAATATCCGCGCGTCGCGATTGTCCATTACTGGCTTGTGGGCATGCGCGGCGGTGAACGCGTGCTGGAGCGCCTGCTGCACCTGTATCCGCAAGCCGACATCATTACGCATGTTTATGACCGCGAAGCCGTCTCTGAGATTATTCGGGACAGGAAAGTAATCACCACTTTCATCAACAAACTTCCCGGCGCGCAGAAACATTACCAGAAATATCTGCCTCTCATGCCCGCCGCGCTCGAAGAGGTGAATTTAAGAGGATACGATCTCGTCATCAGCAGCGAATCCGGTCCAGCCAAAGGCGTCATCACGGCGCCGGATGCGCTTCATATTTGTTACTGCCACTCGCCTATGCGCTATCTTTGGGATCACTATCACGACTATCGAAGCCAGGCAGGCGTGATGAGCCGAACGGTCATGCCGCCTTTGTTTCACTATCTTCGCATGTGGGACATTTCCACGGCGGCGCGGATCGACAGCGTCGTTGCAAACTCCAATTTTATCCGCAAGCGCATCAAGAAAAGCTGGGGCCGCGACGCAAGCGTCGTCTATCCTCCGGTTGCGACAGACCTTTTTCAACCGTCCAATGATGTAAGCGACAAATATCTCTGGGTCGGACAAATGACCCCTTACAAACGGGCCGATATTGTTGTCGACGCCTTCAACGAATTAAAGGCGCCGCTATTGATGATTGGAAAAGGCGAGCTTTCCAAATCAATTGCCAGGCGCGCGAAGTCAAACATTACGATCTTGCCTCATGTGAGTTTCGAGGAGCTGCGCCAAGCCTACGCCAATTGCCGCGCGCTGATCTTTCCGGCGGAGGAGGATTTCGGGATTATTCCCGTGGAGGCGAACGCGGCCGGGCGACCGGTTATCGCCTACGGCAAAGGCGGCGCCGCGGAAACAATCATCGACCGTAAAACCGGAATCTTTTTCAAAGAACAGACGGCGTTGTCTCTGACGCAAACCATCACCGAATTTGAAAGCTGGCTGCCCCATTTCGATCCCGGCGACGCCATTGAAAACGCTTCCCGGTTTTCGACGCCAGCCTTCGATGAAAATATGCGCGCAGCAATCTCCGCCGCTGAACGGGATTGCGCATAATGAGCTTCACCATCTTCGGTTTGCTGGTGCTCGCCATATGCACGCCTTTGCTGATCTGGCGCAGCCCCCTCGCCTTACTGATAGCCCTGATGTTTTTCAGCCTCATGGGCGGCTCTGCGGCGATCGTCATCCCCGCTCTCGGCAATGCTTCCATCCAACCCGCAGTGTTCGGGCTGGTTTTTTTATGCGCTAGCGCCTTCTTGCCGGGGCGATACCGGTCCGGAATTGTGCCGGAAGCGGTTCTTCAGAATATCTACCTTGTTTTCTTCTGCATATTTGGTTTTGTCGCGGCGCTTACCTTGCCTTTTATTTTTTCAGGCGCGATGGAAGTGGCGCCCATGACTCCAATCGTTTCCCGCGACATGTTCGCCGTGACGCCGCTACGTTTCGCGCCTGAAAATATTACAACAGGCGTCTACCTCCTGGGCACAATGGCCGCCGCCCTCTGCGCCTATATCGCGATGAAAAGAGCCAACGCGCATCTGGCCTTCGCAAAAGCCGCAGCGCTGGTTGGCCTTCTTCACGCCTTTTTGGGCCTCTCGGATTTCCTGCTGAGCGGCACCGGTTATGAAGAGTTTCTGGCGTTTTTCAGAAATGCAAAATATTCACAAACCGATCACACCATCGCCGGTCTTTCGCGCATGAACGGCATTTTGCCCGAGGCTTCTGAATATGCGAATGTCGGTTTTATATGGCTTGTTTTGTGTTTTGAATTGTGGTTGCGCGGTTTTTATCCGCGGCTGACCGGCGCCGCCGCCGCCCTTCTTCTTATCGCCCTTGTCTTCTCACTCTCCTCAACCGCTTTTGTCGCGCTTGGCGGATATGGAGCCGTTCTGCTGCTTCGCGCCTTTTTCACGCCCGGCTCCATAAGAGGTCGAAACACACTGGCGTTAATGGGCGCCGGCGCTTTGGCGCTCTTATGCGTCGCTGCAACCTCCCTGTTTGCGCCTTCTTTCGCCAACACGCTGGCGCGAACTTTCGCCGACCTCACGGTTGAAAAATCAGAATCCTTTTCGGGCATGCAGCGCATGTTCTGGGCCAGGCAAGGTATCGACGCTTTCTTTGTATCCTGGGGGCTAGGCGTTGGCCCCGGATCATTCCGCTCCTCCAGTATTCTCACTGCAATTCTTGGCAGTATGGGCGTTTTCGGTCTGGTGACGTTTACGGCGCATCTTGCAAGCGTCCTGAAAGCCTTTCGGTTCTCGACCTATTACACGCACCGCCAGATGAATCCCAGAAACCTCGTTGGCGCTGCCGCAAGCTGGACGGTGATCGCGCTTCTTATTCCCCGATCGGTTTCCGCGCCCTCTCCCGATCCCGGTCTGGTTTTCGGCCTGCTGAGCGGCGTCGCCTTGTGCTTGCGCGCGGCCCCTGCTTTTGCAAGCAGTCATTCCGTCGCTCATAGTTGACGCCGTGCATTTATGTGCGCGCGAATTGTTCTGCGAGCGATCCGAGCGCCATATTGTATCGGATGGCGAAATCGGGATCGGACGAAAATGTCTTCAATCCAAAAAGCGCTGGCAGAGAAGCAGCAAGTTTTAAAGGGTTCATCGCCGGTGGCAAAGGTCTTCCCAGCTTCTTGAACAGACGCGCCCGGGAAAACCCTTCCCAGTAAGCCCTTTTCGCCGCCCATTCCAATTGCATGCGCTCAGCTTGTATAACGTGATCCACCACAAAAGCACTGTCATAGCGCGACGCAAATCCTAGCTCTTCCAACCGTGCGACTACATAGGCTTCTTCGCCGCTGATCAGGCGGGCGCCAATACGGCCAAGGCCGAGGGGAAACAGACCGACCGCCTCCAGCGCGCTGCGGCGGACAGCGAAGTTGGCGCCGCAAATATTGTGCCCTTCGGACACCTCGCCGACGCCTTCATCCGTCACACAGGAAAGCAATAGCATCCAGCGTTGCGTAATGTGGTTCGCATCCACCCCATCGGGCCAGCGCGGCGCAATTTTTCCGCCGATAACGGCCGTCGACGTGTCCGCCTCAGAAAGCGCTTCCACGAGACGCGCCGCCCAGTCTTCATGGGGAACCGCATCATCATCAAGATAGACAATCCATTCGTTTTCCGCCTCCTCATGCGCCCTGTTGCGCGCAATGGACAAGCCCGGCTCATCGCACCGAAAATAAAAAGCGCCATGATCATCCGCAGACTGTTTTAATTTCGCCGCCTGATCGGGTGCGGAAGCGCTATCAATAATCAGCATCTTCAGGCGGAGCTTTTTTGCCTGCGGCGATGTTGACCGCAAGCAAACCTCAACGTCATCGGCACGATTATGCGTGCAAATTGCAATCGTCACGATGCTCATGCGCTATCATGCCCTGGCGCACCCAGCATTTTAGTGCGCAGCAATAATGAAACGCTGTTTTGCATCAATATCTTTTTCCGATTAAACCGCGTCAATGTTCCGTTCTTCCATCGATTTTGCGCAAAAGATGCGTCACGCGCCAAGCGGCTGAGATTTCCACAAAAATATCGATTTTGCGGTGCACATAAAGCAAAAAACATCATATACTCACATTGGTCGAGAGGAATGAGCTTCAGCGCACCTGAACGAGGGGACGGGGGCGGTTATGGAAATTCGTGAAGCCTTCAAGGGAGTCGCCGGGCGCGGCCTATCCATTATCCTTCCTGCCTGTTCCTATGAAAACTGTATTTTCCTGATTGGCCATATGCGCTGCGGGTCCACAGCATTATCCAATATTCTGTGCTCACGCGGCGACATAAGCGGCTATGGCGAAGCCCATATTTCATACACACAGGAAACCACGCCCGGCCTTCTTGCCCTTAATCAGGCCAAAAAGCGCCGCTGGACGTTCAAGGCGCAATTTTTATATGACAAACTTTTGCATAATCATCTGGACGACAATCCGCCGCCGGATTTTTTCTCCGCGCGCGCCATTTTCATGGTTAGGCGGCCCGAGGAAAGCATTCCCTCAATTGTCCGGCTGTTCCAGAAAATCAGGTCCAACGAATATGGCAGTTTTCTAAAAGCCTGCGCCTATTACGAAGCACGGCTGGAGCAAATGCGTGATCTTTGGCTCCATTTCGGATCGGATCGGAAAACTTGCATTAATTTCGAGGATCTCGTCGCCGCCCCTGAAGAAAAACTGAAGCGCCTTTCCTATGCGCTGGAGTTGTCGCCGCCATTAAAAAATCAATATGCGCCAGATGATGTGGTCAAGGAGCCGGGCGTCGGGGATCCATTTGAAGCAACCAAACATTCAAAGATTGTCGCGCGCAAGGCGCAGCATATGAAAGCGTTGAAGCTTTCCGATAAGGAACGAAAAGCGCTCGCCAGAGCGTCCGACGCCTATGACCGCTTTATAGCGGAAACCGCATGCTAGGCGCCGCTTTGCGGGCTTTCGGCCATTGCGGGAGTTGGACGCGGAGCCGAAGCCGCCGGTTGTCCGGCCGGCTCCCCACGCCTGACCCGGTTGCGTATTTTTTCCATCGGTTTTTCTATGCTGTACACGACGGCAAGACTAAAAACGATGCTCAGCACAATGGCGAGTACGCGCAAGCGCCAATCATAAACGCCCCACCAGGGCGCCAGTTTGGCGGTCAAGGCGAGCATAGGCCAATGCACCAGGAAAAGCGGATAGGACAGATCACCTGAAAGATCCGAAAATTTGGAGACAAAGCGCCTGGGCGCCGTATCGCTGCGGTGCGGCGCAATCATGCACGCGAAAAAAGCCAGACATGCAAATGGAATCGATCCGTACAAGATGAGCGCATTGGCGCCGGGAAGAATGTCCCCTGCGAAGCTCGAGGCTTTTCCCAACACGACAATGATGAACACCGCCGCAATTTCCTGCGCAAAAACATAAATCAGAAAGCAGAACACCGCAGCCGCAGCGAACAGGCTTTCCCTACCGGCCAGCCATCTGCGCGCCTTGTCTCGCCATTTGTCATAACCGAGATGCAACGCTGCGCCGGCGGCAAACGCGATCGTCGGGCCGAAATATGAATAGTAGGCAGCGCCATATAATCCCGCGATGACAATGTAAGCGGCGATAAGGATCCCGACTCCGAGCCAGACATATGTTCGCATCGCATCGCCGCGAATGACAACGGCGATCAGCGCATAGTGAAACAGTTCTATCGCAAGACTGAACGCCGGCGGCGCGAAGCGGTGCGGATAAATATCCATGGGAAAAAGGGTCAGCCCGACAATGAAAAACTGCGCCGCCCATCCCCCAACTGACTGGGGCCAGGAAAGCGCAGCGTTCACCCGGCTCGCCCCGGCGGGATCTATGGCGATAACGGCCGCAGAAAAGAAAATAATAACTAGATAAGTCGGCCAGAGCCGCAAAATGCGATTCACCGCGAAGCGCTTCAGGCCGTCAGACGTTGAATAGGTTTTGACGACGACCCGGGAAATCAGAAAGCCGGAAACCAGAAAGAACGCCATTACCGCGATAGGGCCCGGCATGGGTGACGTCTTGAAGAAGTGATACACGACCACGATGAGGGACAGCAAAAGCCTTAGAAAGCCCTGATACATTTTCCCGCCCGTCTATAGCGCACTGCGCTTGCCTTCTTGACCGCGCGCGATGAAGCGCGGCGGCAACCGTTACCGGAAAATCACTTTCCGGGAACGCAACACATTCACCCCCCACATCAGGAAGAGCCGGATGCTGACCGGTCTTTCTGTCTGAATGGCGCCGCCCAGAATATTCACCAATGCAGACAGAGCATGTTTCGGCCGGAATTTTCCGTAACTCACATTTCTTCGGAAGACGCGGAGATCAACATAGCCCTGAAAACTTCTGGGTGAAATTTTCAGCGGCTGTGCGCCGCTGGCTGTCCGCTCTTTCTTGACCGCTTCCAAATCGGCGCGTGCGGCGTTTTGTTCCTGCTCCTGGAGATTCCGCACAGAAATATTGTCGCCGTGAATGCGATAATAAAGAAGCATTTCCTGAAGATCAGCGACTTTCCCACATTTGCAGATGCGCAAATACATGTCGTAATCTTCGACATGTCGATATGCATCTCGGTAGCCGCCAATCTCCTGCAACGCTTTTTTACGAAGCATGATCAAGGGATGCAGCGGCCGCGGCGCCTTGGGCGGATAAATCAGTAAATTGTGCGGCATGAAGACAGGATCTTTGCCGACATTATGGTTATCCGGCTCCTGAATGCCCCGCCCATGCTCATCAATGCTGTGAAGCAGGCCGCCGACCATCACAACATCGGGATGGGCTTCCAGAAAATTCCGCTGCAGCTCCAGCCGGTTCGGAAACATGATATCGTCAGCGTCCATGCGCGCGATATATTTCCCCCGCGCCGCCTCAAGGCCCGCATTCAAGGCGCTAACGATACCGCCATTTTGTTTGGTGATGATTTTTACGCGCGGGTCTTTCTCGGCGAAGGAACGTAGAATGGCCGGCGACCCGTCGCGGCTACCGTCATCAACGACGATGAGTTCGAAATTCTCATAGGTCTGCACCAGAACAGACTGAACCGCCTCGGCGATATACCCTTCGCCATTATAGACGGGCAAAATGCACGAAACTTCGGGCGCATCATACTGCTTCATGACCGGCGCTCCACAGGGGTTCGTGCGACTCTCGTCATTACGCCGCCTCCAAGCGCGCTACGGTCTCACGATACAGCGGGAAATCTCTCGCATAATACTCTTCGATAAACGCCGCGATGTCAGCGTCTTCTCTTAACACTGAATAGCGTTTCATCGACGGCTGGAATAATCCGAACTTGATCAGCAGCCGCCATGCATTTTTTTTGACTTGAGGCGACAGATAGGATTGATAAAGCGGTTTTGACTTGTTGATGATCAACGCAATGACTGGATTGGATGGCGTGACGCTTGTATTCTGGGCCTCTTTTTCCGGCACAGGGTTCAGCTCATGTTCGCGCAGGAATTTATTTAGCGGCGCAAAATTACCAGCGACACATAACTCCTTAACGACCCTCTCTTCACCCAGCAGTATATAATCCGCTTGAGGCGTAAAGTGGATGTAATGCGGGTTGAGGCCGACCTGATTGTCTTTCAGCCATGCGATGACTTCCCGGCAAAGCTCCGCAAATTTCTCATTGGTGAGTTCAGCGCTCGTCAGGCCCCGGAATTCACGGCCATATTGCATAATAGCCGAGCCAAATCTTTCAAAAGGATCGCGCACAACAGCAAAGGCTTTGTAAGCCTTTATTTTTGAAAAGACCTCAGGATAGTAGTCCGCAAGCGCCCAGAGGGGCATATGGGTTGGCACCGGCCATTCAATCTTGCCCAACTCGGGATGCGTAATTTCCCCACTGAAAAAATGCGTGTCGGATAATTTTCGATTGGCCGCCTTTACTGTGGAGCCGGCGCATTTTGGAATATGAATGAAGACGAACTGATGCTTGTCCGAAATAATCATGAACTGCTCTCATAAATCGCCTGAACCGGCGCTGTTGTTTGCAGCGCCGCCGGCCTGGGCGATGGACTTTCAATTTCTCTTGTGAGCAAGGCGCGCCATTCGCGGACAAAACGATCCCTGGTGATTTGCGCTGCGTAATTTTTCGCACCATCGATAAAGCGCTGCTTGTCTGTTTCCGAAAGCGCAAGCGCGCGACGCATGCCTTTCGCAATGGAAGCAATGTCCGTTGGGTCAACGAGAATCGCGTTTTCGTTTATGGCTTCCGATTGCGCGGATTTTTCACTGACAATACAAACAAGCCCCTGCTGCGCGGCTTCGATTACGGGAACGCCAAACCCTTCGAGCAGGCTCGGCAACACAAATGCATGCGCATTTTCATAGAGCCAGCCCAGCTCGGCGTCCGACACCCGCCCCAAAAGACGCACTTCGGGTTTGTCGCAAACAGCCTCCTCGACCGCCTCCGCGCTGTTTCCCCGCGGCCCGCAAATCACAAGCTCATAGTCGTCACTCAAGCCAGCCTCGTAAAAAGCGGCGATGGTCCTGTCGTAGTTTTTTCTTTTCTCAAGAGCGCCAACGCTCAACAAAAAGGGCTTTGTGACGGTCTCCGGTTTTTCTGTCGCCAAGCTGGACGGCGTGGGACGCGGATAAAGCGTAATGACCTCGATAAAACGGAATGCATCGCCATAGATGTTTTGAAATGCATCCGCCGTCGTCCGGCTGACACAGATAATGCCGGGCGCAGCGGACTGGATTTTATTATACGCCCCACGGTAGAGCGCCACGGTTCCTTCATCAAACAGATCGGAATGGGTGATAGGACCGACATCGTGACACAGGACCACATCCTGCGACGTCAATGGACTGCGCAACACATAAAGCGGGTCCATGAAGACCGTTCGCGCACCGTCGGCGTTGCGGGAAGCTTTGATTTGAAATATCTCGCCGCCGCCAAGAAGCCGATATTCCAGCATCATCAGGCGACCGCTGATTTTTCGCGCCAGATCGTTTGACGCATAGGAATTGTTCAGCCGCCAGCAATAGACGTCGCTGAAAAGATCCGCGCACTCTTCAATGATGTCACGGCAAATATAATAAGCGCCGGTCCGATTGATCAGACCAAGTGAAAAATCAGCGATAAGTTCCTTGGCCATAGTGAAACCGACGAGACCACCTTACCCGCAAAGCTTATGCTGCAGCGCAACAATAATCAACAGAAAAGCGTGACACCGACCCTTAAAAAATAGAAAATCAAATTTATTTTCAATGAGTTATAAAAATAGGGGCGGCTTCGACCGTTCCTGAACAGCAATCGCTATTCTGGACCGGCTGTCGCCCGAGCTTCACAGCAGAAATGCGCGCAAGACTGGCGCTTTCTTCAACTGCGTCAGCACCGTTGTTTCGACTCCTTGCGGCGCCCCATCAAGCCGCCACAACAAAACATGCGTACCGAGATAGATTATAGCGCCTATAGTTGCGATCAGAACGATCATTACAAACGCGCTCCACTCAAGGCCGCGCCATTCCATGAAGATCTCCAGCGCGCGAACGGCGGCGGCCATAACCATGACAGAAGCAATCGACCGCCGCGCGGCCCAAAGCTGCGCACGGATGGTCAGACCCGCTAAATGTTTGGCCATCCTCAGATCAATAAAGGTGCTGAATAGCCCCGCCGCCACTCGTCCCGCGACAGCGCCAATCAGCCCGAACGATATGACTCCAGCCACCATCAAGGGCACCCTTACGAGAAACACGAGCAGATTGTTGAAAAACATCAGGCGTGTTTTTCCCATGCTCATCGCGAGGGCGGAGGCTGGCGACACGATCGTGCGGATTGCGAAGATGACGGTGATGAACTCAACAACGGGAATCGCTTCGATCCACTTCTCACCCAACGCCCAGGGCACGGCCCGGTCGGCCAGCAAGGCAAAGCCGATTCCGGCCGGCAATCCGATCGACGCCAGCAACGCCTGACTTTTGGAGAAATAGGAGGGAAGGTCTTTTTTCTCCCTATGTATTTTCGAAAAGCCAGGAAAAAGGGTAGCGATAATTGGCTGTGTCGCCTGCTTGGTCGGAATGCTCGCCAACCTCACGCCCATATCATAAACGCCAAGCTTCGCCTGTCCCAGAAATGAGCCCACCAAAATCTGGTCGATACGATTATTGAGCGCCGTCACTGTCTGGTAGAAAGTGAGCCAGATTGAAAAGGAAAGCAGGTCTTTTGCATATTTGAGCGAAATGCGCGGCAAAAAGGGAAACAGCGCATAGGAAACGATCACCCGCGCGCAGGTCGCAGCAAGAGAGCCCGCAATGATCGCCCAGTAGTTTTTATAGATCAGCGCTACGGCGATGATGATCGCGAGATAGGCGACACGGGAAACAAGGGTCAGGGCGAATGTCTGCCAAAAGATAAGCTGGCGTGAAAAATGGGTAAGGCGCGGATTTTCAAGCGAGCCCACAAACAAAATGCCGGCGCACGCCATCGTCAAGGGAAGCAATCGCGGATCATTGAACGCATTGGCGTAGGGAATAGCGCACAAAGAAATGACAATTGCGATCAACAGGCCGCGGATCAGGGCGAGCGTCCACGCCGCATGATAATGCCCGATCTTTTCTTCCTTGAGCTGAATAAGCGCGTTGGAAAGATGCATCGTCGTGAAGGCCGATACGATTTCGGTTAGCGCCACCGCGAGCGCAACAACGCCGAAGTCCTCCGGCGCCAGCAACCGCGCCAAAATAACGGTGCTTAACAGGCCGATCAGGCTTTCAGAAGCGCGCCCAGCGCCGAGCCAAACCGCCCCGCGCATCAGGCTTGAAGAAAGACTGCGCTCCGCCATGGCGCTCACACCCGTTGATAATAGTGCAAAAGGTCAACGAAAAGGACGGGAGCCGGTCCCTCCGTTTCAGGATGACGCCTTGAGGATGAGAAGGACGTTGAGTTTATCGCCGGCATTTTCTGGACAACAACACTAAATTGACCGACTCTTTTTCATCTCGATGAACATCGCGCTACGCCGCACGTTCAAAAAGGTGAAAATCATCTTCATACAATTGTTCAATAAGTTGGCGCGACGTTTTTGACATTCCCCGATTGGACAATGTCGAAGTCGGCGTGACGTTTAGTTTGGGCAGCTCTTTTGCGACACCGAGCTTTCGCGCGATCTTCACAAAATCCTCATCGAGCCGCTCAAGCCTGGATATGAAATCGACCCCAGGCTCTCCAGTGCGCGGATCAATCAGGAAATAGGTTTGCGGCCGAAAATGAATCCATGAGCGCGCCTCTTTTTTCACAAGGACTTCCTGGATGAATTCATCCACACCGCATTCAGGTTTTATCCATTGTTCCGCCCATTTTTTATCTGCAGCGTTGAACCCGCCCTTTTTGAGAAAATGAAAGGCCGACGAGATTCGTTCGGCAGGTTCGCGCATGATTGTAAACTTGAACATGTCGTCAAAACGCTTGGCGCCCAGATAGAAGAGATAATGTTTCACAGGTTCATGCCCTGCGCCGAGATTGCCAAATAAAATTTTTGTCACGGAAACGCCTGCGCATTTTGGAATATGCACAAAGATACAATTCATCTTAAGATATGGATCGAGTGAGTATTCGCGGTCGGGGTAAAGCTCCGGCAATTTCTCCAGATAACGAAACCAGCCGCGCCCGATCGTATTGAATGCGCTTCGGCGGGCGATATAAGGCGCGCGCGCAAGCGCCCTGGCGCCAGCCTGCTTCATTTGCACCTCAAGGGACCGGGCGCGATGAACGTCGCTATGCGCTGCAATCGCCATACATCATCTTCTCAGGGTTAAAATCCGTTGCGGATCGGACCGCCCGGTCAATAGCTCCCACAAGGCGAGCCAGTTGCCATGGCAGCGCCCTGCCCGGTCAACCCAGGGCTCAGGCGTGAACATTTTGTAGTGATTGGCCGCAACGTTTTTCGCAATGAGTTTCCAGCCGTATTTTGCACTCATCGTGCCTTTACGCATCAGATAGAAAGGATTGGCGACCTGTGAGTAGCCGAGTTTCACCCCGCTTGTCCGCGCGCCTTTAACGCCGCGATGAACTCCCCAGAAGGCATGGGTTTTGGCAAGCCGGCCTTTCGGCAAAAGACTTGCGGCGAAATCAATGTCCTCCTGCCAGCCATAAAGCGGCAAACATTCATCAAAACGCGTGTCGCCGATCATCTCCGCGCGATAAGCCATATTGCATCCATAAAGCCCATTAAGATCGCGCTTGACGGCGTCATCGAGAGTGGGATTTGCGTCGGCCTCCTCAATCAGCGCCGTCGCCTCATCGTAGGAAACACCTTCAGAATTAATGCCATCCGCAAGCAAATATCCGGTAGCGCCGGCGCAGTCCGGATGGGCGATAAAGAACCGGCGCACCCCTTCAAGCATGTAGCGCGACGGAAGATAATCGTCGTCGATAAAAACAACGATATCGCAATCGGACATCACCCGCTCCAGCCCGCGATTACGTTGTTTAGGCAACCCCTTCTCGCCGAACATGACTTCCGCATTCGCCGGCAGTAATGTCTCAGGAGGAAGATCGGCCCTTTCTGTAACGGAATAAACGATCCTGTGCGCTGGCTCCGTTTGTGCAACGAGATGCGGTGTGAGCTGTTCCAGCTCCGCTGCGCGGCCAAGGCTCGCTATGATCACCGCCGTCTTCATCTTTATGCGCTCATCTGTTTTGACGCGGTGATCGGCTGTTCGGCGGAATTCATGTCCAGAAGCTCGGCGTTTATGGCCGCCAGCAGTTTTTCGGCAGACTTTCTCCATGTGAACTGAGCGGCCCGCGCCTTGCCGGACTGGCTTAATTCTGACCAATAGGCTTCATCGGCGCGAAGCCGCGCAATCGCCCCGGACCAAGCAGACGGATCAAACGCATCCGCATAGACGGCCGCTTCACCGCAGACTTCCGGCAAGGCGCCTTCCGGCGCGACAATCGCCGGCGCGCCCAGCAACATGCTTTCCAGCGGCGGCAGACCAAACCCTTCCGTTGTCGATGGACATGCAAAGCCGAGAGACATTTCCATCAGGCTGCGCATTTCTTCATCAGTCACAAATCCGGCGAAGACCACATTGGCGGGCGCTTCGACGCCAAGCTCTTGCGCAAAAGCGTTCCGGTCCGCCGCGCCAAAAAGCACGAGCTTGCAAGACGCAAGTTCGTTTTCAGAAAACGCCTTTAAAAGAACGGAGATGTTCTTATGCCGCTGCGTATTAGCCAGCGCGCATATATAATTACGCTTTTCCAGGCCAAGCCGGTCGATGATCGATGGATCAACGCCAACCTTGTTCATGTGATCAACGCCATTATGAATAACGGTAATTTTTTCTTTCGGCGCCACATTATGTAACGCGAGTTGTTCGCGAGAATATTCAGAAACAGTGAGTATGCGCCGATGCCTGCGGCCAATGACAGGCAAGATGAACTGATACCAGCTCCGGAAAGCAGGAGAATAGGATTCAGGCGTTAAATAGACCTGCGCGTCATGGATCATGGTGATCGCATCGCTCACCGTGATCGGCGCCAAATTACACAAACTCACAAGCAAGCGTTTGCGCGCCAGAAAGGGAAGGTCGAATTGCTCCCAGAATTGCCAGGTGAACACGCCGCCCTTCCGCATGGGAATCAAGCCATCTTCAAATGAACGGCGGATGTCAGACGGGCAAATCACCTCCGCCGTAAAAGGCGGCATTCCCCGTTCCTGAATGATCGTCTGAAGCGCACGGATCAATTCTTCCGCAACCCTGTGGACACCAGTGGGATTGGCCGACAAAAACTTGCCGTTTATGGCGACGTTAAAATCCTGCGCGGCGCTCACAGGCCGTCTCGCGCAGTATTGGCTAACCGGTCAGACCCGAATCGCCGGCTCAAAACAGACAAGCCGGCCACAAGGCCGCCTGGTTCAAGACGGATGCAGGTTTCTGTTACGCTCGCCGCGCCTTCCCCCATCTTCGTCCTTTTCAACAATCCGCGAAACTCAGCAAAAGGCATGTCGCCTCAAGCTCGCTCTTGTGCGACGCAACATAATCGAAAAGCAAATTTCTGGCAATTCAAAACGCTGACCAACATCGAGGCGCTACAAAACGGGCGGGAGCGTCGTAAACTACCTATTGAAAATTATATCTTTTCGCGAGCCTTTCGGAATTCCTTGCAGGAGCAGGGCGGCCCCGGGAACAACGATCTTCATATTGCATTTTGTTCGCATTCGTGGTGCAATGCAGCATAAGTGTTTGCCTTCCGGGGGAAGACTGGGGTCGGGATGCGCCACAATCAGCGGGCGACCATCCCGATGAGGTTGAAAGGTCGAATATGACGCGGTTTGCACTTTTTTCCGTCTTGCTGATGACCCTTGCGGCCTGCGCCACAGGAGAAACAGCTCCGCTGCGGCCGGTCTCGGGATATCAACTCCTTTCCGGCGACCAACTGAAAGTTTCAGTATACGGAGAAGACGAGCTCACCGGGACCTATCTGATCGATGGTCAGGGGGAGATTGCCTTCCCGCTGATTGGAAGCTTCGCGGTAACCGGCAAAACCAGCGCCGAAATCAAACAGGAACTGGAGGCCGCTCTGGCGAATGGTTATCTCGTCGAACCGAGAGTGCTGGTCGAGATCGCCAATCCGCGCCCAATCTACATTCTCGGCGAGGTCAGCCGCCCCGGGGAATATCCTTACTCCGAAGCGATTACGGTGCTGCAGGCCATTGCGAAGGCTGGCGGCTATACCTACCGGGCCAATCGCTCCACTGTGTACATCGCCCATACGGGGGCAAATGAAGAAGTAAAATACAAGCTGACGCCCACGACGGTGGCGTTGCCTGGTGACACAATCCGGGTCGGCGAACGCTTTTTTTAGGCTCTTTGGTCGCGCGTCCCTACCCTTTGAGTTGTTTCCATGCGCCGCCGCAACCGGCTGAAAAAATCGATCGCCTCTTTGCCTTGAAGGTCGATAGGGGTTAAGGACGTCCGGTTCTGAACGGCGGCTCCGGTGATGTCTAAAAAGCAGTCTTACAAACGTGGCGATCCTTTGGCGGTTCTCGGCATGTCCGGCGTCGGCAAGACGCGGATCGCCTCGATGCTGCGCGCCGAGGAGCGCTGGTTTCATTACTCCGTCGATTACCGCATTGGCACCCGCTACATGGACGAGGCGATTGAAGACAACTTCAAGCGCGAGGCCATGAAGGCGCCGCTCCTGCGCGAGCTTTTGCTGTCCGATTCAATTTACATTTCTTCGAACATCACCTTCGATAACCTCTCTCCGCTATCGACATATCTTGGCAAGCCAGGCGATCCGGACAAGGGCGGCATTCCGTTCGATGAATATGTGCGCCGTCAGCGCGAGCATCGCGAAGCGGAAATCCGCGCCATGCTGGACACGCCGCGTTTCATTGAAAAAGCCAAAACGATCTATGGCTATGACAAGTTCATCTGCGACACGTCGGGATCAATCTGCGAAGTCGTGGATCCGGAAGATAAAAACGATTCGGTCCTGAAAGCGGTCAGCGACTGCTGCCTCATCATTTATATTGCGGGCGACGAAGCCCATAAGGACGCGCTGAAAGCGCGCTTCGACCGGGCGCCCAAGCCGATGTATTACAATGAAGGCTTTCTGCGTCAGGTCTGGGCTGATTACCTGAAAGAGACCGGCGTTGCTGAAAGGCAAGTCGATCCCGACGCTTTCATTCGCTGGGGCTTTGCGCGCCTGATTGACTGGCGCGCGCCGCGCTATGAAGCCGTCGCCAAAAACTGGGGCGTCAAAATCACCGCGCGCGATGTCGAAAAAGTTCAAAGCCCCGACGATTTCCTCGATCTCGTAGACAAGTCGATCAAAAAACAAGCCTGACCGCGGCGCCGGTGATCAGCGAACAGCGCCCTAATGGGGCAAGGTCAGATTCGAGATCAGCGAGACCACTTCGGGCATCCGGTTGCAGCCGGTCTTTTCGATAATCTTGCGGACCTGAGTGCGCACGGTGTTGATCGAGACGCCGCCATGCTCGGCGATCTTCTCCACCGGCACGCCGGCGCCAAGCTCGCGCGCAACGCTCGCCTCCGCTGCTGTCAGATCGAACAACGACCGCAACAGGTCAATCGACGGGCGGGCCTTGAGGTCGATCGGATTGAAAACAAGCAGCGCATAGCCTTTGGCGAAAATATCGTGCGCCGATCCGCTGACAGGAACCATATGCGCCACATAGGCCGGACGTCCGTCATCATTCCTGATCGCGAAGGACTGCACCGCCGAGCGTTTGTCGAGCGAGCCGAGCGCCGCCTGGAATAACTCATTAGCATCGCCATCTTTCAACACGAGGCGTTCATTGGCGCCCCATATAATCGCGTCGGACAGCGTCTCGACTTCACTACTGCAATCAATCCCTGTCCCATTGAGATCAAGGAGGACCACGGGAACGGAGAGCTTTGAAAACGCATCCTTTGCGGTTGTCGCGGTCTGGAGCCCCATGCGCGCCGCGATCATCGCCGCGCGTGCAAGATGCGGGCGCAATTCGTTCAGTGTATTGATGAACGGCTCTTCCATGGGCCCGCGATCATGATTGCGCTCCACACTGACAACAATGTGGTCGCCCGTCGGCATGATCAGGCCGGTGCCAGCCGACCAGCCGAGATCGCGGGGATAGAAAAACTCCTGATAAATGTCGTTGTTTTGAATTTCGTCTTCGGTCCAGTAATCGAGTTCCGTCAGAAAAGCCGAATGCGCTTTTTCGAGAAGGCACACCCGCCGACCGCAGCGGCGAAACCATCCGCCTTTGAGATATTCGTCAAAGGCGCCGTAGACGCTATCGCTCGCGGTCCAGTTAAGTGATTTCTCCTTGGTGGAGAGCAACAGCCCGCCTTTGGACTCCGTCATCTCAGCGAGATCGCTCAGAATGCCCGGCCAGAGATCGGGCGCGAACGACGCCTCGTAAACGCGATCGATAAAAGCCGACTTCATGAAACCTCCGGAACTCAACGCAACAATGCCGCCAGTCTTATCAAATGGCGGGCGATGATCAATGACCGGCGTCAATTTACGCCGCGGCAAGAGCGCACCGCCATCAACGGCGATGCGCCCTCACGCTTTATTCGGTACCTTGCGCGGCCGCCGCGAGCTGCGCGTCGCAGGATTTGCCCTGATAGAGCCCGACCACATAAAGCCAGCGCTTCTCGGCGATGGCGCGCTGCTGGGCTTCGCGTTCTTTTTTCTTCTTGGACGATTTGCCGAGCAGACCGCCCACCTGGCCGATGGCGCCCACCGCGCGGCCCGCCCCGGCGGAGAGCGCCGCCTGTTGCGCAAGGCCGGTCCCGACATTGGCGAGATATTCACTGTCCATCAGCGCCTCGGACGGATTGCCGCCGAGCACTGTCTCCATGGCGCCGACTTCCTCAACCAGTTGCGTGCAGTTCATGGCGGCGTCGCCGAACTTCATCGGTTGCGTCAGAGCCGGCGCCTCATCGTCGCCGGCATGGGCGGCGCCGGCGGCGACAAGTGTGAGGCCCAGCGCGGCCAGAAATGTCAAAAAGATCGAAACGGCGTGGTGCATGACAGAAATCCCCTTCATCAGGCGTTGATGCTTACAAGCGTCTTCGGCGCATCGGCCATTGGGTTGCGTAGCGGCCCTCCCCCCGGATGCGCCGAAGACAAGACGCACCATAGGAAGGCGTGCGCGCCCGGCATCATCAAAATTGGTGATGGGCGGGCGGTGATTTCGTCTTCCCGCATGGAGGCGGGAAAGGCGCGGCGGCGGCGCCTCGCGTTCAATTCAGGCCGCGTCTTTTCTGGCTTTGCAGGCGATGTGGCGCCATTCAGCATTTTCTGCTCCGCCCTTGCCTCACCTGCGAAAGGCGCGGTCAGGTGTCTGACGCCTCCCCGCGGCTTGACCGTGGGACCCAGCCGCAAAGGGGCGTGAACACCGCGATCAAGTCGCGGCGAATCGGAAAACAGGTCGGCGTTCATAGAAATCCGGAACCTTATTCATGCTTCAAGATTGAGCATTATACGGCCGCCGGAAAAGTGGTGAAAAATTATCCACGGGTTCCGGAATGGCCTTATACTTGCCGCCGCCCCCTGCGCCCCTGAGGTAAAGCCCCTCTCCCTTGAGGGAGAGGGGTTGGGGTGAACAAACTTCGTGATAAGTGTCCGCCCTGAAACCGGCGAAGCCTCAAATCATCCGCACAAGACGTTTACGGAAAAACGCAAACCTGTCTGAACAATGCCCGTGGCCGACTTTACAAGCATTGCACAAGCACGGTTTCGCGGTGCGACGTTCGCCCCCATCCCCCGCTTCGCGGGTACTTCCCCCGCAAGCGGGGGAAGAGAGAGCCAACATCTAGGCAGGGAACACGCGTCTAGATAAGGCGAACCATTTCACAGGAGCGCCCTCCTCCCCCGTTTACGGGGGAGGTGTCGACCCCGGATTAAATCCGGGGGAGACGGAGGGGGTGTTGATGCATCACGAGCATTCAACGAGGATTATTTGCTGAGGCGCGTCACGACAGTTTTGGGTCTTTGACCGTCTGACGGAGGTAGGGCTCTAACGCCCTCACTTCCTCCCTCTCCCCAAGGGGGAGAGGGAGGAAAAAGAAACTCAATATCACTTTGCTTTAGCTTCTTATTGAGGCCCGCCGCCACAGGGGATAGAAAATCCTATTCTTCTCCATCAAGCAGGCCCCACCAATGGTCGAATTGCATATCCGCAATATGATCCAAAATAGGGTACGCAAACTCTTTCGGGAGAGGCATCCAATCAGGTTGTGTGGAATTCGGAATTCCTGAGTCGCTCTTTGAGGGGCCATTCCATCGGAAAAGTAACGTTCGAGTTGCCTGACCAGAGTTTGAAATACGAGGATCGGGATTCCATGTTCCAATCGCGATTGAATAAGACCCGTCCCCGCCATCAAAAACGACATGGTAGTCTTTGGATTGAAGTCTTGCTGCTGGTCTTGGCCCAACTTCGTCTGCGCGTATAAAATCGGCTTTCGGCTGCTCATCACTGTTATCGAGCGAAGGCGCCTGCGTTTCTTTTTTGCCGTGTGCAAGACGTCGAAAAATTCCCATTTCTATTTTCCCCTTGTCATTGCCCCACGACTAATTGAGCAAAGTAAAACCTAAGACGCAATCATCTTTATTTACCCCCAAATCCCTTTCCCGCTTCCCGGCAAACCCAACCTCTCCCACATCTCGTCGACTTTTTTGACGACCGCGTCATCCATGCGGATTTCCTCGCCCCATTCGCGCTTTGTTTCCGGCGGGAGCTTGTCGGTGGCGTCGAGGCCGATCTTGGAGCCGAGTGACGCTTCGGGTGAGGCGAAGTCCAGATAATCGATGGGCGTGTTTTCAATCACGGTGATGTCGCGCGCCGGGTCCATCTTGGTGGAGACCGCCCACATCACGTCTTTCCAGTCACGCGCATTAATGTCGTCATCGACGACGATGATCCATTTGGTGTACATGAACTGGCGCAAATAACTCCACGCGCCCATCATCACGCGCTTGGCGTGGCCGGGATAAGCCTTCTTCATACTGATGACCGCGATGCGATAGGAGCATCCTTCCGGCGGCAGCCAGAAATCCGTGACCTCCGGAAACTGCTGCTGCAATAACGGAATGAACACCTCGTTCAGCGCTTCGCCGAGCACGGAGGGTTCATCGGGCGGGCGGCCGGTAAAGGTCGAGAGATAGATCGGGTCCTTGCGATGGGTGATCGCGGTGATCGTAAACACCGGAAACTTTTCGACAGAATTATAATAGCCCGTGTGATCGCCATAGGGCCCCTCATCGGCGTAGTCGTCGAGGGAGACGTAGCCTTCCAAAACGATCTCCGCTTCGGCGGGCACCTTCAACGGCACGGTCTTGCAGTCGACGAGCTCGACCTTCTTGCCGCGCAGGAGCCCTGCGAAATGATATTCCGACAGCGTGTCGGGAACCGGCGTCACCGCCGCCAAAATCGTCCCCGGATCGGCGCCGATCACCGCCGCGGCGGGGAGCGGTTCGCGTTTTTCCTTCCCCCACCGCGCATGATGCTGGGCGCCGCCGCGATGTTTCAGCCAGCGCATGATGGTTTTATCGCGCCCCAGCTTTTGCATCCGGTAGATGCCGAGATTGTAATCGTCCTCGCGTTTGGTCGAAGGCCCCTTCGTCACCACCAGCGGCCAGGTGATCAGCGGCGCGGGCTCGCCCGGCCAGCAGGTCTGGATCGGCAAGTCATCCAGGTTGATCTCGTCGCCGGTGTTCACGACCTCCTGACAGGGCGCGCCCCAATCGCGGGAGGCGGGCTTCATGGCCATGACGGTCTTCGCGAGCGGCAGCATCTCAAGGGCGTCTTTGATGCCGCCGGGCGGTTCGGGCTGGCGCAGGAAGGCCAGCAGTTCACCCACTTCACGAAGGTCTTCGCCCGTCTCGCGGACCTTGCCCTCAAGCGTCACGCCCATGGCGACGCGCTTCACTGTGCCGAAGAGATTGACGAGGACCGGCATGGGCGAAATCGATCCGTCATCCATCACCGGCTTTTCGAACAAGACCGCCGGACCGCCCTCAGCCAGCAGCCTTGTCTGGATCTCGGTCATTTCGAGTTTGACCGCGACGGGTTCCGACACCCGCACAAGCTCGCCCGATGATTCGAGGCGCGCCATGAATTCGCGCAAGGAGGATGAAGGCTGAACCGGTTTTGACATCAAAACTTCCTGTTTGGCGCGATGCGCCTTCACGGGCGGCGCCGGGCCGCCTCAATTCCGCCGGGTTAACGTCCGTTTCACCAAAATGTAACCGCCCGGCTTAACGTATTTTTGGCGCCTCCCCTTTACGGTAAAGGCGCCGGAGCATACCTTATCAAGGCGCGGCGCGGGATAGCGGCGCGTGAAGACAAAACCGCCCAGTTTGCGTCACCCGGACCGGTTCCGGGCTCCATGTAAAGGGTATTTGGGGAGTTTACTCGGCATGTTGCCGATCGTGCATCAGGTGTTTGGATCATTGCTGGTCGTCGCGGGTCTCATTGTCCTGCCGCTGCCGATTCCTTTTGGCCTGATCATGCTCACCATCGGTTTTGCGCTGCTGGCCCCCTACATCCCGGCGGTGCAGCGGCTGATCCGGCATATGCGCGGCAAATGGCCCAATCTCGACGGGACCCTGCGCCGCTGGCATCACCGCATGCCGCCGGTGATCAAATCGACCATCGACAAGACCCACCCGCACCCGGCTGAGTAATCGGCGTAAAAGCCGCCCGCGATTTTGCCCTGGCCAGCCAATTCCTCTAGGATGACAGTTCATCTTGAGGGGGGATCACTCATGACATTGAACCGGATTTTGATCGCGGCGATTGCGGCGGTAAGCCTGTCCTCGCCGGCGCTGGCGAAAAAGGCGGATCACAGGGCCTATGAAGGCCCGATCATCGACGTTCATCTGCACGCCTACCCGGCGGACGGAAACGGCCCCGCGCCCAACGCCGCCTGTCCCGGCGTCGCGGCGAACCTTCAATATGATCCGCAAACGCCATGGCCGGCAAAAATGGGCGCGCTGATGATGGACCCGCCCTGCGACGATCCAATCCTCGGGCCCGCGACGGATGAAGAAGTGCGCGATCAGACCATTGCTCTCATGAAGAAATACAATGTCAGAGGCGTGCTCAGCGGCCCCGCCGACCGCATCGCCGACTGGCAGGCGACGGCGCCGGGCCTCTTCATCGCCGGACGCGAGCTCAGCCTCAAACGCGACGATGTTTCCGCCGAAGAGATCGAAGCAGAATTCGAGAATGGCGAATTCGAGGTCCTCGCGGAAGTGACGAACCAGTATCGCGGCTTCCTCGCTGACGATCCGGCCTTCGACGCCTACTGGGCGGTCGCCGCCAAACATGACATTCCGGTCGGCATTCATCTCGGAATCGGCCCGCCGGGCGCGCCATTGCTTTATCCCGATTTCCGCGTCCAGACGCCGCTGAAGATGGAGGCGATCCTCAACCGACACCAGACCTTGCGCGTCTATCTCATGCATGCGGGCTTTCCGTTTGCGGACGATATGAAAGCGATGCTCTATCTCTACCCGCAGCTTTATGTGGACACGGGCGTGTTACAGCTCGCGGCCCCGCGCGAGGACTATTACGCCTTTCTGGAAGAGATCGTGCGCGCCGGTTTCGGCGACCGCATCATGTTCGGCTCGGACCAGATGAACTGGCCCGGCATGATCGAGGAAGGCATTGAGGCCATTAATGATGCGCCTTTCCTTACCTATGAGCAGAAGAAAGACATCCTCCACGACAACGCCGTGCGGTTTTTAAGACTTGAGGAATAGGCGTCAGCCCAATTTTGAGAAATCCGGCTTGCGCTTTTGCATGAAGGCCATGCCGGCTTCGCGAAACTCGGCTGACCTTAACTGCGCCGCGAAATGCACGCCTTCTTCTTTCATGCGCGCCAACACTGGCGCACGGTCGCCCTTCATCAGTTTCTTGGTGAGCTTCATCGCCGCGGGCGCTTTTTCGGCAATCGCTTGCGCCGCGGCCAGTGCGGTTGCTTCCAGCGCATCCGCCGCCACGACCTCGTTCACAAAACCGAACTCGAGAGCGCGCGCGGCGTCAATCTTCTTGCCAAGAATAAGTATCTCCGCCGCTCGCTGGTGACCGGCGATCTCGGGCAGCAACAGGCTCGACGCGGCCTCTGGCACAACGCCGAGATTGACGAACGGTGTATGGAAGGTTGACGCGTCGCTCGCATAAACCAGATCGCAGTGAAGCAGCATGGTGACGCCAACCCCCACCGCCGGCCCCTGGACCGCCGCGATCAGGGGTTTTTCCGCTGTCGCAATGCCTTCGAGAAAGCGCATAACCGGTGGGATCTCCGCCCCGCCCGCAATCGCGCCCGCGCCCGACATGAAATCCGCGATGTCATTGCCCGAGGTGAAAACGTCGCCGCGCGAGTGGAACAGGACGGCCCGGATGCTGTCATCCCGGTCCGCCTCCGCCAGCCCGTCGGCGAGCGCCCCATACATGGCGGCCGTAATGGCGTTCTTTTTATCCGGCCGGTTGAAGCCGAGTTTGAGGATCGCGCCCTCACGGGTGATGGAAATGTGATCGGTCATAAAGCCGCCTTTCGCAACTTTCGCGACTTGACGCAATCATCGCTCCGGGATCAAGAACAGGGAGCAGTTTGAAAGCAGTTCCATGCATATCCGCATTCTCGAGACCGGCGAACCGCCAGAGCCCCTGAAAAGCCAATTCGGCGATTATTTCGTCATGTTTCAAAGGCTTTTGGCGCCGCATTCTTCCAACTTTTCATTCTCTACAACGCGCGCCCATGTGGGCGAGGCGACGCCGGCGCTGTCGGAGTTCGACGGATTGCTGATCACCGGCTCGCCCGCTGGCGTCTATGACGGGTTGGACTGGATCGAGCCCTGCGCGGAGCTCGTCCGCCAGACTGCGAAAGCGGGCAAGCCGCAGGTCGGCATCTGTTTCGGTCATCAGTTGATGGCAGATGCGCTGGGCGGCAAGGCGGAGAAGTCGGACAAGGGCTGGGGCGTTGGCGTCCATGATTACGCAATCAAGGCGCAGACCGACTGGATGATCCCGCCCTCGAACCACCTCGCCTGCGCCGTCTCCCATCAGGATCAGGTGACGGCCCTGCCGCCAGGCGCGCGCATTCTCGGCGGCAGTGAGTTCTGCCCCATGGGCGTTCTGGAGTTCGCGCAAGGCCCGGCGATCTCGTTCCAGCAGCATCCGGAATTCGCCCATGATTATGGCGAGACCCTGTTGCGGTTTCGCAAGGGCCGCATCCCGGCCGACCGCGCCGACCCCGGCATCGCCAGTTACAAAAACCGTTCGGACCGCGAGCTTATGGGCAAGTGGATCGCCAATTTCTTTCTGCAACATGAGAAGTGACACATGAGCGACCTCACCCTCACCATCGGCGACAAGAATCTTTCCTCCTGGTCGTTGCGGCCATGGTTTCTAGTGACGCAGGCCGGCATTCCGTTCACGGAAGATAACATCAAACTCGACCAGCTTTATTCCCGCAAGATCCTCAATGAGAAGTCGCCCTCCGGCCTGGTGCCGTTCCTAACCCACAAAAGGGCCGGCGGTGATTTCGTCGTCTGGGATTCGCTCGCCATTGCCGAACATCTCAACGACCTCTTCCCGGAAAAACAGCTCTGGCCAGAAGACATCAACGCGCGCGCCGTCGCGCGCAGCGTTGCGGCGGAAATGCATTCCGGCTTTTCGGCATTGCGCAATGTCTGGCCGATGATGTTCCTGCGCGAAGGTCTCGCCCACACCACCTCCGGCGGCGTTCAAAAAGACATCGACCGCATCAACGAGTTGTGGACCCTATGCCGGAAAGAATATGGCGCTGATGGTGACTTCCTGTTCGGCAAGTTCTCCATCGCTGACGCCATGTATGCGCCCGTGGTCTCGCGTTTTGTCACCTACGGCCCACTCGAGCTGTCGCCGGAAGCTTCCCGCTATCGCGACATGATGTTCGCCCTGCCCGCCATGAAAAAATGGGGCGATGGGGCGCGGGTGGAACTGGCGGCGGTAGGTTAGCACCGCCCCAGCCTGTCCCTTAAAGGGAGGTTGATTGGCTGCCTGTCTTGCCTCCCCGGCTGCAACCGATTATCCCCCAGCCCATGCAAACAAACGAAGCACAAGCCATTCTCGAACGCCTGATCGCCGACGCCAAGGCCGAAGGGGCCGAGGCCGCCGACGCGGTCCTGTTCCATTCCGTCTCATCGGGCGTCTCCTGGCGTATGGGCAACCTCGAAGACGTAGAGCGGTCAGAGGCCGCCGATCTCGGCCTGCGCGTCCTGATAGGCAAACGTCAGGCCTCGGTCTCGACCACGGACCATTCCGCCGCCGGCCTTCAGGAGCTTGCCGAGCGCTGCGTCGCCATGGCCAAAGCCGCCCCGGAAGACCCGTGGTGCGGCCTCGCCCCGGCGGAGCGGCTGGCCAAAGCCCCGTTCCCCGAGCTTGATCTCGGTGATTTCGCCGAACCCTCGACCGACATCCTGAAATCTCGCGCCGCCGAATGCGAAGAAGCCGCACTCGCCGTCAAAGGGATCGTCAATTCCTCCGGCGCCGGGGCGGGTTATGGCGAGGGCTGGAAATGGCTGATGACGAGCCACGGCTTTTTCGGCCAGTCAGGCGGATCGAACCACTCCGTCTCTGTCAGTGTCGTCGGCAAGGACGATAACGGCATGGAGACCGATTACGACTACGATTCAAAAACCCATCTCAGCGATCTGAAAAGCGCCGCCGAGGTCGGAAAAAGCGCGGGCGAGCGCACCGTGCGCCGGCTCAGCCCCAAAAAGCTGAAAAGCCGCACCGCGCCGGTTATCTTCGACAATCGCCTTGCCAGCTCCCTCGTATCGCAACTCGCCGGCGCCGCCAATGGCGCAGCGATCACCCGCGGCGTCAGTTTCCTCAAAAATAAAATGGGCGAGAAAATTTTCGCGGACGCAATCAATATCATCGACGACCCCCATGTGCCCCGCGGCGCAGGCTCACGTCCCTTTGACGGTGAAGGCGTCGCCAATGGGCGCATCGACCTCATCAAGAATGGCGTGTTGACCGCATGGCTGTTGAACTCGTCGCAGGCCGCGCAATTGGGTCTTGAAACCAATGGGCGCGCCACGCGCGGCACAGGCGGCGCGCCGGGATCAGGCTCGACCAATCTGACGCTGCAGCCGGGGCCGCTCTCTTTTGACGGCCTGCTGAGAGATGCGAAAGACGCCCTCTATCTCACTGACATGTTCGGCCCCCAGGTGAACCCGAACACCGGCGATTATTCCGTCGGCTGTTCCGGCTTCTGGGTTGAAAATGGCGCCATCGCCTATCCGGTGAGCGAAATCACCATCGCCGGGAATATCCTCGAAATGTATGCGGGACTTATTCCCGCCAACGATCTTGAAATTCGCGGGTCGACCAATGCGCCGAGCGTTCTCGTGCCGGCGATGACCATCGCGGGCGACTAAAGACATATACGGAGCGTCTCATGAGCGACAAACAATTGCTGCATCTCGTCTTTGGCGGCGAACTTGAAAATCTTGAAGAGGTCAAATTCCGTGATCTCGACAAGCTCGATATTGTCGGCGTCTATCCGAATTACGCTGCGGCTGAAAAAGCCTGGCGCGCCAAAGCGCAGCAGACCGTGGACAATGCGCATATGCGGTATTTCATCGTCCACATGCACAAGATGCTCGATCCCGACGGCGACGGGAAGTTCTAGCCCCCGCGTGGCTGCGCCCTTCACCCGCGAAGAGTTCAACACGCCGGAAGGCCGCAAGCGCGCCTTTCGCGACTTGATGCTGCGCGATCACGGGGTTTTGCGCACGATCTATGACAACTCCCACGAGCTCGCGCCGGGAAAAATGTGGCGCACCTATCAGCCGTCGCCCAAACATCTCGAAAACTGGGCGGCGAAAGGCGTTAAAACCGTTCTCAATCTGCGCGGCCCCAAACCCTCAGGCCAGCTTTTCCTTGAAGAAGAAGCCTGCGCGCGATTGGGACTGACTCTCGTCAATTTTCGTGTCTATTCGCGCGAAGCGCCGTCAAAGGAAATCCTGCACGGCGCGCGAAAGCTGTTTGACGAGATCGAATATCCCGCCATCATTCATTGCAAATCCGGCGCGGACCGGGCGGGCGTGATGGCGACACTGTTCCTGTTCTTTCATGAAGGCGTTCCACTCGATCAAGCGCTCGACCAATTGTCGTTCAAATACGGTCATGTGAAAGCCGGCAAGACGGGCGTGATCGACGCCGCTTTCGCTCGTTACATCACCTATGCGAAAGAGAAGGACATTTCCCTTGCCGATGTCGGCGCGTTTTTCGAGTGGGTCGACACTGTGTATGACCCGGCCGAAGTCAAAGCCACCTTCCGCTCAAAGGGCTGGGGCGATTTACTGACGGAAGTGATCTTGCGGCGGGAATAGGTCAGCCGAAATAAAATGTCGGCTTCGGCGGCAGGGAGAGCCCGTCAAATGCGGAGTCCTTATATGGACCGTCCCGATTAACCCAGCCAAGGAAAATATGCGCTGACCATTCATTCGGATTTGGCGCAGGCCGGGCGTGCAGATAGTGAACGCCCTGATATGCAACCGCATCGCCTGGCTGCATCTTGACGCAGCGATACTCATCTTCATTGAAAACCCAAGGCTGCGACGGATTTTTTGCTTCACTGTCCGGCAACCGGTTCTTGTCGATATAAAAATCCCAGACACGATCATCAGCATACCCGAGCGTCAGCGTCATGCTGTGCTCGTTTGAGACGCGATCATTGTGCACCAATAGCTGCGCGCCGCGCGCATAGACCCGGCCATAGGCGTAAGCCGGCAACAGCTTGGCGCCGACAACATCTTCCATTGTCGGGGTCAGCCCCCATAAGAGGGCCAGCGAAAACGGAAAAAACTGGCTGTAAAGCTCCAGCGAGCGCCGCGAAACAGCGAGCGCGTCCTTGTAAAACCGTTTTTGCAATTCCGGCGTGTCACCCATGGCCTTTTGCATAATGCCGAGATAGGCGTGCGCCACTTCGGGCGCGAGCAGTTCCTCCAGACTGACATGTCCGCGTTTTTTATATTCTTGCGACTTGTCCATGCCGCAGCATATCAAGGTTTTCTGCGTTAGGCCATTTGCAGCGCAGCATGACCTTTCGTTGAGTTTCCTACGCGTCTCTCACGACCGTTATTTTCCGAAAACCACAGCGCTGCATAATTTCTCTTTGTGTATTGGGCTTGAAAAAAATTTCTTCATCTGAAATTAGCGTCAGACTTGGGGCAAAAGGTTTTTTTGGCAATCTAGAAGAAATCTCATACACACTATGATTTATTAGCGCCGCAATAGCGTCGACCTTTTCAGGCTCATAAATTTTGCTATCAAATGGATGCAAGACTTCCGTATTTGGCGCCCCGTTCAAGGCTAATGCTTCGCGGCCAATTGCAACGACTATCTTTTTCCCTTCGCGTTGCTCAACAGCCAAACAGGGATCATCCGCGAACGACTGTCCAGAACGAACCTCTTGATTGTGAAGCAGCACACGCGATAGTCGCAAGCAATAGTGGTAAGAAAATCTGTTTAGGAAATTTGAAAACACACTGGTCAAACTAATTGCAACGCAGCCTGACGCGCATAGGCGCCGCCATTTTCAACAAGCTCATCATGCGTGCCCGTTTCAATGATGCGGCCATTGTCCATCACCACAATCATGTCGGCGTCTTTAACGGTGGACAAACGATGCGCAATGACAAGCGTTGTGCGGCCCGCTGTTAGCCGCTTTAACGCGTCCTGAATTTTTGCTTCGGATTCCGCATCAAGTGCTGACGTCGCTTCATCAAGCAACAGGATCGGCGCGTCTTTCAGGAACGCGCGCGCAAGCGCGATACGCTGGCGCTGCCCCCCCGACAAAGTCGCGCCGCCTTCACCCAGCACCGTGTCATAGGCGTTCGGCAATTGCGCAATGAAGTCGTTGGCCGCCGCGTTCTCCGCCGCCTGAATGATTTCCGCGCGGCTCGCCCCCGGCCGGCCGAAGGCGATGTTTTCCAGCGCCGACATGTTGAACAACACCGCTTCCTGACTGACCAGCGCCATGCGTGCACGCAGGGAACGCAGCGTCACCTGTGTTATATCTTCGCCATCGATGAAAATGCGCCCCGACGCCGGTTCGTAAAGACGCGGCAGCAAATTCATCAAGGTCGATTTTCCAGCGCCCGAGGCGCCGACCAGCGCCACCATCTGGCCCGCAGATATGTCGAGCGTAACGCCCTCCACCGCCTTGCTGGCGTCACCGTAAGAAAAAGAAACATTGTCAAATCGGATGGCGCCCGGCCCCGGCGGCAGATCGAAAGCGCCTTCGGCGTTTTTGATCGTTGGCTGGGCGTCGATCAGCGACAACATCCGCTCAAACGCGCCGAAGCCTTCCTGCATCACGGCGTTCAGGGTGCCAAGGCCTCGCGCCGGTTGCGACAACAACAAAAGCGCCGTCATGAAGCCGGTGAATTCAGAGAATGTCGTCGCGCCCGATGAAATCCGCCAGGCGACAACGCCGATAATCACCGCCACCGCCGCAGAGCCTGCAATGAAAATCACCGGTTCATTCAACGCGCGCGCATAAGCCATTTTCTTCAGCACGACCATGCGTTCGTCAAAGGCGTCGCTCGCCCGCGCGCGTTCAAGCGGCTCGATCTGATAGGTCTTCACCATGCGGGCGCCGGAAACGCTCTCGCCGATCAGCGCGGTCAGATCGCCCGCCTGCTCCTGCGCCTTGCGCGAAGCGCCGCGCAGCATCTTGCCGATGCGCGCCACAAAAACACCGACAATCGCATAGATGACGATCACGATCGCAAACAGAATTGCGTCGAACCATAGCATGGCGATGCAAAGCCCGGCAAAGGTCAGCGCGTCACGCACGCCATTGGCGAGGCGGTTCAAGGTTTCCCGCAAGACAGTGATGTCATTGGTGAACCGCGCCATGAACTGGCCGGAAACCTCGCCGCGCAATTGCGCGAAGTCGAGTGCGGTCATTTTGTCGAACATGTCATTCTGGATATCGCGGAGCGCCGAAAGCGCCGCCCCGGCATTGAGGCGGCTGATGGCGTATAGCGCGCCCGCATAGACCAGCCCGAGCCCGACAATCGCCAGCGGGCCAAAAGAGGCGACCCGGCCCAACGGCGCCGGATCATCGCCCGCGCCCGAAAGCCCCGCAAAAACCCACTCCACGCCAAAAGCAATGGCGGCGTTCGCGCCCGAATAGACCGCCATGCCGGCGAGCGCGAGCGCGAGCCGCGGCCAGTAGCGCACAAGATAATCCCGCCACAGGCGCCGGGCGAGAGACACTGTCGATTGATCGGCCAAAAGGGCTTCCTTTCCTGAACGCCTATTGTCGCGAGCGCCGCGAATGGAAGCAAGCTATTGACCCCGCGTGGAAATTGAGGAACCCCGGAGCGATGCTGAAACGCCTTCTCAGAAGCCCTTTCGTTATGCGGGCGGCCGCGAGCCTGATCGGGGCCTATATCGGCTTCGTCTACGCCACCTCGCGCTGGACGATTGAGGGCCAGTCCCATGTGGAGGAGGCGCTCAAGGGCGGCAAAGGCGTGATCCTCGCCTTCTGGCATGGGCGTCTTCTCATGACGGCCGCCGTCAGGCGCCATACGGATTCGCGGGTTTTCATGCTGATTTCCGCCCATCGCGACGGCGAGATCATCGCCAATGGAGTCTCCCGCTTCGGGGTCGAGTTCATCCGCGGCTCCGCAGCCAACCCGAAAAAGCCGGGAAAAAACAAAAGCGGCGCCTCGGCGATCGCCCAGATGGTCACCGCCCTCGAACAGAACGCAATTGTCGGCTTCACCCCTGACGGCCCGCGCGGGCCCGGTGAAAAGCTGAAGCCCGGCGTCATCCGCCTCGCCCAGATGAGCGGGGCGCCGATCATCCCCGCCGCCTATTCCGTGAGCCGCGGCATGCGGCTTTCCACCTGGGACCGCTTCCTGCTGGCCGCGCCCTTCTCGAAAGGCTATTACGTGGCGGGCGCGCCCATCACAGTCCCTGCGGAGGCGAGCGGCGACGCGCTGGAGCAGATCCGCGCCGATGTCGAGACCGCGCTGATCGCCGTCACCCGTGACGCAGATGCGCGCGCCAAAAGCAAAAGACGAAGAAAAACAGAAGAAGACTAGACACGCCGGATGACGAGACCGCTTCGCGAGCCGCTGGGCCTGAAAATTTACCGCACGGTGAGCCGCGCCGGCGCGCCGGTGGCGTCCTTCGCGCTGAAACAGCGCCTGAAGGCCGGCAAGGAAGATGCGGGCCGCATTGGCGAGCGCCGCGGCCAGGCCGGACGCCCACGCCCCGAAGGCCCATTGGTCTGGATCCATGGCGCCAGCGTCGGCGAATCCCTGTCCGTCATCCCCTTGGTCGAGCGCCTCAAGGCCGACCGGCCCGATTGTAATTTCCTCGTCACCACAGGCACGGTGACGTCCGCGAAGCTGATGCAGGAGCGCCTGCCGGAAGGGGCGTTTCACCAGTTCATTCCCCTCGATCATCCTGATTATGTGGAGGCGTTTCTCGATCACTGGCGGCCCGATGCGGCGCTGTTTGTGGAATCGGAATTCTGGCCGAATTTAATTCTCGCCGCGCGGCGGCGCGCAACATTCATGGGGCTCGTCAATGGCCGCGTCTCGCCGCGCTCTTTCGAGGACTGGCGGCGCCAGCCCAATGCGATCAAATTCATTCTCTCTTCTTTCGATCTCATCATCGCGCAGGATCCGCAAAACGCCGAACGGCTTTCTGCGCTCTCGGGCCGCAGCATCGAAACCTATGGCAATCTGAAATACGCCGCGCCTGCGCTTCCCGGCGATGAGGCGGCGCTCGAAGCGTTGAAGACGCAAATCGGCGATCGCCGCCGCTGGCTTGCCGCGAGCACCCATCCCGGCGAGGAAGACTCGGTCTTGAAAGCGGCGAAAATTCTGAACGCTGTTTTCCCGCGCCTCCTCACCATCGTGACGCCGCGCCATCCCGGCCGCGGCGAGGAAGTGGCGGCGCTATGCGCGGAACACGACCTGACCTGCGCGAGGCGTTCAAAAAATGAAGCCATTACGCCGGAGACGAAAGTTTACATCGCTGACACGTTGGGCGAGCTTGGCCTTTTTTACCGGCTTTGCGATGTCAGCTTTGTCGGCGGCAGCCTGGTGGATAAGGGCGGGCACAATCCGCTGGAGCCTGCGCGCCTTGGCGCCGCGATCCTGCACGGCCCCCATGTGTTCAACTTCGTTGAGACCTATCGCGAAATGCGGCGCACCGGCGGCGCGGCCCTGACCCGCAATGAACGCGAGATCGCATCGGCGGCGACGCGGCTGTTCTCCGACGCCAAAACACGCGCGGCGATGACAGACGCGGCCCGCAAAGCCGCAGAAGCCGGCGCGGAACGTATTCTCGGTGAAGTCTGTGGTAAAATCGAACCCGCGCTTCCAAGCGAGACTGCGCATTGATGCTGACATCCCGGTCTTCGCCTTGGTTCTGGCGTAGCGACACGCTCGCGGGCCGTGCGATCCGTGCCGCCCTCACGCCCGCCGCCTTTGTCTATCAGGCAGGATACAAAGCGCGCCTCGCCCTCACCAAACCTTCGCGCGCCGCCATTCCCGTCATCTGCATCGGCAATGCCACGCTGGGCGGAACCGGCAAGACTCCCTTCGCCTTGCTCGTGGCGCAATTGCTGAAAGAAGAAGGCGTGACGCCTGCTTTCCTGACGCGCGGCTATGGCGGCGCCGAGGCTGGGCCGGCTCTCGTTGATCGCGATCGTCACGATGCGGATGATGTGGGTGATGAGGCGCTGCTGCTGGCGAAAGAGGCAATGACAATTGTCTCGCGCAACCGTCCGGCAGGCGCCAGCCTCGCCGCCCGCGAAGGCGCAGACGTGATCATCATGGATGATGGGTTTCAGAATCCGACCCTGCACAAGGATTTCTCGATCCTGCTGATTGGCGCGGCAACCGAAACGCCGGGCGCAGGGCTTTTTCCCGCCGGCCCGTATCGGGAGCCGCTCGAAGAAGCCAAAGCGCGCGCGCAGATCGCCGTCGCCATGGAACGCGATAAAAACGGCGCGGATTTCTGCGCGTGGCTTGAGCCTGTTGCGCCGTCGCCGGAACGCGTGATTGCGTTCGCCGGGATCGGCCGCCCGGAGAAATTTTTCAAAACCCTCGAAGAGGCAGGCTATGAACTTGCGCAGCGCCTCAGCTTTCCCGATCACCACCGCTATGCGCCGGCGGAGCTGCGCTTTCTGGCCCGCGAGGCCAAGCGCGAGAAGGCGCGGCTGATCTGTACGGAAAAAGACGTCGTGAAACTCCCCGCCGACTTCCGCGAAGACCTTCTCACCTTGCCGGTGCGCATGTGCATCGACGACGCGCCCGCATTGAAGCGTCATCTCATGAGCGTTATCAACCAAGGCCGGAAAGACAGCGCGGTATGACCATGACGCAACCCGTGAGCGAAAGCGAAGACATCCCGCTACCCGAGCGGCGGGACCGGCCCGTGACGCTTTTGCACCGGATTGAACTCGCGGTCGTGGTCGCCCTCACCGGCCTGTTCAAACTGCTCGGCGTCGATCTCGCTTCCAGCGTCGCGGGACATTTCATGCGCCATGTGGGACCGCTTATTCGCCCCGTCTCACGCAAGGCGGAGCGCAGCCTCGCCCTCGTCAATCCCGACTGGTCGAAGGCGCAGATCCGCGCCGTTGTAAAAGACGTCTGGGAGAATGTGGGCCGCACCGCCGCCGAATTTCCACATCTTTCCTATCTACGCGAATTTGAAAGCAATGATCGTGTGGAAATGATCGGCAAGGAAAAGCTCGACGCGATTATCGCCAGCGACAAGCCGTCGATCCTGTTCGCGCCGCATTTCGCAAATTGGGAGCTTGTCCCATCAATCCTGCATCACGCAGGACTCGATTACAGCTTCGTCTATCGCGCCGCAAATAATCCGCTGACGGATGAATATATCATCAACCATCGCGGGCGCGTCATGTCGCGCCGCCAGGTGCCCAAAGGAAAACGCGGCGGTCGCGCGCTGGTGGACGCGCTGAAGGAAGGCCGCTCCCTCGCTATGCTGGTGGATCAGAAACTCAATAGCGGCATATCCGTGCCGTTTATGGGGCTGCCCGCCATGACGGCGCCGGCGGCGGCGCGGCTGGCGCTCAAATATAACGCCCCCCTCATCCAGATCGAGCTTCTGCGCCTTAAAGGCGCGCATTTCCGCTTAACCGTGCATGACCCGTTAGCATTCACACCGACCGGCGATGCAGCCGCTGACGCGGAAGCCCTGACCATAAAAATCAATGAAGCGCTGGAAGCGCAAATCCGCGCAAATCCTGGCCAGTGGCTGTGGTTTCACCGCCGCTGGCCAAAAGAATTATATTGATCAGTCCATGCACATGCCGACATAGGCGATATTGACGCCCGCCGCCGCCGCAGAACAACTGTTCGAATAGGTTCTGTCATCACAGCCGCAAACCGGGCGGTACTCACGGGTGCATATTTGCGGTTTTGGTTTGCACACCCCCGCCGCGTCAGCGATGTTTTTGCAGGCGCCTAACTCCATGGCGCAATAGTCGCCCTCGGCGCCGCACTGAAACCCGGCGATCCCCCCGCAAATGCCGCCTGTCTCGCCCGGCGCGGGAGAGGTGTTTTCTGCGCCGTCGCTATCGGATTCGCTCGTAGCGGCGCAGGCGGCCAGCAGGAAAAAGATGATCCCCGCCAGCGCGCGCATCAATCGTCGCCTTTATGCATTTGCGATTGCAGATAGTTCTGCTCGCCAACTTTGCCGATCAGGTCGAGCTGGGTTTCGAGGTGATCGATATGCTCTTCCTCGGATTCGAGAATGCTCACGAGCAGCGCGCGCGAGACGTAATCCTTGACGCTCTCGAAATAGGCGATCGCTTCTTTATAAAGCGGATGGGCGCGCTGTTCGGCCTGGAGGTCGCATTCAAGCGCCTCCTTCACTGTCTCGCCGATATAAACCTTGTCGAGGTCCTGAACATTCGGAAGGCCGTCGAGAAACAAAATGCGCTCGATCAACTCGTCCGCATGTTTCATCTCATCAATGGACTCTTCATATTCAATCTTGGCGAGACGCTCAAAGCCCCAGTTCTTGAACATGCGCGCATGCAGAAAATACTGGTTGACCGTCGTCAGCTCGAGCCGCAGAGCCTTGTTGAGATAATCGATGACCTTTTGGTCGCCTTTCATGGGGCGCCTCTCCTTTTGATTCCTTGGGACAAAATAGAGAACGCGTGCGTGCGCGAAAGGTTTTTCTTTGCAAGCGACTATCACTCGCGCAGAAAAATTTTTGATTTTTGATGGAACGCTTACTCGGCGGCGAGTTTCGTGGCGCCTTGATCTTCGTCACGCGTTGTTTCGATGAGCTGCGCCACGTCAGGCAGGCATTTGCCGCATTGTGGGCGGCGTCCGCAGCGGCGGAAAACCTCAGCGACATTGCGCGCGCCATGGCTTGCAGCCGCAAGCTGACGGTCCTTCAGCGCATTGCAAATACACACATACATCGGATTTCGCCGCATCCCTTGAACGCCGGCGAAGAATCCTGACCGGCCCATGAAACATGGGTCAGTTAAGAATGATTGTCAATAACAAAGAGTAAAGCTATTCGCCGCCGGAAGTGTCCACTTGGGCCGCCGTCACATTGGCCATGGGATCAAGCGTCAGCTGCGGGTCCACAAGCTGACCGGCCCATTTCATGGACCAGTGGAGATGTGGCCCTGTCACCCTGCCGGTCGCCCCGACAGCGCCGATAATATCGCCCTTTTCCACCCGCTGGCCCGGCTTCACATCGATCCGGGACATATGAAGGAACGCACTCTCAAGCCAATGTCCGTGATCGAGGAGGACGAGCCCGCCCTCAAAATACATATCGTCCTCGGCGAGCCGGACGACGCCCGGCGCCGGGGCGTGGATCGGCGTGCCCGTGGGCGCGGCGATATCGAGCCCGGAATGGGGCCGCTTGGGCTCGCCGTTCAAAATCCGCTGGGAGCCGAAAACGCCGGAAATACGCCCGGTCACCGGCCAGTCGAAACCTAACGACCAGTCGGCGAGGCTCTGGGTCTCTTTGCGAGCGGCTTTTTTGAGCGCCGTATCCACAGCGATCTTGGCGAGCTGTTCTTCTGTGAAGCCGGAGACCTTGGACTGGTCGAGGCCGTCAATGCGCTGAACCGGAAACTCGCGGTCTTCAATCTCTATGGAGCGGCGCTCCACGGTTCCGTCAGGAAGCGTCACCACGACCAGCGCCGTCAGCGCGCTGTCACGCCCGAAACCGAGAAGAAAACGTCCGTCGTCGTCAACCATGACGTCATCGCCATCGAGCTTCACTTTGGCGCCGATTTCGGTCTGGCCAAAGAGGAGGCCGCCCTGCGCATAAGATCCGTCGAGCGAAAAATGCTCAGGTGCGCCAGCAAAGACTTTCTGTCGCTCGGCGACCTCGTTCATGGCTTCGGCGTAATTGGCGCGCCGGGCGAGGTCCTCCTTGCCGTCGTCCTCTTCCACATTGAAGATTTTCGTCGACGGCTTTTTGGGAAGGCCCTTGGGTTCTTCCTGCGCAAGGGCGGGAAGCGTCAACGCCGCAGCGATGAATACGAACAGGGGTTTCATTTGGCGGCTCCTTTGAGGCCGAACCCGACCATGGACGCAGCAGCGTCGGCGTAAGGCTCCTGCTTGTCGACATTCCAGTAACGCAAGGCGCGCAGCGGAATGCGCACGCCAGTGACCGCGCAAATCACAAAGGCGCCGGGCTTCACGACATGAAATTCCGCATCATCATATTCGATGACGGCTTCGTCCTCGGCGTTCATGGAGTCAAATGGGTTCACTGTTCCGCTCACAACTGGGCCGATCATGGTCTGGCGTTCTCGCCAGGCATCAATACCGCGCGGCCACACCCTTAGTCAAAGGTTGGGCAAAGGGCCGGATCAGCGGCCGAGCCTAGTCAAAAAGCCGGGGCTGGCGCGGCCCGGGCCCTGATTTCTGAGATTTATTCTCTGATTTCTTTGCGGTTTTTTGAGGGCTCCCTTCCGCGCTATCCCGGCTGACGTCACCATCGAAACGGATCGCGCGGACGCCGTCTGCGAACTGGATTTCGCCGCCGGCGCCGGAGGCGGCGTCGCCAGCCCGGCGGATGAGAGCCCCATCGGCGCCGCGCACCAGCGCAAAACCCCGGTCGAGCACATTCTGATAGGAGACAGCGGCGAGCACCCGCGCCGAAGCGGCCAGCCGCGAACGCCGGTCGACAATGATCCGGTCGGTGCGATCGGCGACGCGCGACCAGAGCGTCGCGATTTTGTTTTCCCGTGTTGCAAACCCGTGGGCGAGCAAATTTGGCGTCAGCCGCCCGCTGGTCCGCGCCAGCGAGGTGAGCGCCGTGTCCAGCCGGCCGCGCAATCCTGAGCGCAACCCATCGGACGCGCGATCGAGCCGCTGCGTCGCCGCGCCGAGAATATCTTCCGGACGACCAAGACCGCGCGCCGCAGACAACAGCGCCGAGCGCCGCGTTTCAAAAAGCCGTTCAACGGCGCCCGTAAACCGGCGCTCTTTATTCAACAGCTCGCTCAACAGTTCCGAGCGCACCGGCACCGCGAACTCCGCCGCCGCTGTCGGGGTTGGCGCACGCTTATCCGATACAAAGTCAATCAGCGTCGTATCGGTTTCATGCCCCACCGCAGAGATCAACGGAATCTCGCTCGCCGCCGCGGCGCGGGCGACAACTTCCTCGTTGAAGCACCAGAGATCTTCCAGCGAGCCGCCGCCGCGGGCCACGATCAAAACATCCGGACGCGGAACATCGCCGTCAGGGGAAAGCGCATTGAACCCGCGAATCGCTTCCGCGATTTTTTCTTCCGCGCCCCTGCCCTGCACCAAGGTCGGCCAGACAATCACATGACGCGGGAAACGCTCCCGCAGGCGGTGGAGAATGTCGCGGATCACCGCGCCCGAGGGGGAGGTCACAACCCCGATCACTTCCGGCAGAAAGGGCAGCGGTTTTTTTCGCTCAGGCGCGAACAGCCCCTCAGCGCCGAGTTTTTTCTTGCGCTCTTCAAAAAGCGCCATCAACGCGCCGACGCCGGCAGGCTCAAGCGAATCAATGATGAGTTGATAGCGCGACTGGCCGGGGAAAGTGCTCATCCGGCCGGTGGCGACGACCTCCATCCCCTGCTCCGGGTTAATGGAAAGACGCGCAGCGTTGCCTTTCCACATGACGCCGGAAATGACTGATTTGTCATCTTTGAGATCGAGATACATGTGGCCCGACGCCGCTCTGGTGCAGCGTCCAAGCTCGCCTTTGACACGAACCAGCCCGAAAGCGTCTTCAATGGTCCGCTTTACGGCGCCGGATAGCTCCGAAACACTATATTCATGCAAATTGCCGGGAGTTCTGTCACTCATCATTTCATGTTAAAGCATGTTTTTCGCGACGGGATAAGGGTGGCGGCGTCGCGAAATCTCACTGCAAAAAATTGTTTTCCGGCGCCCTTTTCTGTGTTGCAGATCACAGTCCTGTAAAGCGTATGTCCGGTACAGGGCGCAACGATTGTTGGCTTTCCAAATTCGGGCGCCGTTCAGGCGCCATTTCGGGTTCGGAGCCCTAACCAAAGTCAGTATCATTACAAGCGGCTGTCCCCTAGGCAGCCAGACCGCGCCGACCCCGGCGAACACGAACAACGAAATATCCCGAGAGGGGGAGAGACTATGAATAAGAAATTTCTGATCGGCGCCGCCGCAGCCGCTATTGCGCTCGGCGGACTTGGCGTCAACAGCCGCTACATTTCCGGAGAACAGGAAATGGCCGCAGCGCCGTTCCTGCATCCGCTCCTGATTGCACGCGCCGCCTGCGGCGAAGAGAATGGCGCGCTTTCCAAACGCCGCGCCTTTTTCATCCGCGCCGCCAACGCCTACGCCGCGCAAAACGAGCAAACCGATACGGGCGCCATGCTGCGTTCGGGCCTCGACGCCATTTCCTATGACGTAACGACATCGAAACCGGAAGCGCAGGCCTGGTTCAATCAGGGTCTCGCCTATACCTATAATTTCAATCATGGCGAGGCGATCAACGCATTCAAGCGCGCGCAGGAAATCGATCCCGATTGCGCCATGTGTTACTGGGGCGAAGCCTTCGCGCTCGGCCCCAATATCAACGCACCCATGGGCGAGGAAGCCGTCGCGCCTGCATATGCAGCATTGCAAAAGGCGATGTCCTTGCGCAGCAACGCGAGCGAAAAAGAAAAGGCGATCATCAACGCGCTTCACTATCGCTATTCCGAAGTCCAGCCCGATGACCGCTCCAAACTCGACAACGCTTTCGCCGACGCCATGGACCAGGTCGCAACAGATTATCCTGATGACGACTTTATCGCCGCGCTCGCCGCAGAAGCGAATATGGATACGCAGGCCTGGGATTACTGGGCCGATGGCGGCCGCACGCCGAAAGGCCGGACAGCCCGCACCGTCTCGCTGATCGAAGGCGTGCTAGCGCGCAATCCCGATCATCCGGCTGCGATCCATCTTTACATTCACATGACCGAAGCCTCGCGCGATCCCTATCGCGCCGTTGCCCATGCAAAACGCCTCGCCGGTCTTGCGCCCGGCCTCGGCCATCTCATCCACATGCCGTCGCACACCTATTATGTCGTCGGACGGTTCAAGGAATCGCTTGAGCAGAATATCGACGCGGTTGCAGCGGATGAAGCCTATCTCGACAGCGCCGATGCGTCGGTGATGTATGAATATGGCTACTTCACCCACAATATTCACTTCGCCCTGACCTCTGCGCAGATGGCCGGCGATGACGCGACCGCCCTCGCCATGGCGAAAAAACTCGATGAGAAGCTGCCGGTGGAAATGGCGAGCGCAGCGCCATTCGTGCAGCCGATCAAAGCCGCGCCCTATTACGCCATGGTGCAGTTCGCAGCGCCTGAAGATATTCTGGCGTTAGAAGATCCGGGCGACGCCATGCCGTTCCTGCAGGGCGCATGGCGTTACGCCCGCGGCGAAGCCTACGCAAAAATGGGCGACGCGGCGGCGGCCATGAAAGAAGCCGAGGCGATCAGCGCTATCGTCGCCGAGGCGGATTTATCTCCGCTCATAGGCGGCGGCGTTCCCGCAATGGAAGTCCTCAACATTGCGCGCCTCACCGTAATCGCGCGCGCCAGCGCCGTGCAAGGCGATCTCGCCAGCGCGATTGAAGCGATGGAAGAAGCCGTCGCCATTCAGGAAAACATTCCTTACATGGAGCCGCCCTGGTGGTATTACCCTTCCGCGCAATCGCTCGCGGGATATTTGCTGCAGGACGGACAGGCTGAACGCGCCGAACAGCTTTTCATCGAAACGCTGTCGGAAAGCCCGAACAACGCCTGGGTGCTTTACGGCCTCGCCGAAAGCTACAAGGCGCAGGGCGACAAGAACGCGGCGAAATACGCCACCGCCCTGTTCAAGGACGCGTGGATCGGCGGGAAAAAGTCCTATCCCGGCGTCGCTGATCTCTAAAATCCCTCAGTCCGCGCTGTTTTGCCCCTCGCGCGGACCCTGCGATCACTCCAAACTCCCTTCCGGAGTTTGGAGTGATTTTTTTATGAGCCATCCGTCAGGCGACCAGCCCCAACACAATCTCTCCCGCCGCGCATTGTTCACCGGCGCGGGAACCGCCGCCTTTGCCGCAGCGCTTGGCCTGCCCATTCCTTTCGCCCGCTTCCTGCCGGAAGGCGTGATCCCGGTGGCGCTGGCGCAGGACGGGCTGAGCGGCAAGGAAGGACTGACCATTCTCGGCGACCGGCCTCTCAACGCTGAAACGCCGGTGCATCTGCTCGATGAAAATGTCACCTCAGCCGCGCATATGTTCGTGCGCAATAACGGCCTGACGCCATCGCTGACTGATGAAGACATTGCGAACTGGACATTATCTATCGATGGTGAGGTCGAAAGACCGCTGACTTTATCCCTCGACGATCTGCGCGGCGACTTCCAGCAGGTGGCGTTGCAGCTGCAGATTGAATGCGGCGGCAATGGCCGAAAATTCATTACGCCGGCGGCGCGCGGCAATCAATGGAGTTTCGGCGCCGTCTCCTGCGCGGAATGGACGGGCGTGCGGTTGAGCGATGTGCTGAGCCGCGCGGGTCTAAAGCGCTCCGCGGTCTATACCGGTCACTACAGCGCCGATCTTCATCTCTCTGGCGATCCGGAAAAACATGCAATCTCCCGCGGCGTTCCCATTGCAAAAGCAATGGAGCCACACACCATCATCGCGCACGCCATGAATGGCGACGACATCCCCCTGCTTAACGGGCATCCCTTGCGGTTGATCGCACCGGGCTGGCCGGGATCGTGTTCGCAAAAATGGCTGACGCGCATTGCCGTTCTCGATCATGAACATGACGGCGAGAAAATGACCGGCCAGTCCTATCGCATTCCTAAAACGCCGGTGGCGCCGGGCACCGAAGTCGCAGACGCCGATATGAAGATCATTGAATCGATGCCCGTGAAATCAATCATCACCGCGCCGCAGACCGGCCATCGCGTACAGGCTGGCGATGTTTTCGAAGTCCACGGCCATGCCTGGGCCGGCGATAATGACGTTGCGGCGATGGATGTTTCCATTGATTTCGGCGCCACTTGGGCGCGCGCGGATTTAACCCGCCCCGTCAACCGCTATGCCTGGCAGCATTGGCGGGCGGACCTGACCTTGCCTCAGCATGGCTATTACGAAGTGTGGGCGCGGGCGACAGACAATGACGGCCGGATGCAGCCGGCGACGCAACCGGGCTGGAACCCGCGCGGTTATCTCAACAATCTGATGCATCGCATTGCGGTCTTCGCGCTGTGACGTCCGCACAAGACATGCTCGCGCGCATCGCCACCATGGCCGCTATGATTTTCGCCATCGTCATTCTTGTGCGGCTGTTCAGCAGCGAAAAACCGGCGGCGCCGGCCCCATCTCATGAACCGGCCGCGACTGTCGAAAGCGACATGGCGGAAAGCGTGGAAGAGGTATGGAACGGTGAGATAAACTATGCGCCCGCTTATGCAGCGCTTAATCCTTATGCGGATATTGCCGCCTCAACAACTGCTTCTGTGTTCGATCCACATGACGAATATAGGGGTCTCCCACGGAGCGCTGGCGTTGATAGCGTCGCCGCCTGGTGCAGCGCCTGTCACACGCTGCAAATTGTGATGCAACAAAGCCAAAGCCGCGACGGCTGGGATTACCTGCTTCACTGGATGGTGGACAAACAGGGCATGGCCGAGCCGCCAGCGGACACGCGGGCGGAGATTCTCGATTACCTGTCGCGGGAATTCAGCGAATAATCAGTCGGCGCGATGCGCCAGCGCCGATTGCAAGATCCAGAACCCGGCGGCGGCGCCAAGCAAGGCGGAAACCACAAAGGTTCCGTTCTGCATTGCCGCGCCAAGATGAGCCGCCGCAGCGCTCGCCCATAAAATCGCCTCTGCAAAGGCAAAGCTTTCCGACGCCACCAATACAACAAGAGCGGCGATCCCGATTTTTTCCAGCATTGTAAACTCCGCAAAAAATGCTGGCGGGGATTTGGGGAGACGCTCCACCGCCCGCCAATCACGAATTGTTTCTGCGGGCCTTAATCGTCGTCGTCCTCGCGAATTTGCTCGCCAATCTCGTCGAGTTCCTTCTGGGAATACTCGCCATTCTCCCGCAAGGTCCATGACGGCTCGAACGCTTTCGGACCAATGCCGGGCCGGTTACCCTCGACCCCGCGCATGAGATTGTCGTCGCCAGCGTCAGGCAGATTATTGACGCCATCCTGGGTGCGGCGGAAATCCTGCAGCGCTTCCACCTCCCCATAGTCGCGTTGCTCGCGCAGCGTTCTGACGACGGGCCCGGCTGTTGGTCCGGCAACGCCGCGCTGACGGTCGCCTTTCAACAGCTCGGTCGCACGGCTCCAATCCTCGCCGCTGGCGCCCGGGCGCCATCCTGAACGGATTTCGGTGCGGCCCGCGCATTCGGCCTGCTTGTCTTCATTGTCGAATTCTTCGGGACAGAAAATGGCGACCACCCCGGAATCTCCCGGCAGGATCGCCGCGGCGCCTTCGGGCAATTCTGCGCCCCCTTCCATGCCGGGAAGCGCAACGCGAGGCATGGTAAAGGTCCGGCGTCCGAAGACCGGCTCTTCATCGAACATGTCGTCATTGACGGGCGCCTCCTCGACAATTTCTTCTGGCGCTTCGGCGAGCACAGGGTCTTCGGGCTCGGCGTCCTCGCCCTCGGCTTCGGTTTCGCTGTCATCGAGACCTTCCCCCTCCTCTTCGCCGACAATTTCGTCGAGGCCGGCGACCGGTTCTGTTTCCGGCTCAACCTCAACCAGCGGCTGCTCGGACTCAGGCTCAGGCTGCAGCGGCTCGTCTTCGGGCGCCGGCGCCAGAACATCGTCCCGCGCCGTCGGCACGGGGTCGGGAATAAACGGCTCCGGGTCTTCCGCCGGCGGCGCGAATTGCGGCTCCAGATCGAGATTGAGTTCCGGCAGCGCCTCGGGAACCGGTTCCGGCTCAAACGCCTCAACAATTTCCGGCTCAGGCTCTGGTTCCGGTTCTGGCTCGGGCTCAGGCTCCGGTTCTGGCTCAGGTTGGGGCTCCGGTTCCTCAATCAGATCGGGCGCAGGTTCAGGTTCGGGCTCCTCGACAATTTCAGGTTCTGGCTCGGGCTCTGGTTCGGACTCCGGTTCCGGCTGGGGGTCGAGATCGGGATCGCGCAGGGGCAGATCGAGGGGCAATGGCTCCACCAGCGTCACCTGAATGAAGTCGCTTGGCGCATTGGGGATCCAGATTCGCACTTTCGCGAAGGTCGACAGCAGCGTCAGGACAATGAGATTGATGGCGATGGCGAGCGAGATCGAAGCCCGCCGGCGGCGTTTATCCGTCGCGCCGAGATAATCGAGGAAACGCGCGCTTGTCCGGCCCCAGGGCCCGTAAAACTTTCCCCAGCCTGCCCGCAGACGACTCAGCCCTGAGCGCAACAGCGCGCGTGGCGGCGGTTTTTTTCCCGCTTCCTGTGTCTTCGGGTGTTCCATCATGCGACAAAGCGGTCGTGGGTCGGACGGTGAAGGGTTGGGCGTTGATCGCGAGAATGCCGCCGCTTAAATCCACGATGCGAAGCAAGGAGAACGGCCAAGTGAAAGTCCTGTTGGTTGGCGGCGGCGGCAGAGAGCACGCGCTGGGCTGGAAAATCGCGCAAAGCCCGGAATTGTCAAAGCTCTATCTGGCGCCTGGAAGCGCGGGGCTCAATCACCTTGGCGAAAAATTGTCCTTCGGAGACGGCGATATTAAGGCGATTGCTGATTTCGCCGCCGAAAACGCCATTGACCTTGTTGTGGTTGGTCCCGAAGCCCCGCTGGCCGCCGGGCTTGCCGATCTCCTGAAGGTGAAGGGCGTCCCCTGTTTCGGGCCATCCAAAGCCGCCGCCGCGCTCGAATCCTCCAAAAGTTTCATGAAAGAGGTCTCCAGCGCCGCAGGCGCCCCAACGGCGGCCTATGGCCGCTTCACCGAAATCGCCTCCGCCAAAGCCTTTCTGCGCGAGCAGACGGCGCCTTATGTCATCAAGGCGGACGGCCTCGCCGCCGGCAAGGGTGTTGTCATCGCCGAGAATATCAAAGACGCCGACGACGCCATTGAAGAGATGCTCGGCGGACGTTTTGGCGAGGCGAGCGAAGCCATCGTCATTGAGGAGTTCATGCGCGGCGAGGAAGCGAGTTTCTTCGCCATTACGGACGGCGAAAACATTCTGCCGCTGATCGACGCGCAAGATCACAAACGCGCCTATGACGGCGACAAAGGCCCGAACACCGGCGGCATGGGCGCCTATTCCCCGGCGCCGGTTTTCACCGAAAAAGTCCGTGAGCGGACAATGAAAGAGATCATCGAACCGGTCGTCGCGGAAATGAAAAAGCGCGGCGCGCCCTATGTGGGCGTTCTCTATGCCGGGTTGATGATCGAGGATGAAAAGCCCCGCCTGATCGAATTCAACGCGCGCTTCGGCGATCCGGAATGCCAGATCCTGATGCGGCGCCTGAACAGCGACGTGCTGCCGGTTTTGTACAAGGCTGCGACAGGCGCCTTGAAAGGCGTGACGCTCGACTGGTCCGAAGAGGCGGCGGCGCTCGTCGTCCTCGCCGCCGATGGCTATCCCGGCGCCTACAAAAAGGGATCATTCATCAAAGGCGTCGATGACGCTAACGCGCTTCCGGGCGTCTTTGTCTTCCATGCGGGCACAAAAGAACAGGACGGCGAACTCGTCTCCAATGGCGGGCGGGTGTTGAACGTGACCGCCACGGGCAAGGATATCCGGGAGGCGGTGACGCGCGCCTATGCCGGCGTCGACGCCATCGACTGGCCGGGCGGGTTCTATCGCAAGGACATTGGCTGGCGCGCCCTTGAGCGGGACGATGCGGAGCCGGCCAAATGATCGCCCTGGACGAATGGCGAAAAGCGGCGCACGGCTTTGACTGCGCGGGACACCACATCGCCTATAGGGCGCCTGACCAGCCGGACCCGCAAAAGCCCTGGCTTTTGCTCATTCACGGCTTTCCCACCTCCTCCTGGGACTGGTCGGCGATGTGGCTGGCGCTGGAAGCGCATTTCAATCTCGCCGCCCTCGACATGCTCGGCTTCGGCCTTTCCGACAAACCGGCGGCGATCCGCTATTCCCTGCTTAATCAGGCGGACCTGCAGGAAGCGCTGCTCGAACATCTCGGCGTCGGCGAGGCGCATCTTCTTGTGCATGACTACGGCAACAGCGTCGGTCAGGAATTGCTCGCACGCCATAATGACCGCACACTGAGCTTTTCGCTGAAATCTCTTGTGTTCCTCAATGGCGGGCTCTTTCCCGAACAACACCGCGCGCGGCCGATCCAGAAACTGGGGCTGACGCCGCTTGGGCCCCTTCTCGGCATGATGCTGACGCGCGACAAGTTACGCGCGACTTTTGACCAGATTTTCGGACCGGAAACCAAAGCCTCCGATGAAGAAATCGACGGCCACTGGGCGCTGATGAGCGAGAACAAAGGTCAGCGGGTTTTTCACAAGCTGTTGCAATATATCCCCGAACGCAAAGTGATGCGCTCGCGCTGGGTCGGCGCGCTCCAAGACACCGCCGTTCCGCTGCGCCTCATCAATGGCGGCGCGGACCCGGTCTCCGGCGCGCATCTTTATCACTATTATCTCGAACAGGTTCCGAACGCAGACGCCGTTCTATTTGACGACATCGGCCACTATCCGCAGACAGAGGCGCCGGACCTTGTTCTTTCCGCTTTTTTTGATTTCCACCGCAAGTTGAGGACTGTTTCCCCATGACCGCCTTCCTGTCGATTTTCATCACCGTTTTCCTCGCCGAGCTTGGCGACAAGACCCAGCTTGCAACCGTTCTGTTCGCCAGTGATGGCGGCAAATCGAAACTCATGGTCTTCGCCGCCGCCGCGCTCGCCCTTGTCGCCTCTACCGGCCTTGCGGTGATCGCAGGCGCGGCCGCGGATAAATGGTTCTCGGCGCTGCCATTGAAGCTTATCGCCGGGGCAGGATTTGTTATTATCGGCGCGCTCATGATCCTCGATCATTACAGGGCCGGATAAGGCTTCAAAAAAAAAGGAAACGCCATGACGAGCGCCGCAGATGAATTCACCGGCTTCGCCGACACGCCGGAACATCTGAAATTCGATGAAGCCGCGCTCGACGCCTATATGCGCGAGAATGTCGATGGCTATGCAGGTCCGTTGACCGTCAAGAAATTCAAGGGCGGCCAGTCGAACCCGACCTATCTGATCACGACGCCAGCGAAAAAATATGTCCTGCGCCGCAAGCCGCCGGGAAAACTCCTGCCCTCCGCGCATGCGGTCGACCGCGAATATAAAGTGATGACGGCGCTCGGAACGCAACATTTCCCCGTGCCGAAAACCTACGCCCTGTGCGAGGATGAAAGCGTCGTCGGCACCGCGTTTTTCATTATGGACTTCGTCGAGGGCCGGATTTTCTGGGACGCCAGCCTGCCTGAAGTCGCGAAAGAAAAGCGCAAGCCGCTTTATTTTGCGCTGATCGACACGCTCGCCGACCTTCACAATGTCGATTACGAAAAGGCTGGCCTCGGCGACTACGGCAAGCCGGGCAATTATTTCGAACGCCAGATCGGCCGCTGGTCGAAACAATATGTGGCGGCTGAAACCGGAACCATCGAAGAGATGGACAATCTCATGAACTGGCTGCCGACTGCGATCCCGTCGGATGACGCCACCTCCATCGTTCATGGCGATTTTCGTTTCGACAACGCCATCATGCATCCGACGGAGCCGAAAGTGCTGGCCATGCTCGACTGGGAATTGTCGACGCTCGGCCACCCCCTCGCCGACTTCACTTATTTCCTGATGGTCTGGCACATGCCGGCGAGCGTGCGCGGCGGATTGCTCGGCGCCGATCTCGACGCGCTGGGCATCCCGACCATTGACGAAGCGGTGGCGCGTTATTCCGCGCGCACAGGCCGCGATGGCGTGCCGGATGTCAATTTCTGCCTCGCCTACAACATGTTCCGCCTCGCCTCGATCATTCAGGGCGTCTATGCGCGGTCATTGCAAGGTAATGCCTCCTCGCCAGCCGCAAAACAGATGGGCGAGAATGTCAAACCCCTTGCCGCGCTGGCATGGGGTTTTGCGCAGAAGGCGGGGGCTTGACGACAAGTCGATGACTATACCGACTCTACAAACGGCTCGGCTGACCTTACGCGCGCCGTCAAAAGACGACTTCTCCGTCTACCGCGATTTTTATGCCGACAAAAGTGCGTCGCTCGCTTACGGCGGTCCGTTGCCGGCGCATCTCGCCTTCCGAAAACTCGCCGCTGATCTCGGGCACTGGCAATTGCGCGACTATGGCATGTGGGCGGTCGAAGAAAAAACCTCCGGAGAGATGGTCGGCGGCGCCGGGCTTGTCTGGCCGGAGGGATGGCCGCGCTCCGAACTCACCTGGTGGATCATCCCCTCTGCACGCCGCAATGGCTATGCACTTGAAGCGTCGCGCGCCGTAATCGCCTATGCCTATAAAGAATTACAATGGGCGCAGGTCGAAACGCACATGAATGATGACAATGAAGCCGCCAGGAACCTTGCCTTAAAACTTGGCGGGCGCGTTATTGTTCGTGAAAAATTTCCCGACGGATATGCAAGGGACGTTTATCTTCTACCGGCGTTATAAATAACACTGCGTTCTTACGGCGCCGTCCAGCTTCGTTACGCCTTCAACAACGCCACCAGCAACACTGCAATCAACACACTCCATCCCGTCATGATCGCGACCGGCGCGGCGATGACGCCGATCGCCGTCAGCATCAGGGAGAGAAAGCCGAGATGGGCGAACGCCGCCGCAATTTGCCCGGTGAGCGCCCAACCGGCGCGCCCGCGCGCAAGCACCGCCGATTCAAGCCCGAGCGAGGCGATCTGAAAGAGCTGCGCAAACGCCATCAACGCGATCAACGGCGCGGCCGCGGCGAACTCTTCCCCGCCGACACCGACCGCAAGCTGGCGGCGCAAGAGGAAGAACACCGCGACCACGGGAAGCGCAATCAGGATCGCCGTGCCGATGGACTGGAACGCGACTCTCGCCATGGCGCGCACGCCCTTGTCCGCTTCGATTTTTGACAGCTCCGGAAAGCTCGCCTGATTGAACATGCTCACGGGCTGGGCGAGCACATTCGCAAGATTAAAAGCGAGTTTGAAAAGACCCGCCGCCGCCGGGCCCAACACGCCCCCGACGATCAACAAGGGCACATTGTCGTGCATCAACGTAATGGAGCTCGACAGATTGGTTTTGATCATAAAGGGCAGCCATGCCTTGTCCGCCGCGCGGTCGGCTTTTCCAACCACATCCGGCGTCAGGTTTTTCTTTTGCAGCTCACGCCAGCCGAGAACCCAGAGACTGGCGCCATGCACAAACACGCTGGCGATCCAGACCGCGAGAAAAGCCCCAACGCTCGCCTCGGTCAGCCAGAGTATAATGGCGCCGACAAACCGGATTGACGGCATCAGAGTGAGTTGCCAGCCGAGCAGATTGAACTTGTCATAGAGGCGCAACACGCCGGTCGGCGTCGCCGCGATCAGGAAGGGCGTTGCGAAACAATAGACGGTGATCAGCCCACGGATATCGTCTGACCAGCCGAACGCCCTAGCGGCGACGGGCGCGAGCCCGAGCGCGACAACGATCGAGACCACCGCGCTCAATATGTCGAGGCGGATCGTATAGCGCAGAAGGTCCCGAAAGCGCGCGTCATCCCCGTCGCGGACCATGGGCGCCCCGAAGCGGATGACCGCCTGCCAGGACTGGAACCGCGCGAGACCGGCGATCACCGTGGCGTAGGCATGAGCGAGGACGAGCGCGCCCATCCCTTCCGGACCCAGCCCGCGCGCGGCGATAGCGAGATAGGCGAGGCTCAGCACGCCGCCCACCGCCTTGCCGGAGACGAGCGCGCGCGCATTCTTCAATATGCGCGCAACCGGTCCCGCCGGTTTGGCCGTTGCTGCTTTCGCCTCCGTCATGATTGCTCCAAATGCGCCGGCCAATTAAACCAGAATGGGCTTTTTCTGTGCCCGCAATAAGCCCACTCTCCGCGCCAGATCAACGCATGGCGCTTTCCGGCTTGCATGGAGAGATCAAGCGGCTTTAGGAGTAAGGGTGATTCCAGAGGCTTTGCGAGAATGCTTGAAAACCGGGACGTCAATCGCCCAACGGACCGGAACGGCAGGAGCCGCGCCGCCATCTTCGATCTTGACCGCACCATCACGCGGGTCGGCACCTTTACGCCTTTCCTTTTATCCACCAGACCGGACGGCCCGCAGCGGCTCGCCCTGTTCGCCCGCTTTGTGCCTCACATGGCCCTTTACAAGGCGGGCCGTCTCAGCCGCAAGACCTTGAAGAACCGGATGCTGGCGATGGCGCTTTCCGGCTTCGAGCACGCCCGCATCGCCGAGCTTTCAGACCGTTTCGTCACCGGCGTCATGGCGGGCGGCCTCTATGCCGACGCGCTCGCCGCGATTGCGCGTCATCGCGCCGATGGCGACAAAATTATTCTGGCGACCGCGAGCGTCGACTTTTATGCGCGCCTGATCGCCGAACGGCTTGGGCTGGATGAGTGCATCGCCACGGCGACCGGCTTCGCATCCGACGAAGCGCCGCCGCAGATCGCCGGAGAGAATTGTTATGGCGAAGCCAAGCGCGAGATGGTCGCCGCGCGTCTTGACGCTTTATATGGCCAGGACCGCGACAACCTGCATCTTTCTTTCTACACGGACCATATTTCCGACCTGCCGCTGCTTCAGGCCGTGGAAACGCCCTATGTGATCAATCCGAAGCCGGCTTTGCATGCGCACGCCAGACAAGCCGGATGGCAGGTCTGCTCATGGACGGCGCTGGAGTCGCAACTGTGACAGACGAGACCATGACAGACGAGACTGCTTGCAAAGACGATTATACGGCGATCGTCATCACCGGCAAACGCCCGGGCGTTAATCCCGTCGCGGCGGCGCGCGGACATGTTTACAAGGCGCTGGTTGAAACCAATGGCCGTGCGATGATCGCATGGGTTCTCGACGCCTTGTCGAAATCGCCTTCGGTTTCACGCATTGTTCTGGTTACGGAGGAGGCCCTTGGCCCCCTTGATGACATTCCCGGTGTTGCAGAAGTGAAATCGCGCATTCCCGTCGAGCGGGTATGCGCCGCCCCCACTATCAGCGCCAGCGTTGCTGCGGCGATTGCAATGCGCAAGGACGATTCGCGTTTCCTGATCGCCACCGCCGACCATCCCCTGCTGACGCCGGAAATTGTCACCCAGTTTATTTCCTCTGCGCGCGCCAAGCCGGGCGCCTGCGTCGCTGTCGTCTGCCGGAAGACCATCGAGGCCGCTTATCCGCACATGCAGCGGACCTATTTGAAGTTTCAGGACATGGAGGTTTCCGGCGCCAACCTGTTTGCGATCAACGACCGGTCAGGCCTTAAGGCTGTCCGCTTCTGGGAGAAGACCGAGGCCAACCGCAAATCGCCATGGCGTCTCGCGGCCGCCTTCGGTCCAGTGAACCTTCTGGGTTTTGTCTTCAAGCTCTTTTCAATAGACGCGGCGTTTCTGAGGGCTGGAAAGGTCTTCCAGTGCCCCGCTCACGCCATCGTTCTGCCTTTCGCCAACGCCGCTATCGATGTGGACAAGCTGTCCGATCTTGAAACCGTCGAAAAGATTCTGACGGCCCGCTAAGCGCTTCTCCTTCATGCCTCTGATCGTTTCAGGAGATTGGCGCTGCGGCAGGACTTGTTGCGTCCGAATGTTCCATCACCTATGCGTCCTCATTTGCAGAGACATAGACGACACCTCATGAACAAAGACGATCCAAGGCAATTCCACTTCGTTATCATGGCTGCGCAGCGCGCAGGCGTCGTCAATCCCGTGGCCGCCGCCGCGGGCGTCAGCCATAAATGCCTTGTCGAGATTGACGGCAAATCCCTGCTCGAACGCACAGTGGCGCATATCATCTCAAGCGGCCTTGCGCGCCGCGTCAGCGTCTCCATCGAAAACGACGCGCCCTTAAAAAGCGATGCGTATATACGCGGACTGATGGACGCCGGGTTTATTCGCTTCGTGAAATCCACCGACAATCTGTTTGACAGCGTCGCGGCGGCGCTCAGCGATGACAGCGATCTGCCCGCGATCATCACGACGGCGGACAATGTCCTGTTCAGCGGAGAAATGTATCGCTATTTCGCCGAGCGCGCAGATCAGTCCGACGCCTCCGTGGCGCTCTGCAACAAAGAGATCCTGCTCTCTAAATATCCCGAGGGGCAGCCGCGTTTTCACCGCTTCAAAGACGGGGAATACACCAATTGCAATACATTCGCCCTGATGAACCGTCAGGCGGTGCGCGCGGCGGAGGTCTTTCGCAGCGGCGGCCAGTTCCTCAAAAGCTCCCCCTTGCGCGCAATCAGGACATTTGGTCTGGTGAATGCAATCGCCTACAAAAACGCATGGCACACGCTTGAGGGCGCGTTCAGGGTCCTGAGCCGGAAGTTCGGCGCCAGCATCGGCGTCGTCGAAATGCCGTTTCCGGAAGCCCCTATCGATGTTGACAATGAACAGTCGCTCGCCGTCGCAAGCCGGATCATTGCGGAGACAAAGGCAGCGGGCGGCGCCTAGAGCGTTTTCAGCAAAAGCAGACCCGATATAAGCCGCAGACGCCACTCCACGCTCATTTCAAAATGCAAAAAAGCCGGCCCGAAGGCCGGCTTTTTCAATTCCGTTTAACGCTGTGTGCGTTAGGCAGTTTTACGGCGACGCGAAGCGAAGCCGAGACCTGCAAGGCCGGACAGAAGCAGCGGAAGCGCAGCCGGAACCGGAACGTCGCTGACTGTCAGCTGAGCGATCGTGAAGCCAGCGCCTTCGGTCAGTGCGATCAGAAGGAAGTCCTGACCATAGCCGAGGTTCGGGATCACATCGATCAGGCTGCCAAGAACGATCGTGCCCATATCCACGCCGTCAACGAACAGCTGGAATGCGCCGCAGTCGCCTTCACCGCCGCCAGCAGACGAACAGTCCTGGTCGCCGCCACGGTTAAATTCAACGTTGGTCACCGTGTAAGCCTGGTCGAAGACAAAGCGGATAGCTTCGCGCGCATCAAACTGCGTCTGATCGTCGGAAGTGTTGTTTTCCGACCATGCGCCGAGACCGGAGTCGGCAGGGTTGATGTCCTGGATAAGGCGCGCTGCATTATTTGCATTCGCGTCGTCCTGCGTCATCACGCCAGCATAAGCATAAACGTCGACGATCGCGCCGTCGTTCGAATATTCGAAACCTTCAGCGTGATTGATCGTGCAAAGGTCGTTGCTTACGCCGCCAGAAGTTGCGCAAGTATTGTTGACGTTTGCAACGTTGTCAGGAGTTACATTGAGGCCATCGCCTTTAAACACGAAAGTTGCTGCATTCGCCGGCGCCGCCATAAAGCCCGCGGCCAGTGCTGCGGCCGCAAGATAACGAAGGGTTTTCATGGTGTAGTCCCCCACTCAAAACTAAATCCGGGAAACGCCGGAAGTCGCATCGTTAAAACATTTTTAACGACGGGCCCAATCTCCCAATTTTATGCAAATTGTCAATTCATTTAGGACGCGTTAACCCAAAAAAAGTGCTGCATTGCAACACGGTAGCGCATTTTACCAAAACAATTCCCCTATAGCGTGTATTTATGCCCCGCCATTAACCATAAACACCTGCTTTTGGGAGATTTTTCGCGGGTTGTGTTCTTTTCGAAGTGCCCGATTCGGCGATTAGCGATTGCCCGCGCCCGGGGACCCGGGATACACCTTTCCTGCGCACCCGCACACCGACCTCTTCCCTCGTCAGGAGCCCCTTCATGCAACGGATATTCACCCTGATTTCCGCACTATGTGCGCTTTTTGTCGTTGGATGCGCTCGTGAGGAGGCCCCTCTGACCGCCGCAACCCCAATCGTGACAGTTTTCACCGGGGGGCAAGTCTATACTGGCGTCGACGACGCAGCCCCGGCGGAGGCGGTCGCAATCTCACAGGGCGCCATTCTGGCGGTGGGCTCGCACGAGCTGGTTATCGCCGGCGCCGGGGATAATCCCGAGATCATCGATCTTGACGGTGCGGCCCTGTATCCGGGCTTCACGGACGCCCATGCGCATTTGCTCGGCATTGGCTTTCGCGAGCTGACCCTCAATCTTGAAGGAGTCTCGTCCGTCGCCGCGCTTGTGGAAATTATCGCAGAGAAAGCCCTTGATGTCGGGGAAGGCGAAACGCTTTACGGTCGCGGCTGGATCGAAACCGGCTGGCCGGAAGGGCGGATGCCGACCCGCGACGATCTCGATCCGGTGAGCGCCGGACGGATCGTTATTCTCTCTCGCGCCGACGGCCATGCGCTGGTCGCCAACTCCGCCGCGCTCGACGCCGCAGGGATTGACGACGCGACGCCCGATCCCGAGGGCGGAAAGATCGAACGCGACGCCTCGGGCCGCGCCACCGGCATTCTGATCGACCACGCCATGTTCCTCGTGAACGGCCTTATTGACGAAGCCAGCGATGAGACGAAACGCGAGGCTTATGCAAAAGCCTCCGACGTTTACGCCGCCTATGGCTGGACCGGCATGCACAATATGTGGGTGGAGCCGCAGAATGTTTCCATGATGGAAGAGCTCTCCGCGAACGGCGCCCTCAACATCCGTGTTTACAACGCCCTCAATGAAGACGGCCTCGCCGCACTTGAAAAAGACGGCCCGCGCGCCAGCCAAAACGGGCGCATCCTAACGCGGGCGATCAAGCTATTTATTGACGGCGCCCTCGGCTCGCGCGGCGCGGCCTTGCTGGAGCCCTATTCCGACCGGCCCGACACGGACGGGCTTATGCTCATGGAAAAAGCCAAGGCGGAAAGCCTTTTCGATCGCGCCATCGCGGCGGGCGCTCAGGTGCACACTCATGCGATTGGCGATCGCGGCAACAAGCTCATTCTTGACTGGTATGAGGAAGCCTTCCAGCGCAATCTCGATGCGGGCGATCTCAGATGGCGCGTCGAACATGCGCAAATTCTCGATACGGACGATATTCCCCGCTTTGCGGAACTGGGCGTCATCCCGTCCATGCAGCCGAGCCACGCCATCGGCGATCTCTTCTTCGCGCCGGACCGGTTGGGAACGAACCGGCTTGACGGCGCCTATCCCTGGCGTTCGCTGATCGACGCCGGTTCGATCATTGCTGGCGGCTCCGACGCGCCGGTAGAGCGCGGCGATCCGCTGATCGAGTTCTACGCCGCCGTCGCCCGCCGCGGCCTTGACGGCTATCAGGACGAGAACTGGCGCCCGGAGCAAGCCGTGTCGCGCGAGGAAGCCCTGAAGATGTTTACGATCTGGCCAGCCTACGCCTCTTTTCAGGAAGGGCTGCTCGGCACCATCGAACCCGGCAAGCGCGCCGACTTCACCGTCTTTTCAAAAGACATCATGACAATTCCGGAACAGGAAATCCTGACCGCGAAACCGGTCATGACTGTTGTCGACGGAGAGATCGTTTTCCGGGCGGAGTAACCCGAACCCTTACGCTTTCGTCAGCACAAGCCGTGTCCACGTCGCGCCGGCCTTTCGATTATTCTCTGTTATCGCGTCATGGCGCATGCTGAAGACTGGGCGCAAACCGTATGGCGCCCCAAGGACGGCGGTTTCCTCGCCGCTGACGTCATACATGCGTCGGCCTTCCGGAACCGGCCCGTGACGCAAGAGGAACATAATTTTAGCGCCGGGCGCGGCGAGCCGCGCAAGCTCGTCCATGCCCTCGGCGCGTTCTTGCGCATCAAGATGCATCCACACCGCCGTGAGCATGACCAGATCGAATACGCCGCTGTGTTCTTTCAATGACGCCAGCGCCGGAAGACTGTCATCAATCCACTCAATTTCCGGTTCGGGGTGCAACACCATGGCTGGCTCGCGCAAAGCCGAGGTTGGCTCCACCGCCGTCACTTTGTGGCCACGCCTTGCAAAGGCTGCCGCGTCACGTCCCGTGCCCGCGCCGATTTCCAGAATGCGCGATGGCGTCTCCGGCAACAGGTGCAGCACCGACTCGTGCACCTCTTCAAAAGTTAGCGCCTCATAGCGGCGGAGCAGGTCTTCGGCTTCCCCGGCATATCCGGCGTTGCTTGGTTTGGTCTTCACAACTTCGCGCTTCCTCTCCCCCGGCGTCCGAATTCATTTGTATGAGCCGCGCCGCGCCCCATATAAACAGCATTATGACGTTCTGGCAGTTTCTGATCTTTTTCCTGCTGGTTGTCTTCGTACTCTGGAATATGTGGGTTGCGATCCGGTCGCTGGGCGATATCGGAGACGACGACTAACCGTAGGAACGCCGCAAGGCGCGCCCCTTCCCGTGACCTGATGCGTCACTCAATAGGGAGCGTCGCTGAGCCTTTGTGAAATCCACCAGATGTTTCCGGCTCTGTCCTTAACCCCGCCCTGCCGATCGCCATAAGGCATGTCGGCGACGTCCATGATTTTTTCCATACCATTATGAAGCGCCTGCTCCATCGCGGCGTCCGCATCTTCAACGTAGAAATAATATGTCGCCTGCGTTGGTGGAAAACCCCGTCCGGATTCGCTGATCATGATCGAAGCATCGCCGAAGCGGACCTGCCCATTAGCAAGCTTGCCGTCATCGCGAAGCGTTCGGCCCGTTTCAACGCCGCCGAGCGCGGCGATGAGTGGTCCATATATGCGCCTGCGTCATCCGCAAAAAGATATGGCGCCACCCGGGCGAACCCATCGGGAATGTACATCCATTGTCTCCATTCAGGTTGCGAACAGCCGGCTCGGGTCATCGAAATATTTGAACTCAAGCGCGTTGCCAGCAGGATCGAGCAGGAAGAACGTCCCCTGCTCGCCCGGCTCGCCCTGAAACCGCACATAAGGTTCAATTACGAAATCGACGCCCGCCGCCGTCAGCCGGTCCGCCAGCGCCCGCCAGGCCTCCCCGTCGAGGATGACGCCGAAATGCTTCACCGGCACATCCTTGCCGTCAACCTGATTGGCGGCGGCGCGGCCGCATTCCTCCGGCGCGAGATGCGTCACCAGCTGATGGCCGAAAAAGTCGAAATCGATCCAACTGTCCGAGCGCCGCCCACGGGGACATCCGAAAACCTCGCCATAAAACGCCTCGGCTGCGACAAGATCGTCAACCGGGATCGCAAGGTGGAACAAGGGCGCGGTCATGACTATATAACTCCCGAAATCGCGTCGGCCCTTTTCGCCGCGCGGTCGGGACTTTTTACACGGGATACAATCGCGCTCAATGACTGATAAATTCATTCCCTTGACGGACCGGTTCCTGGTGACGCAACAGATCGCCCCCGACGACGCCGCCCTCGCCGCCAAGCAAGGCGTCAGCCTTATTATTAACAACCGCCCGGACGGTGAGGCTTTAGGTCAGCCGAAAAGCGACGACATCGCCCGCGCCGCCGAAGCCGCAGGGATCTCTTATATTCACATTCCCGTTGATGGCCGCGGCATCAGTCAAAGCCATATTTCCGCCCTCAAAAAAGCGTTAGATGAAAATGGCGACGGCAAAGCGCTCGCCTTTTGCCGCTCGGGAACACGGTCGACGATCCTGCGCGCCTATCTCGAAGCCTCGGCGGGCCGTGCGCCGGAAGAAATCATCGCCGAGGCGGCTGCTGCCGGCTATGATATTTCGGGCCAAGCGCCAGCGCTTCAGGCCCTTTGCCGCGGCGCATAGGCATAGAGAGAGACGAAAAAGGAAGACGCCTCAGTATGATTGGTTTTGCGTTATTGCTCACAATGATGGTGCAGGGATCGGATGCTTACAATGCGCCGCCAGTGATCAAGAAATTCTCCGACTGCACCTGCCCCGCTAACATTTCCCCTGAGGTTACACTCAGCGGATATGTGATCGATGCGAAAGTCATCCTCGGCGCGGACAAGCGATCCGTCGAGGACCGTATGGCGACCATATTCGACGTCAACTCGTCGAGCGATTCATCCGTCTCCGGCCGCACCGCCGTCTGGCATAATATCAGCGAGGACGCCTGCGGCGTGTCGTTTGATTACGGCAAGAAATATAAAGTCTATGCCCGCCGTGATGACAAAGGCGAGCTGGAAACGGACAGCTGTCTGATGGATGGCCGCAGCGTCTATTAATAGTGGATGATAATGCGCGCGCTTGTCGCCGCCGCGGGGATGACAATCGTTTCCGTGAGCGTGACGCCGCAGCGCAGGATCGCCATATCCCGACCGTCTTCGTCGGTGGCCCGGCCATCCTGGCCTTCGCCGCAGTCGAGAAAACTGCCACGCTCTTTTTCGACGACGTAAAGATAGTTCGGCGGCGCAGCAACGAAAGCGCGGTCGGTCACACCCCCTGATCCGTCGCCGATAGTGACGGTCCCGGCGCTATGAGCGACGTCCGGCGCAGCGGCCGGTCCGCTCTGCGCAACAGCCGGCAGGGTAAACCCGGCCATAAGGCCTGCGGCGATGAAATTAACGATCTGTTTACGAACGGCACACATGCGCGTCCCGTCGCAAAAGCCGCGCCGTTCACCGCAACATCACGATTTCCGCGCCTCACAGCCATTTTATTTCCTTGTCATCACGGGAAAAGCCATGTTCAGTGCCGCGGTTGGGGCGGTTCGGGCGGAGCGCTATGTCCATTTTTGGCGAGTTCAAAATTAACGGTAATCAACTGGTCGCCACCGAAACCGGCGCACAGATTCCGCTGAACCGCGATTTCGCCAGGGACGCGTTTCGTATCGCCAGTTTTGTCTGGTTCGTGAACGCCCTGCGCGCAACGCGCATGGTGCGCGGACGCGAACCGCGGGCGAAAATATCCTTTTTCCCGAAAAAGCCGCGCTCCTATTACGCCATCTGGCCAGTGTGTCAGCTTGCGGATGTGAAGATCGTCGACGACCCGGCTGACGCCGATCTCCATTTCTATTTCGAAGACTGCGAATTCCTCACCGCGCCGCGCACAATCCCTACGGCCAAACCCGCCTTTAATGTGAATTGCTTCGATATTCGCAAGAGCGTTGTGGCGCGCATCTTCGAAGAAGTCTTCGGCTACAATCTCGAAGTCGATCCGACAACGCATCGCGGCGTGATGGTCGAAAAATCCGAACTGAACGGAAAGCATGACGGGCGCAAGATCGAAGGCCCGATCGCGACTACAAAACCCGGTTACGTCTATCAGCGCATCATCGAGAATACGTTTGACGGCAAGGACCATGTGGATATCAGAACGCCAATCGTCGGCGGCCGCACAACGCCTTATGTCTTTTTGAAAAAGCGCACCCGGGCGCTGCGCTTCACCAACGACAATCACCGCGTCGATCTGGCGCCGATCGACGCCATGCTCTCGCGCGCGGAACAGGAAAAGATCGCCGCCTTCGCCGCCGCCATGCATCTCGATTATGGCGGGCTCGACATCCTGCGCGACCGCCATGACGGGCGCATCTATATCGTTGACGCCAACAAGACCGATATGGGCCCGCCCGCCGCCATGCGCGGCCAGGACAAGCTCACCGCCATGCGCGCCCTGGCTGAGGCGTTCGCCGCCGCCATTGACGCCAAACTGGCCGAGTGATCAGAGAATCTTTCGCCTTTTGCGAAAGATCGGACTAGACAGTCGTCATGGCCGCAATCCCTTTCGTCAAAGATATTCACTTCACGCCCGGCGTCGCCGATATGGTCGCGCCCGGCGTCCGCCGCGTCATTGCGAATAATCCGGGCCCCTACACCTATACGGGCAGCGGGACCTATATCATCGGCGAGGGCGACATTGCGGTCATCGATCCGGGCCCCAATGACGATGCGCATCTCGAAGCTTTGATGAAAACAATCGACGGCGAGAGGGTAACCCATATCCTCATCACCCACACGCATCTCGACCATTGCGGCCTTGCGATGAAGTTCGCGGCGGCGACCGGCGCTCCGCTCATCGGTTTCGGCGCCCATCCGGTGCGCGAGAAAAAACATGACGCCCCGGCGCTCGACGAAGGCGCCGACTATTCATACGCGCCGGATGAGACCATCGGCGACGGCGCCGTAATTGAAGGCCCGAATTGGCGCATTGAAGCGGTGCACACGCCCGGCCATCTCTCCAATCATCTCTGCTTCGCCCTGCCCGACCAGAAGGCGCTGTTCACCGGCGATCACATGATGGGCTGGGCGACCACGGTGGTGGCGCCCCCCGACGGCGACATGAGCGCCTATATCCAAAGCCTCGATAAACTTCTCGCCCGCGAAGACGAAATTTATTTCCCGACCCATGGCGCGCCTATTCACAATCCCAAGCGCTTTGTGAGGGCGGTGAAAACCCATCGCCTGATGCGCGATGCGCAGATTGTCGAGCAACTGAAAAAGGGCCGCGACAATATCAAGGACATCACCGGGGCTTTATACGCCGATGTGGACAAGCGGCTTCATGGCGCGGCGGCGCTCAACGTCCTCGCCCATCTGATCCGGCTTGTGCGCAATGGCGCGGTCTCATGCGACGGCGAGCCAGAGATGAAGTCGGCGTTTCGCCTAGCCGATCCATCGTGATTGTCGCGGGGATCGACGCCGGCGGGACGAGTTGGAAGCTCATCGCCGCAAAAGGCCCCGGCGGCATTCTCGCGCGCGCGACGATCCCGACGACAACGCCGGAGGAAAACGTCGCGGCGGCTGCGGACTGGATCGATAAGATGCGCGGTGAAGGCTGTTCCATCGAAGCGCTTGGCCTCGCCAGTTTCGGGCCGGTCGATCGCAACCGGAAATCCCAAACCTATGGTCTGATCGGCGCCACGCCAAAACCGGGCTGGCGCGGAGCCAATCCGTTGCGCATGCTGGAACAGGAGACCGGCCTTCCCTGCACGCTCGACACTGATGTCAACGCCGCCCTTCTCGCAGAGGCGGCGTGGGGCGCCGGCAAGGGATTGTCGGATGTCGTTTACATCACTGTCGGCGCCGGGGTCGGCGGCGCAGCCTTGGTCGCCAGAAATCTTGTAGGCGCGCCCGGCCACGCCGAGTTCGGCCACATCAAACCCGCCCGCGCAGAATATGATCGCCAGACTTTCGCCGGAAGCTGCCCCTATCACGGCGATTGCATTGAAGGTCTTGCTTCAGCCACCGCAATCGCCGCGCGCTGGGGCGCCGACCCGCATCTTCTGCCCGACACCCACGAAGCATGGCCGCTGGTCGCAGACAGTTTAGCGCAGCTTTGCGTCTCCATCACCTATCTCCTCGCGCCGCAACGGATCATCCTTGGCGGCGGCGTGATGAAACGCGCAATCCTGATGGATATGATCCGTGCGCAGTTTGTGGAACGCACAAATGGTTATACGGTGCGCGCGGAGGCAGATCATGCGGACACTTACATTTTCACTCCCGGTTTGGGCGGCGACGCCGGCGCCCTTGGCGCAGCGTATCTCGCGCTTGAGGCGAATGGCGCCAGTGCGCGTTGAGGCGGGCACATGATCGCGCTTGATCCGGAAGACAGATTGATTTGCCTGCGCGCAGGCGAGGCTGCGGACAATCACCATGGCGCCGTCCTGCCGCCGATCTCTCAGGCGTCTCTCTACCGTAAGCGGACCATGAAGGACTTGCTTGACGGGCTTTCGCGCGAACATTCCGCCAATGTTTACTCCCGCGGCACAAACCCGACAGTGAAAGTCCTTGAAGAGACGCTCGCAAAACTCGAGGGCGTGCAGGCCTGCAAATGTTTCGGATCGGGCATGGGCGCCGTCAGCGCCGTCCTCTTTGGCTTTTTAAAAGCCGGCGATCATGTGCTGTTCGTCAACGATATTTACGGTCCGACGCTGGAGCTTGCGGCGCGGCTTGAGGATTTTGGCGTCTCCTGGTCGCATAGTTTCGCGCGGGACGTTGACGCCATCTCAGCGGAAATGCGCAACGAAACGCGGCTTGTTTACATGGAAAGCCCCGGCTCCATGCTGTTCCGCCTGCTGCCGGTCGCCGCAATTTGCGTCATGGCGAAGGCGCGCGGCGCGCTGACCGTCATCGACAACACGGTGTCGACGCCGCTCCTGCAAAAACCGCTGGCGCTCGGTGCCGACCTCACGATTCATTCCTGTTCAAAATATATCGGCGGTCATAGCGATGTCATTGGCGGCGCGGTGATGGGCTCGCAGGAGCTCATCGAGCGCCTCTTTTATAAAAGCTATATGTTGCTTGGGTCGGTGTTGGCGCCGTTCGACGCCTTTTTATTGCTGCGCGGATTGATGACCTTACCCGACCGCATGCTGCGCCATCACCAAGACGCGCTTGCGGTCGCGAATTTTCTTCAAGGCCATCCGCGCATCAGCGATATCTATCATCCGGCTTTTTGCAAAGAGGACGCAGCGCTGTTTGAAAAACAAATGCTGGGGGCTTCAGGGCTGTTCTCCGTCGCCCTGAAAGATGTGAGTTACGAAGAGACGCTCGCGATTGCCGACCGCCTCAGACTTTTCGGCCGTGCGGTGAGTTGGGGCGGCGCAGAAAGCCTCGTCATCTGCGGTCACAAAGCCGATCCGGCGGGCCGTACGACGCGCCTTCCCGCAACGCTCTTGCGGTTTTCCGTTGGACTTGAAGGCGCAGAAAGTCTCATCGCCGATCTTGAGCAGGCCTTATCGTGACAAATGCGCAAACGCCAACGCCCCGACTGCCTTTATGGCTCGCGCTCGCTCCGCTGATTGTTCTCTTCGGCGCGATTGTCGCCGGCGTTGTCACCATCGGCTTTTCAAGCGACCTGCTGCTCGTTTCCATCCTGATCGCCGCCGCGTCTGGCGGCGCCGTCGCCATGCGTCAGAGCCGCAACTGGGCCGATATACAAACGGAAGCCGGGCGGCGCATCGCCGAAGCGCTGCCGGCGATTCTCATCCTCCTCTCCATCGGCGCGTTGCTGTCGAGCTGGATGTTTTCCGGCACGATCCCGCTGATGGTGACGCTTGGTGTTGATTTGATCCATCCAAGTTTCATGGCGCTGACCGCTTTCGCCGCCACGGCGCTGATGTCCACAATTTCAGGCACGTCATGGGGCGCGGCGGGAACCATCGGCGTTGCGCTCATGGGCGCCGCGGGCGCCATGGGCCTGCCGCTTGCGCCGGTCGCGGGCGCCGTCGTCTCCGGCGCCTATTTCGGCGACAAGCTGTCGCCGCTTTCCGACATGACCAACATCGCCGCCATCGGCGCCGGCGCGAAACTCTATGATCATATTCGCCATATGCTCTGGACGAGCCTGCCGCCAGCGCTCATCGCCGCGCTAGTCTATGCGGCCACTGGATTTTTCGGAACCCATGCCGACGGCGCCGCATTAACGGGAGCCGCCGAGATCAAGGCGGCGTTGAAATCGATCTTTCATTTAAATCTGGTCGCCGCCCTTCCGCTTTTCATCGCCATTGGCGGCATCGCCCTGCAACGCCCGCCCGCGCTTGTGATCATGACCTCATCCGTGATTGCGATTTTCATTGGCGTCTTCGCGCAAGGCTTTCCTGTTGAGACCGCCGCGGGAACGCTGGTCAAAGGCTTCAATCTCGCGCTGGTTCAACCGGAAGCAAACGGCTTTGCCACGGACAGTTTGAAAAACCTGCTCAATCGCGGCGGCGTCATGTCCATGTCCTATACACTGATGTTCGTCATCGCCGCCTTTCTCCTAGCCGCAACGATGGAAGTGTCAGGCGCAATGAAGACTCTGCTTCACGCATTGTTGTCGGCGGTACGCTCCGCTTTCGGATTGATCGCAGCGACCATGACCGCGGGTTTCGTAATGATCGCCGTCACCAGCCATGGCGGCGTCACATCGCTGATTGTCGGCGGGCTTTTCAAGAAATCTTACGCTGATCGCGGCCTCGCGCCGGAAAATCTTTCCCGCGCCATCGAAGACTCCGTCACCGTGACAGAACCCTTGATGCCATGGACAGTCTCCGGGCTTTTCATGGCCGGGACGCTTGGCGTTGCGACCATCGACCTGTTGCCATGGGCCGTCTTCTGTTATCTTGGCCCGGTCTTTTCGCTGCTCTTCGCCGGCGCTTACGTCCTGACCGGGCGCGGACTGAAGAAAGTCGGGCCCGCGTAATCCGCGCACAAAAAAGCGCCGTTACAAATAACGGCGCTTTTCAATCAGCGTACGGAAATACGCAAATACCTATTTGTTGGCTTTGTCGTATTTCTTGCTGAACTTCTGCCAGTCCTTGACCATATCGGTTTCCATTTCCACCGTACGGTTGAATTCATCGAGCGCCGCCTGACGCGCATCGACCTCAAGCTCTTCATTGCCGGAGATTGTGTCTAGGCATGCACGATATTCACCCAGCGCAGCCTGAAAACCTTTGATGCCTTCAATCGTCGCAGCGCGATCTTCCGCGGTTGCTTCCTTGGGATCGGGCATCTCCGGCGCTTCGGCGTAGAGCGCGCAATCGCCAAGCGTCGCCACCGGCTCCGGCGGCGGGGCCGTATCTTCCGTCATGTCATCCTGAGCAAAGGCCGCGCTCATGATAAACGCCGCGCTCGCCCCCAAAGTTACAAATAGTCTCAGCACGAATTTGTCTCCTTCCCAAGTGAGATGTTGCTGCCTGTCGTCTGCGTTACCCTAGCCAAAATCCCTGCATATAATCAAATTTTCGCGCCGCCTTTCCCATGAAAGCATGGAAAGGTTGGCCTTTAACCCGCCAATTGCGCCGCCGCCCCTGAAATATCGCCCTCGACCGGACGCGCAATCGCATGACGATAAAGCCGCCAGGTCGCATGGCCTATAACGGGCAGAATGACGAAAAAGCCGACAAATCCCGACAACACGGAAAGCCCCATCAGAAGGCCAATGAGGGCGCACCAGACCATCATGGTCACGGGGCTCGACAGAACCAGCTTTACGCTCGTCACCATCGCCGTCACAAAATCCACATCGCGATCATAGAGCATGGGGAAAGAGACCACCGAAATCGAAAAAATGGAAAAGGCGATCAGGGCGCCGGAAAAATTTCCGAGCACCAGAAAAACAAGGCCCGACGGCGTTGAAAAAAGTTGGTCGAGAAAATCGGGGCCGACGCCGTGAAAGCCGGTGAAGGCGAAAAAAAGAAACGCGGCGATATCCATCCAGATGACAAGCGCAAAGCCGGTGACCAGCGCCATCCACCGCAAATCACCACGCACGGCGTCGCGCACCCCGCCAAGAACGCCGCCCCATGACAATGGCTTTCCGCGCTCCAGATGATCGCTCACTGCATAAAACCCGGCGGCCGCGAAGGGCGCCACAAGGGCGAACCCCATGGCCAGGGGATAAGCAAGATAGGGAAGACCAAGAACCATCAACAACGCCATCAGAAGCCAGCCGCCCGCAGCGAACAGGCCGCCAAAGACAAGCCCGTAAAGCGGCGCCCTGGCGAAATCGCGCACACCGGCGGCGACCGATTCAATCAGGTCATTGATGGAAACAGGATTAATCCCCGTTTGTTGTTGTGCTTGCGCCATTGGATCCTCCCTGGGTTTTCACCCTGTCGTTTTTTTGGGGCGCGGGATATTTGGCTTATTCTGTTAGAAGCACCCTCCGCGCCTCGGCAATTAACCGCCGTTGAATGTCCGCAGGCGGACCTTCAATTTCCGCTGTACCCTCCAGCAAGTCGACAAGCTGCTGTTTTTCAACGTCGGTGCAGACATCGACAACCGGCTTTAAGATCTTGCGCACATTGTTGCCGGCGTCATTGATCTCGCCCACCGCCATTCGGCCAAAAGCGTAAAGGCCCTGCGCTGTTTCCTCGTCCGCCTCGAAAGCCTTTTGCATTTCACCAACGATGTGCGCCGCCTGCCGGTCGGTCACGGCGCCGTCATAGGCAGCCATCTGATAGAGCAGCACCGCTGCGGCTTCGCGCGGGTCGGAAAGGTTTTCAATAAGCCGCTGATCGACGCGCCGGTTCCACTTACCCCGGCGGATCACGCCTCTGACCTCGCCGACAGCCTCGCGCCCCTGATTGGCGGCGTTCATGAAATGGGTGAACGCCCAGAAGGCCGCCGCCAGCGCGCCGAGTATGGCGATGATGATGTGCATCCCGAAGCTCCCCGTCCTCAGACGCCGCAAAATCTAGGGGGTTTGGAGACACACGGCAATATCAGACAAGCGGGCCCGCCTGCTCGAACCAGGCGCTCAAAGGAGCCTTGGTCGTATAATCGAATATGAGGAGAGAGACGGCGCAAAATAGCCCGCCATAGAAAAATCGGCGACGGATTTTTCCTTCTTCAGGCTCAGAAAAGGAACTGACAAAGATGAGCAAATGCACAATAACGCCCACAACCAACCCGAAATATCCGCCGATCCGAAAGGCATCATAAAGAAAGAGCGCCTCGACCGCGCCCCTTCCGGCGACCTGAAACACCACAAAAACGCCGCCGAAAACAACGCACATAACGATCGAAAAGATCCCGGCGAAGACCATATTTTCGAATAGAAAGCCGGGCAGCGGCCCGAGCTTTTCGACTGCTTTAATGAGCGGCTTTTCCTTGATCGACATGCGAATGCCCCGTCCTGATCGCGCCCGACGGGACGAACCTTAACACAAAAACGCAATTTGAGGGCTATGGCGAATTCGGACCGGTCCCTACTCCAACGGCTTGATATGGAAGATTCGCTCAGCATTTTTGTGGGCGACTTTCGCCTTGGTCTCGTCATCGAGCGACGCCGAGCGGATGAAATCGACGGCTGGCTTCATGGGCTGATAAGGATAATCGATGGCCCACAGAACATTATCCGCGCCGATCTTCTTGATGGAATAATCGAGCGCCAGATGGTCTTCGACACCGCTCGTGGTGATAACGAAATTACGCTTGAAATACTCCTCCATGGTGAGGGAGGTTTTCGGCGCGCGGTCGCCCTCCTGGGCGCGAGAGTTCATGAAGGTGATGCGCCAGATCCAGAACGGAATCGCCTCACCCATATGACCGATGCAGATTTTGAGTTTCGGAAATTTGTCGAACAGCCCGGACGTCATCATGCGTACAGCATGGGTGCCGACTTCGACGCCATAGCCCCACATGGCCGAATCCATGCCGTAATCCTGCAACGGACCTTTCAATCCATAAGACGCTGCGCGCGGATGAATATAGATGCAGGCGTCCAGCGCTTCGGCCGCTTCCAGAAACGGCCAGTATTTCGGATCATCGAGATATTCGTCATTGGTGTGCGAATTCAAAATAAAGCCGTTGAGCTTCAGATCATTGATCGCACGCTCCATTTCCTTTGCTGCGCGCTTCGGCGATTGCGGCGCGAAGGCGGCGAGCCCGGAAAACCGAGTCGGATGACGCTTGCAGATATCGGCGAGCACATCATTGGCGAGCGCGGCGAGATCGGTCGCCGTGTCGGCGTCAAACATCTGCACCCCCGGCGCTGTCAGCGAGAGGAGGTGCATGTCGATGTCAAGATCGTCCATCTGTTTCAGGCGGCGATCTTCTACATCGAGAAGGCCGTCGAGAAAGTTCAGCGCGTCATAACCCTTGCCGTCATTGGAATCATAGATGCCTCTTACAAGGAGCTTGTCGAGGGACTGGCTGGGCCCTCGCGAAACATATTTCAGCGCCTCGGCGACCTCCGGAATCGAGAAGGCTTCCTCGGTTGCAATGGTTCTGAGCTTGCCGGCCATGTCGCATCTCCCTGATATTAAGCTTTGTTGGCTGGAGATTACCGCGCCGCGTCGCAGGGACGCTCCGCAAGAGGAAGCCAGACGTAAGGATCGGCGCAGTCAGCCGGCGGCGCTTCAGGGCTTTTCAAAGGCCGTTGCATTCATGGTCAGCAAAGCGCCTGCCTTCGGCAGGGCGCGCACCTCTAACACGGAACGCGCCGGACGGTTGTCGCCAAGCATGCCGGCATAGATTTCGTTCATACGCGCGAAGAGTGACATGTCGGTGAGAAAGACATTGACGTGAAGAAGGTGCGCCCAGTCAGAACCGGCCTCTTCAAGGATGGCGTTGATCGCCTTCAGAATTTGCACCGTCTGGCTTTCGACGTCATCGCCGACGAGATCGCCTGTCGCAGGATCCACCCCCGCGATGGCGCTGATGGAAATGAAATCGCCTGCCTTTGTATAATGCGAATAAGGCCCGATGGGTTTCATCAGGTCAGGCATCACGCGGCTTTCAACAGACCGGCCCATATCGCCCCAAATTATGGATACAGGTTTTCTTTTGTCCAGGCCGACGTCGCGTCCGGCCGCCGATAGACCAGCCGTTCATGAAGCCGGAAAGGCCGGTTCACCCAGAATTCTATCTGCGTCGGAATTACTCTGTATCCGGACCAGTGAGGCGGCCGGGGAATGTCGCCAAGGCCGAATTGAGCGGTCTTTTTCGCCACCGCTTTTTCCAGCGCGAAGCGGCTTTCCATCGGGCGCGATTGATCGGACGCCCAGGCCCCAATGCGTGAAGCGCGTGCGCGAGTCGCAAAATAGGCGTCAGCCTCCTCGTCGGTGACCCGCTCCACATTGCCGCGGAACCGCACCTGACGGCGGATCGATTTCCAGTGAAACACGATGGCCGCTTTCGGGTTGGCGGCAAGCTCTTGCCCCTTCGCGCTTTCCAGATTGGTGTAGAAAGTCAGGCCGCAAGCATCGACGTCTTTCAGGAGCACCATGCGCACATCGGGCGTGCCGGTTTCATCCACCGTCGCCAGCGCCATGGCGTTGGCGTCATTGGGCTCTTTCTTGACGGCGAGCGCCAGCCAGTCGGCGAACAGGGCGAACGGATCGCCGATATTGAAAACATCGCCCTGATCCTGATCGACGGCATAGGCTTCCTCCGAGGGGCTCGGCGGGATGATGTCGGCCATTTTTTGCTCCTTTGCCGTGCTAGAACAGGGAGTTAGGAAATTCTTGCGGGATTGGCTATAAGCTCATCCCGCGCGATAAGCGAGTCATACGGATCAGGCATGTCTTTCAACTCTTTCGGCAGGATGTTGCGGTTTACGACCTGGGGCGAAAGCCACGGGCCGGCGCTGGGCGTCGTTATTGACGGCTGCCCGCCGGGGATCATCCTGCGCGCGGAAGACATCCAGATTGCGCTGGACAAGCGCAAGCCCGGAACCTCAAAATTTGTGACCCAGCGTAAAGAGCCCGACGAAGTCAAAATCCTCTCTGGCGTCTTCGAGGATGACCGAACCGACGGCCCTCGCACAACGGGGACGCCGATCAGCCTGATGATCGACAATGTGGACCAGCGCTCAAAAGACTATTCCGATATTCGCGACAAATACCGCCCCGGCCACGCCGACTATACCTATGACGCCAAATATGGCTTTCGCGATTATCGCGGCGGCGGACGATCATCCGCACGCGAAACCGCTGCGCGCGTCGCCGCCGGCGTTGTTGCCGAAAAAATTCTCGCCCATGTCTTTGACAGCGCCGTGTGGATTAGAGCCTCCATGGTGCAGATGGGGCCTTACAAAATCGACCGCGATAATTTTGACTGGATGAATGTCGATAAGAATCCATTCTGGTGCGCGGACGCCAAGGCCGCCGAACTGTGGGCGGAAAAACTCGACGAAGCGCGCAAGAGCGGGTCTTCTTTTGGCGCAGTCATTGAAGTCGTCGCCTCCGGTGTTCCCGCCGGGCTTGGGGCGCCGGTTTACGGCAAGCTCGACGCAGATCTCGCGAGCGCGATGATGTCGATCAATGCGGTCAAAGGCGTCGAGATCGGCGCCGGGATGGAGGCCGCCGCCCTCACGGGCGAAGAAAACGCCGACGAAATCCGCATGAAGAATGGCGCGCCGCATTTCCTCTCCAACAAGGCGGGCGGCATATTGGGCGGCATTTCCTCGGGGCAAGATATCGTTGCGCGTTTTGCGGTGAAGCCGACCTCATCAATCCTGACGCCGCGACGGACGATTACGTCAAAAGGCGAAGAGACAACCATTCAGACCAAAGGCCGTCACGACCCTTGCGTCGGCATTCGCGGCGTGCCGGTTGGCATCGCCATGATGGCGTTAGTGCTTGCAGATCACGCGCTCATCCATCGCGCGCAATGCGGCTGACCCCCTATCGGCAGGTTTCGTTCAGCCAGCTGGTGACTTTTTCGGCAAGCGCAATCCGACTCCACGAAAAGGAATGATCCGCGTCGACGCGCCATTCAGCAAGGTCGATTTCCGGAACAGCGCTGTATGCCGCCATATGCCGATCATGCACGGCGATATTCACCGCCTCGTCGCGTTCGCCCGCGATCAGAAGCATATGCTTGCCCTTAAATTTCGGCGCGAGCAGCGTATTGTCGAAACTGTCGCCGGCGGCGGCGAGTTCGGCGATCGCGGTGTCGCCGTTAAAACCGTTCAGCATCACCGTATCGTCGGAATAGCGTTTGAAATCTTCAAGCTGTTCAGGCGAGGCGCCGGCCAGATCGGCGCGATCGCCAAGATTGGCCGCCGCAATACCGACAATGCAGGACAGCGTCTCGTCGCGCGCGCCGCCCTGAAGCGCAAAGAAGCCGCCCATGGAGTGACCGACCAGCGCAAGATGATCGGGATCGACGCGCAGATCGGCGTTGGCCGGATCGCGGAGAAAAGCGAGCGCTGAGGCGACGTCCTCAATGCCGTTAGCGAAGCTGTATACGCCTTCAGAGCCCCAGGCGCCGCGATAATGGATAAAAAGCGCGTTCCAACCTGCCCGGCGGATCGCCTGCGCCAGATCAAGATTTTTTTCATTGCCGGGAAAGCCGTGCAGCATGACCACGGTCGGGTGCGGGCCGGGCCCGTCGGCGATATAGATATGGCCGTTCATGCGCTTGCCATGCGAATCGACGCCAAGCTCCATGATCGCCGGGGGATAGTCCGGATCGATCGCCGCCGGGTCGCGGATCACGGGATTACCCGCAATTGCCGCATCTTGCCCGCCTGTCACACAGGCCGCCTGCAGCACTGCCCCTGCGCCGATCAGCGCTATCCTGGTAAACATAAGCATTAGCCCCTCCTCTCGTTTCGGCGCGCCTTCCCGCGCCGCACATTGTTTGCATTACCATCTAAATGGCGCCTGCACAAATCCGTATTCAAAAGTAGACCTGACGCGCTAAGAGTACGCCATGAAAAAACGCTATCTAATTCCGCTCATCTTGTTGGCGCTTCTTGCCGGCGCTTTCATTTTCCTGCGCACGCCGGATACGGACCCGGCGGCGATGGAGGCGAAATATACGAATGAAGCCTCGCAATTCGTGGAAGGGCCAAACGGCCTGCGCGTCCATTATCGCGATCAGGGAAACCGGAACGGCGTTCCCATCGTGCTGGTGCATGGCACCGCCGCCTCGCTGCATACATGGGAGCCATTAGTCGAACGGTTGAGCGATCAATATCGCATCATCACCTACACCCAGCCGGGACATGGGCTGACAGGTCCGAACGCAAATCACGATTATTCCTTCGCAGGCATGGCGCAAGCGCTGGATCTTGTCACTGAGGAATTGTCGCTTGATCATTTCGTACTCGGCGGAAACTCCATGGGCGGCTGGGTCGCCTGGCGCTATGCGCTCGCGCATCCGGAAAAGATCGACGCGCTGATCCTGCTCGATTCGTCGGGCATGCCGCTTCACGAAGGCGAAAGTGAACCGCCGCTCAATCTCGGCTTCCGCCTTCTGAAAAATCCCGTCGGGCGGTTTCTCTTAAAACAATTCACACCGCGCGCCGCTGTCGAAAGGTCGGCGCTTGAATCCGTCTCTGTGAAATCGATCATCACCAATGAGGTCGTGGACCGTTACTGGGAACTTTTGCGCCTGCCCGGCAACCGCGCAGCGGCGGGGCAGCGCGCGCTGGTCGATCGCGAAGTTGCCTATGCCGATGAAATTCATAACATCACGGCGCCGACATTGATTATCTGGGGAGAAGATGACGCGCTGATCCACGCAACGGCTGCAATGACATTCGATGAACGGCTGCCGAATGCTGAAGTCACCATCTATGACGGCGTCGGGCACATTCCCATGGAAGAAGCGCCGGACCAGACGGCAGCGGACATAGATGCGTTTTTGGACAGGGTGCTTACGCCGGTTTCTGAAACGCCGTAACTTTCGTGAGGAACGCCAGCGTTTCCTGCGTTTTCTCAAGCCCCGCCTCGCCGAACAACGCAGGCAAATCCGTACGGCAATAAGAGTCGTAATAGGGCTCGTGAAACCCGCGCGGAAAATTCTCCAGAAGAATGTCGAAGCCCGGCTCATCGCCAAATTGAATAGTGTCAGTGTGGATATAAACGCCGCCCGGTTTTAACAGCCGCGCAATTTCCGCTGATACTTCGGCGCGCACTTTCGGCGGCAATTCGTGGAACAGATAGACGGAGGTGATGATGTCAAACGAGGCGTCGGCAAGCCCCGTTTTTTCCGCCGGTTGCTGAACAAAATTTACATCCCTGGCGCCGCCCAGCGCGGCCCGCGCCCGGCCGAGATAGGCAGGCGACAAATCAAGCGCTGTGAGATTTAGCATCGGCCAGTTGTCGTGAATATCGGCGAGAAAACCCCCGCCGCCGCAACCAAGGTCAAGGAGAGATGCGGCGCCGGCATCGCGTTCCGCCAGGGCGTCCCGCACAAAAGGCAAGGCTTGCCGGCGCATGGCCGCCGCCGAGCCGGTGAACAATGTCTCCACTTGCATGTCATAGCGCGCAGCAGACGCATCGGTTAACCAGCCGTCGGTCTGATAATGAAAGTTCTGAAGATAATAACGCGGATATTTGTCGCGCGCCGCATCTGTCAGCACTTCCGAATGGGCGCGTGTGTATTTGCGCTGCGCCACCTTTCGCGCATCAAGAAGATAATCGCGGCTGGTACGCCAAAGCCTGGATGGCGAAGGCGCCCGCCTGAGTTCCGCCGGCATTTTGTAAATCCCGGCTTCTATATTCTTCCAGTCGCGCTGAAACACTTCCCGAAAAGCGGTTTTCAAACGCTCGCGATCAAGCGGGCCAAACTCTTCCGCATAGGGCGCCTCGCCCGGATCAGTAAGCGGCCCCATCAAGCGGCGGCCATAGGCGTAATGGCCCGTATACCAGAGCACCCGCGCCGCCTGTCCGGCGCTATAGGCGGCGCGCTTTGCGCTATTGGCGATCATCACATTGAGCGGCGCCATGTCTCACTCCTTCGTGAAAAGCCCGGCAAGCTCAACATGGGCCGAGAACACGAACTGATCAACGGGCAAAAGCTGCGACAGGCTGTAGCCGCCCGCCCGTAATATGCTCGCATCGCGGGCGAAACTCGCTGGATTACAGGAGACGCCGACGACGATGGGAACCGAAGATTGCGCCAGCGTTTCCGCCTGCGCCCTGGCGCCCGCCCGGGGCGGATCGAACACCACGGCGTTATAGGGGTTCAATTCTTCAACGCTTAACGGGCGCTCGAACAGATTTCGCCGTTCGGCGCGCAACGGAAAGCGTAAGCCCGCCCCGCGCGACGCAGTATCCAGTGCGGCGATTGCTGGCGCATCGGAATCGAACGCATCCACCGCTGCGCCGGCGGCAAGGGGAAGCGCAAAAGTTCCGCAACCGGAGAATAAATCAGCGACGCGTTTCGCATCTTTTGTATGTTCAAGAACGAAGCTCAATAGCGCCGCCTCACCTTCAGCGCTGGCCTGCAAAAAACCACCCGGCGGAACTGCAACAGGTACGCCCCCAAAACGCACAACAGGTGTTTCAAACATGGCCACCGGCGCCCCGTCGGCCGTAAGGCGCACAATCCCTGCGGCCTGCGCCGCCTCGGTCAGCGCCATAATTTCAGGACCGGTCAGATCGTCTGAGGCGTCGCCGCCGGTGAAAGCGACGTCAAGTCCATTATCACAGAGCGTCACCTGCAGATCGAACGCGCGCCATCGCGAGGGCGCGGCGCCGGCGAGCGCGCGTAAAGGTGAGATCGCCTCGCTGAGCTGCGGCGCCAGCACGAGACAGTGGTCGATAGCTACGATGCGCGACGCGCCTCGTTCATTAAAACCGAAAACAACGCCTGAGGCGGTTCGGCGCACTGCAAATGCCGCGCGGCGGCGCGACGCAGGCGGGCAGGCATGTAATGGCGCGATGATCTCTTCGCTGAAACCCTCGCGCGCCAGCGCATCAACGACCAGTTTTCGTTTCCAGTCGCGATAATAGTCCACTGACAAATGTTGCAGAGCGCAGCCGCCGCAATGGCCAAAATATCGGCATGGGGCGGCGCTGCGATGAGGGCTCTCGGCGCTCAGGCACTCGATCTCTCCTCGCCCGCCGCGATAGGTAATGCGCGCCACATCTCCCGGCGCCGAATAGGGTGTAAAGACTTTCTCGCCCTCGATAAACGCCACGCCGTCGCCGCGGGCGCCGATCTCCATGATCTCCGCCTCTGCAGTTTTTGCTGGCGACGGCGCCTTGGCCCGGGACTTAAATTTTCTTCGTCGCGCCAAGAAGAAATTCCTTATTGCCGTCGCCGCCAGGAATGGGGCTGTCGATCAATCCATGAACCGCCCAGCCTGCGCTTTCAATCCATTGCGCCATTTCTTGCGCACAAGGCTCCTCCAGCCCCTCTTTCACAAGCCCGCCCTTGCCGATGCCCTGACGGCCAACCTCGAATTGCGGCTTGATGAGCGCCGCTAATTTGCAGCCGGGCGCCGCCAGCGCCAGGGCAAATGGCAACGCCTTTTTAAGACTGATGAAGCTGACGTCGCAGGCGATCATGTTAATGGGATCTGGTATTAGCGCAGGCGATAAATCCTTCGCATGGGTCTTTTCCAGATTTACGACGCGCGCATCGGTGACAATTTTTTCGTGTAACTGTCCAGTCCCAACATCGACAGCATAGACTTTCGCGGCCCCAGCCCGAAGCAAGACATCGGTGAAGCCGCCGGTCGACGCGCCAAGGTCAAGACAGGTTTTTCCCGAAACATCAAACTTGAAATGATCGAGCGCCGCCTGAAGTTTCACGCCGCCGCGCGAGACATAATCATGGGCCGCGCCGGTGACGGCGATTTCGGCGCCTTCCGGGACTTTCTGGGAGGATTTTTCCGCAACAGCGCCGTTCACCATAACAAAGCCCGCAGCAATCGCCGCCTGCGCGCGGGCGCGGCTTTCCATTAACCCTTGCTGGACGAGATATTGGTCGAGGCGCATTTTTTTCCGACGGATAGGCGGCGCATCATCGTATAATCACGGTCAGCCATATCGCCAAGGAGAGACGACATGCGCCTTGCCATTCTCACCGGTCTCGTCGCCATTGGCGTCTGCGCGGCCGCCAAGGCGGATGTCAAAGACGCCGCCGACTATAATGCGAAAAAAGGCGGCGTCTCGCTGGTGGTCCTGAAACAGGGCCGGCTTGAATTTGAGGACTATCCCAATAAGGGCGGCCCTGACAAAGCCTTCGAACTCGCCAGCGGAACGAAAAGCTTTTCCGGCGTGATCGCCGCCGCCGCAATCGTGGACGGGCTGTTGTCTCTGGACGAGCGCGCCGCCGACACCCTGCCTGAATGGCGAAGCGATCCGCAAAAAGCGCAAATCACCATCCGCCAGCTTCTTTCCCTGACGAGCGGAATTGAGTCGACCGGCGTCTTCCGTCCGCCGACTTATGACGACGCTATCGCCCTGCCGGTCGTTACACCGCCCGGGACCGCCTTCGAATACGGCCCTGTCAACTTCCAGATCTTCGGCGAGATCATGCGCCGCAAGCTCCGCAACTTTGACGGCGGCGCCTATCAAAACGCCGTCGACTATCTGCAGGCGCGCATTCTCAATCCTCTCGATATTCATCCCGCACAATGGAATGAACGCGGCGGCTATCCCACCATGCCGTCCGGCGCCGACCTCACGGCAAGAGAATGGGCGCGCTTCGGGCAGTTTGTTTTGCAGGGAGGCGCCTGGAAAGGAATGCAGCTCGTCGATCCAACCGCTCTTGCAGAAAATTTCACCGGCTCTGACGTTAATGCGGGATACGGCCTCACCTGGTGGCTTAATGAACAGCCGAGCAAGGAAACGCTTGACGCATCGCGCACCATGACCGTTGCGTCAGACATGTTCACCCATCCACGCCGCGGCGAACTTCCCGGCGATCTGTTTATGGCCGCCGGCGCCGGCGGCCAGCGCCTCTACATCATTCCGTCAATGGATTTGGTGATTGTACGGCAATATCCGCGCGTCATTGAGCGCAAGCTCGGCCAGCGGCGTCGCGGCGGACCTTACTCGGATGTGGAGTTTCTGCTCGCCTTTCTCAAGCGCTGAAACGTCTTTTTGACGAGATAAATACATATAATTTCTGGAACGGCGCATAGGCGCCCCGTGTTTTCTTTCACATAGCACCAAAGCAATGCTGTAACGAAAGGAGATACGCTATGACAAAACTCCAGAACAGAAAAATCGCCATTATCGCAACGGACGGGTTTGAGGAATCTGAACTTTTCTCCCCGCTGGATGCGCTGAAAAAAGAAGGCGCCGAGATTGATATTGTTTCTCTCAAAACCGGCGACATTCAGGGCTTCAAACATTTGGAGCGCGGCAGGACCATAAAAGTCGATAAAGAGATCACCCATGCCGACATTAATGAGTATGACGGCATTCTGATCCCGGGTGGTCTCTACAATCCAGATGCGCTTCGCAGTGACGAGAAGGTGATTGCATTCGTCCGCAGCGCCTTTGCGAAAAAGCTTCCTGTCGCCGCGATCTGCCACGGACCGCAGGTGCTGATCACGGCTGAGGTCGTCAAGGGCCGAAAAATGACCGGCTATTCAGCGATACAGCCGGATCTCAAAAACGCCGGCGCGCATGTCAGTGATGAAGAAGTCGTTGTGGATGCGGGTCTTGTGACCAGCCGAAATCCCGATGACCTGCCCGCCTTCAACCGGAAGATCATCGAAGAATTCTGTGAAGGCGAACACAAGGCGCAGAAGAAATCGATCGCTGCGTAACCCCGTCTGTCGTTCCTCGTATGCGCAGTGATCAGAAAAGCCCCGCTCGAAAGCGGGGCTTTTCACGCATTATGATTATTAAGGAGCTTTGCGGAAAGACTGTTCGAGCAGGCCGACAATCAGATAGGCGGCAAGCGACGCAACGACAGAATAGATGAAGTAGCCGTCGATCGGCTCCACATCGCCCGCGAGCACCGCTCCCAGCGCAGGCCCAACCCCTAAACCTTCGCCCATGGCGCTTTGCAGCGGCAAGATGAGCAGCGTCGCCAGGTTGAAAGCGACGCAGGTGTATATGCAAGCGAGCGCCGCGGCTGTGCCGCCGAAACGCGTTCTCAGACCTATCAGCGTCGCCACGACGATAGCGCCTTGGCCGAAAACGGACGTTAACGCGATCAACTCGTAAATATCAGAGCCGCCCAATGCCACGGCGAGCGCGCCGACGCCGGCGAACGCGGTGCCGAAACGCGCGATCATGAGCTGGCGGCGTTCGCTGGACCGCGCATGAAGTTTTTTCAGGATATTGATCGAGATGAGCGACGAGACCGCGAGAAGGTTGGAGTCCACCGTCGAAAGAATCGCAGAAAAAAGCGCTCCGATGAAAACAATCGCAAGCAAAGGCGGCAAAAACTCTATCGCCATCGCCGGAATGAAGTTGTCGCCCGCCGCGCCGGGCACCTCCAGATGCGCGCCGGAAAGACCGATCAGCACCGGCATCATGCCAATCCCGATATACAGCCCTGCCGCGGAAAACGCCGCCGCTTTCGCAACCGATGTCGATTTGGCGGCGAGAAAACGCGTGATGATTTCCTGCGTCACGAGACTGCCGATAACAGGAATGGCCCATGCGTCGGCGCGCGTGAACAGGGATTCACCCGGTGCGATCAGGCGAAGCTGCTCCGGCTCGATCACCGACAACATGGCGGATATTCCGCCAAACTGATGAATGATGGCGGCGAAGAGAATGCCAACGCCGCCCATCAGAAACAGTCCCTGGACCACATCGGTCACCACGTCGCCGATAAGGCCGGCGAACATCGAATAAAAGATGACAATGCCGGCGGCGGCGAAGAGCGTTAAAACGCCGGGAAGGCCGAGGGTCGTTTCTAGAATGGCGGCGATGGCGAGCAATTGCGCGCCGGCCCAGATGACCGAAATTACAACCAGCACGATTGCAGTTACGAATTCCGCCTGCTTGCCGAACCGGTCGAGGAAAAAGTCGGCGATGGTCACATAGCCATGGCTGCGAATCTTCCCCGCCACGAAAAAGGCGGTTGCGACCAGACAAAGGGCGTAACCAAATGGTTCAGCGCGCGCGCCGGATAACCCGCCCTCGGCGACCGCCGCCGACGAACCGAGAATTGTCTCCGCCCCGAACCAGGTCGCAAAGAGAGACAAGGTGATAGGAAAATACCCAAGCCGGCCACCGGCGATGTAATAGTCAGTATCGCTCTTGGTGCCGCGCGCGAACCACAGACCGATAGCGATCTGGATGACGACATAGACCGCAATAAAGAGCATCAACTCCGTGCGTGACAGGTCTTCCACTCAACATCCCTTCGCTTTCAAAGCCGGGCTATTGAGCCGCAAATCGGAACGATTGAAAAGAGGGAAAGCGGCTTTCCGGGGACGGATGATCAGAAAAAGCAAAGCTTTTTTAAATCCAGCGACGCACACGAGCTTTATAGGCGCGATAATCATCGCCAAACTGGCGCTCCATTTTTTCCTCTTCATATGGAATGGAGATAAAATTCACGAACACAAAGAAGATGACAGGCGCCACAAAGGCGAGGATTGTCCCGATGACAAAAGCAAGCCCGATTGTCGCAACAAGGATGCCGAGATACATGGGGTTGCGCGTATAGTTAAAAGGCCCTGACACGACCAGCGATGAATTCTTTTTGGATGCTGGAACAACTTCCGTTCCGACGCGGGCGAAGGCGCGCCGTCCGGAAGCCGAGATCAGAAAACCGATTGCGAAAACCGCCCATCCAATCAACGGAAAATGAAACGGCGCCGCCAGTCCCACCATGCGTCCGGTCAGCCATACGGTGAGCACGAACAAAAGCGCCCAGACAGGCGGCGGAATGATGACCAGAATGGACGGTTTCGGCAGGTCTTCACTCACCTCGGCCTCCCTTGCGCGAGAGGATCGCCACCGGCCGAAAGAGCCGGTCAGCCGCGCAGATTCACGACGTTCGATTCCATACCGAGAGCCTCGCGCGCGCGCTCGACGATATGAACCGCATTCAGCCGCGCATGGTCATACATCTTCGCCGGCGAATCCTGATCCTGGAACACATCGGGAAGATGCATGGTGCGGATTTTAACGCCCGTATCGAGGAGCCCGGAATCGGAAAGGAAATGCAAGACGAAGGCGCCGAAGCCGCCGCGCGAGCCCTCTTCAATCGTGATCAGCACTTCATGCTCGCGCACAAGGCGCATGATGAGGTCATGGTCGAGGGGTTTGGCGAAGCGCGCGTCGGCGACTGTTGTGGAGATGCCTTGCGCCTCCAGCGTGTCGGCGGCTTTCAACGCCTCCTGCAAGCGGCCGCCCAACGCCAGCAAGGCGACTTTCGTGCCTTCACGCATGATGCGGCCCTTGCCGATTTCGAGGATCTTGCCCTGCTCCGGCAAGTCGACGCCAACGCCTTCGCCGCGCGGATAACGGAACGCGATCGGCCCTTCATCAAAGGCCGCGGCAGTGGCCGTCATGTGAACGAGTTCAGCTTCATCGCCAGCCGCCATGATCACCATATTCGGCAAACAACCGAGATAGGCGAGGTCAAAAGAGCCCGCATGGGTCGCGCCGTCAGCGCCCACAAGACCGGCGCGGTCCATGGGGAAACGAACGGGCAGGTTCTGGATGGCGACGTCATGAACGACGCTGTCATAAGCGCGCTGAAGGAAGGTCGAATAGATCGCGCAGAACGGACGCAACCCATCGCCGGCGAGACCCGCCGCAAAAGTGACGGCATGCTGCTCGGCGATGCCCACATCATAACAGCGATCCGGGAACGCCTCGGCGAACATGTCGAGCGACGTGCCGGACGGCATCGCGGCGGTGATGCCGATGATGCGCTCGTCCTTTTCCGCTTCCTTGATCAGGGTCTTGCCAAAGACTTTCTGATAGGCGGGCGCATTGGGCGTGCCTTTTTGCTGCTTGCCGGAAACGACATCGAATTTGGCGACGCCGTGATATTTGTCGGCGGATTCCTCCGCAGGCGGATAACCGGCGCCCTTGCGCGTCACCACATGGACGAGCACAGGGCCCTCTTTCATGTCGCGCACATTCTCCAGCACCGGCACGAGCTGGTCGAGATTATGGCCGTCAATGGGGCCTACATAATAAAAGCCGAGCTCTTCAAACAAGGTGCCGCCGGACACCATGCCGCGGCCATATTCTTCGGCTTTCGCAAGCTGTTTGTAGATCGCTTTGGGCAGGCGTTTCGCGAGCTGCTTACCAAATGTCCGGAAGCCCTGATAGACGCCGGATGACGACGCCCGCGCCAGATAGGCGCTCATGGCGCCAACCGGCGGCGCGATGGACATGTCATTGTCATTGAGGATGACGACGAGTTTGCTTCCCAGATGACCGGCGTTGTTGAGCCCCTCATAGGCCATGCCGCCAGACATGGAGCCGTCGCCGATGACGGCGATGGATGTCGTGTTCTTTTTTAAATGGCGCGACGCCTCGGCGAAGCCCGTCGCCGCCGAAATCGACGTCGCCGCATGAGCGGCGCCAAAGGGATCGTATTCACTCTCGGCGCGTTTCGTAAAACCGGAAAGACCGCCGGCCTGTCTCAAGGTGCGGATGCGGTCGCGGCGACCAGTGAGAATCTTGTGCGGGTAGCACTGGTGACCCACATCCCAGACAAGGCGATCATCAGGCGTATTGAAGACATAGTGGATCGCCGTCGTCAGCTCGACCACGCCGAGCCCGGAGCCAAGATGGCCGCCGGTTACCGACACCGCATCAATCATCTCCGCGCGGAGTTCATCCGCGAGCTGGCGTAATTCACTCTTGTCCAGCTTTCTCAAATCTGCGGGGAATTTGACGGTGTCGAGCAGCGGCGTTTCAACAGCCATGGGGCAACCCTTTTATTCTTATTAAACCAGCACCTGACGCCGCGCTTGCGGACCCTCTCCCGCTGCGCTGCGGCAAGGGACCGTTCTAGCGCTTCACGAGGATTTCTCCACCCCTATTGGGGTGAAAAGGCGGCAAGCCCCCGGAGATTTGAAGCCCATTGTGGCTTAAGGGGCGCGGACGCCGCCAGAAGCGTGATCGCTGACGGATCTGCTTTCGCCGGGCCCTCAGCCGCTAATGTCATTCCCCGCTAATCAGCCGCAGGGTCTACGGGAAATCCCTTATTGCAACTCATTCTCAAAAGGGCGAGATAGACGCCTCAGGAAACGCCTATGCAACTGACCGACATGAAAAAAGGGGCCGTTGGCCGGGTGACCGCGATCAGCGGCGCCGACCCCCTGATCGAGGCGAAGCTGCGCGAAATCGGTTTTGCGGAGGATGACTCCGTCGAACTTGCCCATTTCGGGCCGCTGGCGAAAACCCCGATCTGTGTGCGGCTGAACCGGACCCTTATCGCCCTTCGCACGGAAGAGGCCCGCGCCATCGAGGTGGAACTCGACCAATGAGCGCGGCAGCCACGGACATCGCGCCAACGCGGATCGCTCTTGTGGGCGCGCCCAACTGCGGCAAGTCCACATTATTCAACGGCCTCACGGGCGGACGCGCCAAAGTCGCCAACTATCCGGGCGCCACGGTTGAGACCCGCCATGGCCGCTTTACAACGCCAGCTGGCCGCAATGTCGACCTGATCGATCTGCCGGGTTTTTACGGCATGTCGCCGCGCTCCCTTGATGAACGCCTCGCGCTCGATACGGTGCTTGGCAAACTGGACACGGCGCCGGAGTTAATCCTTGCGCTGGTCGACGCCGCCACTTTACGCACGCACCTTCAATCGGTGTTGCAGTTGCGGGCGATCGGCGCGCCCATGATCGTTGTCCTCAACATGTTCGATCTCGCGACCCGCGACGGCCTGGAGATCGACATTGACCGGCTCGAAAAAGAGTTGGGACTTCCTGTCGTCACCGCCAACGCCACCCGCAAAGCCGGCCGTGAAGCACTGCTCGCAAAACTCGACGCGGCCCTCGCCAAAAAAGAAATCGCCGCGCCGCCGCCGGGCCCCTTCCCCGCCCCGGAAGACGTTCGCGCACATCAGATCGAGGCGCGCCGGATCGCCAGCGCCGCCATCACCTATGAGCCGCCTTTTAACCGCGCTACCCGCGCCATCGACCGCGTCGTTCTCCACCCGGTCGCAGGTCCGTTTATTCTCGCCGGGCTGCTCTTCACCATGTTCCAGATGGTCTACACCTGGTCTGCGGGACCGGTGGACATGCTAGACGCCGGGGCCGGGGCGCTGGGCGATTTCGTCGCCGCGCATCTGCCGTCCGGATGGCTCCGCGATCTTCTTGTCGACGGCGTCATTGCGGGCGTCGGCAGCGTCGTCGTTTTCCTGCCGCAGATCATCATACTTTTCACCTTCATCCTGATCCTTGAAGCCTCAGGCTATATGGCGCGCGCCGCATTTCTCATGGATGAGATCATGCACCGTTTCGGGCTCAATGGCCGCGCCTTCATTCCGCTGCTGTCGAGTTTCGCCTGCGCCATTCCGGGCATCATGGCGTCGCGCGTTATCGAAAACGACCGAGACAGGCTCACCACGATCCTGATTGCGCCCTTGATGACGTGCTCGGCGCGCCTGCCCGTTTATGCGCTCATCATTGGGGCCTTTATTCCCGCCGAGAAAGTCGGCCTGTTCAACTTGCAGGGCCTCGTTCTCTTTGCGCTTTATATCACGGGCATTATTAGCGCCGTGTTGATCGCCTTCATCTTCAAGCGGACGATCGCCAAAGCGCGCTCGCAACCCTTGATCATGGAGCTGCCCACTTACAAGCTCCCCAACGCCAAGGATTTTTTCATCAGCCTGTGGATACGCGCGGCGGCGTTTTTGAAACGCGCCGGCACGGTGATTTTGACGACCTCCGTTATCTTGTGGTTTCTCGCGGCATATCCCGCCTCCGCGGCCAGCCTGAAAGAGAGTTACGCAGGACGCCTTGGCGGGCTGCTGGAGCCTTTGCTGGCGCCCATTGGGTTCAATCTGGAAATCGCTATTGCGCTGGTGCCGGGTATGGCCGCGCGTGAAGTCGCGGTCGGCGCGCTCGGCACCGTCTACGCTGTGCACGGCGCCGCGGAAAACAGTTCAGGACTTGCGGAAACCCTGCAATCGGCGTGGAGTCTGCCGACTGCGCTCGCGTTCCTCGCCTGGTATGTGTTTGCGCCGCAATGTTTCGCGACTCTGGCCACCATCCGCCGGGAAACAGGGTCATGGAAATGGGCTGGCTTCGCGCTTGGTTATCTGTTTGCGCTCGCCTACGCCGCCGCCGGCCTCACTTTTTGGACGAGCCGCGCCGCCGGGCTTTGACTACTCAAAGCTCGCTTTTTCGGTCTTCGGTTTTCCATCAGCGCCGACAACAATCTTTTCGATTTTCTCTTGCGCCGATTTGAGGGTCTTTTCGCAATGGGCCTTCAGGGCCGCGCCGCGTTCATAGAGAGCGATCGATTCTTCGAGCGCCGCCCCGCCGCTTTCGAGCTTGCTGACGATGCCTTCAAGCTCGGCGAGCGCTTTTTCAAACGAAAGTGAGGCGATGTCGCCGCTTGCTTGAGGTGAGGGTGCTTTAGCCATAGAGGCTGTTTAGCGGGGCCCGCTCCCTCGAGCAATAGGAGGCGGGCATACTGGTTTGGCCCCCTATGCGGCGCGCAGCAAAGCCCATAAGAACAGGCCTATGAACAGTTTTGACGTTATCGTTATTGGCGCCGGCGCAGCCGGCATGATGTGTGCGATTGAGGCGGGCCGGCGCGGACGGCGCATCCTCCTGATCGATCATGCCGAGCATCCCGGCGAGAAAATTCGCATCTCCGGCGGCGGGCGATGCAATTTCACCAATATCCACGCCGCGCCGAAGCATTTCCTTTCGGCCAATCCGCATTTCTGCAAGTCGGCGCTGAAGCGGTTCTCCGCCGCAGATTTTATCAAACGGGTCGAGGCGCGCGGGATCGCCTATCATGAGAAGGCGCTGGGCCAGCTTTTTTGCGACGATAGCTCGCGGTCGATTATCGAGATGCTGACTGACGACTGCAAAGAGGCGGGCGCCGAGCTGCGCCTGTCTACGAGCATCGGCACTATCGAGAAAACAGCGGATGGATTTGCGCTGGAAACCAGCGGCGGCGCCCTCGCCTGTTCATCGCTTGTCATCGCGACCGGCGGCAAGTCGATTCCGAAAATGGGCGCGACGGATTTCGCCTATGACGTCGCGCAGCAATTCGGTCTTCACATCATCGAACCGCGCCCGGCGCTTGTACCTCTCACCTTCACCAGCGGCTTGCTGGAAGAGATGAAGGCGCTCTCCGGCGTCAGCACGGAAGCGAGCGTTTCCTGCAACGGCATGGCGTTTCGCGAAGCCTTGCTGTTCACCCATCGCGGCATTTCGGGCCCGTGCATCCTTCAAATCTCATCCTATTGGCGCGAGGGCGACGACATTGCGATTGACCTTGCGCCCGATATTGACGTGTTCGCACGCTTGCGCGCCGCACGGCAAACGACCGGCAAGCTGGCGCCGCAAACCGTGCTGGCGGAGTTCCTGCCCAAGCGGCTCGCCGATGCGGCGACGGCGCGCGCCGGACTTGAAGGCAGAATCGGCGACGCCTCCGACAAAAAGCTGAAAGTACTGTCCGATGCGGTGAAGCAATGGCGCGTGAAACCCGCCGGCAGCGAAGGCTGGCGCACGGCGGAAGTCACGCTAGGCGGCATCGACACAGACGGGCTGTCGTCAAAGACAATGGAAGCGAAAGAAACGCCGGGGCTCTATTTCATCGGCGAAGCGGTCGACGTCACCGGCTGGCTCGGCGGCTATAATTTCCAGTGGGCCTGGTCTTCCGGCTGGGCGGCCGGACAGGTGGTTTGAGCCGCAATCCACCCCAGGCGGCGCACACGACATTAACTGAATAGTTACTCTGGCAATCTGTGAGATCGCCCGGTCTCAATATATTACCAAATAAAAACAGCATCTTACATACCAAAAAACTTCCGGCCGTCGCCACGGCCGGCTTTTTTGCGCCGACACATTGACAGTTCGGTACACGCACTCTATTTAACATGTACCGATCGGTTAATGTTATCAATCGGCCAACCGGGCGGAAGCGCATCCGCTCCTCATGATGGAAACACTTCGAAAGAAAGGGGATGGAGAGATGGAAACCTCGCTTCGTCAATTTTACAGCCGGACCGTCAACATGACGGCGCTCACATTCGCTATCGTCGCCAATCTGGTGCTGTTCGCCGCAATCATTACGCTGGTGACGGGCGCCCCAGCCTTCGCGGAAGGCGGACCGTCGCGCGCCGCGACCGCAAAAACGCCGCCGCTCAATGACGGCCTTCCCGAACCGGGCTTCACGATCACCGCTAACGACACGGCGATCGTCATCACCGACCCGCAAAACGATTTTCTCTCGCTTGAAGGCGTCACCTGGGGCGTCGTCGGCAAAAGCATCACTGACAACGGAACAGTTCAAAACCTCGGCGCGCTGTTCAAAGCCGCGGAAGAAACCGACATGCCGGTTTTTGTCTCTCCGCATTACTACTATGAGCACGACCATAAATGGCGCTTTGAAGGCACGCTTGAGACGCTGATGCACAAGATCGGCATGTTCGATCGCAAGAATGCGCTCGATCTCGAGGGTTTTGAAGGCTCCGGCGCCGACTGGCTTGATCAGTACAAGCCCTATATCAACAACGGCCGCACTGTCGTCACGAGCCCGCACAAAGTCTACGGCCCCGACAGCAACGACCTTGTTCTCCAGCTGCGCAAGGCCGGCGTGAACAAAGTCATCCTCGGCGGCATGTCGTCAAACCTCTGCACTGAATCGCACATGCGCGCGCTCATCGAAAACGGCTTTGAAGTCATGGTCGTCACCGATGCGACGGCCGGCGCCATTACCGAACATTATAACGGCTATGATGCCTCGCTGACCAATTTCCGAATGATCGCCAGCGCTGTCGACAATACGGAAAACACTGTGAAAGCGATCAAATCCGCATACCGCCGCTGACCCCCCAGGCCATCCGCCCCACTCGACTTGATGGCTTGCTGCGCCCGGCTGGCGCCTCCCCCACCAGCTCCCAGCCAGCCGGGCGCGTCTTTCAAAAGCGACTGCACAGGCGCTCCGTTGCGTTCACTCGCCTGCCAACCCTCTTCCGCAAAACCGCCAGACCGATTTTCGGAAGTTCAATCCGCCTACGCCTCAACTCAATCAAAGGAAAAAACAATGACCAACACATTCAAGACCACCGCCGCCGCCATCGCTCTCATATTCTCGTCGTCTGTGCCGAGCTTTGCAGCAGATGAAAACAATGTCTCCTCCGGCATTACGACGGCCGGCGCTCCCCTCGGCCTGCACGGCGTCGACGCTGTCGCCCTGACGACGCTGAACGCGGTCGCCGAAGGCGACGCAGCCCACACGGTCGTCATTGACGGCGTCGCCTACTACTTCGCCTCCGCGAAATCCGCCGGCCAGTTCAAGGCGGCGCCGGAGAAATACATACCGCAATATGGCGGCTTCTGCGCTTACGCCGTCGCTCTCGGCAAGAAACTCGACGGCGATCCGCGCTATGCGGATATTGTCGACGGCAAGCTCTATCTGTTCGTCAACGCCGACATTTTTGAAAAGTACAAAAAAGACTCAAAACGCATTCTCGCGAAAGCGGAAGCGAAATGGCCGTCGATCCAGCATACGGCCGTGAAAGATCTTTAACGCGCCCGAGCGGCCGGACGACGCCGTTCGGCCGTTTGCACCGCATACGCGGGAGAAGCCGTTAAAACCAAATGCCAACGCATTTGTCGAAACGCCCGCCGCCCATTGGGAGGCGGGCGATTGCTGCGTTCAGGCCGCAGCCTTTGACCGTTTATCCGCCTGCGTGATCAGCGCGCGATAATCGTCGAGATCGCCCGCATAAGGTTCGGCCTTGCCGTCCTTCACAAGCCAGAGCTGGTCGGCGGTCGCTTCGGCGAGAAACACATCGTGGGTGATCAACAACACCGCGCCCGGAAAATCATTCAGCGCATAAATCAGCGCCTCGCGGCTGTCGATATCGAGATGCGAGGTCGGCTCGTCGAGGATCAGGATATGCGGCGCATCGAGAGACATCAGTCCCAGCAGCAAGCGCACCTTTTCGCCGCCGGATAATTTCTCAACCGTCGTATCGACCTTCTCGTGGGAAAACCCCATCTGTGCGGCCTGTGCGCGCTGTTTGCCCACGGGCGTGTCCTTGGGCATGGCGCGGCGCACATGATCGAGCACCGTGTCGCCCAGCGTCAGCTCGTCAAGCTGGTCCTGGCTGAAATAGCCGATACGGATGGAGCGCGGCGCCGTCACCTCGCCGCCCAAAAGCTTCAACCGTCCGGCGATGGACTTCACCAGCGTTGTCTTGCCCTGTCCGTTGGCGCCGACAATGGCGATGCGGTCTTCCGGGTCGACCCGCAGATCGACATCGGCAAGGATCAGCGCATCATCGCCATAGCCGAGATCGGCGCCGGCGATATGCAGCATGGGCGGCGAAAGCTGGTCCTTCGGCGCGGGGAAATGAAACGGCGTCGTGCGCTCGGCCAGCGGGATCGACACATCCTGCATCTTTTCAAGCTTCTTGACGCGCGACTGCGCCTGACGGGCTTTCGACGCCTTGGCGCGGAAGCGATCGACGAAGGCCTGCAAATGCGCTTTCTCGGCTTCCTGCTTGGAGCGCTGGCTCTCAAGCTGGGCGACTTTCATGGCGCGCAGTTTCAGCCAGGCGTCATAGCCGCCGGGACAGACGGTCAGTTGCTTGTGCTCCAGCGCCATGGTGTGGGTGACGCAGCGGTTCAGCAATTCGCGGTCGTGAGAGACGATAAGCACCGTATGCGGATATTTCTTGATATAGCCCTCTAGCCAGGCCGCGCCTTCGAGATCGAGATAGTTGGTCGGCTCGTCGAGCAGCAGCAGATCCGGCTCGGCGAACAACACGCCCGCGAGCGCCGCGCGCATGCGCCAGCCGCCGGAGAACTCACGCGTGGCGCGCGCAAGATCGCCATCGGAGAAACCGAGGCCTTTCAGAACTTCCGCGGCGCGCGCTTCGGCGGACCAGGCGTCAATGTCGATCAGGCGCGTGTGGATGTCGGCGATGCGCATGGGGTCTTCGGCGGTCTCGGCCTCCGCCAACAGGGCGTGGCGCTCATGATCGGCGGCGAGCACGACCTCCAGAATGGTCTCGTCTGTGGGCGCAACCTCCTGCGCGACCCAGCCGAGTGAGGCCTTGGCCGACATGCGGATGGCGCTGTCCGCGGCGGGGTGGGCGATCTCCTCGCGGATGAGGCGCAACAGGGTCGACTTGCCGGTGCCGTTGCGGCCCACAAGCCCGACCTTCCAGCCATCGGAAATCTGGGCGCTCGCCCCCTCAAACAGGGGGCGCGCCTCAACGCGGTAATCAAGGTTCGAAATCGTCAACATTGCGGGGTCTTACCGCAATGCAGCAATTAGGCAAGGGGTGGTATGACGCGGAGGGAAGGTTTTGGCGCGATATGCTATTCTGTAGAGATCTTGGCGCGTTTCTCTACATGTCTCGTAATTTGCTCCGCTTGGGCGACACGGCCTCGTATCTGGCGATCAATTGCTATGCGCTCTTTGAACGACGTAGCTGTGGTGCGCTTGCGCATAGCTTGGGCAAGCGCCTTATGCTGACGATTTGGCAACAACAGGGCGTTGTCTTTAACAATTACGCCGGTGACGTTTGCCGCGCGACCGATGATCGCGCGCTCTTTATCGCGATTGTAACGATGACCAAACTTATAGAGGGTTTCTTTTATCATCCAGATGTCAGATCCGCGAATGATAGCCCCTGAGATAGTAATGTCATCTGCGTACACAGAAAGGCGACATTGGCCTCTCTCGACTATCCCGTTAATCATCTCCCACATATCAAGATACGCATAGAAGGCTAGTATCGGACTGCACGGGCTTCCCTGCGGTAAATGATTGTTTCTGGTCGCGAGCCGCGTCATCGTCGCGGCAACATCGACAGAGCAACACAAGACAGAGTTGAAGAACCAGAACACTCGCTTGTCTGTACAGGACGGAAAAAAATCCTCGATGTCGAGTAGACGGAAGGCGCGTGCACCAATATGAGCCGCCGCGTTATCAACATATGAACGGCCTTTCACAGGAGCCATTAGATATTCAGGCGAGTTTACACGCTTCAAGAGATCAGAGATGCGGGCCTGTACACTTTTCAAATCATCAAGGGGCGCTTCGATCTCACGAAACCCACCATTTTTCTTTGGCTCAGCCCAGCAGCGATAACGATCTCGACCGTCTGTAAGGCGTTTCAGTCGCGAAGGACTGATTAAAAGACGCTCAGCAAGTTTCTTACGCGTTTGTATGTTAAATAAGGCGCAATCCCGAAGAGCGTATCCTTGTGCGTCAGGGGGCTTCATGTACTGCCGTCCGCTCTTCAATTACTTTCAGGAAGTTCAAAATTTTTGAGGCGATCACTTTGCGTGTGCTGCCTGCATGGGCTTTGTCACCATGCTTTGCGTCAAGCTGTTCCGAAAAGAACATAATGGAAGATATTGGCACACCAAAAATATTTGCATACTTTTCAATAACATCGAACGAGGGAGTACGATTGCCATTTTCAATTTCAGAAACATAGGATTTCGAGAGCTCAAGCCGTTCTGCAAGCTCGCCCTGTTTCATATCATGAAACACTCGCAGCAATCTCAACGCTTCCGATAACATCTTCCTTCACCTCTCCTTACTGATACAATCCGGCTAGCGACTTACTCATTCAATCCAAACAAAGTACGGATGATCCGAACCAGTCGAAAGAAGAGCGGCCCCAAGATAAAGAGCCCACGAATTAGGTATTTCGAGCGCAGCCAAGCTGGCCATCGCTCCCTTTTCCGTTTCAGTCGCCGCCGTCGTCGTTCAATCTCTGACATCTTCATGTCTCCTTCTGATCGCTCTCACCGGAATTAGTGAGAGGTCTTCACCGATCAGAAAGCGGACACGACAGCTTCACCATCATGCATAGACACGGCGTGTCTTTCGCCGTGTCTGCTTGGCCGGCGCTCGGTCCCGTCGTCGTGGCGGAGGCCGTGGGCCTAACTAGCGGTAGAAGGGCTTCCCCTTCCGCGAGCCCCGAAAGGCTCAAGGTCTAAAGACTTAATTCCGACCCAAAGGGTATCGAACCTCATGAATATGAGGTGAAAACAGATACAATTGCAAGAAAAAAAATCACTTTTAGTGAACTTTTTTCATCTCGTGCCCTCTACCCCTGATGCATGTAAACCGCGCGCTCATGGCTGAACGCCTTGAAGCCGAAGACGCCGTGATAGGAGCCGATACCGCTGGTGTTCACCCCGCCAAAGGGGAGCTGGCTTTCGAGATAGTGGGAGAAGACGCCATTGACCGTGACGCCGCCCGATGAGGTCCGGGCCAGCACCTTGTTCACCGTGTCCTGATCCTTGCTATAGATATAAAGCGCCAGCGGTTTGTCGCGCGCCTCGATATAGCCGATCACCTCATCCATGGATGAGTAGGTCATCACCGGGATCAGGGGGCCGAAGATCTCCTCCTGCATGATTTTCATCTGCGGGGTGACGCCGGTCAGCATGGTCGGATGAACGGTCAGGTCTTCCGCCTCCAGCTCGCCGCCCGCGGCGACCGTCGCGCCCTTCGCCACCGCATCGTCAAACAGGCCTTTGACGCGGTCGAAATTGCGCTTGTTGACGATCTGGGCGATGTTTTCCTTGTTCAGCTTTCCATCCGTATAGAGATTTTCTTTCACCTTCGCGGCGAAGCCTTTGGTCAGGGCGTCTTTCTGGGCGTCTTTGACGAAGACATAATCGGGACAGATACAAGCCTGACCGCCATTGAACTGTTTGGCCTGGGCGAGGTCGGCCGCGACCTTGTCGATATCGGCGCTCTCATCGACGATGACCGGCGACTTGCCGCCAAGCTCCAGCGTCACGGAGGCGAGGTTTTTCGCCGCCGCCGCCATCACCAGCTTGCCGACGCGCGGCGAGCCGGTGAAGAAAATATGGTTGAAGGGCAGCTCCAACAGCGCCTGCGCCACCGAGACATCGCCCTCGAACAGCGCCACTTCGTTTTCGTCGAACACCTCGCGGATGATCTTGCCGGCGATTTCGGCTGTGGCGGGGCACAGATCCGTCAGCTTGACCATGGCGCAATTGCCGGCAGCGACGGCGGCGGCGAGCGGGCCGAAGGTCAGCCCGAGGGGGAAATTCCACGGCCCGAGGATCAGACAGACGCCGCGCGCCTCATGGGTGATTTTCGCCTTGTCGTCCGGATTGGACGCCGGCTGGATCATTTGCGGCTTCATCCACTCCTCAAGGCCGTCAATATTCATCTGGATGTTGCCCATCACGCCGCCGACCTCGGTCACGCGGATTTCAGCCTCCGGCTTGCGCGTGTCCGATTGCACCGCCGCGACGATGTCGTCGGCATGCGCCGCGACGGCGTCTTTCAGCTTGGCGAGCTTGGCTTTACGGGTCTGCGCGCTCGACGCCTTGATGTTCCACTGGTTTTCGCTTTGCAGGTCAAAGACGCGCTGAAGATCTGCTGGAGATGGGTTTTTCATGGGGCTTGCCTCGTTCAATCTGTTGGTTTCAGCATAGCAAATCCGCGCCGTGCGGGGCTTGCCTAATCCTGAAGCGATAGTCGTGAAATCCTCCGCCGGCGCCAAATGGGCGCGCCTAAACGGAACGGCGCAGGCCTATTGCGCGGCGACTTCGGCCCCGACCGGGCGCTTCTCGCCCGGCGGTTCATAGATCCGCCACGACCAGTAGTGATTGCCGCCGTCGCGCTCCGTCCGGGTCCAGCCGCTGCGGACAAGCTGCCGGTCGATCATCCAGTTGAGATAGCCATGAGCGCAAAGCAGAACGTCGCCCTTCGCGGCGTGGTCTTCGAGACGCGTCGCGATTTCCGCAACCCGGCCCCAGGTCTCGCGCTGATGCTCCACCCCCGGGGGCGCATAACCGAGGCTCCAGAGGATGCGCGAGACAACGCCCCACTGGCCGGGGCGCAGTTTCAGAAAATCCGGCCAGGGCGGCGGCGGCAGCGGCGCCTCCACGAAAATGGGGTCCGCCGGAACCTCCCTCGCGCCACCGGTCGCCTGCGCCGCGGTCTCGATGGCGCGCGGCAAGGTCGAGGAAAGGACGGTCCTCGCCCCCTTTGCGAGTGCGATCAGCCCCTCGGGCGGGCGCTCATCGGGGTGCAGGCCGCTTTCGTCGTAACGCGCCCACCAGTCGCCATATTCGCGCGCGGTGATGGTCACATCGCGCGACAAATTTGGACGCCCATGGCGTGCGGTGATGATACGGCCGGTCATGACGTTACTGCTTTGCCCCAGCCGCCCTTATGGCGCGGTTTTCATCCGTCCATCAAGACGTTGACATGAGCGGCGACGCTGGCCGCCAGCGCTTTCAGATCGTAACCGCCCTCGAGGATCGACACCAGCCGCCCGCCCGCCTTGTCCCGGGCAACCGCGGCGATCTCTCGCGTGACCCAGGCGAAATCATCCTCCGTCAGGGTCAACCCGCCCAAGGGGTCGGCTGCATGGGCGTCGAACCCGGCGGAGATGACAATCAGCTCCGGCCCGAAATCAGACAGGGCCGGCAATAATGTCTCGCCCCAGACCCGGCGAAAGGCGAGGCTTCCCTCCCCGCTTGCAAGCGGGGCGTTGGCGATATTGTCAAAGCCGCCGCGGTCACTGGCGCGGCCTGTCCCCGGATATTGCGGCCATTCATGGGACGAGGCGTAAAAGGCGTGTTCATTATGCCAGAAAGCGGCCTCGGTGCCGTTGCCGTGATGAACGTCGAAATCGACGACGGCGACGCGTTTGGCTCCATGCGAAGCGCGCGCATGAAGCGCCGCGATGGCGGCGCCGTTGAACAGGCAAAAGCCCATCGCCCGTTCGGGCTCGGCGTGGTGTCCTGGCGGGCGGGCGGCGATAAACGCGTTCCTCGCCTCACCCTTATAAAGCGCATCCACCGCCGCACAGGCGCCGCCGGCGGCGCGCAAGCTTGCGTCAACGGAATGGGGTCCGGCGAAAGTGTCGGCGTCAAACTGAACAAGCCCCTCAGCGGGCGAATTGTCTTCAATGAGGTCGCGGAAGCGCTCAGGGTGGACACGCTCGACCTGTTCGGCGCTTGCGCGCGGCGGCGTACGCCGTTCAAGCGATGCGAAATCCTTGGACGCCAGCATCTTTTCAACAGCGGCGTAGCGGCCGGGATGCTCCACATGGCCGGGCGGCACTTCATGAGCGGCGAAAGAGGAGTGGGTGTATAAAAGCGTGGTCATAGCTTTGTTCTACCGCGCGCCCGGCCCCATGAAAATGCGCCGCCCTAGGTTTTCAGCTCGAATGGCTTATAAGTCTGGGAAACGAAACCTCCCGGAGCGCCCATGCCCCAATTCGATATGATCGTCATAGACCCCGAACGCGCCAAGGGCGTTGAGGTCGAAGAACACACGGCTGGAAAACCCTTACGCGAGGGCGGCGGCGACGAAACCTATCGCTGCGGCGGCTGCAAGACCAAGCTGCTTGTGAATGTGGGCCACCACGACGCCCATGGCGCGGTGATCAAATGCGGTAAATGCGGCAAGATCAACACCGAGCCGCATCACCACTAATTCTACGCGAGCGGCCAGCCTTCGGGACGGCGCTCGATAATTTCAACCGCATCGCCGACGGCGAGAACGCCTTCTCCTAGCGGAGCCGCATTCCAGCCAAACAGAACAGCGCCTGACAGGTCCGAATGCGCCGACCGGCGCAGCATGTTGAGCGTCTTTAGGGGCTCACGCCCCAGTTTCTCGCCCGTCGCCGGGTCAAGAGTCGTCACAACGCACCGGTCGCATGGCTTTAGAAGCTCAATCTCAACGCCGCCAATGCGGATCACTTTCCAGAAATCCTCCGCCCACGGATCAGCGCCGTCAATGACGATGTTGGGACGGAAACAGGCCATGGACACGCCTTCGCCGCCATTCGCAACGATGGCTTCGTTAAGCGCCGCGAGCGACGCCGTCGTCGTAACAAGCAGCGGATAACCGTCGGCGAAACTCACTGGCCGTGTATTGCCCCAATTGCCGGACGTCATGCGGCGCGAATCGTCATCCATATAAAACAGACGCACAGCACGGTCCAGAACGCCGCACAACCAGTCGCTGGCGCCCTGCCCCGCGGCGGCGGCGCTCACCTGATCCTTCCAGACTGTGACTTGGCGCCGGTCGCCGCCCGCAGGCGGATCGACGACACACTCTGTTTCGCCGTCGGAAAGCCTGAGCGCCGCGCCCTCATATACCGCATCAATTTTCGCCAACACGGAACAGGTTCGCTGTGTCAGAAAACCACTCTCCCCATCGGTCACCAGCCAGCGGCGATCGCCGACAAGACCGCGCGTCTCGATACCCGCACGGTCCACATCAAGAGCCCGCATCGATTTGACCGGGTGGATATGTAGAGAAGCAACCTTCACCTAGCCCAGCATTCCCTTCATCAGGGTTTCCACGACACCCGGAGGCGGCGTGGAGGAGTCGGGAACAAAGAAATCCGGCGCCAGCTGCTTCGAAGGATCGACGCGGTATTTCTCAAAATCGGTCACGCCGTTTTCATAAAGGAACGTGTCGTCGATGATGAAATTTCCGGTGAACTCCTTAGCGGATTTGGTAAAGATAAGATGCGCTGCATCGGACAGAATATCGACGCTGCGCGAAGCCTGCATCATGGCGTCTCCGCCAAGCGCGAATTTCACGGCCGCCGTTGCAATCGCCGTGCGCGGCCAAAGCGCATTGAAAGCGATGCCGTCGGTCTTAAATTCCGCCGCCATGCCGAGAACGCACATGGACATGCCATATTTCGCCATGGTGTAAGCAGTATGACCGGCAAACCATTTCGGGCTCATATCGAGCGGCGGCGACAACATCAGAACATGCGGGTTTTTCGCTTTCTTGAGATGCGGAATACAGGTCTTCGATGTCAGGAATGTCCCCCGCGCATTAATGGAATGCATCAGGTCCCACCGCTTCATCTCGGTGGCTTCGGTTCCCGTCAGAGAAATCGCCGAAGCATTATTGATGCAAATGTCGATGCCGCCGAATTTTTCGACCGTCGCGTCTACCGCTGCCTGAACCTGATCCTCATGGCGGATATCGCACACGATCGGCAGCGCCTTGCCGCCCGCCGCTTCGATTTCCTCCGCCGCCGTATAGATCGTTCCCGGCAGGTGTTTGTGAGGCTCGGCGGATTTGGCGGCGATGGCGATATTGGCGCCGTCTTTCGCCGCCCTTAGCGCTATCGCCAGACCTATGCCGCGGCTTGCGCCAGTGATGAATAGTGTTTTGTTCTTCAAATCTGTCATGGGTTGTCTCCTCGCGAGACGCAGACTAGCCGCACCTGCGAGGCATGCAACAGAATTTGGCGCCCCTTATTGAGACCGCATCATACAACAACAGCCAATCGCGCAACAGGCTTCGTCCAGCGACCTCACACGCACAATCCTCTGCCTCAATATGCCGGGACTATCCCCGCCCGGCTGTTTTTTTGAGAACCCGATCGCGACATGATCCTTCATGATTGCCGAGGCGAAACCATGAGAATCGATATGATTCTTGATTTCCGCCAGCTGCGACATGTCGCGAGACTCTACGAACATTATCTTTCCTTTCCGATGGAGGGTTGAAAGCGAGATCGTTTCTTCCGCACTTACACATTAGAACGTGCGCAATGCAACACAGAAATCGATCATCTTTTTGTGTAACGGCTATATTCGCGATTATGAAAAATTTTACATGAAACAACGATCAAAGTTGTGTCGCGAGTCTTAAAATGAGTTTCCCGTTTCGATGCAGGACGGATAGTGAATTTTCAAAATATCCATGCGGGGCGGGACACGAAAGCGCATGGGCAAACCCACCATGCCTGTGCCTGAGGTTGTAAAAATTTGAACATCCCCAACGGCTCGCAAACCATAAGCCGCATCACCGCAGACGCCTGTTACCGCGCAAGTCAGAAACGGCAATTGAATCTGTCCGCCATGGGTGTGCCCACCGACAAGAAGGTCGGCCGTCATGTCGGTGCGGAGATCCTTAATCGTCGCCGGATTATGGGTGAGAACGACGCGCGGCGCGCTTTGCGGCGCTGTCAGAAGAGACAATTTTTGGCGATGATCCCATTGGTCGGAAAGCGCAACAAGTTCTAGCGTAAATTTGCTGTTGGAAAGCCGCAGCGCCTGATTATCGATCAAACGCACACCTGCTCGCGGCAAGGCTTCATTCAAAGCCGTACGAAAATCTGGTCCGGGGAGGCCAAGATCGTGATTGCCCAACACGGCGAACACAGGCGCGCGTATGGTTTCAAGGGCTGCAAAAGTTTCAGGATATTTCTCGGGATCGAGAAAATATATGAAATCGCCCGCAATCAGAACGAAATCAGCATTTGCAGCGTCGACGCGACGGGCTATTCGGTCAATGGGCATGGCGTTTCCGAATAGACCGTTGTGCGTATCGGAAAAGACCACGACCCGCACCGCGCCGGATGAGGCCCCACATGTTTCCAAAGCGATTTCGTGCTCGGCCGTCAGCAGAATGCGCGGCTCAACAAAGCGGGCGTAAGCAAGGCAGGATATGCAGAAAAGAAAAAGCGCGGCGCCGGCGCGAAAAGCGCCTTTTCTTTTCACTATCAGCCACACACAAACAGGCGCAACCGGGACATAAAGCCAGCTCGCATAAAAAATCGCGAGCTTCACATATTCAAAAACGCCGAGGCCGGTCATGGCGGCCTTCCTGCCTCACTTTTACGGCTGCAATAGGGCGGCTAGTTAAAGCCGGCGCTTCTTGCGCGCCTGCTCAACCTCTTCCCAGACTCTAAGCGCGTTGGCTCCAAGAATCTTTTCAATCGACGCTTCATCATAGCCGCGAGCGAGGAGACCGTCGATCAGCACCGGATAGGAAGATACGTCCTTCAGTCCCACAGGCAGGCTGTCGCCGACGCCGTCATAATCCGTGCCTAGGCCCACATGATCGATCCCCGCGATTTCAACGGCCCTGTCGATGTGGTTCACAACATCATCCAGTGTTGCGAAGGGATAGGGATGCGCATCAAGCCAGGCGGCGTTAAACGCCTGCGCCTCTTCACCGGACATGGCCCGGCCCAGTTTTTCTTCTTCAACCTTCTTCGCGGCGTCGCGCGGAGCGGAATAGGTGTTCGCGGCCTCGTTCAAGAAAGACGAGCCGTAATTAATCATCACGACGCCGCCATTTTCGGCGATCTTTTTAACAAGATCATCCGACAGATTGCGCTCCCAGTCCGGCGTGAAATGCCGCAGCGACGAATGCGAAGCGATGACCGGCGCGCGCGTGGTCGCAAGCGCATCTTCAATCGCAGCGTCGGAGAGATGGCTGACATCGACCATAATCCCAAAATCATTCATGGCGCGCACCAGCTCGAAGCCAAAGGGAGAAAGCCCATCCCACTTCTTGTTCTCATCATAGGATGAGTCAGAAATATGATTGGCCTTGGAATGGGCGAGCGTGATGTAACGAACGCCGCGATCATAAAAATGTTTCAGATTTGAAAGATCGCCTTCGATCGGGGACCCGTTCTCCATGCCGAGCGGCATGGCGATTTTACCTTCCGCAAAAATGCGCCGCACATCTTTCGGGCTGTACGCAATTTCATATTTGTCCGGATATTGGGCGGCGACGCCTTCCATGAGGCCGATAAGAATGTCTGCGCGCGCCCGGGCGCCGCCTTTTTCTTCATAATCCGCCGCGACATAAATCGACATGAAGGGGGCATCGAGCCCGCCTGCTTTCGCTCTAGCGTAATCGAAGTCGACCGTCTTTTCGCCGGCGGCTATATCCGCCCCCGCCTCAGCGATGGTCGACGGGGCGTCCACATGGCCGTCAATGATCACATATTTATGGGCGATCTCCACAGCGCGCGCTGAAGGCTCCGCCTGAGCGGCGATGGGGGCGACGGCGAGGATTGAGGCTGCGCCAGAAAAAAGACAGGCGGCGAGGGTTTTCATAGACAAGGCCTTTCAGATGAATCGGGCGTGACAATGCGGAGCAGCATCTTGGCCTGATTTGGCCCGGCGAGGCGCGCCAAATCAACCGCCACGCTGCGGGTGCGAAGGTATCTGTGGAAAACCATTGGGGAAATGTTGCCGGAGCGGCTGGTCAGTGACCGAATCCGCCCCGGCAGGGAGAGATGGCGCCGGGAAATAGCACTCTCGGGGGAGTGAGAAGCACAAAAACCCGAAAACCGGATCGCAAGATATGCGCGTTGCGCTGCAAAGAGTGTCATCCACACGACAAATTCACAAAGAGAGCCGGTGACAATTCGGTTAGGATGACCCGGCGGCGTCTTCCGCCATACGCCAATTTTGCGAATCATTCTCAACTAAGACGTTCACCCCCGCTTATAAGAGCGTCCGCGGCAAGGCGGCTCCTCCAGCACTCTCTCTGTGTACTGATTTTTTTCAATCATTTAGCGCATGCCGGCAGATCATGCGCGCGCTACGCCGAGCGACGTATGGCGTTTCTCTTTCTTCTCTTTGACCAAGAGTGATTTTTGATAATCTCGCAGCGGCGCTGACGAGAAAAGGAAATTTATGAAAAACCCGGGGCTTCTCCATCGGCGTAGTTTTATGGCGGCCGCAGCTGCCACCGCCCTACCGGGCGGCCAGGCCTTCGCAAAACCGAAAGGCCCGCCCAATTTTCTGTTCATCATGGCCGACGATCTTGGATGGGCCGATGTGGGTTGTTACGGTCGCGACGATATACCAACACCTAATATCGACAAGCTCGCACAACAAGGGATGCGATTCACCGACGCTTACGCAAATTCATCTGTGTGCTCCCCTACCCGGCTTGGTTTGATTACGGGGAGATATCAATATCGGTTGCCTCTCGGCGCTGAAGAACCTCTGGGAATTCATAGCGACAAACGGTTGCCAGATGAAACCAGCACTATGCCAGAGCTGCTTGCGGCAGCCAATTATCAAACCTCACTCGTCGGAAAGTGGCACCTCGGAACCGTCCCGGGCGCCGGTCCGCTTCAACATGGCTATCAATCTTTTTGGGGCATCCGTTCCGGCGGCGTCGATTATTTCCGCCACAGCTTCATTATGGGCGAGGAGGAAACGCCGGACCTCTGGGACGGAGAAACACCCATTGAAGAAAACGGGTATCTGACCGAGCTGCTCGGCCAACGGGCAAGCGAAGAAATTCTGCGCATGAGCGCAAACGAAGCGCCGTTTCTGTTGAGCCTGCATTTTACGGCGCCGCATTGGCCATGGGAAACAGCGGAAGATATTGAAGCCGCACGACTGGCGCGCAACAGCCTCGATTTCGAAGGCGGTTCCATGGCGATTTATCGCGGCATGGTGGAAAGCCTCGATCTGGCCATCGGCGGCGTTCTGAAAACCCTTAAAAAAGCTGGCCTGGACGACAATACTGTCGTGGTCTTCACCTCAGACAATGGCGGCGAACGCTTTTCAAAAACATGGCCGTTCAACGGCATGAAGGGCGAGCTGCTGGAAGGTGGAATTCGCACGCCCCTGATTGTGCGCTGGCCGGGACGTATCAAAAAAGCAAGTGTGACCGCGCAGACGGCGATGAGCATGGACTGGCTGCCAACCATGCTGGAGACCGCTGGCGTCGATTACGACCCATCCGATTTCGACGGTGTGAGTTTGTTGCCAGCGCTGATTGGCGGCAGTGTAAAAGACCGCAAGCTTTTCTGGCGCTATCAGGCTCATGATCAAAAGGCCCTTCGCGAAGGCCCGTGGAAATACCTTTCTATCGCCGGACATGACTACCTCTTCAATATCGACGACGATCCGATGGAACGCGCAAACAAGAAGACGATCGAGACGGAGCGGTTCGCACAAATGCAATCGGAATGGGAGGCATGGAATGAAACCATGCTGCCTTATCCGGAAGGCAACCCCAGCTGGAGCAATAAATTTGGCGGGTTTATGGCCGACCGTTACTGAAGCCGTCTGACCCCGAATTGACTGGCCTCGCCCTATCCGCCTGACTAAACTGAAAAGAAAAGGTGCAAGACTCACGCGCCGTAAAATATTATCAGGGAGCGGACTACATGACAGATACCGTCGAGCCCAGAAAAGACGACTGGCCTTCTCCGACGCGCGCCTATTGGGGGCTGACGGTGTTGACCCTCGCGCTCATGGTGGCGACGCTCGACCGCTCCATCATTTCCCTGCTGGTCGAGCCAATCAAAGCAGACCTCCATCTGACTGACACAAAGTTCTCTCTTCTTACAGGATTCGCCTTCGTCTTTTTCTATGCCTTTCTTGGTCTGCCCATCGCACGTCTTGCGGATGTCAAAAGCCGTCGTGTGATCATTGGAGTCGGCATCGTTTTCTGGAGCTTCGCCACCATGTTGTGCGGGCTCGCTCAGAATTTCTGGCATCTTTTCTGGGCGCGGGTCGGCGTCGGCGCCGGCGAATCGTCCTTCGCACCGGCGACCTATTCCATCATCACCGACAGTTTCCCGCCGGAAAAACTTCCGCGCGCATTCGCGATCAACTCTCTCGGCTTCATTGCCGGCGCGGGCGTTTCCAATCTCGCCGGCGGCGCGATTATCGCCGCCATCACGGCTATCGGGGTCATCAACCTGCCGCTCGTCGGCGATCTGAAACCATGGCAGATGGTGTTTATCCTGGTCGGACTGCCCGGCTTCGTTGTCGCGGCCATGATGGCGACGGTTCTGGAACCCAAACGCAAAGGCCAGCTCAAACAAAGCGACGGAAAGGCGAAAGCGCTTCCGATCAAGGAAATCTTCGCCTATCTCAGCCAGGAACGACGCACCTATGCGCCAATGTTTCTTTCCCTCGCCGTCAAAGTGCTCTTGAGTTACGGGGCCGTCTTGTGGCTGCCCGCCCTATTCATCCGCACCCATGGCTGGACAGCGCCGCAAATCGCCTATGTCGTTGGGATCACATCGCTCATCACATCGCCCTTGGGGTTGTGGCTCGGCAGTTATATCTCCGAACGCTGGGCGAAGGCCGGCATGAACGACGCCTATATGCGGCTTGTCCTCTACGCCTCCATTGGCCTGATGCCGTTCGCGATCGCCTATCCGCTCGTGGACAACGCATGGCTCGCCATCGTGCTTTATGGAATTAATACGTTTATCGCATCCATCGGCATCGCACCGGGCAACGCCGCGCTGCAGGTGGTGACGCCGGCGGAAATGCGCGGACAGGTGCGCGCGCTTTATCAGTTCGTGTTCAACGTTATTGGCTACGCCGCCGGCCCGCTGATTATTGCCCTCTTCACCGACTATCTTTTCGGCGCAGAAGACCAACTGCGTTATTCCATGGCCCTGCTTGCTTTCCTTCTGGCGCCTGCCGCCTGTGTCGTCACCTGGGTCGGCGTCAAACCCTATGGCGAAAGCTACGCCCGCGCCATGGCGCGTTATGCAAGCCAGGCCTGAATCATGTCGACCATCGCCCAGACACTGAAAGACCGCCGCTCCTATCGTGCCTTTTTGAAAACGCCTGTGGATCAGGCGCTGCTGGAAAGCATCCTCAAAACCGCCATGCTGTCGGCGTCGAATTCGAACATTCAGCCCTGGCATGTTTATCTTTTATCTGGCGCAAGGTTGCAAAAACTGAAAGATGCAACAAAGGCGCGCTCTACCGTGCCGCCGCAATTCGACGAGCATGTTTACAAAGTCTATCCTGATCCACTCGAAGAGCCTTATGAGAGCAGGCGGTTTCATTGCGGAGAACGGCAATATTCCGCCATGGGAATTGAGCGTGAAGATCAGGCCGGGCGTCTCAACTATGTCTACAACAATCACCAGTGTTTCGGTGCGCCGGCGGCAATGTTTCTTTACATCGACGACAAGGCGGGCCCGTCGCAATGGGCCGATCTCGGCATCTACCTGCAATCGGTGATGCTCATGCTGACGGAGGCCGGTCTCGGCTCTTGCGCCCAAATCAGCTGGAACGTCTTCCACACAACAGTTCGGGACGTGTTGAATGCGCCTGAAAACCTGACCCTCTATTGCGGACTGTCCATTGGTTACCCGGACATGCAGGCGCCGCAGAACGCGGTTGTCGCCGACCGGGCTCCCGTCGGCGAAGTGCTGACTGTTATGACGGACTAATCGTCAGATGTCTCAAGCGCCGGAACGTCACCCTGCGTATCATAAACCGGATTATACAGCAGCGTGCCGAAAAGTTTCACGACTTCAGCGCGTTGGGGATTTGGCGGATCCTGAGGAATAGCGCGAAGCAATGCATTGTTGCGCGCGACGATGCCGTCGCGAAACTCCGGATGGGACATGATAAAAAGATCGCCGCGCTCTACCCCGCGCAAAACCCGTTCGCCGACTTCCTCAGGGTCCATAAACACATTGGGATCGAAAGACGGCATCTGACGCGGCGGCGTTTTACCCTGCGCAACTGGCGGTGCATCATCACGCAAATGCTCTGGCCGCACCTCCTGCGTCGTCTGACCTAGGCTTGTCTTGACCGGCCCTGGAAAAAAGACAGACGCACCGATATTGGTTCCTTCCAGATCTGTCGCGAGCGACTCCGTCATCCCGGCGACTGCGTATTTCGCCGTGCAATAAAGCCCTGCGCCGCCGACAGCGGAAAAACCGCCGGTTGATGACGTTGTCACCACATGGCCTGCTTCTCCGTGTGCGATCATGCGCGGCAAAACAGTCACAAGGCCGTTTACAACGCCGCCTACATTGACGCTGAGATTAAAGTCCCAGTCCTTATAGGTGGCGTTCTGCATCGGCTTTCCGGCGACGCCGACGCCGGCGTTGAGCACAAGCAGATGAATATTCCCGTAGACTTGTTCCGCTTCGTCCGCTGCTTTGACCCAGTCATCCCTGTCTGTGACATCCAACTTGATGGCGTGCACCGGAAAGTTAGTGTCGCTGAATTCGGACATGGCGTCGTCAAGCGCGCTCTGACGAATATCAGCGATCACAACATTCATGCCATGCTTGGCGAATGCTTTCGCCATCCCAAGCCCCATGCCGCTGGCGCCGCCCGTAATGAATGCGGTTTTGCCACTCACGTCATTCAGCATATTGCCTCCTTACAACTTACCTCTGTCCGCGTTTGAGGCGGCTCTAGTCATCGCGCTCGCGCGCCGCAACAACCGCGCGGGCATATGGCTTTAAGGCTTTCCAGCTCAGGAAAAGACCAATCGGCCCGAGGGTCGCAGCGGCGACCGCCATGGAGCTTCCAAGCATTGCTTCATTTTTGAAAATATTATCCGTCATCAAGGCGACGATAAGCGGCCCGGCGCCGTAGCCCATCACATTAAAGACAGCGATATAGAGCGCAGACACCGTGCCGCGCATACGCCCCGGCGTGATCACCTGAATGGCGGCGTTCGCTGGTCCTGCACCTAGGGAACCCAGAAACAGCGTCGCGCCATATAGCGTGAACGCCATCCACGCCGTCGGCGCAAGCGGGTAGAGTATCGCCAGCGGCACAAGCAACAGCGACACCCATAACACGATGCGCATATTGGCGTCGTCATGACCTTTCGCAGCGAGCCATGTGGCCGCCTGGCCTCCGATCAACAGTCCTAGCGGCGCCACGACCAGAGCGATAGCGCCGAGAATGGGCCCCGGCTCGCCCGGGGCGTAACCAAAACTGCGCTCGAAAAACGCCGGCGACCAGACAGCGTTGCCGAAACTCAACATGGATTTAACGCCAGCGGCGACAAACATCGCGAAATAGGCTGGGCTCCATAGCTTCAAAAAGCCGAGCACTTTTGCAAATGACGGCGTGACGGCGCCGGTTCCCGCATCCTTGCGCGGCGGCTCAGGCACGGTCATCACCATGAGCAACGCCCAAAGCATCCCCGGCAGGCCAACAATGACGAAGGTCATCTGCCAGGGTTTCAAGGTTCCGACGATTGGAAAACTCTGCGGACCAAGCTCTGTAAGCCAGACAATCAGATAACCGCCAACCAGCAACGCCATGCCAGAACCCATGACCATCCCGATATTGATGATGGAGATCGGCCGCGCGAGTTTTTCTCGCGGAAACATATCCGCCGTCATGGAATAAGTGGCGGGTCCGTTGCAGCTTTCACCGACGCCGACACCCATACGCGCAATAGCAAGTTGCCAGAAATTCTGTGCAAGCCCGCAACACGCCGTCATCAACGACCAGAACGCAATCCCGGCGCCAATAATCCATTTGCGCGGACCGCGGTCCACCAGCCGGGAAATGGGAATGCCGACGCTGATATAGAAGAGAACAAACATGAAGCCGACAAGAATCGAAATCTGTGTGTCGGAAAGCTTGAGATCCGCCTTGATCGGCGTGATCAGCAAGGTCAGCAATTGCCGGTCAAGGAAGTTGAACATCAACGCGACAGTGAAGATGAAGATCGCCCACCATGCGCGAACGGGACTTACCGGCGGACTCTTTGGTGGATGGACCACTGAAGTGTTTGAAGGCGCAACAGAAGCATCGGTCATAAGCGACTATGCGCCTCCCTGTTTCATGGCGGCGTTGGCGCCTGTCATGGCTCCCACAGGCGTCTGCCTTTCGACCGGTGTCAAATCCTGCGTGAAGCGATATTTCCCAAGGAACCAATACAACAGGAAGGTAATCGCCATGAGGACAGACAGAATGACAAAGACCAGATCGTAATTGCCGTATTTATCGAAATACATGCCCACCAGCAGCGGCGAGACGCCCATGCAGAATGTTTGAAACGGGGTTTGAATGCCTATAAGTGACCCAAAAGACTTCAAGCCGAAGAAACGCAACTGGAACACTGTGCCCATGGGCCGTTTGGCGCCGCCGGAAAATCCGATGAAGATCGTTGCGAGCAGTAGGAACGAAAAACCCATGGTCCCTGCGCCCAGGAACAAATAGAACAACAGGCCAAGCGCCGTCATGGCGCTGAAAGGCGCCGCAACCTTGGCGGTTTCAAATTTGTCCATCAGAAATCCGCCGGCAATCGTCCCGACACCCATAGCGAACTGCGACAGCGTCGCCATCCAGACAGCTGTATCGATGCTGATGCCGCGCGACAGAATAAAGGGTATGAGATGCGGCTGCAGGCCCATCGCCGGCGCCATCGCAATGACGCTGGCGAGGAGAATGAACCAGAAGTCGCGCGTTTTCATCGCTTGCATCGGCGTCAGCCCCGGCGCTTCCCCTGCCTCCGCGCCCGGCGCCGCATCAGGAATTTTCGGCGCCTCCGGCTCTTTCAGCAACAGGAGAAGAATTGGGATGACAGATAGAATGATAATGCCAAGCCCAACAAACATGCCGCGCCAGCCATAGCCATCAATCAGAAACTGGATGAGCTTTGGCGCGAACATGCCCGCAATGCTCGACTCAACGCCGAAAATCGCCAGCGCCTTGCCGCGATGCTTGTTAAATAGCGCGCCAATAATTTTCCCGTAACCAATCGCGGTCGTGCCTGCAAAACCAAGCACCGCAAAACCGAAATAAAATTGCCAGAGCGAACCGTCCTGCTGGGACATCGCCATGGTTATCAAGCCGACTATGAACGTGCCGCAAATGATCATCATGCGCGCGCCGATCTTGTCCACCATCCGGCCCAGGAAAGGCGCTGAACACCCGCCAACAAGCATCATCGCCGTGAGACCGCCGGAAAATTGCGTGCGCGACCACCCAAATTCTTCGGTCATAGGCAGGGTCAAAAGCATGATCGCCATGAAAGGAAGGATCGAGGAGCCGAACAATGTGCCGACCAGAATCGCAAAGGCGATCTTCATCTTTCTAAATGAAAAATCGGATTCCTCTTGAGGCGCCGCCGTTTGTATATCCGCCGTCATGCCTTCCTCCCTGGCTTTCGATGCACCGTTTTCCGGCGTCTATCTCTTCCACACTTCCACAATGCCGTTGCCGCCATCGACGCGCACCCGGTCGCCGGTTTCGATGACGGAAAAAGGATCAATATCAAAATCAGTCACCGTTGGCGCATGAGTGACGACGGCGCCGAGCGCAACTTTCGCCGTCATGTCGACAAACAGCATCGCCGCAGGCGCCACACCCGCGAGCCGCGAGAAGTGAAAAATCGCCGACCAGCCGGAGGAGCCTTTGGCGCCCCGAAACAGAAGAACTTTCCCGGCAAAACTCTGTCCCACAAGTTCATGGCGGGTTTCGATGATCTCACCCTTCATGGGATTGACGCCGCCCCAGCCGGAAATCGTTTCGCGCGTGACGAGCGCTTCCGCCTCTGCAACGCCCGGCACAATGCCGCGTCCCCGGATGATAATGGGTTCAGCGAGTCGCGACGCGCTCATGAAAGCTCTCCTTGCCATTTGCCGGAGAGCGCGGCGTTGATGCAATCTTCCGTCGTGCCGAACCAGGCTTCAATGCCCATAAAGGCCGGCAGATAATGAGTTTGCTTTGCGCTATCCAGCGCTGCGACTTTCGTCCCTTTCGGAATGCTCTGGGCGATCGCTGAACAGGTGTCAGTCATCACAAGACCGCCCGCCTTTTTGATGACATCCACATACCCTTTGGCCTGAGCTTGCGTCTTCACATAGCGTGACGTGAAGATCCAAAGCGCGGTGCCGTCATTCAGTTTTTTTCCGTCGAGAAGGCGCGCCGCCGTCTCAAGCTGGTCAATGGCGGCATGGGGGCAACCCAGCATGACGTAATCAACATCCGTCGACTTCCCGCGAATATTGAGATTTTCATAGGTTTTTCTGCGTTCGTCAGCGCCGTAGCGAATACGGCTTTTGATCGTCTTGCCGCCGAACGCCTTTTCACGGACAGGCGCCTCCGGCGTGACACCCACCAGATGATACATCTCCACGCCGCCCGAAGACGCCGCGGCGGCGCCGAAGTGTTTCAGTTCAATCAGGCCAGCATTGGAAATCGCGCCGTCAATGACGGGAATTTCCTCCTGCACAATTTCACCAATATAATAACCGAGCATTCCCCATTCGAAAATGTCGTTCACCCGAACATCAACTTCGACAAGGTGATCGCCCAGGCGGAACTCGTCGCGGTGAAAGCCCCAGTCAGGAATGCGATGGGTGATCATGGCGGCGCTTGTCGACTCGCGCCCTTCCGTATTCGTGCGTGCGCCGAGAACGGAATTGCAATAGACAACGGCCGAGCTTTCCATCCACGCGCAATGCTCGCCGAATTTCGGCTCATTGCCGGCGAGATAGGGCGTGCAGGTTTTCAAATTTCGGATATTCAGGGCTGCAGTGTTTTTCTCATCGCTCTCGGCGTTCGCGAAGGCTTCCGGCGAATAGCCCTGCTCGCGCCAGAGTTCCGGGTCCATGCCGCCTTGCAAATGGCAGGCATTGCCGGTCATCACCGGAATATCGAAGACTTCGTTCGCATCCAGATCGAATTTGCAGAAGACGGCGCGGTAATCGCCGCCATCATTTTTATATTGATCTTTCAGCCATTGATGCGCCGACCCCGGCACGCCGGCGACGTTATTTGTCTCCACAAACCGCTCGGCGCCTAGCGCATTGGCGTAGCGGATCAGGAGGTCCATGGCTTTTTCGGCGGCTTTACCGCGCGCGCCGCCCGCCATTTCCTCTTCTTCAGACGTTAGCCGGAGCATCCGCGCCTCCTTTTACCTGTTCGCCTGCAGCGCCCACAATGGCGGCAATCCCGATGACGCAAAACGCCAGAATGACGGGGCCGATCATCATGAACAAGAAGACCTGAATCACTGGCAGGCCGCTCGACAGAAAGACCCCGCCGAGGATGGGACCGAGGACACCGCCAAGCTTCGCCACAGAAGACGCCCACCCGCCGCCATTGGCGCGGATCGCCGTCGGGTAATAGATGCTGGTGATACTCAATATGCCGTAATGGCCGCCGGAAATCAGCGCCACGACCAGCACGTTAAGGAAAAGAAACAGCGGCGTCGGCAAGGGGGCAACACCCATGACCAAAAGGACCGGCAGGCTGGCGGTCGGGAACGCCGCAATCGCGCGCGGCCCCAAACGATCCGTGAAGCGCATCAGCGACATGCCTGCAGCCGCGCCGGCAAGCGCCGCGGCGGACTGGATCCAGGCGGCGGTTTTTCGCGGCACGTCGAGATTTTCAAGAATGATCGGCCCCCAGCTCGCATGAAGAAACACGGTGAGCGTCGACATGGCGAAACCGAGCCAGATCAGCGGCGTGATAAAAGCGAGTCGTCCTTCGAAGAGCTGTGTCAGACGGAAGGACTTCTTGACCTCCGGCTCATCCGTGAGCACGAATTCTGACGCAGCACTTATCTTGGCGGAAGGCTCAAGCTTGTTGAGGATAGATGCAATCTGTTCATTGCCGCGTTTTTTGGCGACAAGAAAACGAATGGATTCAGGAAGATTAAAAAAGAGCCCGGCCGCGCAAGCGAGAGTCGTCGCGCCGGCAAAGAAATAGACGCCCTGCCAGCCAAAACCCGGCGCTATCCAATTGGTGATTGGTCCCGCCATCGTGGTGCCGACGGAATAACCAACCATAATCAGCGTTACGACCGTCGCGCGCAGGCGTTTCGGCGCATATTCGATGTTCAACGCCCAGGCGAGCGGCAGCATGCCGCCTAACGCAAGCCCGTCAAGAAATCGAAGCGCGATAAGCTGTTCGTAGTTTTGTGCAAAACCGGTTGCAAAGGTCAGGATGCCGAAGGCGATTGCGGCAGCGACTATGGAAATACGCCGCCCCAGCAAATCGCCGAGATAGGCGAACCCGAAAGCGCCAAGCATGGTGCCGAGGAGCCCCGCGCTGAACACATTGCCGAGCGCCGTACGGTCGAGCGCCATCCCTTCCGCGATATAGGGCGCTGTGTAGGCGATCATCATCATGTCGAGGCCGTCGCAGAATGTGATGAGCCACGACAGAATGATGAGACGAATGTTGAAAGACGTCAGTTTGCGGCCATCCATGAAAGCCGAGACGTCAAAAATTTGAGGCGACCCTGGCTGCATCGTCTAGTCTTCAAGATTATGACGAATGCGTTGTTTAAGCGCGCTCATATCAATCTGATGCACGCTGCCCGAACCGGCGAGATCAAGCGCATGCGCCGCTGCAGCGCCCATGGCGATGCACGGGCCCATGACGCGCACCGAAGAAAGCGCTGCGGAATCCGCATCGATGCAACGACCTACCGCACATAGATTATCCGCGCCGGCGACGGTGATCGACCCCAGCGGCACCGTGTGAACGTGGTCTTCGTCAAACACTTCCCAGACATAACCTTCGCGGTTGTGATGTTGTTCCAGCGGCCATGAACACCGCGCAATGGCGTCATCGAATTTTTTCCCGGCGCGCACTTCGTCGATGGTCAGGTGGTGCGTGCCGACAATCCAACGCGTCTGGCGAATACCCGGTAGCCCATAGGCGCGGATTTTCGCTTTGCTGAAGGCTTCGGGAAACTCGTTGCGCAAGAACACCAGTGTCCGGTCAGCCTGATCCTTGCCGTCAATCTGTTTTTCCGCCGCTTCAAATGGATCAAGCGGCGTTTCGATATGCGTCATGTTTACAATGGCGACGTCGCGGCCCGGATACCGCAACGCAAAACCGTCGCGGCGCATCATGCCGTAATCGCCGCCCTTGTCGCGAATGCTCGCCGCCATTTCTTCCCAGCCGGGACGTTTATCGTCGTCGAAGTTTTCGATAACCAGCATTTGCGAGCCATAGACCTGGCCGTTCTTGTGCACGCGACAATCGAATCCAGACTCCCATGTGATCGCCGCATCGCCGGTTGCATCGATAAAAGCATCTGCCTTGACGCGCACATCGCCATGGCGTGTCGAAGCGTCAATGGATGTAACGCGCCGTCCGTCGCGATTGACCTTGCGTATGATTGCGCCGCTTAGCGGCGTGACGCCTGCTTCGAGAATCTTTCTTTCAACCCAGCGCCCCAGCGCCACCTCATCATACATGGCGACTTTCATGACTCCGCCGCCGACAACCGTGAGATCTCCAGAGGCGCCAAGCTCCTCCAACAATTCATCGGCGACGCCATGAGTAAGCTGGCGGCCATTGTCTCCAGGGGAGTAGAGACCACAGAACATGCCGATGATGGAATTCACGGCCTGCCCGCCGAGAGACGGCAACCCGTCTATGAGGATCACATCGCGCCCGGCGCGCGCAGCCTCTATCGCCGCTGACATGCCTGAGGCGCCGGACCCGACGACGCAGATATCGCAGCCGCGTTCAATAATATCCGGGCGCGACGATCGCGAGACTACCTTTGTTTCCGGATCGAAAGGGCGGTCAAGCGCCATAAAGAGTTCCTATCCCTTCAACGTGCAACCCAAGACATAAAGCGCGGTTCACTTAAAAACATATCGCCTGCCGGTATTGCGATGCAGCAAGCAACCGCGTTCCGGACTTATTCAAGCATATTTCACGCCTTCCCAGCCGTCGCACCAAGAACGAATTCGTTCCTTTCGGTGAACGCAGGGCGGCGCGCGTTCAGATTGAAAGCCCGGCGCGCAACAGGGTAGCCTTTCCTCTCAATTCGAAGAGGCGGCAGACATGGGGCGCACCAGAACAATTTTCTTCATCTTGTCCGTCGCCAGTTTGGCCGCTTGCGGAGGCAGCCCGGAACAATCTGCGCCGGCCTCAACAGAAACCGCGGTCGCCGGGCGCGCAAAAACCGATCCGCCGCCCTTCGCCGCCGTCGATGCGGATCGCCTCGCCAATGCGGCTGACGATCTCGACAACTGGCTTTCCTATGGCCGCAGCTATGCGGAACAGCGTTATTCGCCGCTCGATCAGATCAATGACGACAACATCGATGCACTGGGGCTTGCGTGGGCGATTGAGCTCGACACTAATCGCGGTCAGGAAGCGACGCCGATTATTGTCGACGGCGTCATGTATATCTCCACCGCATGGTCAAAAGTAATGGCGCTGGATGCCGCGACGGGGAAGGTTCTGTGGAGGTTCGATCCGGAGAATATCGGCGCCAAGGCGGCGCATGCCTGCTGCGATGTCGTTAATCGCGGCGTCGCGGTCTGGAACGGCAAAGTCTATGTGGGGACGATTGACGGCCGCCTGATCGCTCTTGACGCCGCAACCGGCGCGAAGGTCTGGGAAAAGATCACGGTCGATCAGGAAAAGCCTTACACCATTACGATGGCGCCGCGCGCCGTCAAAGGAAAGATCATCATCGGCAATTCCGGCGCCGAGCTTGGCGTCAGGGGTTATGTCTCTGCCTATGATGCGGAGACCGGCGCGCTTGTCTGGCGGTTCTACACTGTGCCCGGCAATCCGGCGGATGGTCCGGACGGGGCAGCTTCCGACGAGGCCCTGGCCGAGCTCGCTCTGCCAACCTGGCATGGGGAATGGTGGACGCTGGGCGGCGGCGGCACGGTCTGGGACTCTGTCGTTTACGACGAGGAGTTCGATCAACTGCTTGTGGGGGTCGGCAACGGCGCGCCCTGGAATCACGAATATCGTTCGGACGGCAAGGGCGACAATCTTTTCCTCTCGTCGATCCTTGCGCTCAACCCCGATACCGGCGCCTACAAATGGCATTATCAGGCGAACCCGGGCGAGACATGGGACTACACCAATACGCAACAGATCACCCTCGCCGAGCTCGAGATCGAGATCGATGGCGTAACAAGAAAAGTATTGATGCAGGCGCCGAAGAACGGCTTTTTCTATGTCATCGACCGCAAAGACGGAAAGCTGATTTCAGCCGAGCCCTATGTCTACCAGAACTGGGCGGAACGCATTGATCTTGAAACCGGGCGGCCCATTGAAACGGCGAACGCCCGTTATCTTGATGGCCCGCAAATGGTGCTGCCCGGCGGCATCGGCGGTCACGCCTGGCACCCGATGAGCTATAATCCTAAAACCGGTCTGGTTTACATTCCCGCCATGACGGTGCCGCTCGTCTATGAACATAATGATGACTATGAAATTCATCCCGGGCGATGGAACACTGGCGTTTCTTTTACTGATCCGCCGGCCTCGGACGAGCTGAAAGGCACGCGGGAAGAACGCCGCGCCCAAATGCAGGCCATGCAGAAAGGCTATCTCGTCGCCTGGGATCCCGTAAACCAAGAACCGCGCTGGACCATAGAACGGGATTGGCCATGGAACGGCGGCACGCTGAGCACCGGCGGCAATCTGGTTTTCGAAGGGCTTCCCAATGGCGAGTTCGAAGCGCGCAGCGCCGATAATGGCGAGGCGTTATGGTCGTTTCAGAGCCATCGCGGCATCATGGCGGGCCCAGCGACCTATCGCGTCAATGGCGAACAATATGTAGCGGTTCTTGGCGGCTATGGCGGCTCCATGGGCATGGCCACGCCCGACGACCGCAACAAATTCATACCGCCAAACGGGATCGTCATGGCCTTCAAACTGAATGGCCAGGCGTCACTGCCAGCTTATGAACCTATTGCGCGCCCCGCCCCCGCCCCGACCGGCGAAGCCTTTACACAAGCGCAGCTTGAAACGGGGCGGGACAAATATTTCACCTATTGCACGATTTGTCATAACGGCCCGACCAACCCCGAGCTTAACCGCACACCTTATATGCAAAACGCGGATGCCTGGCGGTCGATCGTCATTGACGGCGCGCTTGAAGACAACGGCATGGCGAGCTTTCGCGACTATCTCAACAATGACGACGCAGAGGCTATACGCGCTTATGTAAACACGCTAGCGCGCGACCTCGCGGAAAAGGAAACGGCCGCCCAATAAAAGCTGTTTAGCGCTTACTTTTTCTTGTGACAGGATCGCCTTGTTCTGAGCGCCGCCCAAAAGAAAACCGCCGCCCCGGGAGGGACGGCGGTGATCTTCGCAATTAAATTGCGTCGCCTTAGAAGCTCTTCTTGACCTGGATGTACCACTCACGCGGAGCCGCAGGCTGGCCTTCCGTCCCCGGCTGACCGAAGGCGGTCAGGTCGAAGATATTGTGATAGTACTCTTTATCAAAAAGGTTCGTGGCGCCGACTGCGACCTGGAAGTCGCCATCGTCATTCACATAAGTGACCCGGCCATTAAAGACAGACTGGGATGGAATGAATGCGATAGCCGTCGTTGAGTTGAAGGCAATCGAAGACTGGTAGAACCAGTCGACGCGTGGCGTAATAGAGCCGCCAAGCGCCGGCGCCGGGATCTCATAGGCGACGCCCGCAGACGCCGTCCACTCCGGAACGAAAATCGGGTCTTCGTTGACAATGGCCGGGTTATTCTCAAGCTCAGGCGCGTTGAACTGGGTCCAGCCGCCTGATGCGTTGATGAACAAGCCTTCCACCGGACGCCAGTCAAGCTCGGCCTCGATGCCTTTCACTTTGCCTGGCGTGTTGATGTAGTTGGTTTTTGGAATACAGGTCACGCCAACAGCCGCAACTGTGCCGCTGACCGAGCCTTCATTGCCAACATCGACACAGGTCGAGGTGGTCGCGCCCGTGATGATATAGCTTTGACCGCCCGGGACGACACAGTCGCCGGTGGTGCCGCTATCGATACACTCGGCGCCGCCCGCCGGCGTGATGCGCTGCTTATAGTCGGTGTAGAAACCGGCCAAGTTGACGCGCATCGTATTCTCAAAAAGGTCGCCCTTGAAGCCGAGTTCGTAAGAAACCGCCTCTTCAGGATCGACCGCAACAAGCTGAGACGCCTGGAACGGACGCGGGTTAAAGGCGCCTGGACGATAACCGGAAGCCGCTGACCCGTATACGGTGACCACGTCCGTCACCTGGAAATCAAGGCCGGCGCGCCAGTCGATATTGTCGCTGGCGACAACAACCTGCGTATCAATCGTCGAACCGTTATTAAAGTCGACGATTTTCTCGTCATCCGAGTAACGGGCGCCGAGGGTTACGCCAAGGCGTGGACCAAAGGGACGGAAAACACCTTGAGCAAAGACCGCCTTCGCGGTTGAATCGAAATCAATGACGGCGTTTTGCTGAAGATTGATGAACGGAATCGACACGTTCGATGTTGTCTGACCTGTCGACGAATAGAAGAAGCCGCCGAGGGTTAGGTCCATGAACTCGCTGTTGTAGTTAAAGCGTGGTTCTACCGTCCACTGTTCGTGGTCGATCTCCGACTTCACGGTCTGAATGCCGAGCGGCGAACCATCCGTATCGTTGATGCCCGTGGTGAACACATCGCGATACCCGGCGTTAAGCGTGAAGCTCAGATTTTCTGTAAGTTCAACATTTACCTTTGCCGCAAACCCGAAATTCTCGATCACCGCCTCGCGAGGCAACTGGGCGCCGCCGCGATTACCGCTCCCATTATAGTAGGTGCAATCGACCATCGGGTCGGTCGCGCAGCCAGCCGGATACTCACTGCCTGCTGGAATCGGGTCCGCATAAGTCGCGTATGTGGTGTAGAGGCTATCCGTGAGGAAGCGCTCATCATAGCGGATACCCCAAAGCGGTTCATAGACCAGATCCGACAAAGCTTCCGTCGAGGCAATCGGATTGATCTGAACCTGCTTGTCAGCCACCGGCTCGGACTGGTCGTTGGTGTAGTCAGCCGTAAAGGTGATATCCCAACCAGCGCCTTCATATTTCAGGGCGCCGCGAAGCGCCTGAACATCCTGACCGCCATAAGTGTCGAGAACACAGTCATCACCAGAAGTCGGTCCGGCAGAAGGATTGGCGAATCCGCCTGATGGATCAAGCGACGGGAAGTCGCCCGCAAGCGCCGGGGTGCCGTTCTGGAACATGGCGCAACGGAAATCGAGAAGGTCCTGATAACCCTTGCGGCTCTTCGAAACGCCTGAAACACGCAGGAAGAGATTATCCGATAGGGGATAGTTGAAACCAGCCCGGATGTCGGTGCGGTTAAAGGCGCCATAGGTGGCGTCAATATAGGCTTCCGGTTCCGGCCCAGGCTCTTTGGCGATGATGTTTACAGCGCCGCCAATGGCGTTCCGGCCAAAGGTGGTGCCTTGCGGACCGCGCAGCACTTCGACGCGCTCAATGTCGAGAAGGTCGAACACCGAACCGGCCAGCAACGCATAATACTGATCGTCGACATAAAAGGCGACGCCCGGTTCGAAGGCGAGGTTGAAATCATACTGACCGATGCCTCGAATGTAGGCCGTCACGGCGCGGCCATAAGCAACCTGGGCTTGCTCGAAGCTGGCGTTCGGCACAAGCCGGCCGACATCTTCGATGCTGTCCATGGCGCGCGCTTCAAAAGCCGCCGCGGTCACCGCCGTAATGGCGAGCGGCGTATCCTGAAGATTGGTTTCGCTGCGGGTCGCCGTAACCGTGATCTGGTCAAGACCTCCGCGATCTTCGTCCTGTGCAAAGGCTGGCGCAGTCATCGCCAGCGCCCCGACAGACGCACTGAGCAGTACGGAAGCCCGCCGGCTTAAAGTTGTTGGGAGTTTCGCTTTCATATTTCCCTTCCCTTCGTTGAGATTAGTTGGTTAACGTCTTTGTTGTTATTATATCCTTTACAAACCCTTACCTAAGGGTTGCCAAGGGGCTCTGCGCACAGGAGGTCGCCGACCACGCGGCGGCCCTCACTGACCACAAAATCTGCAAACTCGACTTCATCGAACCCGGCCTCCTGGCAGAATTCCCGAACCGCGTCCTTGTCACCCGCCTCTATGGTTTCGCCATCGAACATCGGGGTCTTGAAAAAATGCGCGCTGTGGCCGCGCAACACCGCTTCAGCGCTGGCGACCGGGCGAACTGTCGCGCCGGCGACAGCCTCCGCCACTGCGGCAGGCGCGCTAATTATCTCGGGTTGTTGTGGAGCTTGCGCAGCCACCGCCTCAGGAGCAGCCTCCCCGAGTGGGCGTAGCGAGCGGATGCGGGCGAAAAAACCGAACTCTTTTTTCAGGCTGACAATCTCATCACCGGCGCCAACGTCCATACATGCGCCCTTGAAATCATTTCGGGTGCAAATCTCCCAGCGTCCTGACTTCACGGAGCTGCTGTGAAATGGGAAGCGCACATCAATATCGGCCACGGGCCCCTTGAAAGTGACCTGTTTCCCGGACATCCCGACTTTTTCGTACATGACGAGCACTGGCGGCTCCGAACTCTCACTGGCGCCGGCGGCGGAGCTTAGAAAACCCGCAGCGATGGCGCTTACATACAACGCCCAAGCGCATCTCTTTAGACAGCGCATAACAAATCCCCCCGGACTGTGCGCGCATCATGACTTGCTTTCATGAGGCCTTCAATATTGTCGCAGCCGTGGGAGAATTTGCGATTAATCCGCATATGGACGGTTTTTTGTCGCCGCCGAAAAAACCTTTTACGCAAGATTTTTTGCGCTGTAGCGCCGCTACAACAGCGATTACGCAAATGCAAAAACAAATACCGCAACGCAACAAAACGGCGCTACCAGAATCAAGCCATTGATAAGGCTTGAAATTGAGTTCGCACTACCCCTTTAAGGAGGACGTCACGTTCGCAAACCGGTGGAAGCACCACAAGAGAAGTCACTTGCGATGTTTCAATATTGCTGCATGCCCGGTCGCAAGCGAGAAAACTGATAGCGAATTTTTGAGCAAAAAATTTCGCAAGACGTTGAAAGTCATTTCTCGGTATGTCGGATGTCCGACCGGCCAGACCGGGTTTTTCCGCCTCTAACACCCCGGCAATAAAACATTTTTCGCAAATTTACTTGTCACGATGAGGAAAAACCAAGATGGGAAATTTCTGCTCAAGCCGGCAGGGCTTCGGTACTGAAACCGTTAACGCCTAGAAAGGCTCCTGCGATGGAGTGAAGGCGGCGCCCTTAATGAATGGGCGAGCGCCTCGTCCTGCTCTAGAAGCGGTAGCGGAGCCCCGCATAAATCGAGGCGCCTGCGCCGGGTGAAAAGATGCGGCCCTGCTGAATGCTTTGCTCCAGAACAGGCGTCAGGCCGGCGGCGAAGTTCACGTCGGTGAGATTTTCACCCGACGCATAAAGCTCCATATTGTCGCTCATCCGCAATCCAGCGCTGAACCCAACCACCGTATAGGTGGGCGCCGAAACCTCATTTTCGTGATCGGCGAAGTAATCGCCTCCAGCCATCTGCACATTCACCGCCGCAAACCAGCGATCCGTCGCCTCATACCGCAGCTCGCCGCGATAGACATGGGTCGGCACGCCCGCAAGCTTGTTGCCGTCGACGCCGAGAAAGCTTGAATCCACAAAGCTGAAATCATTGAGATTATAGACATTGCGCAGCGTCAGCGCATGCCCGCTCTGCGCAAAACGCCCCGGAAAGAGACTAATATCGACGCCCGCTTCGACGCCGCGATGCGTCGTCTTGGCGACATTGGCGTAAAGCCCGCCAAAGCCGTTTTGTTCCGGCTCGTCGATATTGATGATCTCATTTTCAATATCCGTGTTGAAATAGGCGATGTCCCAGCCGATCCAGTCATTGACCCGGCCGCGCAAGCCCGCCTCATAGGAAAACGTATCCTGCTCCCCCAGGCCGTTAAGATCTTCGGGATCATCGGAGGTAAGCTCGCCCATGCTCGGCGGCTCATAAGACCGTACGGCGCTTGCGAAGACCTGAAGCGCCTTGGTCAGGTGATAGGTGACGCCGCCTTTCGCCGTCACTCCAGTAAAAGTGCGCTGATCGCTGACCTCGTCGGCGCCATCCGCCGTCAAAAGCCGTTTGGTTCTCGTAAACTTCGCACCGACACTGACCGCCAGCTTGCGCAACGGGTTCGCCGCCGCCTCCACGAAACCGGCGAGGCGCTTCGATGTCAGGTCTGTTTCAAACAACAGATCGCCCGGAGCGCCCTCAATATTTTCAAACCGGTTTGAGGATTTCGAGCCCGTCGCGTAGTCACCGCCGATACGGATCATGGTTTCTACGCCGAACAGGGCGAAAGCCCGCTCCGCCGACAGGCGCGCCCCCCATTCCGAGCCCTTTTCCTCAAGGACGCCAAGATAGTCGATCTGCGCATTATCAATATCGCGGCGCGCATAGTGAAGACCGGCATCAAAGTCGACGCCCAAAAGCCGGAACGCGGTCGCATTGGCGACCCGTGCGGAAAGAACGGTCCGGCCATGCTCATCAACATCCGCTCCGTCGGCGAGATAGACGATTGGACCGCCCGGGAAAAGCGGTCCGAGCGTCACGTCCTCAAGCGCCTGAACCGGGTCATCTGCCGCATCTTCCGGCGTCAGCATCCCCGGGAACTCAACATCGCTGCGCAGCGCTTCAAAGAAAAACCGCGTTGTCGCCTGGGGCCCCAATTGCACCCCAAGATTGGCGTTGAAATGACCGTAAATGCGCTGGCTGTGATCGCGATAGCCGGTCTCATAACGGCCTGTCACGCCCATGTAATAATCGAGGTTTCCATTCGCCGCGGCGACTGATGCATGTCCCTGGCCGCCTGGACTCAGCTCGATGGAGGACCCGCCGTCCAATCGCAGACTCCGGCCCGGCGCCGTGAGTCCCGTCGGCGAGGTGAAGTTGATGACGCCGCCAAGATTATCGCCGCCATACATGAGATCGCCGCCTCCGCCGCGATACACATCAATATTTGCTACCGAAAGGAGATCAACCTCCACCATATTGGTGTCGCCATGCACATCGGTGATGGGCGACCCGTCACGCAAAACGACGACATTGGAACGGTGCTGGCTGTTGCCCACGGCGAAGCCACGGATAACGATGCGTGGTTCGTTGAGATCAAGCGCATTGACCCATACGCCCGGTGCAAAGAAAAATGCGTCGCCTGCATCGTTGGCGTAATTGTCGGCATAGTCGCTCGCGTCAATAGCGGTCGCCGCTGATGGGCGGCGCCATTGCGCCAGCTCCTCAAGCGGCCGGTCGCGCAGTAGTCCCGGGACCGGCGTTACGGTTTCAACTTCCGCCGCGATGGCGCTGAAGGAAAGGCTGAGACACGCCGCCCCCAGCATAAGCGCATTTTTCATGACCATGGATCGCCCCTTGAAATGGCTTCTTGCGTGAGATCTGCGAACCGCAGGTCAGACCACGCCGCCGCCGAAAAACCCGAGATCGGTGTCGCTAAACCCGCTCAATCCCGGCAATGCGTCGTTGAGTTCGGTGTCATTGAGACCAAACCAGCGTCCGAATGTCGCCGCGAACTGGTCCACCGATGTCGTCGGGATCAGCCGGCCATTCCCGGAATCCTGATTGTGACCAAGCACGGAAGGGGGAAACTGCCCATACATGCGGTTGCCCTGAACCCCGCCGCCAACGACAAAATGATGCGCGCCCCAGCCATGGTCGGTGCCGTCACGATTGACGGTGAGCGTGCGTCCGAAATCAGATGCAGTGAATGAAGAAACGTCATTAGCGACGCCCATTTCCACCGTGGCGTCATAAAAAGCGCGCATGGCGCCGGCAATGCCGGCGTGGAGATTGGGAATGCTATTCGCCTGATTTGAATGGGTGTCGAAACCGCCGGTTGCGACAAAGAACACCTGGCGCCTGACGCCGAGCACTTCTCTCAAGGCGATAATGCGCGCGACAACCTGAAGCTGCTGGGCCAGACCGGTTTCCGGAAAGAGCGTTGTGAACGGCGCTGGCAAGTCGAAAGACTCGCTCAATATCCGGTTGGCGTCGATGGACCGGCCAACGGCGTTTGCGTAATCCTGCTGAAGATAATTGGCGAGCGATTCATTGCGCGCGCGCAGATGCGACTCATACAGATCAGGCAGCGCATTGGAGCCCAGATATGAGTCATTGCTGATGGCGCGAATATCCTGCGGGCCGCCCGTACCCACCTCGAACTGGCCGGCAAGCTCTCCAGAAAGAAAGACCGTATTCCCCGAGGTTGAGATCACTGTGAAAGTTGCGTCGGGATTGGCGCTCGCCCCCAGCATGATGTCGGCGAGCCGGCCGCCCCAGCCGAACCGGGCGCCCTCTGGCTGTGAGGCCATCCATGTGGATTGCTGGTCGTTATGGGAAAAGAGCCGCGGCGGCAGCGGCGCCGACCGCGCTTCATATTCAGCGCGCGTCACCGGCGCCACCAGCGGCCCCACATTGGAAATGATGGCAGCATTGCCGCCGTCCACCAGATCGTGCAGCGGCCCGAGTTCCGGCGGCAAGGCAAACTGCCGGCCGCCGAAGTCTGACGCATTGGCGAGCGTCAACGGCAACAGCCGGTCACGCTCGCGCGTCGAACCACCGTCCAGATTATCATAGCGGTTAAAAAGCTCACGGCGGATGCTGGCATATTGATTATAGCTGCCTGTATCGTAAGGCATGACCGTGTCATGACAGTCCATCCCTCCGAACAGGAAGACGCAGACCAGGGCGCGATAACCGCCAGTGTCCGCGGCGAAGGCGTTGAAGCGATGAAGGTCGCTCATGAACCCCGCTGCGCCGCCTAACCCCAGCGCGGCAGAAGTTTTCAGAAACTGTCTTCTCGAAGACTGCATGATACGCCCCTTGGATTTAGCGTTGGGTGATGTAGTCGGGTGAGTTCATCATCATCAGAATGGCGAGGCCGACGCGGCGCTGCCGCTGTTCCTCGCCCGCGCCGCCCGCCGCTTCGATGGCGGCGATGATGCGGCTGCGCGATTCCCCGCGCAGCGACCCATAGGTGAGAATTGCATCGAGATGGTCGACCAATGCCGCCGGATCATTCGCGAGCGCCAGTTCTTCGGTGTAATCAGCGACATAATTTACGCTCTCACTGTCGCGGAAGATGAAGCTCTCCATGAAGTTGGCGTAACCGGTGATGCTGGACCCTGTCGTGATCTGAAGTTCCGGCGCCACAAGTCCCTGATCCGCGCTCACCGTCCCCGGCGCCACGAATCCGGGACGATAGAAATTGAAGACCGATGGCGAACGGTAGGCTTGCTGATTAAGCGTCGACGGCCGCGCCGTATTGCGCAGGACTTCTGCGTCCTCGGTGCGCGTATCCTCTACTCCAAAGGCGCGCGCCCAATGGGTGAACCGCAGGACCGGCTCCCTTATTTTACCAAAAGCGGGATCGTTGACGCGGGTCGTATCTCGCGCTTCCGGATCGAGCAGGATAGCGGCCGCCACCGCGCGCATATCGCCCCGGACGCCATTCCCCGCAACCGAACCGTCCGGAAGCGCAAAAGATCCGCTGCGAAAAGCGTTGGCGACACGGCCCACATATGCGCTGCTTGGGTTGCTGGTGACAAGACGCTGAATCAGTTGCCGCGAAATAAACGCGGGCGTATTTGCATGATTATAAAGCGCATCAAGCGCCATGGCGATGCTCTGCTCGCCGGGCGTGTTTGCCGGTATATTCGTCCCGAGAAAGCTCTTCGGCTCGGCAGAATGCTGTTCGTCAAACATCACCAAAGGCAGGTATTCAGCGCCAACGGTTTCGCCACGGCTAAAAAAGTTGTCTGACTCAGCCCAGGACAGGCCAGTGAAAACTTTTGCAAGCTCCGTTACATCCACATTGTCATAGGTTTCAATCGGGTCGCCTCCGCCATCGAGGCGCAAGTCACCATTTGGCTGAAGCTCCAGAAGACCGATTGTGAAAAGCTGCATCACCTCGCGCGCGTAGTTTTCATCGGGGACGACTTCACGCTCTTCATCTGCTTTCTGATTTTGCAGATAGGTCAGAAAGATCGCCATGGCCGGGCTGTAGGTCACATTCTCCAGCGTTTGGCGATAATTTCCGAGCCCGCCGGCGGACATGATGTCCATGTAATTCGCCATCGCGACCGGACGTTCGGCCAGCCCGGAATCGCTAAAGGACGCGACAAAAATCTGCGACAAGGCAAAACCCATACGCTGACGCAACTGATCATCGCTCAGGATCGCGCGCGACCAGAAGGCTTCCGACAAGGCGCCGGGCCCCGTCTCCTCACCCGAGCGCTCGCTGATCAGAACATCCTGCAGGATCGATTCCTGCGGTTTTGAAAACTCCGCCTGAAACCAGGCGGAAACGCCCATAGCAACAAGCTCGTCAATGTCGTCCTCGCCGGGACCGAACGTCGCTTGCGAGAGAAAGCGCGCCGCTTCCGCGCTCGTCATCACGTCGCCTACCGCAGTGGGCGGCGTCACCGGCGTCGACGGCGCCTCGGCGTCATTATCACCGCTTCCGCTGCCAAAACACGCCGACATGAGCAGCGCCAGGACCGCCGCCAACGATCCCTTCGCAACAGCACCTGTCACGCAAGAAAAAACGCCCCGCATGGTATGCCCTTTCGCCCAGTACGCTTTACCTAATCAAGCATCGAGATAAACAGCGGGCGGAAAAGAGGCCGTCAATTTACGACATGCAATTTGTCTAAATCTGTATGACAATTCCGCATGCTGACTGACGATTTTCCCGTCTTCGTCAGCATTACAAAATTGTGTGTTTATACTTGCGGATCTGGCTTGAAAACGATGCGTTCAATTACGCGCGCGCCATCGACACGGGAGACATGGATAATTGTATCCACAATTGAATTAATGTAGCGAATAGTTTCATCGCGACTCAAAGGCAGTCCCGCCTGCATCGTCATTAGCGACAATTGTTCAAGCGCGCCTTCCGGGCTGTCGGCGTGCACCGTGGTGATCGAACCTGGATGGCCTGTATTGATAGCGCGCAACCAGGCGGCCGCTTCTACGCCTCTGATCTCGCCCAGGATGATCCTATCCGGCCGCATTCTAAGCGCGGCCTCCAGAAGATCAATCATATTGATGCGCGCTTCCCCCATTTCGCCCTTCACTGCGGAAAGGCTCAGGCGATTTGGCTGGGAAAGCCGCAATTCGGCGGCGTCTTCGACGGTGATAATGCGCTCCTGATGGTCAATTTCGCACAACAGCGCATTCATCAGGCTCGTCTTGCCCGTGGATGTGCCGCCGGAAACAAGCATCGTCTTTCGCGCCCGCACCGCGCTTCGCAGAAACTCTTCAATCCGCCCTTCATCGAGCAGCGATTTTAGACGCCGGTCCGTTTCGGTAAGGCCATGCGCGCGCCCGATAGCGACTTGCGCGAAGTTATGTGCGCCGCCAAAATCGGAAAGCGTCAGGTCGCTCGTTACGTGGCGGCGAATTGCGAGCGCCCAATGCTCGCCAGCGGCAGGCGGGCCCGCAATCTGGATGCGCTCGCCAGAGGGCAGAGAAGCCGCAAGCAGGGGCTGTTCCCTATTGATCGCCTGATGACTGACGCGGGCGATCTGCACGGCAAGGCGCTGCAATAAGAGTTCATTGACGCCCGGATCTTCAAAGCGCTCAAAGCCAATTGCGTCCTGACGTTCAATCCAGACTTCGCCCGGACGGTTGACCATAATCTCGGTGACAGTCGGATCGTCGAGCCAGCGCTCAAACGGTTTCAGAAAGGATTTTAGATAAACATCGCGCTCGGCCGGCGCCGGAATGGGCTCCACATTGCTCATGGCCGCAACCCTCCCGCCTCATCGAAGGTTGGGAAATAAAGATCGCGAGCGAGAAAGATGCGGATTTCCGTTCCCTGCTTCACGGTGATCGTGGGCGGGATGTTGATCTGCTGCGACAAGGCCTGCGCGGCCACCGCCTGCGCCTCGGAAGTTGAACCGATGACAATGCTCGAATTGTTGTCATAGATAAGCGCGTTGGCGCCGACATCGATGACTGAGAGCAAGATTGCTGACCCGAAACGCTGGAAGAAATGGCGGTTGACCTTGCCGTCTAACCCCGCCCGCCCAAGCGTGTCCGTCGCAGGCGAAGCAAGCTCGATGGAAACGCCATCGGGCGTCAATAATCGCGTCCAGATGACAAATGCGCGTGATTCTCCCACTGCGAGACCCGAACGATATTGACCGATCAACCGGCTGCCGCGCGGAATCAGGACAAAGCGGTTGTCGAGGCTGCGGATGTTTTCCGAAACGATGGCGCGGGCGAAACCCGGCAAGTCTGAATTAATCGCAGTTTCAAGAACGCCTGAAACAATTGTGCCCTGCGGCACAACACGCGACATGTCTTCGATCATCGTGGCGCGGACAGTTTCCGGTCCTGCGGCGCCAACGCGCTGGGCAAAGACGTCAGAGGCGGTCAGGCCGTTCACCGCATTGGCGACCGCGCCTGCGGGATCGCCTGCCTCGCCGCCGCCGCCTGTCCCGGCCCGGCTGTTATCGACCACCAGCGCAGGCGAACGCAGATTGGCCTGACCGGGAGCGCCGTCATTGTTCATTGCAACCGCTTGGCGGACCGGCGCTCTCGCATTGACGGCGGCGCGCTGTTCCGCACGTCTCGCCTGCGCTTGCGCCTGCATGGCTTCACGCCGCGCCTGCTCTGCCTGCGACTGCGCGACATCTAACTGCGCGCGCGTTTCCGCCATCAACGCGTCGATGGATGCGGTCTCACGACCCTTGCTCAACTGATTGAAGACAAACAGCCCCAGCATCAACAGGACTGTGGCGCCGAGAAAACCGGTCAGTCGGTCACTGCTGCTCTCTGCAACGCGCGGCATGGCATAGGCGTTCGCGGCGTCCAGTGCGCTTTTAGACATGTCGGATCGCGGGTCGCGCCCGCCCCTGGCCCACATCAGCCCGACTCCCGGTCATCACTACTGTCGCCGCCAAACACCCGGCCGAAGAAACCGCGTTTTTTCTCACGCGCCTGCGGCGCCTGCGGCCCCGGATCAATCGGCGTGTAGCCGTCATTGTGAATGAGCGTTTCATAGCCGCCATGCTTCAGGGAAAAGACGCGCGCCACACGGTCGACGACAACAAAACCGTCTTCGAAACCGTGATTGATAACGCTTTCCTTGTCGTCCTCATCCACAAGAAAGATTGCGGGCGCCGGCATGCCTTCGGCCCAACGGAAATAAGTGGCGCGGCCATCGTCAAACACTTGCGCAGGCAAAATTTCCCGATCGCCTTCATAGGTATAGTTGCGATTGACGGCGCGCTCTTCCGGCGAGGGCGGCGCAACGGCAAAACTCGCCTCTTGCGCCTGCAACGCCTCCTGCGCTTTTTGTTCGCCTGGATAGGCGAACCGCAGCACGAACACCATCTCTCCCGGTTTCGCGTCCGACACCTTTTTGACTCGCAATTCAAAAATATAATGACGCAAATTCGTCACCACCGTCATATTGGTGGGCGGCGCTTCCGCGATGGGCTTTAGGATAATGACATCGCCACGACGATTGGGCGTCACTTGCCAGGCGACAGAATCGCCGATCGCCACATTTTCGATTGTCTCATCGTCATTGAATTCGATCACCGTCTGAAACCCGAGATGACCGGTCAGCGCATAGACCGTATTCTCCGCATAGCTCCGCGTCTTGATGCGCGAATCCGCCAGCGTGACGCTCGGCAGTGCGCAACAGAATATCGTCAGGATGATCGCAAACCGTCTCATGCGAACCTCCCCTTCATCTGGGAGCCGCCAAAGCCCCGATAGGGCTGGCGCGTGCGACGGCCAGCCAAAGTGGACGCATTCGGCGTCGAAGCGGGCGCGGCTTCAATGACATTGCGGGTGCGCGACGCGCTGGCGCCGCCTCGCTCCACCGCAACAACCATGTCGGCGACACGGGCATTGTCATTGGACGGCCTTGCCGCCATTGACGTCTGCTCTGACTGACCTTGAGTTGAAGTTTGTTGTGTCTGCGCTGAGGGCAACCGCCAACCGGAAGTGAGACGTCCGCACATCCGCAGAACCTGCGCCATGAGCAATGCAAAGATAAACGCCGTCACCGCGAGAACAAACACAGGCTGCGGATCTGCAAGCCCCGAGGCTCGCATATCCGAAATTTCGATCACCATGGGTTCCGCGAGCTGCATCAATCCACCCGCCAGCGCTGTCGCGAAAGCAGCCACAAGGGCATAAAGCGCGAGGGTTTTAAGCCAGCCTTCGAACAGACCGCGGGTCCCCGGAAAAAGCGCCGTCAATATCAGGAGCGGCCCCACCGCCAGCAAAACTCCGAGCAGGATTTTTGCGATGATTAAAACGCCTGCGGTTGAAAGCGCGAGTGTAATGGCGCTGAACCAGAGGAGATTGACTGCGCCCGCCGATTTCGGCAACGCCGGCTCGGGCGTCGCCTGTGGCGCCGCCGCCATAGCGCCGAATGCGTCAGGCTGATTGATCGACGTCACGTTCCATTCATTGGCGAGGCGGATCAGTTCTTTTAGCACCGCATCGAGGCGCATAAAGACGCTCTCATGACCGCCGCCTAGCATCATCGCAGCGATCTCATCGGCGCCGCCATAAAAGAGATTGAGGAATAGCGCCTGATAGGCCCCCCAGCGCGTTGCAAAAGCGAGCACCAGTCCGATCAAAAGAATTTTTGGCGCAAGACCGGAGAGACTTAATCCACCGCGGCCCATAATCAGCTGAAAGCCGTAAAAGCCTATATATAAAGTAAGCGCGCCGGTGAGCACCGGCTCCAGAAAACCGAATGGCCCAAACAGGGTCGCATAGGTCGTCTCTACATAGGACGCGATCTGGCAATCCACCTGGTTCAACAATGGCGCGATCATGCCTTCTGCAGGCGCTGTGCAAAGGTCACTCGTCATTCCGCCGCCTCCCGATACGCCCGGGGTTTCATGCCGAACGCTTTTGCGTCGCGCCCAAGGAAAGGCGGCAGCCAGGCGGTGGGATCGTCGCCATGGTCACGGCGCAAGCGATCCACAAGGCGCACGCTTTCCTCCCGGCCCGAAAGAATTTTGAGTACGCCGGGCAAATCAGAAAGGTCCAGCCGCGCCACAACGGAATGTCCGCCCTTTTTGATCAACACGCAGCGCGATTGTTCCGGCAGGGACTTCACAATGTCGAACTCATGAGCAGTCAGGCCGAACCCGCCGCAATATTCCTTTTCCTGCGCGCGCGGATTAGGCAGGAAAAATTGCGACGCTGTCTGCTCGGTAATGGTTGCGGAAATCTGGCTGTCCAGCGCATCGCGCGCTGACTGCGTTACAAAGCCGACTATGCCGTTGCGTTTGCGAATCGTCTTCAGCCAATCCTTGAGACGGCGAGAAAAGACCTCATCATCCAGCGCTTTCCAGCCTTCATCGATGACGATAGCCGTTCTGGCTCCGTCGAGGCGCTGGCCAATGCGGTGAAAGAGATACATCATCGCCGGTCCGCGCAGGTCTGGCGCATCGAGGATGTCGGTCATGTCAAACCCAAGGACCGGCGAATCAATGCGCAGATGGTCGCTGGGATTGTCAAACAGCCAGGCATATTCGCCGGCGCCATGCCACCGCGCCATCCGCGCAGCGAGCCCGCCCGAAACACTACGGCTTGCGCCGCTTAACAGCTCCACAAAATAACGCAGGCGCCGGAAAGACAGGTCCTGCTCAAAATTGCTGTCGACGGCGTCAGCGATCAGGCTGCGCTCCTCCGGGGTCAGCTCCAGCCCCGGCGCTGTGACGAGGCGGGCGATAAAGGCGCGAAGGAACGCTCGGTTCGCCGGCGTGTCTGCGATGGCAAGCGGATTGAAACCAGATGGCTCGCCTTCTCGCAAAATGTCATAATGGCCGCCAATCGCGCGCAGAAAAATTTCGGCGCCGCGATCCTTGTCAAAAAAAATGATGCGCGAATTGAGTTTGCGCGTTTGCGCCAGCAGAAAATTGAGAAAGACCGTCTTTCCCGAGCCGGACGGACCGATCATCAGGAAATTTCCAAGATCGCCTTCGTGAAAATCGAAATAATATGGCGTTGAGGCGGTCGTTTCAAAAATCGTCACCGGCGCGCCCCAGAAATTATCTTCGGCGGCGCCTATGGGAAAGCCATGCATGGAACAGAGCCCCGCGAAATTCGCCGTCGAGATCATGGCGCGCCGGGCGATATAGTCTTCATTGCCTGGAAACTGCGCCCAGAAAGAGGGTTCCAGATTCAGATCTTCGCGCACGGCGATGGCGCCAATATCGGCGAGCGCTGCCTGCGTTTGCGCGGCGGCGTTGTCGAGCGCTTCCATATCTTCAGCGCGGGCCATCACCGTCATATGATGTTCGCCAAACCCGGCTGCGCCCGACGCCGCATCGTCCTTGGCGGCCTTAAGGCCTCGTTTCAGCGTCACGGTGTCATCATCGGCGGCGCGCAGTCGCCGCAAGGCGAGGTCGATCCTCTCCTGCGCCGCCTGACGATCCGCAAAGTGAAAGCTTTCGGAGACAACAAGTTCAAAAGGCAGGCGCAGTAGATTGTCGATCACGCCGGGCGTTGTGACCGAAGGGTAATCCTTGACGGAAATAATTGCAGCGAGCGACGAGCTTTCCTGTCCTGCGCCACGCTGCTCCAGCGCATCAGCGCCGAATGATGTGCGCTTGTAGGGAATATAATTCCCGCAATCTTCCGATGGCGCCAGCACCGGCTGCAAATCTCCATTATAAAGAAGCGACAGAAAGGCGAGCGGCTCCGAATAAAGACGGCCCTCTTCTTCCTGGCATTGCAGGAGACGCGCACCATATGGCCCAAGCGAAGCCATGAGGCTTTCGCGCGCGCCGTTAAGCGCCTTAAGCGCCTGCGCCTCTTGCGCACCGGCTGTGGCGCGCCCGGCGGAGAGGCGCGTCAACAGCCCGCGCTTGCCCGCTTTCGGCCTGTAAACCAGCGTCAGGAAAAGCTCGTTGACAAATAGCCTGCGCTCGCCAAGCCGCGCCTGCCACAACCGATCAATGCCGCCGCTGACAGGATCGGGAAAGGCGCTTTCCAGTGACGGCGATACGCGGCGTCGAATAATGTGATGATGCAGCGTAAACTGGTGATTATTGATGGTGCGAAGCATCACATCGCGCACGGCCTGGCGATGGTTCAGTTCTTCGGTGTCCGCAGTCTCAAAAGCAAGCCCCGTCACATGCAATGTCTGCATCAACCCGCCGTCGCGCAACAATAAAGACGAGCCGTCGAGATGACGCCGATAGGGCAATCGCGCCCCCGCCTTCTCCTCCCGGCGCGCAAGGCGCGTGGCGGCTTTATGTTGCACGCGATTTCCCATCTACCAGCCTCAAGGCGCGTAACTGTTGCAGCGCCAGAAGGCGTGGTTGCGCACACGCGGACAACGGCTCACTTTCGTGATCCACAAATCGAATATCCGCGGATCGTAAAGGCAGGCGAGATACCCGGCGGCATGGATGACAAGCGCGGCGAGAAGCGACCATCCCGACCGGGTGATCAGAAATATTTCCGTGGTCGCCACAAGGTTGATGACAAAAAAACTATAGGTGACGCCCGCGAACATTTGCGGCTGGGTCAGCGCGCGAAACACCGGCGCTGTCTGGAGCGTTTCCATGGCTCACCCTCCCGCCGCCGCGCGGATGCCGGCGACAATAGACGTCGCGCCGAACAGAATGAAACAACCAACGACAACGGTAATGCCGTACCGCCAGTTGAGACGTCCCGTGAGCATCATGAAGCCAACAGCCGCAACCGCAATCACCGCCGCTGTGGTCGCTACATTGCCGAGAAGGCTTCCCTGCAGCCAGTCGAGCGCGGCGACAATCGGTCCGGAGCCTTGCGGGTCTGAGATTGTCGATTGCGCTTGTGCGCCTGGCGACAACAAGGCCGCCAAAGCGGCGCTGACCGTCAAGCCTGTTTTTAAATGATAACCCATGCGCGCGCCCCGTAAACTTTATACGGCATTTTATTCAGATGCCGTATCAATTTCCGGTATATTCAGTGCGCACTTAAAATCGATTTAAGCGGACAATTGCAATTGTCCGCCCATGCGTGATGCGGCCTCGCCTTGCCGATAAGTAATGATCCGCAAAGACCAACCAAAAGACAGTTGGCGAATAATTTAAAACGCCTTTTCGGTAAAATTTAAGGATGCATTGTGCGCTGTATGGAGTGAATCACACAGCGCACTTATTGGACAGAAGCGAGTGATGTGGAGGCGATCTCGGGACCATATTCGTTGATGGTCGTGCGCCGCATATCGCGCTTGTACTTCTGATCTTCAAATGCTGTTGCGCGATGCAGCGTGCAGCGATTGTCCCAGATGACAAGATCACCATCCTCCCACTTATGGGCGTAGATGAATTGGGGTTGCGCGGCGAATGCATTAAGTTCGTCGATCAATGCAAGACCTTCTTCCGCGCCCATGCCGACAATGCTGGCCGCGTGAGCGCCAATAACAAGCGTCTTGCGGCCATTGGCGGATTCACGCACGATTGGATGCTGTGCGGCGGGCATGGCTTTTTTCATTTCCTCTGTCACCGTGGAAAAACCGCCGCGCGCGCGCGAGTGCCAGAGATTGTGCTCGGCGACCAGACCATCCAGCTTCTGCTTCATCTCGTCAGACAACGCGTCATAGACCGCGCGCGCATCGATAAACTGTGTATCGCCGCCCTCGGGCGGCACGACATGCGCGAGCAACAGCGACCATTTTGTAGGCAATGAGTTGAAAGAGCTATCGGTGTGAAACAGCTCATTGCCTTTTGCATATTTATGCCGCGTCGTATCCTTCACGACGATATTTCCTTCGGCGTCAAGATTGGAAGCGTCGTAAAGCCCATAAGCAAGACGGGGTTTAAACCCGCTCTTGATCTTCAGATCAGGCGGTAATTCCAGCGGACCAAACGCGCGGCTGAATGCAATATGCTGATCATCGGTGGCGCCGGACCCGCGAAGACAGACAACACCATATTCAGCCATGAGATCTTCAACGCATGTCACGGTCTCTTCCGTGGGCGGCGCCGAAAGGTCGATGCCCGTTACAATGGCGGCGAATAACGGATGCGCTTTTTCCACTTTAACGTCCATGTTCATTCTCTCTTTCTAACGCCCGCCGGCAGGTTTCAAGCCGCCCGTCGTTACGCGTTCCATATATCTGTATTTGCCGGGATAATCGGCGATCGCGCTGTGATGCGCCGCCCAGTTATCCCAGATCAACACCGTGCCATTCTCCCAGCGCACACGGCCTGTAAACGCCATGGACGTCACATGATGATGCAAAAAGTCCAAAATCAACCGGCTTTCCTTTTCCGAAAAGCCTTTCAAGCGGCGGGTATAAACAAGGTTGAAGAATAGGTGTTTAAGGCCAGTGCGAGGATGCACGCCGACAATAGGGTGCTCCACCTCATTATCGCCTTCCTCAGTTTTCATGTCTTTCATCATTACATTTTTCCGGCCTGCCCCGCTTCCGAACAGAGCGGTCGCACTGTTGACGCCAATAAGCGTTTCACAAAAATCCTGCATCGCCGGAGAAAGCGTTTCATAGGCAAGATAGAGATTGGCAAAAGCGGTGTCGCCGCCAAACTCGGGCACGTCGATCGCATGCATGGTGACTGTCGTCGGCGGCGTCGCCATAAAAGTGGAATCATTATGAAAACCTTCGCCGACAACCATCCGTTTGTCATCGGCCAGACGCTCTACAATCTGCACATCCGGATAATCGTCTACGCTGAAAATATGCGGTATCTTTTGCAGAGGCCCAAAGCGTTGCGCAAAGGCAAGATGATCATCACGCGAAAAGCCTTGCTGGTCCCGAAAGTAAATGACGAGGTTTTCCGCGAACGCCCTTTCAATCTCACGCCAGACCTCATCAGGAAGCGGCTTTGTAAGGTCGGCGCCTTTCACTTCCGCTGCGACGGCGCCGTTTAGCGGCAGGACTTCGATGTGCTGGTAGCCGGAGCTGCGTTCAAAATCTCGCCAGCTTTTCTGATTGGTTTGAGCCATATGTCCGTTTCGCACCCTGACTTGTTATTTGTCCTTACCCATAAAGATTAGAATCCGAAGGGTCTTGCAATCAATCGTTCTTTGAGAAAGGATTTGCGTGGCTGGAGGGAAAAATGGTCGTCAAACCAACACCTTAAAAAATACAACGCAAAAAGAAGCCAGCTTTGCTCAAGGAGGAACTCATGGCGGACACTATGACCGTCGAACCCTACAAGCCGACCTACCGCAATTATGTGCTGTTCGTGCTCTTTCTTGGTTATGTGGTGAATGCGCTTGACCGGTCGATTCTGAATATCCTCCTGCCGGCCATCCAGGAAGAGTTTTCCTTAAGCTATACGCAACTGGGCCTTCTTGGCGGGATCGCCTTCGCCCTGTTTTACGCAACCTGCGGCATTCCCATCGCCAGCCTCGCCGACCGCACCAGCCGTAAATGGATATTGAGTGGCTCCATCGCGTTCTGGAGCATCATGACGGCTTTTTGCGGACTGGCGCGCAGCTTTCCCATGCTGCTGGCCGCGCGCATCGGCACCGCTATTGGCGAGGCCGGGGGGTCGCCCCCCTCACATTCGCTCATCTCAGATTACTTCTCGCTGAAAAAACGCGGCACTGCGCTTTCTATTTATGCGCTTGGCGTTCCCTTAGGGGGCATGATCGGACTTTACCTCGGGGGACACGGGAATGACTGGTGGGGCTGGCGCACTACTTTTATCGTCGCGGGACTCCCCGGGCTCATCGTTGCGCTGCTTGTCGCCTTTACTGTTAAAGAGCCCAAGCGCGCGGCGCCATCATCAGGAAAAACATACAACCCCTTCTCTGCGCTTCAACTTGTAGCCAAGCGCCCAGCCTTTCTGCATATGGCCCTCGCCGCCGCCATGCATGCGCTCGTCTGGTACGGCGCCGGCAACTTCAATGCAGTGTTTCTGGTGCAAACCCATGCCATGACCACGAGCCAGGTCGGCACATGGTTCGCCTCCATCGCTCTTGTCGGCGCGTTTGGCACGTTTTTCGGCGGATTTTTATCGGATCAGCTCTCGCAGAAATATAATGACGAGCGGTTTTACATGCTTGTGCCCGGCGCGTCCGTTATCCTCGGCTTGCCGTTCCAGTTACTCTGCTATCTCCATCCCGACACGAATATCGTCATGGTTGGCTTCGCCATCAATGCGTTTTTTGCATCGGTTTTCTTTGGACCGTCATTCGCCATGGCGCAGGCTTTGGTGCCAGCCAGCAACCGCGCACTCGCGGCCTCGCTGCTTCTTTTCGTACAGACGATGATTGGACTGGGAATCGGCCCCCTGATCGCCGGTATGATTACGGATGTGTTTGTCCCCATATTCCAGGCAAACGCCCTGCGCTACGCGCTGGTGACCATAGCTCTTTTCAATATCTGGTCCGGCGTTCATTACTACCTCGCCTCCCGCACCGTGCGTGAGGACATCCTATCGGCTAAAGCTGAAGCATGATGGAGATAAAATCATGACGGCGAAGCGGTTGCGCGTTCTCGTGACGCGCCGTTGGCCTGAAGCGGCGGAACACTATCTCACTGAACGCTATGAGGTGACGCTGAACGCTGAAGACGCACCGATGTCGCCGGCCAGATTAGCGCAAGCCTTTGACGAGTATGATGTCATTTGCCCAACGGTTTCAGACAAAATAGACGCCGATATAATTGGCGCAGCGCCGCGTCTAACGCGCCTGCTCGCCAATTTTGGGGTGGGCTTTGATCATATTGATATCGCTGCTTGCAAAGCGGCAAATGTCGCTGTGACGAATACGCCGGGCGTTCTGACCGATGCGACGGCCGACCTCGCCATGGCGCTGATCCTGACAGCGGCCAGACGCACCGGTGAAGGCGAGCGGGAATTGCGTGACGGACGGTGGTCCGGCTGGCGTCCAACTCATCTTATGGGGCGCAGCCTTTCCGGCAAGACGCTGGGTCTTGTTGGGTTTGGCCGTATCGCCCAGGCGACAGCGCATCGCGCTCATCACGGCTTTGGCATGAACATCCTTTATTACTCGCGCAGCGCGGCGGCGCCGGATGTTGAGAGGGGGCTTGGCGCCAACCGCATGGCGACTCTTGAAGAGCTTTTGCGCCGGAGCGATGTTGTATCTCTGCATGTTCCCGGCGGCGCGGAAACGAGCAATATGATCGGCGCGAAAGAAATCGCCGCGATGAAGCCTGGCGCCATCCTTGTCAACACAGCGCGTGGCGGCGTGATCGATCATGACGCGCTGGCGGCGGCGCTGAAATCAGGCGCGCTAAGCGCGGCTGGGCTTGATGTCTATCCCGCCGAACCAGTTGTACCCGCATCTCTGCTCGGGCTCGAAAATGTTGTGCTCCTGCCCCATCTCGGCAGCGCCACGGTGGAAACGCGCGAAGCGATGGGGCTCCGAGCTGCAGCGAATGTAAACGCATTTGCATCCGGCTCGCCGCTTCCCGATCGTATCGCCTGATAATGTCTGGCGCCGGCGATACGATTGACGCGCTCATCGCACGGGAAGACCTTCCGGCCTCTTACAAAGATATTGTGGAGCAACACTGGCGGCCGCTTGCCAGGAAGATCGCGGATTGGCGCGCGGAAAAACAGGGGCCCCTTGTTGTTGGCGTTAATGGCGCACAAGGGAGTGGAAAATCGACGCTTTGCGCTTTCCTGGCTGAAGCCCTGTTGCCAGAACTCAATCTCAACGCCGCCATTCTGTCGCTGGACGATTTTTATCTTCCAAAATGCGCACGGTTAAAGCTTGCAGAGAAGATTCACCCGCTGCTTGCAACGCGGGGCGTTCCCGGAACCCATGATGTTGCGATGTTATCGGCTGCCATAAACGACTTACTCTCGGGAATAACTGTCTCCACGCCCGTTTTCGACAAGGCGAGCGATGATCGCTTCGCGCAAAACCGTAAAATCCCGGGACCGGCCGATGTCATTTTGCTGGAAGGCTGGTGCGTCGGCGCGCCCGCACAGGATGAGGCTGCGCTCACCCAATCGATTAACGCCTTGGAGCGGAACGAAGACCGTGACGGCATATGGCGGCGCTACGTGAATGAACGCCTGAAGACAGATTACAAGGATCTCTTTTCACGCCTTGACCGTCTCATCATGCTGCGCATCGATAGCATGGAAAGCGTACTGCAAAACCGGCTGCGACAAGAGCGAAAACTACGCGCCGCGCGGCCTGACGCCACGAAGGTGATGACTGAAGAAGCAATAGCTCGGTTCATCCAGCATTATGAGCGCCTGACGCGCCATTGCCTTGATACGCTGCCTGAGACTGCGGACATCATGATTGATGTTGCAGATTTGACAGCAAACTCTTGAGCGCAGAAGGCGCTAGCCTTCATCTTTCAATTGCACGCGTAACAGGAACAGGGCGCCCAGGGTCGCCGTCGCGCCGATCGCCGTTAACACTGTGCTGGCGTTCATGCCTGCATCGAGAAGCACGCCGCCGAGCACAGGCCCGACAACACCGCCCGCCCGCCCGATAGCGACCGCCAGCGCACAGCCGGTCACCCGCAACCGCGCCGGAAAGGCGCGCGCAAGAAACGCGTATAGCCCGACAATACCGCCCATCGTGAAAATGCCGAGGACGAAAGCGACAATGCGCAAAATGAAAAGATCGCCCGTATTCATCGCAAACACTGCCATCAGGACGGATGTTCCGACCATTGAGATAACCGCCAGCCGCTTGAGGCCAAAATAAGCCGACGCTAGTCCTACAAAGATGCCGCCGGTCACACCGCCCATGCTGGTGATGGCCGATGTCGCAATAGCGGCCGATTGCGTATAGCCAGCATCAGTGAGAATTTTCGGCGTCCACCCGCTGAAAAAATAAAACGCCATGATATGTAGGAAGTAAGCGCTGATCAGCAGCACCGTCAGCATCCGCAAGCCCGGCCCCAAAAGCTCCCGCGGATCGGCGCTTTCCCGTTTCATCTCTGTCGCGCGCGCCTCATCGACGAGGGAATGGCCAAGCCGTTTCAGTATGGCGTTGATCTTCGTGAGCGCATCCGGCCCACCTCGCGCCGCGAGATATTCCGGCGATTCCGGCAAGCCGAACCACACAAGCGGAATGAAAGCGGCAGTCGCAAGCCCGCCGGCCGTAAAAATTGCGCGCCAGCCGGCGGCCTCTACGATATCCGCGGCGACGAAACCACCGATAAGCCCGCCCAAGGGGAAACCGATAGTCATCGCGCTCACCGCAAGATCGCGGCGGCGATTGTTTGAAAACTCCGCCGCCACCGCGGTAAGAGACGGGATCATCAATCCAACGCCGAGACCCGTTAAAAGACGGCACGCCATCAATGTCGTCAGAGAACTGACAAAAGCTGTGAGCAACATCCCGACCGTCATGATGACAAGGCTGACAAGGATAGTGGGACGCCGGCCGATGCGGTCCGCCATAGGCGCCAGAAAAACGGAGGCGCCGGCGCCGATGACATTCGCCGCGATAACTACCCCCAGCGCGGAGCGGCTGATGACCCAGTCTTCTGAAATCCCGGGCGCTGCAAAGGTGATGGCGAGAACGTCGAAGCCATCCAGCGCATTCAGCATGACCAGTAGCGTTATGATGAAGATCTGCATCGCGCCCATCGGGGCGTCATTCAGGACTTTTGAAACCGAATTAGTTGAGTGTTCAGGCGCGGCCATCCTGCATCCAGTCAGTCTGTGCGCTAAGCGCCTGAAGAAACCATGATGCTAACCTGCGCCGCGGCTGCACGGCAAGCAATTGTGACGATATGCATCTGCGAAGCCGAGCCACAAAAGAAAAACGCCGGCGTGAAAGCCGGCGTTTTCATTATTCATACTGTAGCGACAGCCTAGAGTTTGCCGCGCCAGCCATCCACATCGGCGTAGCTGGTGCGCGCCACTTCCGAATAGGGAACCGGGCTGACAATCGCCTTGATGGACGTTTGCGAATGCGGCTCCACGGTCGGTTTTGTCGTCCCGCCATTTTCCTCGCCCCAGACGAAGCGAACTTCCGTGCCCGGCGTCGCATATTTCGGATCGAGGATCGCCAGGGTCAGCATCTTGCGCTCGTTCGAGGAATAACCGACCCAGGTGGAGACACCAGCCACATCGTCGCCGACCATGACGCGGTCGAACGGGTGCATGGAATAAACAGCAGACGGGAACTCCATGAATTTCGCCCGTTCACCCTTTTGAAGTTGCGAGCCGATGCACTGAAGCACTTCGTCACTGTCGAGCGCCAACGTGACTTTGATGCGGTGATCGTCATTTTGTTTCTTCTCAAGCGCTTCGCGGCCGATGAAGTCATGGTCGTATTTAACGAAGCCGCCATAGGAAAGATCCCAAGGAGTGAAGTAATAATCTTCGATATTGTCAGAGACGAAGCTGCCGCCGATAGAGGCGTTGGCCTCATAGCTCGTGCCAGGCAACCAGGCGCGATAGTCTTTAAGGCTGTCGCCGGAATAAACCGCAGGCAACGGCGACGGCACCCAGCCGGATTCGAGCGTGTTTGAAGAATAAGCGCGACCGCCAACGAGTTTGAGGCCAAACTCTTCACCAGCCGCGATCAGCGCCTGACGCACCGCTTCGCCGTCATCCCAGGGGCCATAAAGTTCAAAGCCGGGCTGACCAGCCATGCCGTGACGCAGCGCTCCGACATCTTTGCCAGCGATCTTCAGCGTCGTCATGTTGAAGAATTTCAGTTCAGGCGGCTTCTTGCCGAGCGCTTTTTCCATGGTCGCCATGGCGTTCGGGCCCTGCACCTGGAACCGATAAGACTTGCGGCGGGACTGGTCCTTGCGCATCGCGGTGCGCTCGTCGAGTTCGACTTTAACGTCCCACTTGCCAGTTTCTGCGTGGAACATGATCCAGTTCAAGGTCGGAATGCGGCCAACGAGGTTGAATTTATTTTCGGCGAGATAGAACAGGATAACGTCGCCAACCACATAACCGTCGGGTGTCACTGGAACGAATTGCTTCGCCTTGTTGACAGTGAAATTCTTGAAACTGTTGATGCCAAGATAATTCAGGAATTCAAAGGCGCCCGGCCCTTCCACTTCGAGATCCGCCATGTGGTAAGACTGGTTGAAGAGAACGCATGTCTCCTGCCAGCCACGCTGCTCATCGCGCCAGTTCGTGTATTCCGGCGGCACGCCGGGATAAACATTCGGACCGGCTTGCGAGTTGCGAAGCATGGTGACCGGCCCGCCCGCCTTTTTCATGGCTTCTTCAAGATTTTTCGACGTCATCGATTACTGCTCCCTTGAGTTTTGACTACTGTCAGTTTGATCCGTGCTATAGGCTATGAAGTCCGAAAATACTTTCCGTCGTGCGCTTCCATAAGCAATGAAAAGCGAAACCTGTTATCTGTGCTAATATGTTGATTTACAGTGCTTGCAGAGCGCTTCGCACTCGCAGCGCATGTAACAGAATGATGGCGAAAAACGCTTGCGTTTCTAAACATGTCCGAACTCTTTCCTCAGCTCGTCCTTGACCTGTTCCAGCCGCGTTCTGCTGATGTCATTCTCTGGCGAAAACAGCACCATCCGTTGACCGAGAACTCCCTCGATAGCGTATGACGTATGGTGAAAATCTATCCGCCCGATGCCTTCATATTTCACTGAATGAGAGGCTTCAAAGCTGTCTGTAATTTCGGTGCCCTGCCAATATTTATCGAAGGCCGGACATTGCGCACGCATTTCCGATATCAGCTTGTCGAAATAGGTTGGGTCTTTTGAACGGCTATAGTCCCAGCGCAATTTCGCAGTCAGCCGTTTCACCATCTTTTTGAATTCGTCTTCGTCTTCCTGATATCGCTCGGACAATAGCAGGACACGCAACATGTTGCGGTCATCTGCAGGCAGGGCGCCGTAATCGCGCAGAATGTGAGCATAAAGATTGTTCCATCCGATAACGGACCAGTTTTCATTGATCGCAATCGCCGGCACGCCCACCGTATCAAGCGCCAGGCGAACACCCGGATTGAGGGTCTCATGCACATCAGGAGCTAGCGGCGGCGGTCGGCCTTGCGCCAAATGGAACAGAAACGCCCGCTCCTTCTCATCCAGCCTCAAAACAACGCTCAGATTGTCGAGCACTTCAGCCGAAGGTCGAATATCACGTCCCTGTTCGAACCATGTGTACCAAGTGAGACTGATGCCAGCGAGTGTCGCCACCTCCTCGCGCCGCAACCCAGGCGTGCGCCGCCGGCCCGTGGCGGTGATGCCGAAATCCGCCGGATTGAGGCGGTTCCGGGCGTTCCTCAGGAAGCGGGCTAATTCTGAGCGATTCTGCTGCATAATTTATCGTATTACCGATAATAGTACTCCTCGACCATATGAATTGAGATTCATATTGCGACCTAGGGCGAAGTCGCCGCCAAACTGAAGACCAAACCGAAGGAAAGACCATGAGCGGAAAAGTCATTATCACCTGCGCGCTGACGGGCTCGTCGCCGCTGCCGGACCACCCGAATTTTCCCGTAAAGCCCCTTGAGATCGCCGAGGCTGGCCTCGCCGCCGCGGAAGCGGGCGCATCGATCCTCCATATTCATGTGCGAAACCCGGAAACCGGCGGCATCTCGACAGAGCTTGAGCACTACCAGGAGGTCGCCTCACTCATACGCGAAAAAAACAACGAAGTGATTTTCAACATCACCACCGGCCCGGGCTGCACCTGGATGCAGAGCGATGAAGACCCGAAGATGCCGGCGCCGGCCGAAAAGGGAACATTGATGTTCACCGCCGAAAAACGGCTTGAGCATATTCTCGATCTCAAACCCGACATGTGCACCCTCGACATTTGCACCATGCAGCTTTGGGGCGGCGTTGCGATCAATCTCGACCCGATGATCACACGCATGGGACACATGATTCAGGATGCTGGCGTGCTGCCGGAAATCGAATGTTTCGAAGCCGGTGATTTTGTTTTCGCTGACGACCTGATGGAGAAAGGCGCGATCCCGAAAAACGCACCTTTCTCCTTTGTGCTCGGCACGAAATATGGCCTTCCCGCAACAACCGAAGCGATGATGTATTCGAAAAACCAGATTCCGCGCGGCGCGGTCTGGACCGGCTTTGGCGTCAGTCGCCACTCCTTCCCCATGGCCGCGCAGGCCGTGCTGCTGGGCGGCAATATGCGCGTCGGCTTCGAAGACACGATTTACCTGCGTCGCGGCCGTAAAGCGGACTCGAATGCAGACCTCGTTCATTGGGGCGTGGAATTGGTCGAGCGCCTCGGCCGCGATGTCGCCAGCGCCGGAGAAGCTCGAAAAATGATCGGCCTCGCCGAATAAACAAAACGAAAAACAACAGGGAGTCAGAAATTGACTGATGTTAAGGGTAAGGTCGCCTTCATCACCGGCGGCGGATCGGGCGTAGGCCTCGGTCAGGCGGAAGTTTTCGGCAAGGCCGGCGCCAAGATCGCTATCGCAGACATTCGTGAAGACCACTTGAAAAGCGCGGTTGCCGCGCTCGCGGAAAAGGGCGTTGAAGCGATGCCCATTCATCTCGACATCACGGACCCGGAAGCCTATGGGCGCGCCGCCGATGAAGTTGAAGCAAAGCTTGGTCAGGTTCAGCTTCTCTTTAACACCGCAGGCGTATCGATCTTCGGTCCGCTGCAGCAAGCGACGCTTGATGACTGGAAGTGGCAGCTTGATGTGAATCTCTGGGGCGTCATCAATGGCGTCCAGACTTTTCTGCCGCGCATGCTTGAACGCGGCGATGATTGTCACATCACCAATACAGCCTCCATGTCTGCTTTTGTCGCTCTGCCCGGCACGGGCATTTACTGCACGGCGAAAATGGCGATCCGGGGCTATTCAGAATGTCTGTCCATGGATCTGAAGGACACTAAAATCAAAGTCTCTATGCTATGCCCCGGCGCGGTCGACACCAATATTCACGAGGCGGTTCTGACCCGGCCAGCCCATCTTCAAAAGACCGGCTATTACGGCGCCGATCCCAATGTGATGGCGCATCTCAAAAAGGTTATTGAAGTCGGGATGAAGCCGGCTCGCCTCGCCGAATATGTGCTGAAAGGCGTTGAAAAGAACGATCTATATATCCTGCCCTATCCCGAGTTCCGCCAAACACTCGAAGACATTCACGCCCGCGTCATGGCGTCCCTTGCCAAACCCGAGGATGACCCGGAGTATGAAAAGCGTGTCGCTCATGGCGTGCCTGGCGGCGACAAGAAATAAGCAATAGAGGAGACGTCTCATGTCCAGCGTAGCCGACACTTCAAAGACTGCCGCGGAGGCTGGCGAATATAAAATCGTCGACGTCCCTGAACCTTTCAGAGAACTCATCAAGCGATGCGGGGTTGAGGGCACTTATGTAGGCTCGTCTCTTGAGGAAAGTCCGTGGGTTCCTTTTGGAGAAAATGCGGCGATCCGCTATCTCGCTTTTGACGTGCGCAATAACTGGGTCGGCAATATTCTCTGGGTGAAAGCCCCGGGCGTTGTATCGACGCATAAACACCGCGGCCAAGTGTTGATGGTCTGCCTCGAAGGCTCGTTCCGCTATCTCGAATATGACTGGGTCGCAAAGCCTGGCGCGTTCATTCATGAAATGCCCGGCGAAGCCCACACACTTGTTACGGACGATCCAAACGGTGTGAAGCTGTTCGGGTGGATGCAGGGCGCCAATGAATTTTATGATGAGAACGGAACGCTGATCGACACCGTCGATGTGTGGTGGTTCCTCGATCATTATGAAAGCTATTGCGAAGAACATGGCATCCCCGTCAACAAGCAGCTTTACATTTAACCGGAAAGGAGCTGGATCATGAGCAAACTCGGCGGCCTTTCGAAAACCGCAGAAAATTACAAAATCATTGAGGTGCCCGAGAACCATAAGAAAGTTCTCGATCGACACCTCATCCCTGGCGGCTTTGTCGGTCATGAAGAAGTAGACAGCCCATGGGTTCCCTTTGGCGATAACGCCGCCATCCGGCACCTCGCCTTTGACGTTCGTCAGAACTGGTATGGCAATGTCCTGTGGATCAAATCGCCTGGCGTCATTGGCACGCACAAACATCGCGGTCAGGTGCTGATGATGTGCCTAGAGGGCAGCGTGCGGTATCTTGAATATGACTGGGTTGCAAAACCGGGCGATTTTATTTCCGAAACCCCGGGACAGGCGCACACGCTTGTTACAGACCACCCGCAAGGCGTGAAGCTTTTCGGCTGGATGCAGGGCGCCAATGAATTTTATGACGATACTGGCAAGTTCATCGAGACCCTCGATGTGTGGTGGTTTATCAACCACTACGAGACCTACTGCCGGGAAAATAAACTTCCCATCAACAAACAGCTTTATCGCTAAATCTTTTCAGAAACGCCGGCCACAAAAAAGCCGGCGTTTCAACTTCGATTTTAGTAGCCGACAGTGAACCGCTCACCCTGATGCTTCGGCGTTTCGGTCTCATCTATCATCGCAACCGCAAAATCTTCATAGCTGATGCGGCTATTCCCTTCCGCGTCCTTCAACACTTCGTCCTTACCCAAACGGAATTTTCCGGTGCGTTCACCAGGACCGATGATGATGGAGGGGGACAGAAAGGTCCAGTCGGATGTCTCAGACGCTTTCAATTTGTTAAGCGCCTGACGCGCAGGCTCCGCCTCAATCTTGATTTCTTCGGGAAAACCGGGCGTGTCAATCAACGCGGGACCGCCTGGCGCCGCATTGAGCGACGCCGCGCCGCCAACAATGAGTAGTCGCGGCGCATCTGAAGCCCGGAAAGCAGCGAGCGCCTTGTCAAAATCAAGGCCGTTGAAACGCAAGGAATAGATCACGGCGTCATGGCCGTTGAGTAATTTCCCCGCAGTCTCGCCCAGAACATCGCCTTTTACGAATGTCAGTTTTTCATGCGACGGAAGATCGCCTTGTTTGCGCGCAATGGCCGTCACGTCGTGACCGCGCGATAGCGCTTCAGCGCACAGGCGCTGCCCAACATTTCCAGTGGCGCCCATAATTGCAATTTTCATATTTGCCTCCTGACCCTTTCTTCCTTTTCTATCGTCTAATATATCGGCTTGCCGTAAACACACGCGACCTCATGAGAAGCCGTATTGGCGGCGAATGGCAGTCACCCATTCAGCGAATGAGCTGCACGCACGCCGCACCCTGTTCGCGTTCAGTGTCATTCCTATGCGGATTTTGATGGAAAGAGAGCCGCTTTGCAGCGCCCGGCGCCGGTAAAGAACTGGCAAAGCGCCATGGTTCAACTATACTTTCCCGTCGGCGGCGCAGCCAGTCGCACAATGCCAAAGTCATGCGGGGGCGTGGACTTTCGGCCGCGTTGGTTGCCTCGCCGGCGCACATAACAAGATGCTGCGCGATAAACGCGCGGACTGTAAAACACCCGGGAAGGGAAACAGGATGGATATCTCCGCAAGCGGCGCCGGCGCGCCAGAAGAGGCGTCAGCAAAGCCCGCCGCCGATCAGGCCGACTATCCGCCCCCAAAACAGGCTTGGTATTGCGTGGCGATTCTCGCTCTCGCGGTAATGGTGAACTTCCTCGATCGCGGCATTCTCAATCTCCTGATCGAGCCCATCAAAGCCGATCTCGGCCTTTCGGACACACAGATCAGCCTAATCGTCGGCGCCGCTTTCACGATTTTCTACGCCATTTTCGGCTGGCCCGTCGCGGTGATGGTCGACCGCTTCAGCCGCAAACACATGATGGCGGCCGGCATCGCTATCTTCGGCCTGATGACGATGATGTCCGGGCTTGCTTCGAATTTCTGGCACTTGTTCCTGGCGCGCGTCGGAATTGGCGTTGGTGAAACCACCAGCGGCCCTTCGGCCTATTCTCTTTTGTCGGATTACTTCCCGCCGGAAAAACTGCCGCGTGCGATTGCCGTTATGAATCTCGGTTTTGTCGCAGGCGTCGGCTTTTCGATGATCATCGGCGGCGTCATCATCAGTTTTGTCGGAACGAGCGGCGGCTATGACCTTCCGTTCGGACTGCACCTTCGTGGCTGGCAAGTTGTCCTGATCATGGTCGGTTTGCCGGGCCTAATCGTATCCGCCCTGATGCTGACGGTGAAAGAACCCATACGCCGCGGCGGCATTCAAAAAGAATCACGCCCCATCGGCGAAGTTTTCGCCTTCGTCGGGCATCATTGGAAAGTCTATATTCCGCTGTTCGCCGGCCTGGCGCTGCGGTCGGTGCAGATGTTCGGCCTGCAAACCTGGGGCGCGCCGTTTTACGCACGCACTTATGGATGGTCAGGCGTACAATACGCATATGTCGCCGGCGTCAGTCTTATGATCGCCATGCCGATTGGCCTTTTTGTCGGCAGCTGGCTTGCAGAACGCTGGTGGAAGAAAGGCATCTATGACGCCAATATCCGCATCACGGTTATTTCAACGGCTGTCGCCGTTCCGCTGGCGATCCTGCAGCCTATAATGCCGAGCCCTTGGCTCGCCGCTTTCATTGGCTTCTTTGCAGCTCTTTGGGGCGGCATGGCGGCGCCCGTCGAAAACGCCGCGCTGCAAAGCGTGACGCCGAACCATCTTCGCGGCCAGGTGACGTTCATGTTCCTCTTTATCATGAATGTCGTCGGCATGATGATGGGACCGCTGATTGTCTCGACATTTACGGACGTCATTTTCTCGGAAGAAAACATTCGGTACTCCCTCTTCCTGACGGCCTTGCTGATGGGCCCACCAGCCGTCTTCGTTTTCTGGGCGGGCATGAAGCCCTACGGCCGAGCCATGGCGGCGGGCGGCCCCTTACAACCGCCGCCCGCAAAGTAACGGCAAAGGAAAATGACGGCGTTCTTCACACGCGAACTGCGCATCGAATGGGGCTGGTGCGATCCGGCGGGCATCGTCTTCGCGCCCCGTTTTATTGATATGCTGAGCGAGAATACGGTTCAGATGTTTGAGTTCGCGGGCCTCCCGAAAAAGCGGGACATGCGAAAAGAGATGAAGATCGCCGGCTATCCGCTTGTGGACCTTCAGGCGCGTTTCCTGTTTCCGGCGGCCTATGGCGACGATGTCATCGTTGAAAGCGATGCGCCGGACTTCGGCAAGTCGAGCTTCACCATCCGGCACCGCATCAAAAAGGGCGATACGCTTTGCGTTGAAGGAACGGAAAAACGGGTCTGGACGGTCTTCGACGTTGAGGCGCCCGGAGGCATCAAATCTGCGCCCGTTCCGGAAGACATCCGTAAACTGTTCGCAGCGTAAACACGCGCCTGAGCTCTATTGCGTTTCGGGAAAACCACCCAGCGCACGGTAGAGACTAATGGCGCTGACAGCATCTTCCAGCCTTACAAGCACAAGCTCCTGTTTCGCGGCGTAGTCCGCCCGTTGAGCGTCAAGAACGGACAGATAGCTATCGACGCCATTTCGAAAACGTGCGTCCGCAAGCGTATAGGTTCGCTCAGACGCCGTCGAAAGTTTTTCGGTCGCCTCCAGCCGCTCGCCAATCGTGCGTCGGGTCGCTAAAGCATCGGCGACATCGCGAAAGGCCGATTGGACCGCTTTTTCATATTCGTTGACGGCGATATCGCGGTCGATCTTTGCGCCAGTGAGTTGTGCGCGATTGCGTCCCCCGGCGAAAATCGGAAGCGATACGGAAGGAGCAAAAGACCAGACACCTGTTCCAGCCGAAAAAAGATTGGCCAGTTCCGAGCTTGTTGTTCCAGCGCTCGCCGTCAGCAATATTCTCGGGAAAAATGCGGCCCGCGCGGCGCCAATATTGGCGTTTGCAGCGCGCAGCCGCCGCTCTGTCGCCAGCACATCAGGGCGCTGAAGCAAGATCTCAGAGGACACATCCTCAAAGGCGGCGTTCAGCGTGACGCTATCAAGCGAGGCGTCTAGATCAGGCAGTTCAGCCTGTCCGACAAGCAACCGCAGCGCATTTTCATCGCGCGCGATCTGCGCTTCAAGTCCTGCGGCGTCAGCGCGTGCGCGCTGCACCGATGTATCCGCACGCTGCACATCAAGATCGTTGCCAAGGCCATTGTCCACAAGCTCGCGCGTGAGATCATAAGAAGATTGCTGACTTTCCACCGTCTCGCGCGCAATGTTCAAACGCTCCCGGTCGGCGAGCAATTGCAGATAGGCTCCAGCAACTTCGGCAACGAGGGATATTTCAGCAGAACGGCGCGCTTCTTCCGTCGCAAAATAGGTTTCAAGCGCCTGCCGGTTGAGACTTCTCACCCGCCCAAACAGATCCAGTTCATAAGCGCTGAGACTAACCTCCGCGGAATATTGTTCAATCGTAAGCGGTTCCGTCCTGCCGGCCCCGCCTGCCGCGCCCGCAGCGCCAATCGATGCGTTTTCACCGATGCGCTGGCGTAAATATCCCCCATCTGCACTGATTGAAGGGAGACTATCCGCACGCTGGACGCGGTAAAGCGCTCGCGCGCGCTCTACATTCAACATCGCGATGCGCAGATCGCGGTTATTTTCAAGCGCCGTTTCAACAAGCGCCGTCAACGCCGGGTCAGCAATGAAGCTGCGCCAATCGGCAAGACGCATGGCGTCATCCGCGGTCTCGTCTACACCCGGAAATGTTTCCGCAACAGGCGCTTCGGGGCGGTTGTATTCAGGCGCCATGGTGAGCGAGGTGCAACCGCAACCGAGGACCGCCATCGCTGCAATAGAAATGGTTTTCAGTTCTGATGGAAAAAACGACATGCTCAAACGGCCTCATGCCGCGGCTTGAGAGCCTGCTTTTCTGTCGCTTCTCCTGTACCGAAAAAACGGCGCACCAATACGTAAAAGAGCGGTGTAAAGAAGAGCCCCAGAAACGCCGCCGCCAGCATACCGCCCAGCACCGACGCGCCAATGGCGTTACGGCCGGCGGCGCCAGCGCCACTCGAAAGCACCAGCGGCGTAACGCCAAGACCGAACGCGAATGAAGTCATGAGAATAGGGCGAAGGCGAACCCGCGCCGATTCAATAGCGGCCTCAAAAGCGGACCGGCCCTGTTTTTCCAAAAGGCTTGCAAACTCGACAATCAGGATAGCGTTTTTCGCCGAAAGCCCGATCGTCGTCAGCAGCCCCACCTGGAAAAAGATATCGTTCGGAAGCCCGCCGAAGATAGCAGCCAATGAAGCGCCCATCACCCCCAGAGGAACGACTAGCAAAACAGAAATCGGAATGCTCCAGCTTTCATAAAGCGCTGCAAGACACAAAAACACGACCAGGATTGATAAAGCATACAGCGTCGTCGTTTTTGAGCCGCTCTCAATTTCTTCCTTTGAAACGCCTGTCCATTCGATTCCAATGCCTGATGGCAATTGTTCCGCCAACCGCTCAATAGTCGCCATGGCTTCACCCGAGCTAACGCCAGGCGCCGCAGAACCGAGAATCTCCACCGAAGAGACGCCGTTATAGCGTTCGAGTTTGGGCGAGCCGCCTGTCCACGAAATATCCGCAAAAGAAGAGAAAGGAACGAGTTCGCCGCTCGCATTCGGGATGCGCCAGAGTTTCAAATCCTCAGGCGAACTGCGATACGGCCCATCAGCCGCTAAATACACGCGCTTGACGCGCCCCCTGTCAATGAAGTCATTCACATAGACGCCGCCCATAGCTGTCGCCAGCGTTGTGTTGATCGCGGTGAGATCAAGCCCCATCGCCTGCGCCCGGCGCTGGTCGATGTCGACCTGCAATTGCGATTCTTCGCTAAGGCCATTCGGGCGCACCGCCACCAAATTCGGCTCTTGGGCAGCCATGCCGAGAAGCTGATTTTGCGCATTGATAAGCGTTTCTCGCCCGACCCCGCCGCGGTCCTGCAGGAATAAATCAAACCCGCCCGATTGACCAAGGCCCGGAACAGATGGCGGACCAAAAGCAAATACCTGCGCATCGCGGATCTTGAAAAAAGCCGCTTGCGCACGCGCAACCACGGCATCCTGACTCTGATCCTTGCGCTTACGCTCTTCCCAATCTTTCAACGGCACAAACCCGATGCCTACATTTTGCCCATTAGCGGCGAAATTGAAGCCTGCAATGGTGAAGTAGCCGCTGATGGTGTCCATCTCCTCTTCTTCGCTCCGCAAATGCGCCTGGACCTGATCAAGAACAGCAAGGGTGCGGTCATAGGTGGCGCCTGCCGGAAGCTGCACCTGCAGGATCATCCGCGCCTGATCTTCATTTGGCAGGAAGGAGCCCGGCAGCCGCGTGAACATAAATCCTGTCGCAACGACCATTACGACAAACAACAGAAAGAAGCGTGTTGAACGATTGATAACGCCTTTGGCGCCGCGCAAGTGCTGGCTGGCGCTCGTGGCGAAGACCGAATTGAAACTGCGCAACGGCGCCGAAAGCCGATACGCCAGCGAACCCGGCTTCGGATCCTTTGACGGATCGCGCTGTTTCAAAATTGTAGCGCAAAGCGCCGGCGTCAAAATAACCGCCGTCAACACCGACAACGCCATAGCCGTGACGATAGTGATTGAAAATTGCCGGTAGATAACCCCGGTAGTGCCGCCAAAAAACGCCATCGGGATGAACACGGCTGAAAGCACCGCGCCAATTCCCATCAAGGCGCCGGTTATTTCAGACATTGCTTTTCTGGTCGCCTCGCGAGGGGGGAGCTTCTCTTCTTCCATGATGCGATCGACATTCTCGATGACGACAATGGCGTCATCAACGAGGAGACCAATGGCCAGCACCATCGCCAGCATGGTCAGCGTGTTGATGGAAAAACCGAAAGCAAGCAATACAGCAAATGTCCCAAGCAAAACGACGGGCACGGTAATCATGACAATCGCCGTCGCTCTCAGATTTTGCAGAAACAAAAACATGATGACGGAGACGAAGATCGCCGCTTCGACAAGCGTCTTCACGACTTCCTTGATCGATTCCTTAATAAAAGGAGTTTCGTCGACGGGATAGACAATAGACATGTTCGACGGCAGGAACGCCGATAATTCATCGACGCGCGCTTTCACGGCATCCGCAGTGCGTAGCGCGTTGGCGCCGGGCGCAAGCTGCACAGCCATGCCGGAAGCGGGCGTTCCTTTGTATTCGGTGATGCGATTATATCGTTCGCTGCCGATTTCGACTCTGGCGACGTCGCTTAACTTGACTTGTGATCCATCCTCCAATGTGCGCAGCGCAATATTGCTGAATTCTTCGGGCGTTTGCATGAGCGACTGAACATTGATCGTCGCGTTTAGTTGCTGCCCCGGCATATGCGGACCGCCGCCAATTTCGCCGCCGGTAACCTGCGTATTTTGAGCGCGGATCGCATCGACCACATCCTGTGTGGAAAGGCCGTAATTGGCGAGTTGGAAGGGATCCATCCAGATACGCATGGCGTATTGCGATCCAAAGGGCTGCACCTGACCAACGCCGGGAACGCGGCTGATCGGATCTTGCCAGTTGGATGCGAGGAAGTCAGCGATATCGGCTTCACCCATCACGCCGGAATTGTCCACCAGCGCTACAGCGAGCAAAAAGCCTGCACGGGCCTTGTTCACGGTGACGCCTTGTCGCTGCACTTCCTGAGGGAGGAGCGGCGTCGCCAGCGCCAGCTTATTTTGAACCTGCACCTGCGCTATATCCGGATCCGTGCCCGACTCAAAAGTAAGCGTCATCGACATTGTGCCATTCGAACTGGAACTGGCGGAAATATAGCGAAGGTTGTCGATGCCCTTCATTTGCTGCTCGATCACCTGAGTGACCGCGTCTTCCACCGCTTTCGCCGAAGCGCCCTGATAGGTGGCGCTGAGGCTCACTGCCGGCGGCGCAATGTCAGGGTATTGCTCGAGTGGAAGGTTTAAAAGACTGATGACGCCTGCAAGCATCGCAATCATGGCGATTACGCAAGCAAAGATCGGCCTTGAAATAAAAAAATTCGCCACAGGGATATCTCTTGTAAATGAAAAACAGGGTGCGCCAGCTCTTCGGCAAGCGGCGGTAACCTACCTCATTGAAATCCGGAAGAATTGGCGGCGCCGGCGACGCTGCGCGGCGAGCCTGTGTTGATTTCAACCGGCGTTACTGTTGCTCCGGGACGGAACCGCTGAAACCCTTCAACGACAATACGTTCACCAGGTTCAAGGCCGGAGGCGATCAGCCATTTGTCGCCTTTCGCACGCGCCACCTCCACCGATCGTTCAGCAACGGTGTCATCATCCATCACTACATAAGCAATAGCTTCGCCGAGCGCGTTGCGCGCGATCGCCTGCTGGGGAACCAGAATAGCGTTGCTGTTCCTGCCCTCGATAATTTCGGCTCGAACAAACATGCCGGGCAGCAATAACCCATCCGGATTGGGGAACACTGCCCTCAAGGTGACAGCGCCGGTCTGCGGTTCAACATTGACTTCCGTCAGCGCAAGCTTGCCCGACTGACCATAGGCGCCGCCGTCTTCCAGCGTCAGGTTTACGAGGAGCTGATCGCCCTCAACGGTTTCAAGTTCGCCGCTCGCAAGTTTGCGCTTCAGCCGCAACAGCTCAGCGCTCGATTGCGCAACATCGACATAAATCGGGTCGAGCCCGTGAATTACCGCCAACGCTTCTTGCTGGTTTGCATTGACGAGCGCGCCGCGTGTGACGAGCGTTCGGCCAATGCGCCCATCGATTGGCGCTTTGATATCCGTGCGTTCAAGATTGATTTTCGCACTGGCCAGCGCCGCGCGAGCAAGCGCGACTTCCGCCTTCGCCTGTTTTGCGGAGGCTGATGCGTCATCGTAATCCTGTTTGCTCACTCCGTTCATTTCGACGAGCTTTGCGAACCGCTCTTCACGGTTTTTCGCGGCGGCGGCCATGGCCGAGGCCTTGTCCAAGGTTGCGGCGGCGCTGTCGACAGCGGCCTGGTATGGCGACGGATCAATAAGGTAGAGCGGCTGACCAGCCGTTACAGCGGCGCCCTCTTCGAATTGACGATCCAGAATAATGCCGGACACCTGAGGGCGAATTTCCGCAACACGATGGGCAGCGGTACGGCCAGGCAAAGTGGCTGACAAGGTCGCCGGCTCCGTCCTGACGGTTTGAACGGCGACTTCGGGCGGCGGCGGCGCCATCCGCGCATCTTCTTTTGCCCCGCAGGACACAAGGGCGACGGCGGCGCAGAGCGCGAGGATCCGATTCATCTTCAAAAACGGGGGCATAAGATAGCGTTTCCGAGCAATTCAGCCCTGTAAATGCGTCCCCAGCCTTTAGAAAAGCTGAGGACTTGATTAGAATGAACGTTTGTTCTAAAGAAATAATTACACGGCTTGAATAAAGTTGGCAAGCAAATTGTGCGGCGCATCATAATTAAAATAAAGGTAGTTAAAAATGTCCGAGGCCCTGCCGAAAACTTGCGATGATCCCCGCGAGCGCGTCCTGCGCGCGGCGGAAAGAGCCTTTGTAGCCAGCGGATTTCACGGCGCCCGCATGGCTCAGATCGCCAAAGAAGCGAAAATGAGCCCCGGTCACATCTATCACTATTTCGAGAGCAAGGAGCAGATCATCGCCGAGATGATCCGCGCGCATTACGAAGAGAAGAAAGTCACCGTCGAACGCTACCGCGAGGCTGGGGATCAGGTCGTCGATATGATGATCGACAATTTGAAAGATAGCGTTGCTGCGAAAACTGACCCTTTCTGGTCCACCTTAATGCTCGAAATCGCCGCGGAGGCGACACGAAACCCGGAAGTGGCTTCTTCCATCCGCAATATGGATGCGGAGCTGAAAGGGCGGGTCATCTCTTATCTGCAGGACAGCGTCAGAAAGGACAATCTCGAATCTCGTCTCGAAATTTTCGTTGCGCTCATGCAAGGCATCGGTATGCGCAACATCCTGAATCCCAGTCTCGATAAGGAAGCGGTGACCCTCATACTTAGAGACGTCATCGAAGTTTTATTTCGCCAAAAAGACTAACATGCCTCAACTGAGGATGGCGGTAAAAACAGCCCCGCCGCGCTTCACCGCATTCGCGATCTGGGCTAAAGTCACCTTCCTGGCGCGAAAAGAATGGATATAACGGTGACCGCTACTTCAGTCTTTGTGAAGTCCCGTTTTGCAGCGCCAGCACTGACCGTTCTGAGCGCGCTCGCTGCGGGATTCGTTGTCACGCAGGCAAAGGCCGGCGATCCGGATTTGGGCCGTGATCTGTTTGAGGCCTGGTCCTGCAGCGGTTGCCATACGCTGGCTGACGCTGGATCAGAAGCCAGCATCGGCCCCTCACTCGATGGAAACCCCAACCTGACGCTTGGTTACGTCATCAGCCGGATAACCAATGGGGGCGGCGCCATGCCGCCTTTTGACGGGCAATTGACTGAAGACGAAATCGCGGTGCTGGCCGAATATATTATTCAGGTTGCTGAGTAATAAGGCGTTAGAAGCCTACTCAGATGAATTGACCCTTGCGCCGACCTGCGCAAAATAATTGGTAATGCCGTCCGGGTCATTGAGCCAAACAAATCTCAGATCAAAGCCAGGCAGATTGCCGAGCGGCGTTTCAACGGTGATTTCGCGTGTTTTGGCGTTCGCATCGACAGCATCAACATCGCTTACAACATACTGAATGCCTGCGCTGCCCGTATCGGCTGGCAACGCCTCCCCCGCCGACCACACATTAATTGTCGTCGCCCCGTGGCGATAAGGATATTTCGTTACGTTAAGGAGCGCATCCTCAACCGGCGGCAGTTCATCAAGCCCCACGAAATCGCGATAAAAGGCGCGGCTTTCATCAAGATCGGAAGCGTTTATCCCGACTTCCACCTGTTCATATGTCTGGGCAGAAGCATCGGGCGCAATCACAAGCTCCAGCGAAAAGCCACCCGGGTCCTCCACCAAGGCGGCGCGTGCGCCATCGCCTCTGTCAGCAAAATCCGGCGCGGCGTAGCCGTGCGCCTCAAGGCGTTCAACAAGCGCCGTCTCATCCGGAAAATAAAGCGTGAAGGTTCGAATCCCCGTCGCGTCGTTGACGCCGCCAAGATGATAGTCTCGCCCCTCCTTCAAGCCAGCCGCAAGCTTGATCTGCCCACCGCCAATGCCGAAAAGGATCATTTGTTGCCCGCCGCCAAGATCGATCGGTTGTAACGGCGTTAACCCCAAAACTTCATGATAGAAGGCGACCATCGCCTGTGTTTGTTCTGGAACGAACCGCCGATAGACATTCATGGAATCTTGCGTAATGAGCGCACGCACAGAAGATGCTTCAGCTCCGTCCGTCGCTGGTTCCTTACCGAAGGCGCTGGCGGCCGTAAGGGATAATCCGGCGACAAAAACCGTCTTGATTAGTTTACACATGCACACCTCCTGCAGTAAGGAACGGTCCGCCACCAAGCCTAGTGAGACTGCCTGGAAGGCGCAAATTCAAACAGCGGCAATGCCGAATTCAAAAAGAGGCGATTCCTCCTGCGGCAAGGGCGACAAACGACGCTAAAGGATTAACCGTTGTTGCGCTGGGTGGTTTGACCGCCCCTTGGCGGCGAGGTAAGTTATCCCCATCTTAGATGGCCTATGATGAAACATTTGCGCATTGCAGTTCTATTGCTCGGCGCCGTCCTTTTCGGGACGGTGCAAGCGGCTTGCGCATGCGCGCCTTACCAGCAATCGGAAAGTGAAGCTCATCACCAGGCCGGAGAGCATGGCGACGCCCATGGCGCCCATGCTCAACATCAGCCGCATTCAGCGGAAGCATCTGAGCAGCGCCACAAGGCGCCCCCTTCTGATTGCGGCGACGGCGAATTCTGTGATTTTCATGCAGTTCATCAATTGACTGCGGACACGCTGACGCCTTCAGCACTGACAGCGCCGGCCAAACCTATCGCGCTCGCGACCCTGGCTATGGAGCCGCGGATCGAGACGCCGTCTCTGTCGACGGCGAGAGGTTTCCCTATCCTGAGCCGCGCGCCGCCGCGGCGGCCAACTCCCGTGACTTTAAAAGTCCGCCTCCAGAATTGAATGCAGGCGCGCTGCGCATTTGCGCTGCGCTTTTCTTTGCCGCTGCATTCAACAACGGAGATATTCCATGAACCGCTTTTCTGTTTTGCCGCTCACCATGGCGGCATCCCTCCTGGCGTCAGCAGCACTTGCCCAGGGCGAACACAAAATGGACCATCAAGGCCATAAGATGGAGATGACCGACAAATGCGCCCTGCCCATGGGCGAAGGCGTCATCAACGCACTCGATGTCAAGAACGCCAAGCTTAATCTCACCCACAAGCCAATTGAGGCGCTCGACTGGGACGAAATGACAATGGACTTTTCGGTTGAAAAGATTGTCGATCTTGCTGCGTTTTATGAAGAGGAAAAAGTCCACTTCATGTTGAAGCCAGCCAAGGACGGAGCATGGTCCGTCGCCATGATGTGTTCGCTCGAGATCGACGCCGGCGCCCATACGGCCTGTATGAAAGCCATGAGTGAAGAACAGGCCCGGATCACAGCCGAAGCGGATGCTGACTGCGCAGGCGCGGCGCCTGACGCCGGCGCCCATCACGGCCATCACTGAGCGCCGCGCCATGTTCACAAGACGACATCTCCTTCGCGGGGCCGCCGCCAGCGGCGCCTATGCGGGCGCAGCAAGCCTTCTGCCCGCCTGGGCGCAAAGCGTCCATGGCGGTCAGAGCATGCAAAAACAACCGCCGGCCCTGACGGGACCGGCGTTCGACCTCTCGGTCGGGCACGCCAATGTTATGATCGGCGGACGCAACGGCCATGCTGTTACGGTGAATGGAAGCCTTCCAGCGCCGCTGATCCGCTTCCGCGAAGGCGAGCGCGTAACCTTACACGTTCACAACACACTCGATGAAGACACATCCATTCACTGGCACGGACTTTTGGTGCCATTCTATATGGACGGAGTGCCGGGCGTTTCCTTTCCAGGCATCAAACCGGGGGAGACCTTCACTTACGAATTCGCCGTCCCGCAAAACGGAACTTACTGGTATCACTCTCACTCGGGGCTTCAGGAACAAAGCGGTCTATACGGACCGATAATTATCGATCCCGCCGGTGCCGACCCGGTTTCCTATGACCGCGAATATGTGCTCGTCCTGTCGGACTGGCTGTTTGAACATCCGCATAAAGTTTACGCCAAACTGAAGAAGAACAATGAAGTCTTCAATATGCAGGAGCGAACGCTTGGCGACTTCATTAGCGACGCAAGCGAGAAAGGGCTCGGCAAAACGATTGAAGACCGCGCCATGTGGGGAAATATGCGCATGTCGGCGACCGACATCGCAGACGTCACCGGCGCGGCCTACACCTATCTGATCAACGGCCATTCGACAGACGACAACTGGACAGCGTTATTTGAAACAGGCGAGCGCATCCGCCTGCGGATTATCAACGCCGCGGCCATGACGATCTTCAATTTCCGTATCCCGGGCCTGCCGATGACGGTGGTTCAGGCGGATGGGCTTCATGTCCAGCCTGTCGATACTGATGAAATACAGATTGGCGTTGCAGAAACCTATGACGTCATCATCGAACCTAATCGCCCGCGCCCTTTCGCGATTGTGGCCGAAGCCATTGATCGTTTTGGGCAAGCGGTTGCAACGCTTTCGCCACGGCCCGACATGCGCGCCACAGCGCCGCTTCTGCGCGAGCGTCCGATCCTCACCCACAAAGATATGGCCATGGACCATGGAAGCATGGCCCAGAATATGACGGGCATGGAACATGGCGATCACGCCATGACAAAGCAGGCGCACAGTCACAAAATGGGCGTCGGTGTGGATATGGTGGCGGAAATGCCGACAAACCGCCTCAACGAACCGGGGCTCGGCCTTGAAAATGTTCCCCATCGCGCATTGCGATACACGCAACTGAAGAGCACGGTACAAAACCCCGACCTTCGGGCGCCGGAACGCGAGATCGAAATCCATCTCACCGGCAATATGGAGCGTTTCATGTGGGGCTTTGACGGCGTCAAATTCTCCGCCATCGAAAAACCCATTACCCTTTATGAAGGCGAGCGTGTTCGCTTCACCCTCGTCAACGACACAATGATGACCCATCCTATTCACCTGCACGGAATGTTCTTTGAACTGAACACTGAAGAAAGCGATCACCGTCCGCGCAAACATACGGTGAATGTGAAGCCCGGAGAAAAGCTCTCGTTCGATGTCACGGCTGACCATGTGGGCGACTGGGCGTTCCACTGTCACCTTTTGTTCCACATGCATGCGGGCATGATGCAGGTCGTTTCTGTCCTACCAAAAAGCGAGGGCCGCCCGTCGTCAAATATGGACCATGAAGGCCATGACATACACCCCTCTGCGCCTCACAACGCCCACAAGCATGAGGGGCATTGATCATGAGAACGCAAAAGCCCCTTCCCGTTCTTCTGTTTTCCTGTTTCGTGGCGACTACCGCGATGGCGGAAGAAACAGCAACGCCATGGTCCCAGGCTGACGCCTATAACGACCCTCAGGAAATGGCCAAAGCTCGCAGGGCGGTGCTGAAAGAACATGGCGCGGGAACAACCTATTATGTCCTCGCCGACCGTTTTGAAGTGCAAACCGGCGAAGGCGATCCGGCGCTGATGCTGGAAGGACAGGCATGGTGGGGCGGCGATCGCAACAAGCTCGCGCTCAAAACCGAAACCGAATATTCCTTCGAGGAGGATAAGTTCGAAGAAGCCGAATTTCAGGCTTTGTGGTCGCGCGCCATTAGCCGCTATTTCGATTTCCAGGCGGGCATGCGCCATGATTTCAGCCCTGACCCTTCGAGAACCTATGCGGCGCTCGGCGTGCAAGGACTGGCGCCTTACTGGTTCGAAGTGGATGCCGCTCTCTTTGTCAGCAACAAGGGCGATGTCAGCGCGCGGCTAGAGGCGGAATATGAGCTCATGCTCACCCAACGGCTCATCCTGCAGCCAAGCGCCGAGGCGGATATTTCATTCCAAACCGTCGCCCCGCTTGAAAGTGGTGAAGGGCTCTCCTCCATCGAACTGGGCGCGCGTCTGCGCTATGAGATCAAACGGGAGTTCGCGCCCTATATCGGCGTACACTGGACGCGCGATCTGGGCGAGACGGCGGATTTCGCTCGCGCCAATGGCGAAGACCCGTCCATCGTTTCTTTTGTCGCAGGGGTCCGGCTCTGGTTTTAAAACCGGCGGCGAAAGCAGGCCGCCCAGCGGTCATTTGTTATAAAAAATACCCGCTCAGAAGCCTCTGTGGATGAACGGAACCAATTTCGTGCGCAAACACACTAGCGCTGTGGCCGCTGGTGAGTATTCCTATTGGGGAACCAGACCCGCAAAATGGGCCGACCGAAGGAATGCGCCTAATGTCCTACGCTGAAATTCATCCCAATTGGGAAACCCTTTCCGACGATCTGCTTGACGGTTATTCGCTCGAGATCACGGCAAAGGATGTGCCTGCGCTGCGCGAGGCCGCACCCATGATCGCGCCACAAACACCAATTGCCGTGACCTTCCTGCCTGGCGAGGAAATGAGCGCGCGAATAGCAGCGGTGAAGGCCGTGCGCGAGCTTGGTTTTGAGCCGATGCCCCATGTGTCGGCGCGGCGCCTGACCTCGGTTGACGTGTTTGAGAACATGATCAAACAGGTGACCGCCGAGTCTGGCGTGAAACGGCTCTTTGTCATCGCCGGCGATCCGCCGACGCCGGAAGGGCCGTTTGAGGATTCGCTTCAGGTGATCAAAACCGGCGTTCTTGAGCAAAACGGCATCAAGGCGATCGGCATCGCAGGCCACCCCGAAGGCCACCCAAATGTCTCGAAGGAGGACCTGTGGGTCTGGATGGAAAACAAGATTGCTGAAATCCGTCAGCGCGACATGCTTCCCATTATCGTGACACAATTCGGATTTTCCGCCGAGCCATTCCTTGAGTGGCTGGAAGAAATGCGCGCCCGCGGCATCGACTCTCCGGTGCGCATCGGCGTGCCGGGCCCGGCTGGAATTAAACGGCTTCTTGGCTTCGCCGCTCGCTGCGGCGTCGGCGCTTCAGCCTCCGTCATGGCGAAATATGGGGTCTCCCTGACCAATCTCATTGGCTCGGCTGGCCCAAACAAACTTGTCGGCACGTTAAAAGACGGGCTCGACTATGAAAAGCATGGACGCGTTCGGCTTCATTTTTATCCGTTTGGCGGTCTTTCGAAAACCGTGGAATGGATCAACGAACATCACGGCTAACATACTCGATAAACCAAGTGGGAGCAGCATCCCCTCTTCCTATCACGCAGTCTTTGCAGCGCTTCACAGCGCTGCAAAGCTATAAGGGCAGGCCGACATAATTCTCGGCCACTGTTTTTTGCGCCGCTTCGGAAGACGCTATGTAATCCAGCTCCGCAATCTGCACACGCCGGTCAAAAGCGCTGTCAGTCGGGAAACGATGCATCAGCATGGTTAGCTGCCAGGAAAAACGTTCCGATTTCCAGACGCGCGCAAGCGCTTTTTGCGAATAAGCCTCGATAGCCTCGCTATCGTTGCTTTTGAACCAAGCAATCATAGCGCGCGAAAGATACCGCACGTCAGAGGCGGCGAGGTTGAGCCCCTTGGCCCCGGTCGGCGGGACGATATGCGCCGCGTCGCCCGCGAGGAAAAGCGATCCATAGCGCATAGGTTCAAAAACAAACGATCGCAGCGGCGCAATAGATTTCTCCAAAGCCGGCCCTCGCGTAACATGGGATGCGGCCTCAGGCGGCAGGCGCAAACACAACTCATCCCAAAGTCGCTCATCCGGCCAGTCTTCAACTTTATCCGTCAACGGAACCTGAATATAATAACGGCTGCGAGTCGGCGACCGCATGGACGCCAGTGCAAAGCCATGCTCATGATTGGCGTAGATGAGTTCATGATTGCAGGGCGGGACATCTGACAAGATGCCGAGCCAGCCAAACGGATAAACTTTCTCGTAACTAGCGCCTTGCGACTCCGGAATGGCCTGCCGCGAAGGACCATGAAACCCGTCGCACCCAGCGATAAACCGCGCCTCGACGCGCTTCTCCATACCATCTTTGATATAGGTTACGGCCGGGGCGTCGCCAGTCACATCATGAAGCGCAACGTCGGCCGCCTCCCAGATGATCTCAAGACCTCTCGCTGGCGCGGCGTCGATAAGATCCTTGGTCAGTTCGGTCTGTCCATAAACCATGACGTCGGCGCCGACGAGCGCACGCATGTCAATCCTGACGAGCCGCTCATCATAGGCAAGGTTGAAGCCGGCGTGAGGCAGTCCCTCCGCGTGCATACGCGCCGCAATATCAAGCTCGTCAAGAATATCGGTCGTCACCGTTTCAAGGACGCCCGCGCGAATGCGAGACAGGACATGCTCCTGCGTTTGCCGCTCGATAATAACAGCGTCTATTCCAGCTTGCCTGAGCAAATGCCCCAGCATCAGGCCCGCAGGACCCGATCCAATAATTGCGACTTGGGTTTTCATTTCCGGGCCCTTCCAGGTTTCTGAGACCCGCTCCATGGGAGGTCTTTGATTGCATTTTACAATCACAATCTGCTGCTATGAATGGATTATTCTGGCCAATTATTGTATTTTTCGCTCATGCGAACCTCGCCCCCCTCCCATAGTCACAGACCACAGGTTGACCAGCCGGAAATCTACGCGCTTTACGGAGAGCAGCCCGGAGAGTTCGGGATAGAGGACCTTCATATTGAAGATATCGACGCTCGCGCCCGGCTCCATGATTGGAAGATATTGCCGCACGCCCATTCGGGGATAATGCAGCTTATCTACATCTCCGAAGGGGGCGCAGAAGCAAAAACGGAAGACCGTATTACTCCGCTCAGAAGCGGCGATCTTGTCTTCATCCCTGAAGGCGTGATCCACAGCTTTGATTTTCAGGACGGAACGATTGGCTGGGTGTTATCAATCGACAGCCCGTTTTTAAACACCCCCCATTTCCGCTCCGTAAAGGATATGTTTCTGGGCCGTATATTTTCCGTAAGCAAAATAGTTTTAAACGCGAACCGGAAGCAGGAGGCCGAAACGTTGTTCGACCGTCTCCATAATGAGTTTCTCGGCTCGAACGAGGGTCGGCGCGCCATGCTGGAAAGTTTAACGCAGGCATTGTTGATATTGACCATGCGCGAAATTCCGCGGATGAAAGAGACAGATGCAGAGCCGGCCAACAGTGCGCAGGTTGCAACCGCCTATCGCAACTTGATCAACAACAAGTTTTGCGACCATTGGACGGTCGCCGACTATGCAAATGCTCTTTCCATAAGCCAGTCACAGCTCACAAGAATATGCCGTTTACATGTTGGAAAATCGCCCGCAGCGCTTATACACGCCCGAGTTTTATTAGAAGCGCAGCGAATGCTCCGCTATGCCGAAGCGCCCGCTGCGCAGATTGCTTTTGAATTAGGGTTTCAGGATCCGGCCTATTTCTCGCGTTTTTTCAAAAGATTGGCTGGCGTCACGCCGCGCCAATATCGACTTCATAGCCGCCATCGCAACCTTCAGACCTGAAAAAGATCTGCACCTCCCGGTCAGAAGGTAGAGATGACGCCGTTCTAGTTAATCTCCGGAAAACATTGGGCGCCGATATTCTTAAGTTCATCAGACGCATCGCTTTCCCAGTCGGCGACAGCAAGATACTCTTCGGCCTGCTCATCGGTCATCGCGTCCACAAAGCATGTGCATTGACCTTCAGGGTCCGGCGAGCCAAGCGGCCCGACAACAGCAACACACTTTTCCATGACTTCACTGGCGAATACGCTCGTTGAAATCATAAGAGCGCCGATCACAATAGCGACTTTTCTCTTCATTGGATGTCTCCCTTTTATGCTTGCCACAAACTTGCCGATTTAATCGGCGCTGGCGACAATAGCTCTATTGGTTTTGGTTGAACTGAGAACGCAACAAAAGTTCGTAATTGTATTTTATTTCGACACTCGAAATCGTATGCCGGGACTTGATTGCTGTCAAACATACGCAAAGACACGCTTGCGTTTCACAATACATATTATCTGTACAGAAACTAACATCACTTGTGCAACTCAGCCAGGAACGCGCCAATGATGGCGTTAAAGCCTTCAGGGTTGCATAAATTACAGACATGCCCCGCGTTTTTTACTGTCGCCCGGCGCGCATCAGGAACACCGTAGGCGATCGCATCCGCGACCAGCCGGCGCCATGGCGTTTCCTGATCGCCGGTCACCGCCAAAACTGGCGATTGGATTTTACCTAGCGCGTCCGGATCAACGCCGAAGGACGACGACAGTGGTGTACGGAGGTCACGCCCATCGTAAGAACGCAGCATGTCGTCCATACACTTTACCGCATCGGGATTAGGGCTCTGCATCAGCGGATGCTCACGCCACTCTTTCCGCATTTTGTCGATCTGGCCCGCCTCCAAGAGCGAGCGATAGTGGCCAAGCGGTATTTGCTCATCCGGTTTTGCCGCCGGCTTGAAACCGGAGAGGCCTGCACCTTCCAGTATTAAACCAATAGTGCGTTGGGGGCGCCGAAGCGCAAATTCAAGCGCAATCCGGCCCGCCTGGGACATGCCGACAACCACGCTGGCCTGAAGCGAAAAATAATCCTGAACTGCAATGATATCATCAGGTTCCAGATCGATGCCAGCGGGCGCTGTAGACTGGCCGAAACCGCGCCGATCAAAGGCGATAACCGGATGCTCCGCCGCAAGCGCTTTCATTTGCTGCGCCCACATGCGCCGGTCGAGCGTCCAGCCATGCAGGAATACGATGGGCGGGCTGGCGTTTGAGGAAATACCGCCCCGCAGCTCGGCCTCCAAGACGCCGCCCACCACTGGTATATTTACAATTTCAGTCGATGCGCCAGTCATGAAAGTCACGCACCCAAAACTGGATGAAACCGCAAGGAAGACTAATCAGCGATATACATTGTTGTTTGTGTAATCGCCTTCCAGCCATCGCTCCAATTCTGAATGCGCCTTGCCGCGCCATTCCTCCGCCCGCGATATCGCCTCAGGCAAGTCCAGAACAAATTCCACAATCATCCCGTTTGGATCAGTGACATAAACCGAACGACAATAGCCATGTTCCAGCACATAAGTGTCAGGCTCTTTAATTCCAGCCGCCGCAATACGTTCTTCCATCGACTTTTGCGTCTTCGCATCCACATTCAGCGCGATATGATGGAATGGAGAGGCCGGCATTTTGGGCCCAAAAAGCTCTTGATCTTCTGGATTGGCGAACTGAAAAAACGCCAGCGCGCTGCCGTCGGCGAGACCGAAAAAACAATGGATGTAAGTGCGCTCAGCGCCGAAGAGAATGTCTTTTTCGCACCAGGTCGCAATCAGCGGCATGCCCAGCACATCCTCGTAAAATTTGCGTGTCGCCTCCATGTCCCGGGTAGTGAAAGCGGTGTGATGCAGCCGGCTCGGCAAGGATCCTTTCGCCATTCTTCTCGTCTCCTCTCGTGCGATTACCTGAATACGCCCTAATGGCTAAGCGGTCAGCCGCGCGGCAAGTTCCGCGACATGCCGGCCCTGAAATCTCGCGCCTTCGAGTTCATTGGCGCTTGGCATCCGCGCGCCGTCACCACCGGTTATGGTGGTCGCGCCATAGGGGGTGCCGCCGCTCAACTCGCTCATGATCGAGGCTCCTTCCCATGTATAGGGAAGGCCGACAATAACCATGCCGTGGTGCAGAAGTGTCGTGTGAAACGACGTTATCGTCGTTTCCTGACCGCCATGCTGACTCGCCGTCGACGTAAAAACACTGCCGACTTTTCCCACCAGCGCGCGCGACATCCATAACGGCCCGGTCTGATCCAGAAAGTTTCGCATTTGCGCCGCCATATTGCCGAAGCGCGTTGGCGTTCCGAATATGATCGCATCGTAATTTGCGAGTTCCGCAGGATCGGCGAATGGCGCATCCTGATCAGTTTTCATGCCGGATTCAGCGGCGACCTTTTCAGAGACCAGCTCAGGCGTACGCTTTACGACAACGGAAACACCAGAAACGGAGGCGGCGCCTTCTGCTACAGCTCCGGCCATCTGTTCTATATGTCCGTAACTCGAATAATAAAGCACCAGAACTTTGGTCAACTTTCTCTCCTCATCAAACCGCCATTATGGCGGTTTCTTTTTGCGCGTTTAAGCCGGCGCATCATACCACGCCGGCTTAATGCCTGACGAGACGGGTTAAAGCGCCCGTCTCAATGTAATCCGATCGCGCTAAAAGCGGACCGTCAAATCAACACCCCAACGCATGGGTTGCGCCTTGAACAAAAACCCGCCCGGCGAATATTCCGTATTATATTCTTCATCGAACAGGTTCCTCGACCAGAACATCAGCGACCATTGATCGTTGGTGATGCCTGCGCGAAGATTCACGAGATCCACAGGGTCCCGCTCAACCGGGAAGGCGTCAAGCGCAAGTTCGGGGGCGCTGAAGGGGATAGTAAAGGTTGTGTCGCCAAGACGATTGTAATCGACACGCACCAGCGCATCGACATCGCCCCATATGGGCGCGCGGTATTCAGCGCCGACATTGACGGTGTATTTAGACACCAATGGCGCGGCACCCCCGATTGCGACCGGGTCCGGGAACTCAGTGATTTCACTGTCCGTATACCCGAAGCCGGCGTTGAACGAGAGATTGTCAGTCAGGTTTGCGTTCAACTCGACATCAAAGCCTTTATACTCCACCTCGTCGATATTGCCGAGATTTTGCGTTGAGTTCGCCGCGATAAAGACAAAGAAATATGTGCCTTCGGCCTTGGTGAAATAACCGCTTGCATTGAGGTTGACGCGACCGTCCATAAAGCTCGACTTGAAGCCCGCTTCATATGTGTTGGCGGTTTCCTGATCGAAGAGATCCCCGACATTGAAAAAACCGCTGGCGTCCGCCAACCCGCCGACGCCGGTCTGGTTGAAGCCGCCGCTGCGGAAACCGCGGCTGTAGCTGGCAAACAGAGTCAGATCGTCTGTGGGCGTATAGCGCAGGACCGCTTGCGGCTGCCAATCATCCCATGTGTTTTCCCTGACAACACCCGTGCCGCAATCAGGGCCAGGCGCGCAAGGAAGGAACGCAGCAGGCGTAAGCGTTGTGTTCTCGCGCTTGTCATGGTCATAGCGAAGGTTCAACGACAATTCGAGATTATCGAGAATGTCAAACGAGGTGTTGAGATAAACCGCCCATGCAAACTGATCCTGACTGTCGGCGAGGAATGTCAGCTGAGGATGCGCCGGGTCTGTGCTTGGCGTGCGATAGACAGGGATCACGCCAGCGCCGGTGTCAATCTGGTTGCCGGTCGAGATGTACCGGTCTGTGACATAGATTTGCCCGCCCGCCATCCAGCGGAAGCGATTGTCTGAAGGAGACGTAAAACGAAGTTCCTGGGTGAAGGTTTCAACGTCCAGAAACTGTGTCTGGCTGAAATTGAACCCGACCCGGTTGATAGGAAACGGCCCAAAGGGATCGAACGGATAGCCGTCGCCGGTCAGCAGTTCTTCGACACTGTTGAAACCGGTGATAGACGTAAAGGCGCCGTATGACGTTTCATAACTGAGTTTCAGCGCAGCGTCGTAGATGTCGCGCTCATTGACGCCGGAATTGTTGAGATTGATTGGGCGGTCGGTGAAGTTAGGGTTGTTAAAGTTTGGATCCGAAAAATCCGGAATTACATAATAGAGCGCGCGCGTATCGAGCAGGTCTGCGGAAAGGCGCAGGTCGGCGCTGAAATTATCTGTGGGCTCATAAAGGAACGAAACGCGGGCATTCAAATCCTCGACGGGATCGACATTCTCCTCAGCGCTGGCATCGGTCGTATTGACGTTATTCAAAAAGCCTTCCGTATCGCGCCACGAAACTGCGCCGCGCATATAGAAATTATCAGCGAGCGGCACATTGACTGCGCCCTGTAATTTGTAGCCTGGACCCGATTCATAACCGGCGGTGAACTTGGCTTCAAATTCATCGCTCGGTTTTTTGGTGGTGATGACAATCGCGCCGCCAATCGCGTTTCGTCCGTAAAGCGCCCCTTGCGGGCCTTTCAGCACTTCGATCTGTTCAATGTCGATAAGCGCCTGATTGAACTGCGCCGGCTGTGTCATGGGCACGCCGTCCACAACAATCGCTGCGGACGGTTCGCTGTTGCGTGCCTGTGAGATGCCGCGAATGACGAGGAAGCTTGTGCCGGCGTTCTGCGTCTCTACAAAAGTGACGTTTGGAACCTGTTCGATAAAATCAGCAGGCCGCTCGATGCCGCGGTTTTGTATCGCCGTTGAATTCAGAACCGTAACCTGCGCGGGCACATCCTGAATGGATTCATCGCGCCGCCGCGCGGTGACGACAATCTGATCGCCTGAAGACGCTGCGCGATCACCGCCGCCTTCTGTTCCTGTCTGCGCAAAAGCGAGCGCTGGCGTACACAAGGTTGCTAAAGCGGTTGCGCACAAAAGCGCACGCGCATGTTTTGATGCAATGCCCATCCCTATTCCTCCCGTAGATTATCGTTCTTCGCCGGGCGGTTTCCGCCTCTTTCAGCCAACGATTCTTGTGCCGGCATGGTAAAACTTCGTAAATCGAAGTCAAGTTCGATATTCGAAGTTTTGAAATGGCGCAAAAAGGCAGGTGACGGCCTTATGGCCCGCCAGTTTCTGGAAAAAGCGTGATTAATCGCTGCTAAGCGAGCGGGAAATGTAAGGATGCCTGGCGAGCGCTGTCTGGATTTCAGCAGCGGCGCGGCGGAGAACCGGCACATGGGCGCGGATCAGCTCTTCAACCGAGATACGCGTCGTTGACGTGGAACAGTTGATCGCGGCAACAATCCGCCGCTCCCGGTCAAAAACCGGAGTAGCGACAGAAACGATGCCGTAATCGAGCTCGTCAAGAGCCGCGGCGTAACCATCTTCACGCACCCGAGCCAGAATAGACCGCAATTTTTCAGGCGATGTAATGGTGCGCTCGGTAAACCGCGGCAGCTTTGCCGCCGCCAGATAGTCTTCAATCGCCTCTTCGTTCTGAAACGCCAGCAACACCTTGCCGAGCGAGGTCGCATGCGCAGGAAACCGGGTTCCGACATTGGCGCTGAGCCGGATCGGGCGCAGCGTGGAGACATGCGCCACATAGAGAACATCATGACCAGACAAGACAGCCATGGAGGAGCTGTCTCCTGTTTCGTCCCGCACCGCCTGCAAAAAGGGCAGCGCGACCGTTTCGAGATTCATCGAGGAAATATAGGACCAGCCAAAAGCCAGCACTTCCGGGCGCAACAGAAAGCGACGGCCATGCTTGGCGACATAACCCAACTTCACCAGCGTATTGAGACAGCGTCTCGCCACCGCAGGGCTCAAATTCGTGACGGCCGCCACTTCGCTGAGCTGCATTTCCGGCCGGCTCTGATCGAACGCCCGCAGAACAGAAAGTCCGCGTTCGAGCGTTGAAAGATATTCCGGCTCCTTATCGGAGTTTTTGGCCCTGGCCATTGTCGGCGCCTCAAAGATTTACGCCGTGGCTTATCGTGCTCCGCTCGCTAAATCCAGCATCGCGCGCTTATGGGTGGCTACTCCGCAGCGTCCTTTGCAGAGCGGCGGCCGAGAATTTCGCCATTATGCTCGCCCAGCGTCGGCGGGGCTTTCACGTCAAGGGCGCGCTCACCGTCAAAAGACAAGGGCGAGCGCACCGTGCGGAATTCGCCCATTTCCTTATGGGTGTCTTTTAGCTCCAGCTGGAGATGCCGGGCTTGCGCGCTCGCCAGCACTTCCGGCGGATTGCGCAAAGGCGAATGCGGCACTTCTCCAGCGGAAAGACGCTCACACCATTCATCCAGCGAACGGATTTTGAAGATCGGCGCCAGGAAGTCGTTCACGGCGTCGTAGTTTTCAATACGGGAAGCGCGGTCACAGAACTCCGGACGCTTGAGCATGTCGGGCTGATCCACCGCTTCCGCAAGATTCTCCCAGAATTTCGGCGGAGACGACATATGAAGCGCAAGCCAGCGTCCATCGCTGCATTCGAAAACATAGGATTGAGAAACATGGGGGCGGCTATAAGGCCCCATAACCTCACCCGCCGAAAGATAATGGGTGAAGTCATCGAGATTGAAATGGCACATGGCTTCAAACATGGACGTTTCCACGAGGCGTCCTTTGCCGCTGTCGCCGCGTTCCGTGAGCGCCGCGAGCACCCCGAACGCCGCGTAAAAGCCGGTGACGGCATCTGCAATCGCCGGCCCGACGACGCGCGGATGCTCCGGATTGACGAGCAGCCTTAAAAAACCGCTCGCCGCTTGCGCGACGCTGTCAAAGGCGGGGCGTTCCTTGTCAGGACCATCGGGACCGAAGCCTGAAATCGAACAATAAACGAGGCGTGGATTGATTTTCTGCAGCCGTTCGAAGCCGACATTGAGGCGGTCGGCGACGCCGGGACGGAAATTTTGAATAAACACGTCCGCGTCGGCGATAAGCTTGTCCAGCGCCGCGAGATCATCAGCGTCTTTGGTGTTCAGCGTGATGCTGCGCTTGTTGCGATTGTATGTCTGAAAATGCGGGCTGTAGAGTTCGCCCTTAAAAGCGCGGAAAGGGTCACCTGTGCCCGGCTGTTCGATCTTGATGACATTGGCGCCAAGATCGGCAAGCAGCATTCCCGCCGCCGGCCCGGTGATAAAGGTGCCCATTTCGAGCACTGTGATGTCTTTGAGCACTTTGACCATTAGGCCGCTCCTCGGCTTCAGGCGTTTTGAGGCGCCGCGCTGCAACAAAGCATGCGCAACTTGAATTTGCGCGCTTTATGAATGGCCTCGTCCTCAAAATCCGGCGTTATCCTTGACATCGCTATAGAAAATTCGAATAACGAAGACAAGTTCGGAATGCGAAATATTTTGCGCTGATCACATCGCGCATGGCAAAACGGCACAAACATGCAATTTCACCTGAGGGGCGAACACACCCGGCTCAGATGAAAGGACCAGAACAATGCGCATTGGAAAGCAAGATAATCCCTATAGCGCGATTTGCACCTCGACCTCGGAACGGATTTTCGTCAGAGGCCGCGATCTATGCGACGACATTATCGGCAAGCTCGATTTCACAAGCTATTTCTGGCTGCTGGTGACGGGACAAGAGCCAACGCCGACACAAAAACGTTTCGCCGATGCAGTGCTCGCCGCAATCGCAGAACATGGTCTCGTGCCGAGTGTTGTCGCCGCACGCATGACCTATGCCGCCGCCCCGGAGGCGTTTCAAGGCGCTGTCGCCTCAGGATTGCTCGGATGCGGTTCCGTTGTGCTCGGCAGCGCTGAAATCGCCGGCCGTTTTCTGGCGGATATTGTCGCCGATGCCGACGATGTCGCCGCCGCCGCTGAGCGCGCCGTAAAAAGCCTGCGCGAGAATAAAAAACCTATTCCGGGTTTTGGCCATCCTCTGCATGCGGATGGCGACCCGCGCGCCCACCGCCTTCTTACCATGGCGCGTGAAGAAGGCGCCGCCGGCGCCCATATCCGCGCGCTTGAAGCCGTAACAAATGTCATTCCAACGGTCGTCGGCCGCCCCCTGCCCATCAATGTGAACGGCGCCATTCCGGCCGTGATGCTGGATGTAGGATTTCCCCTCGGCGCATTGAAAGGCATTTCGCTTCTCGCCCGCACCGCCAGCCTGATCGGTCATCTTCAGGAAGAAACGGAACGTCCGATCGGCTTTATCCTTTCAGGCAAAGCCGCAGAAGCGATCAGCTATGACGGGCCGGAAATGAAATAATAATAAAGGAGACGCCCATGGTTCTGCTGCCAACATCGCTTGTCGGATCCTACCCCCAGCCGGACTGGCTGATCGACAGAGAAAAACTGGCCGGGCGCTTTCCTCCGCGCGTGCGCGTCAACGAATTGTGGCGCGTGGCGCCTGAATGGCTTGATCAGGCGCAGGACGATGCGACCCTTCTCGCGATCCGCGACCAGGAACATGCCGGTCTCGACATTATTACCGACGGTGAAATGCGACGCGAAAGCTACTCCAACCGCTTCGCCACTGCGCTTGACGGCGTCGATCTCGATAATCACGGCACGGCGCTGGACCGCAGCGGCCACCCCAACCCGGTGCCGCGCGTCACGGGCAAGATTAAGCGCCGCCATTCTGTACAGGTCCGCGATGTTGAATTCCTGCGCGCCAATACGGACAGACAAATCAAGATCACGGTTCCCGGCCCCTTCACCATGTCGCAGCAGGCGCAAAACGATTTCTATGAATCCGAAGCCGACATGGCGCTCGACTACGCCGCGGCGGTCAATGAAGAAATCAAGGATCTCTTTGAGGCTGGCGCCGACTATGTGCAGATCGACGAGCCTTATATGCAGGCGAGACCGGAGAAGGCGCGCAACTACGGTCTCGACGCGCTGAACGCCGCCCTTGAAGGCGTCACAGGCAAGACTGCAGTTCATATCTGCTTTGGCTATGCGGCGATCATTCACGAAAGGCCCGAAGGATATTCATTCCTGCCGGAGCTTTCAGGCTGCTGCGTCAATCAGGTTTCAATCGAAACAGCGCAGTCAAATCTGGATACATCCGTGCTTGAGAACTTGCGCGGCAAAACCGTCATCCTCGGCGTGATCGACCTGTCGACAAATGAAGTTGAAACGCCGCAAACGGTCGCTGACAGAATCCGGCGCGCCCTACCTCATGTCGATGCTGATAAAATTATTGTCGCGCCCGATTGCGGCATGAAATATCTGCCGCGCGATGTCGCGTTCGGAAAAATGAAAGCAATGGCCGACGGCGCCGAACTCGTCAGGGCGGAATTATAATCAGGAGACAAGGAACGCGCCGATAATTTCGGCGCTTGCCTCATCCTGCTGCCGGCACGTTGCTTCAAAAACGAAGGAAACGCCCATGCAGTCAGTTTCGAACAGACCGGAAACGTTGCTGGAAAGCATCTATGCCTTTTGCCGGCAGAACTCGATGGCGGAGTCGACGTTCGGCCGCCGCGCCGTTAATGACGGCAAATTCGTCTCGCGCTTAAAGGACGGCTCGCGCCTTCGACCCGAAACTTGGAACCGGGTCGTTAAATTCATCGCCAAGCATGGCGGCGAGACGCCCGCCGCGCCCGGCTCGGGGGCCCTTCACGTCCTCCCGACAGAAACGTACGCGCCAACAGGCGACACGTCGTCTGAAAAGAATTTCAGGTTCTTCGACAATCGTCAGAAATATCTGATGTTCGTGAACACCTGCAGTGAAAAGGACATCGTGGCAAAGCGCGCCGGCATGGAGTTAACTTTCATTCAGCCCGCCCCGCCCGCCATCCGGGTGTTTGACGGCGGTATTGGCGACGGGACCGTGCTGGCGAAACTTTTGCGGGAGATGCATGGGCGCTTTCCGACCATGCCTTTCTATGTCTCCGGGAAAGAGATCAGCCTTGAAGATATCCGCCTCGCGCTCGGCAAAATGGCGGACAGGCTGTTCGAACATCCATCGACCGTGCTCGTTTTTACAAATATGTTCTATTCCGAAGCGCCATGGCTGACGCCGAAAAAACCGGCGGCGAAAAAAGCGATGGTGTGGAAAGAGCTCGCACTAAAAGGCGGGACGGCTCATGATTTCGACCGGCAAATTGCAGAACTTGATAATTTCCTGACAGACAACTGGCAGGCGCGTCATAGTCCCAAGACCGGCAACCCAATTTATGAGCATCCCACCGTCCTTGTGATCTATCGCGAAGACTATCGCTTTCTTTTAAATGACGTCATTCCGAAGCCACAAAAATCGAAGGCCGATTTCGATCTTATCTTGGCGTCGCAGCCCTATCGTTTGCGTGTGCCTGCCGCCTTTAAGGCGAAAAACGTTATCGCACCGCTGGCGCGCGCCTTGCGGCCAAGCGGACGGCTTCTCGGCATCCACTCCTATGGACGTGATCCGGGCATGGAAATCATCAATAAGGTTTGGCCGGACGACAATCCCTTCGAGTCTGACCGGCATGACATTCTTCGCGCCCTGAAAGACGAACTTGGCGACGAAGTCGATGAATTCGATTTCAACGCTTTTTCCGATGACCGTTCGATTTTCCAGTACAAAATGCACACGTTGCCAACGGAAGTGGACTCGAGCATTGGCACATCAACTCTTTACGCCGCCTGGAACGACGCCGTCTATGTCGCCCAGATTGAAGACGATCGACTTGAAGAAATTCCTGACGGCGCCAGCCATCTCAATGCAACAAAAGAAATATTGCGAAAGCATGGCGGCCTCTGGTTCAACGACGAATCCTATGTGGTGTCGAGAACCAAACGCTCATAAGAACGATACTTCAAGGAGAGACCCATGACTTCCGCCGGACGTTTCCTGACGACCCATGTAGGCAGCCTGCCGCGCCCTGAAAAGCTGATTGAAATCATGTTTGCTCGCGAGGACGGATTGCCGCTTGAGCCGCAAGCGGTGGAGCGCGAAATCGAAGCCGCCGTTAGTGACGTTGTCGCCAGACAAGCCAAAGCAGGCCTCGACATCGTCAATGATGGCGAGATGTCAAAACCGAGCTACGCAACTTACATCAAGGATCGCCTCGCCGGCTTTGGCGGCGCAGGCAATTCCTACGCCTTTCAGGACATCGAAGACTTTCCCTCAGTAAAAGAGCGTATTTTCGCCGACCCCGGCCGCAAACACCGCAAAGCGCCCGCCTGTAACGCGCCGATCAGCGTAAAAGATATGGAGGCGCCAGCAAAAGACGCAATGCGCCTGAAAGCGGCGACAGCGGACCATGGCGGCGTTAAACCCTTCATGAGCGCCGCGTCGCCTGGCGTCACCACGCTCTTCTTCGCCAATGAATATTATGACAGCCACGAGGATTATCTTTTCGCCGTCGCGGAAGGGTTACGGCATGAGTACGAAACTATCGCGGCTGCCGGCATTAAGCTGCAAATTGACTGCCCTGATCTCGCTATGGGGCGGCATACGCAATACGCCCATCTAAGTCTCAGCGATTTCCGCGACCGTATGGCGTTGCATATCGAGGCGCTGAACCGGGCCGTCGCCAACATCCCTGCCGAGCAGCTGCGCATGCATATGTGTTGGGGCAATTACCCCGGACCGCACCATTGCGACGTGCCGTTCAAAGATATCATTGACATGGTCTGGCGCGCCAAGCCGCATGCTATCCTTTTTGAAGCCGCCAATCCACGCCACGCCCATGAGTATGAACTGTTTGAAAGCGTGAAGCTGCCTGAAGGCAAAGTACTGATTCCTGGCGTGATTGAATGTCAGTCAAATTACATTGAACACCCGGAGCTGGTTGCCCAGCGGATCGCCCGTTACGCTCATCTCGTCGGACGCGACAACGTCATGGCGGGCGTCGATTGCGGATTTTCCATCCATGCAGGATCAGGCGGCGTTGACCCAAGCATCGCCTTTGCAAAGCTCGGGGCGCTCGCAGAAGGCGCGGCCATCGCCACGAAACAATTCTGGCCTTAAATAGAAGGCGGCAATATTACCAATTTTCATGCTGGTAAAATCGAAGTCAGCAGATCAGGCGAAGCAAGTAAAGAAATGGCCGCCGCGCTTATACAATAAAGCGCGGCGGCCAGACAATTTTAGTTATTTATATTAGTCGTCCGTTTTTGCCGGCTTTTCGGCTTTGGTTTTATGAGGAGCCATCGTCTTCATTTCATGATGGCGCGCGGCGTTCACCGACGTCAACACCGGAGCATTTTCAATCTGCTCTTCGGTTGCGTTGATCACGACGCCGCCGTCGCCTTCCTCAATGCCAAGAAGGTCATAGTTGACTGCATATTTTTTCCCGGCGCCGATTGAACCCACAACGCTTTCCTGAAGAACGACATAGGGGATATCGCCATCAGCAGAGACAATCAGGTCATTTATAACCGCGTCATCATCGTCGTCTGGCGTGCTGACAAGGTCAGCTTTCGCGCCGATAACTTCCGAGGCTAAACGGTAGTCGTTGAAGCCATCCTGCTTGAATTCAACCGCGGATTTGGCGCTTTCTTCAGTAATCGCCGCGGAAACATAGGCGTCATTTCCATTTTCATAGGAAAGGGCGACCTGGTCAAACGGGATCAGGCCTTTCGCACCGCCCCAACCAAAAACGCCGCCGGTCAGATAAACAATATGGCTGGCTTTGCCATCGGGCCCGATAAGGACGTCGTCAACGCGCGCAACGCGCTCACCGCCGACGCCGACGATGCCTTCGCCGAGAAGTTCTTTGACGCTCATATCAGACGCATCTAGTGTCAGCTCATGCATCATTGCAGCTTCAGCGGCTGTGTCCGTGTTTTTCGCGCTTTTTTCCATTGCGTCGTCAGCAAAAGCGGTTGCGGACGCCGCCAACGAGATCGCTGCGGTCGTAATCATCAGTTTTTTCATGATAGTGCCTCCGTGTTCAGAGTTGCAAAGGGGTATGCTTTGGTAACAGCCACACAGACGGTATCGTTCCTGATGGTTAACAGCATTTCATTTACTTTGACGCATAAACAAAAACGCGCCCTACGGGCGCGCTTTGTAAACGGAAGCAGTAGCACTCCCGAGATTTTTAAACTGCTTTGGGCGACCCATCACGGCTTAAGATAATCCAGAGCGCATGAATGATGCCGGGGATATAACCAAACAACGTCAGAACGATGTTGATCCAGAACTGTGTCGTAATGCCAACCTGCATAGCGACGCCTGCAGGCGGAAGAAGAATCGCAATTATTATTCGCAGAATGTCCATGTTTAACTCCTTATCATTCAGAATCTTTGTCAATGAGCATTGAAGTGGCGCCCAACATCGACACCAAGCTCATAAAGACAAGCAAGATTGTTTCAGTGATCATGGGTCTATCTCCCTTTGTTTAGGAAACACCCTTATGCGCCATACGTTCCCCACATTGTCGCCATAAAAAAACGGCCCGAAAGGGCCGTTTTTAAATCAGGCATCCAAGCCTCATCGCTAGCTGGAAGAACCGTCAAGCTCGTCGGCGGCGTCTTCAATATCATCGCCGATGTCATCTGCAGCGTCCTCAACCGATTCAGCCGCGTTTTCTAACGGGCCGTCATTTTGATCTTCGATAAATGCAAAAATCAGGACGCCGGCGACTGCGGCGCCGATCAGGGCGAGAATAGTGTTTCTGGTCATAACGGTTCTCCTTGGGTTCCGGGTTGCTTACACGCGGAGAGCCGAAGGGTTCCCGGCGCTACAAATGAGCGCGCGACAGAGATAAGAAAATAAAAGTGGAATAGGCGCCCATAAAAATCAAAATCACCGCGGCGCCAAGCAATGCACGCATTCTTATAATGCGGATGCTGGCCGCCTTCGCCACCTCACTGACCGCGCGCGCGATTTCTTCAGACAAGTTTTCTTTCTTAAAGGAAGATAATGCAATGGCGTGCCTTGTTCCTGGCTCAGAGGTCGCTTCAATCGCTTTTTCATAAGCGCGTTCAAACACGATGCCGGCAATGAATTCCTTCAAGGCTTCGGTCGGTCTCCATTTGTGGCTACGAACGAGCATGACGCCGCGCCACAGAAGCGGCGCAAAAAGCCACGCGTCGCGCAGCGCAAACGCCAGCGTCACCACGATGACAATAGTTTTAAAGCCTCTGCCGGTCAGATCCCCCGCAGCATGTAGCGCGAATAGGCCAGCGACGATGCTAGTCTTCCAGCACAGTGAAATGGTGACGCGTTGGACACGCTGCCAGACAACGCCCGTTGTCTCACGACTAAGATCATCGATCGCGCTGACTTTGGCGATTTCGATCGCCTGGTTGACCTTGTTTTTGACAGCCCTGTTCATCACGGAGCGGCCCAATTTCACCCCCCCGATCACCGCCGTGGCCGCTACAAATGCCGCTCTCAACCACACAGGTCGTAACCCGCTGGAGCAAGATCTCGAAAAGACCGGATTAAAGAGGCTACAGACATCTCAAAGGCTTCTAATATTCAAGGGTAAAGGGGGTCTTCATCATATAAGAAACCCCTAGCCGGAACCAAGTTCCTTAAGCGCTGTTGTTATAACGCAATCGTTAAAATTGGAGGTTGTCATGCTTGGTTGGGCCTTGACTTTTCTTGTTGTTGCGCTGATCGCGGCCTTTTTGGGTTTCAGCGGAGTCGCCGCCGCTTCGGCTGGTATCGCGAAAATTCTGTTCTTTATCTTCCTGGTGTTGTTTATCGGAGCGATGGTGTTTCGCGCTTTAAGAGGCCGAACGCCTATCTAAGTCCAAACGCCTGATAATACATCGAAAATCACAACCGCCGCATTTATTGCGGCGGTTTTGTTTTTCTCGGGAACCAACGCCACGGCTATTTGTTTGGAGTGTGATTGCGAATTTCGGCTCGCCCCGTTCCGAGACTCGACAGTCATTGAACGCCCTAACGGCCCGCATTGCGAAGCCACTCGCCCCAGTGCTCGCGATACGGGCCGTTTTTGCGTCACCGCCCGGAACCTTTATCGATATTTTGTGTTGGCGGAACAGTTCATTGGAGCACTGACATGACAAAAAAACCGTCCACCGATGCTTACGGGCGCGTCATCGTAACATACGGTCGCTCTCTCATGTCGCTGGTGGCGGCGCAAAGTCTGGCGAAACACGGAATTGACGTCGTCGGTTGCGACAGCGTCGATATGACTGCTCTTCGTTTTTCCCGATTCTGCGGAAACTATTTTACGCATCCAGCTCCGGAACATGACGAAGACGCGTATATGAAATATATGTGCGCCATGGTGGAGCGTTACAAACCGGACAATGACAAGCCATACATATTGATGCCGCTGTTCGACAATGCGCGCATTCTGACGCGCAGACAAAGCGAGTTACCTGACTGTATAACCCTTGCAGCGCCGAGCGCCGCCTCCATCGATTGCGTCTACCCAAAAGACCGCCTGGCGAAAACGATGAAAGCCTATCCGGGCATTGGTCCGGAAAGCGCAGTGATATCGAGCATGGATGATCTACGCAGCGCGGCGGAAAAAATGGAGTTTCCCCTTGTGTTGAAGCCGGCCGAAGGTGTCGGCGGCCGCGGGGTCACGTTTGTCGAAGATTTGGACGAACTTGAAAGTGCCGCTTCTGCGCTCAATCTCGGGCTGGATCAGGCTCCCCTTATTCTGCAGGAAACAGCGCCCGGCGAAGATTTTTGCATGACAGCGCTCGCGCATGACGGCGAAATTTGCGCAGCGATGGCGTATAAAAATCTGGAAACATTTCCCAAAAAATCCGGCGCCGGGACGGTCAGAGAAACCGTCGATCACGCTCCGTTTATGGAAGCGACAAAAAAGATTCTCGGCGCGGCCAAGTGGAATGGCGTGGCTGAGATTGATTTCCGCTGGGACGGGGATCCCGAGAAGCCGGCGCAACTTATTGAAGTAAATGCGCGCTTCTGGGCGGGACTGTATCATTCCATGGCTTCAGGCGTTGATTATCCATGGTTGTTGTATCAACTCACCGCTTATGGCGAAGTCAGCGAATCGAGAGCGCCTGAAATCGGAAAAGTCACCAAAACACCTGTGTTATCGACTTTATCCGCCCTCTCGGCGACACTATCTCGCACCTTCCGTTTTCCCTTGGCTAAACGCATCATCGGTCATGGGTGGCGTGACGTAAAAGCAGGGAACTGGCGCCAAGGCTCCGCTTCAATCTGGCGCGGTCTTCGCTCGGCAATCGCATTCGACAGGGCAGCCTTCACCGCCATGGAAAAATTTGACGAAACACGGTCGGCCCCAGGTGAGTTTGATCACGCCCATGATCCATATGCAGGCCTTGGCGTTTTGTTTATTTTGAGCTCACTGATGCGCCATGGCCGCCTCCCCGATGAAGTGAAATATTAGGAGCGTTAGTTTGACAGGTGAAAAGCCCGTAATTGGAGTCACCAAACCAAGCCAGGGAGATAATGGCGCCTATGCGCTGGTTGCGCTTGGCGTCAGCCTTGTCGGAGGAAGGCCCGTCGCAATAACCACCGAGAGTACAGAGCCCGATGTCGCTATTGACGGCATTATCCTCGGTGGAGGGCAAGACGTTTTTCCAATGCTCTTCGATGATACGCCAAAGCAAGGCTATGTTTATGATCGTGGCCGAGACGATATGGAAATCATGCTGGCGAAAACTGCGCTGAAGCAAGATCTTCCTATTCTCGCCATCTGCCGTGGCGCGCAATTATTGAATGTCGCCTATGGAGGCAGCCTTCATCTCGACATGACCAAAGCCTATGAAGACGCCCAGTATCCAGACTCCTTTCTGGCGAAAGCCTTTTACAGAAAAACCATCACAACCAGCGCCGGGTCGCTCATTCAAAAGGCTCTCGGAGCGCCAACGATCTTGGTGAACTCGCTTCATAAGCAGGCAGTCAAAGAACTTGGACAAGGCCTCAAAGTTACTGCGAGAGAAAAAAACGGTATAGTCCAGGCAATTGAAGATCCAGAAAAGCGGTTTGTTCTGGGCGTCCAGTTCCATCCAGAATTTATGCTTCACCGCCGTAAATTCCGGCGCATTTTTGAGATGCTGATTGAGGCTGCGAAAACGTCTAAAGCGTTAACGCCTTTGCAGATTAAGGCGATGTCAGAAGAAGCGACGGCTGGAAAAGAGGCTGAAGAGGGCGCGCGCCGAAAGGCAGGATAAACCTTTAATTTGCGCGATGAGCTTAGCTCATAAAGAGCCTAGCTGGTTCTTTCCTGTCGATCGCTGCTGAGACGACTGATCTCACGCGCCAAGGAGAGATCTCGATAAGCAGTCAGGCGTGACTTGCGCAGCTCGGAGTTTACCCGCGCCACATCGAGCATTCTCGATAAAGCGGTAGTTTGTGTCTGGAATTGGTGATTAAGCGCTTTTACCCGCTCTTCTGGAAGACGCCCATCAGCCATCGCTTCTGCGTCAAGCAATAAATAATCATCTCGTTCAAGGTTTGTCATAACGCCCCTCATAGTGTTGCACTAGCAAAAACTAATCATCGTCAAAGATATCCAACGCGGCGACAGCCAGGCCCGCCGCCGCGGCAATGGCAAGAACGCTGGCTGGTTTTGTTTTCACTTTGTCCAGCAGCATATTCTGCGTCACCCGGTCCATAACGCCACTGGTCAAAAGGCCTGACGCAAAAGTCGGGGCCGGGGGAGGCGTCTGGGCCAAGGCAGGCTCAGGATCTTCCCGATCAGCGAAATACACGCACACCATGCCGATCGCTAAGACGCCAGCGGCGCTAATCATCAACGCAGCAGGAAGCGGCATTGACTGACTCAAAACAATAGCTGCTGCGGCGGCAGCAAAACCTACCGCAGAAAGGATGAGAACAGCCGCGCAAACCAGCCACAACGACCGGCGCAAAGCGTCCTCACCTTCCTCTTTCAATACCCGAAACAGCTTGAACATCGTAATTCTCCTGGACGTTGGTTACGTTTATTTACGAAACACAGTCCTGCCGAGAAGAAACCCGAGAGCCACAGCGGCGCTTAGCGAAGCGACCGGGTTCTCCCGCACATTCTTCTGAACAGCTTCTGCTGCAGCGCGGGTTTCCTGGTCCGCCGCCGCGAACAAACTTGACGCATGCTCGCGGGCTTCGGAAAATTGCTCGTCAAGCTTATCGCTCGCATCTGCGGCTTTTTTTGAGCCGACTTTCAAGATGTCATCGCGCAAAGCCGCGAAGTCATTCTTCAGGGCTTCAATGTCTTCGCGAAGAACAGATTGGGCGTCGCCCTCTGCTGCGGAATTGGAAACGGACATAGATTTTTCTCCGTACATTTTGTTGCGCTCCTTTCGAAACTTCTTTCAATAGAGAGAACAGCTACGCGCGGTTTTCGTTCCCCTGAACAGTAGTGCGGAGGTGAAAAAACCCGGGCGCCGAGGCGGCGATTAACCCAATATAAACAGGTATTTACGAGTCAAAACAATCACTCGAGAGATCTCACGTCCGCCATCAGCCGCCTGAAATGGCGATATCCCATCCCGATCTCTGGAAACCGCCTGGGGTTTCCCGCCTTGCTTTGGGTCAATTATTCCGCCGCACCGGCGCCGTTAGCGGCAAATGATTGGGTGCCAGCGTGTGCAATATGAACAGGCGCGCTTTCCGGCATTTCAGGAGCCAGTTCTTCACATGATATTGCTTCATTGGCGAATGAAGGCGCTTTAAGGAGTCCTGCATCGACACAGGAATCAATCTTCGAATACTCCGCTTTATGAAACTCAGACACTCTCGGTTTGTTTACAACAGAGCCAAGATGGCGGAACGAAGCAACTTCCAGCGTATAGGGGACAAAATTCGAATGCGCCGGCTCTTTCAGCCAAGACACCAATATAGCCGGCTCACTGGTCTTAACCGTGGGAGACGATACGGCTTTCATTTCAGTTGCTGAAAACTGAGGTTTGAATGCTTCTTGCGCAAAGGCAGAGGAAATTAAGCCTGTGACGGAAAGCAATGAAGCAGCAAGAAAAATAGAGTTTTTTAAGCCAGTCATTCTGTCTCTCTCCCGTCTTATTCAAACGTAAAATAAATACAGAGCTACATTTTCCACGATGAGCCTTACGTGGCGCAGCAACGCTACGATCCATACACATTGGAGAGAGAGAGGTTCCTGAGGCGGCGCTCAGCTTCAGGTCCGTCGATCATGTTTATGAGTGAGTTGACGAAGAGAGCATGCGGTAACCACTCAAAACAGGAACTTCATGGCGCGGCGCGTGTCTGCCTAAGCGAGAGTTGGTCCGAAAGCGAAAAAGGAGGCTACTATGCTTGGCTGGGCGATTACTTTTCTGATTATAGCTTTGGTTGCGGCTTTTCTGGGCTTCAGCGGCATTGCCGCGGCGTCAACAGGTATTGCGCAACTTCTGTTCTTTGTATTTCTGGTTTTGTTTATTGTCGCCATGGTGGCGCGCGCTGTCCGCGGCCGACCGCCAGTGTAAGCGCTGAGAAATACAAAGCAAAAAACGCCCGCGCCATGCGGGCGTTTTTTTATGCCGCTTTCGGCATGCGAATTGAGACGGATGCGCCCTCTTCGGTTATATCCCGCTCAATCTCTCCGGACAAAAATCCATCCACCAGTCGGTGGATGATATTTTTGCCAAACCCCTCCGCTTCGTCGCCAGATTCAGTCATGGGCGTATTGTTTTCTTCCCGCCATTGAAAGACGAACTCTTCATCATTCTCACGCCAGTCAATCGTCAGCTTCCCTCCAGCATCTCGAAGGCAGCCATATTTTGCTGCGTTAGACGCCAGTTCATGCGCGATAAGAGCCCAGGCAGTCGCCGCGCCGGCGTCAAATATTTTTGACTCTCCGTTTATGAAAATGCGTTGCGGTTTCATTCGCCACGGCCGCAAGGTGACTTCAAGAATTTCCCGCAAATCGGCGCTTCGCTTCTTCAGGTCTCCCGCGCCGATATTATGCGCCTCATGCAGCGCAAAAAGCCGACGGCGAGTTGCATCTGCAAATTCATCAACGGTTACCGCATATCTCGCACTCAGGCTGATGAGCGCATTCGTTACAGAGAAGAGATTCTTAATGCGATGATTGAGCTCATGGACAAGCAAGTCATTGCTTTCTTCCGCCGCCTTGCGCTTGGATATGTCAACCGCACAGAGGCACAGGTGGAGCGGTTCGCCAAAATCAGACAAAATTGGTGTGACTGTAATAAGGGCCCACCCCTTATCACCTTCTTCATCCCAAAACGGCGCCTCACCCGTAACCTGCCCCTCCTCTCCGGCTCGCTCGATAAGATGCTGCACCGTCGCGCGCGTGTCTTCAGACCGCCCCCACATTTGCAGCTCCCAGAACTCTTTGCCCTTCCATTCTTCTTCAGTCTTGCCGCTGACGGTTTCTCCGTACTCATTGAGATCAAGAATTTCACCGTCAGGCGTCATGATGGAGAAAACCGCCCCAATGCCATCGATCAGCTTGCTGACGAGGCTTTCGCGCTCTTTGAGATCGGTAATATCGTAATTCACCCCTGCGAGACTGAGCGCGCCAGATCTCGGGTCAACGATCACGCGTCCCCTGCCGCTAATCCAGCGGAACCGGCCCTCACCGTCACCCACACGAAATTCCGAGCGGAAAGGGCCGGAACTCGAACGAGCGCCTTCGATAGCTCGACGCACCTGGTCCAGGTCATCTTCATGAATTTTCCGGAAAACATCATCGGCGTACACAGCGCCTTCCGTTGGCAGCAACAAGAGCTCACGAAGTTTCGGGCTGGCGTGAAGCCTATTGGTTTCAAATTCCCAGCGAAAGACGCCAAGATCCGCAGCTTCCGAGGATATCTCGGCTTGCCAACTCGCTTCAAAAAGCCGTTCCTCAAGAACGCGCACATAATAGATGACAGCCGCTGTGGCGATAATAAGAACAAGCGCGGCGGACAGCCATTGAATCCCGTTAGTTGTTAGCTCACCGGGCCCCGCCCAGACCACGCACGCAGCGACCAAAGCAATCAAGGCAAGCCACAGAACGGTTCGCCGCATTAACGCCAGATAGCCAGCGGCTGTGGCGCCAAGTAAAGAAACCAAAGTCAAAAGAGGATAGGTCGAGTTCGGAACGAGAACCGCTAACGCCATCAACACGAAGCTGGCGGCGAGCCAGAGCCGGCCTAATCTCCGTGTCTGCAAGACTTGCCGAAATAGACGGGTTGTGGCCTTCGGTGAAATGGTAACCATTGAACGCGTTAGGCGCGGTCAAGCTGCTCTAGCAACTTGCCGGCTTGCTCAGGATCCGTTTTGGTCAATTCCAGCCCTAAATAGATAAGTGAGCGGATCGCCGCTGAGCGGCTCGCAGCCCGGTTCTCGAACCGCCAGTCGTCAATCATGGAAAGCTCGGAATCGGCGACCATGATTTGCAGCTTTTCAACCCGCTTTTCCGGCGCGGCCGCCTTATTCTGGCTCATAGGTCACCAGCTGTTGTTGCATCTGCATCGATCGCAGCGTACCGGGCCGCATCAAGGCAATGGGCGACGGCTGCCTGAACTGCTTCAGGCCGGTATGGTTTGACGATAACAAAATCGGGCTCCACTTCGTCCCCCTTCAGAACCTCATCCGGATAGCCGGTAATAAATATTACAGGACATTGATGCGCGTCGTGAAACGCAGCAACCGCATCCACGCCGGTTTTCTGTCCATCCAGATTATAGTCGGCAAGCACGATATCAGGCGAATTCTCCAGCGCCTGGCGCACGCCCTGCTCAGCCGTCCGCGCCATCCCGACCACAGTGACGCCCATATCCTCAAGAACATCCTTGAGGTCGGCTGCGATAAGCGGCTCATCCTCCACAATAAGCGCGCTCTTTTCGCCACGGGCCGATCTGACTATAGCGCGCCCCTCCGACAGTAAATCTTCATAAGGCCGCGACAACGGCTGAAGTATCTCTTCGACCTCGCGCGCGGAAAATCCACACACATCGCTGAGCAGCAAGACCAGACGGGCTTCTGAGGGCAAGGGCCCCATACTCTTTATGAATGCGGAATTGGAGAAAGGTTTGGGAGCGGCGTCTTCCGCAATCACTTCCCGCCAGCGAATAATAAACCGGCGAAACCATTCCACGCGGTTCGCCGGCGGGGCGCCGTTAACATTCTTTTGATTGGCCTCAGCAGCAACAGCAATCGCCAGCTCGTCACCGACCAAACGGTCGGCCGTAACTGCTCGTGCAAATTGCCGAATTGAGGCGCTGACAGGCAAAAACACATCGACTCCGGTCAGTAATACTTCAAGTGGAACACCTTACCACCGACCTGGTTCCACACATAAATGAAATTTATGGTCGATTTCCGAACTTTTTCCATTTTTCAGTGTATCCCCTCTGTGGTCAAGATCGCACATATCTCAGACCTTCACTTTGGGCGCGCAAATGAGGCCGCTCTTGACGCGTTGATTCTGGCAATCAACAGCGAGCGACCAGATTTGATCGCCATCACGGGTGATTTCACGCAAACAGGCGCCAGGCGGGAATTCGAAGCAGCCAGCCTCTTTCTGGCCTCGCTATCAGCTCCCATTCTCGCTGTGCCTGGAAATCATGACACACCTGTCTACAACCTTCCTCTTCGCTTCCTGAAGCCCTGGGCCCGTTTCGAAAAGCATATCGGTGCCGCGCAACTTCAGATCGCGACGGCCGGCGACACGGTGGTGATAGGACTGAACTCGGCCCGACGCGCCCGTATGCGTTTCAACTGGTCCTACGGCAAGCTCTCCCGGAAAATTATCGAGGTTGCAGCCAGTATCGCAAAACGTGAAAGCGCTGAAGGAAAAATCGTTTTTGTCGCCGCTCATCATCCATTTGAAAAAGGGCCCAATCGCGCCGGAGCGGAAATCGTAGGCAATGGAGCCTATGCCCTACAACGCTTTGCCCAATGCGGCGTTAGCGCCGTCATGACGGGCCATGTGCATCTTAGCGCCGCCGGTCCGCTGGCAATAACACAGAACCAAATCCTGTCGATCCAGTGCGGCGCCAGCGGCGGCGCGCGCGAACGCGGAGAGGCCGCCGGTTTCGGTCTAGTTACTATTGAGGGTGGCGACGATGTTTCCATCGATTACCGGCATTTCGATCATAACGCGTATAGACAAGGCCGTAGCTTCGTCTTCTCCCGTTATGGGAGCCAATGGAATAAAACCCACTAAATCCTCTGATGGATATTTCGGATAGCCTTCGCGCTAGTGTCGCTGTGAAAGCATCCTGCCCGCAGCGTGGGTCTGTTTACGTGCGCGCAAGCGGCGCATAATCCCGAGAAGCTCTTCATCCTCATAGATCCTTGCTTTAGCGGCAAGAAGCTCTGAATTGACGCGCTTCAACTCCATCACATAAAAAAACGCTCCGTCATCCTCAGACAAACGCTGAAGAATGGCGGAGGTGCGGGCATTCGCCGACGGATCGTCGGCGAATGCATCGAAATCTTGGCGGGTGATAAGGTGCTCTATTTTAGCCATACCACACTTACATCACAGCGGCCGCCTTGGTTCCTTCCTCTTTCGAATTTTCTTCTCCGACCATAGACAGCAGCCTGCTGCGGGCGCGCGAAAGGCGCGAACGCACCGTCCCGACGGGAATTTCAAGCATCTCTGCAGCTTCTTCGTATTTCATGCCTTCGATGACAATCAGCGACAAAATCACCTTGTCATTCAAAGGGAGGTGTTCAAAAGCTTCAACAACATCATTGAAATGCATGGTCTGCTCCTGGGTTTGCGCAGTGGCGAGACGCCCTTGGGGAGCGTCGTCAAGCTCGACGGCGACGCCGCGGACTTTCTCACTGCGGATTTGATTCAAAAATACGCGACGGCAAATAGTGAAAAGCCATGAACGCAAATTAGAGCCGTCAAAAAGGTGGGCTTTACGAAGAGCGCGCTCAACACTGTCCTGGACAAGATCGCTCGCCCGATCGCTATTCTTCGTCAAATGAAGCGCAAAACGGTTCAGCGCTGGCAGGCATTCATTAAGTTCCGCTGCTGAAATCTGTGTTTGCATGTCGTCCTCCTGTGATCCGATGACGACAAACTGACCTGACCGGAAATAGAAATCAAACAAATCCGCGTCTGTATCATGTAGAGAAGGCTATCCTTATTGAATATCAAAGCATTGATACACTAACTACTAATATGTAAGTGATCATTATACCGATTTAACTTAAGTTCCGCCACTTGACGAACCCACTCCAAAACACATCTAACGCACTGTTTTTATTGATGTCCTTTTCTCCTGGCCTCACCGGGAACACCTGCAAAAAGCCGTTGTACATCGAGGCCTCCGCCCCGACGAATTGCAATAATCCACCCTCTTGGGAACAGAGGTCTCGCAAATGAAAGTTTGTTCAGGCGCTGAAAAGAACATATGAGACGGCGATTTCGCTAACGCTTGGGCGAAATTATACGGCTTAGATCGCAAAATCTCATGATGCGCAGACGAATATTCCACGCAGTCTCAAACTTATGAGGATTAAAAATTGAATCCCAACCGGCGCGGATTCGCATCGAGATGCAGATAGTCATCGCGAAAATCACACAACTCGACCAGATGTTCGCGGCGCTCAAGCGTAATCCAGCCTTTTTTACGCGATAGGGCTCCGGCTTTTTCCAGTTCGCGCAGAACCCGATTAATATGAACGAAGCTCAACCCAAGAGCATCGGCAAGCATCGCCTGACTGACGGGCATGTGAAAACTGTCTCCTGCTCCCTCGCCCGAAATGAGCGCGCGCCGGTGAAGCTCAAGCAAAAGATGAGCGACGCGTTCACGCGCTGACCTGCGCCCATTCCTGACAATCTGTTCTCGCAGGATTGCCTCTTCCTGCAACGCGCACCACCAGAAGGCTGCGCCAGCGCGGCCTTTTTTGTCAAAAACCGAAAGAATCTCGCGCCGCTTTATCTCCAGCACCTTAACCTGGTTCAACGCCAGCACAGAATGGTCCGCCCCGCTGCTGACAAAGACCTGCAAGTCATAGACGTCGCCAGGCAACATGAAATTGAGGATCTGAGAGCGGCCGTCTTCCAGGGCGATATATCGCGCCGCCCAGCCTGAGGAGACGATGAAAGCGTCGCCGGGATCATCACCGCGAGTTATTATTTCTTCGCCTGATTCATAGACTTCTACACGATATTTCAATCCGTCGAGGGCGGTGCGATCATCCTCGTTCAGATCGGCATAATAGTTCAATCGCCGAAAAAGGGCATCCATGTTCACCTCTGCTGCACAGGCTGATAAGCTGGAAAACACATAAATTCCGATTTCGTGCGTCTAGGGCATTGCGAAATTATGGTTTTCATCACGAGCGCTCGCATCACAAGATAGCGCAAAGATTACAACAAGCGTTTTTGCGGCGCACCTCCCAAATTCGAAACCGCACCTTACACAACCTTTGCATTGGCGCTCTTTGATGTCATCATATAGGGTATGATGGCGGTAATGAACTGGCCTTGTTCTTTGAATTGGCTGATCAAAGCCATAAAATCCGAATAACGCCGCACAGCGTCTCCGAGATTAGCAGAAAAGAAATGGCCATATGAAAAAGTCAAAGCCATTCATAATTGACCCAACCTTCGAGGAGCTGAGCTGTTACATCGACGGTGAATTGCCTGAGGAACAACTGAGAGCCATTGATGACTGGCTTGTTGAGCACCCGAAGGCGCTTGAGAGGTTATTAAAACTGCGCCAGATAGAGGGCGAACTGCGCAATGCAGTTAAAAATAAAAAATCAGCACCGCCCGACAATTAACCTCAATAGCTGTTGGATTCGGTTATTACTCACGAAATCGCGATTAAACAGCTTCGCCGCAGCCGGGAACTCATAAAGCCGCCAATTTGTTCTTTTTCTAGCAGAATTGAAGGTCGGCCATGTGCGTATATGCGTTTATCAACACGAATTCAGGCGGCGTTCAGACCATCGGCCCGGAGAGGGCGTCGTCAATTCTTTTCCATGAATTGAAAGAAGCCGGGCTTGATTGTCGAATGACGCTGGGGGGGGCGGCAGAATTCTCCGCCTTTGCTGAAGAAGCAAAAAACGCCGAAAACACCTCAATGGTCGCGATTGCGGGCGGAGACGGCACGCTTGCGATGGCCGCTTCTGCTTTTCTTGACACATCTATACCGGTTCTCCTTCTGCCAGGAGGTACAATGAACCTTATCGCTCATGATCTGTGTATCGGCGGCGATCTCGAAATGGCCGTTAGAAATGTGGCCTCTTGTCGTCCGCGCCGGATTGATGTGGCGACGATTAACGGCCGCGCTTTCTTGAATAATGTAGTCTTCGGCGATTACGCAGACATGGCGGAGGCAAGGGAAACGATACGCGACGCAGAGAGTATGGATGAAAGGCTTGGCGCAATTTCTGAGGCCACTCATACGCTGATAAATTCCGCGCCGCGAAATTTTCGTATTGAACACCCCCAAGGCGTAAGAGAAATCGGATCGAATATCTTGATGATTTCGAATAATCCCTACACTCATGCTTTAGATATGCGCCCGCGCCGAAAGCGCCTGGATACCGGAAAGCTTGCTATCTATGTTGCTGAAAGCAACGATGGCATCGATCTCATCGCGCGGATGGTTGAAGTGATGCGTGGAGAACTTGGCAAATCTTCCGCAATTGAGCGCATCGACGCTGAATCATGCATCATCCACGCCGATTGCGAAACAATTCTCGCAGCCGTTGATGGCGAACCTATGGAGATGAAAACGCCTGTAACAATTTCCATCAAGCCGCGCGCATTGACCATTCTTAGACCTGAATAAAACTTCTCGATAGACGCTCTCGAAGGGTATATTAGGCCCGCACAGGCGCACGCACCGCAATTCTGCGTCCGACGCCGCGGTCCACACGCTCCAATTCTCCAATAAGAACCCCAACCGGCCCCAGCGCCGGCGTTGCATCACACACAGCTTTGAAAATCAGAAGAAGCGGAATTGCGAGGACGCCTCCCACGGGGCCCCAGAGAAAGGTCAACAGTGAAACGGCGACAATGATCGCCAAAGGCGTGATTTTCATTTTAACGCCCATGATCATGGGCGTCACGAAATTCGATTCAATAAAGTTCAGAAGAATGAAAATCCCGGCAGGGGCAAGCATCATCAACCCCTCGTCATAATGGACAACCCCGGATAGGGCGAGGAGGGCTGTCAGGATGGCGGGCCCAATATAGGGAATAAAATTCAACATCGCGGCAAGAAGCCCCCAGACATGGGGAGACGGCATACCGACCGCCCACAACGCCGCCGCCAGCGCAACGCCAAGAGCGGCGTTAATAGTGGCCATCGTTAACATATAGGAGCCAATCCTGTTTTCGATATTTGCAAACAGGCGCATCGCTCGGCGCTTGGCCCCGAGTGACGGGTTGGCGGCCGCAAGCTTGCGGCGAAACTCATTTCGCTCTGAAAGAAAAAAGAAAGCCAGAACCCATGTGAACAGAAACTGGATGATGGCGCCAGGCGCAGCTTGCGTCATACCTTTTGCGCCCTTGTCATCCCGAATTGAAATGACTTCCGTATCATCCTCATCGGCGCCGACTTTCGCAATGTCCTCCACCTTGCTTGAAACTTCCTTCATGGTGGTGACCGCCTCTTCAATACCTGAAAGCTTTTCGCGCGCCTCGACAACCAGGTCCGGCGCCTTTTCCACCCAGGCGATGGCAGGACGCCCCGTATAAACAATCAAGGAAATGATGGCGGCGAATGCCAAAATCGCCACCGCGCCCGCCGCAACCTGTTGCGACAAGCCCATTTTTACAAGCCGCCCAGCCAACGGAGCCAGCATAACGCTAATAATAAAAGCGGCCGCCAAAGGCAGCATGATCGATTTTGCAAAATAAAGCACAACCGCAACGGCAATCACGCTGAGAAAAAGACTGGACGCCGCGATGATGCCCAGCGACCTTCTGGCCGTGAAAAACTGAGGGCATATATCATTAGTAAATGGCTTATTCTTCAAAACGCGACTCCGGCTCTTGCAAATGCTGGCGCAATACGGACAGCTTTAAGCGAACAATAGTTCCAAAATCAGGTTGATTGTAGGAACCGTCTGGCTCGTCAATTGTTCGGAAGATTATCGTTTTTCTCGCTTATTGAGCATGACAAGGCAGCCCGGAAACTAAAGCGGGAAAGAAATTTCGATCACAAGAGTTGGCTTTTCGAACCGCCTTTGAAATACACCCTCTAGCTGTCCTTCAACCATCAATTTCGCAAGCTTGGAGCCAAAGCCTTCGCGGTCGAGATCAGGCTCATCATTCTCGAACCCTTTTTCAATCCACAGTAGGCGGACTTCGTCATAGCCTGTCGAATGTTTCGAACATTTCCAGGAAATATCAATGCCGCTTTCTTTCTTGAAGGCGCCGTATTTTGCTGAATTTGTCGCCAGCTCATGAATGACAAGGCCAAGCGCTTGCACTTGTGATTCCGAGAGCTCCACTTCAGGGCCGGCAAGCGACAAAATCTCATCGCTGGTTTCGCACATCAGATTGATTTCGTCACGCAACAGAGAAGACAACGTAGCCGACTTTCGCGCGGAAGCGGCAAGCAAGTCCTGCACTCGCGACATTGCTTCAATGCGGCGAGAAAAATCACGGAGATATTCGTCTAAATTAGAAGCTGACCGGGAGGACAGTCTAGCGATAGATAGAATACGTGCGAGGAGGTTTTTAAAGCGGTGGTTCGTTTCTTTCAGATAAAGATCTTTTAGATCTGCGCGGGCTTTGCGCTCATCCGCAAGCGCTTGCAAGGTTTGAATGCGAGTTTCATTTTCGCGAAAAAGCCGCCAAAAGAATAATGTCGCCATGATCCCTGCAATAACTGACAAAAGCGATGCGACACGCCAGGCGCTGAAATGTTGGCGTTCTGTTTTCAAATAAATGGTCCAGTCGCGGCCGCCAACCTTGATCACAAAATCATGGGCGCCCCAGACATCATCATCGCCGCCATACAAAGCTATGTCGTTTTCGGCCCCTTCGGAATACGCCGCAACGAGATCAATGTTGGGAATCGTTGACAGAACCGCCCGAAAAAGATCGTGGGCGCGAAATGGCGCATAGACATAGCCGTCAGGCGCCCCACCGGTATTTCCTTGAGCAAACATCGGCAGGTATATCAGGAAACCCGCCTGCGTTTTCTCGTCAATTTCCTGTACGAGTTTCACCGGCCGGGAAGCTGTCGCTTGCCCGCTTTGCAAAGCCGCCATCATCGCCTCTCTGCGCACAGCCTCACTAAACATATCGAACCCAAGAGCGGCGCGATTTCTTTCATCGTCAGGCTCCAAAAGCACAATCGGATAGCGCAGGTTCTGATCCGTTTCAGGCCAGATTGTTCTGTCAACGCCATAATCACGCCGTAGCCGGCTTTCGACCGCCTCTTCTTCTCCCGGCAGAAACCTTTGCGCGTAGCCAACCCCCTGCATGCCAGGCACGCGCCGTCGCACCTCACTTGCCTTGAGGTAATCTTTGAAAACGGCCCTATCGACTTCGCCAATTGTCAGGAAAAGCCCTCTTGCCGCATAGAGAACAGATATTTGACCTTCAATCCGTTGTTCAATTTCCAGCGCCGCCTGCTGAAGATAAGTCTCAACCGCCAAGTAGTCGTTGCGATTAAACGCCCATGCGCCGATGGCGCTCAGGACGGCAACAAGCAACATGGCCAGTTGGGCGGCGTTGATCTTCATGGCAGCGCAATACTCTCCTAGATTCGGTCCTGAATGAGTGATGACCCTTCCGGGTCAGGACCATTACAGCGAAACCAAGAGCCTATACCAACATAAATGTACTTATGGGCGGCTGAAACAATAAAATACCAAGCCTATATGGCTTGTGGATCACAGCTATTTCGGCCCGCTCCCAGACAACCGCACGCCACAAGCAATCTTGCATCCGCTTGGTTCTTCGTGAATCGTCATACGTATGGGAACTTATCGTAAGCTACTCCGGCAACGCGAAGACAACGAGGGATTCATTATTAAGCGGCCGTCCATCCGGTCCCCTCGGTGTGGCGCCAAAATTAGCGGCCATGACGGCGACATATTGGCGGCCATCCTTGCCGCGATAGGTTATCGGCACCGCCTGGGCATGATAGGCGAGCTCAGCGCTCCATAATTCATCACCGGTCTGCGCATCGAAAGCACGGAAACGGTGGTCATTTGTGGCGCCGATAAAAACAAGACCGCCAGCCGTCACGATTGGTCCGCCAAATGTATTAAGCGTTCCCGTTTTCTGTTTGTCTTCGGTCAAGGCTTCACTAACGCCGAGTCTCGTTTCCCAGGCGATCTCTCCACTATTCGCATCAATTGCAAAGAGACGCCCCCAGGGCGGCTTGATACAAGGCAAGACAACTTTTTGACCGCTCTCATCTTCAAAACTGGCGCTAAAGGATGAGTAGGCGCCAGGGCCAGACAGGCTGCCCCGATCATAAAGTTGCGTTGATCCTTGCGTCCCGCGACCATAATCGCCATCGGCTTTTCTTTTTTCGATCCAGCCGATACTGCCGCCTTCGCTGGTGTTCACAAACACATAGCCGCTATTCGGATCGGCGGCGCTGCCGCCCCAATTTGAGCCGCCATTATGGGGCATGTTGATGGAGGCTTTTACGGGCATTCCGTCTTCATGAAGAAAGAACGGCGTAAAAGAGCCTGCATTAAAAAACGCGCCGCCATAGCTTTCGAGCAGGGCGCGGCAGGCAGCCGCGTGTTCTTCATTCGTATCGTCAGCAGTGACGATATCTTCGGGCGTCCATCGACCGCGGGATAATTGCGGCGGCTTTACCGGAAAGGGCTGTGTCGGCGAATACCATTCGCCAGGAGCATCCCCGGCCGCAACTACTTTTTCATCAACGCCGAAAACCGGCTCGCCCGTTTCCCGGTTTAAGATATACATCAGTCCATTTTTGCCGGTTTCCGCCAGCGCCGGAATCTTTTTTCCGTCAACCTTTATGTCAACAAGAACCGGCGGCGCTGGTAAATCCCAATCCCATAAATCATGATGAATGGTCTGGAAATACCATTTGAGATCGCCTGTTTGCACATTTACAGCTACGACAGAATTGCCAAAGAGATTTGCGCCGGGCCGGTCACCGCCATAATAATTCGCAGAGGGGCCGCCGACGGACATGTAAAGAGTGTCATTGTCCTCGTCGACGGTCATGTACCAGACCCAGACATTCGTGCCGGAACGGTTCTTCCAGCCATCATCCAGCCAGGTTTCATGCCCCGGCTCCCCGGGGCGCGGCACCGTGTGAAACTCCCACAGCTTTGCGCCGGTCCGCGCATCAAAAGCACGCGTATCACCGGGTTCTCCGCGTTGCATTTCCGCTGTGTTCGCGCCGGCGATAAGCACGTTCTTATAAACCGTAGGCGGCGCGTTATAGGGAACGCCAAGCGCTATGGCGCCGCCTTCGCCAAATGTTGTATCAACATCGCCGGTTTGCGTATTAAGCGCGACAAAACTGGCGCCGGTGGAATAAAATATACGCGGCTTGTAATCTCCCTCACCCGGCCAATAAGAAACCGTGCGCCGCGCAAGCCCGTTCGTCACCTTATGACGCCAGATTTCGGCGCCCGTATGCGCTTCAAGCGCGACGACAGCATTGCCTATAGGAAGGAAAAGAACGCCATCTACAACAATCGGTGTAGCAGAACTGACCAAGGCGCCGCCCCCTTTAGGACGGACACGGAACGACCATGCTTGCGTTAATGTCGAAACGTTTTCCCGGTTTATCTCTTTCAAGGGGGAATAGCGTGTGCTGGAAAGATCACGCGCATAACGTGGCCAGTCGCCAGATTCTGGAGCCAGATTTCCGATATGCCCGCACCCGGCCAGCAAAACCGCAACAATGAACGAACCCAGCGTTTCCTGAATTTTCATTGAGACGCCCCTTCCCTGACCAGATGTGAGTATCGCATCACAAAGCTAACCCGCTTACTTCTTATATAGAATACTGACGCTTTCGTATGATGGCAATTGACCGGGACCTCAATCATTCATCCGTATGCACCGAGTTCTCTTTTCGTCAAATTTAGGGCGATGACCAAACTGGGCGGGCTAAACAGTTGGCGGAAGAGAGTGGGTGTCGAACCCACCTGAGACTGGCTGACAGCCCCACCCGGATTTGAAGTCCGGACGTCCCACCGGGAACGTTTCTCTTCCTTACACTGATGTCGATTTGACGAACGCGCTACTCATTGCCTGTTCAAGGCGCTGGGCATCAATCCTGCGCATGTCGCCGCGCCGGAACGTAACACCCTGCCGATCGAAATACTCAAGAAGTTGTATTGACAATTTGCGGCCATTCGCGAGCCTGTCCCGCAATTGCGCCGCAGAGAAAAATCCATCCGGCGCTGCATGACCAAGCTCGCCAAGAATCGACGCGATCTCATTAATTGAGTCACGCAGATAAAAGTGGTCCGTTACGACTTCAACCACCTCACCCTGCCGGCTTTTCGTTTTCAAAATGCGGCGTATGTCGCTCTCACTTACGCGTACCATCTCAGCCCATTCGATCACGCGAGGGGGGCGAAACCGTCCCTCCCCCTTTAGTCGCGGCAACATACGCGCCCAGGATATTTCATCCTTGCCGCCAAGTTTACTTTCATGTTCTGGCAAGCGAAAGGCGCCGCCTTGCGCAACTACAACACCCGCCTCTACAAGGGCATCAATCACTTTCAAAGAGACCTCTTTAGAAAGTTTGAGGTCAAAACCCGCGATAAGACAGGCCGCAGGCGCACCGGGTTGTTCCGGTTGTTTCTCGTGAAACGCCGTCAGCGCGCTACGCGCATTTTCGCACAGCTTATGCCATGTTCTTTTTGAGATGACGATGTCACTCCCAAGGAGGGTGTGCGGCGTATCTTTCAAAAGATCGCTATAAGCGCTCTCACTTAGCGCATGATCGCGAGCAAACTCAACACGACTAATGTAATATGGCTTCACCTTGAGAAGGGCGCGCAGGCGATCAGCATGGGCGTCAACTTCCATAGCGCAGAGTTGCTCAAGCCGGTCCGCCGCCCGTCGCCGACGCTGGGGCCCTCTAAGGTCGATGAAACGCCCGCCGCCCATCGTTCGCACACCTGATGTATCGCGAATCACAAAAGCATCGCCCACTGCTGCGGCAATCGGCTGTTCTAGAACAAGTTGAATGCGTCCTTGCGCACCTGGCTGAACAGCTTCGTCTTGGAGGAGGGCGGCGCGCGCGCTGACTTCAACAGCCGCGTGATACACCCGAAGCGGCGTCCAGTGCTGTAAGGGCCTTGCCTCACTCGCCAGCAAGTTGAAACGACAATCAATCCGGTCCGCAGGCGCATGGAGCGCGGGGTCAACAATCATATCGCCTCGCCCAATAGATTCACGCGTAATCCCGTCGCCCGTGAGATTCAGCGCGCAACGCTCACCGCAGCGTCCGGTTTCCGCAGGACGGTTTTGCGCATGAATGGCGCGAATACGCGCCGAGAACCCGGCCGGGCTGACCATAACTATATCGCCTACAGAGACGGATCCACTCATTACCGGTCCCGTCACAATGGTGCCTGCTCCTGAAATCGTAAAGCAGCGATCTACCGCGAGACGAAACCGTCCTTTAGCCGCGCGCGGTTTTGCCGCCGGCGCCATGCAAAGCAATTCTTTGCGCAAGCCGTCAATGCCATCGCCCGTTAGACTTGAAACAGATAAAACCGGCGCGGCCGCAAATCCTGTTTCGGCAAGCAGCTCCTGCACCTCCGCCGCCATCGCCCCGCGCCAGTCATCAGGAACAAGATCGGTTTTCGTAAGTGCGACAAGGTATTTTTTGATGCCGAGCAACTCGGCGATAGCGAGATGCTCACGCGTTTGCGGCATAACGCCGTCATCTGCAGCGACGACCAGCATCAAGACATCGATACCGGCAGCGCCGGCAATCATGTTCCGCATAAAACGATGATGACCCGGTGCATCCACAAAGCCGATGATATCGCCATTGTTGGTCGGCAGATATGCAAAACCAAGATCGATAGAGATGTCGCGCGCCTTCTCTTCTTTTAGCCTGTCCGTATCAACGCCAGTCAGCGAGCGCACCAGCGCCGACTTGCCGTGATCAACATGGCCCGCGACTCCAACAATCACGTCGGACCGGCGCCGCGATCGCCGCTCCCGCCTGTTGTCACTAACCTTTCCAGGTTAGCAATAAAATCTTCTTCGTCCTCAAGACAACGTAGGTCGAGAATGAAAGCCTGGTTCTTTATTCTGCCGATCACCGGCGCCGGCAGGGAACGAAAAGCGTTCGCCAACCCTTGAAGCGCCCGCCCCTCATGCTGGCTGCATGCGGCACGGATAACAAAGCCCAGACTGGGGAGTGTCGCTATGGGCACCGCGCCGGAGCCGACCTGGCTTTCACACGCGCCAATTTCAACGGAAAAATGCGCGCCAACGCACGCCGCCATGTGTGGCGCCAACCGGTTTGCACACGCTCTGATATCGTCAATATCTCTCGACAGGGCGCGATAGGTCGGCAAGCGTGCGGTCAGCCGTTCCGGATATTGATATAGGCGCAAAGTCGCTTCGATAGCGGCAAGCCTTATTTTATCGACACGCATGGCGCGCTTCATAGGGTTTTTGTTGATGCTTGCAATCAGGTCGCAGCGCCCGACAATAAACCCCGCCTGGGGGCCTCCCAGCAATTTGTCGCCTGAAAAGGTCACCAGATCAGCGCCAGCGCTCAGCGCTTTTGATACCGTCGGCTCATCAGGCAAACCGAATTCCGAAAGGCTGATCAGCGTTCCCGAACCAAGATCGTCAACAAGCGGAATATTGTGTTCATTCGCTAGCGTCGACAATTCACCAGCAGAAACCGACTTCGTAAAGCCTTCAATCCTGAAATTCGACGTATGGACTTTCAGTAATGCTGCGGTCTCCGCCGTAATCGCATTCTCATAATCGCGAAAATGAGTGCGGTTGGTCGTCCCGACTTCCACCAGCTGCGCGCCTGCCGAGGCCATGATATCCGGCATGCGAAAGGCGCCGCCAATTTCAATCAGCTCACCCCGTGAGACAATTACCGTACGTCCCTCCGCCAATGTATTTAAAGTCAGCAACACTGCCGCCGCGTTATTATTGACGAGTGTAGCGTCCTCGGCGCCGGTTAAACGGCATAAAAGATCGCGGACGATATCGTCACGTTCCCCGCGACCGCCGCCGGTAAAGTCATATTCAAGCGCGATGGTGTTGCGCATGGCTTTGTCCGCCGCCTCGATCGCCTCCTCGGCAAGAAGAGCGCGGCCCAGATTGGTGTGAAGGATCGTGCCGGTGAGATTATAGACAACTTTTACGCCGCTCACCTGACTTACCGCTATATGCGAAGCGGCAGCTTGCGCCGCTTCATCTGCGGTAAGCATCACTTCTCTCGCGCGGGCGTCATCAAGGACATCGCGAATGGCGTCCATGACTGCCTTTTGCCCGAAAGTCTCGATAAGCCCTGTAGCCAGAGCGGTTTGCGATACGATGTGGACGGAAGGCAAACGGGGATGTCGTGATGGCGCCGACCTTAACACGGCGGCTTCCTCGTCAGATGTCAATCCTGTGCGGGCCATAGGCCAGTCGCCAGGTAATGGTGAGCGGCTGTCGCCGCCGTCGCACCGTCGCCCATGGCGCCAGCCGCACGGCATGCAGACGCTGCTCGGACTGTTCCCGCTGCGAAAACCCCTTTCGCTGAGCTGCGCATGGAGGCATCAGTCGTAACATGCCCGCTTTCATTGAGCGAAACAGCGTTGCTCACAAATCCACTGTTCGGTTCCAGCCCGACGAAAATGAAAACCGCCGCCGTTTGTATCTGTATTTCCTCGCCCGTCGCCACATCCTTCACCCGGACAGCGTCAACGCCATCCTGCCCAAGAATTTCGGTGACGGTTTTTTGTGTCTGAACTTCAATCTTGCCGTTGGCCTCCACATCATTCTTGTAACCGACCTGACCGGCAAGCGTGTCGCCGTTCTCAATCATGATCACTTTATCTACATGAAGGGCGAGTGCGAGAGCTTCCTGCATCGCCGAATCGCCACCGCCTACAACAACCGCCGTCTTGCCGCGCAGTAGCGGCCCGTCGCAGCTGGCGCAATCGCTCACACCGCGCCCTTGAAATTCTTTTTCGCCCGGCACACCAAGCTTTACGAAAGAAGATCCCGTCGCAATGATCACTGCGCCCGCAATAACAGCGCCGCTTGCGGTCTCAATCCGCCATTTGTCACTCTCGGGTTCAAGCCCTTCACAGGCGTCCTGAAGAAAAGAAACGCCAGCGGCGTCGCACTGTTCCTGAGCCATAGGGCAAAGATCATAGCCCGGCACGCCTTCGGGGAATCCCGGCACGCCATCAATATGTTCAATGCTGACCAGTTGCCCGCCGGCGAGACCGCCAGTTAAAACCGCAGTGCTCCGTCCCAGCCGGGCGCTTGTCATCGCCGCGGTCAATCCGGCAAGACCGCCGCCAATCACCGCCACTTCAAATTCGCCGCTCACAATGCCTTTCCTTTGTTCGTTTGGCTTATCGCCTGGCCCGCATTACTGTCGGCGCAGCGGCTGGCCACCTTTGCACTCTATAGCGCTAAAATCGATGATATCTACAATGATTAGAATCGAAAGTATTTTAAGCCCGGATCAGACAACCGTCCAGCCCAGAAGAGAAACACACGCCCCTCATCTGGAAAATGGCGCTCTCATCAACACTATATCGGGAAAAGTCGCGGCTGCGTATGCCTACCGCAACGCACAATCATGACCACATCCGGCCTTTACCGGCACAAAAAACGCCGCCGCAAAATATTACGCTGGGGCGCCATGGAAAACCCCAAGCCGCGAACGCAGATCAGCGCCAGATATCAATGAGACCTGCCGGGGCGCCACTCTTGGCGGCGCCAAAACCCCGGCCCATATAACGGCCGCTGATCATCTTGAAAGCGCCCTGAGTCTCGCCGCCAAGCACAATAATGTTCAAATCTTCCGGCTGAAAAATACTGATCATCTCTTCCGGCGCGGCTTTCAGACGGCTTGCAAAAGGCTCAACGCCTGCAACAGCATGCGGCTTGATAAGGGTCGTGATCCATTGGTCATCCCAATAAGAACGAGCCGACATTTTCGCATTTTCCGCGCACCACTCAATCAGGGATTGTTTGGTGAAACCCATCTTGTTGAACTCATGCGCGACCAAAGGGTCCATGACAATGACAGGCGGACTGAAATGGTCCGTCGCCGTCAGGCAACGGATGAATTTTTCTTTCCAGGTTTCGCGCGGTCCAAAACCCGCTTGCGTGTACCAGCCGCCGAAGAAAACACTGACGGTGCTGTCTGTGGATCTAAAGCCTTGGTCCACATGGAAGGGAGTCCACGGACTGCGTTCTTCCGCTTCAGGAAAGCACGCCGTATACGCCCAGTTGTTGCCCAGCGTTCCCATATAAGTGTCGCCGGGAACAGACCCGCCCTGAACGTTTTGACTGACCAGACCATAGGCCCGGCCGATCGTGGCATTCGCGTGATTATAAGGCCCCATAGCGCCGACGCCGTCATTCATGCCGATTTCCTGGCGGATCGGCCCATTGACGAAAGACAGACAAGCCCAGGAGGTTGTGCTGCTGGAGCGCGCAGAGACGCCGCTGGCGGAAAGCGCAAGGATCACAGGCAGATATTCAGGCCGGGCGCCCGCCATGACCGCGTTGACGGCGACTTTCTCGACATCAAATTCCCACGCCTCGCGGAACGACGTGGGCCGCATAGTCCCGACCACATAATCCGCGGGCTTACTGCTACCTTTGAGCATCCCCTCCACGCGCGCCTCGGTGGGGAGAATGATCGGCAGACAATCCGTCCAATGGTTTTCAATGAATAGCTGACGGAGATTATCCTCTGTATCCGGCTCAAGCAAACGCGGCGTCGACCGTTCAAAGGTCGCGCCTTTCATGTCTTCACCGGTTAGAGGTTGGGTAAGCCCCTCTAACACGCATTGCATGAAAGGTCTCTTATTAACGGGGTCTATGCCTTCGATATAATCGCGCAATTCGGATGGTGTGCGCCCAACGACAGGCTGGGGAACGAAGCAGTTGCGCGTCGTCGGCATGCCCGCCGATAAAGACGTAGCTTTAGCTAGGCGCGCAAACACATGCGTGCTGACCGGGATTGTTGGAATCCCGTCTTGTTCAAGCGCCAGTGCGAACCCCACGACCGTGGGGCAACAGGTGCTTCAAAGACCGACGCCGATAATCGCGGCGTCGCCGCCGGCGACAACTTTCGCACGCATGTCCGGGTCATCGACCCAGCTTTCACGCGGCTTGATGAGGCGAGTTTCTACGGCCGGCAAGTTCTCCGCGAACCAGAGCCGTAACTGCTCCATAAAAACATCTGCGTTATCGAAAAGGCAATCAATGAGATAAAGCACCTTTCCGTCCAGCGACTCCAGTCGGTTCGCGAGCCGCTTACCCACGACTTTTGGTGGATAACCACGAGGATCATGAACAATGATTTTTTCCGCCATCATCATCTCCAAATCGCTGGTGCAAGCCGCCTGACTTTAAGCTGTTCATGACGACGCGCAAGGCTACTTCATTAGAATTCTAATTATCTGCGCCGCTGCCCGGCTGTCAATCCATCTCAGGCCTTCCGTCAAGCGCGACGATCGCCCGGCATATCAACAGACGGCGCCTCATGACTTGATAATGATATCATCGACTTGACATACTGAGCCCGCAACGTTCAGTGCTGGAAAATCTTTGACGCCCGCTTAGCTATCTGCCGGCCGCAAAACAGGAAGACGCAGCTTGACCAAACCGCTGACTACCCGCGCCAAGGCAAAAAAAACAAATACGAAGCGGAATGCGCCTCCTTCGCAACCGGATTACTCGTCACCGGAATTGCGACTGACAATTTCCATTGTCCGCACAGGTCGCATCTGGAGATCGCTTCTTGACGAGCACCTCCGCAAAATTGGCCAAAGCGCATCACGAATGGAGGCGATGGCGACAATTCTTTCATCGCCGCCCTCCACCACGCAAATCCAGATCGCGAAACGCATTGGCATTGAGGGGCCAACGCTCACACGGACCCTCGATATGCTCGAGGCCGACGGTCTCGTAGAGCGGTTGGCTGATCCTTCCGACCGCCGCAACAAGCATCTGCGTCTAACGGCGGAAGGCATCAACATATTGGACGAAATCATGACCATTACGAGCGAGCTGCGATCGCGACTATTGCAAGACATACCTGCAGGCGACATCGACAAAACGAGTAAACTACTAGAACTCATTCAAGATCGTCTGGAAAGCGGCCTGCCTCCCGAAACCGCCTGATAACCGGAACAACTTCCCGCCTGGCAGGAAAATTCCAGCAAGCGAATAGCCCAGCACACACATAACCGTCCAGGATCAGAAGCGCGATGTCATTTCCAGCCGCAGCGCTCCCTCAGGACCGGTATCGCGATACTGACCTTTTCCGACAAATTCCAGATCAACGCGATCAGACAGCATCCATTTAGCACCCCAACGTGCGTGGAGCGCATTTGCTGAGCGAAGATTTCGTTCAATAACAAAACCATGCTCTGGCGCATCGTCAAAAACAATCCAGCTGCCGCCGGCGTTATAGTCAACATCCCTTACATATTCGATGTTCAGTGACGCTTTAACGGCGCCGAAGCGATCACTTTCAAAGGCGCCGTCGAAGCGCATGCCAAGACCTGCCTCTACCGCAGACTGATCGACGGAACTGACCGACTGCCCTAAGCCCAGCGTGTGCGTATGTTCCGTCTTGTCAAAACCGAAGGCGTTATATCCGGCGCGCGCATAAAGTTCCACAAACCGGCTTTCATCTGCGGCTATAATCTTTCCTAACCGGACATCACCAGTCAGGTTGCGCGCCTTCCCTTCAGCAAGGTCAACCTGCGCCCCTGAAAGGCCTTCATCAAAACGACCCGTATCCAATGTCGCATAGCCGCCGACAGCCTCCACAAAGACACCGTCGCCGAACATATGAAGACCATAGATTGAAGCGAATTTATCCTCATCGGCTTCTTGATAACCATTGCGGCGCTCGGTTGAAACGCTGTTCACGCCATAGCTGAAACCAAACACATTGTTTTCACCAAACCCGAAATTCACCCCATTCACAAAGGACGTGTATGCAGTTTCCTGGAAGCTTTCGGCGTTGGTTGGATTAACGCCAAGATCTCCGCTGAGATTGGCGCTCCATGCTTTACCGCCTGCATAGTCTGAGTAATCAACCCCGGTGAATCCGAGCCGGGAAGCGCCTGTTTCGTTGCTCATCAGGCTCATGCGCGCAAAACCGAGCGTGTCTTCCACGGCGTCGTTCGCTCCAGCGGAGACCGCGGCGGCGGCGGAAATTTGAGGCGCTGCAATCGTCGGCAACAGCGCATCATAAGCAGCTCGTATCTCGCCAAACCCACCAAGTTTTTGTATCCCGCCCATCGTATACGCGAGATCACTGTCATAAAAATTCTCATCGGCCACAGCCAGCGTATCGTCAAAGGATTGCGCCAGAGACAGTTGATCAGCTGTTGCAGCGGCTGAGGAAAACGCCTGTACGCTTGCAACGGCGTCAGCGGTGTTCAAGGTGACATCCATGCTAAAACTTAACAACGGCGTTGAAAGCAGGTTTTCCACCGATGGCTGATAGCTGAGACCGTTGGCGTTAATGATGCGAGCGCGTTGACCATCCGTGAAAGGATTTGGTCCGGCATTCAGCGTGAAAGCGCCGCCAAGCGTATAGCCAGCTGCAGTTTCGAATGTCCCCGCCCGGCCGCTGCCATCAAAGAACGTGGTCAAACCTGCGGTCGAGGATGGCCGCACCGTTGCGGTGAGCGTTCCTTCATTGATGACGACATTTTGCCAGGAAACAGGGCTTGTTACGCGGAAATGCCCGGCGCCGCTTTTCTCAAGATTTTCCCAATTGCGAATATCCGATACGGAAAAAACGCCATCGCCGACAACCTCAAGCGTATCTACGCCGGCTTCACCGATAACAGCGCCGCCGATAAATGCGCCGCCATGATAAATCAGCCGGTCGTCGCCAGAGCCCAGCTTGATATGCGGGCTCAACATAGAGGTCGAAGAGAGCTCAACGATATCGTTTCCGGTGCCAGTCTCGATACCAAGAATATTGCCGCCGCCACGCGTGCGGGTGGCGGTAATCGCCCCATTGTTCAAAACGTAGTCGTCACCAGAGCCGGAATTGATCCCGTAGGAATAGATGTTCGACAGCTCCTCCTGCTCGATGCGAACTGCTTCGCCATTCCCTAATATATGGCTGCCAGGCGATGCAGTCGCATCCGCCCGAACAATCGGATCAACACTGACATTGATCACGCCATTATTGACAACAATGTCCGCGCCGCCGCCAGTCAGCACACCATAGCCATAGGCATTTGCGACACTCGCCGTCGATTTCGCCTCAGCATCGCCATCAAACGCTCTACCCGTGGCTTTTGTGCTCGCATCTGCAAGCGGTGAAACCAGAACGTCTATATCGCCATTGTTGATAACAGTATTGTTGCCGCCATCTGCACGGACGCCATAGCCGTAAACGCCGTCGATAGACACTGTAGCAGTCGCAAAGGCGTCAACCGATTCAGATCCTTGTCCGGGGCCGGCCACTGCGCGGGCGCGATTTGCGTAAACAAGATTTTGAACGGTGATCGAACCATTGTTAACGACGCTGTCATTTCCAGCGCCAACATGCACGCCATGTACATAATTATTATTGATTGTGATTTTAACTTCGGCTTTTGAATCCGGTTCAGAACCAAAGTTAATACCGTCGGCGTCAGCAACAGAGCTTGATCCTGAACCCGGATGCAACCGGGCGAAGATGGAACCGTCATTTGTTACGATTTTGTCGCCGGAGCCCGTCGCCTCAATCCCCGAGATGAAGCCGCCCGACAAACCGACAATCGATGTCGCCGATCCGTCAGCGCCAGAAAGTCCGTTCGGATTGGTGTCGGCCAGAGACGTCGCCAAAGTTTCGACAGCCACATTTATGTCGCCGCTATTGTAGACTTCGCCTTTGCCTGCGCCCATTTTTATACCGAATGCGCGCAAATTATTCATTGATGCAACAGCATAAGCGCCTGCATCGGAATTGACGCTGATAGGCGAACCGTAACCGGAATAGCTTTGCGCGCGCGTGCGTTCGTTGGCGCTTCCGGAAGTGAGATCAACCTGGATCGTTCCTTCATTGATGACCATATCATCGTCGCTGAGGCCAGCATCGATGCCGATAGCCGTCATATAACTGTAGACGTGAGAATTTGTCTGCGACTTTACCCAGACGCCGCCATTGGACGCGCTGTTGGAAATAAAGGATCCCGCCCTCGCCTCAACGTCAACCAATCCGGTATTGACTATTACATCACGTTCATCGCCGCCGGAAACACCGACCGCTGTCGAGCGTGATTCTGTGTCAGCGCCCGATTTCGCCGTGGAATTGCTGCTATTGCCCTGAATGGACGCACCGTTGCCCACAGAACGCGATTTCGCGAGCGCATAGATGTCACCGCTATTCCCGATGTCATTGACGCCGGCCCCGCCATCAATTCCAGTCGCCGTGGACACCGAGCCTGCATACAGATTGGCGCGGCTGCCGCCCCGTTGGACGTAACTGATCGAACGCGCTGTGGAGCCGGTGTCGCTGTTGACGTTAATCAGACCTGCAGTGCGAATTACATCGTCGCCGTCGCCGCCGTGAATGCCATAGGAAGTCGCTTTCGCACCAGACCCGCTGGCGGCGCTGGAAGTGCCGATGCTAATAGTTGCGCCGCTTTCGGCGACAACCCCGCCATGGGCGTAGACATATTGTTCGCTGCCGGATTCGAAGCTGATCTGATCGTCGCCAGCTCCGCCGCCCGCACCGAAAGCCAGGCTGTCCGCCGCGACGCCGCCATCGATCACGACGCCGCCAACATAGGTTATTGACCCACCCTCCAGACGGACATCGGCATGCGCATCAACGTCAGAGAATGATTTCAATATGAGCGTGTCAGCGCCTGCATCGCCGAACAACCCGCCAGCAGTGCTTTTTCCTGTCAGCACTGATTCGACATTGCTGGCCCCGACCCAGGTCTGGGTATCCGAGACTGAATGCAACTCAACATCTGAAAAGGCTTTCAGCAGGCTCCCTTCAAATATGACGGTGTCATCACCCTCCCCCGCCTCGACAGCGGAGGCGTCTGCGTCGGCGCCGAATACGAAATCGGAATTGGAGTATCCGGCGAGCGTTAAATTCATCGATGTGGGCTCAAGGTTGGAAAACGCCTTGGCGTAAATTTCACCCGCTAGCGCGAGGCTGTCATTTCCATCACCGCCAAGCACGCCTTTCGCTGTGGCGTTCGCAGCACTGTCTGCCGTTTCGCCTGAATAGCCAAGCCCGGTTGCAGCAAGCGATTTGCTGCGCACATCGGCTATCGCTGAAGCGAATATATCGCCATAAACCCAAAGCATGTCCGCCTGATCACCAAGCGCTACACCAAAGGAGCGAGCGCTGTGAACGATGTCGCCTTCGGAGGCTTTACCGCCGATTACATTGATGTCGACGGTGTTCGATCCGCCAGGAAGGCAGGAGTCTGTCGCGGCGTCATAAACCGCGGCCGCGCAGGTGATCGCATCAACCGTAGAGCCTTCGACAAGGAGCACCTGATCGGCGCCTGCGCCCGCATCAATGCCCGTGGAGGTCGCTACCGTCTCGAGCGAACTGACGGAACGTCCGCCGCCCGCGACATTGACCGAAACAACTTTGTTGGAAAGCGCCGCATCTGCAATCGCTCGAATCGACCCGCTATTTTCGATGTAATCGCCGCCGAGCCCCCCGCTGACGCCGAGCGCCGTTGCGTATGAAAACCGTGTTGAATCAAGAAAGCCGACATCGACAATTGTCACTGAAGTATTGCTCGTGGTCGTGCGCGATTGAGCCAGCGCTTCAATGTCTCCGCCATTGAACAGCGAGTCACCGCCATTGCCTCCATCTAAACCTATGGCCGTTGCAAAGGCGTTCGAGTTTGATTTCCCCGTTCCTCCGCCAAGCAGCCGGACATCAACCCCGTTATTGTTGATCTGTGCATAGGCTTTTGAAAGAATGGTCCCGTCATTTGTCAGGGAGTCCCTGCCGTCGGCGCCGGACAAGCCAACAGCGTTCGCGTATGCGGACAGGCTCGCCATATCAGAATCAAAGCCTATCCCTTGAAAAGAAACCGAGCGGCTCGACGCTCGGGCATCCGCTGTGCTGGTGAGCGCTGTGCTGTTAAAGACAGAATCATTGCTGCCGCCCGCATCAATACCCGTACTGTTCGCCAGCGCCACCATTTCAAGGCTGCCAAAAGTGGCGCCGACCAGCTGAACGGATACGCCCGCATCATTGACGCGCGCATTGGAGATGACATCAAGACCAGGTCCGGCGACGGAAATGACATCGACGCCGCCTTTCGTCGCAATTCCCTGCGCCAACGCTGTCGCCGAAAGACCAGCGCCGTCAATCGAAAATCCGCCGCCTTGAATGTCTATCGACATGCTTTCGCTAACAGCATCTGCCTGCGCCTTCAGTGCGCCGCCGAGAATAGTCACACGATCAACGCCGTTCGCCCCTTCGATTGCAGAAGCTGATGCGTCAGCCACGATCAGCGATGAGGAGCCTTCGGCGCCTGCGCCGGTCAACGCGAAGGAAAAACTGTCTTGTTTTGCGTTGGCGAAGACATCGATTCCTGAGGAAGACGTAAGTTGATTAGCGCCCTGCCCCAAAGCAACGCCTGTTGCATTTGCTTCGCTGATAAAATCGGCCAAATAGGTGGAGCCGCCAATGAGCGCAATAGAAATGATTTTCGCCTTGTAATCGGCGACCGCATCAACATCGATTGCGCCAAACTCTGATAATTCAAGAATGTCATTATCAGTCCCGGCGTCAATGCCTGTGGCCGTCGCCAGAAAATCGGCGCCTATATCGGCGTTGTTCACCCCGTCCAGCGTGACGTTGAGGGTGAGCGCGCCTCCGCTCACGGCATCGGCCAGCCCATCTTCATCCTGCTCCGAATGAACGCGAGCGACAGCTTCCGTTAAAATCATATCCGAAAGACGGATATAATCAGCACCAGCGCCAGCAAGCACACCTGTCGCATTTGCATTTGCAAACGTGGCTGTTTTCGATCCGGAATACCCTATGCCCGTCGCAGCGATCGATTGCGCGCCTGTCGTCGCCTTGGCGCGCGTCTCTATCAGGCCGTCAATATTGATCTGGTCGATCCCGGCGCCGGCGTCTATGCCGCGCGCAGTAGAGGTTGAGGTCGTCGATATATCACCCAGCCCGGCCCCAGCCAGCGCGACGCTGAGATTAAAACCGCTTGCTGTGGAGCGGCCATATGCAATCAACTGCTCCTGATTGGTGATGATGTCATTGCCGCCGCTGCCGGCCATACCTTTTACAAAGGAATCAGCTGTTGAGCCTGCCTCAGCAAGTGAAAAGCTGAGCGGAACAAAAGCCACATCACCGCGAATGCTGATCGTATCTGATTTCGCAACACTGACTGCATTTGTCTTCAGGGCGCCTGCATTCAATAGATAGTCAGAAGTCGCACCACCCGTTGAAAAACTATGCCCCGCCATTCCGACCGCACGCGCATTTGAGAAAGTGGTTACATCCGCGATAGAGGCGCCCAACGCTGCGCCTGTCACCGTAACGCCGCCGCCCACAGAAACGCCCACGCCGCGCACATCAGAAATGGCGTTGGTAATAATCGTCGCCCGATTTTCCAGGTAATCTGCGCCTTCGCCGCCACGCAAGCCTTCTGCGCGCGCGTCCGCCCCCTGCTGCAAATCCACCCAAGAAACGCCACCCGAGGCGCCGACGCCGGCGCCGGCTAGAGCGACAGTTACCGCAGCGCCGGTGATGTTCGCGTCAGCCCTAACATGCGTTTCGCCTTTCACAATGATATTGTCAGCGCCAGCGCCAGCATTATAGCCAATCGCATCCGCGTCGGCAGACGAGCGTGCTGTCGCGATAGAGTTGCTGACTGCGGCTCCTGCGCCAGCAAAATTGACATCAATGCCGATGGCGGTCGTGTCAACCTTGGCGACTGCGGTAATGTCAGCCATTACCTGGTCGGGTAAATCATCCGGAGAGGGGCCGCCTGATGGGTCTCCCTCAGAAGTCGATCCACCGGTGGGAGGGGCTAATGGCGGTTGGGTGAACTCTATGAGATCGTCGCCACGGCCGCTATATATTCCGGTGGCACCTGCTTTTGCATTGCTGTCTGCTTCGACCACGCCAGCGCCGACGGAAACGCCAACCGGGGCAATATCAACGCTTGCGGTAATGCTGTCCGAATCCGCGCCTGCGTCCGCAAGCACCGTTAAGTTTGCATTGCTCCGAAGCGTGTCGTTTCCGATATCTGTTTTGAGCGCATTATTGGCATGCATGCCAAAAGCGCGCGCATCCGCGCTGCTATTCGCTTCGACGGCTGCAACATCGATGATGAGACCAGTTCCGACAAAACCTGCGGAAGCATTGATCGCATCCGCATTTGACCGCGCCGTAGACATAATCGAGACCGCGCCTGCATTCAGCAGCTCAGCGCTGTCACTTTGCGACCGTATGCCGAAACCGGTCGATTTTGCGGTTGTCGACGCATCCGCCAAGGCGCCGGAAAGAACAAGGCCCGCCTGCGGAACAACAGTAAGACCAGAACTTACACTGGTCGCGTCCGCATCAGCATTCGCTGCAACGCTAAGCGTTCCTGTATTTTCCACCTTGACGCGGCCGCCTCTGCCGCCAAGCCCAGTGCTTGTTGAAACGGCTTTAGTCGCCGCATCGATAACAGCCCCATCAAAAGCAAGACCGATCGTTGTCGCCTGAATGTCGACATCAACAGCCAGCGCATCCGCCGTTGCGCTGGCTTTGGTTTCGACAGAGCCCATATTTTGCACGAGAACCGATTTGCTAGCGCCCCACATGCCGTATCCAGCTGCGACCGCATCAAGCTTAGAGCTCTGAAGGCTGACCCCGCCTGCGACGCCAGCGTCCTTCGCAATCGCGATCGTCGCATCCACTGTCGTTGAGGTCGCCGTAGCGTCAGCAATCGCCGATAATGCGCCGCTATTGGCGAGCGGCGCTGCGCTTTGGGATTTGATACCGTAAACCGATGCATAACCGTATATATCGGTCTGCATGACCGCAGCATTCAGCGACCCACCCGCCGTTACGAAGTCGACGCTCGTTTGAATGCCCAGGTTTTCAGCCAACGCTGTTGAATTTGTTGTCAGCATGCCCCGGTTTTCTATGCCCAGGGCGCCAGCCAGCGCATCTATGCCGATCGACGTCGACCGCGCTTTACCGCGTGTATCATAGATGACGGCGCCGGTGCTGACATTGGGATCGACAGGCCCGCTATAATTAAGGGCGGCGCTCACATCTTCGATCGTTCCATGCGCGTCCGCTCCAGTCGTCAGCTCTCCTATATTGATCAGGGTGTCAGCACCCGTTCCACCCGCTATGCCTCTGGCCGTCGCGCGTGCGTCGACGAGATTGAACATTTTTATGGCGTCGAACTGAACTCCACTGGACTTTGGGCTCGCGCCGCCATGATAGGAGCCGCTTTTAGCAGTAGAATTAGCATCAACAGTCATGGAGCCGAGACTGAAAATGACGTCACCACCTCCGCCGCCGTTGAATCCCCAGGCGTTGCTGACGCTCACAGCCCGTGTATCAAAACCGCTGAGATTAACTCCAATGCTGGGGGCGCCGCCACTCGTTGCTTTGGTGAGATCAATGCCCATTTCAACCGAAACCGCCGTGTTTTCAGCGTTCGCAATGGAAGAGACATTGGCGATGGCGTCTGCTTCCAATAAAATCTGATCGTCTCCAGAGCCGCCTGCGAAACCCTCCGCTTTCGCGTTGGCGTTCGCCGTCGATTTCAACAGCGAAAATTCTCCCGATGGCAAACTGATTTTAGGGGCCTTCAAGGCAACCGACGCGTCAAGGAAGACCAGCGTCGAGACCGCATCAGCGGCGCTGTTCACAGTCAGGTTGGACCCGTTATAGATGAGGATATCGCCGGCGCCGCCGCCATCGAGCCCTTGCGCCGCCGACCGCGCTTCGGATCCAGCGGTGACAAAAGCGAAAATGGAGCCCGCTGCGCCGACTGATGGCACCGGAACATCCACTGGGAAACTCACGCTGGCGACATCGATTTGAGAATTCGCCGTTGAGGTTGTTATGAGGTCGCCAAATACCGACAGAGTGTCTACCCCACCGCCGCCGCCAATGCCCTCAGCGGTAGCTAAGGCCACCATGTCTGCATCGACATGCGTGTCAGACCAGTCGGTTTTCGGAATAGCGTCAACCGTCATCGCAACGCCAATGGAGGCGATATCGGAAAACGCATCAACAGTGATCGCCCCATAAGCGTCAGCAATGTCATCGCCATCACCAAGAACAATCCCGTTAGCCTGCGCCCGAATTTTATTTTTAAGACCGCTTGCTTCAGAGGTGGCGAGTACAGATTCATCAAGTCCCGTAAAAGAAAGATCGGTGATGGTGCGATTGGCTTTCGCTTTAACATCAAGAGACGCCGTTTCCTGAATGTCGATAATATCGTCGCTAGCGCCGGCGGACAGGCCCGTCGCGCGCGCCGCCCCGGAAAAAGAGCTGTCACCCTGATTGGCGCCGACAACCGCAAGAGACACCGATGTCGAAGTGAGATCTATATCCGCCGCAACTTTGTGCTCACCATTGCTTAGCGTGACGGAGTCATCGCCGCCGCCGGCGTTCACTCCAACAGAAACGGCTCTGGCGAAGCCTTCACCGGAAAAGAGCCCCGCCTCTCCCAGAGAAACCGCAACATCCGTCTGCTCCAGCTCAGCTGTGCTGCGGATATCCATGCCGCCGCTGGAAAAGATATTATCCCCGTCGGCCCCGCCCTGAATGCCTGTGGACCGTGCGTCGGAAGAAATTTCGCCCAAGCCGTTGCTGGCGCTGATGATGCCGACATCGGTCGTGCTCAATAAGGTGCGCGCCGTGGATACGACCTGCAATAAGCCAGTCGATATAAATGTGTTGGCGTCTGCGCCGCCCACCATGCCGGTCGCGGTGGCGTTGACTGTCATGGCGGAGGAAAAATCGATTACATCAATCCCGACCAGATTAACATTGTCGCGCTTTCCTTCAGAAAAGGCTTCAACCCGAAGAGAGCCATTATTCTCTAAATGATCCGCTCCAGCGCCGCCATTCAGGCCAGTGGAGCGCGACTGAATGAGCGACCCAATATTAAGCGTTGAAAACTCGTCCGGGTTTTCCTGAATAATTGCAAAGTCGAGAATACTCCCCCTGGCGGAAGAAAAGACACCGCCGCCATTGCTGAACAACACATCATTGCCGGCCCCGCCCAGCATTCCATTTGCAAAAGCTCCGATATTTAATGCGGGGGAAGCAAGACCGACAGAAAGCGCATCCAGCGTCGCATCATTCACGCTCGCACCAATGGTGATTAAGTCAACATCAACAGAATCATCGCCCCCACGTGCGTTGACGCCCGTCGCGGTGACTTTTTCATCGCCGCCAAGCATCAGCTCAACCGCAGCTTCAGTAACTGTGTCATCACCTTGCGTGCCGTTAACGGCGACATCGCTCACGGGCGCCGCTATAGCGGCGCCGGAAACGACGAACATCGCGCCGAGCGATGTTGTCGACATGATGAGATGACGCAAACTTGCGGTTTTCCGATTAAAAGTGCTGGTCATTGGCCCCGTTCCAACTACATCGACGGGCGCACGCCGCGCCCGTCCCAGTCGCCCAATTTTGGTCTGGTTCAGGGAGGCGGCGCCATGGTGCGATCACACCATATCGGTGCATGAGACCCGCATATTTACTGGGGTTCGACCACTTTTCGGAGATTTGCCGTCAGGTATGCCGCGAAATCTCGAGAAGCCCTTCACGATGCGCAAGCGCCATCAATTCACCGGCGGAATGAACGCCCAGCTTACGCATGATGCTTGTACGGTGTTTGTCAGCCGTGTTGGCGCTGATGCTCAGCCGGTCAGCGATCACGGCGATCGAATCGCCGCGCGCCAACCCTTGCAGCACCTGACGCTCTCGCGGCGTTAGATCAGCGCCGAGGGCAGGACAATCGAGCGCCGCCTGAACTCTGGGCGAAAACGCCTCGTTTCCAGCCATGATGGCGCGCGCCGCATCTAGAAGCGCATCGATATCATCTGATTTCAGGAAAACACCATTCGCCCCCGCCTGCCGCGCCTGCCGCAAGACCCCCCCCGATGTAAGCCCCGTCAGCACAAGGATTTTTGTTTCGGGACTCCACCGGTGAACCTCATCTATCACTTCGATCCCGTTCGAATGGGGCATTGCGATATCGAGCACCAAAAGATTTGGACGATGCTTTTTGACCTGAATGATCGCCTGAATGCCGTCAGCCGCTTCAGCGGCGATCGAAAATTCTTCGCCAGCATCAATTGCACCTTTCACCCCTTGTCTGACAAGGGCATGATCATCCGCCACTATCACGCTATAAGCCATGGCCGCACCGGTTCGCTTCGGGACATCTAGCATGAAAACCACAAACGCACATAAAGGCAAATGGATATTTTTATCCTTGTGCGGCCTATTGCTCGGAATTCTCTCATCTGCAGCAGCCGCTAATCAAGCGATCATCCTTGAAGAAAACCAGCCTGTGCGGGATCTTCGGCCATATATTATGGTCTATTTCGATCCATCTCATGAAATGACCCTTAGCGACATTAGAGCTTTGCCGGTCAATAATTTTACACCGGTCACAACCAAGGAGCCGTCTTTTTCCCACACAACAGACGCGATTTGGCTACGCATCCCCGTGAAAAGCGCATCAAAAGACATCACGCAGAAAGTTCTCGTGCTTGAGACAAATTTCATGTTTGAGCTTGGCGTGATACTGGCGAACGACTCTCGCGAGGAGCGCCTGCTTTCTCAATCAATCGCCAGCCCATTTTCTACACGCGACATTCCTCATCCGAATCTCGTGGCTCAGTTTTCATTAGCGTCGGAAGAGGCGACGACAATCTGGATTCGTTACAGATCGCATGGCGATACATCGCTTCCTATTCGTATAGAAACAGAAACCAGCTTCATCGCCAGCACTCACGCCAATACGGCTAAATTCTTCATCTTCTACGCAGTCATTCTCGTCTTTTTAGCCATGAGCGTCATCGCATTTTTGTTACAAAAACGCTTCATCTTTATCACCTACTTTTTTTACGCCGCCTCTGTTTTTCTCTATGTGCTGCATCGCGACGGATACACATTTCAGTATCTTTGGCCGAACCATCCAGCCTTCAATAACTTCGCCAGCCTTCCTCTGGCCTGCGCGCTAACCTTTTTCGCGGCACTCTTCACCCGCTCTTACCTTCTAACATGGAAGAGATATCCTTTGAGCGACAAGCTGCTCCTCGCAATCATGCTGGGCGGCTTCAGCCTGGTCGCAGGCGTATTGTTCATTGCGGAAAGCAAGCTCAAACTCTTCGCCTATTTTTACGTTTTGATAGCCTCCGCCAGCTTCCTGGGAATCGGCTGTTACGCCTGGAGGCGCGAAGGACGCCGCATCCGCTATTTCGTCGCAGGATGGTTTGGCATCGTCCTGAGCTCTATCGCCGTCACCTGCATAACCTTATTTGGCCTGGACGTTTCGCGTAGCGCCATGCTCGACATAATACGCTTGGCGATGGTCTTCGACGCGTCAATGATGGGCATGGCTGTATTAGAGGGCATCAACACAATCCGGAGACAAAGGGACGCATCGCTCCGCGAACAATTGAGCATGGCGCAGATAAATCTGGGTTTGCACAGCCGCCTTGATAGTCTTGAAAAACGCTATCGGGAAACACAGCGCGTCGCTGAAGATCGTGGACGCATCCTTGCAGACGCCACACATGATATTCGACAGCCGCTCTTCTCTTTGAGAGCATCCATTCAAGAGAGCATAAACAAAAATACGATCTCGGCGGCGCGCCTCAAAGATATTGACGCCAGCTTCACCTATCTGGAAGGACTGGTGGATGAGTATATGGAATCGGCGCTCACCGGCACCGAAAACAAGTCGCATCCCTTACCGGAGGAAGAGCCGAATACGTCGCTCTCCATGATTATATCTTCCATGAACGAGATGTTTGCAGAGGAGGCTCTTTCAAAGAATCTGCAATTGCGCACAGTCACCAGCCGCCGGACGATGCCTGTCAGCGCCATGACGTTGCTGCGCATCGTCGCCAACCTGACATCAAACGCGATAAAATACACAACGTCCGGCGCTGTGCTCATTGGGTGCCGGCTGCGCAATGGCCAGCCCGGCATTGAAGTCTACGATACAGGGCCCGGCATGTCGTCAATGGAAGTCGATCATATACTCGACCGTAAGGCGCGCGGCGCATATTCCGACGCACATCAGGACGGCAAAGGTCTGGGACTTGATATTGTCGCCAGGCTTGCGGAAGAAAATAACCTGCTGCTGACCATCACAAGCCACCCAGGAAAGGGGTCATGTTTCCGCCTGACCCCAAAGACCGGCATGACTGATCACTAGAAAAGCGATGATGGCTGATGGAAAATCCCGGCCGCGGGTTTTCACATTTCAAGAACTGCCGCCCGTGCGTCATCATGCGCAATAGGTGTCGTATAGAATACGAATAACCGCCGCCGCGGCTTCATTTCCGATACTATAGTATATTGTCTGTGCTTCACGCCTGGTTTTGACGAGCCCTTCCTGCCGCAGCCGGGCAAGATGTTGGGAGACCGTCGCCTGACGCAGGCCGAGCTCATCAGTCAACTCACTCACGGACCGTTCCCCGTCGGCCATCAGGCACAACAGCATCAGCCGATGCGGAGACGCCATCGCCTTCAGGAGGTTGGTCGCCTCCCCTGCGTTTTCTTCCATTTCTGCGAATTTGGCCATTTTTAACTCTTTACATTCGTATATTCGAATGTATATATCTTAGACGAGCCTCGGGCCGCAAGTCCAGAAGCTTCTGGAAAGATACCGAGAGCGCCCGAAAAGGGAGATGATCCATGAATATCGACCGCGCCGTCTTTGCTTTTGCCGGATTTGTAACGCTGATAGGGTTGGCGCTAGGACTTCTCGTGCACCCCTACTGGTTCGCCTTAAACGCGTTTGTCGGCCTTAATATGTTCCAGGCCGCCTTCACTGGTTTTTGCCCGCTCGCCATGATCCTGAAGCGGCTGGGGCTCAAGCCGGGAACAGCTTTCGCCTGATCCCAGTTCAAGCGTTCAAAAAAACAACACAAGAAATATTGCGGGAGAGCAACCTATGAATCCCTTGCCGTTGAGCGCTTCGAACAAGCCGGGACTGTATCTTTGGGCGTCCGCACTGTTCAGCCTGATCTTGATCTTGCTCGTCGCGGCGCCGACGCTCGCTCCTCAAAGCTTCCCATTTCTGGAACCACTGAAAATCGACACCGACCCGGAAAACATGCTTTCCGAGGACGAGCCGGTTCGTATTTTTCACAACCAGATGAAACAGGAGTTCACACTTTACGACCTAGTCGTTGTCGGTGTCGTCAATGAAAAGAATGAGAATGGCGTCTTTAATACAGATACGCTTTCCGACATTTATGAGCTGACAAAATTTGCAGAAAACATCCGCTGGAGCGACGGTGAAGATGGAGGTCTGGCGCGCAAAGGCGTTATCGCGGTCGACATAATCGCGCCGTCGACGGTCGATTCCATTGAGCAGGCGGGACTTGGCTCCGTCAGCTTTGACTGGCTGATGCCCGCCGCCCCGCAGACGCAGGAGCAGGCGCTCGCCGTACGCGACCGCGCGCAACGCATTCCGACGCTTAATGACACGCTCGTTTCGGGCGATGGCAAGGCGCTGGCGATCTATATTCCGATCACCTCAAAGGATGTGAGCTTCCGCGTCGCGAACCAACTACGCGAAAAGATCGCCAGATTCGACGGCGACGCAGTTTTTCACATTACCGGCCTGCCCATCGCCCAGGATCAGTTTGGCGTGGAGATGTTCAAACAGATGGCGATTTCGGCGCCGATGGCTATGGCGCTGATCTTCGCGCTGATGTGGTTCTTCTTCCGCCGCCTCAGCCTGATCGTGTCGCCCATGCTCGTCGCCATGGTCTCCGTGATCGGCGCCATGGGGCTTCTCGTCGTCACCGGCAACACCGTTCACATCATGAGTTCGATGATCCCGATTTTCGTGATGCCGATCGCCGTGCTCGATGCGGTGCACATCCTATCCGATTTTTACGACCGTTATCCCGCGATGAAAGACCGCCGGAAAACGCTGGAACATGTCATGTCCGAGTTGTGGAAGCCGATGCTGTTCACGACCTTGACGACTTGCGCCGGCTTTGCATCCCTCGCCTTCACTCCGATTCCGCCGGTTCAGGTGTTCGGCATCTTTGTCGCCATCGGCGTTTTCTTCGCCTGGTTTTTCACTGTCACCTTGATCCCGGCCTATATCATGGTGATGCCGGAAAAAGCCTTCTCTGGTTTCGGCATGGGCTCCGGCGGAAAAGAATCCGACCATGAAACGACGCCGCTCGCAAAGTTCCTGCACGGCGTCGGTGATTTCGCTGTCGGTCAGTCGAAACTTATCGTCGCAGGTTTTCTGCTGGCCCTCGCCATCGCCGCCTATGGCGTCACGCAGATTCGCATCAATGACAATCCGGTTAAATGGTTCCACGCGGACCATGAAATCCGCGTTGCCGACCGCGCCCTCAATGAGCGTTTCGGCGGCACTTATATGGCGTATCTCACACTTTCCGCCGAAGGCGGCGATGCGCTGGCGAGCGTGGCCAGCGATGCGGAAAACCGCCTCAACGCGCTCGGTACGCCGCAAGCGCAAGGCCTCGCAAAAGATGCGCAGGCGCTTCGCGGCTCTGCTGAAAGCGTTGACACATTCCTTTCCGTCTTGCGCGGCAAAGCTGAAGCCGCCCGTGATGCGACACAATCCGACGACGACTGGTATGCCTGGGATGACGCTATCCTCGCCATCGACGCCGCCTCACAGGCTGAAGAAGTCTTCAAACAGCCTGAAATGCTCGCCTATATTGAAAAGCTTCAGGCGCATCTCGCCTCGACCGGACTCGTGGGTAAGTCGAATGCGGTAACCGATATTGTCAAAACAGTTCACCGCGACCTGTTTCTTGGGGAAGCGGAAGCCTATCGCATTCCCGATACGCCGGAAGCTGTGGCGCAAACCCTGATCACCTATCAAAACAGCCACCGCCCGCAGGATCTCTTCAAGCTCGTCACCCCCGACTTCAAAAAAACGGTGCTGTGGCTCCAATTGAAGAGCGGCGACAATATCGACATGAGCGCCGTCATAAAATCCGTAGACGAGTTTATGGCCCAGAACCCGCCGCCAATGGCCGTGAGCCATGACTGGTTCGGCCTGACCTATATCAATGTGGCGTGGCAGCAGAAAATGGTGTCTGGCATGGCGAAAGCGTTTCTTGGCAGCTTTATCATGGTGCTGATCCTGATGACCATCCTCTTCCGCTCTTTCGCCTGGGGCCTTCTCTCCATGGCGCCGCTGACGGTGACCATCGGCGTGATCTACGGCGTGATCGGCCTCATCGGCAAAGATTACGACATGCCCGTGGCTGTCCTGTCTTCGCTCAGCCTCGGTCTCGCCATTGACTACGCCATTCACTTCAACGCCCGCGCGCGGCAGCTCTACGAAGGCATTGGCGACTGGGTTCTCACGGCGAAACAGGCCTTCGGCGAACCGGCGCGTGCGATCTTCCGCAATGTGATCGTGATCGGCGTCGGCTTTCTGCCGCTGCTCCTCGCACCGCTGGTTCCCTATCAGACGGTGGGCGTTTTCATCTCGGCGATACTCTTCCTCGCCGGTGTCGCAACCCTCTTGGGGCTGCCCGCCCTCATCACCATATTCAAGAAAAGACTGTTCCCTGAAAGGAGAGCATAATGTTTGTCAAAAAACTCATCACGACAGCCGCCGTCACCGCGCTTTCGATCTCAACAGCGTTTGCGCAGGACGTGCAGGAGATTGTCAACAAGGCGAGCGCCGCCGCCTATTACCAGGGCGAGGATGGCCGCGCAAAAGTGCACATGTCCATCAAGGACGCACAAGGGCGCGAACGAACGCGCGACTTTGTCATTCTCCGCAAGGATATCGGCAATGTCGATAATGGCGAACAGCGCTTTTATGTTTTCTTTGAGCGCCCAGCAGACGTGAATAAAACGTCTTTCCTTGTCTGGAAACATCCCGCCGCTGACGATGATCGCTGGCTGTATTTGCCCGCGCTCGACCTCGTCAAACGTATCGCCCCGTCTGACGAGCGCACCAGCTTTGTCGGCTCGCACTTCTTCTATGAGGACGTGTCCGGCCGCGGCCCGGAGGAAGACAGCCATGTTCTCGTGGAAGAAACAGACGATTATTACGTCGTAAGCTCCACGCCAAAAGACACCTCTGGCGTTGAATTCGCCAGTTACAAGAACTGGATCCATAAAGCGACATTGATTCCAGTGAAAACGGAATATTACGACGAAAACGGCGAAACCTATCGCACCTACACGGCGCTCGGCGTTGAGACGATCGACGGCAAGCCAACCGTCGTGAAATCATCCATGGCGGACACGCGCATCGGCGGCGTTACGGAAATGCAGTATTCTGAAGTCGCCTATGACACCGGCCTGCCGGAGGATATTTTCTCCGAGCGTTACCTGCGCAATCCGCCGCGGCGCGAACTGCGCTAGAGAAAAAGGCGGCGCGCGATGAAACTGAAAGCCATCTTGACTGCAGCAATGCTCGGCGCAACGCCGGCAATCGCGCAGGACGCGCCGCCGCTTCCGACCGGGCTCTCGAGCGGTGACGCTCAAGAGGAAACCAAACAAAAAGAAACTTCTCCCACCGCACCGGCGCTGCCATCCGGTCTCGGCGAAGAAACAGGCCCCGCCCTGCCGCCCGGCCTCGCCGCAGATGAGACCAAAACTGCGGAAACCAGTTTTTCCGGATCTGATAAACCCTTTACGGCGCCGTTCGGCCTCACCGGTTTTGTCGAAGCCCGCGCGGGCGTACGGGTCGTCAGCGACCCCACGCAAAAAGCGCTTTCAATCGGCGAAGTGAGAGCCCAGCTCGGACGTGACATTGAAACCCGCAACGCGACCTTCCGTTTTGTCGGCGACTTTTTCTACGACCAAGTGGAAGATGTCAGTGACGTCAATCTCGAAACCGGCCGGGGCTTTTTCGATCTGCGGGAAGCGAATGTTCTTGTCCGTCCGCTCGACTTTCTCGACATCAAAGCGGGCCGTCAGATCCTGACCTGGGGTGTCGGCGATCTCGTCTTTATCAATGATCTCTTCCCGAAAGATTTCCGGTCTTTCTTCATCGGCCGCGACGACGAGTATCTGAAGGCCCCCTCTGATGCGATCCGCGTTTCAGCGTTCAGCAACATCGCCAATATTGAAGTCGTTTACACACCGCGTTTCGATGCAGACCGCTTTATCACGGGCGACCGCATCTCTTACTATAATCCAACCTTAGGCCGGATTGCAGGACGGGATGCGATTATCGCCCCTGAAGCGCGCGACAGCTGGTTTTCCGAAGATGAATTCGCCGCCCGCGCCTACCGCAATATAGCCGGGTTCGAAACCGCGCTTTACGGCTATGCAGGCTATTGGAAAACACCGGAGGGCCAAACCCTCTCAGGAGAACCCTTCCACCCTCGCCTCGCCGTCATCGGCGGCAGTCTGCGCGGGCCCGTACGCGGCGGGATCCTGACCGCTGAAGCCGGACACTATTTCAGCCGCGACGACCTTTCCGGCGCCGATCCTTTCATCCGCAACAGCGAAACCCGCTTTCTGGTTGGGTATGAGCGGGAAATCGCCAGCGAACTCACGGCCTCCGTTCAGTATGTCGGAGAAATTCTCTCCGACTATGCCGCGCTATCTAACTCTCTCCCCCTTGGAGCCGCGACGCCTGACCGGATGCGCCATGTTGTGACGCTGCGATTGACCAAACTCATGCTCAACCAGAATCTCACTCTTTCCGGTTTTAACTTCTGGAGTCCGAATGAAAAGGACGGATATTTCCGTTTCCGCGCCTCATACAAACTCAACGACGCATGGCTCACCGAAGCTGGCGGCAATATTTTTTACGGCTCTCAGGAAGACACTTTCTTTGGCCAGCTTCAGGACAACACCAATCTGTTTGTCGGCGTAAGACGGAATTTTTAAACGCGCAGCATGCCTGACGCGATAATGAAGGAGAGGAAACCATGGCTCATATCGTAGTGCTGGGCGGAGGCCTTGGCGGCGTCGTGATGGCTTATGAGGTCCGCGCAACAGCCCGTAAAGAAGACAAGGTTACGGTCATTTCCGATAAACCGAGCTTTGATTTTACGCCCTCGAACCCTTGGGTCGCCGTCGGCTGGCGCACCCCGGAGCAAATCAGCGTAGAGCTAGAAAAGCCGCTGGCCAAAAAGAACATCGACTTCATTCCAGTCGCTGCGACGAAGCTTCGCCCGGAGACGAACGCTATTGAACTGGCTGACGGGCGCACCGTCAATTACGACTATCTGATCATCGCAACCGGCCCTGAACTCGCCTTTGACGAGATCGAGGGGCTTGGGCCTCATGGCGGTCACACACACTCCATCTGCACAACGCCACACGCAAAATCGGCTCATGCCGCTTTTGAAGCCTTCGTCAAAAATCCGGGACCCATCGTTGTCGGCGCCGTTCAAGGCGCGTCATGTTTTGGGCCAGCCTATGAGTTCGCCTTCATCCTCGACGCAGAACTGCGCAAACGGAAAATCCGTGACAAGGTTCCCATGACCTTTATCACTTCCGAGCCTTACATCGGCCATTTGGGCCTCGACGGCGTCGGCGATACAAAGTCATTGCTCGAGTCGCAATTACGCGATCATCACATCAAATGGATCACCAACGCCAAAATCAAGAATGTCAGCGCCGACAAAATGCATGTTGAAGAGCTCGACGAAAACGGGAGCTTGAAAAAAGAACATGAGGTCGCCGCCTCTTATTCCATGCTCCTGCCGGCGTTTCGCGGCATTCCAGCCGTGCGGGACATCGAAGGCCTCGTCAATCCGCGCGGTTTTATCATTGTCGACAAGAACCAGCGGAATCCCACTTTCAAGAACATCTTTTCGGTAGGCGTTTGCGTCGCTATTCCGCCCATAGGGCCAACGCCCGTTCCGGTCGGCGTGCCCAAAACCGGCTTCATGATTGAGTCTATGACCGCAGCGACAGCAGGGAATATTGGCGAGATCCTGAACGGCGCGGAGCCGACCCACGAAGCAACCTGGAACGCCATGTGCCTCGCTGATTTCGGCGATGGCGGCGTCGCGTTCGTCGCCATGCCGCAAATTCCACCGCGCAACGTCAACTGGGCGGCGGAAGGTAGATGGGTGCATCTCGCCAAAGTCGCGTTTGAAAAATATTTCCTGGGAAAAGTCAAAAGCGGTAAGACCGAACCATACTATGAAAAAGCCGTCTTAAAGCTTCTTGGGCTTGAAAAGCTCAAGACCTGATCGTCGCTCTCATCTTCGCTTGATGTTTCTGGCGCGTAAGGGAAACGCCAATGGATTGAGGAACCTCAATCAGCAACACTCACGGGTTCTATCCATCCGACATTACCCGTTCCAGCCGCCGCCGATGGCGCCATAAAGATCAATCGCCGCCGATAATCGATCAAGCCTGCCCTGCACCAGACTGTCTGATGCGCTGAAAGCCGTGGACTGCGCATTCAAAAGGCTGGTCAGATTGTCCGCGCCTGAGCGATATCTGATTTCTGCAAGGGACAGCGATTGCTCTGCGGCGTCCCGGGCGATGACAAGCTGTTCTTCCCGCTGTTCTGCCGTGGCGAGCGCGCTGAGGCTGACATCCACATCGCGCAGCGCGTTGAGCGTCGCCTGGCGGTAGCGCGCAATTTGCTGCTCGACGCGCGCTTCTGCTGAATCAAGCTGGCCTTCCAGGCGCCCGCCTGTGAAAATCGGCGCCGCGAGCGATGCAGCCAGAGAACCAATAAGGCTGGTCCCGCCCGTCAGCCCGGCATTCGCCCCGGCTGATAGATCGATGGAGGGAAAGAAAGCCCGCTGCGCGGCGGCGACATTCGCATCAGCCGCGCGCAATTGCGCCTCGGCGCTGAGTAAGTCCGGGCGCCGCAACAATAACTCGGATGGCATGCCGGGGTTAATCGCAGGCGGGGTCATCGCCAGAATATCCCCTGCTGGCGCTTCATAGCCCTGCGGCGTGCGGCCCAGCAGCACAGACAGAGCGGTCTCGAGGCTCACCACTTGTTGTTCAATTTGGGGAACGCGTGCGCGCGCATTCGCGAGAGAAGCCTTCTGGCTCTCAACATCGAACCGTGAAACGTCGCCGGCGTCATAGCGGGTCTGGATGATGTCGAAGATGCGCTCGGAAATCTCGAGATTAGAGCGCGCGACATCAAGGCGTTCACGCGCGACGAGCACCGAGAAATAGGTAAAGGCCACATCCGAGGCGACCGTGAGTTCAAGCGCGCGTTGATCGAAGACTTGTGCGTCATATCCGGCGCGGGCGGCGGCGCGGCTGGCGCGGTTCTGGCCGAAGAGATCGAGCTGATAGGAAGCCGAGCCCCGCGCCGATGCGGAAATATCGTCAAGCCCGCCGCCTTCGGTATTGGAGGAGGCTGAAGCGCCAGCGCTCAATTGCGGAAACAAGGATGCATTCGCAACTCTGACCGATGCGCGGGCCGATTTGAGGGCGGCGACGCCCCCAGCGATGTCCTGATTGGCGTCAAGCGCGGTGTCGATCAGTCCATTCAGTTCCGCGTCGCGAAAACTCGTCCACCACAGCGCATCAGCCTTCTCAACTTCGGTGAGCTCGCCAGCATAATCGTAACTCGCCGGCATCCTCGTAAGCTCGCTGACCGGCGGCGAGGCCGTAGCGCAGGCGGCGAGAGAAAGCGCAGTGGCGGATAAGAATATTTTTTTCATGTTCTACTCCGACGCCAAAGCAATGACAGGGTCCAGCCGCGATGCTTTGCGCGCGGGCATAAAACCAAAGAGGAGACCAATAGCGAGCGCCGATCCGAAAGCGAGCATGGATGGCGCGGGTGTGATGGCGATGGACATGCCGGTTGCGCCAAGCGCCAGCGATACGCCGAGGCCGATCAGAACGCCAATAAACCCGCCAAGCGCCCCGACCACCAGCGCCTCGGTGTTAAACTGCATCATGATGTCCGATCGCCGCGCGCCGGTCGCCATGCGCACGCCGATTTCACGCGTACGCTCAGTGACACTAACCAGCATGATATTCATGACGCCGATACCCCCGACGACGAGAGAGATCGCCGCCACTGAGCCGAGCAAAACCGAGAAAGCTTTTTGCGTTTCCTCAACAGATTCCAGAATGGAGGCCGTGTTGCGCAACTGAAAATCCTCGACGCCATGGCGAGACAGCAAAAGCGCCTGCGCCGCAGCTTCAGTCTCCGATATGCGCTTGGTGTCATCGACGGCGATAGTGATTGACGACAGATAGTTCTGACCAAACAAACGCATCATTCCCGTGGTGATGGGCGCCAGCGCGACATCGTCCATATCCTGTCCCCAGGCGGTTGCGCCTTTCGGCGCAAGAACGCCGGCGACTTCAAACGGCGCACCGCCGATAAAAACATATTCACCTACGGCTGAGGCGACATTGTCAAACAGATTGTCAGCGACGGTATAGCCAAGCACAACAACGGCGGCGCGACGGGTCTGATCGTCTTCGGTAAAAAAGGTCCCATAGGCCATCTCCCAGTTCTGGGCTAGCGGCCAATCGTAGGAGACTCCGTCGATTGAAGTCTGATAATCAGCACTATCGACGCGCAATGTCTCGCGACCGGAGCGCGTCGGAATAGCGGCGATGATGTTGTCGATTTCGGCGAGCCTTGCAGCGTCTTCCATCGTCAAACTCGCAATCGCCGAACCGCGCATGCGCGTGCCGGGGGCACCGGGCCGCACGAATAACAGGTTTGATCCCATGGTTTCGATACTCGCCACTACCTGTTTCGAACTGCCTTCGCCAATCGCCAACATCGCGACCACGGCGGCGACGCCGATGACAACGCCCAAAAGCGTCAGCGAGGTGCGGAACAGATTGGCGCGAAGCGACCGGAAGGCCATTTTCACGGCTTCGCTGGCTTGCAGAAGCCAGGTCGGCGCATCCACCGTTTTTTCAAATGGCTTAACCGTCTTCAAATCTTCTGTTTCGCCGGTGTCGGAAATAACCTTGCCGTCAGCAAGTTCGATGATCCTGTGGGCGCGCGCGGCGACATTATGATCGTGCGTGATCAAAATGATCGTACGCCCCGAGGCGTGCAACTCCTCCAGCAGCGCCAGCAACTCAGATCCGGAGCTGGAGTCGAGCGCGCCGGTGGGCTCGTCAGCGAGAATGACCTCGGCGTCATTCATCAGCGCGCGGGCGACGGCCACTCGTTGTTGCTGGCCGCCGGAAAGCTCATTTGGCCGATGCTGGCCGCGATCGCCGAGCCCAAGCTTTTCCAGCAACGCCTGAGCGCGGCTGCGACGTTCTTCAAGCTTGCCGCCGGCATAGATCGCCGGCATTTCGACATTTTCCGCCGCAGACACCGTCGTCAGCAGATTATAGCGCTGGAACACAAAGCCAAAAGTATCGCGCCGAAGCGCCGCCAATTCGTCAGGCGTTAATGTTGAGACATTCTTTTCGCGCACCGAGTAAACGCCGCTTGTGGGCCGGTCGAGACATCCCAGAATATTCATCAGGGTCGATTTGCCGGAGCCGGACTGGCCAACAATGGCGACGAATTCGCCAGCCTTGATGGTCAGGCTTACGCCATCAAGCGCCCGCACTTCCGCTTCACCTTTGCCATACACACGACTGACATTTTGAATATCGATGAGTGGAGACATGCGTTCGCCTCCCTTAGCGCGGTCCGCGCCGGCCCATGCCGGGCGGGCGGCGCGTGCGATCACCGCTTTGCGCTGTTGGCGCTGTAAACGCCTGACCGGTGACGACAATCTCACCTGGCGACAGACCGAAAAGGATTTCCGCCTGGGTGCGGTTTGTGAGGCCCACCAGCACGGGTTGCGGGCGCAACTCGCCGTTCTCCAGCACTGTCACCATCTTGCGTTCAGCGTCAGGATTGGCCGCCATGGTCTCTCGCATGGCCGCGCGACGTGGATTTTGTTCCTCACCCAGTCCGCTCGCCTGGGCTGCCATCAGCCCCCGACGCTCTTCTTTGTCGCGACGACGTTCGCCCTCGCCTCTTTGTGCACTTTGGGAGCGGCGAGAATCGCGCAAGGCGGCGACGGGCGCCAGCACAGCATCTTTCGCAGAGCCGGAAACGAAGAAAACCTGAGCCGTCATTTCCGGTTTCAGCAATTCGTCATCATTCGAAATATCGAGCAACACCTTATACAGCACAACATCATTCAGGATTTCCGGCTGCGGCAAAACCTGACGCACCGTGGTGCGCCATTTCCCGTTTCCGCCGCCAAGCGTGGTGAAATAGGCGTCCTGACCTTTTTTGACACGCAAGACATCAGCTTCCGAAACATCCGCTTCCACCGTCATGATGGTAAGGTCAGCGATGCGTAGAATTGTCGGCGTTGTCTGGTTGGCGTTCAAGGTTTGCCCGACAACCGCAGACTGGGAAACAATCGTGCCTGACATGGGCGCATATATTTTGGTGAATTCGAGGGTCGCTTCATCGGCCTCAAGCGTGGAATTCTGGCGCTCAATCTGGGCTTCAAGCTGGGTCAGTCTTGCAGCTGCAATCTTCCTGTCTGCAATGGCGGCCTGATATTCAGCCTGTGATATGGCGTCAGCCTTGTAAAGCATGTCGGCGCGCGCCGCGTTTGCTTTCGAGAGTTCCAGCGACGCCTGTTGTTGCGCAAAAGAAGCATCAAGCTCTTTCAGTTGCGCGCGGTCCGCCTCAACCTTCGTCGCTGCAAGCGTTTCATCAATCTGGGCCAGAAGGTCGCCTTTTTCGACCCGGTCGCCAACCTCGAAAAAAAACTCTTCGAGCTGGCCTGAAACCTGCGCCCCGACATCCACATAGTTCTTTGGCTGAATTTTTCCGGCGGCGGAAATGGCGATCTCTATATCGCCCGTCACAATCTCAGCCGTCTGATAATCGGGCGCCGCGTTTCGGCCACGCATGAAAACATAGCCGCCCACAGCGATTGCTGACACAAGCAAAGCCATAGCCAGCACCCTGAAAGCGCTTGTTCTTTTTGACCTCATCGCAGCACCAAATTCCTTGTCCCGCCAACCCGCCCCATGGCGCGACAGGCCTGTATGATGACTTAACGCATGAAACGGGAGATTCCGTTGGAACAAGCAGCGTCAATTTTCAGGTCATTTTGTGGCCGAATATGGACGCAACCTCCAGCCGCCCGCTGGCCGCAGCCTTCATGCTAGTGGGAGCTCATGAGAGATAGGGGCGGAGACCGACCATTCTGCGATGCCACAGGAATTGTTGATTCTGTCTGCTAAGCGCTGGCGGCTGACCGCCAAGACAGAAAATCGGCAGCGGCTACGCTGAAACGCCAGGATTATGCACCGGCCGAAAACCACAACGGGCATTTATAGCGGTATGTGATTTCTTCGCCTTGAGAAATTGTATTCAGCGCAACCAGAATCGCTAACCAGCCTAATGAGTCATGCCGCTCCCACCGAATATCGGCATTTGCATGTTCTGCATGATTACAGAAACTCATTATGCCATACGCCATTAGCCCGGCCTTTGGATTTTCAGGGTGAGCGAAGTAAAAATCCCCTATGGGGTGGATTTCATCCAACTGCAGACACTGTTCTTCAGTAATCTCAACTGTACAGGCCATATCGATAAGCGAACTCTGCTTAATCTCGCGCAATGCGATGAGACCGCGCCCGCCAAAACGGCTCTTTCCGGGAGCGGCAAGGTTCGGACGGCGGCGCCAGAAGTCATTATATTTGATATCATGAATGGCGTCCGGCTGGATTTCAATGCTCATTAGAGATGTCTTTCCTGAATATGATCTTGTCATCGCCGGGACGATAGAAATCGGCGATCTGAACAAGTTTTTTAAAGCCATGCTTCTTATAAAAAGCTCGCGCTTTTTCGTAGGGCGCCGTTGACGAGGTCTCGGCGACAAGAAAGGCGCCGCCAAGCTGGGCGACGGCTTTTTCCGTACGCGCGAGTATGTCGGCGCCAAGACCCTTGCGGCCAGAATCGGGATCGACCGCTATCCAGTAAAGGTCATAGGCTTTTTCTGTCCCCGGCGTTCGTCCGTAGCAGGAGTACCCTGCGAGGCGCTCGCCATAGCCGGCAAAGATGAAGTCGTATCCGCTGGTCCTGCCCTTTGCGATCCGTTCTTCTGCAAGCTCGCCGGCGATCCCGACTTCTTCCGCGCTGAACGCAGCCGTCGCAGTGACGATGCGGCGGATCTCTGCCACATCGCTCAGGCGCACCGCCGCCCGCCAGGAGAGGGGTTTTTCCGCCACATCTTTCTTCTTCTCTGGCTTGCGATAAGACCCAATAGCGCCCGCTTTTGAGGCGAAGCCTTCGAAAAAACGGCGGGCGTTGACCCCGAGATTTTGCACGCGATAACCGCCCTCCTGAACGAAGACCGTCGGAAGGCCCGCTGCCGCGATGATTTCGCCCATCCTTGCAAAGTCCGCAGCAATATACGGCCATGTGCCCGTGGGGTCGCCCTTGGCGGCATCGAGGCCGAGCGCCACAACAAGAAAGGCCGGATCATGCTCGGCAACGCGCGAGAGCGCACGCTTCAAGGCTTTGCGGTGATCTTCCGGTGTGATCGTTTCGGCCAAGGGAATGTTGAGATTGGCACCCGCCCCTTCGCCGCGTCCCGTCTCATCCTTGAACCCGGTAAAATAAGGATACGCGAAACTTGGATCGCCATGGATCGAGATCGTGAGGACATCGGCGCGTTCGTAGAATATATCCTGCGTGCCATTGCCATGATGATAATCCACATCGAGAATAGCGACCCTTCCATAGTCGGAAAGGTAGTTCGCCGCCACGGCCGCATTGTTAAAATAGCAAAAGCCGCCGAACGCCTTGCGCTCCGCATGGTGGCCTGGAGGGCGGACGAGCGCATAAGCCGCCGGAGCGCCATCCAGCACCATTTCCGCTGCGGTCAGCGTACAATCGATCGCTTCGCGCGCCGCCGGATAGGCGTTGGCGTTGAGCGGCGTGAAGGTATCTATGCACCAGTATCCCGCCAGCACTGACCTGTCTTTCGGCATCCGGCCCGCATTGCGGATTGGAAAGACATAAGGATAAACGGATTTCCCTTCAGGCGCTTCCTTGCATGCGCGCTCGATATAGTCGACGAGCTTTGGGTCATGCACCGCCTTGATCCATCGGTCCGGAAAATCTTTCGCCGGCGCCTGAGCGAAAAACGCACATTTGGTCAGTTCGGAAAGGATTGACTTGACGCGGACAGGCGCCTCCACATAACCGCGTTCGCGAATATGGTGGATATCGTGTTTATCATTGACGATGACAGGTAGGTTAAACGTCTTCGGCGCCAGCAAGGCTTCTGCTTTAGGACCGCCATAACGCGCTTCGCGAAGGTGCATCGTCTTGTCGTCGATAGAACCGACGACCTTTTCAATATATGCAGGCGGACATAAATGCGCATATTTGCGCGTCAAAATTGCACTGACGATTTTTTTCACCTGCGCGGCTTTCGGCAAGTGAAAATCGCCAGGCCCGTCAAAGACGAGATAGGGGCTGTCGGTGTCGCCATCCTTTACCGGTGTTTCATAAGCCGTGCCCATGATCGGAAAGGCGCCGAAGCGTTCATAGAATTTCAGCCGCGCCTCATTTTCCTTGCGGATTGCCGGATCGGGGCTAAGCGCAGGATCGTCAGGCAAACATTCGAAATAAACCCCTTTCAATCCTCGCGCCAGCGCATGTTCACGCACATGGGCGTAGAGCGCCGCGCCGATCCCGCCGCGAGTCTGACCTTTTGCCGTTGCAATCAGTTCGAGAAAACCAAAAGAAAGAGCCGGGTCTGCAAGCAGGATCGCAAAGGCGCGGATATGCCCGCGGCCATCCTCCATGACGAAAACATCAGACACAAATTCGTAACGGACCGGGTCCGCGATCTGGTCGGGGATCTTTTCAATATCCCGCGCCGGCATCAGCGCAAAGCGGTCCCGAATGATGCCCTGGATTTCAGCGATGGCGCGCCGGTTCGCAGGCGCGGCTGCATCGCTCAAATGACGGATGCGGAACATCAGCAGCCCCGACGGCGCAAGGCCGCAAGAACAATCGCTTCAACGCCATCCTCGAAGGAAAGCCCGGCCTCACACAGCGCCGCGGCAAACCCGGCTTCCGGCGCCAAACAGGGATTGGTGTTGAATTCAAGAATGAAAGGCGCGCCTTTGTCATCGACGCGAAAATCAACCCGCGCATATCCTGCAAGATCGGCTGCGCGCCAGCAATCAAGCGTCATCATCTGGAGCCGCCTCGCGAGCGCTGGCTCGTCCTGTTCAACTCCGAAACGGCGCCGGGTCAGATGATAAGACGGGCTGTTCTCATCCCATTTCGCCGCATAATCGACAATCGGCAGAACGCCTTCCGGCAACGCGTCGAAAGTCATCTCGGCCATGGGGAGCACGCGCAGGCCGTCTGCGGTCTCGAGAACCGCAATGTTAAACTCACGCCCGTGCACATATTCCTCGGCGAAGAACCGTCCGCCGAATTTTTGTTCCCGACGAGCGATTTCGTCCGCCGCCTGTGACGCATCGATAACCGATTGCTGGTCCATGCCGAAAGACGCGTGTTCGCTCACAGACTTGATGATGACCTTGCCCGCGCCAGCCGGCGGCGCCTGACCCATCCAGCAATGGGGCGCAAGAAGACCGGCCGCCTGCAGCACTTGCTTGCTGAGGATTTTGGAGCAGCTTTGAAAATAGGCTGTCGCCCCCGCGCCTGTATAAGCAAGGCCGAAGTGATCCATGGCGGCGCAGACAATATGACCGTGAGCGCCATTGCCGCGGATCGCTTCAACCAGATTGAAAGCCGCAAGGGGTTTTTTCTGCGCAAGCTTTTCAATAACGGTCAAGTCAAAGTCGATTTCCAGAATATCGCTGTCATAGCCGCGCGCGCAAAGCGCGCGGGAGATGATTCCGGCATTGCGAAGCGTGTCATCCTCGTCCGGCCGGTCGGCGGGCGAGCCATGTATCACCGGAATGTAGCCGCCCATGGTGGGTTACGCCGCCTGAGCGCGTATCCGCACTCTCGGTATGGAAACGCCCTGACGGGCGCAGGCCGAACGCATGATCTCGCCAATCAGCCAGTCATAAGACTTTCCTGCTTTTGTTGTAAGGATCGGTAGGTCGGAATGAGTCGGGTTGAGGCCGGCGATCGGGTTCACTTCCAGGAAGTGCGGTTTGTCATTGCCGTCTGAACGAATGTCGACACGGGCGCCGTCGCGACAACCGAGGGCGCGGTAAGCCGCTAACGCTGTCTGCCCCGCCCGGCGGGCCTCCATGTCTTTGGACAACACCAAATTGACATAGGGCTCCCAGTCTTCCTTGATCTCGTAGGAATAGACGCCGCCATCGGCGTCGGGCTTCACAGCGATTTCCATCACCGCAATGATTTTGGCGGCAGCGCCGTTGCCGGTAATGCCGACGGTGAATTCACGGCCTGCGAGATAGCTTTCGACCAGCACCGGCTGATGAAACGCAGTGATCAGCCGCGATGCTTCTCGCTGAAGGTCTTCAGGGGTGTTGACGCGCGAGGCGTTGGCGCAGCCCTTCCCGGTGCCTTCCGCGATCGGTTTGACGAACACCGGGTAAATCATTTCCGGCATGGGTCCGTTCGCATTTTCAATCACCGCGAAAGGCGCCGTGGCCACTCCCTGATCGCGGACAATGCGTTTGGCCACGGCCTTGTCGAGGGTCGCAGCCATGGTCAGCGGATCGGAGAACGCATAGGGCTGATCGAACAATTCGCAAAGCGCCGGAACCTGCGCTTCACGTGACCGGCCTTTCAGGCCTTCTGCGATCGAGAACACCATGTCGAATCGCTCGCCCGCAACGAGGCGTTTTGCAAGCTCCTGACCGCGGCCGATACGCTCCACGCGCCAGCCAAGCCGCGACAGGGCGTTGTCGAGTGCGTCGATCGTTCCGATCGAATCGAACTCTGCGGTTTCTTCCTCTGAAAAACCGAGCGCGAGATAATCGTCACGCAGGTCATATACCAGACCGACTTTCATATCCTGTTTCATGTGGGCCCCCTTAAAAGGCGACCGCGCCGTCATCAGACAACGGGTCGGTATAATGGTATTGGTTGCCTTCAAAATTGCGGAGAATGAGATCGTCGCCCTCACGGCCGACGACATAGTCAGGCAGAAGCGGGATCTTGCCGCCGCCGCCAGGGGCGTCGATGACATATTGCGGCACCGCATAACCCGTTGTGTGCCCGCGCAGCCCTTCGATGATCTCAAGGCCTTTGGACACTGGCGTGCGAAAATGCGCCGAGCCGGTAATCGGGTCGCACTGATAGAGGTAATAGGGTTTCACCCGGCGTTTTAAGAGGCCGTGCATCAGCGGCTTCATGACATTGATGTCGTCATTGATGCCTTTGAGAAGCACGGTCTGGCTGCCCAGCGGAATGCCGGCGTCAGCGAGACGCGCGGTCGACTCCGTGACTTCCGGCGTCAGCTCATCGGGATGGGTGAAGTGAATGCTCATCCAGATCGGATGGTGTTTCCTCAGCATCGCCGTAAGAGCAGGCGTCACCCGCATGGGGAGAACCACCGGCGCTTTGGTGCCGATACGGATGAACTCAACATGCTCAATGGCGCGCAAGCGGCCAAGAAGGTAATCCAGCCGGTCGTCCGACAGGGTCAGCGGGTCGCCGCCTGAAATCAGCACGTCGCGGATTTCCGGATGCGCGGCGATATATTGCAGCGCCGCCTCCCATTGGGATTTGGAGAACTCATACTCGCCGCCCGTCTCGCCGACCATGCGCGAGCGCGTGCAATAGCGGCAATAGGTCGAGCAAAAGCCCGTCGCCAGGAAAAGAACCCGGTCCGGATAGCGATGGACAAGACCGGGCACCGCCGCGTCATGGTCCTCGCCAAGGGGATCGTCCGCCTCGCCCGGCATCTGGATGAATTCCTGGCCGACCGGAATATGCGTCCGGCGCAAACCGGCCGAGGGACCGTCCAGCGTCATCAGACTCGCATAGCAAGGCGTCAGCCCCATGGGCAGCGAGCCGGAACGGCGGGTCACGGCGTCACGTTCGTCCTCGGTCAGGACAAAGATCCGCTCCAGCTCGGCCAGCGACTTGATCCGGTTGCGAACCTGCCAGCGCCAGTCGAGCCAGTCGGCGTCCGACGCCTCCGGAAAGAAACGGTCGCGAAACTCGCGCGAGCGGTCCGAAAACGGAAACGCCGCCACATCAGGGCGGTCGTCACTAGTCGCAATAAGGAAGGGCTGCGTTTTCGCGCCAGCTCGGATTTTGGAGCGACGACTGGGAGGCTTAGCGGCCTCCTTGGCCGCTGCTCCCGTAAACAGGATGGTCACCTTAGGGTGGATCTCCATGCCGGAACGGACCGTCGCGCGACCATCGTCGATTCTGTCGTCACAATTCCAGACGAGTTGCAAATAATACTTCTTTTCTTCCCCTACAAGAGATTTTTTTGACCCTCAAAAAAAGAAGCCGCCAACTTCATGGACATCGTAAACGAAGCCTTAAGCGCTGAGGCCAACGCCTCCGTCAGACCGGAAGATTTCCAAAGAGATGGCCACCGCCGCGAAGAAAGAACCCGCCCGCAGTCCACCCGCCAGCCTTCGGACAATGCTTATCTGTAACGCAAATCCAGCGTATGCGGAAAATCGGGGTTCGCCTCATCTTCGGGGATGAGAATTTCGCCTGCGCTATGGCCCATCGCCTCAAAGCGGGCAAGCTTGCGGCCCTCCGCCTCGTTCTCATTGACTGGGAAAGTTTCGAAACTGCGCCCGCCCGGATGCGCCACATGATAGGTGCAGCCGCCCAGAGACTTTTCATGCGCCACGTCGATGACGTCAAAGACCAGCGGCGCCTGAACGGCGAGCCGCGGGTGCAGACTGGAAGGCTGCGACCAGGCCTTGAAGCGCACACCGGCAACGAACAAGCCGTTCTCGCGCGTCGGCGAAAGGGGAGTGCGGCGGCCATTGCAAGTCAAGATGTGGCGGCCCGGGGTCAGCCCCGTCGCCGATATTTGCACCCGCTCCACCGTTGCGTCGACCGAGCGGCTGACGCCGCCGCCGGCCGGCTCTTCGCCCATGACAGGCCATGGCTCCAGCGCCGTGCGCAGCGTCAGCGTGACATCGCCAATTTGCGCCGTGCCGCATTCGGGAAACCGGAAGGCGAAAAAGGGCTCGAACCATTCAGGAGAAAGGTCGTAGCCGCCGGACTTCAGAAAACGCAGGACGTCCTGAAAATCTTCCCGCACATAATGCGGCAACATGAACTGATCGTGCAGCCGCGTGCCCCAGCGCACCAGACGCCCGGTGTAGGGTGCGTTCCAGAACATGGCGATACAGGCGCGCAGCAATAATGTCTGGACCATGTTCATTTGTGGATGCGGCGGCATTTCGAAGCCGCGCATTTCCAACAGACCCAGCCGCCCCCGCTCGCTGTCGGGACTATAGAGTTTGTCGATGCAAAATTCCGCGCGATGGGTGTTGCCGGTGAGATCCACCAGCAAATTGCGGAACAGCCGATCAACGATCCAGGGTGGAACGTCCCCCTCTTCGGGAATCTGCTGAAAAGCGATTTCCAACTCATAGAGTGCGTCGTGGCGCGCCTCATCAATGCGCGGCGACTGGCTCGTCGGGCCGATATACATGCCGGCAAAAAGGTAGGACAAAGACGGATGGTTCTGCCAGAAGCTGACAAGCGATCGTAAAAGGTCCGGGCGCCGCAGGAATGGACTGTCTTCAGGCTTTGCGGCTCCCATCACAAGATGGTTGCCACCGCCGGTGCCGGCGCGGCGCCCGTCGATCATGAATTTTTCCGCCGATAACCGCGCCAGCCGGGCCTCTTCATAGACGGTATTGGAAATGGTTTTGAGTTCATCCCAACTGCTGGCGGGCTGCACATTGATCTCGATGACGCCCGGGTCAGGCGTGACGCTGAAATGATTCAGGCGTGCATCGCCGGGCGGCGTATAGCCTTCCAGCACCACCGGCGTTTTAAGCTCCGCCGCAACCTTCTCAATCGCCGCCACCAATTCCAGGAAATGCTCGGCCCAGGCGATCGGGGGCAGGAAGAGATGCAGGACGCCGCCGCGCACCTCCGCACACAGCGCGGTTTTAATTAGTCCGTTCGGGTCGTCACGAAACGCCGCATCATCCGGTTTAGCGCTATGCGACATTGCCTTCTCAATATCCGAATGCGCGAGCAAGGGCTGCGCCTTTTCAAATCCGCTGCGTTCGGGAACAATTTCCTCTTCAGAGTCTTCGGGCCATGGAATACTGGCGAGGGGCAAGCGCAATCCCACTGGAGAATCTCCCGCCAGCAGCACCATCTTGCCACCTTTGAATTTCCAGGCGTTGCTGATCCAGCGCCCGCGCCGCAGCGAATAGTGCAGCGGCAAGACATAGCCGACGGGTTCATTGAGATCCTTGTCCATCAGGGCCTGGAGGCGTTCGCGCTCGGTGCGCTCAAAAACATCCGCCTCCATCATCTCGTCCTGCAAAGGCAGCCGGCGTTCTTTCCACAAATAATAAGGCGTATCCTCTCGCGCCGGGAGCACATAGGATTTCGGCACGCCAAGCGCCTCCCCGAGCGCCCCGAGAAAGCGCTCCGCAGTCGCCAGCGTATGCGACAAAGGTTTATCAGGGTCGGCAAGCCATTTTTCATCGCGCCAAAGCGGTTCACCGTCGCGCCGCCAGAAGCACGGCATCGCCCAGCGCGGCAAGATTTCCCCCGGATACCATTTGCCTTGCGTAAACATATGCATGCCGCCTGGCGCGAACCGCTCGCGCAGACGGTAAAGCATTTCCTTGCCAAGCTTCTTCTTGTCCCCGCCAAGCGCCGCATAATGCCATTCATCGCCCTCGCGGTCGTCGATCGAGACAAAGGTCGGCTCGCCGCCCATGGTGAGCCGCACGTCGCTGGATTTAAGGTCAGCATCGACAGCGCCGCCGAGCCTGTCGATCGCGCGCCATTGCGCCTCGCTGTAAGGTTTGGTGACGCGCGGCGCTTCATGGATGCGTTTAACCGACATTTCGTGATGCAGCGTCGCCGTCGCATCGCTTTCCAATGTGCCGGTGATCGGCGCAGCGCTTGACGGGTTCGGCGTACAACAGAGGGGAATGTGTCCTTCGCCTGCGAACAGGCCCGAGGTCGGATCAAGCCCGACCCAGCCGGCGCCAGGAAGATAGACTTCCGTCCAGGCGTGAAGATCGGTGAAGTCCACTTCGGTTCCCGACGGACCGTCGAGCGACTTCACATCCTGCGCCAGCTGGATCAGATAGCCGGAAGCGAATCGGGTCGCGAGCCCGAGATGGCGCAGCGCCTGACAAAGGAACCACGCCATATCGCGGCAAGAGCCGCTGCCCAGCGTCAAGGTTTCCTCGCATGACTGAACCCCCGGCTCCATCCGCACGGTATATGACAGGGTCTGGTTCAACTGCTGGTTTACGCCAACCAGAAAATCGATGATGCCCTGCTGCGAACGGCCCGTCTTTTCAAGCCAGGCCATCAAGCCCGGTCCGCGCTCCTTGATCTCCAGATACGGCGCAAGCTCGTCTTTGAGCCCCGCCTCATAAGCGAAAGGAAAATCCTTGGCGTAATCTTCAAGGAAGAAATCAAACGGGTTGAAGACGCGGATTTCGGTCAGCAGGTCGACTTCGATTTTAAACTCGCTGACCTTTTCTGGAAACACCACCCGCGCCAGAAAATTACCGAACGGGTCCTGCTGCCAGTTTATAAAATGCTCTTTTGGAGAAACTTTCAGGGAGTAGGACTGTATGTGAGAGCGGACATGGGGCGCCGGCCGCAACCTGATCGTCTGCATCCCCAGCGCGGTCGGCCGACTGTAGCGGTAATGGGTGACGTGATGAAGGGCCGCGACAATGCTCATTAACGGATTCCTTAGGGTGATATTATTTGATTCGGTCGACCAAGAATTTTGATGGCCCGCCCGCTTTTGGTGTATGATAGCGGGGGTAAGCGCCTAAAGCACTAGTAGCAGGAAAACCCGTTGTTCCAGATTCCACCACTGACAAGCGATATTCTGGCCGTCAATTTCGATGCGCCCAGCTCTCCGACGATCAATATCAACTTGTCCAAGAAATTCAGCAGCAGCCATTCCTTTGGCTGGGGCTTCGGCTGGTATCCCGGCAATCAGCAATCGGCCATGGTGGTGAAAGATCCCGCAGCCCGCGGCGCCGAAGTCTTGACGGACGCGATCGCTGACTGGTCGAATTTCCGCTCCAACATTTTTTTCAGCAAGGTTCGCGGCGCCGATAGCGGCTACAGCCAGGCTGAAACCCAACCTTTTTCGAGAAGCTTCGCCGGCAGGGACTGGCTCTACATGCACAATGGCGACCTCGATAAAGAGGCGCTGAAGGGTTTGCACGGAAGGCAGATCAGATTGCTGGAGCCGCTCGCCGGCACCGACTCTGAACTGGCGTTCTGCAATCTGCTCTCCCAGATGCAGCTAAGCGGCGCCCGCCAGCTTGCAGATGTCGACCCTGTCTTGCTGCATTCGTGGTTCCAGCGCTTCGACAACCTCGGCAGCGCCGACATGTATATCACTGACGGACAAAGCCTTGCCTGTTTTCAGGGCGCCCAATCGCCAAAACAGCTTTCTTATGCGCGCCTATTGCCGCCAAATAATCAGGGAAGCTATCACAGCGAAGCCGCCCATCTCGTCCTTGACGACCCGCGCGATACGTTTCGCACAGCCTTTATCGTCAGCTCGTCGCCCTTCTCAAGCGGCGAATGGACTGTAATGCAACCAGGGCAGCTCATTATCGTAAATCATGGCGCGATTGTCTGGGATAGCGCGCCCGGCCTCGCCCAGCCCGCACAAGCCGCACCGCCATCGCTTCCGCCGCAGCTCCAGCAGACAGAGCGACCGCTCTACCCGGTTCAGGCCGAACAGGCGCAGTCACAACCATCGCCGCATGTGCTGGTCACGAACCCGCGGTCAATTACATTGACGCCGGAAGGCCAGAATCTTTCATATCGTTTGTATGAGCTCACTCATGCCACGCATTATGAATATTCTGAACAGGTTGAACACAGCACGCATGTGTTCCGGCTTCAGCCGACCGACGATCCCCTGCAGGAAGTCGTTCATTCAGAATTGACGATTACGTCGCCCGCTGAAGAAATTCAGTTTGAGGACGTTTTCGGCAATCAGTCGATTCACTGCACTATCGACACACCCTATTCGAGCCTCTCGGTCATCGCAAAAAGCCGTGTTAAAATTTTTGCGGCGCCGCCAGACGATCACAGCCTTTCGCGCCGTCAAACCTCTATTCCATTGATATGGATGCCATGGCAGCGGCAAATGATGATGCCTTACTTGCTCCCGTCGGAACTCCCTGAGCCGCAACTGCGCGAGCTGACCGAATATGCAATGAGCTTTGTTGAGCGCAACGATTACCATCTCATCAAGACTATTAATGACATCAATCTCAGTATTTACCGGGATTACCAATATGTGCCAGGCAGCACGCAATTGCACACAACACCTTTCGATGTTTATTCCACACGACAAGGCGTGTGCCAGGACTTTGCAAATCTGTTTATCTGCCTGACGCGGCTGCTCAGCATCCCGGCGCGCTACAGGATGGGCTACATCTACACAGGCGCCAATTACGAAAACAAAATTCAGTCGGACGCCTCTCACGCCTGGGCCGAAGTTTACTTGCCATATATCGGCTGGCGCGGCTTCGACCCGACAAATGGATGCATGGTCACCCAGGATCACATTCGCGTCGCCTGCGGTCGCAATTACATCGACGCGACCCCAACCTCCGGAACAATTTACAAAGGCGGCGGCACCGAAACTCTGCGCGTTGAAGTCAAGATGCGTGAGATCAGCGAATGATCGTATCGATGATGCTGAGGCTGCTCGCGGTTTAAAGACATTTTGCTTAATCGCTCTTTGCGCTGCGCGTGGGCAAGGGCGAGCATTTTCATCACCATCAATTAAAAGCAGCAGGATTGCGCCAATAAATCAGGTCGCCATCACTTGAGTCTTCATATGTCAAAAATGCGCCGTCCGACAACTCAATAAGTCGGCCTATTTCACCGCGATGTCCGTTGTAAACCACGATTTCATGGGCGCCGTCCCAGATCATGACGCGGCTGTCGCCGCTATAGGGCCCGACCGCGAAAGCAAGCCCTCCTGATTTCAAGGCGCAAACGAACTCCCGTCCCGGGCCCCAATCGACAGGATCGCGCAACTCAACAAGAGGCTCGTAGCTTTCCGCCGACCAGCTTCGCAAGGATGTACGCGTCCACGTCACCAGTTTGCCGTCTCGAAGCTCGACAAAGCCCCAATTGCCATCACCATGACCGCCATCAAGATACTTCATCAGTTCACCTGATTTTGCATTTCTTATATTAACGCCGCCTCCATGCCGGATCACGATACGATCATTTGAACACCACCGAACGGATTGTATATGCTCCCGGACAGCTGGAGGTATGCGGATTGGCGCGCCACCAGCGATTAGTTGCTCAAACCCATTTCCATTCCACAGGTAGACAAGGCCATCTGGCGCAATCACCGGCGCGCCATTGACCAAAAACAGCTTGCCATCCACACCATTCAAGAGCGCTTTCACGAAAGAGCGTTCCGCAATATTCGGAGACAACAGCCAAATCTCCGATGTCGCGGGTCTCCAAATCAAAATTTCTCCGCTTTCTGTGGGCCGGCACGTGACCGCTTCATTACGGCCTTCGCCATCCAGCGCCGCGATGCTCTCACTAACCGCCGCTTCCGATATGCCGTGAAGCGCAGCAAACCAGTCGACGATTGATACACGGTTGCCTTTGTGGCGCGCCGTCCGTCTCACTATGTCAAAATATTCAGGATGCGTGACCTTCATTGCAGCCGGTGACAAGCTCTCGGAAGCTTTCAACGGAAAGTCCCACAATTGAAACCAACCGTCATCAGCTGCTAACGCAACACGACCGTCCGAAAAAACCGCCTCTGAGCCATAATACTCCCAGGACTGTCCCTTGAGAGGCGTCGAATTGGCGTCGCTGAAATTCAATAGACGCGAACGCAATCCAAACCGTCCTTCCAACTCCCCTTGGTTTGCGTCAGGCCCGGAGGGCGCCACAGCCTCGGCCGTCAAGCCCGTCAGATCGGTCGGGTCATAAATGCAGAAACTCCCGTCACGCTCAGCATGCAACTTGGCGACACTGCTAAGATGAAAAGGCTCCTTCCGAAAGATCAACAAGCGATAGTCATTGCAGGAAACAGCTATTTGTCCGTTGCCCAGGTCCTTGATCGCGGCAACCTTTTCTCCGCGGCATTCATGCGACCCCAGACACTTTCCGTGAAGCGGCGCCCACAACTCAAAAAACAGCCTCTTTGCGCCATGCAGATCCCAATGCCACGTAAGCAACAGTCCATCGGAAAGGGCAGCCACACCGGAAAGATAACCTTTAAGCGGCACATGCGAAATCTCAGATCCATCGCTATAGGCATAGATGCCCGCAAAATCGTTTGTGACGCACAGAAAATGCTCATCGTCGAACAGGAGCACGTCGCAATAGAATTCTTCGGTATCTATTGTCGCGATCAGTCGACCGTCATCGATATCGTAAAGATAAACGGCGCCTCCAGAGCTTGCCGCCAGCCGCCCCTGAAGGGCTAGACAAATTTCAAGTGGGTCCCGCGAATCAGCATGCGTTATGCAATGCAGTTGGGCGCCATTCTTGAGCGACCATACCCGGATTGTTTTATCCCCTGACGAAGAAATTATCCGCTCGCCGTCAAATTCACAGGCATAGCTCACATAATCCTCATGCCCGGCAAATGTCAGCTCACAAACGCCATCAGCAAGTCGCCACACCCGCATGGTCTGATCATTGGACCATGTCAGCAGGCGGCCGTCGCGCAGCTCTATGCCATGTCGAATATAATCCGTATGCCCGATAAGTTCGCAAATGACCGCGCCTGTAGCGGCGTCGATCACGCGCGGTCGCGTATCCTCGCTGAGAAAGTTACTCCAGTTCCAGACCAACCGCCGGCCATTGCTTAATTCCAAAGACATGACGTCACCACACCTCCCAAGCAGCCAGTTACATGCCTGGCGGTAGAAAAATCACGACTTATGGATTTCCGAAATGATGATGATAAAGCCAAAAAGCATCCGCTTGCGACTGAACCAGATATGTAATGTCTGTTGACGTGTAGTTTGCTCTCTTACGGCATCGCACCACTGAGCAATCATCTGCGTTCAGCTCTTGCTCTATACAGATCTTCTTTTTATCACGGTTTGCAGGACGGGGGGCAATCGCACTTGAAGCCCAGGCGTCCATCGTTCGTCCATTCACATGATATAATTTTGTAGTCACGAAAGGATGCGACCAGTTCGCTTCATTCCAAGAGACGCATTTTCCATTCGTTGTTTTCAGGCGCGCCTGATAATGAAACTGCTGGGTATCCGGGTGCCACACGCCCCGCTCGACAATCTCGTTAGGCCGGAACGCTCTTCGTCGGAAAACGCGCGCCCGAAGTAACGCAATATACTCATAGGAGCCATCGGCGGTCACACGTTGCACTTTGAACTCAGATATACTGTCCTTAGAAACCTGAAAAAAACTGTCGATTGATTGTATTTTATCCGATGACGCCTTCGGAGCCGGCGGCGTTGTCGTTTTGGATGTAGCTTGCGGCTCAGGCTTGGGCGCCGCCGCGCGCAATTTGTTTTCCGCGTCACGTTTTAAGGCGGACTCTATTTTTTGCGTGAATATAGCGCGCTGCGCCAGCAAAGATTTAGAAAACTGAAGCGTGTTGCTCCTATGGGAGACTTCGTCGGGGTTGTCTTTCAGGTAAGTCAGCAATCTTTCCGTGGACAATGGCTTCGACAGACTTGCGAACGCTTTTTTCAAAGCCTCGTCGTCTTCAAAGAACATATTAAGCCCGAACCCTTCATCGCTAGGCTCAAGCACAAAGAAAAGATTTTTCGATTGAGCCGCGTTTACGACGCCCAACGTCGCATAATCTGTGGTCTCCCCGTCAATTGTGACCTTGGATGTCTCGCCGGGAACGCCGATCAGGATAAGGTCGCTGCCGGGAATTTTTGAAAATACCGCGACACCTTCAACCATTCCCGACCCGCCTTCCGGCCCGCCTTCAGTTTTCAAAGTCATTTCGGCTGCAGCCAAAGATATGGCTTTAGCCGGAAAAAATGGGGGCGTTCCGCCGAACCCCTTATTCACTTTCCGATATAGCCAGGGCTTATCTCTAACGGTGAAGGACAGACTCGAGAGCGCCCCATTCTCTTCGGTGCGGTGATAGTCACCGGCAAGCGCTTCTATTTCCTTTGAGGACAGCGTATCGCGTTCATAAACGGCGAGCCTGTCTGTCGTCACAAAACATGATGCGAGAAAAGACGTCAGAAATAGAACCAAGACAATACGCATACCTGGACTGCGCGACGCTGCTCTACTCACAACTTTAAGATTCATTTTGGATAACATGTATACCCCTAGACTATCTCATTCTCGCATTTCACATAACAAGAAATAGACCGCATCGACGATGTATGAAAACTAACTATTGCGGTTACTGTGCGGGTGGCGGAAAATTTGTATGCTAACTACTCCGCCGAGATCAATAATGCGCGCGTTGGCGCCGGCCCAGCATTCTGAATGATGATTTTGGCTCGTCCATTCTCTTTCGGGCGCCATCGGCAGATCAAAACACCATGGATGCTATCGTCCCGGCAGATTTCATGTTGCTTCTCATCCCGAATGACCAGCACCAAACCGCTGCCCTCAACACTTTCAACATAAACTATCGAGCCGCGCGATTTTCTGACCCGATGGAGAATTTCCACCGTATCGCCAGCCTCTATGCGTAGCGCCTGTTTGGCGGCGGTCTTTTCCGCTGAGCCAATGATACCCGATATATTCTTTCCGAAAGCACCCAATTCGCTTTCTTTCGGCGGCTCTCGGCTCAGAATATCTTCAACAATCGCTAGCGTTGACGCATCGTCTTTCGCCAGATCGAGAGCTTGTATTTTCATGCGCTCAGTCATATCCCGCCAAAGAAGAAACTCTTCTGACAGTTCCAGCGAATCCTCAATGACAACCGGCCTGCGCGCCACGGCTTTAGCCATGCCAACAGCATCGCCGTTCTCCCGTGCTTTTTGAAACGCCTGCGAAGACAGATAGAGCTCATCGGCCAGTGAACCGGCGCCGACCGAAGCGCTTGACTTGCCTGCTTCAGCGTCTGGCAAATCATGCGCGCATCCGATGAGCGCTCCAGCGCAGAGCAACACCACTCCAAGTTTAGTAATTCTCACAAAACGCCCCCGCAGGATGTCAGGCGGTTAAAGTCAGGATAACCGTATATGTTAGCTTCACTGCAATGCAATATAGAGTAGGCTTTCTCACCAGTCACGACAGAGTTGATTCATGACGTCACATTCCACATCCGGCAAAACAGCCCAGCAAGACGCGCTCTCCGGCGCCACAGTGCTCGTGGTTGAGGACGATCTGGAGGATGCGCATCTTCTTCTTGACGAGGTCAGCGCGCTTGGCGGACGCGGCCTCCATGCGGATTGCGTACAGAGCGCGCGAGCGTTCATTGTAGAAAACACAATCGACCTGATCGTCCTTGATCGCATGCTTGCAGATGGTGAAGACGGATTGGCTCTGCTTACCTGGTTTCGAGAGCTGGAAGCGCCCGCTCCCGGCGTGCTCGTCGCTAGCCGTCTGTCCACAAGCGACGACCACATTCTCGGACTTGAACTTGGCGCTGACGATTATATCAACAAACCATTCGATCCTCGTGAACTGGCCGCGCGATTGAAAGCCCTGATGCGCAGGGCCGCCGCAGCTCGCTCACCGGAATCCGTGCAGATCTGGGGTGACTTGGAGATCCGGACATTAAATAAAATCGCACTCTGGAAAGGCGATCCCATATCAATGCGGCCGCAATCCTTCGCGGCCTTCAGTTTTCTCGCCCTGCATAAAGGAGACTATGTTAGTCGCGAAGCGCTATGGCGAGCGGTATGGGACAAATACAAGAATCTGCCGCCACAAAACACGGTGATTAATAACGAAATCAGCCGGCTGCGCGGAAGCCTGAATGGTCTTGAAAATGGCCCAAAAATCGTCAGCGAGAATTTAGGGTATCGTCTGGTCATTGAAGACTGAACCAAGCATGCAGCAAAACACCAATTCTCCGGCACCGCAGGCACCCGGCGATCGACAACGCCCCTTGTTCAGGCGCGTTCTTTTTCTCAATCTTGTCCTGACTTTTGGCCTGGCTGGCGCTGCGGTTGCGGTGGCTTTTTTCGCCGTGGGCAAGGCAGTCGAAGCATCAGCCCGCGCCGATATTGAAGCGGAAATCCGCATTCTCGATCAGCATGGCGAATTACAGCAAGGCTTCGGTTACGCCAACGCCATTGATTTTCGTATCTTGCCAGAAGAGGACGCAAAAAATCTCGACCTAAATGTCAGGCCAGAGCTTGCGGCAACACCGTCGCTATCGGTCTATCTTCTCGCGCGGAGCGACATGTCTCCCGTTGTCGGAAATCTGGCGAAATGGCCCGACAGCGTATCAGACGAAACCGGGTGGACGCGTTTTGACGGCGCAGACGCCGGCGCGGCGCCGGGCGCAATCATCGCGAAAGTGAAAACCGTTCATAATCAGCGCTTCACCTTGATTGTCGGACGGCGTTTAGCCGCCTATGACGCGCTGTATAAATCATTTCTACCCGTCATGATTGGTCTTACGCTGGCCTTGGCCTTCGCCTCCTTCTTCCTGACGGATCGCATTGCGCGCCGCTTTCGCACCCGCGTATCGGCTTTCAATTCAGTCTTCCGCGATGTTCGCAGCGGGTCTGTCGATACCCGCATCGCCGCCTCCATGCTTCAGGAAGGCGATGAACTGGCTGCATTAGGAAGTGAAATCAACACCGCTCTTGATGAAATCGCGCGACTGATGACAGGGCTCGATGCGGTCAGCCAAACGGCCGCTCATGAACTGAACAAGGAAGCAGCCCGGCTGCGAAAGCTCGCATATGAGGCTGGAGAAGAAGAGCTGACAGCCGGAGCGGATGCTTTGCTTTCACTGCTTCGCGAAATACTCGAGCTCGCTCGCATCAATTCAACGCCGGGCTTTTCCATGAGGCGCATTGCGTTGGCGGAATCGGCGCAGGAGGCCGCAGATCTTTATCGCGAAGCGTTTGAAGCAAAAGGCGTTACCCTGAAAGTAGAACTGACGGCGCCCGAAGCGGCCGTGCTTGGGCGTGCAACCTTGATCACCAGCATGATCGCCAACTTGCTCGACAATGCGCTAAAACATACGCCTGAGCACGGTCAGGTTACGCTTTGTGTTGAAAGGAGAACCAATCAAGTCGTCTTGAGTGTCATTGACACGGGAAACGGGACAGACACCGATGACATTGGAGAGCTCATCCGTCGCGGCGCCCGCGGACCGGTCGGCGGCTATGGGTTCGGATTACGCTTTGTCCAGGCCGTCGCCATCCGCCATGGCGCCCGCTTGACGATTAAGCACAACCATCCAGGCCTTTCCGTCGCGATCGCCTTTCCGGTGATATGAGCCCGGGCCTCCAACGCAAATTGATGACAAGAAAATGAGCATGACCAAAGACCTGAATGATTTATGGCGCAAGGCTGAACTTTGGCCCGCAAACGCCGCCAGCCTGCGGGAGCAAATTGAGCTTGGTCAATTGCAGCATCAAGGTCATGAAGACAATCTTGCCGGCTATGCTCAGTCTCCTTATGCGCAGGAACAAATCCAGCAGAGCGATATTTGGAAATCCGAGTGCGTCGCCGTACTGGAAGCCCTCGGTCAACAACCGACTCCAGCCGCCGCCCAACATGCCTATAAGGCACTGAGCGCTGGCTATCTTAGCCCTTACATGACCTTGAACGCAGGAGACAAGATCAATCCGGTCATGGATCGATGGCGCACCTCAGACGCCAACGACATCATCGCGTCTTACCTCCAATTTATTCTAAATTTCGCACCCAGCATCATCGCGGTGCATAACGCAATGATCTTTTTGCCAAAGGTGCAAACACAAATTGAAACAGATCAGGTCGTCAAACTCGGCCTCAATACAAATTATTGCCTTGCCGATCAGGCTTGTCGGCTGATTGATAAGGCGCTGCCGAAGAGTAAGGAAAAAGAGCGACTGATTTTCTCCTTATCCAGCGCTGGAACAGACATTGTAACAGCCATTCTTCTAGAGAACACGACGCCGTCCAGCGATCGCGACATCAAAGATTTCATATTGAAAAAACTCTTCGCTACTCCATGGCCGCACGGCTATGTCATCGAGGACTATATTGATTACATCATCACCTATATGGAGAAAGGAGACCTTCTCTCTGCTGTCAAAGAAGATAACCCTGAAGATTTTATCATCAGGGGAACACTGGAAATTTATACTCATGTCGTCCGGGATTTTGAGCGCAACCCGACGGACATGCTCGGCGATGATTACAGCAACGCAATCGAAATCCTTTTTCGGCTTATCGATCACCTTCGCGAAAGGGAGCTTTCCTTTTCTGAACTGGAGCACTTAGCAGACATATACAACCAGGTTTTTTCCTGGACGGAAGGCGCCATGCTATCGGAAATGTCGACCGAGACTGATGAGAGTGACTGGCTTAGAAGCAGAAGCGAGGATTGCGAAGCCGCCCAAAAGGTTCTGGATGTTTTTGACTATCCGCCCAACAAGAACAAATTGGACGCAGCGCTGAGCGCCACTGATAGCAACAATTTCTTTCAAGCATTCGAAATCGTTGCGCACACCCGGGACGTCGCTCTATTTGACGTCATTTTTGCGGCGACGGAGAATGCCTCGCGTCCACGCCACCTGAATCTTCTGGCGCAGCAAATAGTCAATGAAGAGCAGGCATCCAGAGCCATTGATTGGGCGATCACCCGCTTTCATATATCTGAAAGCGGCTATAGCCCTATCGCCGGCGCTTCGGGCTATAATGAAACATTGCATGCGCTTATCGATGTCGCAGGCGACTACCCGGGTCTTGGCGGACCACTGATCCTTGCAGGATTAAATTACGGGACAACGTCTCATGATCAATCCGCAAAAGCATTATTGAATTGGCCGCTCCACATGTGGCCGGAGAACGCCCATGGCAAGCTGAAGCAAGCTGTGAAAAACACTGAGCGCACGCTTGGCCTTCTGACTGAAGCGCAAGCAAAACTCGGCAAGAAACCAGAATGAAAAATTATCTGTAACGATTCCTTCAATTCCAAGACGCCCAGCCCGCAAGACAAAGCCTGTCGATCTCTCCGCCTGCGCTCGTTTTGCCAGCAAAAGAAATCAAGACAGGTCTGTCGGCGGCGTCTAAAACGATGAAACGTCCATCAATATAATCGCGGCGACGCTCTCCTTAATGATTCTCACCTGATCATCAGTCTCGCATCATAAGCTGGCGGCTTTTCTGGCGGGAGAAGTGTTATCTTTCCGGCGGGCCCCCGCCGGCGCCAATTAGAGTTTTTTACGCGAAGGCGTCGAAAAAATTATCGGGCCGTGCAGCTCGTCGTCATAAGGGACGCCGCCTCTCCGGCGATCTTTCCATTCATACAGCGCCATAGCGACGCCATAAAACATGACCGCCTTGCACAGACTGCTTTGCTCTTTCGCACGCTCGGATAGCTTAAGAAAAAAGTCCTGCAACACCGGCGCGCATTGCTCCAACGCAACAGGTCGCACCTCTTTATTCGCCAAAATAAACTTGGCTGTATCATCAAGTGTAGAACCGCCATTAAAGAACTCGACAATTCGGCGCTTCAATTCAACATCCTGATCATTACGGTCAAGCAAGCGTAGCAATTGTTCGGGAACATAACGCTGATCATCTTCTGCGATTGAAACCGCCATGGCGCCAAGCTTCTCTAAAAACGCCGGATCATCGTAAAATGAGCGCAAGGCATTTTGGATATTTAGATCGAGCTCTTCCATCTCGCCCAGCATAGTCGCGCACGCCATTGAAGTCAGCGCTGGACCGTCAACTTTTGGGTAAGCGCGTCTTGGCAGATACGCTAAGCCGCCATTCCTGGCCATTTTTAAATCACCAATAACCGCATTGGTTAGATGACCCGCCGCCGCCAGTGTTTATGTTCAGGGCTGCAGCATGGGGAGAACGCCTTAGTGATGAAGACAGCGCGGATCAAAGTTTTGTTGTTTATGCTCACGAGCCTCCCAGGTTGCGCTTCCACGCCTCCTCTGGCACAGGCCGCGCCTGAACAGCTCTGCTCCAAGGCGCAAATGACCAGTGAAGAAGCAACCAAACTCGCAAGCTCGGAATGTTGTTTCATTGTCAGCGATCTCGGCATCGCCGGCGACAGTGAAGATAACCTTCACAGACTGATCATACCCTTTGTCCCCGGCTATCAGGAGAAGCGAATACGCGAAAGACTAATGCGGGACAGAGCTCGCTGTTTGGAGGCGGCGGCTTACGCTCCAAAATAGATTGGAGCGTAAGCTTAGTTCATAAAAACAGCTTTATTCCACAAGTTGCGCGCTACTCCGCCCCGCCATAGAGAAGCGCGTTAAACAGGAATTTGAATGTGCCATAGGGCTGGGCGCGCTGCGCCACTTCAGTGCCCAATATGAGCAGCTTGCCATCGCCGACAGGAACGTCGGCGATAGCGATCGTTCCCGCAAGTTTCTCCTCACCAATAGCCCAACCACTGCGCAATAAGTCCCGGCCTTCAAACCAGGATACGGCGCTCACATCGCTTTCCCCCTTCGCCAATACAAAGGTCTGCGAACGGTTGAAGAACATGTCCACTTCATCTGGCAGGCCATAGCCTAGCGGTTGGCTGTTATCCACTTGCGCACGCAAGATAGAGCCCGGAATGAAGAACGTCTTGCTGTCGAGCGGCGCCATGGCGCCGTCAACAGTCTGGGCGAGCGCCGGCTCTAATGGCGTTTCCAGAAGCTGCGAGAAACGGCCCGCACTTCCAAGCGCGACCACAGAACCGCCGCCACGTACAAATTCGGCGATCGCCGACAGTGTTTTTTCTTCAGTAAACTCGCCAAGCATGCCGCGATATTCGCTCGGAATGTCTTTCCGCTCGGGCTGGGTTTCGGGTCTGCTCATTCCCCACGCACCACTTGACGACAAGGCGCCGTCAGCAAAGAGCAGGACGTCGAAGTCCTTGGCGAGGCCTCCCTTGTCGAGACGCTGCACATAGACAGTCTCGTAAGGGAACTCGAATTGCTCGAGAAGCCAGCGGGTCCAGCCCACAGGGATAACGCCGCCATAGCGATCAACAAGGCCGATCCGAACCGGTTTGAGGTCGATCATCTCGACCGAGGGCTTGGCGTCAACCGCCACCGCATTAAGTCCCAGTTCTGTAACACTGGCAGCAATGATCAGACGCGCCTCATCCGAAGCTGGAACCCAAATGGCACCCGGCTGCATATCCGTACCGCTCACATTTGTCGGCGCCGTCAGCCAGGCGGGATCAAGGCCGGCCTTCAGCAATCGATTGGTCAGGATGAAGCTATTATTCGCGTCATGACTGACTAGCCATCCGGCTCCGCCAGATCCTAAAATCTTCCCGGCTGGTGTCGCGATCAAGTCAGGAACCAGCGAGAAATCACCCTCGACCCCGTCAAGAATTCGGTCGAACTTGACGCCCATCTGGTACGCAAGCGTATAGCCTGTGATGTCATAAGGCGCTTTGGGCGGACCGCCGGGATACTCCGCATCATGCGGGTGATCCTGCGGTTCGAACATGTCGATGATATGCGGGCGATAAGCTTGAGCCGTACGCACAATGTAAACACCGGCCGGATAGGTCTTGCCGCCGGCGCTGAAGGCGCTTTCTGCCTTTTCCACGTCGACGCCGTTCTTGATGAGCGCATTAAGAAAAGCGATGGCCGTCGGATAATCCAGTTGTTCCGGCGAAATAATATAAGCGCGCGGATCGCGGTCTTCCGGCGCTTCCAGCACTTCCTGATAAAGCGCAGGGTCGATGAGTTTCGGCGCATTGGGACGGCGAAATTTATCTTCATCACCTTCCGCAACATAAGGCGCAGCGTTGGCGAGCGTAGTTACCTTGCTCGGCGTAACGGTCCAGTGATCGCGGCTTCCTTTTTCAATACTGTTGGCGCCCATGCGATAGATGTTGAACAGCAAACGCTCCCGGTTGCGCGAAGCGTAATCAATAACAGCGCGATTGAGCGTCCACTGATAGTCCAGCGTATCCTGCAAATGCCAGTCGCGCGGCGAAATGGGCATGATTTCATCGCCGCTCGGCAATTGGGTGGAAGGCGCAAGCGGGATCTTTGTCGGCGTCGGACCGCCGATGATTTCCGTCAGCAACCCGACGGCGTTATGGAAATAGGAAACCGACCGCACCATGCCATTGTGCCAAGTGGAATAAGGCGCCGCGCCGCGTTTTCCCGAACCGGCCTTACCCTCGGAGAGCAACCGCGAATGCATGGCCGACCCGACCTCGTCAAGCTGCGCCATCACGATAGGATCATAGTTGAAATTAAAGGGATCGCGGAAAGGCGGCACAAACACCACCATGCCTTCCGGGCCGGTCTGGTGCTGGTTGTAAACAATTTGCGGGTACCACTGACGAAACAGCACACGATTGATGTTCTCTGTCTCAGGCATCTGCACCATGAAACTGTCGCGGTTATTATCGTGGCCGATATATTTCTGATAGAGGCGCGGCAAATGTTCGAATTCGCGATCCTCCTTTTTGGATTTGCGCATATACCAGTCGCTGACCAGTTCCATGCCATCCGGATTGTCATGAGCGAACAGAATGATGACATCGTCGAGCATGCGCATCGTTTCTGCGTCTGTCTGACTCAGCATCTTGTACAAGACCTGGATCTGGCCCTGCGAGGTCACCACCTCGGTTGCATGCAGGCCTGCGTCTATCCAGATGACCGCCTTTCCCTCTGAGGCGAGGTTGCGGGCTTCCTCTTCGTCAAGGTCTTTGGCCCGCGCAAGCTTTTCCGAAATCATACGGTAATGCTCAAGATTTGCGAGATTTTCGGGACTGGAGACGATCGCCATCCACTGCGTGCGTCCCTCCGCGGTGTCGCCGATATCGACCAGCTCCATCCGGTCGGATTCTTCCGCAAGGCGTTTCAGATACCCCTCATACTCGCTGTAATTAGCGAGGTAATAATCCGTTCCCGGCGGTTGCTTAAAGAAAGCTTCCGGCGACGTTGGCGCGGCCAGGCCTTGCTGCGGAAAGAACAAGGCCTGTGCGAGCAGCACAGCCGACAATACTAAGGAATGGGATTTCATGAAATTACTCCGGATTGTTATCGTTGTCTTGAAAGCCGGTCGATGTTGATTGGAATCCCCCCTCATCCGGCCAGTTGACGCCTGTAGTCTTGCTGGCGATTGTCGCGAGCGCAGCGTCAGCCGCTCTCCGCCTCAATCGCACGAAAGCGATACACGCGTGTCATCCATCAAGGGTAAGCCCCCCGTCGTTGCAACGCAGCGTGAAGAACACCCCGCGGCGCTGCATGTCGTCTTCTATCTTAGACTCCTGACTTGCCAAAATGGCCGATCCGGCTCTGGCGCATTTAGTACAGTGACTGATGCGAAATTTTCCCAGCGTAGATTGCCGCACCGCAGAATAACCACATAAGTACGGCTATAATCGCGCAGCTACCGCTACGTTTCGCAACGGCGAAAGTCAGAACAAAGGAAACCACAATGGAGCTCCAGCTATCGACCTGGCCGGAAGTCGAAGAGTATCTGAAGCGTTCAAAGCTGATCGTCATCCCAATCGGCTCTATGGAGCAGCATGGCCCGACAGGATTGATCGGAACTGACGCAATTTGCCCCGAGGTGATCGCCCACAAGGCAGGGGACATATCAGGCGTGATGGTCGGCCCAACCTTCAGCGTCGGCGTGGCGCAGCACCATATGTCATTTTCCGGCTCCCTTTGCCTGCGCCCAAGCACCATGATCGCTGCAATGAATGACTGGGCGAACGCTCTCGCTCATCACGGATTCACCAAACTGGTCTGGTTTAATGGTCATGGCGGCAATATCGCCACGATCAACGCGGCGTTCTCAGAATTTTATCATCTGCGCAATTATGCGCCCGCGAATAATGGCGAACGTGTCCGATGCACCCTGCGCAACTGGTGGGACTTGCAAGGTATCGCAGAACTTTGCGCGAAGCTCTATCCTGAAGGCCATGGACAGCATGCGACCGCTTCAGAAGTCGCCGTCACTTATTCGCAATATCCAGAGCGGCAAAGAAACGATCCGCTGACCCCGAAGATTGCGCCTGTGCGCGCGCCGTTTTCGGACGCCGCCGATTATCGCGAGAAATATCCAGACGGACGGATCGGGTCGGACCCCAGCCTCGCGCGCGCCGAAGACGGCGCATTGATTGTGGAAACTGCCGCCAGAAGCCTCGTCGAGGAAATGCAAGGACTTGAAGCCTGATCAGGCCCCTTACTTCAACCCTACATACGAACAAAAAAAGAGCCGGCGAAAAATCGCCGGCCCCTTTTTTTACGGCGAAATGAAAACGCCTATTTCTTGGCTTTCTTCACATATTTATCGAACCAGTCAAATTCCTCCGCGAGCACATGCAACCTGCTCTCGCGAGCCGCATAGATGTGATCTTCATAGGGCATCATCACCAGACGGGCATTGCCGCCCAGACCTTTCAACGCATGAAACATGCGCTGGGACTGGATCGGATAGGTGCCGGTGTTGCTGTCGATTTCGCCATGGAACATGAGGACCGGTTCATTAACGTCCGGCGCATGCATGAAGGGCGACATGGTCATGTAAACGTCCTCGGCTTCCCAGAAGGTCCGCCGCTCGCGCTGGAAGCCGAAGGGCGTCAGAGTCCGGTTATAGGCGCCGTTCATGGCGATGCCCGAGGCGAACAAGTCGCTATGCGTCAGCAGGTTCATGGTCATGAAAGCGCCGTAACTAAGGCCGGCGGCGCCGATATGATCGCGATCTGAAACACCCATTTCAACAAGTTTGTTGATGGCGGCGTCGGCATTGGCCACAAGCTGAGGCACATAGGTGTCGTTGGCTTCAAGGCCGCCCACGATCGGCATCGCTGCGTTCGCCAGCACAGCGTATCCCTGCGTGATGAACAACATATAATCGGTCGCAGTCGACTCCGACATGCCGGAATATTTATAGGACGAACCGCGGACCTGGCCTGCCCCGTCCTTGTTTGCGAACTCGCGCGGATACGCCCAGACAACGGTCGGAAGGCGCGTACCTTTTTTGTAGCCTTCCGGCAGGTAAAGCGTACCGCTCAACGGAATGCCATCATCGCGAACATAATTGATCTGTTGCTTGATCGCTTTTGTCAGCGCCGACTTTGGCTGGCTGAAATCAGTTAGCGCAGTCCGTTCGCCGCTTTGAAGATCACGCAGAAAATAGTTGGGATAATCTACGCTGGTTTCAAAGCTCGTAACGACTTTCGAGGCGTCATCGTCAAGAACCGCAACGATCTCTTCATAATTTTCCCCTTCTGTCGCGAGGAGACGTTCGGTCTCGCCGCTTACAAGGTTGTAGCGGTCCAGAAACGGATGATCGCCATCCGCAGAACCGCCTTCACCGGCGAGATAGATCCAATCGCCATTCTGAAGGAGAACGTCGCCGCCCGCTTTCGCAACCGGCGAACCCGGATCGCCATACCAGTCGTCGTCATTGTGCTCCCACAGGATTGACGGCTCGGCGCCTTTGTCAAATTTAATAAGCCACATAGTGCTGGCGCGGGTCGCCCAGGCGAATTGCTTGGCCATCGCGGCGCTGCCGTCTTCGGTGAACTTGAACAACGCATGAGAACGCCAGTCGCTGTCGGGGCTGACCAGACGGCTGGTGGTTTGCATCAGCTCTCTGGGTTTGCCTTTGAATGGAGCGTCCAGAATTTTAACACTGTCGCGAAACTCGGCCTCGTTCTTGGGATCGCCGCCGTCTAGCGGCTCTACATAAACCAGTCCGGCGGACGAGCCTGGACGCCATTGGAAGCCACGCGCGCCTGTAGGCGCCCAGCCCATCGATTCCGGGCCGGCATTGTTCATCGGCAGGGAAGCAACCTTCTTGATCACCTTTCCCTTGCTGTCGAGGATTTCCACTTCTTTCGGGAAACGGCTCGCCGGCACAAGATAGGAGTAAGGCTCGGCGATGCGTATCGACAAAAAGTATTTGCCGTCATCCGACTGCGAAAGTTTTTCATAAATTCCCGGTTTGCCAAATGCGGTCGCATCGCCTGTCGCGACATCAACCACCATCGGCTGGGAGGTCATGTAATATTTATAGAGCGTTTCGTCATATGTATTGGTCAGGAGGTTGGTGAAGGTCCATACGGGCGCCTCGACACCGTCAGTCTGCTGAATCGCAGGGCCTGCCGGCACACCCATTTTCGGCGCAGCGCCGCGATCTTTAGGCACGAAATGACAAAGAAGATGCGCATTATCATCCATCCAGGCGCAAGGCGCGTCAGACTCGCTGTCGATGCTGCGCGCCGCGTTGATGGAAAGGCCTGAAAGCGCCCTGGCCTCGCCTGACGACGCCTCTACAACCCAGAGTTCAATTCCAGTGGCGGCGGTATGCAGGAATGCGAAGCGGCTGCTGTCGGGGGACCAGAGCGGCGGACCCAGTTTCTGATTTGGGGCGGTGACCGAAGTTTCGCCGCCATCGCTCAGGTCAAGAAGCTGATAGGACGTGCCGGTGCCGGTGTAAGAGGAGTTAAGGTCATAACGCGGCGTGTTGTACGGACCGTTCGTTGTTACATTGACGCGTAGGCCGCCAAGTTTGGCCATCGGCGCCGCGCGGTCTTCGATTGACGGCATCGCCTTCAACGGCGTCACCACCATCCAGCGGCCATCGGGACTGACGCTGGCCGCCGGCGGCGGTGGAATATCAAGTACGTCGATCGCCGCTTGCGGCGGTGAGCGGTAGCCTTCCTGGCCAAAAGCCGCCGCCGAGCAAAGGCTAACGGTGATGGCGAGCCCAACAGTCGTTATTCTGGATCTGATGATCATGGCGTTTCTCTCAAAAGCTTGTGTGATTTGTTGGAATGTCGGCAACGAAGGCCGGCGCCGCGTAGCGGCGCCGGCCAACTCGTCATGCAGGGCTAGAAGGACTTCGTCACACCGACGAAGAAGTTCCGGCCTACATTTTCATAGAGAGAGCCGTCGAACGTACCGGCATAGACGCTCGGCAGGCGCGGCGGATGTGTGTTCAGCAGATTGTTGATGCCAACTTGCAGGGTGACGCCCTGATCCGGCAGCTCATAACCAACAAACAGGTCATGGTAGAGCCGCGAAGGAACGCCGCTGACATTGTACTCATCCGTACGTTGAACATCGAGTTCAGCCGAACCGACATAACGCATATTCCACACGACCGTCAGATCGTCGAGGTTATAACTCGCCGAGAAACGGCCGCGCCAGGTCGGATCGTCATATTCACCGTCCTCGATTTGCAGGGAGGATGGATCGGTTGCATCAACAAGCTCTTCCAGCTCCATGAGATACACGAGCGAAAGATTGAAGCCGAGCCCGCCGGAAAGCGAACCGGAAACATCTTCAAGATCGAACCCGTAAGCCGCGGAGAAGTCGATGCCTTTGGCGGAGAGCTTCCCGATATTGACCTGACGAAGGTCAATCCGCGAGACAACATACGGATCGGCAAGACCCGGGAAGTTGCCGCGCGTCACGAGCGGACAGAAGACATTGTCGAGGCTGGGTGAGTCGACGCAGTTGTCGACGATCTTGTTGCCGTCCAGGGTCTGGATGGCGTCATCAATGTCGATGGTCCAGTAGTCAGCAGAAATACGAAGGCCCGGCACAAAGCTGGGCGTGATGACCCCGCCGAATGTCCAGGAATTCGAAGTTTCTTCAGTCAGATTTTCATTGCCGCCGATGACGGTCAACAGAGCAAGCGTCGACGCCGGATCAGTCCAGCCCACTGGCACGCCATAGGAACGGCAGTTCGCGACACGGCTCGGCGAGCCGAGATTGATCTGGCTGGCGTCGCAAGGATCGTTGGCGATGTTCAACGTGCCCCGGCTTTGCGGACCATACAGCTCAACAATGTTCGGCGCCCGAACACTCTTCGAACGAGTGACGCGGAAGCGGATATCCTCACTCGGCGCCCAGCTGCCGCCAAGTTTCCAGGCGAGCGTGGAGCCAATGCTGCTGTAGTCGGAAAACCGCATTGCGCCTTCGATTTCCAGCGACTTCGCCAGGAACTGGTCTGCAAAAATCGGCGCCACCGCTTCGATGAACGCTTCTTTTACCGAAGTGCTGGCTTCAACGGGCTGCGCGCCGTTGTCGGTGCGATAGAGCTCGCCGCGGGCGGCGAGACCGTCATCCTGCGCCGCCAGCTTGTCTTTGCGATATTCGGCGCCAAGAGCGACGCTAAGTGGACCAGCAGGAAGCTCAATCAACGGACCGGTGATCTGGAAACCGGCGACCGCCTGTTCGTTTTCGACCTTGCGTGACAGCGTATAAGAATAATACGCCTTGTCTTCTTCTGAAATCATCCCGCCCGTAAAGAGATTGAGCGGCACACAACCAGCGGCCACAGCCGAAGCATCAGCGCACATGGCGCCGCCCATACCATCCGAAATCGCATCGACCGCCTGGAAGTAACGCGCCTCGATACGGGTATTCGCAATCGAGTAGTTCTGGGTGCGACGGCCATACTGATAGAAGACTTCCCAGTTGAACCGGTCAGCGATTTCACCTTCAAACCCGACATCGGTGGTGAAGGTGTAGCGCGAGTTGTCATACTGCTTGTTGCCAAGACGATCTTCCTGCTCGGTGCCGACCGTAAGCGAGGTCAATCCATTTGCATCCATCAACGCAGTGATTTCGTCCGGTATTGTCGGGTTGTTGCGGTCGAGAACAATCCCGGAATCGAAAAAGCTTTGACCGTTCGTCTTTGTTTCCGCGAAGGAGAAATCAACACCGGCGACAAACCGTACGGAAGGCGCAACTTCATAGCTGATATTGGAGATCGCCGAGAAAACAGTCCGCGGCGTGCGCAGATTGCGTTCCTTGTTATTATAGCCATATGGACCGCCCGAGCAGCTATTGCCGTAGCAATTGGGGTTGCTCAAAGCCACAACGCCGCCGTCATAGAAATAGCGCTGATCGCCAATAACAAAAGTCGGCTCATAAGAAATCGAGACCGAATGAGGATCGGAAATGATCAGGCGATCAGGAATGCCGTCATCCGGGCCGGTATTGGCCGGGTTGTTGACGAAAGTGAACGCGCCGTCGCCGGAAGCGTAATCGCGATCCGTATATTTGAGTACTTTTGATTCCTGTGCGGAAAGGCCGAAACTTGCATAACCCTTGCCGCCAGCGAATTCGCCGCCGCCATTCAAATAAGCGGCATAGGTTTCAGCGTCGCCTTCCTGGGAGATTCCTGCGCGAACTGTGGCTTCAAGACCTTCAAAATCCTTCTTCAACTTGACGTTGACAACGCCCGAAACCGCGTCAGCGCCGTAAACAGCCGAGGCGCCGCCGGTGATGATCTCAATGCTTTCGATCATGCCGGGGGGGATTGAGGAAAGATCGACCTGCGAGCCTTCGCGAGAGCCGGAAACCCGGCGGCGGCCGTCAATAAGGACCAGCGTACGGTTCTCGCCGAGACCCCTGAGATTGATGAAGCTCGAGCCGATATCGCGGTTAAACGTATCGTTTGAAGACCCGAGACCAACGCTGATCTGCGGGTTCTGCATAATGATCGAACCGGTGTCGATAAGCCCGGTTTGCATGATCTGGTCGCTTGAAATCACCGTTGTCGGCGTCGGCGTATCAAATCCGGTCCGGGCGACGCGCGAACCGGTGACGACCACCGTATCCGCCTGTTCCGTTGCCGGATCTTGCGCAAACACGCCTCCGGCGCTGAATAGCGCCGCAACGCCACCCAACAATGATCGTTTTACATTCTGTTTTGACACAGTTGCCCCTCGTCTTTCCAGCTTTGCGCTTTTCCGGAGCGAGATGACTATCACCCCGCCCTGTGTAAGGCCGCCGGAAAACTCCGTGTCGTCGAGCAACGCTACGAGTGCTTCTTCAACCGTGTACTGACCGATGACGGGATTTACCCCGCCTTCGTTTGCAAGCTCTTCAGGATAGATGAGTCTGGCGCCAGTTAACTCAACAAACTGATCAAGCGCAACGCCAAGAGTACAGCGCTCGATATGGAACTCATATCGATCATTAGAATCCTGAGCGAACGCGCTTGACGCAAACAAGACAGTCACCGCCAACACTCGGCAGAGTACGTTCATTTGCCCCAAACCCAGCCAATCCCCGCCTATTGGCCCTGCCAACAGCACACGCTGGAGATATTCAATCCGGCCTCGCTGGATAAGACTTTTCAAAAACCAAAACAGCCGACCATCCTTCCGATTTTTATGTAATTTTTATTACTTCGGTCCTGGCTGCGTTTCTTCCCTCAGTCGTTTTTATTTTTTTATCAGCTTCGTCCGGCTTTTCATCGCTTGCCATCCACATGTTGTTTCCGCATGACGCAATGACAAAAAACTGGCGAAGCTCTTTATTCACCCGCCTCAGCCATTCTCACAAGACGCACTTTTTTGGCGCTGACCCGTTCCGCCTGAAGGCCGGCCATGATCTCAAGCGCCTCGAACATTTCATCGACTTCGCCAATTTTAAAATAGCCGGACACCGGCAGGTCCCGAAGCGTTTGATCGTCAATCTCAATAACAATATCGGTGTAACGCCCCACATCGGCGATCACATCCGCCAGGGGGTCACCGGAAAACGCCAGAACCCCTTGCCGCCAAGATAGCTTGCGGGCAAGCGCCTCCGGCTCAATTATATCGACACTCTCAACATCGTTTTTGATTATGGCCGTCTGCCCAGCGCTAACCGCAGTGGCAGACTGCGGCGTAACCGTAATTTCCTGCTGCAGCGCCGGCGTTTTTTCCGGAAGAAAGACAACCTTGCCTTCCGAGACAAGCACATCCATTTCACTGTCATTATTGAGGCGAACCGTGAAGGCGGTGCCCACGGCCACAACACGCCCTCCGGGCGTTTGCACCGTAAAAGGCCGATCCTTGTCGGAAGCGACTTCGAAATACGCCTCTCCGCGCAACAACCGAATATCACGGGTGTCTTTAAGATAAACGTATTCGACATGACTATTGGTGTTGAGCTCAATGACAGACCCATCGGGTAAATCAATTGTCTGCTGTTCGCCGATCGCAGTTTCAAATGAATTGCGGTGAGGATTGGAAAGATTGCTTTTAATAACAATCGACAGACCTACAGCGCCAAGCACCGCCACCGACGCCGCGATACCGGTGAGAACGGACCGTCGCCCAAAGACTCCCAATCGCGCCCGCGCGGCGTCCTTGGCGAGCAACTCCGTATTTTCGTCAGAAACAGCGTAATCCGCCAGCACCTTGGCTTCATCAAACGCGCCCCACAACTTCAAGAGCCGTTCAAAGGCCTCCCGATTCCGGGCGCTGGCGCCGCGCCACGCCAGAAAGGCAACGCGATCGGCGGCGGAGACATTATCCTCCTCGAGGCGAACCAACCAATCGGCCGCCTCGGCGTCGATGCTCTTTTGATCCGGCATCGTTGAAAGTGTTTCAGACTTACGCATCACTATCGCTTTCACTGGCGCCGCCAACACAACCGGCGATTGCGTATACCGCGCCATCACCGCTTGGACGCCCGCTTTTTACAGCAGGAATCGCGCCGAATTCTCCTGGCTCATACCCCTGCTTGCGCAGATGAGCCTCACACATCAACAGGGCCTCAGCCACATGCTTCTTCGCGGTACTTACCGACACGTCAAGCCTCGCTGCAATCTGCGCGAGCTTCAAATCCTCAATTTTCCGCATCCAAAAGGCCCTGCGGTAGTTAGGCGGCAAGCTGGCGATAGCCTGCGACAGGGCCGCTAGTTTCCTCCGGGTGTCGAGCTGGGTTTCCGCTGAGATCCCTGCTTCGTCCATATAGACGTCTGACCCCCCCGAATCTTCGATAGAATCGGTGGTTGTCCGGACTTTTTTTTTCAATTCGCTGAAAGCCAGGTTTTTGGCGGACCTGAGCAGAAACGCTTTAGGCTCAAGAATCTCCGTCTTCATCTCAGCAGCGAAACATTTGATGAACACCTCCTGGGTGAGATCTTCGACATCCTCCTCGCGGCGGAAGTATCGCGCAAAAATCCGCCGGATTGCGGTCTCATTGTTCAAAAACGCCCCAAATATCTTAGACATATGCCAAAATCTACGCTCATAACCCGGTCTTAACGTCATATTAGGCGGTAAAATTTCTGCATTATCCAGCCACCTTCGAATTTTTTAAAAATTGTTTTTAAAACGCTCGGCCATTTGCGATTCTGAAACGTCTAAACAAAGGGCGTGCATTTTTATTGCTGCAGCCACGCGCTCGCTGCATTGCCGCTGGCTCTTTGGCCCGAGGTCGTCATTTTCTGGCCCGTATAAGCTATCCTTGCGCTGGCGAATGCGCCGGGCGTTAATGGTCCTTTGTCTTGGAAAGCTGATCGCCGGTTGACCAGTTTCCATGCAGCCCCTGTCTGATGCGGATTGGCAGCTTGGCGCGAGCGATCGGCCCTTCATGAACGCGTTGCGCGTCAAAGAACGCCAAATCCGTATAGTTCGTCACATGATTGTCGATCAGAGCCACAATATACCCGTCACCTTCGGGCGCATCCGCATGTCTGGGAATAAAGCACGGCTCCTGAAGCGCACATTGCGACCCGGCCCACCATGTCTTTTCCGCGCCGGTGGCGTGATCCTTGTGACAAAGACTGTTGGTAATCGCCATGAAGGCGCCGCCCGGCCCGTCATATGGCTTCGACACATCGAAGACGAGCATCCAGCCATGGCGATAAGCGCGCGTCGCATAGCGGTCGTCAATGCGGGGAAATTCATCCGCCTGCTCAGTCAGCTTTTCTACGCTTTCAAAGCCGTCAGCGTTCGATGAAAGATCAACGGTCCAGCGTGTGAGATAACTCATGCCGCCGACAGGATCGAACGGCGCGCCGGTCACATCCGGAAAAAATGGAAAACTGTTCTTGGCTGCGATCGCGAGGTCGTAATGTATCTTGGTCCCATTGTTAAAGGCGTTCATGGCGTGTCCTGTGAAACAGTTTCCAGGCGCCTGGAACCACCGCATGTCTGCTTCAGTGGCGCCTTCCTTACGAGGCAGAACACCGAGCCAGACCGGCATGGAATGATCGAAGCCGAAATACGGCATATTGCGTTCAAGCCGTTCCATGTTTGTGATGCACGGCATGACGTTGAAGACGGCGTAATCCTCGGTGACGCCAAAATCATGCATCATACACAAATATTTATTCCTGAACGGTATTTCAAACAGCAATTTCCCATCAGAATCGATTTCCATATAGGACATGTCCAGCGTCAGCGGACCTTTGGACATATATGAAAACGCACACATATTGCCCGTCGCCGGATCGATTTTAGGGTGAGCGCAAAACGTCTTGCTTTCGAGCTTCCCGTCAAAATCCGTGTAGCCGAATGTTTCGAGCGTATTGGGATCCATCAACAAAGCGGGGCTGTCTTCTTTCATGGCGAAGAGTTTCCCGGCATGCACCATGACATTTGTATTCGCCGTGCCGCGTATTTGTCCCTTGACTGACGGATCATCAGTTAAATGATTTCGATACGCCCCAAACAAGGATTTTCCGGCCGCGTTTTCCAGCTTCCATTTATCGGTCTGCGCATAGCGTTGCTTGAAATCCACTTTTCCATTGCGCACCCGGAACATGCTGACCATGCCATCGCCATTGAAAAACTGGTCGTTTTCTTCCCTGGGCGTGAATTGTGTATCCGGATGCACACGATGAAAGGCGCCGTCAATTTCCGAAGGCATTTCCCCTTCCAACTCCAGATCGAGAATATCGCCTTGCAGCCGGAGAGGGCGCATCGCGCCTGTAAAGCCCGGATTGTTTGGAAAATGCGCCATCTGTAATCCTTTCTTGAAATTTTAGCTCTGTATGTTTCGAGCGACAACCTTGGACAAACCAAAGACACAAACCGCTACGAGCAGCGTGCACCCCGCCAGCACAAAATAGGCGCCGAGGACATCGTCTGCGCTCGATACGAAATAGGCGCCGATTATGGGACCTAGAACGCCGCCTGCTTTTCCGACCGCATTCGCCCATCCGCCTGCGTTCGAACGGATAGCGGACGGATAGAACAGCCCGATGATCGAGACGACACAACCGTGACCTCCATATTTGAGGACCATCCCGGTGAAGATAACCGGCGCCAGCATCGCCGGCCCCAAGACCCCAACGCCAATGAGGAGGAAAAACGGCGTCGCGAGAAGCGGGAACAGAGCCACCCAGGCGGGCCCCCGAATTTCCGTAAAGCGAAGCAGAACGACGCTTAACACCGCCCCCGCCAAACCGCTGGAGGCGCCAAGAAGAGCAGCATGGTCGCGCGCCATTCCCAGTTGCTCAAAAAAGATCGGCCCCCAAAGCGCCCCGAGATACGCGGCGATGGAGCTGAAAAAATAACTGCCCCAGATAAATGGCGTTATGAAAAGAAGCGGTCCGCGAAACAGGTCGACAGGGTTAAAATTTTTCTCCGCCCGCTTCTCATCGGTCAACACATAGCCTTCATATTGCGAGGGATTGAAAGCGGGATCGACCCTTTGCAGGATCGGCGCGATTTTTTCAAAAGAAGCGCTGCGGCTGGCCAGAAACCGGGCCGATTCCGGCAAAGTCCTTACAAGGATAATGGCCATCAACAATGTCATGGCGCCGGCGGCGATAAACGCCATTTCCCAGCCATAAGCCGGCGCAATCAGGTTCGTCAGGGGGCCTGCGAAACTTCCGCCCAGCGTAAACCCGAACATAACCAGCGCCACCGCAGTCGCGCGCCGGGCCGAAGGCATCGCTTCGATATTGAGCGCCCATGCGACAGGCAGCAGCCCTCCGATCGTCATTCCGCCAAGCAACCGGACGATCAAAAGCTGCTCAAAGCTGGTCGACAAGCCCATAGCGATGGTGAGAAGGGACGCGAGCACAGTGCAGACGATAATCACCGGCCTGCGGCCAATACGATCAGCGATATAGGTGCAGATCAACGCACCGACGATCTGCCCTACAATACTCGATGAAAAAACCAGCCCGATTTCATCCGATGTAAGATGCAGCTCATCACGGATGTAGGGCGCGACATAGGCGATCAAGCCAAAATCGACGCCGTCAAAAAAGGTCACTAGGCAGGACAGGATAATCAGCGTGGTATGAAACCGGTTGAACTTTCTGTTTGCAAGAAAGTCGGACAGGTCGAGGATTTTCGGTTGACCTCGTAATGTCGCCTCTGTCATCGACGCGTTCTTTCTGTGTCCATCTTATCGACTGTCCGCCATCGGATAACGCGCCCCAATTATGGCTGCTGCGTTTTAATTGTCTGAATTGCGGACAGCGACGCCGTTCAATTCGAAATTTGCGCCGCCCATCAGCCCGGCCACACCGACAAAGGTTCGCGCGGGCAAAGGCCCGCTGAAATATTCGTCATAGATCGCGCTGAATTCGTTGAACGAGTCGAGATCGGTTGTAAAAACCTGCACCCAGACGAGATCATCCATCTCGAACCCCGCAGCCTCGACAGAGTTTTTAAGCGCATCGAGGACCAGTCTGATCTGTTCACGCCTTGTGGCGCCGGGCTTTCCTGTCGCCGGGTCCACATCCAAGACGCCGGCGATATAAAGCGTGTCGCCAGCGAGAACGGCGGAACTGAAAGGCGGTTTCGCGTCAGCGGGCACGCCGGCGGGCTTGGGTCCGACCGGCGGGAAATGTTTCACTTTCTCTGCGCTGGCTGGCGTGGCCAGTAAGCTCGTCATACATACAACCATCGCGCCAAGTCTCCTTGTGAGTTTCAACCGCAAACCTATTCCCCTCGCGCCAGATAAGCGGACAGGTCCCGCAGGTCCGCATCGCTGATCTCGGTCTTGCGAAAGAACGGCATCAAAGCGTAGCCGTTGCGGACAAAATAGGCTGTGATTTCCGGCGAAAGATCGGTTCGTTCTTCCAGCGCAGCCGGGCGTTCGCCGCCATATTTAATAGCGAGCGATTGCGTGCCAGGGTGGCCGGGCCCCGGATCGTGGCAAGCCGCGCACCAGTGATCATAGACATCTTCGCCGTTTTTAATGTCGGTGGTGTCAGGCGAAGCGATTGCGGCCTCCTCCGCCTGAATGACGATGGCGCCATTGACTTCAGGCGCAGCAAAATATTTTACACCGAGGCCAACAATAATGACGGCGCTTGCCGCCAGCGCGATCATCACAGTCTTGTTCACCGCGCATCCCCTCGGTTGCGTCGCGGCCAGATGCCGTAGCGGCCAGGCGAGACAATTCCATTCGGATCAAGACTGTCCTTTATCGTTTCATGAAATCTGCGCAGCGCGTGATCGCTAAAGGAATAGGTGTCCATGACTGCGTCGTAATAGGCGACCGGCGTGCGGTATTCCCCCCAGCCCCGCTCGGCGGCGCGCGGGATAAGCTTATGAAAGGCGCGGCGGTATTTTTGATTTACCGCTGGGTCCTTCGATGTTGGAAACACGAAGATCATCATCAATGTCCGCTCCCAGACGCAGCCGGGAAGACCAAAGGGAGGAACCGGCAGCCCTTCTTCTTTGAAGATTTCCGCAAACACTTTGTTCGCTTCGAAAATCGCCTCGCCTGTGCGCGGGATGACGGGCGAAAACGCCTGATGTCCGTCGAGCGGTTCCGGCCTGCCCTCGGTGCGGATGCCATAATTGAAGACTGACAGGCTCGGGATGCCGAAAGTCGGCTTGTGCACTTTTTCCAGATCGGCGTCCGACAGGGGGAACCCGTAAATCTCCGGCTCACCAATTTTGATATGTTTGATTTCCGAAAATTTCTCCTTGGCTAGCTCCCATTGCAGGCGGACCATGCGTTCCGGCCCGTAGAATTTGACCAGCGCACTCCAGCAGCTTTTGCCGGTTGATTTTACCCGCTCCGCGATCAGGGTGCGGGCGGTCTCGTCGCCGCTATAAAACGCATCATGCAACGCCCGATCGACGGTCCTTGCATCATTCGGGTCGGCGCCTTGCGGATCCGCCGGAACCCGCCGCTGCAATAGGGGGCTGCCAAAACCCGGCATGCCATTGACGATTCCGGTGTTCTCCAGATGGGTGACAATGCGGACGAGATCGGACAGATCCTCATACCTGTCGGCGTAGAACCGTCCGATGAGGCAAGCTTCGGGCTCCGGCATCATCCAGAAACCCATCTTAGTGACGACCCCGAAATTTGACTGGGAAAACATCCCGTCAATCCATGGCCCAAAGCCCGGCTTGTATTGTTGCCATGTCTTTGCGTTTGGAAGCGCGCCCATGCCGGTGCGCAACAACTCACCATTCGGCAGGACAACCTCCATTCCGCAATGGGCGTCGAAATGATTACGGAACTGCGCGCGCGTATAGCCGCCGCCGCGATCCAGCGCATTGCCGATCGGGCTGCCCCAGCCAGGGTCCGGACAATCGATCCAGAGCTTGGCCTTGCTGGCGCGGATTTCACGATAAAGATCGAAATAGCTGACGCCGGGCTCCACAAGCACAGAGGCGTTCTCTTCATCAATATCAAGCACGCGATTCATCCGCTTGAGATCGAGAACCACGCTGCCCGATAGAGCTGGCGCCGAGCCGCCATAGCCAAGATTCTTTCCTGTGGAGATCGGATAGACCGGCACCGAATTTTCGTTGGCGATGCGCATGACGGCCTGAACTTCTTCAACGCTGGCCGGCGCAATGGCTGCCGACGCCCGCCGTTCTTCCGGCTCACCCCAGAAAGGAGAATAAGCGTCGCGATAAAGGCCGACATCTTTTTCAGACGTAAACACCCACTCGGACCCGATCGCCCGTTTGAACGAATTGATCGCCTCATCAAACTGCGACTGGCTGACGTCAGGAGGTAAAAGCATCGTCTGCCCTTGAAACGCCGTTACGAGAATTCACGATTTCGCCATTGCAATTGCGCGCTTCGATCCGGGGGTGTCGCGGGCGCCCAGCGGCTGCAACAACCAAAGGAGCGGCGTGTCGCCAGCTTCGCTTTGATTGACGGCTATTGCTTTGCGCCCGCGTATGACGGGAAGCGCCGCCAAGTGCAGCGCCGAAGAAAAGAGCGCTCCAATCGCCATGTTCTCACCGGCCGACATCGCGAAGATGTTGCGGTTGACAGAGGCGAAAGGACTTAAGGAACCAGTCTGCCCGGTCATGGGAAGCGATGACCGGAACGTGCAGACCAGCCCATAAGACCGCGCAAGTTGTTCCAGACAAAAGAACGCGCCGGCAAAAGTAACCCCGATGACAGGTCGCGGAGCATTGCGCCAGGACGGTTCGAGATGATCGATCCATGGCGCGCCAATGTCGCCTGTGTACCGAAGAATAGAGACGCTGCCCCTTGCCGCCACCGATGCCGCGTCCGCCGCGCCGTCGATTGACGAATCGATCAGGAACAAACTCACGTCATGAGATACGGGCATTTGTTCAGCGCCGAAGGCCCTGCCGGAAACCATGGCGGAGCCGAAGGTTGCAATGCCTATTCCGCCTCCCACAAGAACGTCTCGCCGCAGCACCATTTCCTACCTTTTTTGCTTCAGCGCCTTGGCGGCGGCGCATCTTCACAACACAAAAATAACCAGCCTAACGGGCCGGTTCAGGCTCAGCCTTTAATTCAACAAGCGCGCCATCCGCTTCCAGCTTTTCACCGGCGAGCCAGAACATCACGCCGGCCAGCACCGGCGTCACCGCCCCCAAAAGCAGCGAATAGCGTATCGCGGTCGCGCCAAGCTCAGGCGTCAGCGCATCATTCAGCATGCCAACAATAAGCGGTCCAAAAATCTGCCCCAGCAGTCCCGTAGAGAAGACCATGATCGAGGTCGCAATCGCCCGCATCTGAAGCCGAACAACACTCACCCCCAGCGCGAATACAGGCCCCTGATAGACAAGCACGAAAAAACTCGAAACGATGAAAGCGGGCATCCACAGAAAAGCCGGGTCGCTTAACAGAAACACCGCCTCCGCAGGGCCGGCGATGAAGCAGGCTATCGCCGGGATGCGCGCGCGCATTTTTGGACGGTTACGGCCAAGCCGGTCGATCAGCAGCCCACCGGCGATGATGCCGAGCACGGCCACGCCGCCGCGAACAATACCGATCACCGAGGCGATCTCCGTCAAATTCATGCCATGCACGCGTGACAGAAATGTCGGCGCCCATGCGGCGGCGGCGTAAAGGTTAGCGCCCATAAATGTCGAACCGGCGACAAGCAAAAGATAGGTGCGCGAACGCATCAGGAAGCGCGCCGTCTCTAATACGGTGCTGGTCTGAAACGCAGTTGCGACGGCTTCCTTCCCACCGCGCACAGGCTCGCGCACCGTCAGGACAAACAACAGCGCGAGCAAAACCCCTGGAATGCCTGCAGCGATGAACATCGCGCGCCACCCATGAATATCGCCGATCCAGCCGACGATGGGAAAGAAGACGATACCCGAGATCGCGCTTGATGTGCCGAAGATCGCCAGCGCCAGCGCACGGCGTTCGGCACGAAACAGATCAGAAATAACCGACGCAGAGGGCGACAGCCCCGCCGCCTCGCCCGCGCCCATGAGAAAGCGGGCGATCGCCAGTTGCCAGATATTGGCGACAAAGCCCGACAACATTGTCATCAGACTCCAGAAGCCAAACCCAATAGCGATGATATTACGCCGGTTATACCGGTCGGCCGCCCAGGCGATTGGCACGCCAAGGATCGAATAAAAAAGGACGAAGGCCAACCCGCTGACAAGGCCAAGCACGGTGTCGGAGACGTGCATCTCCGCCTTGATTTCAGGAAGCGCGAGACCAAGGAGCGAGCGATCAAGATAATTAAACGTCGCGATCAGCGTGAGAAAGCCCAAAGCATAAATAGTTTTGGGGCGCCAATCATTCTGGAGATCCGACCTTGCATCAACTGTCATGCAAGCACCTGAGCCGCCAGCTTCGATTATACGGAGACTTGCGCGCCGACAGCAGCCAGCCCTCACATCCGATCTTTTCCGTCCGGCCATGCATGCTGTCAGGACTTGTCTTGCTTCGACAACGCCTTTGCGATCACCGGATGCGCATAATGCACCGGCATATCCTGACGATAAGGCCAGGTTTCGCGCTTTTCGCCCGTGAAATAATCTGGGCCCAGCGGATCTTCCGGATAAAGCACCTGCGCCGGGTGGAGATGGGAGTCCGTATGGGCCCAGCCTGTCTCATAATCCGCCTGCCACTGAAGCACATAGTCGAGCCGTTTGATCTTCCAGACTCCGTCTTCACGGACATAATCGTTTTCGTAAATGCCCGATTCCATGAATTGCTGCGGCACGCCTTCCGGCTTGTATTTGCGGATGTCGTGCGAACCGCCGAGCAGGATGCCGCGGAAACGGCCCTTGGCGGTCTTGCGATCGTCGGCGACGGTGATGACGTCTTGCATCTGAATGTGATCGAACAGAAACCCATCATCGGGGCCTTCACGCCCTTGATTGAAGAGTTGCTGGATCCACTCGCAATAAAGTCTGCGCACACCGGCGTGCCCTTTGTAGACGCCGGAAAGGAATACGACTTCTCCATCTTCGGCGAAGAGATTTACGACATCATCATAGTGGCAATAGTCGATATAGTAGCCGTAAGAAAAATGAATCCGTTTGATGGCGTTGACATCTTCAAGCTTGTCGAGCCTATCCTCGAGCTCTTCGTTTTTCTTGAGAAGAAGGTCAATTTTATCCACCTGGCGTCTCCTTAGTTTATACGTTGCGTTTACTGATGGCGATCCGTCAAATCGGGCCAACTATGAGCGGCGCCTATGCGGAAATCCGCTCTGCATCGGAAGCTTGACTGCCGGAGCGCCGAAAACGCCGAACCTTCCTGCGCTGCAACGCCCATGCGCGTCCCGCGCGCATGGGCGATCCTTCTCTCCCCTCGGCGCTTCGTTAGAAGTTCCGCTTGACGGTCAAGAACCATTCACGCGGCCTTGACGGCGTCCCTGTTACGTAACCTGCAGCCGCAAAAATATCGAACTTCGAGTAGTAGAAGAAGTCATCCGTCAGATTGCTGACCCCGATTGACGCCTCCCAATCCTCGTCAGCAGTGCGATAAGTCAACCGCGCATCGAGAATGTTGCGGGATTCAAGCCGGTTGCGAGGATCGTTGACTGCGCCGCCGAAACTACCTGACTGGTAGTGATAATCGAGGCGCGGCGTCAACGAACCGCTGCCAACCGGAAACTCATATTGAATGCCTAAATCCGTCTGCCAGTGCGGCGCAAATGGTAGCTCCATATCCAATGTCAAACTGGAAGCCGTCGCTTGCGGCAAAAGCTCGGTGTACTTGCCTTTCAGATAGCTGACGCTCGCTTCAATCAGCAGTCGGTCGTTGGGCGCATAACTTAATTCCGCTTCTCCGCCCTTTTGACGAACGTCGCCGGCGTTCAGGAACACAGAGGCCGGGAACGAGCCCGCAGCCGGGTTATAATCCGGCGACGTGATATCGTCATTTACGGGAAGATTGACGTTGAAAAATGGCGTGCTCGTCTGAATTTGAATATTCGTGTAGTCATTCAGGAAGCCTGCAACATTCAACCGGACGGTGTTGTCAAGGAAATTGCTCTTGAAGCCGATTTCATAGGCTTTCACCTTCTCTTCTTCGAACGGCACCACCTGGTTCGGGAAGAACACGCGAGGATTGACGCCGCCGCCTTTAAACCCGGTTGAGAATTGAGCATAAGTGAAGAAGGACGGAGACCACCGGTAATCGATGACAGCCCGGTAATCCACGATATCCTTCGCGAAAGTCGCGCTTCTCCCGTCAATCGGATTCACCGCCGGACTAAATCCACCGTCAACCAGAGAACGCGTATGAGTGAACGTCTTGGTGTCGTCGGTGTATCGAACACCGCCCGTCACATTGAGGTCTTCTGTGACATGAACGATTGCGTGCGCAAAGACGGATTTGCTCTCTGAATCGACATCATCCGCCGTAACGAAGTCTGCGCCGATCGAGCCGATCAGGTTTCGCCCGCCTTGTACGGCGTTGCCCTCATAGTAATATCCGCCAACAGTCAGATCAATCAGCTCTCCAAGAGTAGCGTTCAGCCGGACTTCCTGCGTAAATTGATTTTGTGTCGGCTTGCCGATCGATTCACTCTTCGGGATCGGGCTTTCGTCATTATCGACCACGAAATAGGATTCGGCTTCCCGATATGACGTGATCGACGTAAATTGCAGATTTTCGGTAAGATCGAAATCAATCGTTCCGGCGAGCCCCCATGAGGTAAGCTCACTCTTTGCAATCGCATCATAACTCGACGTGGCGGTGCCGCGATAGGTGGCGTAGCTGGTGTAGGGGTTGGGGGACTCGAATTGCGGCCCGTACATAACGCCGTTGAGTTCGTTTGCCGCGGCGCGCGCTTCGATCAGGATGCTCGCGCCGGGATCGCCTGAACTGTCGAAATAATCGGCCGAAAGATTGATCTCAAGATTATCCGCCGGCAGCATGCGAAGCTGCGCGCGAAGGCCAACTTCGTTGCCGCCGCCGAGACGGCCGAGGCGGCAATCGCCCGTATCGTCTGTGACCAGGCTAGGCAGCGGCGAGCCCGGATTCGCGCAGGCGTAATCGATACGGTCGATATAGCCATTGACGTGCTTTCCCTTGCCGGAAAGCCGAAGGAAAACCCTGTCCGGCACAATGGTCAGATTGCCAGCCGCTCGAACGCTTGCAAGATCATAGCTGCCGGTTTGCGCTTCGATGAAGCCCGACGTTTCTCCGTCCGGCTTCCTGGAGTAAAGCTTGACGGCGCCGCCGATGGAGTTTTTGCCGGCCAGCGTGCCCTGCGGCCCACGCAGCACTTCCACTCGTTCAAGATCCAGCAGGTCGAACGAATTGCCGAAGACGGTTGAGTAGTAGACATCGTCGATATAGACGCCGACGCCCGGCTCGAAGGCAAAGTTCGAATCAAACTGGCCGACGCCGCGGATGTAAATCTGCGCCGCAGGTCCGAAAATACCCGGCGCAGGCTCCGCTGTGAGGTTAGGCGCCCTGAGATCAGTCAGGTTTGTTTGACCGCGCACGTCAAGCATCTCACCGGTAAGCGCAGTGATTGCAATCGGCGTATCTTGCAGGTTCTGGCTGCGGAACTGCGCCGTCACGACAATTTCATCTGCGGCTTGCGCAGTTGACGGTGTAACAAATGCAGCGGCGCAAGCCAGTGCGGTCAACGAGGCGCCGGTGAGAAACCGGCGTGGAATTCGGCGATCAAGCGACGTTTTCATTTTTTACACTCCCTAAGATATTCGATCGTTATCGGCTTCGTTGATCACGCCAGACGCTTGCGCGGCGCGCATGAAACTTCTCCGCAGGGGTTAACGGGCCTAAAAACAGGGCGGACCCGACCGACGGTCAGTGGTTTTCTTTTTGAGCTGAGGATTGCGTTATGATCGCGCAAGAATGCGCGGCGGAAGGGGCGATCCGCTTGTAGTGAAGCGTCAGTGAAGCTTATCGACGCGAACCGCGAAACGCCGCAAAGTATAGCGCGCTCGCAGCCCGACCCATGTGGCGGCCGCCCCATTCATCCCTCCCGTTCGCGGCCCAGCATTCAGGCCTGCATTTTTGTTTTGGGAGATAATATGCTCTTGACGATGTGAGATCATCGCATATGTTGCGCACGCAGCTTTCTCGAAATGAGACCGATAACCATGGATACGCTGCTGAGCATGCGCATTTTCTGTACGGTTGCTGAGCTCTGCAGCTTCTCGGCTGCGGCGAATAAATTCAACATTGCACATTCTGCTGTAAGCAAACATGTGGCCACGCTGGAACAGCGATTGTCAGCAAGGTTGCTTAACCGGACAAGCCGTCATGTCAGCCTAACTGAAGCTGGCTCAATCTATTTACAGCAAGCGCGCCACGTTCTTGAGCTTGTCGATGAAATGGAAGCTCAGGCGCGCAATACTGCGGTCAAGCCTTCGGGCAATCTGAAAATAAGCGCGCCTCCCTGGTTCGCCAACACGCACTTCGTCTCCTTGATTGCAGATTACCGCGCCGCTTACCCGGATGTGAATCTTGAAATAGACTTTGATGTAATCGAACGTGGCGCATCTTCAGAATATGAAGACCTGGATATCGCCCTGCGCGTCACCAATACGCCCGAGGAAGGCCTGGTCGCGAAACATCTGACAACGTTCACCTTCCGGCTGGTGGCCACGCCCGCATTTCTGGACCGTCAGAAGCGCCCGAACGAACCGGCAGACGTCGATGGCTGGCCATTGCTTCATTATTCCGCATATCCAAGCAACGGCGCTGTCGTGTTTCACAGTGGAGAACGCGTCACCTTTAAACCCGTCATGAGAAGCTCCAGCACCTCCCTGCTGTATATAGCTGTGCTTGCCGGCGTCGGCCCCGCTTTCATGCCGTCAGCGTTGATCGAAAAAGATGTAAAAGAAGGACGCTTGGAGTTCGTGCTTCCGGAAGAAACCGCCTCCCCAATGAAGCTTTACGCCCTGCATCCGCACCGGCCATATATATCAGCCAAGGTCAAAACGTTCCTCAAATTTCTGGAAGCGGCTTACAAATAAAGAATACCAGCGCTGACATTCAGTCCATCGCGCATGCTAAGTTGACTCACTGTGGCCCATCGCGCGCCGATATTTGCCGCGCGCCTCCTCAATAAGCGGATCAACATCTTCTGGAAGCAACAGCCATTGCTCGCAAAGCCGTCTCACAGCGCCCGCAACTTTACGAATATAGTCTTCTTCATCCTTATATCGTTCTTCAATCGAAAGACGCGGATCGCCCGATAAAACTCGTTCTTTCTTATTCCTCGCAAAAGGAAAATAAGCTCCGAGTGCGCAAATTCCCCCTTCAGCATAGCCATCGCGGCGGGCATTCCACCCAGTGTGCGTCCCGAGCGGAACGGCAATATCCGGCACGCGAACGCCAGCAGTCTCATTGCCGTCTGCGTCAATGGCCGACGCCATAACAACATAACTTCGTCCCGGAACCGGCTGCGGCGGCATGACATTAAAATTCATCTGGCTAAGCTCGCTCATCACGCCCGGATATGTCACATTCGGAATATCAGGAAATCCGTAACTCTCGGCCGAAGCCGAAACCAGCGAGCCGTCACGCATATTTGGAAACTGGCTTGGGGGTGGAGGCGCATCTTCACTCACCCATTGATCAAGAGCGTCCACTAGGGCGCGATGCATACTCGAAAAGTCAGCGGGATTGGGTTTGTATTTGCTGGCGGGCGCAAATAACGCATAATCCACTGCAGGATCTCCACCACCGCCATGCTGTACTCCCGCAAAATAATAAAGCCGCACATTTTCAGGTATGGGAATTTCATCGCCCTGCCCGTCCGTCACTAACAAGCTTCCGCGTCCGTGGAAGAAGTCCGTGCTGCTTTCGGTCTGCATAATTTTTGGACAGTTTTTCGACGTCTCGCATCGCGCCAATATGCCATCAGTCACGCCGCTAATGGGATCGGTCGTTGTCGCATAAGAGAACGGAAACTGATCGTGCGGGAACACCCGGTCCTCGTGCTGACGCACATTGCGTCCGGGCTGGGCGAAGGAATAATTGATAAAAGATTTTCGCGATCCGGCCATGCACGCCATCACGCCGTCGAAAACTTTTCCGCCGTGAAGATCTTCATTAAAACCCTGATACAAGAAGTCGCGCAGGAAACGGCCCGATTGCGACAATCCATAAGCCAGGACGTAGTCGATGCCGGGCCGCCCCTCAAGATTCAAAGGATTGGGCGCATCGGCGGCGTCAGCGTTTTCGTATCGCATGAACGAGACCACATCGCGCACGGCGGCGAATCCCAATCCCATCACAGTTGGGTCCCGCGCCGGGTAGATGAACTCATATATGGCGCTTGCATCGAAGCCCGCAGGCCGCATTATCTCAATCTGTGTATTTGAAAGAAAGCGCCAATCACCGTGTGAGATTGTAATTCTCTGATCTTGTGGACGCTGCCGTACGGTCAACACACACGGCGTCTGATCGAATGTGTTAGCCGGATAGCTGAGTGTGGCCACGACCGGGCTTTGTAAATTCTCGAAAACAAATTCGTCGAGGTTGGGGGCAACGATTGGCGCGCCATCATTTGTCGCAACGGGCAATCTCGCCCACATGGAATCTTCTCCGCCGGCTCCATCTTGCCAGCCGGACCAGAGAATTGTGTATCCCTGGCGCATCAGAAAGCCATTGCCGGCATGTGCGGCCAGCGAGGGATCATTGCGAGCGATCATCATCGGGTTATTGATGTCGCGCGGCGCATCATTGATCGTATGCAGACAAGGCTTGAGACCGCGGTTCAATACATCGTAGAAAATACGGCGATTGCCCCGTCGCATGTCGGCGGGTTTTAACAGGTAAAAATCGCACGCATATTCGACGCGGCCTTGGGCGTTTGTCGGCGCCTTGTCGATATTCACAATGCCGGCGTTGAGCGGATGCGCCGGGTCAACATCACCTGTAGCCCGTCCGACAATCTTTTCGTATGCGCCAACGGCGCCGAAGGGCGCCCCTTCAAACGCCTGTTCGACACGGGTTATTTCGATCTTCATATCAACTGCGCCTCACCACATCCCGATTGCGGCCCCGGCAAGGCTTAGGCGACGACCTCCGCCGACCTCTCCGGACCATACTCGTTGACAGTGGCGCGACGAACATCACGCTTGTAGTCATCCGTTTCTAAAGGCGTGGCGCGGTGCAATGTGCAGCGATTGTCCCAGATCACCATATCGCCCTGGCGCCATTTATGGGCGTAGATGAACCTCTCCTGCGTGGCGAAGTCATAAAGTTCATCGAGGAGACCGAGCGCTTCATCCTCAGGCCAGCCAACGATTCCCGACGCATGCCCACCGATGTAAAGCGCCCTGCGGCCATAGGGCAGGGTTCGCACCAGCGGATGGTTTACGGCCGGCATGGTGCGACGCATTTCTTCAGTGATGCCCGTCGCCCCAAGAAGTTCGCGCCCGCGCCAGAAATCATGGACGACAACGAGATCCTCAATATGATCCTTCATCTTCTGTGGAAGCTCGTCATAGACCGCGCGCGTATCGATAAAATGCGTATCGCCTCCAACCGGCGGGATAATGTGTCCGCGCAGCAGCGACCATTTGGTTGGCATCAGATGGAAGGAACTGTCAGTATGAAACCGCTCCGTCGCCTTCGCCAGCCTGCGCCGCTCGCTGTTTCGAGGGATGATTTCGTTATTCTCGTCCAGATTGGAAATGTCATAAAGTTCAGCCGCGATGCGCTTTTTGGGAGCGCCGTTGCTGTCGAAGCGGTCAAGCCCTGGCGGCAATTCAAGCGGGCCGAAAGCGCGGCTGAAGCGAATATGCTCCTCGTCGGAGATGTTGGCGTCGCGGATCACGGTTAGCGCATATTTCGCCATCACCCGCTCTACGGTCTCAACAAACTCAGGAGTAGGCGGGACAGCGAGGTTTGCGCCGGTAAGCTCAGCGGCAAAAATTGGATGGAGAGGGCGGATGTTCACGTTCACGCCGTTTCTCCTGCTGCAACTTCATCGCCATGCGCGTTGTCGCTCGTAAAAAGCGCCAGCAGGACAGCGCGCGCCGCAAGGCAGGCGACAGACTGCTGTTCAGCTCGACAACCAAGCGACTTTTTCATTTCCACTCTCCCTAATGTTTCTTTGTTTTTGACGTTGAGAGCCTGCCGGGCGGCAAAACGCACGCTGGCGCACTGCAGTGAATGTGACCGTTTTGATTCTAAGCGGACGCCCCAGCCATCTCTTTCCCTCCCCCTCCAACCAAAGGCGGCGGGCTACAGTGTTGGAGGACAATATTCCCTTGGCGACATGAGATCATCACGCATGTTGCGCATGCAGCGTTCTCTGAACGAGACAGAAATATATATTTTGCTGATTAATGTGCGCATTTTCTGCATAGTTGCAGAAGCCAAAGCAGCGCCAACGCAGATTACCGAACAGCGCCGGTTACGAAAAGGAATGAAGCGCTCAGTTTGAAATAAGCAGCGGCGCCGAAATTCTATGGCCGTCAAAACCGAAGAAAGAAACGGTCCTTCCCCTCCGGGTCGAAGGATCGGTGCGCGCAATTTCGAGTTAACGGGAGCAACAAATCGTCGGCGCTTTTCGGTTGAAGCGCGTCGGCGCTAACGGTCAAAAAAAGCCTGGCTCGGCCCTCGAAGGCAGCAAAAGCTGACGCCCCCTGAAATGGCGAAACAGATATGAAATCTGGAGCGAGAATACTGGCGGTGGATGTGATACCGATCGAACGCGTCTCGGGCCATGTTCCCTGTTTTCAGGGAGTTTACAGCGAATTTCTTGTGTTTTTTGGCGATCTGGCAATCTATGGACAAAATACTTTTGAAGTTTCAGCACCTTAGCGACGAATCCCCTGTTTGGGTTACAGGGAAACTTTACGCGGAAACAGGGAAAAAATTAATCGTAACAGGCGATCTGGGTCCTACACTCTTCTCATGGGTGCTCGACAGCCGCCAGTATTTGCGCCGCCAGACCTACTATCCCTCCCGCTTATTCAACCCACGGCATCACGTAACTGTAGACCTGATATTCAAGCTCCGTCCACACCGTCCCCAATGGCGCCATTCCCGGAAGCAGCGGCGGATTGCGCGGCTCAAACTCCATTCGGATAGTCAGTTTTGACTTTCCCCTTGTCAGGTGAACCGGCAAGAGAAATTCTTCATCTCTAAGACGCCGATCTGACGTGACAAGCTCCGGTTGCGACGGGGCGGTCTCGCCGGCGCGCGACAGGAACGGAAGCTCATCTTCATTTCCGGAAGCAACAGCTGGCCAAGAATGATAATAAGACGTCGAACCTGCGGTATTCCATATTCCCGCATCTGCCCAGCCAGAGTTTGTTTTAACCCAAACCCTCGCGCGCTGATTGGCGTATCCATAGTCGAGCGTCCTGCGCAGCATGACGCCAACATTATCCCGCCGAATGCGCACCGAAAATTCAGACGCTCCCGTTGTTATCCTGCCGTCAAGTCTCTCGGCTTGATAAATTTCCATCTCGGCAGGCGCTGTTGCGGGGACAAGCGCTGTCATGGAAGGTTTTTCAGGGGCGGTTTCAGGCTTGAATCCTCGCACTTCTCCAGCGTCACTTGGCGCAAGAAGAATTTCACCATTTTCAAGAGTGAATTCCGGATCCGGCCGGCAAGTCCGGTGCGGGCTCAATAGTATGCGTCCGACCTCCATGCGCCCGTTTCTCGGCTGAATTTGCAAAATCTGTTCGCCGCCGCTCTCAAACTCGATTTGCGACGCCGGCAGGAGAAGAGCGTAAGGATTGCCGGAGCAACCGGAAAACAGTGAACCGTTTACAAAGCGGAATGCATTGTTCTGCGCACCCACATTCATAAATCCCCACGCCCCCATATAAGCCGGATTTCGCTCACCACTGCCGATGTCGTCATTGAATTCGAGCCAGAGTGAATGCGCGTCAAAAATTTCGTCGGTAAGCCTGGTCTCTACCCAGATGTTGTATCGTCCAGCCGGCGCGTCGAATGCAAACGTAATCTTTTGTTGCGGATCGGCCACCGGCTCTCCCAGGGCCAGCGGCACATGGTCCGGCCCCCATTCGAAACGCGATGTAACTTCATGAAGCTCACTGTCCGGCGAAACATAATCATGCGCTGCTTCACTCTTCGGATCGCCCACATCAACAGCGTCGGTGAGCACCAGATTTGGGCTTGGGAGCCCATACCAATAGGCGACTGTCCTGTAGCGCTCGGAACTTTCGTTTTCACCGCCGTGACCGAACCTGATCACTGCGCGCTGGCCGAACGGCATCAGGTCTGCGAGGAGAAACCGGTAAGCCGAATGGACTAGATCTTCAGGAGACTTGGCGAATTTCGGACTGATGACGCCAGTTGGGTGGCCAACCAGCGGCTGCGTCATGGTTCGACCACCCCAGTAATCGCCTCCACCGCCCCATTCTTCTGTACCCGTTCCTTGCGCTTGCGGGGTACGGCTGTTGTCAAAAAAGAACCGCGGATCGCCTTCCAAGGTTGTCAACACAGCGCGGTCGGTAAAGCTGAATGACGTCCCGATAAAACTGCCTGACCACATCTCGGCGCCTTCGGCGCCTTTCGTATCCAGGAAAACAAGATCTTGTCCCAGCGCCGGTTTGCCATGGTCTTTGTAGGTCGCATGGAAATAGCCTGAATGATTTGGCGGGCCCACAAAAGGAACCGTTGATAGTTGCCAGTTGATGTCGGCAAAGCCATCGCTGTCATTAAATCCGACAAGCTCCACTTTGGCCGAGCGAAAGAACGGCATGGGAAAATAACTGTTGAGATAAACACGATCGTCCTTGAAGCGGATCGATACAGGCAGCGAGCGGACAAGCCACTCCCTGCCATCATTGTTATGCAATGTTCCAGCGCCGAAAAACAGGCTGACCGGCGCATCAACGGATGGTTCTTTGCGACCATCCCAGGTGATCCGCAGTTTGACATCTCCAAATCGCTCCGCTTGTTCTTTTGGCAGATCGAAGCTCAACGCGCGCATGACGGACGGTCCATCTTCTGCAGAGAAAATGGTGACCGCATCGCCGCTTCCGATGCTGGCATTCCCCGCATAATGAGCGCTGGTTGCTTCCGCGTCTGGGTAAGGATTCTCTCCTGCGCGCTCCAGCACCTTCAGGACCGCAGGGTCCGGCGACACAGCGCCGTCCCACGCTTCGACAGGCGTTGTCGTCCGGACGCCGGGTGCCAGCAAGTGATAGATGTAATAGCCTGTACCGTAAAAGGTGCGTGAATAAGCCAGCCGCAACTGCTTTTCAAAAGGCATGGGTACCCAGTTCAGGTCCGCGCCTTTTGTCTGTTCGTAAGTTAGCGCTAGGGGGTATGGGAATAGATGCTCCGGAAGGAATGTGGATCTATCAAGCTTACGGGTCGGGTCCGCTGTCGTCGTTTCTTCAACGATGTGATCGACGCCGTCGATTTCGTAATGCCAAGGGCTTCCATGCCAATGATTGGTTCTGACGAAATAAAGCGCGCCCTGCCCTTCGACATCCAGTGTGACGTTGAAATCCTCCGCCTGTTGGTAGAGAAAGTTCGACGCATCGATATTGCCGCCGGTGCGGTCATAGGTCGATCGCATATAAGCGCGAACGCCGAGCCGCTGGAGCGGCCATTTTTCCAGCATCCGGTATGAGTCCTGCCCGAACGGAATTTCCGGTGGATAGGCCGCGTTGCGGTCATCTGTGCCATAAGATGCTGAAGCGGCCATGACTGCCGACACCGCGCATACGCTAAAAACAACGGATGAAACAGGGCCTTGGAGCTTCATGGCCGCCTCCAGCAAAACCGTAAGAGGCCCGCGACCGGCATATCACCGACAGCGAGCCGGGCATCAACCTGAAACTTGCGCGGCAAGCTGCGCATAGCGAGCATATAAAACGTCATACGCGGCTCTTCCATTCTTATGGGGCTCGAAGGATTTCCTGAAGCCGCCGCCCATCGCTTCCTGTGCGCCGCCAAGATCAGGAAAACGCCCGGACGCGACTGCCGCCGCCATGGCGCAGCCCAACGCACAAGCCTGCGGCGCCGCGGCGACATGGATCGGCCGCCCAAGAACATCACTCATCACCTGCATCACTAAGGGGGATTTGTTTGCTATGCCGCCCACAGCAATTACTTCCTCTATAGGAACACCTTCTCTTGTGAAGCGTTCAAGGATTGCTCGCGATCCAAACGCCGCAGATTCGACCAGCGTTCGATAAAAGCGTGGCGCATCGACGCCAAGTGAAAGCCCGGCGACGGCCGCCTCGCGGGTGAGATCAACGTCCGGAGACCTGCGGCCGTTAAACCAGTCCAGCGCAACCGGACCGTCCACTACTGGCGGCAACGCTTCCGCTGCCGCGCTCAAGGCGGATAGTATGGCGTCATTATTCTTGCCGGCGCCCCTCCATCCGATCAGCCGCCCAAACCAGTCGAAAATGTCGCCGAATGCTGACTGGCCCGCCTCCAGCCCCACAAAGCCCGGAAGAATGCTGCTGTCCGCCTGCCCGCATATGCCGGAGACGACTTTTTCCTCGCCGCCCGCGCTGCGCAGAAACTCCGGATCGCATACGGCCATGTCGCAAGTCGATGTGCCGACGACCTTCACAAGAGCGCCCGGCTGAATGCCCGCGCCGACGGCGCTCATATGAGCGTCAAGCGCGCCGCCGGCGATCACCACCTCTGCGGAAAGCCCGTATTTCTCTGCAAGCGCAGGCGCAAGCTTGCCGGCAGCCTGATCGGCCGTGCCCGTGCCGTCATATAACCGCGAACAAACGCCTTCGAGCTTTGAATCGATCGACATCCAGAACGGTTTATCCGGAAGGCCGCCCCATTCCTCCCGCCACATGGCCTTATGACCGGCGGCGCAGCGGCTTCTCGGAAAATCCCGGCTGTTGGAAACGCCTGTAAGATAACCAACGATCCAGTCGCAATGCTCAACCCAGGACGCAGCGGCGGCGATTTCGGGTTTCCGGCGCACTACCCGCAGCAGCTTCGCCCAGAACCATTCGGCCGAATAAGCCCCACCGCAGTAGCGCGTGTAATCGCCTTGCGGCCAGTTCCGCGCCGCCGCTGTAATCTCCTCCGCCTCGCCAATCGCGGCGTGATCTTTCCAGAGGGCAAACATGGCGTCGGGATCTTCTGCAAACCGGTCATGCAGCGCCAGCGGCAATCCGGCCGCATCCACCGGGCCCGGCGTGGATCCGGTCGTCGCAACGCCGATCGCCTTGATCGATTGTCGGACTTTCTCGCTGTGCGGTTTCAGGAGATTGATGATCGCCGCATCGAAACTTTCGACATAGTCCAAAGGATGCTGGCGATAACAATGATTGGCTGGGTCCGTGTAAGCGCCATAGCCAAAACGCGGATACGCGACGACCGCTTCGCCGTGACAGGCGCCGGCGTCGTCAAACAGCGCGGCGCGAACCGACTCCGTACCGAAATCAACACCTATAAAAAGGTCAGAATCCGCCATGATCCGTATGGTTCCCGGCGCTAAAGGGTGGAAGACATGACCCGGACACGGAAACCCAACATCCGGCTCAGGGCGACCATTTCCTCGAAAATATCTCCGTAAGAAACAGCGATATGATTGCTCATGAAATGCGCCATCAGCGCGTCTCTCGAGCAGCCTAGATCGGCCATCATGATCGGCCATTGCGGCGTCGTGCTTTGCCAGTAATGCTGAACGCGCTCAGTCGGGAGATCCACGACTTCGCCTCTGCCAATGTCCATCCAGGATTCATCACCGCGCAAATAGGCCCGCGCCCATGTCACTTTCCCGGGCTTGCTTACGCCGGCGAATGTGCCGCCTGCATTCGGAAAATACATCGCCGGCTGGCGGAAACTGTGCGCGCCCTCAAGACTGTCTGGATTATGATTGAACGCATAAGCGCCGCAGCTTCCGGAGTTGAGTAGGACCCAGAGAAAGCGCCCCTCCTCTTCGCCGCCCCAGCGGATATCATGAAACATGACCGCCTCGTGAAGCCCCTTTTTCTTCTGAAGGCGCTTCATCATTTCCATCGGGATGACATTGCCCTGGTCGGCTTCCGTGGCCGTAATAAAAACCTCGCCATCCGATTCCGGCCGGCATTTGGAATTAAAAAGACCCTCGCAAAGATCGCTCGGCGCCGTCACCGGCACGAGCCCGAGTTGATATTGCCAGCCGAGGCAGTCAGCGCCGAATTCCTTGATAAGATCGACAACGGCGAGATACATACGCAATTGCTCGCGGGTTGAGTCTTCCGTGAAGTCTTCCGCATCCTTCTCGCGCCAGTGGAATGTCACGCCTTTGTCCTGCAAGAAGGCAAAGGCTTTTTCGACGCGCGCCAAATCAATGCCTTCCATGCGTTTCGGCAACCAGGCCTGATCCACTTTATGTTCGGCGAATCCATGGCGCGCCAGCACCCGCGGCCCGAAATAGCCGTTGGTCATTCCCATCGACGTATCGCCGAGCATCAGGATGAGAATTCTCCGTAGGCTGATTTCCTCGGCGATAGCTTTGGCGAAAGCCTGCGCCTTCGCCGACACTTCCACGCTGTCATGAAGCTCGTCCGTTTGATATTTGATCTCACCAGTGCGGCACCATTCTTCAAGGCGCGACATGAACGCATCATCCTGCGTCCAATCATCAGCATTGCCCCAAAGACGCGATGATTTACGTTCCATGAGTTCGAGACAGGCCGCCGTGTTCAACAACCCGACCAGCCCCGGAAACCCGCCGTCAAAATTTGAAGCCAATAGTAGCGGCGACGTTTTGCCGACAACACCGTCCACCGTGTGCGGACCATAAACCCAGTGACAAAAGAGCCCGACAGCCGGGTCGTTAACTTGGCCCATATGTTCAATCGCTTCGCTTGGCCGTGTCAGGAAGCGGTCGATAACGTAAGGCGTCTTGTCCAGCTTCTTCAGGGCGCGAACCATCTGCTCCGTCTTGGACCGCACGAGAGGCTCAGCAAGTTCATTCGGTTTGGCGCGGTAGTCCCCCGGCCAGAAAATTGCGACGCGATTGGACATTATTCCTCCCAGGAGTTTTTATTTACAGCTTACTAAATCGTTTTAGCAAGGTAAAGCGCAAAACGGCCCTAAGGAGATTGGAAAACAAATGCTTTCAGCGCTGTATGATCCGGGCCGGCGCTATAATGCGCTGCAAGCCAGAGGATCCTGACATCATGGATGTCAAAATAGAAAAGGCGCTTTCCGCCAATAACGGGCAGTCCTGACGAACCGAGAGAATAGGCGGCGCAACATAGTCCAGCAACGGATGATCATCATAGGTCGCAATGGCTATGTCGGGTTGTGCAGCTCCATATCTGCGCTTCAGTTCAGCCAGAGCGCCTTCGAGCAATGTATATGAAGCCGTAAAAACCGCATCTGGAGGACGCCCGATCTCTTCTATGATGTCGCTCATCGCTGCTTTTCCAGCATCACATGTGAATGCGCCCTCTTTCACAATACGTCGCGCCACCGGCACACCGGCCTCCTCCAGCACGTTCTCATAAGCCTGCAATCGCTCAATATTTGAGGAAAGGCTCGGCGCACCGCCGATATAGGCGACTTCTCTGAACTCTCTTTTGTCAATCAAGCGACGGATGGCTTCTTTAGCGCTTTCATAATTGTCGCTTGTAACCCAGCAACAATTGGATCCCTTGATTTTGCGGTCGACAAACACCGTCGGAGTGCGGCTTGCTATGTCTGAGAGAAAATCAGACTCTTCATGAGACGTCGCGATGATCAACCCATCCACCGATTTAGCGACAAAGTTACGGATGATCTCTTCTTCCATGGCGACATCATCGCCTGAGGCGGAAATCTGCAATAGATAGCCATGTTCGTGACACAAGCGCTCAAGGGTTGTGGCAAGTTCTGCAAAGAACGGGTTCGCCAGATCGGCGATAACGAAACCGATCGTCTGTGTGCGTCCCAGGCGGAGACTGCGCGCAACTGGATTTGGCTCGTAGTTCAGTTTCTTCGCAACGTCTTTGATACGCTCCTGCGTCGCCTTACTGATCCTGTATCGCTCGCCTTTTCCATTAAGCACGATGCTGACCGTAGCCGTAGAGACCTTGGCTTTCCGGGCGACGGCTTCAATAGATATGCTTTCGGGGGCGCCTCGCCTGGTTTGAGAATGTGATCGTGTGGACTTTCCCATGTCATCCTTCATGGAGTGGCTATAACGCGCCTCCCCTCTTTGATCAGTTTTACGGCGTTGCACAAGACAAGAAGTGAGGCTTCCTTAGGGCGCAGAAAGCCTTTACTAAATCCTTTTAGCTTGCTTTTTCTCCACCATTGCCACAAAACTGAGCCGCTGAAATTTAGCAAGGAGTATCAACATGTTCGATCCGGCTTCATCCCCCTTTCTTATTCCTAAAGGCGTTGAGAGCCGCTCGATCACATTTGAAAATCCGACAGGCGAAAAGGGCAAAGGCGGCAAAGCGGCGAGCGGCCTAGGCGTCGGCAGGAAAGGCGCTCCTTTGCATGTGTTGATGCCAGGGGAGGAAATCGAACTTGCCAATGTGAAAGGGCCTGGCTGTTTCCGCCATATCTGGGTGACGACCATGCCGGATCCGGTTTTGCTGCGCGGCGTCACGATCCGGGTTTACTGGGAGAAACAACAGCACCCGAGCATTGAAGCGCCGATTGGAGATTTTTTTGGCTTCGCTCACGGGATGCCGACGAATTATGCAAGCGCGGCGCATTCCCTCGCCGACGCCGCGGGCATGAACATCTGGCTCCCCATGCCTTTTGCGAAACACGCCCGCGTTACGCTCACCAATGAAACTGACCGCCCCGCCTACACCTTTTTTCAGATCGATTACACGATAGGAGATTCTTTTCCCAACGACTTTGGCCGTCTTCATGTCCTATTTCAGCGTCAAAACCCGACGGCGCAAGCACAGGATTTTGAAATCCTGCCTCTGCGCAAAAGCCGCGGTGTTTATATCGGCGCCGTGTTAGGCATCCGCCCATTGGCTGGGCGCTGGTGGGGCGAAGGCGAAGTCAAAATCTTTCTCGACGGCGACAAGCATTTCCCGACAATCGCCGGCAGTGGCACGGAAGACTATGTCGGCCATTCGTTCGGCATTCAGAACACCACCGCGCCCTATAACGGCGCAAGCTGGCGTGAAAACGCCCATGATTCGGAAACAGGCCGTGTCTCGCTTTACCGCTGGCACCTCGCCGATCCGGTCTATTGGCACAAGGACGTCAGGATCACCCTCCAGCAAATTGGATGCTGCAAAGTGCCACCGACATCGCCTGAAGTGTATCTTCAGGAGGCTATCTTTGAGCGCGAAGACGACGTCTCTTGCGCAACATTCTGGTACGAGCCATCGCCAAGCGCGCCGCTTCCCGCCTATCCCGACCTCGCCACCCGCATCACGGACCTGCCCGAGGCGATGAAAACGGTGACGATCGACTGATCTTCAGATCATGGCCGGCGCTCTATTCTAACCGGCACGCCGTTGAACCGCGGCACCCGCGTCAGGGGGTCGAGATCCTCGCCCGAGACGAGCCTGTTGCGGTTCTTTCCACGCTCCGACAGCACGGCGCCGGTGACGGGATCGAATGTCCGCGAGCCCCAACCATGTTCCATAACGGCGACGCCTGGCCTTACATCCGATGAGACGTGAACGACCGCCTCAATGGCGCGGATGCTCGACTGCACCGATACAAGATCGCCATTTTGAAGGTTCTCCCGCGTCGCATCGCCTGTGTTGATTTCAATGGCCGAACCAACATCCTTGCGGATGCGTGTCCCGCTCGATTCCGTAAGCCATGAATTCATCATTTGGAGGCGGCGGCGCGTAATAAGCTGATACGGGAATTGAGCTATGTCAGAACGCGACGCTGGTTCGGCGAGACGCGATTTCAGCAATGCCGCCAAATCGGGCGGACAGGCATGAATCTTCTTATCTGGCGTATAAAGACTTTTTCTGAGATTGCCGATTTGCCGCTCGCCAAAGATCACGCCATGGGGATGCGCCTTGATCTTTTCACGGGTCATCCGCCCGCCCATACCGAGAAGCGCCTCTTCAACCGCCGTTGGATCAGGCGCAAACACGCCGCTAAAAAGCGTTACGCCAAGAGCTTCAGCAAGCCTTTTGTAAAATTCCCACTCATGCCGCACGCCTGAAGGTTTAGAGACCACTGCGCTGGCGCCTTGTACAAAGGGGACATCATGCATGCAGCCGATCAGGACATGTATTTCTTCGCGTTCAAGGAAATGAACGCCGGGGATCAGCCAATGCGCGTGGCGATGACTTTCGCGCTGCATCAGGTCTACGGCAACAAGACATTCGAGCTTTGACAGCGCCGCATCTAGCCGGTCGCCATCGGGCCCGCCGACCACAGGATTTCCGCCGTTAATGATGAACCCTCTTAGCCTCCCCTTGCCCGGCGTTTCAATTTCATCGGGAATTTCAGCAACCGCATGCGCCCCGGCGACCGGCGCATAGCCGCGGACACGGCTCGGCGTTCTCGACTGCACGAAAACATTGGCGCCGAGATCCATCACATTGGCGACGCCCTGAGAGAGAATGCGTCCGCCCGGCCTGTCTGTGCGGCCCGTGACAAGGTTCAATACATGTGTGAGCCATTCCGTAAGAACGCCGTTGCGTCCCATGGCGCTGCCAGTACGTGCTAAACAGGTTGCGGTTTCCGCTCGTGCGAATTTTTCCGCCACCACTTCCATATCGCGAACCGGGATGTCGCACCGCGCCGAGAGGTCTTCCAGATTAACTGCCTGGGCGATGCGCTTGATCTCATCAACACCGACGGCTTCGGCGCAATCCTTTTCATTCACCCAGCCGCGATCAAAAATGACGCGCAAGACGCCGAGCAAGAACGCCCAATCCATTTCCGGCAAGGGCGAAAGATGCAGGTCCGCCTTCTGCGCCGTTTCCGTCTTGCGCGGATCGATCACGATCAGCTCGGCTCCGTTGCTCATCGCCTCAAGCATGCGTTTCCAGCCGCGCGGCACGGCGCCGACCCAGTTCATGGCGCTAATCGCTGGATTAGAGCCGATCAACAAGAAACATTTGCAGTCGTCGACATCGGGAATAAGCGCCGTCCACGCCGACCCATACATTTCCTCGCCGACATAATGGACAGCGTTCTGATCGACTGAGCCCACCCAGAACCGGTTGTGCGAGCCGAGTGCGTCCATAAAGGCGTTGTGAAACACTGAATTGGTAAAGCAGAAGCCATTCGGATTCCCGGTATAGGAGCCGATGGCGTCCGGCCCATCTTCATCCATAATCCGGCGAAACGCATCGGCAATCTCACCAATCGCATCTTCATAGGACACCGCCACATAGCGGTCGCCGACACGCTTCATGGGAGATAAAAGGCGCGCCGGATGAGTGCGAAGCTCGTCAGAGGTCGCCGCTTTGATGCAGAAATCCTCCCAGCTATAGGGATTTTCCTTGTCAGGCTCGATGCGAACGATCTGATCGCCTTTCGTCGTAACCTTCAGCCCGCACACCTGTTCGCAGATGCTGCAGTAAGTGATTTTTTCTTCCAGGTCGCCAGTCTTCGGCGGGGACGACGAGTTCGTCTCAGGCATAGCCAGCTCCGGAAAGCAAGTGTGTCAACGATGAACGCGCATCAGATAGGCGTTGCGCAACGCATCGACAGTCTTTGCACGCTCCTCTGGCGTCACGCGCGGCGTATCTGTTGGAAGGTATGAGTCGAGCTCAGCAAACGGTATTTTCGTCAATGTAGGCAGCGGCTGCGCGCTGCATTCATTCCAGCGGCCGAGAATGCTGCCGACTTTGTAACCTCCGACATCAAGCCAGTTCTCTATGCCTGGATCTTTATGAGCCAGCACGGCGCGAAACATGTTATCCGGACCAACATAGGCTCTGTACCCATTGATATGGCTATGGCGGTTTACGTAGTCGACCGGCACATAAAGTTCGTTGGTCAGCTCCACATTCCAGTACCGGCATTTTTCCGGCACCTCAGCTTCCAGCACCAGCGCCTCATCGGAAGTAATGTCGAAGGCGCCGTGATAATAGGATTGCGCCGCCCAACCGCCTTCATCCACAAAGCCTTCAGGAATAAGTTTATTGATGACGTCCTTGCGCCGGAACCGAGCAACATGTTCGCCCCAGGTGAGCGCCACGCCAACCGATGCGTTCGCCGCCTCCTCAAGCTCCTTTTCGAGCTGCTTTCCAGTATGGGGCGGCGGATAAGCGACTTTCCTGTCAACGCGTTCGATCCGAACTTCCGCTTCGCGCTCGGTCAGCCAGTCATACGCGACCTGACGAATTGCGGCGTAGCGCGTGTCCGGCGTCATGGGAAACCAGTCGCCATCCCAGTCAGCGGGTTTTTCTGCGCTTAAAAAGAATTCGAAATTGCCATCCTCATCAATCGTCAGATCTTGGAAATCGTAATTCGCCAGCGCCGCATAGGTGCCCCCATCGACACGATAGAACTCGCCGGCAAGCTGGAAATTCACCATATACATGTTGTTTCTCTTCCCCCACACGCGGTAAACGCCGTTTGGGTCAAGCGATGTATGGTAATAAGTCGTGTCGGGGTTGGCACCGATTGCCGTATAAGGCCAATGATACATGGCGTTGAAATGAGGGAAGTCATTATCATGCAGCATGCGCACGATATAGCCTTGCGTGACTGACATCATCAGGAAGCGATAAGCTTCCATTTTCAGTTTTGGATCGTCGGGATCGGTCAGAAATGTCGTTACCTGTTCACCTTCCTTGAGCTTTTCAAGAAACGCCGTCCATTCTGAATTCACCGCCATGTCGGCTCCTTTCACCGCCGCCGGCGGTTCGGATTTGCTGCAGGAAGATAGAAAAAAGCAGAACGCCAACGATGCGGCGTATAAAAAAATCAGCGCCGAACGACGCGAAGCGGTGTCGGACTTCACAAGCGTCTCCTCATTTCATTACCTCATGCGTCGGTCGCGCATGTTTTGAGGATTATTCTTACTGGTATATTTTTAAACTTTCAAGAACAACGAATGAAGTCTTGCGCCCCGCCGTGGTGAATCTCCCCAAGCTAGCGGGTTCTGGCGAGATCAGGCGAAGAAAGGCGTTCGTTTTGGCAGTAGGTCAGCGTCTCCGCCCGCAACCTCCAGAGTTTCAAGTCCTTGCCCGGCATTGGCCTGTTCGCTCATTGGAACAGGCGGAGCTGTCCAATCAATTATGGTGACACGGTGCGCTATGCGCCATTCGCCATTGCGCATTTCGTGACGGTCTACATAACGTCCAGACACGACGACGAGGGATTGTCCGTCTGCGTTGTTTTTTATGACATGTGACGCTTTGAAATATGCCTCGCTAAAAGCTTCTTCATCGCTGATCGAGATAAGCGTCTGCCCAAGCATGTGGGTCGTCCGCTCGAATGCTTTTATTGCCTCCGTCACGAAGGGGATGAATTCATCGACAGTACCGGAGAACATGCCTGCGTGCTCGTCGATCGCATCCTTATGGTAAACATTTCGCAACAGCGAAAAATCACGCCGATCAATCGCGCGACAATAGCGGGCAATCGTATCCTGTATGGCTGCTCTGGCGGAGAGTTCCCGAATCCCAAGGCTCATATAACCGTACTTTCTTCCGGTCCTGGCGCTGAGCTGAGCACATCTGTCATACTCTTCAGCGACTATGCTGCGACGCCGCAATCGTCGGCGTTGCCGAAAAGCACCCGCCCGCCGAAAAATGCTTGTCAGGCAAAAAGCTACTTTACAGTATATTATCCTACTGATACGATTTTTGAAATAGAAGCCCGAAAATGGGCCGCGTCACGGCAGGCAAGGCCGTACAGGCGCAAAGACAACCTGTAATCGCCGGGAGGGGCGTTCCATGACCTTAGAATCACAGCACCCGAACTTTATTGAGACACGTCGCGCTCGCACTATACGAGCCCGCCTCATCAGCGCCGGATCGGCGATGGCGCTTGCTCTGGGCGGCGGCGCCTATGCGCAATCGGACGAGATTGTCGTTACGGCGCAAAAACGCGAACAAACCCTTCAGGAAGTGCCGATCTCGATCTCCGTCGTTGACGGCGGTGACATCAAGGACCAGGGCATTTTCTCTATTCTTGATCTCAGCATCAACATGCCCGGCGTGTCAGTCTTTGACAGCGGCACAATTAACGTCGCGCTCATTCGTGGCGTCGGCACCGAAGGCAATCTCGGCTTCGAACAATCTGTCGGCTTCTTTCTTGACGACATTTATCTCAGCAGGAGCCGTCTGAACGAATTGATCTTCCTTGATATCGATCGGGTTGAAGTGCTGAAAGGTCCGCAGGGAACCTTGTTCGGCAAGAATACGGTCGCCGGCGCGATCAACATCACCAGCAAGAAACCCACTGATGAGTTCGAAGGCTATTTGAATGGCCTTTATGAGTTTAATCATGGAGAGCTTCTCCTCACCGGCGCCGTCTCCGGCCCCATCAGCGACAGGGTGCGCGGTCGTGTAGCTCTGCGTTACGGCAGCATGGACGGCTTCCTGACGAATGACGCCACAGGCGAAAAAGAACCACAGCGGGAAGACGTTTCCGGTCGCGTTTCGCTGGAGGCTGATGTTTCTGACAACCTCGTTGCTTCCGCTTCCTATCAATTTGAAGTGTTGAAAGAAGACGGCAACCGAAACCAGACGACACAGTGCAGTGCGTTTGACCAGTTCGTTCTTGGATTCCTGATGCTGCCAGTAGATGACTGTACGCCGGACACCCATAAGAGTTCTTATGGGGACCCAGCTCTATTCGGCGGTGTTTTCACGAAAAACTTTAAGGACATCACAGCCCATCTTGGCCGTTTCCAACTGGATTGGACTATCCCGGGCCATACGGTAACAGCGATTACAACCTATACTGATATGGACTATGATGACGCCAACGACGCCGACGTCACGGCGTTGTCAGCCCTGCATTTCGAAGTTGAAGAACAACTCGAGCAATGGACGCAGGAGATTCGCCTGACATCCACTGACAACGAAACCGTCGATTACATCGTTGGCGCCTATTACCAGGCGCAGCATTTCGTCAACGGTCAGGATCTCCATGTCTATGACCCATCTGTACCGCTGGCGGTCACACGCGTTGGGCTTTTTGATCAGGAAACCGACATGATCGCTCTGTTTGCGCAGGCGGATCTACATGTCACCGATGCCCTGACCCTCACGGGCGGTCTGCGTTACACGCACGAGAAAAAATCCGCGATGAAGAATCAGTTCTTTGCCGGCGCCGGCACACGGGCGGAGATTCCGATGTTGACGGACCTCGGGCCGCTTGGCGCCAGCCATACCCTCTCGGATTCACGCACTGTCAATAAATTAACCCCCATGGTTGGCATTGATTACGACATTACCGACGGCGTGATGGGTTATTTCCGCTACTCAACTGGCTTCAAAAGCGGCGGCTTTGACGCTTTTGGCGCGCGCCTCACACCTGCGAATTTCGGCTTCGACGATGAAAGCGTCACCTCGTATGAAGCTGGTCTGAAAACCGTCTTCGCCGAGGGCCGTGGTTCGTTCAACCTCGCCTTGTTCCGCAGCAAGTTTGACGACCTCCAGGTCAGTATTTTCCCGGGCGGCGGCGGACTAGCCATCGACTTCATCGTCGGCAACGCTGCGAAAGTGATTTCCCAGGGCGTTGAAGTGGACGCCGCGTTCACGCTTGCTGAAGGCGTGCGAATTTCCGGCGCCGCCACATTCCTCGATGCTGAGTATGACGAGTTCATGAATACGGCCTGTTATTCCGGTCAAACATTGGCTGACGGCTGCGTCGGCGGGGTTCAGGATATCTCTGGCCGCCCAGTGCAATATGCGCCCGACATCGCCGCCAATATTGGTCTCGACTTGCGTCACGACATTACAGCCGGACTCTACGCAGCGGCCCGTTTTGAGCTGTCCTACTCAAGCGACTATTTCAGAACGAGCGACCTCGACCCGGGCAACGTGGAAGATGACGCCACGCGCATTAACGCTCGCGTCGGGCTCTATGACGGAAATGATCGCTGGAACATCGCGTTTGTCGGCCGCAACCTGACGAACGAGCAGACGCTGCTCTTCCAAAATGACCACCCTGCATTCGCAGGCGGCTATTACGGGTATATCGAACGCCCGCGCACGCTGGCGATCCAGACGGAGATTAGTTTCTAAGTTACCTAAGAAATCGACTTTCCGTCGGCCGGGCGTTTTCTTCCTCCCTGTACGCCCGGCCGAATTTTATGAACTGTTATCCAAGAGGGCCGCGTTCTAGCAGGCCCTTTTTTTTTCAATGTCACGGACAAAATCCACAAGCGCTTTGAGAACATCACCGCCGGGTTCTGGTTCTTCCATGCGGAGGAGATCGTCGGCGACAGCGTCAACCTCTTCAACAGTCGGCGCTTCGCCCGGGGCCCCGACAAATTTTGTCTTTCCTTGCGTCGGTCCAGCCGCAGCCTTGAACGCGCCACCGCCTGTTATAATGATTTCACCTGCTTTTTTACAGGCTGGGCTCGCAAGCCATACAAGCACCGGCGCGACAGCCTCGGGCTTAATCAGATTCCCTTGTTCTGCTGTCAACAAAGGCAATGTTCCGAGCATAGCTGTCGAGGCATAAGGCGCGATGCCGTTGACACCAATGCCATTCGGCGCCTCTTCCTGCGCCAACGCCTTCATGAAGGAAACTACCGCCGCTTTCGAGGCGCCATAAGCGCCAACGGAAGCGCATGGGAAAAGGCCTCCTGTTGAAATACACATTACGATACGTCCATACTTTGACGCACGCATATGAGGCAATGCAGCGCCAGCAAGCCGCAAAGCGCCGAAATAGTTTATTTCCATGCACTCTCGAAAAATGTCCTCACCAACATCGTGCAGCGCGCCATAACGGGCGACGCCGGCATTCGGGATGACGATGTCGATCCGGCCGAACTGATCCATCGCCTGCGCGACAAGATTGTCGCCAGCCTTGCTGTCTTCAACAGAGTCGTAATTCGCGACAGCTTCTCCGCCTGCTGCACGAATGGCGTCAACCGTTGCGTCGGCGCTCGACTTGTCTTCATCACTATGGCGGCGGTTATTCACAACAATTTTTGCGCCTCTCACCGCCAGCGCCAGCGCGTATACCCGGCCAAGCCCTTTGCCTGCGCCTGTTACAATCGCAACCTGATTTTCGAGTGAAATATTCGCCATTGAGACATCCTCCGTTTGATATTTGAATCGCGCCAGGCGATTATTCTTTCTGGTATTTTTTTCATCTGTATAGTATATCTCATGCTCTGCAATGCGAAACAGCGGCGTAAACGCCGGGAGGAAACAACGTGTCATTGCAACTCGACGCCATCATCGCGGCGGCGCGTACGCAAACTGGGCTTTCCGATTTCGGTCCATGGGACCCCTTTCTGCAGGCGATGGATGTTTTCATCAAAAGCGCCAATAAAGACGGCGCTTTGTCTGAAAACGGCGAATACGGCGTTCAACAACAATTGACGGCAGGCGCGGCTGCATTTTTGTTAGCCGTCAACTACCGGAAATTATTCCCTCAGGCGTTTGAACAGCCGGTTGAAAAACCCGTCTTCATTCTTGGTCTGCCGCGCAGCGGCACGACGAAACTGCAACGCATGGTCGCTGCTTCTCCGGACTTGAATTTCCTGCCCACATGGCAATGCCTCTTTCCTGTTCCGTTTTCCGGTGACAAAACAGTTCACGACGATCAGCGCTTCGAAGCGGCGGCCATCGCCGCCGATCAAATGAACTCCGCCGCCGCTGATTTAAAAACTGTTCATGTGTTCGAGCCGGAAGAAGCGGAAGAAGAAAGCGCGCTTCTGCAGCACACATGCCTCACCCGCACATGGAGTTATTACATTCATGCGCCGGACTTTGTCAGTTGGTTAAACACGGCGGATATCACGCCTGCATACGATTTTCTGCGGGATTGCCTGCAGATACTGCAATGGCAGGATAACAAAACCGGCAAGCCATGGGTCCTGAAGGCTGTCATCCACACAGAAAATCTCACCATGCTGACCCGCACCTTTCCCGATGCCTCGCTTGTATGGTGTCATCGCGATCCGGTTGAGGCCGTGCCGTCATGGTGCAGTCTGATTGCACAGATCAGGGGCCTGTTTTCCGAAGATATCGATGCAAAAAAGCTTGGCGCAGAGCAACAGCAAGTGCTGGCGGACATGATCCTTCCCGGCGTCGAATGGCGCCGCCAAAATCCCGAGAGACGCATACTCGATCTGTCTTATCAGCGAACAGTGAAAGAGGGCGAAAGCGTTATTCGCGAGCTTCATGAATTTGCAGGCTGGACATTAAGCGACAAGGCGCTGACCGCTATGCTCGCATGGGAATCTGCAAATCAGAAAGACAAGCATGGCCGCCATCGCTACAGCCTTGAGCAATACGGCCTTGATGAGGCAGGCGTGCGGACGGCCTTCGCTGAATACATCGCCGCTTACATTCAATAAGGCGTAGCGCACAGCCGTGAACATGGGAGCAGCTTTTAATGACCCAAGGATTGCCGCCTGAAGACCGCCTTGACCAGCTAGCAAGCAAGCAGGAGCTTGCCGAGCTTTCCTATAAATACGCGCGCGCAATAGATCGCGCGGACGGCCCAGTTCTGAAATCCTGTTATCATGCGGATGCCATTCATGACCATAACGGCGTTTTCACCGGCAATGCCCATGAATTTGCCGATTTCATCATGACGGTCAAACAACAGCAAGCCGGCGCGACCGTGCATGAAATGTCAAATCTTCTGTTTGTTGTTGATGGCGATGAAGCTGTTGGTGAAATTTACCTGTCTTCCTACAACGAACTCAAAGGCTCGGCCGACGGCATGGTTCAGCTTATTGGGGGACGCTATCTTGACCAGTATGAAAGACGCGGCGGGATCTGGAAAATTCTCCATCGCCGGGTGATTTTCGATTGGGTGGAGACCTTCAAAACCACCGACAGCTGGGCCCAATCCTTTGCCGCCGGCGGGCCGCGCGGCCTGCCCTCGAGGGAGGATGCTTCATACGAGCTGCTTCCGAGCAATATGCTCTGCTAATTGCCGCAAGTCGAAATTAGCCCGGGAGCATCCGATGAAACCAATGCCATTTCCCAGGATTACAGGTGAAGGACTATGCGCATGGATGGGACCGGCTTTCATCCTTATCCTCATTCCCGCCTGGCTAAACATGGGCTTCCTTCCCCCTCCCTCTCCTCAATCCTCAGCGGATGAAATCGCCGCGTTTTTCCGTAAAAATGCTGACGAAATAAAACTCGGCGCCATGATGACCATGCAATTTTGCATGCTAGGACTGTTTTGGACCGCCGCTATTTTCGTTCAACTCAAACGAACAAAAAGCCAGCTGGCGCAAACTCTTTCCTATTTGCAGTTCATCGCCGGAGCGGTTGCTTATTCAGTATTTACTCTACCGACCATCCTATGGACGACAATCGTTTTCCGGTCGGAAAGGCCAGCGAGCGAGATTCTGTTATTGAACGACTTCGCATGGCTAGCTCTTGTTATGCCGGTGTCTTCCGCAATGATTCAGGCAGCCGCTATTGGCGTAGCCATCCTCGTGGACGCGGAAAAATCTCCCATATTCCCGCGCTGGTCAGGGTATATGAATCTGTGGGTCTCGCTGACCTTTGGGCCCGGAATGCTGGCGACTTTCTTTAATCATGGCCCCTTCGCCTGGGATGGAGTGTTTGTTTTTTATGTCCCATTGGCCGTTTTCACCGCCTGGGTGTTCGTAATGTCTTATCTTGTATCCGCAGCCGCATCGCAAAAATCGGATCAAAGAGAAGATAGCGTCCATTCACCAGCTGGCTGATTCAAATACATGACCGGAAGCTCAAAACGCATTCTGCGCATGCCGGGCGAAGCCGGGGTCTGGAGTTTCGTATTAGCGGACATGACCATGTTCGCTTGTTTTTTCGTTGCGTTTCTCTGGTATCGGCACTCGGACCCGTCGGGTTACGCTAATGCAAGCCAACAACTCAACCTCTTGCCTGGCGTATGCAACACGCTTCTTCTAGTAACCAGTTCCTGGCGCGCCGCAACTGCTGTAAATGTGCTACGAAGTAACGCATGCCGATCAGCCCTTGCAAACCTAACCGCAGCCATAAGTCTGGGGGGCGCTTTTTGCGTCATAAAGTTGTTCGAATATGCTGGAAAAGCACAACAACATATATCTGTCACAACACACGACTTCTTCGCGTTCTATTATATATTCACCGGCATTCACCTAATTCATGTCGCCGTCGGTATGGGAATTCTCCTTTGGCTGCGTCGCCTTGTAAAAATTTCAGGACACACGCCTGAAACGTTGCAACACACAGAATCAGGAGCGATCTACTGGCATATGGTGGATTTGCTTTGGCTGATATTGTTTGCGCTTTTTTATGTCATGAAATAGCAAGATGATGAGACCTTATTCTGAAGCGACGATAGCCTGGATCATCCTGACGGCCATGACCCTTTTCATGGCCCTGTTCGGACCGGACAACAGCCCAACAGGGCGCCCACAGCCTTCGTTCGCCGGCGGCTTCATTCTCCTTATCGCAATCTTCAAGGCGAGGCTCGTCGCGCTATATTTTATGGAGCTTCAAATTGCGCCGTTTCTATTGAGAGCCGCATTTGAACTTTGGATGATTGCTGTCGCCGCAGGCATGATCGGTGCATATTACTGGACCGTATTTTGATCATACCGACGAAGATGATGATCGGTGGAGCCAAACAATGTTTCTATTGCGGTCAACCGTTTGAAATAGTGGCCGAGCGCCAATTCGTCCGTTGTGCCGATTGCGCCGTGTAGTTGAATTGCGTTATGGGCGACAAATCTCGCCGCCTCATTAATAAGCGCCTTTGCCGAAGAAACCGCGCGTTTGCGCTCTTGTGGCGGCGCTGAAAGCTGTAACACAGCCTGAAGCGCAGCTGCGTCCGCCTGCTCGACCTCGATCAACATATCAGCAATCCGGTGCTGTATCGCCTGAAAATCCGAAATAGACCTGCCGAATTGGCGCCGCTCTTTCACAAACTCTACACTAGACTCATACATGACGCGCATCGCACCAGCGGCTTCAGCACAAAGGCCAGCTACAGCCTCGTCGATCGCAGCCTCGATAGTTTCGAGCGCCGCCCCCTCTTCTCCAAGGCGCGCATCCTCATCAACGGTGACGTTCTCGAAACTAATATCGGCCGCGCGACCGCCATCTACAGTTTTATAAGAGCGCATATCGATGCCGTCGCCGCAGGGATCAAGCATGAACAACGAAATTCCACCTTGGCTTGTCTGAGCGCCGTTTGTATGCGCGGAAACGATCAGGCGATCTGCAATCGGCGCTGCGAGGGTGAGAACTTTCTGACCGTTGAGAACGTATCCGCCGCCTTCACGCGACGCAGTGACCGCCACATTTGCGATGTCATAACGCGCCTGACGTTCCGCATGGGCGAAGGCGCATATCGAGTTACCCGCAATGAGCGCTTCAATTGCTTTATCAGCAACGGGGCCGCCAACCCGCCGCAGAATGCCGCCACACAGCACAACCGTTGGCAGATAAGGCTCGAGCGCAAGCACACGGCCAATCTCTTCCATAATGATCGCCGTTTCGACAGCGCCGAACCCGAGACCACCCTGACCTTCTTCGAAGCATGCACCAAGAACACCGAGATCATCGGCAAGCGCGCGCCATACTTCACGGGACCAGCCTTCGCCCGATAGCAGAATTTTCTGGCGTTTCTCGAAATCATAACAGTCAGAGAAGAACCGGCGCAGGGAATCCCTGAACATGAGCTGGGTTTCATTATAACTGAGATCCATTGAGGAACCCCCCTTACGCCTGCATCAAAAGCTTTTTCTCATTTCGCGCCATGCGCCGTCCAACATCGCCCTGTGTTCAGGCGGCGCAATTGCGATCAGGGCCTCTGCCCGCTCATCAGGTGAACGATTCCGAAGCTTCGCCGCTCCGTTTTGTGTGACAACGATATCTGCAAGATCGCGCGACAGGGATATCGTCGGCGCCGACAACTTTGGCACGATGCGCGTCACGCCCGCTCCGGTTGCGGCAGGCAAGGCAATGATGCTTCTTCCGCCGCAAGAGGAGAGCGCACCACGAATGAAGTCCGGCGCGCCGCCAACGCCGCTGACCAGCCGTGAACCTTTCCACTCAAGATTCGCTTGCCCGAAAAGATCAACTTCCAAAGCGGAGTTGATAGCTGTGAATTTTTCAATTCCGGCTAAAGACTTCGCATTATGCGTGTCGGTTACTGGTGCGAAAGAAAGCGCATCATAATCGTACAGGAATTCATAGAAACGGCGTGATCCAAAGGCGATTCCTGTTTTGTGGATATGATCCCGCGCGAGCGCGCCGCTTTTGGCAAGCGCCATGAAACCGTCATTGATGACGCCGGAATGGACTTTGAGATCGCGCTTCTCGGTTAGCGCCGATAACATGGCGCCCGGGACGCCGCCGATGCCGGTCTGTATCGTCGCGCCATTGGGAACGAGCGCAGAAATGTGGCCTGTAATATCTGCAATCGCCGCCGGCGTTTTACTGTCAGTGAAGTCGAGCAGCGGGTCTTCTGTTTCAACAATGATGTCCGCCTTATCTGCACTGACCTGCGGCGCGCCCGTCAAAAACGGCATAGAGCGGTTTGCGAGAAGAATGCGCTTTTTAGCCCGCGGCCAGATAACCGGCCCGAAGTCAGCCGCAATACCGAAGGACACATTGCCCTCGGCATTCACCGCAGATACGTGAAAAATCGCAATATCGAAGTCGAGCGACGCAAAATAGTCGGCTATTCCCGTATAGGACAGCGGCAGAGCGTGAACAGTCCCCTTCGCGAAGGAGTCGCGGAGCCCCGACGGCAGCAGGAATGTCGTCAGCTGGGCTTCCTCATGAAGCGCGGTATAATCAAAGTCATTCATGCCGGGAAGCAGGCAGCTGACAAAATGCACGCCCCGGCAACGATTACGGTTCTCCGCAAGGGCTGCACATAAAGACTGCGATTCCCCGCTGGCGCCCTGAACATAAATAAGCGCTCCAGGCCGCAGCGCCCTCAACAAAGGTTGGAAGGCATCCGTCATGGCCGTTCAAACACAGCCGCGATCCCCTGACCGCCGCCGATGCACATGGACTCAAGGCCAATGCGTGCATCGCGGCGCTGCATTTCATGGAGCATGGTTGTCATAATGCGTACCCCAGTGGCGCCAATCGGATGGCCGAGGGATATGCCAGACCCGTTGACGTTTAGCCGCTCCGTGCCCTCAACGCTCCAGCCTTTCATCACCGCCAGAACCTGAACCGCGAAAGCTTCATTGATTTCGATGAGGTCGATGTCGCCCCAGCCCAGACCGGTTTTTGCAAAAAGCCGTGCAACCGCCGGAACCGGGCCAATTCCCATGGTCGCCGGATGACACCCCGCCGCTGCCCAGCCTCTGAAATAAGCCAGGGGTTCAAGGTCAAGCTCTGCGAGCTTGTCTTGAGCGATGACAAGGCAAGCTGCTGCGGCGTCATTTTGCTGGCTTGCATTACCAGCCGTCACTGTTCCGCCCGGCGATAACGATCTTAGAGCGGAAAGGCTCTCGATTGACGCATCGGCGCGGACGCCTTCGTCGCGCGCAACGATAACCGGCTCGCCTTTGCGCTGCGGAACTTCGACGGGAACGATCTCTGCGTCAAACTTTCCCGCATTCCACGCCGCCGCTGCGCGATGGTGGCTTTGCACAGCGAATGCGTCGGCTGCTGCGCGGGAAATGTCATATTCTCTCGCTAGGTTTTCAGCGGTTTCGATCATGCCTGAAATCACGCCGAAACGCGCCTCGGGTTGCGATCGTTCGCGGCCACGATCGAGCCGGTCATAGAGCTTTACTGTACCGGCGCGCGCGCCGGCGCGCATGTCCGTTGAATAATATTCTATATTGCTCATACTCTCGACGCCGCCGGCAAGAACAACATCAGCGGCGCCCGTCTCAACCATCATTGCCGCGTTGGCGATCGCCTGCAGCCCGCCGCCGCATCGGCGGTCCACCTGACAACCTGCAACCTCCAGCGGCAGCCCGGCGGCCAGCGCCGCCCAACGGCCAATGCAAGGCGCCTCGCTATTCGCATAGCTTTGGGCGAAAACGATATCCTCGATCCGCACCGGATCGATCCCGCTTTTAACAATGACGGCTTCAATGATTTTTGCGGCGAGATCTTCGGCTTTCAAAGGAGCAAGCCCGCCGAGAAATTTTCCAACCGGCGTTCGAAGCGGAGAGACGATAGCGGCGCGACGCATGACGTTCTCCCTTTCTAAAACGATTTCGGCAAACCAAGCACATGGGTGGCCACATGGCTCAGGATGAGGTTTGTGCTGATGGGCGCGACCTGATATAGCCGCGTCTCGCGGAATTTACGCTCGATGTCGTACTCCTCGGCGAAACCGAAACCGCCATGGGTCTGCACGCACATGTCGGCCGCCGCCCATGATGCTTCTGACGCAAGCATTTTCGCCATATTCGCTTCGGCGCCGCAGGGCTCGCCATTGTCAAAAAGCGCAGCGGCCTTCGCCACCATTTCCGCTGCCGCCGTAAGCTGCACATAGGCGCGCGCGATGGGAAACTGGACCGCCTGATTTTCACCGATGGCGCGGCCAAATACAGAACGGTCCTTCGCATAAGCAGTTGCGCGATCAATAAAAAATCGCCCATCCCCGATACATTCGCTGGCGATCAAAATGCGCTCGGCATTCATACCGTCGATGATGTAGCGAAAACCCCTATCCTGTTCGCCGACAAGATTATCGGCCGGAACTTCAAGGTCATCGAAGAAAAGTTCGGTCGTCGCATGATTGAGCATGGTGCGGATCGGCCGAATAGTCAGTCCTTTTCCAACCGCCTCGCGCAAATCGATAAGAAGCACGCTCATGCCGTCCGTGGGCTTCGACGCTTCTTCGCGCCGCGTTGTGCGCGCAAGGAGAATCATGAGGTCGCTATGTTCTGCGCGGGAAATCCAGATCTTCTGCCCGTTGACGACATATTTATCGCCTTTACGTTTGGCGAAAGTGCGAATACGTGTTGTGTCTGTGCCGCTTGTAGGCTCGGTTACGCCGAACGCCTGAAGCCGTAACTCGCCGCTCGCGATCCCCGGCAGATAACGTTCTTTCTGTTGCACTGAGCCATGTCGCAAGAGCGTGCCCATCGTATACATCTGCGCATGGCATGCGCCGCCATTGCAGCCGCTGCGGTGAATTTCTTCGAGGATCGCCGCGGCGGCGCGCAACCCCATGCCGGAACCGCCAAACTCTTCGGGGATCAGCACGGAGAGAAAACCTGCTTCCGTCAGCGTTTTTACAAAATCCATGGGATATGCGCGCTCGCGATCTAACGCCTGCCAGTAAGCCCCCGGAAAATCTGCGCAGAGGCGGCGAACCGACTCGCGAATTTCTGGAAAATCAGTTTCGTTCGACATGATCTTTTCCGGCGCCTTTTTTAAAAAACAGTATTACGTGCCCGCTCTTCAGCGGTATTCAAAATAGCCGTTATTCAGCACTACCGCATCACGCTCTTTGGCTTTTGAACGGAACGACGCTTTGCCATCGCCTTCCTTCCATATCTCCGTATGGATCGTCTCACCGGGATAGACAGGCGCTGTGAAACGCACATCCAAACGCTTGAACCGCGACGCATCGCCCCCGCACAATTTCAACAAAAGCGACAAGCCAGCGGCACCATAAGTGCTAAGGCCGTGCAGGATAGGGCGCTCAAAGCCGGCAGATTCTGCAACGATAGGGTCGGCGTGCAGTGGATTAAAATCGCCCGACAACCGGTAAATCAGCGCCTGATCGATCGCTGTCGTCATATCATCGCTAGTGTCGCAGGGCCTTTCTTCAGGAAGGAGATGAGGCGAAGGCGGTTTTCGGACAGAACCGCCACACCCGCCATCCCCGCGTAAAAAAGACGTCCGCCGCTCGATCGCCAAAAGCCGCCCGCTAGCACGATCGACAATGTCTCGCCGTGAATGCAGCAGCGCGCCTTTTCCCGGCCCCTTGTCATACACTTCTTCAATTGCAAGCCGCCCGACAACCTCACCGGCGGATGGTAACGGTTCTATGATCTCAATGGAATGTTCGCCGTGTAGAACGCGCTTCCAATCAACATCATATTGCGGTTCTTTCAGCCAGAAGCCAGGCCATGCGAGCGCCGCAGCCATTGTCGGCAAGGCCTGAAGACCCTCTTCATAGACAAACGGCAGCGATTCATGGATTGGCCGCAGCCCGGCGCCGACGCCGAGCGCGTAAAGAATCGTGTCGCAGGCATCGTAAGTTTGAACTGTCTCACGCGGTTCCAGCGCCATCATCTGTTCATATGGAATCATCTTCGCCCCCTACCCGCCGATTGTGCGGCCTGTGGGCCAGTAACGCTGGCGCAGTTCGCGCTTGTTCAGCTTACCGAGCGGCGTACGGCCAAGATCATCTGTGAACCTGTAGGCGCGTGGCGCTTTATAGCCAGCGAGCTTTTCTCGGCAAAAGATGTCAAGCTCTTCTTGGTCGGGAGGGGAAAGCGGGTTTGACGGAACGATGAGCGCCATCACTTCCTCGCCCATATCCGCGTTGGGCGCGCCGATAACCGCAACATCAAGAATGTCCGGCCGGGTGATGAGCACCTGCTCGATTTCCGCCGGATAGATATTGACCCCGCCGCTCACAATCATGTCCGAAACGCGGTCGGTGATGAAGACGTAGCCTTCGTCGTCCACATATCCAACCTCGCCAAGCGTGAACAGACCAGGCTCTCTATGCGCCGCCGCCGTTTTTTTCGCATCGTTGTAATAGACGATCCCACGACCGGTGGTGTCGCGGAAATAAAGCTGGCCCTCTTCGTTGGCGCCAAGAATTTTTCCTTCATCGGAGATCACTACCGGCTCGAAAGGCGGCAGCGTGCGGCCGACTGAACCCGGTTTTTTCAACCATTCCTCCGAATTGATCATGTTGGTCGGTCCGGATTCTGTTCCGCCGTAAGATTCAAACAGCACCGGCCCCCACCATTCGATCATACGGTGCTTGACGTCACGCGGACAGGCCGCGCCTGTATGCGCAACCAGGCGCAAGCTGGAGTGGTCGTATTTTAACCGTACAGCTTCCGGCAGCGCCAGCAGACGCTGAAAATGAGTCGGCACCATGACGGTGCGTGTGACACTAAACCTCTCAATATTTTCAAGCGTTTTTTCAGCGTCAAATCTGTCCATGCTGACCAGCGCGCCGCCCCCAGCAAGAATACGCGTTAGGCGCAACGGACCTGTGTGATAAAGTGGGCCGACAGCGAGACTCGCCCCGCCGGGACCCGCCGCGACCTCCTTGCGCAAGGCGTCAAACAGCGCCTCAACAGTCTCCCTTAACGGAAACATGTTGGGCGGCGTTTCGGCGGCTTTTGGCTTTCCGGTCGTGCCGGATGTGTAATGCAGGTGAGGTTGAGGCTGCATATGTGCCGGCGGTTCGTCGGCGCTGCTTTCGGCCAGCCAGTCCTCCCAGCTGAGAACGCCTTCCCTTTCCGGCAATCTCCAGCCAACAACTGTAGACGCGCCGGCGAGCCTCGCGGCTTCGGCGCCTTTTTCCGCTGTTTCAGGTCCGACAAACAATAAATCCACATCCGCATCATCTAGAATGTAGGCGGCTTCTTCAGGCGTCAGATGATAATTAACCGGGACGCTGGAAACGCCGGCGGCAAGACAAGCAACATAAGCGATCGCCGTTTCGACGCTGTTGGCCGCATAGACCGCCACCCGTTTTTCCGGTCTGCGCCCGGCCGCCATAATCGCGTTCGTCGCGCGGTTCAAAATGATGTCGAGTTCGCACCAAAGATATGTCACGCGCTCATCTGCAAGCGCGAGCGCACCAAGCTCCTCTTGCGTTTTTCCCGTTGCCGCCAGCGACATGGATCAGCTCCCCGCAGCTTCGAGAATGACGACTGCGGACAGCCCCGGGGCGCCATAAACCTGGCTGTAAGCCAAGCGCGCTTTTTCGACCTGGCGCGCTCCTGCGCGGCGCCGCAGTTGTTCAAGATTCTCGTAAATCTGCCGCAAGCCGGAGGCGCCCACAGGCTCCCCGCACGCTATGCAGCCGCCATCCGTGTTGACAGGAAGCTTGCCGCCAATATGAGTCGCCCGCTCTGCAAGCCATTCATCCTGCTCTCCGTCGGCGCAAAAGCCGTTCTCCGCCATATGCATGATCTCGGCCCCCGAATCTGTGTCCTGCAATTGCGCGACATCGATATCCTCCGGTCCAACGCCCGCCATTTCGTATGCAGCCTTAGAAGCAAGCACTGTCGGCGCCGGATCACGCTTAAGCGCAAGCGATGGGCTGAAAACCTCGAACGAACCTTCAAGTCGGGTGCGGATCGTCGCCGCGCGAAGTTTGGGCCCCTTGGCGCCAAGCGCGCGCATTTTTTTGTCCGAAGCAACAATCATCGCCGCAGCGCCTTCGCCGGGCGCGCAGAACATGAACTTGGTCAGTGGATCGGAGACCATCGGCCCATTGAGGATTGCATCGAGAGAAACCGGTTCTTTTCGCCAACTGTGCGGCGCTAACGCGCCATTAATGAAAGCTTTTTCGGCGACAAGCCCCAGGCTTTCCTGCAAAACGCCATACTCATACATGTAACGCTGAATCTTCATAGCGAAGAACTGTGTCGTCAGCATCATTCCCGTTTCGCCATACCAGAGTGGCAGGCCGGCGGATTCAGGGTCTGCATTGAAGGCACCGCGTGGATGCTTGTCGAAACCAACGACAACGCCGAGATCATAGTCTCCGGATTTAACGGCCCAATAGGCGGCGAGAAGCGCAGAACCGCCGGTCGCACAACCATTAGCGACATTTACGAACGGCGCGCCGGTAAGCCCCAGCCTTGGCAACACCGCATCCGCCTTGCCCGACGCAACCGAACCGCCAAAAGCGAACTCCATGTCCTTCCATGCAAGGCCGGCGTCCGCCAGCGCCTGGCGAATGGCGAAGACGCCTTGATCAAAACCGGAGGCGCCGTCGGTTCGGCCAAAAGGATGAATGCCGCCGCCAATGAGATGAACCTCGGTCACGTGTGCCGCTCCCCATCAATGGGAGCGAACGCAAATGTCGTCACTGCCTTTCCATCTGAATCTGTGCGATAGACGTCAGCGACAAGCCGCATGGGCATCCCGATATAAAGCTGGGAAACATCAGCAGCCACGATACGCGATTCAATGATCGCCTCGCCGGGAAGCTCCACATAACCGACTGCATAAGGCTTGAAATCGGTCTCGTCGCCATCGCCGTTGAACGGCGATTTCGGTCGGAAGCGCTGAACCGTATAGGACCAGAGCGTGCCCTCATTTCCCAAAAGGACTTCTTTGACGTCTTCTCTCTCGGCAGTTGGAAAAGGAAAAAGGATTTTTCTATCGCTTTTACGCCATCCCGCAACAAGACGAAGACCGTCAGATCCGGCCCGAAATAAATTTTCTGCAACAGCTCTTTCAGTCATTGCGCCCTCACCCGCCCAGCGCAATACGCGCAAGTAAGTTACGTTGAATTTCACTGGAGCCGCCAAAGATTGTCGCGGCGCGCGCATTCAGATATTTGGCAGTTACGGTCACGCCATAGTCCGGCCCAATGCCCGGCGCGTTGGAACCCGGCTGTAACGCCGCATTCTGATCGGCAAGCGCATAGGGACCGAGCATTTCAAGAGCAAGCTGCGCCGCTTTTTGTTTCAGCTCGGATGCGCGCAGTTTCAACATGGATGCAGCAAACCCGCCGACCGACTGTCCTGTCGACAACGCCGATAAAACTCGCCGCTGCGAAAACTCGAGCGTCGTCGCCTCTATCTCAACCTTGGCAAAGCGCAGGCGGAAAGCTTCATCGTCCCAGACGGTTCCGTCGCCACAAGGTTCAAGCTTCGCGCACTCTTTTATCTTCGCCAGATTTCCCAATATGCGCGCCGCTGAAAAGCCGCCGCCGCGCTCGAATTCAAGCAGATATTTTGCAACGCGCCACCCGTCATTTTCTTCGCCAACACGATTTTCGACCGGCACTCTCACATCATCAAAGAAGACCTGATTGACTTCATGCTCCCCTGACATGCTGATGATCGGACGCACCGTTATGCCGGGACTATCAAGCGGCGCAAGCAAGAACGTGATTCCCGCCTGTGGCTTGCCTTCGCTGGACGTGCGTACAAGGAGAAAAATCCAGTTTGCCCATTGCGCATGGGTCGTCCAGATTTTTGTGCCATTAAGCACATAATGATCACCGTCCCGGACAGCTTTACATTGCAACGCCGCAAGGTCCGATCCTGCTTGCGGCTCGGAATAGCCCTGACACCAGTAATGCTCGCCCGAGAGAATACGCGGCAGGAAAAATTCTTTCTGCTGTTGCGATCCATATCCGATGATGACCGGCCCGCACATTTGCAGGCCCATCGCCGGCAGCACAGGCGCGCCTGCAACGGCGCATTCGGACTCATAAATATAACGCTGCACCAGCGTCCAGCCCGGCCCGCCATATTCGGACGGCCATGCAGGCGCCACCCACCCTTTCCGAAAAAGCCTTTGATGCCATTCCCTTGCAAGACCAGCTTCCGCGAAAACGCCGGCTTGGCGCGCCGCTTGCTCAAGCAGGTCAAGCGTGAATTCAGCCTCCAGAAAGGATCTGACCTTTCGCCTGAAGGCTTCGTCTTCGCTGGAAAGGGTCAAATCCATCTCAACGCTCATCCACGGGGCGCGTTATTTTCCGCCGGAATGCAAAGCTTCCGCCATATGCCGGTCGAGCACTTTATGGAAATGACGGATGCGCGCCTCCAACTCGCTCAGATAGACCCCATCCGTAGACTGCGATTGCATGCCGCGCTGCACCGACCATACATTCGAAGCATCCTGATTGAGCGCAAGTCCGAGATCAGTTTCGCTCGCTTTCGAGAATGTGTATTCCGGCAATGGCGGCTTTTTACCTTCCGGAACGTGAGACAAATAGATCACGTCATAAAAACTCTTGTTCACATCATCCGGATGCGGCCGGTGGCGGAAAATCAAGAAGTTTTCAGCAAACACATTGAACTGAGTGTTCGGAAAACACATGACGTGAAGGTCGTCAGTCAACTCCGCATCGCTAAGATTACGGTATGGCAAGAATGGAAACTGGTCCTGTTGTTCGCGTTTCTTGAGCTGCACAGCTTTGCGAACATCATCTGCCGTACCTTTGAACTCACTCGGATCGACAGCACAAGCCGAGAGCAGCTCGTCATCAGAGCCTGCCGCCTTGCCTGTTCCGTCAAGAACCGCCTCGCGCGGGTCCATATATTGCGCCAGCAATTTGGGGATGCGGTTGCGATCACCGAGGCGCGGGCTCGGGACGCCGTAAGGCACGGCGAAAAAGCTGTGACGCTCGTAACACTCGATTCTTACATTGTAGTCATCGATTACAGATAACAATTGCGGGTGCGTCGCCGCTACATGATAGGTTTCGTTGAATGCGTCGACGCCTACTTTCCAGTTGCAATCCCATTCGACGGTCATGTCCTGCATGACGGTCATTCGCTCCGGTTCATATCTGTCGAGCATTGCGGGAAGCGGATGAAGAAACTCTAGCAGCGGCGGCGCTTTCGGGTCCATGCACACAAACACAAATCCGCCCCAGCTGTCGCATTTCAGTTCATTGAGCTTGAGCGCGCAATCGTCGGGGAGGCCCGGAAAGGTTTCGCGATCGGGAATCTTCTTAAGGTCGCCCGTATTCTTCCATTCCCACATATGATAGCTGCATGAGAAAGAAGCCGCATTACCAGAACGTTTGTTGCGAACAAGCATGTTGTTGCGATGGCGGCACACATTGAAGAAGGCGCGAATTGCACCATCGGCACCGTGAGAAACAATGATCGACTCGCGCCCAAGTTCCAATATGTAAAAATCACCCGGGTTCGCCACATGGTCGACCCGGCAAGCGAATTGCCACGTCTTTGCAAAGACGGCCTGCCATTCCTTGTCGGCAAAAGACGGCGAAATGTAGCGCTCGACATCCAGCATGACGGAGCTGTTTTCTTCCGGCGCGCCATTGCCGATCACCTCGCGCTTGACCTCATGCGACGCTTTTAACAGTTCAACCATTTCCCGCCTCTCTTTGCCTCTGTGCGGCGCGCTTCGCGCCATATTCCGTTATCCATTCACGCGCCGGGTAAGACCGCCATCGACGATCAGATTCTGACCCGTGACAAACTGGGCTCGCGGACTTGCTAAAAACAGAATGCAATTGGCGACTTCCTCGGTCGTCGCCATGCGTCCCATCGGATTTTCTGCAAGCATGTTTTCATAAAGCTCGGGCATTGCGGCTTTAAGGCCGTCCCATGCGCCTCCCGGCTCATAAACATTACCCGGCGAAACCATATTGATACGTACGCCGTCATGGGCGAGTTGCAGGGCCATGGTCTTGGTGTAATTCACGAGCGCCGCCTTCACGGCGCCATAAGGCTGCTCGCCGCCAAATGCTGCAATTGCCAATGGCGATGCTTCGCTCGAGGCTGTGCTGCCGATCAAAACCACAGATGCTGCATCCGACTTTTGCAGCCAGGGAAGGCACTGCCGGACAAGCCGGACAGAACTCATCACGTCAGCTTCAAAGCTCGCAGCCCAAGCTTCATCACCCGGCATCATCGACATGGCGCTGACTGTCGAGACCACGATATCGACGCCGCCCCAGTCACGCTCGATTGCATCGAACGCATGGCTCATTTCTTCAGGTTTTGCGGCATCAGCCGTAAATGTCAGCACATCCACGGGCGACAATTCACGCTGAACTTTTTCCAGATCTCCTGCCGATCTGCCGCAAATGGCAATCTGCGCGCCTTCTTCCGCAAAAGCTCGCGCCGCAGCCAGACCAATACCACGGCTGCCGCCGACTATCAGCACACGACGGTTTTTAAGCTGCAAGTCCATGGGTTCACTCCCTGCACGACATTGACGCCTGCCGCCCTCCCGGCCATTTGATGCAGGAGTTTGTAAAATTATACTTATTAGTATATTATCTTAACTGATGGTATGTCGCCGTCAAGGCCGCTGCGGCAGGCAAAGACTGCGACGAAATGGCGGGAATTCAGGCGTTTTTTGCGCTTTCAGCAGAGCCCGCCCGCGCGCGTCGATTACGAAGCCAGCCTTTGATCAACATGCCCGGCATGGCGAGCAGAGTTTTCAGAGACAGCAACCGAAAACCTTCAGCCATATCTTCCGGTTTCACCATGATCGTCATGGCCATTGTCTTCATCATCTTGCCGCGGACCATGACTTTGCCGTCTGCGTGCTCAATCGACGTAACAGACATGACTTCAACGCCATCTTTTGAATAGAGCTTCATGACTTCCTGCTACCCGACGACTTTTTCAAAATCGAGACCCAACTCTTCCATAATGACTGGCATGGCCGCGCGCGCCGCACCGTTGACGCCGGGACCGGGATGCGTGCTGGCGCCGCACATATAGAGCTTGTTGACCGGGGTTTTATAGCCCCAACCGGCGATTGGCCGGTTGCCGAGGGACTGGTGGATAAAGCTGCCAATATGCATCAGGTCGCCTTTTGGCATCGCCCAGTTATATTGCTCCAGTTCATAGGGACTCTTCGCCCAGCTCGCGATAATGTTGTCATCGCCCATATTCGTGGTCTGGCGGCGGATCGCCTTCAAGCTATCCTGAATATAGTCTTCCTTGATGTTGTCCCATTCGGCGGGACCTTTGCCGCGCACATTATAGGGCGCGTAATTGTAGTTATAGAGGATGTGTTTGCCGTCTGGGGCGCGCGTCTGATCGAATACAGTGGGCACGATCAATAGGGGAATATCCGCTGTCGGCGCGCCCCGCCGCAAGTCATCGAAGACCTTCAGATAGTCGTCCATCTTTTTGGGAGAGAACTCGACAAAGGCCGCCGCCGTATCGTCGATATCAGCCTTGTATTTTGGTGCCTCATTCATGGCGAGTTCGATATGAAACGGAAAATATTCCGAATGTTCAGCGCGTTCCACACGCCGCCGATAAATCTCAGGCGCCGCCTCATCGCCGATCAATTCAGGCATCTGTTTTATGTTGAGCGCTGAAATGACCGCCTTGCGCGCCGTCAGCGTCTCGCCGTCATCGAGAACTACGCCATCGCAATCGCCGCCGGAAATGCTGAGGCGTTTTACAGTCGCAGAAGTGCGAACTTCGCCCCCAAGGTCTTCGAGACAGGCGCGGATTGCCTCGCTGATCGCGCCCGAGCCGCCTTCAGGCAGGCAAAGCCCGTATTTCCGCACCAGCGCAAAATACCAGAACATGGCAATTCCCGACCCCTTCGTATGAGGCGAGATCATGCCTTCCGAGGTAACGCGAGACGATGCAATTCGCATTTCTTCGGATTCGAACCAGTCACAGGCGATGTCAAGCTGGCTGACGCTGAATGCGCGGAGAACCTCTTGTCCGAATTCGCTTTCTTCAAGCAGCATCGCCATGTGACCGGACGAAGGCGGCGGCGCAAACATGCCCATGGACATGAAATCGAATGCGCTGTCGACAAAATCGCAGAACTTCCGGAACGACTCCGCATCATGCTCCGAATATTGAGCGATGCCTTCGCAGGTCCGGTCAAGATCGCGATAGAATGCGATATAGCTGTCATCGGGAAAGAGTACGGTCGTCGCTGTTTCGGGATAGAGATATTTCAACCCGTATTTTGAGATAAGGTTCAACTCGTCATTGGCGATGAGCGGATTAGGCTGGATCAGCATGTGGCCGATGGAACAAACGTCATGCCGGAAACCGGGGACCGTCAGCTCGCGCGTAACGGCGCCGCCGCCGACAAAGGGCTGGCGCTCTAATACGCAAACGCTCATGCCCGCTTTCGCCATATAGGCGCCCGCAAGCAAGCCGTTATGCCCGCCACCAAGAACGATCACATCGTAAGTTTTCGACATAAGTCGCGCGCCTCCCAAACGCCATTCGCCAGCGCCCCCGGCGGCGTCATTGTCGGGCGCAATTGTCAACCATGATAGGGGCAATCGCCCGCCCCCAAATCTTGTTTTTATTGCTTGTTGCCTATCATTCTTTTTGGTATTTCTCAATACTATCAAGTATGTTTTATAGGAAAACAAGCTTCATGCTCTCTAAACCGGAGAAAGCGTTGCGGTTTTTCGCCCGGCGCTAGAGCGCCGGCCAAACAAAGGGGACATAGACATGTCGTCAGGGAAGGAAAGATCCGCCGCCGTCATCACAGGCGCGGCGCGCGGCGTCGGCGCGGCAGCCGCCCGCCGTTTTTCTGACGCCGGTCACGACGTCATTCTTCTTGATATTGATGACGCTGGCGTAGCCGTCGCTGAAGAAGTCGGCGGAACATTCTACAAACATAACGTCTCCAGCGCCGCGGACTGGGCTGCGTTGGAAAAGCAGATGAGAGACAAACACGCCCCGCTTCAATCCCTTGTCAATAATGCTGCGATCGAAGGCCGTTTTGATTTCGCTGACATTCCACTCGAAAAATGGAATCAGACTTTAAGCGTCAATCTGACCGGCGCCTTCCTTGGAAGCCAGTTCGGCGTGCGAATGATGCGCGCGCATAGCGTCGACCTGCCCTGCGCCATTGTCAATGTCGCTTCCATCGGCGCTCACATGACGCTGGCGACGGATGCGCCTTATTCGGCGTCAAAAGGCGGGCTCATCTCGCTCACCAAGTCCGTTGCGACTTATTGCGGACTGAAGCGGCTAGGCATTCGCTGCAATGTTATTTCCCCGGGCGCCATCAAAACCGAGATGATGGCGCAATTTATCGCAACTTCGCCCGATCCCGCCGCGACAGAAAAAGCCCTCTCAGCTTTGCAGCCCGTCGGCTATATGGCGACCCCCGCAAATATCGCCAACCTGATCCACTATCTGACGACAGAGCAATCCGAATTTGTCACCGGCGCTGAAATTGTCATCGATGGCGGCGCCATGTCCTCGGCAAATATGTAAGAGCCGCCATCAGAACGGATCATAATTAAAGACGCTGGCCGACGAGCCAAGGTCAGTTGTAAAGGACGCAATCTTGGGAAACGCTTGGTCGATGAGGGAAGAAGGAGTCCAGCCTTCCGCCGCAGCGACCGACTGAACCGGCCTCGGCTGACTGAAGAGGACAACCTCATTGCCGCGCGCGGCAAAAATCTGCCCGGTAATCTGCGCCGCGCCGGGGGCCGCCAACGCTACGGTCAGTTGCGCCACCTGATCGGCGCGCATGCCCGTGCGAAACCGCTCCACACGTTGCGCCGAAGCTTCGTCCTTTACCGGAATACTCGCGACCATCCGCGTCCAGGCGAAAGGCGCAATAATATTTGAGCGCACGTTTTTCGATTGTCCTTCCATGGCGATGATGCGCGACAGTCCCGCGACACCGAGTTTCGCCGCGCCGTAATTCGCCTGACCGATATTACCGATAAGACCAGTGGTCGACGTAAAGAGCACATAAGCGCCGTCCTGCTGATTTCGAAAATGCTCTACCGTGGCGCGGCAGACATTGAAAGCACCGCGAAGATGCACCTCGATTACGGCGTCCCAGTCGTCTTCGGACATTTTGTGAAACATACCGTCGCGCAAAATGCCTGCCGGATTGATGACCGCATGAAGCCCGCCAAAGACGTCGAGCGCTTGCTCCACCATCTGCTTAACGGACGCCATGTCACTTATGGACTGGAGATTGGCGATCCCCTCCCCGCCGGCCTTGCAAATTTCCGCGGCAACTTCTTCCGCCGGATGCTCGCCGCCTGCATCCGCGCCCGTCAGTGAGGCGCCAAGATCGTTGACCACAACCTTTGCGCCTTCGCGCGCCGCGAGGAGTGCGCATTCTCGTCCGATCCCGCGCCCGCCGCCGGTAACGAGAACCACCTTGCCATCCAATACGCCCATGAGAGTCTCCCGAACTTTACCGGCCTGAAAATTTCGGCGCGCGCTTTTCCGTAAAAGCCGTCACGCCTTCCTGATAGTCCGCGCTTCGGCCAAGTCTTCCCTGATAATCGCGCTCACAATCTAGCTGCTCGTCAAGACTGCGGGTGACGCTTTCGCGCATCGCTTCACGCGTAGAAATGAGACCCAATGTCGGCGCCGCCGCAAGACGCGCAGCCAGGTCATCGATGGCGGCTTCAAAGGCGCCATCATCAACGGCGCGCCAGATCATGCCCCATGCTTCCGCCGTCTCCGCTGAAATGCTTTCACCGAGCATAGCGAGACCCATTGCGCGCGACATGCCGATCGTCCGGGGCAGCGTGAGCGTCGCGCCGCCATCAGGCACAAGCCCGATCTTGCCGAAAGAATAGGCGAACTTTGCAGATTTTTTTGCAACGACATAATCGCAAGCCAGCGGCAACGTTGCACCGAGCCCCGCCGCCACGCCATTGACGGCGCAGAGCACCGGCACAGGCATCGTCACAAGGCGGCGTATCAGCGGATTGCAGCGCTTTTCCAAAGACTCAGACAGATCCGGCGGCGGATCGCCAGGCGCGCGCTTGCGTTCGGAAAGATCCTGCCCCGCGCAAAACCCGCGGCCTGCACCTGTAACCACCAACACGCGCGCATTCGAGGCCGCCACCTCATCCAACGCAGCCGTCACTTCGCCAAACATTACTGCAGTGAATGCGTTCAGCCGATCCGGACGGTTGAATGTCAGTCGCGCGATGTCGCAATCTTTGGTGAGAATTATGGTCCTATAATCACTCATGGCGAACCTGAACAACGCCGAGATAGTCAACAGACGCTTCGGCGTTTTCCCACAACGTGCGCGCGACCGGAAGTTCATGTTCTTCGTTGAGATGACCTATCAGTCCCGCACACCGGCTTAGGACGGAAAAGCCGCGCATGATGTGTACAGGGACGTCAATTTCGCACAGCAAAGCCGCAATCGCAGACGTCGCATTGATGGTCAGATGCCTGCCGTAAACCTCGTCAACTTCCTTTGAAAACTGTTTGAGCGCGGCAATGTATTTGCCGGAATGGCCGGCCTCCGCCGCCACTTCAAACAAACGCGCCGGTCGCGGATCATCAGGTTTATGAAATGGATGGCCGAAGCCAGGCAACAGCAGCTTCTCCTTGCGGTGACGCTCGGCTTCGGCGCGTGCGGCCGCTTCTACGCCTTCCGGCGCCTCAACGATCCGCCGCAATAAATGCGCCGCAGCTTCGGTCGTTCCGACAAACTTGCCGCCAACGCCAAGAAGGCCTGCTGCGATCGCCGCTTGGGTTGCTTCGGGCGAAGACATCGCAATGAGTCTCGCGACGATGACGCTTGGGGTGAATCCATGCTCCATCAGCGTCACCAGCACAGCATCGAGGATTTTCACTTCACCTTCAGTCGGATGGCGTCCGAAAATCTGAAAGTAGAGCATCTGCGTAAAAGACACCTTCCCGATAAGGTCGTCCACAAGGTTCGCGTCACGCACATAGATCGCAGTTTCCGAGTGAGTCGCAATCCGGCTTTTGGGGCGTTCTTTTTCCTGTGCCATGTTTATGCTTTCTGTACTTCGCAACGCGAGTCACTTGGTGGCAAGTGTCAAATGACACCGTCTTTGCGTAGCTGCTCAATCTCGGATGGCGCCATGTCCAGAAGCTCGCCTAACAGGTCTTTCGTGTGCTGGCCCAGCAGTGGCGGCATCACTGGCCGCACGGCGCCGCTGCGAAACTTCAGCGGATTGCCAAGCAACATCATAGTCTCGCCATCCTGCGCCTTCACGGGAAAAGCCATCTCGCGCGCAACCGCCTGCGGTGATGAGACCGCTTCGCCGACGGAATTGAGCGGCGCCGCGGGCACCTTTTCTTTAACGAGGCGCGCCATCCAGTAATCGCGCGGTTGCATCGCCAACTGCATTTCTATCAACGCAACAAGCGCGTCCCGGTTTTTCACGCGGTCACGATTAAGCGCGAAACGCGGATCGTCTATGAGCTCAGGCTTTTCAATCGCCGCGCAGAACCCTGGCCAGAAAGGATCGCCATAAACGGCTACGACGAGGGGGCCCGTTGCGGTTGGGAACGCCTGATAGGGCGCGACGTTGGGATGCGCGTCGCCCTCCGGCTGCGGCTCCTCACCCGAAAGCCAGAAAAAATGTGCGTGGTAATTCACGAAACTCATCTGCACATCCATCATGGAAATATCGATGGCTTCGCCTTCGCCTGTCTGTGCGCGCCGGAAGAGCGCCGCAGAAATGGCCAGCGCCGCAAAAACACCGCCGCCAAGATCACCGATGGGCACGCCCATCTTGACCGGCTTTTCTCCCGGCCAACCGGTCAGGCTCATACAGCCGCCAACAGCCTGGGCAATGAGGTCATAAGCCGCCCAATCTTTCCACGGGCCGTTCTGGCCGAAGCCTGTTACAGACGCGAGAATGATTTTGGAATTGGCGTCACGCAACGTTTCATAATCGAGACCAAGCCGCGACATGACGCCGGGACGCATGTTTTCAAGTACGACGTCGGACTTGCGTACTAGATCGAGAAAGACTTCGCGCCCTTTTTTTGCACGCAAGTCCAGCGTCAGGCTTTTCTTACATGCGTTGCCGCCAAGATAATGCGCCGACATGCCGTCTGCGCCGTATTTTGAAAGTCCGCGCATGGGGTCGCCCTTGCCCGGCTCCTCAACTTTGATCACATCGGCGCCGAGGTAACCAAGCAATTGACCAGCATAAGGCCCCGCCATGAAACGCGACAGGTCGAGAACACGCACGCCCTGAAGCGGCCCGGCAAAGGCAGGTGATGAAACGTCAGCCGCCATGATCAGGCCTTGTCGTCGTCAAGTTTATCGAGCGGAAAGTCCGCCATGCGCGCCAGATCTTCGAGGGGAATATCGATCCCGTTATCGACCCAGTATTTCTGTACGCGGCGCAGGGTTCGGGCTGATGCGTTACGTTTCAACACTTCTTTCGCCGCCGGCGGCAGGCGATCGAGGTCGCCGCGCGACCAGGCGTCGCCCCAGCAAATGCGCAGCCGCAAGGGATGAATATCGCGTGTGTCCGCCACCACATGAACGAGCGATGGCTTGCCTGACGCAAAGGCGCGATCAAGAGCCGGTGTGATTTCGTCCGGTTCGACGCAATGTTCCGTATGGCAACCGAGTTCCTTGAACATCCGATCATAACGGATGTCATGCGTATTATCCCATGACCCCATTTCGGGATAAAACTCGTCATGACCGGCGGCGACTGTCGACCATGAGTTATTGTTCATAAGGACAATGACTGCCGGAAGATTGTAGCGGAGCAGCGTTTCCATATCCATGGCGCTGATGCCAAAGCCGCCATCGCCCATCAGGGCAAGGACTTGCCGGCCCGGACGCGCGATCTGCGCGCCGACGGCCATGCCGATGCCGTGCCCGACTGGCTGATGCAGGCCCGCATCGAGGATCTGACTTGCATATTTCGATTCTAGCTTGTCGGTCAGAAAACTGGTCGCCGTGAAAGAATCGAAAATCACCGTCGACTGATCGTCAAGCACATCGGCGATGCTTGCGCCGAGCACATGGGGGTGAATAAGCTCACCTTTCCGCGCCCGCCAACTATCGACAGCTTCCCCCTGCCGCAATTTAAACTTCTCCCGCGCGGCGCCGAGCGTATTGAGCCATTCCTCCCGGGCAGGCGGGGTCGGCGACAAGGCTTTCGCCACAGTCAACATCTGACTCAATACCGGGCCGGCGGCGCCGACAACAGCGATCTCTGTAGGTAGTCCCGGCCAGACTTCATTGGCGCATTCGGCGATTTGAATATAGCGCACGTCGCGGCGCCATTCAGGCGGTTCGAACCATTCTTCCAGATAAGAGGCGCGCATGCCGATGAGACAGATCACGTCCGCATTGCGGAACAGCGCACCACGATAGCCACCGGTAAAGGCAAGCGAATGATTTTCTGCAACGGCGCCACGCGCCGTGCGCCGTGTGTGGACGGGAATTGCGAGCTGCTCGGCAACATCCTTTAAGGCTTTCATGCCGTCGGACCAGTAAACGCCATCGCCGGCAATCAACAGCGGGCGTTTCGCATCACGGAGCATCGCGACAACACGTTCAATTTCCTGCGGATCGCCGAATGGAAGGCTTGGCGACGGCGTCTTCGCGGCGGGCTCATATTTCAACTGACGGTCAGGTCCTTTGGCGTTGAGCGCGTTGCGCGGAAATTCGAGCACCACCGGCCCCGGCGGATACTGAACGGATTCCGTCAGCGCCTTTTTCGTCCAGTATGCGTGCATGTTCCAGTCAAGGCAGCGATGCGTCCATTTTGAAAACGGCTTCAGCACATCTGCTGCATACCCTTCCTGGATCGTATTCACGCCGTCGCCCGTCGTTCCATGCTGTCCATTCAACAGCACGACAGGACTAAGCGCGCTCTGCGCCTGCGCTATAGGGGAAACGAGGTTAGTGAATCCCGGCGCCGAAGAGCTGAAGCAAATCCCCGGCTTCTTCAAGCATCTTGCATATGCGTCGGCTGCAAATCCCGCCGATTGTTCATGGCGAAAATGATACATTTTCACGCCGCGCTGCGAGGCCGCTTCAATAGCGAGCCCGATCGAGCCGTAAATACCGAAAGTCGCTTCGACGCCGGCCTCTTTCAGCGTTCGCCCGATAACCTCGCCACCGAAAGTTTCATTGCTTTCCGCCGGCTTTTTACTTTCCTTGCTCACGCCCTAGCTCCCGAACGGCTGCATCCCGCAGCCTTTGCAATACTGATGGCAAGACAAACCCAACACCAAAAAGGCGTTGCAAGAATAATCCTCTGGTTACGAGAAACGATCTGGATTAAAAGTTGTCAGATCTTTCGGCTTGATGCCGTTTTCTTCGCAATGTTTGAGATATGTCGTCATTGCGAAGTCGCAATTCATCGCGCCGAGTTGCGTCCCGTTTTCGTCATAGAAAAAAGACTCCCCCTGCACGATGTTCACAGCGAGAACATCGTGGTCCGGAAGGATGATCGGCTGATGCTCCGAACCGGCGACTTCGTAAACGACGCTGCCCGGTCCGGCCGTCCAGTCATGCTCGGCGTATTTCCAATAGCCGGCGACGGTGTAAACAATCACCTGCCCGGTGTGATAATGCCGGGGCAATTTTACGCCCGCCTTGTTTTTGGCGAGGAGAACAATCTCGCCCTTAACCGGGTTGATATGAAAATATTTCAGCGCAACGGAACCATCGAGATCAAATGGAATCCAGGGCGTGTCTTCGTCATTCAGGCAAATTGCTTCCGCCGGGTCGAGTTTCAGCATCGTGTTCTCCCTGCGGCAGGCCTTATCGGCGCGCCGTCGTGATTATACCGTTTAGTATATTATTCGACAGAATAGAATAATTGCAACTGATTTAGGCCAAAGACCCGAAAATAGCCCATAGGCTCGCCGCTAGATCTTGCGAGCAACGAATTCCCGCATGATTTCAGAGGAACCGCCGTAAATCCGGCGGCTTCGCGCGTCCACGAAAAGACGGGCAATGGGATACTCCATCATGTAGCCATAGCCGCCATGAAGCTGCAGGCATCTGTCGAGGCTGCGCCACTCCATTTCGGCAAGCCATAGCTTCGCCATGGCCGCCGCTTCCGGGGTGAGCGTGTTCCGGAGCATCTGCGACAGGCACTGATCAAGAAACGCCCGCCCCACCGCAAGATCGGTGTTGATTTCGGCGAGCGCATGTTTGCATGTCTGAAAATCAAAAACAGCCTGATCGAAAACGCTTCGTTGCTTCACGTAGCTGACGGTTTCTTCATATGCGCGAAGGGCGGATGTATGAGCCCTGATGGCGATATTAAGCCGTTCTCGCGGCAGTTCTTCCATCATGATCGCAAACCCGGCGCCTTCTTCGCCGAGCAGACATTGCTGCGGCACGCGGAGATCATCGAAAAAAAGCTCAACTGTACCCGAAGCGCGCTGGCCGATTTTCTCCAGCGTCTTTCCTCGCCGAAAGCCTGGAAGCCGCGTATCGACCGCAATCAGGCTAATGCCTTTCGCGCCGGCTTCGGGGTTGGTCTTGCAGGCGACAACGACAAGATCGGCGTCGAGCCCGTTTGTGATAAAGGTCTTGGCGCCGTTAAGGACGTAATGATCGCCGTCCCGGACAGCGCGCGTTTTGATGGCTTTCAGATCGCTGCCCGCCCCCGGCTCGGTCATGGCGATGGAGGTCAGGCATTCCCCGGTCACCATTTTCGGCAACCATTCCTGCTTCAATTCCTCTGCAGCATGCCCTAGCAAATAGTAAGCGACGATGTCGGAATGAGCGGAGAATGCGACGCTGCCGCCGCCGATCGCGTAGCCGATCTCTTCCGCCACAATGACATTGTAGAGAAAATCTCCCCCGGCCCCGCCATAGGTCTCCGGTATGCTGGGACACAGCAGCCCAAGCTCTCCCGCCTGCAGCCATAGCTCGCGCGGAACCTGTTCTTTGCGCTCCCATTCTGCGCTGAAAGGCTCCACCGCCTCCCGGAAAAAACGGCGCACCGTTTCCCGGAAAAGCTCGTGCTCCTCGCTGAAAATTGACGATTGCACCGGCTCCGGGCTCCATGATCTGCGGGCGTGACAAAACCAGCGCCAGCAAGAAGCCGCCGCCGATTATACCGTACTGTACATAATTATTCTATTTGGTACAATGCCCGTAAAATAGCCCAGGCCTTAACGTTTCCCCGGGCGGGCAGGCGATTGCGACCCGACCAGCGCCATGGCGCAACCGGTCAGTTCCTTGGCGATAAAATCATGATCTTTCTGTTTGTAGTTCGGCATCCATTGGTAAATCCAGATCACCATGCCCATCAGCGCGTTCACCGTGATCTCAACATCGCCGAACTTAAAATACCCTTGATTCCGGCCTTCTTCGAGAAGGCTCGCGATACTCTTTATCCATTCACGACGGATGCGGCGCACTTCGCCCAATTTTCGTTCGGGAAGATTATGTTCTTCGTTGTAGAATACGGAAAGCAGCTTCCAATGCTCGCAAGCCGTTTCAACGAACTGGCGGACGATATTGTAATATTTCACATCCGGCGTTTCCGGGCCTTGCAATATCTTTTGGGCGTCTTTTGCAACAACCTCTTCCGCATGGGCGAAAACACCTGTCAGAAGATCAGCCTTGCTTTTGAACCGGTAATAAATGAACGGCTTGGTCACGCCCAGTTCATCGGCAATCATATCGATGGACGTGCCGCGATATCCGTTTTTGTGAAACAGCTCGATTGCGGTATCGATCACCGCTTTCCATTTCAGATCGCTGACTTGCTCCTTGATAGAGCCCTGTTTCGCTTTGGCCTTCATGACCCCCCGCGCCCGTAAAAGAAACTATTGATTCTAAACCGGTTTTTATACCTTTCGAGTAGTAAGAACAACAAGGCGGTATGAAATCATTCGCCACACCCTATGATGCTGCAAAAGAAGCCGCCCGAAGCGCCATTCGGGCGTCCGACTGGCGGTGGCACCCCATAAAGTGGAGGCGTATTTGACCGAAAAGCCGCATAACTGGATCGGAAAAAGCCAGTCGCGCGCCGACATCACCGCGTCCGGCCCTTTGAAGCGGCTTGCGGCTCTCCTCGATCATGAAGCGCCGCCATGGCCGCAAGGCGAGGTTCCGCCTCTGGCTCATTGGCTTTATTTTCTACCTGACGAGCGCCTGTCAGACCTCGATGCAGACGGCCATCCTCGCCGGGGCGGATTTCTGCCGCCCTCCCCGCACTCACGACGCATGTGGGCTGGCGGGCAGGTTGAGTTTGTCGCCCCTCTAACCGTCGGCGTGAATATTGTACGAAAATCCATGATACAGGATGTGAGCGTCAAGAACGGCTCCCAAGGCGAGATGCTGATCGTCAAGGTCGCTCATGACGTTTTTGCCGGAGAGACGCCGGTCATTCGTGAGGTTCAGAATCTGATCTACCTTAACCCGGCGCCGCAAAGCGAAAAACCTGAGCGTGAAGCGTCGTCGGCCGAAACCAAGTCCTTCATACACAAACGGCGGCATGTGGCGAGCACAGTTGAGCTTTTCCGGTTTTCGGCGCTGACCTTCAACAGCCATCGCATTCATTATGATCAGGCCTATGCGCAGGGTGTTGAGCATTATCCGGGGCTGGTCGTGCACGGGCCGTATTCTGCGACCCTGCTGATGGATTTCTTTCTGCAGAATTTCCCTGGGCGCTGCATCAAAAGTTTTGGGTTTCGCGCCAAAAGCCCGCTTTTTTCTGACCAGCCTTTCGATCTTCACATTGACGGGTCGGGCCCCAATTACAGTTTATGGATTTGCAATGACAAAGGCGTTGAGACTATGTCGGCGTCCATTCAGGCGGACTGAACGATGACGCTATTCCGTTCCTTGCTTTTCACGCCGGCTGATGACAAACGCCGTCTTGCAAAAGCCCATGAAAGAGGGGCGGACGCCCTCATTCTCGATCTCGAAGACGCCGTCTCGCCCGCCGCAAAGGATGCCGCGCGACAGCTCTTTCCGGAAGAGGCAAGACGCCTTGACGCTCTTGGCGCGCCCGTGATGGCGCGCATTAATGCAGAGATTGACGCCGCCGCCGCCGACCTTGAGGCAGTTGTCTGTGCGCCATTGCGCGCCATTGTCATTCCGAAAGTCGAATCCCGAAAACAGATTGATTCCATTCTTCCAATCCTTTCTGGCGCGGAAAAAAAAGCCGGGCTGCCGCCCGGCGAGATCGGAATTATCGCCTTGTTGGAATCACCTCGCGCGCTGTTTAATCTTCAGGACATCGCCTCGGCGCCGCGACTTGCCGGGTTGGCTTTAGGCAGTGAAGACTTCTCGCTCGCCCTTGGCGTCACGCCTTCACGCGAAGCGCTCGACCTCCCTTGCAGAATGATCGCACTTGCGGCCGCGTCAGCAGACGTCGCCGCATATGGGCTTCCTATTTCGATCGGCGAATTCAGTGATCTCGCCGCATACAAACGCGCCGCACAGGAAGCCCGAGCCTATGGCGTGACCGGCGCCTTGAGCATCCACCCCGCGCAAGTGGAGATCGTCAACGACGTGTTCGCACCCGGCGAAATGGAACTCGCGCAGGCGAAAGAGATTGTCAGCGCCTGGGAAGTCGCCACCGCAAAAGGCGCCGCTGTCATTCAGCATAAAGGCCGGATGATTGACCTTCCCGTTGTTGAACAGGCCCGGAGGCTGCTGAGCCGAGCACGCTGAACGCTGCTTTCAACTAGGGAGACGCGCTATTCGTCGCTTACAATGCGCCGAAGTTCACGGGAAATGCGATGCGCGAGCATGGGCGCAAGCTCCAGAGAAATATGCGTCAACTCGGGATCACGCACTTTACCGCTGGTGATCCCGGCGCGCGCCTGCATCAAGAAGTGGTAGATGCGCAAGCCGCTCCACAATGTGAAAAAATCGACCGACGTCTTGTCGGTTTTAAGTCCGCCCGCCTCCCGATAGGCGCGCAGAAAAGTCTCCCAATCCGTCATCTGCTCTGCCCAGCTGCGCACATACCCTAAATCCTCGGCAGGATTTCCAAGATGCGCAAACTCCCAGTCAAGAACAGCGGAAAGCGTTCCGCCCTCAACAAGGAAGTTATGGAAACCCAGATCGCCATGGACGAGAACACGCGGACCTTTCACGTCGGCAATATGCCGCCATAACCAGTCAAATGCTGCGTGAAGCGTGACATTCTCCCCTTCGAGCGACTTGACGATGCCTTCGATGGCGTCAAGCTCGGCGGAAAGCTGTTCCGCCGTGTAGGACCGTTCGATAAGGCCTTCGCAGGCCTCAAACTCCGCACAGGAAATCCGGTGGAACGCCGCCATTTGCTCCGCCGCCTGCAGGGCAAGCGCTTCGTCGCGCGGCGGATCGAAAATCCCCCCGATGCAAGCCCCACGAACTGCAGCGACAATCATAAATGGCGCACCGAGCGCATCGGAGCCTGTTTCGAGTGCAAATGGCTGCGGCGCCTTCACGCCATGGGCGTGAAGCTTCCTCAACATCTCATACTCTGAGACGACAGTCGCGCCCGTGACGGAACCCGCCCAGTCCTGCCGGATGATAAGATCGTCAGGCAGATCGCGCGCGCCAGACTGGCTGACCTTGAACGTCGCTTTTGAGCGTCCGCCGGCGAGCAGTTTAGCGGCGGTCACTTTCGTGGCCGGCCCGCCTGCCTCAATGGATTTAAGATAGACCTCGATACGGGCCGGATCGGCTTCACGCGCCTGCGGCCCGGCCTTGCCTGCGATCGACGCCATCAGCTCATCGACAACGGCTTGCTCCGCATCGAGTATCGCGCCGTCATGATTGATAGACTCTTTGTCGAGGCCGCCCTCTAACGCATCAAGATGCGGCCCTGAGTCTTCAGACGGAAAAACCAGTCGCGTCGCAAGCCGTGTCATCATTAGCGACAATTGTTCAGCTCTTTCTTTCGCCGCGCCTTTGAGCTCGGGGGTGACTTCATGGTGGAGCGTATCCGCCATATTGATGAGGTACCAATAAGCAGTGTTCTCATCGATAGAGGTGATATGAGTCTTCTCGGCCACGCGAACCTCGATTATCTAGGCCGAAGCCAGAACAAGTTTTTCAATGGGGCGTTCACGGCGCGAGACCCCTCTTTCCAGCGTACCATTGTGAACGCCGAGAATCGGTCCGGTTCCGGCGCGGGCATTGTTTGACGTTGAGAAGTTGGCCATGCCGCGCATGCCTTGATAGTCAAATACTGACACCTGCTCGGTCCATACTATGCCGTTATGCGTGGTGATGAACGCGTCAATAGCGGTTAACTGCACGATCAACGGATCCTCATCATCGAAATAAAGACTGGCGACGCCGCCGCGATGAGTCAGTGCATCCCGCTCAATAAAGGTAACGACATCAACATTTTTCGCGCGCTTTACAACGCCGTTGCGGATAACAAGCCCATATGCGCCGAGCGAACCATCTTTGGCATGCCAAGTCGTAACATTAAAGGTCAGTTCAGGGCCGCAAGTGCCGGCCACCCAGCGATGGCTGAGGAAACTACCCCATTCGCGGTTGCCCCAGCTATGATCGCGGTAGCAGAAGCCTTTCACCTCGCAGCGGCGGTCGCCAAGGCGCAGCTCGCCCCAGATATTTCCCGCCGCCTCGAGATGGCCCGGCGCATAGTCATTGGTAACCGCCTGTCCTCGGCCGAAGAGATCAAACCGCGGCGTGAATATATCCGTTTCAAGGCGAGCTTCGCATTCCGGCTCATTGATGGTCCAGACGGAATGCTCACCGTCAAATGCGGCGCAATACTCTTTGCCTATGCGGAAGGCTTTTGGATCAGCGCGATCAGTTTCTTCAAACGGCTTTAAAAGATATTGTGAATAGCGGTCTCCGGCGCGGGTCTGCACAGACGCCCAGGCGCAGGAAACGCCTTCGCCATAGTTGGCTTTCGGCTCATGGCCAAAGCGCAGAAACCCACCGACGCCTTCGTTGTCGTCCCACCAGACCAGCACGACGCTTTCCTGCCAGTTCGGCTCGGGACCGATGGGATGCTGGCCTTCATCAGCTTCGGAAAAATCGTGCTCCATTCTCGCCGCCATTATATTCCCTACCCACAACTCTTATAATTTTTGTGCGCCAGGAAGTTATACTAAACAGTATAATTCGTCAATCGAAGCCCTCTCGGCTAGATCAGATAGGAGTCCGTGGTCGGAATCTATGGAAACCGAAAATTGAGCGGTTAACAGCCTGCACTGACCCAACTCACTTCTATAGCTAGACACCAAGAGCAATATTAGCAGTGATACTCACAACCGCGGTTTATGGGTGTTTCACGAATTGCGGGAAGTCCGGATAATCCTGAGGCTGTGTGAAAACGGGCAAATCAGATTAGCGTTTTGACGTCTCTTTGGGAGGTCAAAATGCGCCGATTTGTTGAAGGAGAAGATCGTTGCCAGCAAGCTTTGTTACCGGCCAGCCTTGAAGATTACATCGACGAAGAAAATACTGTTCGTGTGATTGACGCCTTCATTGATCATGTCGATCTTGCATCGTTGGGATTTGATCGCGTGCAGCCAAAAGCAACAGGCCGCCCTGCCTATCATCCCTCAACGCTGTTGAAGATCTACCTTTACGGCTATCTCAACGCCATTCAATCGAGCCGGCGACTGGAGCGTGAAGCAGGCCGCAATGTCGAACTGATGTGGCTGACGGGGCGTCTGGCGCCAGACTTCAAGACAATCGCCGACTTCAGAAAAGACAACGGCCCTGCGATACAGGCTGTTTGCGCGCAGTTCGTCGATTTGTGCCGGGAGCTTGGTCTTTTCGTTCGCGCTGTCGCCGCAATCGACGGCGCAAGATTCAAGGCCGTCAACGCGCGGGTGAAGAACTTCACCAAAGGCAAACTGAAACGCCGGATCGGTCAGGTTGAGGCGAGCATCGAGCATTATCTCAACGCTCTTGATAACGCGGATCGTCAGGAAATGATCGTTGCCGACGACAAAGTCGCCTCAATGCAGGAAAAACTGGCGGCGATGAAAGCGAAACTCGTGGAGCTCAAACAGAGGGAGGCGGAAGTTCTTGCCTCTCCGCAGCAACAAATATCTCAGACTGATCCGGATGCTAGGTCCATGGCGACAAGCCACGATATCGGCATGGTTGGGTATAATGTGCAGTCTGCCGTTGATACCGAAAATCATTTGATCGTTAGCCACGAAGTGACGAACATCGTCTCGGACAAAGTGCAACTCTCAACACAGGCGGCAAAAGCAAAGACCGCCATGGGCCGGCAAAAGCTCGATGTCTATGCTGATCGAGGATATTTTAGCGGCGCTGAGATCGTGGCCTGCAAAGCCAACGGCGTCACGGTCTATGCGCCCAAGCCGCTTACATCCGGCTCACGAGCTGCCGGCCGGTTTGGCAAGGATGAATTTGTCTATCACCCTTCAGAAAATGTCTATCAATGCCCGGCGGGCGAAAAACTTACTTATCGTTTTGAGAATGTAGAACGTGGCCAGACACTTCACTCTTATTGGACGACCAAGTGCGAATCCTGTCATCTCAAGCCGCGCTGCACGACTGGCGACATGCGCCGCATCAAGCGCTGGGAACATGAAGGCGTAATCGACGCCATGCTTGATCAGCTGAACAAAAGTGATGCGATGACCATCCGAAGACGGACAGTAGAACACCCATTCGGCACGATAAAAGCCTGGATGGGCGCTACACACTTCCTGATGAAGGGCCTCAAAAACGTCCAAACCGAGATGAGCCTCTGCGTCCTCACCTACAATCTAAAGCGAATGATTGCGATCATGGGCGTCAAACCGCTGATAGCCGCCATCAAGGCGGCATAAAATCGTCACGCCCAACTCAACATAAAAAATTCGACGATCTCGACGGAACCGTTTTTACACGGCCTCTCCTCTTTGCGGACATAAGCATATATGCTCGAAGATTTCTGCAGATAAGCAATTCAGTTAAGACGCTCAGAGTGGGCAACTGCAACAATTGTTAGCGAGAATTTTTCGGCACTCATCGTTACCACTTTTGCTCATATAGCTTCGGGACATTCTTATTTATGTAATAACTCAAGCCCTCGCCCTGATCTGCCAGCTTTTTCATGCAATCAACATTGTGAGCACCAGCACTAGCGTATGTGTATTTATAATGCCTCTGGGCGCCTCTTTCGAACTCGATCAATATCAAGTCTGCGCCGTATTCGTAGCTCAGAATTCCAGAGTCGCCGTCGACATCTTTATATATCGGCATTGTCATACTCCTTATCGAATAAATCTAGCGTCAACTCACACGAAATCCGACGTATCGATTCACCAATATGCATACACGGATGTTTAATTCTTGTGAGACCGGGCATACCCTCGAAATGCGCCCAACCGCCGTTTGGCATATGAACACTGATGATTTCCGATCCACAACTTGGACAAGCATGTCGATAGCAGTTCCTGTTAGTACTGATGTTACCGTCCATTAGAACCCAACATTCTCGAACAACCGTAGTTTTACCATTGCTCAAGCGCCGAGTGTGTGACCGCCTTTTGCTAAGTCGAGCCGCCATCAAATCAAGCCTCTTTCTTCAACGGAACTACCGGCCAAACCTTTGCGAACATAGAACCCGTTTGGAATAGCTTCCTGGACCAGTGGGACGTGTGAAATCAGGCCGACGGCCCGGGATTGTTTGACGAGGCTGTTTAGGACGTGAAGGACCTGATCGAGGGTGCCTGAACCGTTCTCGGTGTCGAGGCTTCCGAAACCTTCATCGATGAAGATCGTATCGAGGCGAACTTTCCCGCTGGCCGATTCAACAACATCTGCGAGCCCCAGGGCGAGCGCTAGCGCCGCGATGAAGGTCTCACCGCCAGACAGCGTGTCCGTTCCTCTCGACTTGCCAGTATGTGCGTCAGAGACCTGGATGCCGAGGCCGCGACTGCCACGACCGCCTTCAATGTCACGCTCCAATTGATATCGGGAGGAGGTCATCGGACCGAGCCGGAGATTAGCCGCTTCGAGCACGCGATCGAACATGGCGCCAATCGCATAGGTCTCCAGTTTGAGGTTAAGCGGATTGTCACCATTCGCAAGAGCCGCGATTTTGCGGAGGGGGCCGGACTCAGCTTCTGCTTCATTCAGTTTGTGCATCGTCTCTTCGAGGCTTTTACTCAGCTTCTCCAGCTGTTCAACGCGATTGCTGGCAGTAACCCGCGCTTCCGTCACTTTGTTCAGGGCGGCTGCGGCGGCTGCTTGCGCTTCCTGCAAAACGGGAAGATTCGGACGCGTCAGATCGCCTATCGCTGAGGCTGCAGCTTTTGCTGCACCCTGCGCCTCGTTCAGCTGGGTCTCGAAAGTCCTGACCAACTCACGGTCTGAATCAATCGTCGCGATGGCGGGTTTGAGAGTTTGATAAAGTTCTTCCGTTAACCCTTGCTCAGAAAGACGCGTGCGGAACGCCGACTCGGCCTTGTCGAAGCGGGCTTTGCAGGCTGCAGTTGACTCCTCAGCCCCCTTGAATGTGGCAACAGCGGAGAGGGCGGCTTCACGCGCCTCCCTCACCAGTGTATCCGTTTTATCTTTCGCTTCGACCAGCGCGTTGAGCGTGCGGGAGGTCTCTTCCAGGGCTGATGCGAGTGCGTTCTGTGTTCGGAGTGACTCTGGGACTGCCTCTAGTTTTCCATCGCGGATGGCTTTGGCTTCGGTCGCGGCGTTACGGCATTTCTCCGCTTTAGTGCGGAGACGCTCGGTTTCTGACTCCAGATCGGTAATCTGCTTGTCGAGTGCCTCGATGGCCGCCTCGGCTTCCTCAAGATTCACGGAGGGGCCAAGCGCATTGATGTCAGCTTCGGTTTGGCGAACTTTCTCGAGAATCGCCACAGGCGTATCTGTTGGCTGTTCCAGCGGCGAGAGGCTTTCCTCACGAGCCTCAAGCGTGGCTTTCTGCCCGGCGAGTTTTTCACGGACTTGACGGGCAGCCCGTTCAGCCTTTTCAAGCCACTCGCGGGCTTCACGGAAGGCCTGATCGCGGCCGGCATTCTCGATATCACCCGTCGCAGGGCTCGGATGGTCGATCGATCCGCATACAGGACAGGGCTGGTCGTCTTCCAGCTTGGTTGCCAGATGCAGCGCTTGAGCCGCGGCAAGGGCTTGTTCCGCCGTCACATAGGCGGCGCGTGCCTTGGCTTCATGCTGTAGCGCCTCCGCTGACGCTTCGCTTTCCTTTTCAAGCGCCGCTTTCGCCGATGCGACCGCAGACTCAGCTTTCCCGTAGTCCTCAGCGGCTTTCTTCTGGGCCAGGAGATCCGTGTGTATTCTCGTCAGGTCACCGCGCTTGCCTTCGGTGTTGCGGGCGGTCTTGAGCGCAGTGGCTTGATCGTCACGAGACTTGCGGAGATTTTGGAGTTGTTCTTTGCTTTTCTCGAATGCCACATAAGACGTTCGCTGAGCCTGAAGCGCCGCTTCCACAGCCTCGGCGCTGGCCGATGCAGCTTGAAGAACCGCAGCATATCGCTCGAGATCATCCTTGTGTTTCCGCGCAGCCTCTACTTCAGGCGCTCTTTCTTGTTCTTTTGTGAGGGCCTCAGTCGCGTCTTTGACTTTTTGTCGGGCTTGGCTCTCCGCCTCTGTGGCGTCAGCAAGTTTTCTATCCGCTTCCTGCACGTCTTTCCGCGCTGCGGTGAGCTGGGCTTCAACATCCACAATAAGCCGGGCGTGCTCCGCCTGCTTCATTTGGGTTGCCATGGCGGCGATTTCCGCCTTACGGCTTGTCAGAGTGGTGAGCTTCGCCTGCGCCTGTTCCGATGCAACGAACTTGACCTCGATCGCTTCGGCAGACCGAAATTCAACCTCGGCTACCTGCACTTGTTTCTTTGCTTCAGCCTCGACTACTGACCGTTCCAAAACGGTCGCTTCGGCGTCCTTTATGCCCTCGAACAAAGCGTCCGTGCTCTCGAACCCTTCGGCTTTGAGGCGCCCGGCGCAGACCGCCCGTTCTTCGCGTACTTCCCGCTCCGCCTCAGCGGCCTTCTCTTTCAGGTCAGCCATCAAGGCCTGATAGAGCGAGACGTCAAACAGATCCCGCAGGATCGTCACACGTTCATTGGTCTTGGCGGACAGGAATTTCTCAAAGCGGCCTTGCGGCAGGAGAACGATTTGCCGGAACTGTTCAGCGCCATAGCCAAGAAGCTCCGAAACGGCAGCATCAACATCGCGGACTTTTTTCTCCGCTATGATCTTGCCGCGCTTCTCACCAGTGATCTCATCGAGGGAGAGGCCCGTCGCCTCAAACAGATGAGCTTCATGCGAGCTCTTGGTTTCACCTTCGCCGCGCTGTTTCGGGCGCATCTGATCCGGCTGGCGAACAACAACGAAACGCCGGTCGCCTACATCAAAAACGAACTCAACCTCGGTCGCGAGTTCAGCGGCTGCATGATCGGAGCGAAGAGAGGTGCGATCTTGTTCGGACTTTGACGCCTCGCCGAAAAGCGCGAAAGTCATCCCACTGAAGATGGTCGACTTGCCCGAGCCGGTTTGTCCGTAGATGCCGAACAGACCCGCATCAACGGCGCTGCGGAAATCGATGACCTCCCGGTTCGCATAGGGACCGAAAGCCTGGAGCGTGAGTCGGACGGGTCTCATTCCGCATCCTCCTTCTGCCGCAAGCGCGCGAGAGAGGATGCCACTAAGTCCTGTTCTACCTCCGTGATGCCTTCGAGGCCGACTTCGCTGAGGAAATTCCAAACCACGTCCGCTGGCTCGGCAGCGGTGATAGCCTGTCCGTCTGCGGACTTGACCTCTAGCGGGCGCTCATTGCGAACATAGACCAGCTCGCAGGCGTTCGGGAAAACTTCCCGTAGGCGCTTCATGCCGTCGATGACCGGTGCGTCATCTGTCAGCTCGGCCTTTATGAAATCGCCCGATGGATCAGAGTGCAGCAGCTCAGCATGCCTGCCGCGTAGAACGCGGGCGCGCCTGACAGGCGTGATCGGAAGGGTTTCGATTGTAACCTCACCCGCTGCATCCATCTCGATCAGGCTCATCGATTTCTCCGAGTCGGCTTCGTCGAAACCGAAAGCGAGAGGCGAGCCGGAATAACGAATATGGTCAGCACCGACCGACTGGGGCCGGTGCAGGTGTCCGAGCGCCACATAGTGCGCCCTGTCAAAAGCTGAGGTTCTCACAGTCTCTATGCCGCCAACCCGCGTCAGAGAACGCTCGCTTTCGCTCACAGAACCACCCGTAACGAAGGCGTGCGCGACGATGATCCACCGTGCGCCCTCAGGAATCTTGGCGCTCGCGGCTGCGACTTGCGCTACCAGCACATCTTCGGGCGTATCAATGGCCTCGTTCTCAAAGCACTCGCGCGCCGCATACTCGTAAGCGAAGGGCAGCGCCGAGATCGCAACCAGGCCATGCTGGTCCGAGAGCAGAAGCGGTGTTTCCTCCGAACTGATCGCACCGCGAATGAGCCATCGTGAGCGATCTGCCGCAATGGCTGACAGGTCTATGCGGTCCCCTGAGTCATGATTGCCCGCGATCAAAGCAACCGCGGCGTTTGTCTCTGTTTTCACTCGCTGAAGAAACCCGTTGAACTGCCTCACTGAGCTTTGCGGAGGCGACGCTCTGTCGAAGACATCGCCGGCGATGATGAGCGCGTCGACGCCGTTCGCCTTAACCGCCTCGACAATCTGGTCGAGCACCGCTGCGTGATCCTCCTCAAGGGAAATCCCGTTGAACTGACGACCGAGATGCAGGTCCGAGGTGTGCAACAGCTTCATGGCTTGCCCCATATAGTTTTTACACGTATACTTTTTAGATATATAAGCCAACAAGAGTCAAGATAGGAAATCGGATGACGCTCGACGACCTGAAGCATGCCCAGCGACAACGCCTTTTGTTTCTCGACCGGTGCTTCACTTGGCGGGGCGTTGCCAGGCGACGTGATCTCACTGACCGGTTTGGAATTTCGACAGCGCAAGCCGCTAATGATTTTCGGACCTATTTGAAGCTGATCGGGCAGAATGCACCGAGGTATGACGCTCGTCTCAAGGCCTACGTAGCGTCGATAGACCACGAAGTGATCACGACTTCAACAATGCAAAATGTGTTCGGCGTTTTAGATACGAACGATAGAATGCAACCGCCTGCAGAACTGCCGAAGGCAAAACGATGGCTGGACCCGCGCGTCGCAACAGCGATCTACGACGCAGTCTCGAATGAGCGGAAAATCAAGATTCGCTACACGTCAATGACGTCAGGTGAAACGGCCCCTCAATGGATTGCGCCGACGCGCTTTACCTTTGATGGAGAAAGCATCCATTTTAGAGCTTACAGCTTCAAGCGAGGGGAGTACCGGAATTTTCACCCAGCCCGGATCGAACCGGAGGGAAAATATGAATCGGTTGAGATCGAAGAACCTCTCCCTTTCGATAAGGAATGGAATACGCTGAGCATTATCTGGCTGCGACCAAGCGCGAAGCTCAGCGCTGCGCAGGCGGCTGTTGTACGAAGAGAGTTCGGATTTAGTGATGATATGCTGAAGATCGAAGTGCGTCAGGCGCTGGAGTTCTATTTCGATCGCCGATGGGGATTGAATGAACCCGAAGGTCGCTTGGAGCGCGCAAAAACCGATCGTGTACCGATCGCCAAAGACTAATCCGTGTATCGTTTGTACGCTTTTGGATACGCGACTACCAATTTGTGATGAACAGAAGCATGTCTGGTTTTGCGCGCAGAGCAGACGTCCCAATTTTCGGCAGCTAAGCCACTTTTTAGATCGGGAAGGAGATTTAAACTCGAGTCCCCGTCACCTGCCGCGCTCCGAATTGGATAAGAGGTCACGCAAAGGCCGCCGCCACGTTCGGCACACGATATTTCGCATACTTATCCCGGCTAGCTTCCTTCGGGGACGGTGTGAGCACGTATTTCCCGCGCTTAAGGTTGGCGATGTTTTCGAGTTCGTCCATCGGAATGATCCAGGCGGCCGCGATCGCCCGGTCGTCCATAAGCACACAGAGCAGCTTCGCTGACGGGTCCGCACGCCAGGTTGTGGATCTTACATTGAACTCAACAGTCCCGCCGGCGTCGACGCCGAACCGGGCCTTGATCTGGAGCGGCGTCGCCCGGCCGGTCGCTTTATCGTAAACGAGGAGATCGAGCCCGTCGTCATCGGCGAGGGGTTTGAAGGGCGCAAGCCGACCCCCGGAGCCAATCATCAGTTCGACGGCGACGAGGCTTTCGGCGACCGCCCCGCGCTGGGTGGTCGTAAACGCGAATTCCCTGATTCCGCCATCATCGGTCATGATGCCAGCAATGCTTCCCGCGCCCTCCAAGTCAAGCGGAATGTGACTCATCGTCTGTAGATCAATCGGCTGCACACGGGGCCATCTGGATCAATGGACGTCCGCCGCCGCCTTTCCCTCAATTTACAGCGCCTGCGCCGCGAAAAGGGCTGGTCGCAGGAGGATCTCGCTGAGGAAAGCGGCCTGCACCGGACTTATATCAGCGGCATTGAGCGGTGCAAAAAGAACCCGACCATCACAGTTGTGGACCGGCTTGCGGTCGCGCTGGAGGCCCCGATGGGAGCCCTGCTCGAGGCGCCGCCGAAAAAAGCTGGCGCCAAAGCGCGCCGTACGAAATAGCTGTCAACAATTTCAGCCCGGATTTTTTGGATTCCCGCCGGAACGCCGTCGTGTCTCCTTGACCCACTCTCGGAAAACCAATGGGTTAACTGGTTAACAGCGCACGAAATAATAGGTTACAAGCGGCAAAATATGCTCTCAATAGGGAGCCTCTTTCGTTTTTAAGGAGGCAGTCATGACGCAGCATTCTTCAGGCCGGTTCGGCCATCTCAGGATTTCGTCCCTGGAAAGTCTGAACGAGCGGGTCATTCGCCGTGAGCGGATTGGTCATTGGGAACTCGCCGACGCCGTCGCTTCATATGAGGGTAGTCTTCCGCCAGCGCTGCGCGAGTACGTTGCAAACCTCGTCCGACAGGCCCCGGCAGCTAAAGGAAGACCAAAGTTAACTGAACTGGAAAAGCGCAGACGGGCAAATCTGCTGCGATATGCATACAAGGTGTGTAAGCGATATGTCCGGCGCTACGGCCCACCGGACAATCTGCCGCCCGACCCTGTTCCTGGCGAAGCGTTTTACGAAGGACGCTCGCCGTCGGAACTTGCGGCGATGATGGTCGCGAGCCATTTCCTCGGTTGTCCGACGAAATACAGAACAGTCCAGACCTACGCCTCTTCCGAAGAAATACGCTGATTTCTTCGGAATGCGCGGATCTGTGTCTCGTTCCAGGTTCCTGCTTCGCAATATGAAGAAAGGAATCCAAATCATGCGAAGGAACATCGTCAAGTTCGTCATTGGACATAACCCTTACTGTACATTCGGCTTTCCTGGTTTGACCAGGAAGCAACTTGAAGGCGGCAGAGTCGTAGATGCGGTGAGTCTTCGATTGAAACTGCGCAAAGGCGTTGTGCGGTTGAGCGTTTACGCAATTAAAACGGCGGACGGCGCTATCGTGCCAGCTGTTAATGCTGAAAATCAGCTTCCTTACCTGAAAGCGGCGCCTGAGTTCGCGGAGAGCCGTCGACTCGTCTTGGCGGAGGCGTTACAATGCAGATAGAACACCGCTCCGTTGAAGCACTGAAGCCTTACGCCAACAATCCGCGCACCCATTCGAAGAAACAGGTCCGGCAGATCGCCGAAAGCATAAAGACTTTCGGCTGGACCAATCCGATTTTGATCGACGATGAAGGCGGTGTCATCGCCGGTCACGGCCGCCTCGAAGCCGCAAAGCTTCTCGGAATGGGTGCTGTTCCCGTGATCCGCCTGTCGACAATGACGGCAGCGCAGAAACGCGCCTACATCCTCGCTGACAATAAGCTCGCTGAAAACGCCGGCTGGGATGAAGACCTTCTGCGCATCGAACTGCAGGGTCTTCTCGACATGGATCTCGACTTTTCGGTCGAAGTGACCGGGTTCGAGACTCCGGAAATCGATCTTCTCCTCGGAGAAAGTGATACGACTGCTCCGGAAGACGAAGACGTTCCGGCGCCCGAACCCGGCCCCGCCGTCTCAGAGGCTGGCGACCTGTGGCTGCTTGGCGACCATCGCCTGTTCTGCGGTGATGCCCTTGAAGCGTCATCTTATGAAGCGGTTCTGAACGGTGAAAAGGCCGCCGCAGTCTTTACCGATCCGCCTTACAACGTGCGCATTGACGGCCATGTTTGCGGCAACGGCCGCATCCGCCATGACGAGTTCGCCATGGCGTCCGGCGAAATGTCGGAATGCGAATTCACCAGCTTTTTGTCAGCGGTATTCGGCTATCTGAACCGCTTCAGCGCTGACGGCTCCATACACTTCATCTGCATGGACTGGCGTCACGGCTTTGAACTGATGAGCGCAGCGCGCGGAGCTTATGCGGAACTCAAAAACATCTGCGTCTGGAACAAAACCAATGGCGGCATGGGATCGCTTTACCGATCAAAGCACGAACTTGTGTTCGTCTACAAGAACGGAACCGAGCCGCATATCAACAACGTCGATCTCGGCCGTCACGGGCGCTATCGCACCAATGTCTGGGATTATGCCGGGGTCAACAGTTTTGGCGCGGGGCGCATGGAAGACCTCGCCGATCACCCCACCGTTAAACCTGTGGCCATGGTCGCGGATGCGATCCTGGATGTGACGCGCCGCGGCGATCTCATTCTCGATCCGTTTGGCGGATCAGGATCAACCCTGCTGGCAGCTGAAAAAACCGGTCGCCGCGCGGCGCTGATCGAGCTCGATCCGAAATATGTCGATGTCGCGATTCGCCGCTACGAAAAGGCGACAGGCCAGAGCGCAATCCACGCCCGATACGGCCATTCCTTTCATGAGGTTGCAGAAAACCGCGCCTTCGATCGTTCACTGTATAAGGAGTAAACATCATGTCGGATAAGGAAAAGCCGGAGGACTATGACGTCGGTTATAAAAGACCACCTAAGCATACGCGATTCAAGAAAGGACAGTCCGGAAACAAAAAGGGACGGCCGAAGGGTTCCAGGAACATGACGAGCATTCTCGCCGAAGTGATGGCGCAGAAGGTCATGATCAAAATAAACGGTCGGAAAAAGCTTGTTCCTTTACGGGAGGCCTGGGCGCATCAGCTCGGCGCTGCCGCCCTCAGGGGTAATGTGCGCGAACAGATCGCGTTGATGAAAGCGCTCCACGACTATGTTCCAGCGGCGCTCGAACCTGAAAACGCTCCGCCGACAAAAATAGTAGTGAACTTCGTTGATTCGAACGAAGAAATGCTGGTGGAACGGTTTAAGCGCGAGGAAGAAGAGGAGCGTGCGGTCCTAGAAAAGGAAACGAGAGAGGAAGCCGAGCTGAACGCGCGCTGGCGCGCCACCGGCATCGATGACGAGTAACGAATAGTCTCTCTGTCGATCGAAAGTTTTTCGCCATCACGGCGAGGTCAATGTTCTCAACGCGTCGCATCAGCGCCTGCACCGCCGCACCATCGGGAGGGTCGCAATCTGGTTTTGAGATTAGCGCCTGCCGCTCGAAATCAAGCTCGGCGACGGATTTATTGCAAGACACCGACACAAGGCAATGTCTCTTCCTTAGCACATTGCCGAAAACCGCTCCATTCAGACCACAAATCAACTAATAACTACTCCGTATCGAGAACAATTGACTGGACTTCGCGCCTGGGAAGAGCGTTGCTGTGCCTGCGGCGCTGGAACCGCCCGCCTCCGCCCGACCGTTATCAGACGCCGGGCTTGTTGCCGTGCAACAACGAAGGAGGCGCATATGGCGCGTAAGACATCAGTCAAGATCGCCCGAAAGAAGCAACCGGATAGCCCTGCAAAAAAGGTCAGGACGGTAAAGTCGATAAAACCCGCATCGGCGAAATCCGTCGCGAAAAAACAGAAGCCCGGGAAAGACGACGCCGGATCGAAGAAGGATATCATCCTCGACCTGCTTCGCCGGAAAGACGGCGCGAGCGTCGCGGAACTCGCCGCAGCGACCGGCTGGCAGAAACACTCGGTTCGCGGCTTCCTCTCGGGCACTGTTAAAAAGAAGCTCAGCCTGCCGCTCGACAGCGATAGGCCCGAAGGCGGGGAACGCCGTTACTTTCTGCGGGAGCGGTCATGAGGGGCGCGGCCGTATCCAGGGCAAGCGAGCGCGATATCGCCGCGCTTAACTATTTGAGCCGACCGAAGCTTGAGGCGCGCTACCGGCTGCTCACTGATGAGGCGCCGCCGCAGATGAACCGGGCGATGCTCATCACGGCTGTCGCCTACGAAACAATCCGCCAACCGCACCGACTGAGATTGCGCCATGTCGCTCGACGATGAGCTGGCGCGTATCGAGCGCATGCCAAAGGAAATGCTTAGAGAGCATTGGCGTCGCATACATCAAAAAGATCCGCCGCCGGGCTTTTCAGCCAAACTCATTCGCGGCGCATTGATGTTCGATGTTCAGGCAGCGCGATATGGGGGCCTTTCTGCAACAGCCCGCCGCAAGCTCGAACGGATCGCATCACGGCTTGACGGCGACAAGAGCGCTCCGGTTCTGGACTCGGCGCCCTTGGCGCCCGGAACGCGCCTCATCCGCGAATGGCGCGGCAAACGCCATGTGGTCGAAGTGCTGAATGAAGGCTTTGCCTATCGAGGATCGGTTTATGGAAGCCTGTCCGAGATTGCCCGTACCATCACCGGCGCGCACTGGTCAGGTCCGCGTTTCTTCGGCCTTAAGAACCGGCGAAAATCACCATGACCGGTAAGCTCATCCCATGTGCGATCTACACGCGCAAATCGACTGACGAAGGCCTCGACCAGGAGTTCAATTCGCTCGACGCGCAGCGAGAGTCCTGCGAGGCTTATATCAGGAGCCAGGCGTCTCAAGGGTGGACCATCGTCAAAGACCGCTTTGATGATGGCGGCTTCTCAGGCGGCAATATGGACCGTCCGTCGCTTAAGGATCTCATCAGACAGATTAAGGCCGGGCGGATAAAGGTGATCGTCGTCTACAAGATCGACCGGCTGACACGGTCCCTGGCCGACTTTGCCCGACTGGTGGAAGTGCTGGATGAACATGGTGCGTCATTTGTGTCGGTAACGCAGCAGTTCAATACGACCACCTCCATGGGACGGCTCACCCTGAACGTCCTGCTGTCATTCGCTCAGTTTGAACGCGAAGTGACGGGCGAGCGCATCCGTGACAAAGTCGCGGCCTCAAAGCGCCGGGGCATGTGGATGGGCGGCCACCCGCCGCTGGGCTACGACATCATGAACCGCCGGCTGGCTGCAAATGAGACTGAGGCGGCAAACGTCAGAACCGTCTTCAAAATGGCGCTGGAAGAGAAGTCTTTGGCCCGGCTGGTCGACCGGCTTCGCAAGGAAGGTCTCTCAGCTAAAAAGTGGAAGACGCAGACCGGCAAAATGATGGGCGGCGGCGCGCTCACCCGGACGACGCTAAACCGGCTGCTGCGCAGCCCGGTCTATCTCGGAAAAGTCCGGCAGGGCGGCTCACTTTATGACGGCGAGCACGAGGCGATCGTCGACGAGGCGCTTTGGACCTCCGTTCAGCACATGCTTGACGATGCGCGGCAGCTGAAACGATCCAAGACCAACGGCAAGTCGAACGCCCTCCTCTCCGGCCTGCTCCATGACGACGCCGGCAACCGTATGGTTCCAAGTCATTCACGACGCGGCAAGACTGTCTATCGCTATTATGTCAGCACGCCGCTGGTGCGCGGCTCGAAAAAACCGGTCGGCGCGGTAAGCCGCATCAACGCCTCAAGAGTGGACGGCGCCGTGATCGCCGCCCTAGAACAGGCGAAGCTGTCGTCTTCCGACACCGACGCGACAACGCTCATGCAGCACGTCAAAAAGATCACGGTTCACCGTGACGAGCTTGAAATCCAGTTGAAGGGCAGCGCTGGCGGCCCATTGCTGCTGCGCGTTCCCGCCGACCTCACCTCGGGAAAATCCGCTGATCGCCTGATCCAGACCGATAGCGCGAACCGACGCAACGAGCCGCTGATCAAAGCTGTCGCGCTTGGGGCAAGCTGGCGCTCGAAGCTGGAGAACGGCGAGCACGAGTCCGTCATCGCGCTTGCAAAGTCCGAGGGCTATTCCGAACGCTATGTCTGGAAAACGCTGCGGCTTGCCTTCCTTGCTCCTGACATCGTTGAGGCCATCCTCGACGGACGCCAGCCGGCGCATCTCACCCTGCGCAAACTGAACGACCTGCCGCTCGACGGAGACTGGGGTTCGCAGCGCCGCACGCTCGGCTTTGAGCCCCGCGCCTGAAGGGTCTCCGCCCGGTTTCCTGAACCGCTGAAAAGACGCCAGAGACTTCCGGTTCCCTGCGCACGAAATCGGCGCAGTTGCCGCGTCTCCCGTTCCCGATATCGGCGCCAGATCTCGCGCAAGCCTTTGAAGTTCGGCGGCTTCAGCGCGCGCGAAAACGGAACGGGAAATTCGATCGGAATTACTGGCGGACAGAGTGGGATTCGAACCCACGGGACGCGTAAACGCCCACACGCTTTCCAAGCGTGCGCCATCGACCACTCGGCCACCTGTCCGTTCAGAGCGCCGGACTATAGTCAAGCTTTCCCGGGGCGCAAGGCTAGGCGCCCGCATTTTTGCTGGCTTTTTGGGGACAATGCCAAAGGGCTGAGACGGGTTTGCAGTAGAGCCCCCGCCGGGCTATTCTGTCCCCAGTTAAGGTTGCGTTAACCATTTGAGGGGGCCAGCAAAATGGCGGCGTTTCGTATTCTTGCGTGGGTTTTGGTCGCTGTCGCGATCGCATTGCTGGGGGCCGATGGGGTGTCGTCCCTTGAAACCGGCGAGCCCGTGATGCGCTCCACGGAATTTGTCCTCAGCCTGATCGGCATTGACGGCGCGGCGCTCGCCGAGAACTCGCCGGGCGGCGTTTCTCAGGCCATTGGCACCATCATGAGCCTGCCGCTCTGGGGTGTCATCGGCATTGTCGGCGTCGTCATGACCCTGATCTTCCGCCCAATCGATTAAACTGTCCGGCGCTTTTCAACGCCCGGCCATCGCCTATCCTATATCGTCGGCGCGGCCTCGGCGTGTTCCTTGGCGCGGAGCTTTTCAAGCTTGTTGCGGTAACGGGTCTGCACCGTTGATACGATAACCATAACGAAGATCACGAAGTAGAAGCTCGCCTTGGACATGGCGACGACCTCAAACCCGAACAGATGCATATGGGCGAGATGCCCGCCCTCGGTGATCAAAAGCACCCCCACAATAAACAGAATGAAAAGGCCAATAACCTCAAACATCCTGTTTTGTTTGAGGAACGCCGACACACGATCGGCGAGCACAATCATCATGACGCCGCTGATGATGATCGCGGCGGCGATCACCCAAACCACATGGGTGAGCGCAATCGCCGATAGCAGAGAGTCGAAGGAAAAAATCAAATTCATGAAGACGATCGTGGCGATCGCGACCGGCACCGATTTCGTGTGTTCTTTCTGAAGATTTTCAACATGATCAACAGCGAGGAGATGCATGATCTCCTTAGTCGCTGTCCACATGATGAACCCGCCGCCGAAGATAGAAACGATGGAGTGGAAAGTGAAGGACGCCTCAAAAACGCCGCTGAGATGCGCGCCAAAGAGCGGTTGGGTGAGCGAGTTGATGAGGCCAAGCACCACCACCATTAAAATCAGACGCAGCCCGATCGCCAGACCAATGCCCCACAATCGCACCATTCTCTGGCGGTTTTCGACAACACGGCTCGATTCAATCGAGATATAAAGAAGATTGTCGAACCCCAGCACCGCCTGCAGCAGGATAAGCATCAGCAGGGTGAAAAGATTTTCCAGCGACAATAAGGATTCCATTTCGCGCCCTCCGCTTGCATGGCCTTTCCCGCTAGTGGGCCATGCTTTGCGGGTCGGGATCAAGCATTGGCGGCGGACGCTGGCCTCGCCTGCCGAAAAGCGGCATCATCGCGGGGTGAAGGAGTTTTGCGATGATTAAAATCGCGATCGCCCTTGCAGCCGCGCTGGCGCTGGGGTTCTTGCTGTCGGTTTTCTTAAAGACCCCGCGCGCAGATCGCGACTGGGAGGCGGGCCTGGCGCGCGCGCCAGAATTCGAGCCCGGGAAGGATGCAAGCTGGCGGCTTGATAATTTGCGCGCCTACGAGTTTTCGCCGGCGGGCGTCGCAAAGGAAGATTGGCGCAGCGCCACGCTCGACCCCGCGGACCTAGAAGAAGTCTGGTTTTTTATTGAGCCCTTCCCGGCCTTCAAGGGCGCGGCGCACACGCTGGTCAGCTTTGTCTTCGGCGGCGACACAAACCAGACGATTTCCATTTCCGTCGAGGCGCGCAAGGAAGAAGGCGAGGTCTATTCCGGCTTCAACGGCATGTTCAATAAATTCGAACTGATCTACTCATGGTCGACAGAAAAGGATGTGCTGACGCGGATCGCCGTCGGTCTCGACCACGATCTTTACGCCTACAAATTGAATGTTACGCCGGATCAGGGACGTGAAATTCTCGCGCATTTTATTGAACGCACCAATGCGCTGAAAGACCGCCCGCGCTTTTACAACACCTTGACCTCGAACTGCACCAATGAGCTGGTGAAGTCGATCAATGGCGCGTTTCCCGGCGCCCTGCCCTGGCATTACTCCCATGTGCTGACCGGCTATTCGGCGCAGCGGCTCCATCATCTGGGATTTCTGGGCGATGAGAAAACGCCGTTTGAAGAGGTAAAGGAGCCCGCCCTCGCCTCACCCGCAATTGCCGCCGCCCAAGACGAAAATGATGATGATTTTCCCGGCGCATGGCGAAAATTGATGGCGTCCGGAAAGCGTTAACAGGGCTTTTCACGGCGAAGCGACGGCAGGGAGCGGCGAAACGCATTGCCGTTTCGTCATTTCGATGAACCGTTTTTTTTGAGCGCCGAGATGCGCCGCGCGCATCTTTCAACCGGAAATATCCGAGCCTATCTCCCCGTCATAACAAGAAACGAGGAGAGACCCATGACCCGCGTAATTACCTTACTGACGATTTGCACCGTTCTGGCTGCTGCGGCTTATCCGGCGCTTTATGCTTATGCGTCCCTCGCATAAGCGCCACACATTGCAGCAACCCAAAGAAGGCGCCGCCGGCGACACCCCACCCCCACCCAGCTGTCAGGCGGCGCCTTTACCTACTCTACGAACGAAAGCCTCATAGTCCTCCGGTGTGTCGATCCCCGGCGCGGCGTGAGGTATCAGACCAATAGCGATTTTCCCGCCACGTTCCAGAATGCGCAGCTGTTCAAGTCTTTCGATCTTTTCCAGCGCGCCCTGAGGCGCAGCAGCGAAGTCCATCAGGCTCGCCTTTGAAAAGGCGTAAACGCCGATATGGAGATAATAATCCTGCGGGCGCTCAATCCGGCCCATGGCGTCGCGCGGCCAGACGGCCTGATGACGCGTGAAATAGCGCGCCCAATACGCATCATCACTTATGACGGCGCCGAGGATGGCTTTCACCGCTGAAGGATCTTCGGGCGAGCCCGGCCCGGCGGTCGCATCCGCGGGAAACGGACAGGCAAGCGTTGATGCGAAAGCGCCTGCGGTCTGCTGCAAGGCTATAAGGCGTTCAATATGGTGCGGCTCAATCTCAGGCTCGTCGCCCTGGATGTTGACGATGATGTCCGCATTGATCGCGCTCGCGGCTTCGGCGATACGCGCACTGCCGGTTTCATGGGCCGTGCTGGTCATGACCGCCTTGCCGCCAAAGCCCGTTACCGCATCAAAAATCCGGTTGTCGTCGGTGGCGACAATGACCGACGCCGCCTTTTTCACCTGCAAGGCATTTTCATATACATGCTGGATCAACGGTTTGCCGGTTCGTGTGAGCAAGGGCTTGCCCGGCAGCCGGGTCGAGGCGTAGCGCGCAGGGATGATGATGGCGGCCTTCACGGTTTGCGGAACCTTCGCATCAGATTGGCGAGGATGACAGCGCCGGTCGCGCCTGACAGGGCGCCGAGCCCGTTAGCGATCGCATCCGCAAGCTCGGGAGAGCGCACACCGCCAACCCCCTGCAGCCATTCAAGGAAAACCCCATAGGCGGCAAGCGCCAGCGCCGATCCGCGGCGCTTTGAAAAGACTGTCAGATGCGCCCAGACGGCGGCGGCGCCAAGCGCTGAGTACGCAAGAAAATGCGCCACCTTGTCCGCGAGTTTCGGATCACCAAAAAGCGTCGTCGAAATCCACCGCGTGAAAGCGAAACCAGCTTTAACGTCATCTGGATTGGGCGTCAGCGTCAGATAGGTGACGAGCGCAAACAACAGCCCAAAGAGAATTCGCGGCCATAAATAGGAGATTCGTTTCATGCACCGCTCTTGCGTCGTTGCGGCGCATCGCGTTCGGCAAGACGGCGCTCCCAGTCGATAGCCGTTTCGACGATGAAGTCGATATCGTCATAACGCGGGCGCCAGTCGAGCGCCGTGCGGATGGCGGCATTGTCGGCAATCAGTTGCGGCGGATCGCCGGCGCGGCGCGGCCCCACATCATAAGGCAGATCGGTTCCGGTGACGCGCCGGAACGCCTCGACCACTTCGTAAACGGAATAACCACGCCCATAGCCGCAATTGAGCGTAATGGCCCCGCCCTTTCCGCGCACGCGGGCGAGCGCCGCCATATGCGCCTGCGCCAAATCGCTGACATGAACGAAATCGCGAATGGCGCTGCCATCGGGCGTCGGGTAATCGCCGCCATAGATCTGGAGCTTTTCCTTTCGGACGCCGACCGCGATCTGTGCCGCAGCCTTGATCAGATGCGTCGGTTTGCCGATTTCACCGGCGCGCCCTTGCGGATCGGCGCCCGCCACATTGAAATAGCGCAGGGTGACGAAGGAAATACCATGGGCTGCGGCGGCGTCTTCAAGGATGCGTTCACTCATGGCCATTGAGGCGCCGTAAGGCGTGATGGAGCGGATCGGCGCATCTTCGGAGATCGGCGTTCTTTCCGGCGTTCCATAAACGGATGCTGTCGAAGAAAAGATGAACCGTTTGACGCCCGCCGTGACGCAGGCGTTGATCAGGCGAAGCGTGTTCGCCGTGTTGTTGGTGTAATAGTCGAGCGGGTGACGGATCGACTCCGGCACCAGGATGGACCCGGCGAAATGGATCACCTCCTCAACGCCCTGTTCGGCGAAAATGCGGGCGAGCACAGCTTCGTCGCCGACATCGCCCTCGACAAATTTCGCGCTTTCCGGCGCCAGCCAGCGCGCGCCGGTTGAAAGATTGTCGAGCGCAACTGCGGGCTCTCCGGCGTCTTCCAACGCCAACAGCATATGCGCGCCGATATACCCCGCGCCGCCTGTGACCAGTACGCTCATTGTCTGCCGCTCAGCTTCCGCCTGACCTGTTCCGCCCACTCTGGCTGCGTTTAAGGGCCCGCGCATCCTTGAATTTTAAGGTTGCGCACGATTCTTTATCAGATTTTTTATAGCCTTTTCGCATGCTGGAGTGTACCGGCTAGCATGGAAATCCCTGATAATGGCGCGCATGATCGACCGACTATTGAGGAAATCCGGCTCAAACTGGCCGGAAACCGCAGCCGTCCCTGACGGCAAGCGGATTTACGCTATCGGCGATATTCATGGCCGCGCCGACATGCTGGACGAACTGCTCTACGACATTGAAAAAGACGCCGGCTCTCTCGACGCTGCTCAGCTTATCTTTCTCGGCGATTACGTGGACCGGGGCGATGACAGTCGCGGCGTGATTGAGCGGCTGATCAAACTCCAGACGGAACACGAAGACGCTGTCTTTCTGAAAGGCAATCACGAGGAGCTTTTGCTCGATTTCCTTGAGGAACCGGAAGATCTCGGCCACTGGCTCGATTGGGGCGGCGAAGAAACGCTCGAAAGCTATGGCATCAGCACGGTGGGGCAGCCCAAGCCAACCCTCGCGGAGCAATGGTTCGCCCTCGCCCCGAAAAGCCATTTTGAGTTTCTGAACGCGCTCAAGATTCGCCATGTCGAAGGCGACTTTCTGTTCGTCCATGCGGGGCTGCGCCCAGGCGCGCCGCTCGAAGATCAAACCGATGCGGATATGTTGTGGATCCGGAAGCGCTTCCACAACGCATCCGCCGATGAGCGCCCGGATTATGTGGTCGTCCATGGGCATACGCCCACCAACAAGCCTGTGGATGCGGGATGGCGCATCGGTGTCGACACTGGCGCCGTTTATGGAGGGCTGCTGACGGCTGTCGTCCTCGAAGGAACAACCAGACGTTTTCTCAGCGTGGCTGATTAGCCGTTCGCGGTTTTTGCATCGGGGTTGTCAGCGATCAGGCGCGGGCCGCCCGCCGCCGCAAGAATCGCCCGCAATGTGTGCGCGCCAGCCGGGCCATCGCCGCTGTTGATCGCCTTGCCATATTCGCTTGCGAAATTGAGAGACGTGACAATGTGGGGGGTCGGCGTCACAAAAATGATCTGGGCGCCAAGCATGACCGCCTCACGCCAGCGCTCAAGAATTTCACGCTTGTAGCGGGAGGACGCGATCAGGAAATCCGGCTCCACGGAACGGCATTCGGCTTCGGAAATAATGCGCGGGCCTTTTTCGCCGAGACGTTCTTTTTCCCGCGCTACGGATGTGTCGACCGCAGCGGTGATCGCTTTTCCGGCCGGGCCGGCCCAGCGCAGCAGCGCTTCTGTTTGTGCGTCAGCGCCAAGGATATGCGCGCACTCGCCGCGTCCAGCGATGTCTTCGAGAATTTCTATAAAGTCGCGCCGCACTTCCGCAGCGCGCTGTTCGAAGGATTGATAAGGTTGCAGCGCACGCATGGCGAGGGCGTTTTCCTCGTCCCAGAGCCGCGCCAGACGCTCATACCAGGGATCGAAGTCATATTCTTCAAACTCGGCATGGGTAATGAAAAGGCGGATGGACCCGCCTTCCTTCGCTGTCAGGGAGCCTTTGAAAACTTTCAGTCCCGCTTCGCGCAGGAGCCATTCGAGCACGGACAGGGAGTAAACGGCGGAGACGCCTGCCTGAAGCGTTTCAACGCAGGTGCGCGTCAGGACGATCGGCGCATAAAGGGTTTCGAGCGCAAAAACGCCGTCCGGCGCCAACAGTTCTTTCACGCGCTTCAGAAAAACACGCGGCTCGGCGATATGCTCGATGACGGAAACCGCCGTAACGATATCGAATTTCTTGTCGCCAAAAGCCGCATCGAGATCCTTTGATGGGAAGGGAGATTTTCCGGTCCAGGCCCAGTCGCCAATCTCGTCCAGATGTTCCGACGGATCAACGCCATAACGGTCGACCCAGCGCGGGTAGAAAGACAACAATGTGCCGTCGCTGCAACCGATATCAAGCGCGGCGCAGTCCCGCCCTGAAATCATTTCGAGCGCTTCGGTCGCAACCGCGCGCAGATGATCCCGGGTCGAGGCATGATGGCCCGATGGCGTATAGGTGAAGTCATCTTCCACATTGGCCGACTGCAACAATCCGCAAGCGCGCGCATCGCGAGATGGGTCGCAAAGAACATAGTCGGCGGACGGGTCCGCTTTGCGGCCAAGTCCAATGCGCGAACCGGACGGCATGGAAAAAGCCGGCGTCAGCGCCTTCGATCCGCATGCGCGGCAATGCGTCAAATGTTTCACAGGGTCGGCGCCTTTCGAAAAACGGAGACTTCGTTTCCGGAAAAGCTCGCAGGACTGCGCTAATAAAATGTAAAAGTAGGAAAAAAGTCATTGTAAAGCGGGGGCTTAGACACACCCCGCTTACACAGTTTAACAAAGTCTAAACCAGCGCGGTCCAGATCAGCCAGAGCCCGGTCACAAGCAGTGTCAGCATGGTGAGCACAGTGCCGATCATGCGGCCCATGGGCCACACCCCCATGCCTAGCCCCAACAGATGCGACACACGCGCAAAGAAAAAGACCCCGCCCAGAAGATGAATGCCGACAACAGGCGCATTCAACAGCGCAAGCAGGACCAGACCGCCAATCGCCGCCGGGGCGTATTCAATATAATTGCCTTGCGTCCGGATCGCTTTGGTCATGGCGTCATTGCCGCCGTCGCCGAGATTAATCTTGTGCTTCATGCGAACGGAGCCAACCCTTGCGCTCAGAAAAATCAGCAACAGCGCGTTGAGACCGACCCACAGGGCGGCGGCTTCTAAAGATGTCATGACGTTCCCCTTTTGGTTTTGTTGTTATGCGCTTAGACGTTCGATAAGGCGGCGAATGAACATCGTCCCTTCTTTTACCTGGTCGAGCGTAATGAATTCATCGGGCTGGTGCGCCTGATCGATAGAGCCCGGCCCGCAAATGACGACCGAAAAACCCGCTTCCTGAAACTGGCCCGCCTCCGCCGCATAGGAAACGACATCGGTCGAATTGAGACCGGTGATCGCCTTGGCGAGATCGGCGGCGGGATTGTCCGCATGAGGCGCCAGCGACGGCGCATTGCTGATCTGTTCGATCTCAATCCGGCAGCCAGGCGCCTTGGCGCGCATTTCCGCCTCGATCCCGCGGGCGTAATCGGTGAACTCGGCGATGATGTCCTCGCGGCTGTCGCCGGGCACAACCCGCATATCCCACTGAAACATGGCCTCGCCCGCCATGATGTTAAGCTGCGTGCCGCCGCGCACCACATTGACGGTCATGGTGGAATAAGGCGGATCAAAGGGCGAGGACGGATCAGCAGCGGCTTCGCGGCGTTCGCGCATACCCGAAATCTTGGTGATGAGCTTCGCCGCCGCCTCCACCGCGGACACGCCCCGGTCGGTCTGGCTTGAATGGGTGGTGTAGCCTGTCACCCTGACTGTGAAGGAGGCGATCCCTTTATGGCCGTCGATCACCTTCATATTGGTCGGTTCGCCGACAATCACCGATGAGGGCTTGGGCATGCGCTCGGCAATCTCGGCGATCATGCGCGGGGCCCCGAGCAGGCCAATCTCCTCATCATAGGACAGGGCGAAAATAACCGGGCGCTTCATCCCGGCGGCGAGCATGTCGGGGACCAGCGACAGGGCGATCGCCGAGAAGCTCTTCATGTCAGCGACGCCGCGGCCGTAAAGCTTTCCGTCTTTCTCCGTCACCTGGAAAGGATCGGTGGACCAGTCCTGCCCTTCCACGGGAACCACATCGGTATGGCCGGAAAGAACGACGCCGCCTTCGACCTTCGGCCCGACCAGGGCGTAGAGATTGGCTTTGGTCCCTTCGTCGTCATAGACGCGAAAAGTGTCGACGCCGAAGCCGTGAAGATAGGCCTCCACATCTTCAATGAGCGCGAGATTGGATTTAGAGGAAGTGGTGTCAAAAGCGACCAGCCGGTCGATCCATTCACGTTGGGGGGTGATGTCTGTCATTTGCGCAAATTGCGCGAAGACAGCCCCGAATGGCAAGCGCGATTAGCGCTGCTGCATCACTTTCTTACTGATATTGAAGGGAAATCTGACATTTCGCCTCCTTTGCCGGAGGCTGTCCCGTGGATGCCCCGGCGCAGGGCCGGGGCATCAACAGAAGTCGAGGACGCCTTAGGCGGCCTTCCGGCGGCGCACTGTTTTGCGCTTGGCGGTCGTTTTCTTCGCCGCTTTTTTCGCAGCCGGCTTTTTCTTCACCGTCAGCTTTACTTTTTTCGCCGTCTTGCGCTTGGCAGGAGCTTTGCGCTTTGCAGTCGTTTTCTTGGCTGCTTTTTTCACAGTCTTTTTCTTGGCGGTGGTTTTCTTCGCCGCTTTCTTGGCGGTCGTTTTCTTCTTGGCCGTCACGGCCTTTTTCTTCGCTGCAGGTTTCGCAGCTTTTCTTTTCACAGCTTTTCTCATCAGAAAGCATCCCCTGAAACACTGACCAACTGTCAGCAAGAATCCCCATTATCTTGATACGGGTAAACGAACAATAAAAAAATTTCAGGCGCTCTTGACTCTGATCTCGCTACGGAACGTCCGTATCAGGAATCGAAAACCCCCGTTCGACGATCGAACGGGGGTTCAAGTTGAGTCTCGAAAGTCGACTCTGCTTACTTCACATCGAGAAGTTCAACCTCGAAGATCAATGCTTCATTGGGCCCGATCGGTCCGCCGGGAGTGCCCGCTTCGCCATAAGCAAGCGATGGCGGAATGAAGAAACGGAACTTGTCGCCTTCACTCATCAGCGGCAGCGCTTCGCCAACCCAGGGCTCCATGACGGCGCTCAATGGAAACTCCGCCGGCTGGTTGCTCTCATAGGAAGAGCCCAGCGCCGTGCCGCTGACCAGTTTACTTTCGAAATGAATCTGAACCGTACTGTCTTCCCCGGGGCTTTCGCCGTCATCAGCGCCTTCGGTGAGGATCTCATATTGCAGGCCTGACGGCGTTGTTTTAACGCCTGCCTTCTTGGCGTTTTCAGCGAAAAAGGCGTTCGCCGCTTCGAGATTGCGCGCCGCGTTCTGCACCTTGATCAGCTCGACATCGAAGATCAGCGCCTCATTAGGGCCGATGCCGCCGCCGGGTCCGCCGCGGGCGCCATAGGCAAGCTCGGATGGAATGAAGAAGCGGAATCTATCGCCCTCACTCATCAATTGCAGGCCTTCGATCCAGCCGGGAATAACGCCGTTCAATGGAAATTGCGCCGCGGCACCGCGAGCGCGAGAAGAATCGAACTCCATCCCGTCCATGAGTGTGCCCACATAATGAACAACGACGAGATCAGTGGAAACCGGGGAGAGACCATCGGCTGGTCCTTTCTCAAGCACCATATATTGAAGACCACTGTCGGTGACGTTCACGCCTTCTCGCGCCTTGTTCTCTTCCAGGAAGGCGGCCGATGCAGCGAGATTTTCGGCTGCGAGCTTTTCAAAATCAGCGCGCAGCTCAGTGTCGGTCTTCGCTTCATCGGGGAGGTCAGCGGCCGCGATCTCAGCTTCCGATTCGGAATCAGCCGCCTCGACAGCTTCACTTTCTTCTTTTTTGCCGCAGGCGGCGAGCGCCAGCGCCGCGGCCCCGGCCAGCAGGAAAATCTTACGCAAGGGGAGACTCCTTTATTAACAGGCGTTGATTGCAGCTTGCGCGGGACCCTAGCCTATGGCGCGGGCGGGAGAAAACCGCCACGAAGGCGGAAATCGTCCCCGCTGGTTACTTTCATGTAATTCTGCTCAGGCGCTGAGGCGCTGCATGACGTAAAGGGCGTAAATAGCGGCCCAGGCGAATGCGAGACCATAGGGCGCAAAGCGTTGCAGCCCGAAACGCGCCGCAAGCCGCAATCCCAGCGCCGTCAACCCGAGAGCGAGCGTGAAACGCGCAAGGCGCGCCACATAGCCCACCATGGCGAAAAGGAATGGATTGACGCCGTCAGCGCCTGCCTCCACCGCGTAGATCTTGAAGGGCGCGCCTGTCACGGCGCCGACAGTAAGGTCGATAGGCCAGAACCCTTCTAGCTCTCCCAAAACGCGGAGCAGCAAATCCTCACCGATCAGCGGCACCGAGAGAAGAAAGGCGCGCGCGGCCTCCGGATCGGCGGCGCCCCATATCACCATGGGCAGCGCGCCCACCGCCGCGCCGCAAGCCGCGATCGTCGCGAAGCGGAAAGCGCGGGAAAAACCGAAAACCAGCACCGCCGCCGTTAAAAGAACATCAGGTACGATGAAAAAGAAGGTCGCTTCCGCAAAACCCCATAGCGCGGCGCCCGCGAACCACAATTTCTGGTCCTTTATTCCCATGGCTGAAAATGTCCCTCACTGGCGAGTTCGCCCATACGCGTCTCCAACACGCCCATGAAGCTCTGGGCGTCGCCGGTCCATGAAATCGCCGCGCCGGCGATCACATCGCAGGTAAAGGGAACAAGAATAAGGCTGCCCTTTGGAAGCGCCTTGCCGAGGCCATGCATGAAAACAGGATAGACGGGAACATCGGGACGCGCCTTCGCCAGATAGGCGACGCCGCGTTTGAAATCCGCACGCTGCTCAGGCTCGCCGCGCGAGCCTTCGGGAAAGAGGATGAGAATTTCATTGCGATCGAGCGCGTCTTCGAGATCGGCGAGCGGGTTTTTCCTCACCGCCCCCCGAGCGAGCGGGATGATGTTGATGATGGTCGACGCGAACCAGTTGAGCCATTTATTGGCCAGAAAATAATCCGCCGCCGCTGCGGGCCGCAACAGATGCAGATCTTTGAGCGGAAACAACGCCATCAAGGTCAGCGTATCGAGATGAGAGTTGTGATTGGCGACAACAATCGCCGGTCCTTTCTTAGGCAGGTGCTCTCTCCCGCGCACATTCATACCAAGAATGACGAGCAACACCGGCCGCACGACGATGACGAAGAAAAGAAACTGGAGAAAATTTTTCATGCCGTCATTTCCACACGGCCTAATCGTTCTTCGCGCTTTGCCGTGAATAAAGGCCCTGTATCAAATCCGAAGTCGCCTGACGGGGTTGTCCCTCAGAGTCCTCTTCGCCGGCAGGCAGCCAATCGGCGAGCACCGCCGCGAATTCGGGAGACCCGGTATAAAACTTCAGAACGGCCTTGGCGCGATTGGTGGAAAACATCTCCGGCACTGGCGCCATATATGACTGCCATGATTTCTCGTCTAAATTCCCCGACTTGTACTGATGCCAAGCGAACTCTCTTATTCTGATCGCCTTAACGAGCAGCCATACGAACCGGCGTTCTTCTTCCAACGTCAGCTTGACATCGTCCCGAACGAGATGAGGGTCCACAGAGAAGGTCATAAAGTCGGAGAATAATCCGAGATCTGATTCGAGCAGGCCTTGCCGCGAGCTGGTCAATATCGCGTCCGTGTTTTGCCGGACCTGACGGGCGACATAGAAGAGAGACGCAACGATGATCACGATCCCTACGATGTCGGCAATGGTCGAAATTGCTTCCCAGTTTACCGTCATACCCTAATGTTCCCCTGGATTGCCTGAACGCGAATAGCTGACTTTATCGATAGATTGCACCACGGTCGCCGACAAAAACTCCTCATCACACCCGCCCGCTGAAGACGAAAAAGTGCATAGCGTGGTAAAATACCGGCGCGGCGTAGGTGAGGCTGTCGACGCGATCCAAAATCCCGCCATGACCCGGAATGAGCCCGCCGGAATCCTTCACGCCAAGGTCACGCTTGAACGCTGAAATGGTGATGTCGCCGAGGAAGCCTGCAATGGCGATGATGCCGCCGGCGACCGCGGCGTAATAAAACGGCATGGACGTCAGGAACGGTCCCGCAACAGCGGCGGCGATGATGGTCGAGGACAGCCCGCCGATAAAACCTTCCCAGGTTTTCTTGGGGCTCACCTTCGGGACGATCTTGTGTTTGCCAAAAAGCTTGCCCCAGGTGAACTGCGCCACGTCATTGAATTGCGTCAGCGCCACGAGGAAGAGGAGCAACCCCGCCCCGCCCGCAGGACCTGCAAGCGCCTTGTCGGTTGAGAGCAGCATCGCCGTGTGGCTCAGCGCAAAGACAGTGATCATGAGCCCCCACGAGATGGTCCCGACGGCGCGCAGAAATCCTTCCGTTTTTCCGGCGAGCGTCATCGCCATGGGGATGAACAGGAACGTCCAGACCGGGATGAAGGTCAGAAAGTGACCATATTCATTCCGGTGCGCGAAATAGAATTGAAACGGAATCGTCCAATAGGCGAACAGAAGAATGAGCCGATCGACCCGCCGCGTGGGGATCAGCGAAAGATATTCCTTGAACGCCAGAAACGTCACGAAGGCGAGGAAAACCGTCGAGACGATCCGGTTGGTGACGATGGCGATGGCGAAAATGGTGATCATGAACCACCACGACGTCACCCGGCGGGAAAGCTCGGCCGTTCCTTCGCCCGGCCGCGTCCGCTTCATCACCGCAACAGCGATACTGGCGATCACCAGCAGGCCATAGATGACCGCAATGGCGTAGAAAACATTATCCGGAAGGGCGTCAGGAATTCGCATTTTGAACCTCTTTCAACGCCAGTCTTGAGCGATTCACAATCGTGGCGGCGCTCAAAGCGCAGGCGAATGCAATCAGCACCGTCGACCAGCGGCCCGGATCGAAAATGATGAGCAGAATCGCAAGCGCGCCAAAAAAGAAGGCGCGATCCGACTTGCCAAACGGGCCGTCATAGCGCCGCGACGCGCCGATCTGGACGCCGATGACGCCGGTCATTTCCGCAATGACGCCCAACAACACCGCGACGACAACCAGCGGCGCCGGCAAGCCGGGGATGAAGGCGAAAGGCAAATAAAGCGCCGCATCGGAAATGACGTCCGTCAGTTCATTGAGGATCGCGCCGAGTTTCGACGCCTGCCCGAACTCGCGCGCCAGCATGCCGTCAATCGCGTTCAGCGCCATACGAATGAAGAGAATGATGGGCAGGAGAATGAGCACCCACTTCGCGCCGGGATTCATTATATGCGCCGCGCCATGGGCCAGCGAAAGTCCGCTGGCGATCAGTGTCACCTGATTGGCGGTGACGCCCGCATCGGCCAGCCGCATGCAGAACGGTCTGAGCAGAGCCTGAAATTTAGGTTTAAGGTCGTAGATGGTGGGCAAGAGATCTCTCCCGATCTATCGATGACAGCATAGGCAGATTTGCCCAGCATGCGCGAGCGGGTCCGTATTGACCGTTAAGACGAATGTTGAAATTCTAAGGTGCTGGCTTGGAGGATCGTATGACCAGCACATTGACGCCTTCCCATCAAAACATTCTCGACAACATTCAAGCGAAGATCAGAGCGGATGACCGGTTCCTCGGCCTCCTCGCCGGCGGCTCACTTATTCATGGCGGGGTCGACGAATTTTCCGATCTCGATCTCGTCCTTGTCGTCGCTGACGCCGCCTATGACGCCCTCATGGCGCAACGGCTCGACATTGCCGAGCAGTTCGGCGATCTGCTTGCGGCTTTCACCGGCGAACATGTGGGGGAGCCGCGGCTGCTGATCTGTCTTTATGGACCCGACACTATCCATGTGGATCTGAAATTTATCGTCCCGGGCGCGCTGTCTCAACTGATCGAACATCCGCTCGTTCTTTTCGATCGCGACGGATCGGTGGAGGCGCTGCTCGGCAAGGCTTCAGTGCGCTGGCCAGACCAGAATATCGACTGGTTCGAGGAACGCTTCTGGATCTGGGTTCACTATGGAGCGACGAAACTTGGCCGCGGCGAGCTCTTCGAAGCCATAGGCATGCTCGCCTTCATTCGCGATCAGGTCCTGGGACCCTTGTGTTACATGCGCGAAAACCAGCCCCAGCGCGGCATACGCCGGATCGAACAGAAATTCCCGAGTGATGCATTACGCCTGAAAGCAACGCTCGCCGCCCATGACCGAAATAGCGTCAAGGATGCGCTTCAATCAGCGATGACGTTATACGAAGAACTGACGGCGGATCAGCTTCCGCCCGACACGGCTCTGCGCAAACAGGTGCGGACATATGTGCAAAACGTTTAGCGGCTGTAGTCACTCCCTACTCGCTTAAACGTCTCCCCATAGTTTCCTCGCAACCCGCTCATATAGCGATTGACGTTCAAGCGCGGCGTCAAGCCGGTCCAGCGCGGCGACAACATTTCGCGCCTCATGGTTCAATTCGATCGACGCATCTTCGAGCGCTTGCCAGAGGGGAGATAAAGTGTCGACGAGCCTTTTTCCTTTCGCCGTCAGATGCAAAATGCGCTGACGGCCGTCGGACTTATCGGCTGTCGCAACGATGATGTTCGCCGCCTCAAGCGAGCGGCGCGTTTCGCTGACCGAGGCGTGCGTGATCCTCAAGGCCTGGGCCAGCTCTTTCACCGTCATCGGCCCGTTAACGACAAGCTCATTAAGGACGCCAAACCAGCGCTGCTCGAACTGCACGCCCTGTTCTTTGTAAAGGCTCTTCGCGTCTCGATCGATCAGCTCCGACAAGCGCCGCAGCCGCTTACCGATCGCCGTTTTATCGCTAAATCCTCTCGTTTCAGCCATTTCTAATTGACTCCTTTCTGCAAATTACGTAGGCGCCTACGTAATTTTTTGCAAGCAAAACCATCATAAGGGAAACCGCCATGCGCCAGACCAGACGAACCCTTCTTCAATCTGCCGGGGGATTGCTGTTTTCCGGCGCCATCGCGGCCTGCTCGCCAAGCAACCGCAGCGCCGATGTGGTCGCCTCCGCAAGGCGGCTCATGATCAATGGCAATATGGTCATCGCCTTCGATGGCGAAGGAAGCATGAGCGAGGGTCTTAAAAATAAAATCCGGGAATCGGGCCTCTGCGCGATCAAAATCTCCATGGGCGGCAGCGGCGGGAGCTATGCTGAAACGCTTGAAGAACTCGCCGCCTATGATGCGGCGATCGCGGACAATGCAGATATCTTTCAATCTATCGCCTCGGTCGCCGACATTGATGAAGCCCACACATCACGGCGGCTTGGGATCATCAAATCCTTCGAAGCCGCCACCATGCATGACGGGCAACCGGCGCGCATCGCAGAATTCGCCGCCCAGGGCGTCAGGGTCATGCAGCTCGGCTACAACACCACCAGCCCATTCGGCGCGGGCGTCATGTCGGTCGATGGACCGCTCGGCCTGAGTGACCTTGGCCGTGAAGCGGTTTCGGTGATGCAGGAAAACGGTGTGCTGCTAGATCTCAGTCACGCCCATGAGCAAACCATGTTCGACGCCATCAAGGCCTCAACGCGGCCGGTCGCCGTCACTCATTCAGGTTGCGCAGGCGTTTATCAACATCAGCGCAACAAGTCGGATGAAGCATTGAAAAGCGTCGCGGATACGGGCGGCGTCGTTGGCATATATGAGTTGAGCTATTTGACGCCTGACAACGAACCAACGCCGCTGAGCGCCTATGTCGCGCATCTCAGCCATGCGCTGAAAATCTGTGGCGAGGATCATGTGGGGATCGGCAGCGACGCGGTGCTGCCGGCCTTTGACGTCAGCCCGGAAAGCATTGCGCAATGGGATGCGGTCAACGCCGCGCGAAAGGAAGCCGGGATCGCCGCGCCCGGCGAGGGGCCCATGCCCTTTGTGGTCGGGCTCAACGGACCGCAGCGTATGTATGTCATCGCCGATGAACTGAAAAAACTCGGCTATGCTGAAAGCGCCGTCGACAAGGTCTTGGGGCTGAACTTCAAACGCGTGTTCCGCGACGCGTGGCAGTCCTAATTCAACCCGTACTCGCTCACGTTCCGTAATTCAGCCGCCCCGATCAGCTTCTTGCCGGCGAGGCGCACCGAGTGGATCGGGCCTTCGAGTTCGCGAGTCCAGAAATCAAGAAAGCGCGACAGCACCGGATATTTCGGGGCGATGTCGTAATCCTGCCAGAGATAGGACTGAAGAAGACCCGGATGGTCGGGAAGGTGGTAAAGAATCTCCGCCGTGGCGAGGCGATAGCCCTCAAGCTGTCTCTTGAAAGAATGGTCCGCACGCATAGCTGTCTCCTTCCAAAACGCAACGGGAAATGCGATCACGAATTATCGCCGCAAAACCTCATCAACCGGCAAGCTTGACAGGACCGATTAAATCAAAATTCTTCATTATTTTTCAATATGTTAGCAGCCATTCGCGCAGACTGCTGACAGCCTCGGGCGAAAAATCGCCCTCCCCCGCATTTTTTCTCTTTACAGGGGGGCGCATCATTCCTATTTGGCGAGTTCGTCATTCCCATGGGACCACTCGCAAGAATGGCGCTTTGGTTGTAGCTGCCTTTGCGAGGTTCCATGAGATGGACAAACACACATCTGCGCTTGCGCTGGTCGTAGCTGACCGTCCGGACTTACCCGTTCATTGCATCCGTCCTCACGCCGCCAAAAAAGCGGCGGACTGGTTCGTACGCCGTTTTCCAGGCGACGTGCTCTATGCGGTGAAGGCGAACCCCCACCCGGCCATTCTCGATGCGGTTTACGCAGCGGGCGTCCGCTGGTTCGATGTCGCCTCCCTGCCCGAGATCGAGCTTGTCGCGAACCGGTTCGAGGACGCGACGCTCGCCTTCATGCATCCGGTGAAAGCCCGTTCGGCGATCCGCCGCGCCTATTTCGATTATGGCGTCCGAATCTTCGTGCTCGACAGCCGCGAAGAGCTTGCGAAAATCGTCGAGGAAACCGGCGGCGCGAAAGACCTGCACCTTGTCGTGCGTCTCGCCGTCTCTTCCGACTACGCCGCGCACAAGCTCGGCGGCAAGTTCGGTGCGACCGGCACAGAAGCCGTATCGCTCCTGCGCGAGACCCGCGCGGCCGCAGACGAGCTGGGCGTTTCTTTCCATGTAGGCTCGCAATGCATGCGCCCGGAAGCCTGGCGCGTCGCCATGGGCCATGTGAGCGACGTTATTCGCGAAGCGGGCGTCACCGTCGATATCGTCGATGTGGGCGGCGGTTTTCCGGTCGCTTATCCGGGCCTGACACCGCCGCCGCTGGAAGACTACATGCGCGAGATCGAGGCCTGTTTCGAAGACATGCCGGTTCTTGAAAACGCTGATTTGTGGTGCGAGCCCGGCCGCGCGCTCTGCGCAGAAGCCGGCAGCCATGTGGTGCGCGTTGAGCTTCGCAAAGGCGATTGCCTGTATCTCAATGACGGCGCGTATGGCGCTTTGTTTGACGCGGCCCATGGCGGCCTTGTCTATCCGGTGAAGATGCTCCGCGAAAAAAACTCGCCGCGCCGCCCGTTGCGTCCCTTCAAGCTGTACGGACCGACCTGCGATTCCATCGACGCCATGGAAGGCCCGTTCATGCTGCCGGCTGATGTCAGCGAAGGCGATTATATCGAATTCGGCATGACCGGCGCCTATGGCTCGGCGCTCGCCACCAAATTCAACGGCTTTGGCGAATATATCGAAGCCCATGTCAAAGACGCGCCGATGATGAGCGTCTTTGAAACCGAAAAACCGAAGCGCCGCTCTGCGAAAGTGATCGCAATCGGCGAGTTCTAAAGTTTCAGCCAAAAGCTGGAAATGGCGGCGCTGATCGCTTAGATCAGCGCCGTCGCATTTTTTACGGCCCTCCGCGCATGACGTTCTCACGAACAAATGCGGCCCGGATCCGGTTTCCCACCCGGCCCATGGAATCCATTCAAGGCCGGACAACCGAAAGGACCGACTTTCATGACCACCCAACCGCAAGACAATCGCAAAGCCGAATTGCTCGCAACACCCGTTGAGCATATCGACATTACCGAATTCGATGCACGCCCGATTATCGACGCCTGGGGCAAGATGAGCTTCACCAGCCGCGACGCCGCCCGCGCCGCGCAAATCCTCAACATGGCGATCGAAGATGAAAATTGTTCGCCCTGGCTCATCATGGCGGGCTCTACCGGCGCCGGCGGGTGCCTGCATGTCTGGCGCGACATGGTCGAATACAACATGATCGACGCCGTGGTCGCCACGGGCGCCTGCATCATCGACATGGATTTCCTCGAAGCGCTCGGCTTCAAACATTATCAGGCGAATGAAGTCCCTGACGACAACACGCTGCGCTCGCTTTATATCGACCGCATCTACGACACCTATATTGACGAGGAAGAGCTGCAAAACGTCGATCACACGATCTACGCCATCTGTGAACAGCTTGAGCCCCGGCCCTACACGTCGCGCGAATTCATTTATGAAATCGGCAAATGGCTCGCCGCCGGCAACGCCAAGAAAAAAGATTCGCTGATCCAGCGCGCCTTTGAGAAAGACGTGCCGATCTTCGTGCCGGCTTTTTCAGACTGTTCCGCAGGCTTTGGCATCGTCAAGCACCAGGTCGAACGCCGCAAGGCGGGCAAGCCTTTCCTGACGATCGATAGCGCCGGCGACTTCCGCGAACTGACCGAGATCAAACTTGCGGCAGGCACCACCGGCCTGTTCATGGTCGGCGGCGGCGTGCCGAAAAACTTTGCGCAGGACACTGTCGTCTGCGCTGAAATTCTCGGCCATGACGATGTGGAAGTGCACAAATACGCCGTGCAGATCACCGTCGCCGATGTTCGCGACGGCGCTTGCTCATCCTCAACGCTGCAAGAGGCGGCGAGCTGGGGCAAAGTCTCGACCGTACATGAACAAATGGTGTTCGCCGAAGCGACTTCCGTCGCGCCGCTGATCGTTTCCGACGCCTATCACCGCGGGGGCTGGAAAAAGCGCGAACCCCGCCGCTGGGCGAAGCTTTTCGAAAACGCATAAACGTCTTCAGCCTTTTTTCATCCACCTTACCAATATTGCGCCGCCGCACCTGAAAAATGCGGCGGCGCCTTGCTTTCTGGGAAAAATTGCAACGAGCCGGTTAACCAGATGTTTTCCGCGAGCGGTGAAAATGCGCCCCAGATGGGGCGAACAAGCCGCATTCTTGAGGGCGGAAATTTTATGTCACTGGCGGCGCGTCGCATCAGCACGGCACTCAGCAAGAATACGCGCAAGCGCATCACAGAGCTGAAGGCTTATCCCACCATTGAGACATGGATGAATCCTGTCACGCGCGGACTTGCGAGACGGCTCGCCAATCATGAATGGGAAAAGTGTCTTTCCGAAATCGACTTTGAATACCGCATGAATGACGTCGAAATCGCCGGGCGGCCCTGCGTCACATATGAAACCGCCGGTGACCGGCGCGACGATCTGTTTCTCTTTTACGTTCACGGCGGCGCTTTTGTCAGCGGCTCACCGCGCGTCAACGCCTCCATGATCCTGCCGGCCGTGCGCAACACCGGCGCCCAGTGCCTTGGCGCTTCCTACTCCTTATTGCCCGACGGGCGTTTTCCGACGCCTCTTGAAGAAGTTGATCGCGTCTACAAGGCGGCGCTGAAGGAACATCAAGGCAAACGCATCGTCGCGTTTGGCGACTCCATTGGCGGCGGCATCCTGCTGGCGAGCCTCATGCGCTGGCGTGACGAAGGCGTCCAACTGCCTGATCGCGTAGTGCTTGCGTCTCCTGCCGTGGACGGCGTCGGCGCCAGCGACACCCACCGCACCATTGACGGGCACGACCCGCATCTGAGGACACATCAGGGCCGCAGCGTCCAGAAATTATTTCAATATTACGCGCCGGGCGAAGATCTGCATAATCCGCTGATCTCGCCAATCTATGGATATTTCTCCGGCCTGCCGCCCATGCTGATCCATGTGGGTTCGCGAGAAGTCCTTCTCGGCGACGCCGCGCGTCTCGCCGAAGCCGCCCGCCGCGCCGGAATCAACAGCACCCTCCGGGTCTTTGACGGGATGTTCCATCTGTTTCACATGCACTGGTCGCTATCTGAAGCCAAAACAGCCCATGAGGATATTGCGGAATTCATCCGCAGCGTGTGACCCTCGCACTTTTCCACAATCCACCCGGATGATATGCTCCGCCCAGGATAACCTGGCGAAAGCGTATTAATCATGTCTGTGAGCGAACCAGCCGAGACGCAAATGCAAGGCGCCGTCTTGCGCGCGCCCTCAGCTGTTGTCGGCCTGGATGACATTCGCAACCTGAAATCAGTGCAGCGCTGCGCCGAAGCGCAAATCGGCGGCCTTGCCTGGCCAACCATCGCGCTTTCGACTTCGGGCATTGCGGCCTTCGCGTTGATCATCAGCCTGACCATCGCCGGCGTTTTGCCGGTCTGGATCGCGGCCATCTTGAACCTGCCGGTTTATTTTGTGCTTTATACCGGGCTTCATGAGACCTCCCACCGCAATTATCACGGCCGGAACAAATCCATGCGCTGGATCAATCACGTCTTTGGCCTGATGATCGGGTGGATCATGTTCTACCCTTACTCCATGCATGATTACATTCATCTCACGCACCACGCGAACACCAACGACCTTAAAAAAGACCCCGACGCCTGGATGCACGGCGACAGTTTCATGGCTGTCTTCGCCAGAGCCGCAACCCTGCCCTGGCGCTACTGGAACTTCACTATCGGCAACAAGTTGAAAGAACCGGGAGGCGTAAAATTTCTCGCCAAGATATTATTGCAAGGCGCACCAACATTGATTGGCGTTGCTGTGCTCATCTCGTTGGGACTGTGGCAAGTCGCGCTGATCGCCTGGTTCGGATCGCTCGTCATTGCCGTAGGTATTCTCGGCGTTTGTTTCGACTGGATCGTGCATCACCCGCATAAGGACAAATCCCTGCTCGGCGGCACACGCGTCTTCGCGGCGCGCAAAGGCTGGAAGCGTTACGCCCTTAAGGCTGCGTTGCTGGGGCAGAATTACCATCTGATCCACCACATCAATCCGCGCACGCCGTTTTACCGTTATGACCGGGTGTTTGAGCGCAGCGAGGATTTTCTGCGCGCCCAGGGCGTCAACATAATTGACGTGTCCTGAACTCAGGCGCCCCGGGGCTTGCCGGCGCTTTTCAGAGCGATGATGCGGTAAAGCGTGCAGGCGATGACATAAACAATTTCAACATCAAAGAACCTGTTCAGGACGAACTTCTCCCAGAATAAGCCGCCTGTATTTAACAGCGTCGCGAGGTGATAAATCACCAGCACCCCATGCATGAAACATAGCGGCGCCGGAAACCAGCGCCCGCGCGACATGCGGAAAAACAACGCCGCCGTGATCGCGTCGATGACGATATAGCTCACTGTCAGCGCGGCGCCGTCGAGCACCAGCCACATTTGCAGAGCAGCGACCCAGTTGATGAAAATAATCCGCGCGGCGGCGGTGATGTGTTCCGAACGGGAATGAAGGGCGGCCATCAGCATCACGCCGATGGCCGCGGCGTAGAGGCTAATAGTTATCCAAGCCCAAGAATTGATCGAACAGCCCCCAACGGTTCAAACTTTGGAAGTCCGCCGCCAGCCGCCTGAAACAGGTCAGCGCCGGCTTCCATCGCTTTTGCGTTCATGGCGTCATGCGCATTTGTGGTGACCTCCGCGAGATTAACCAGCGCGGTCTGAATAGATGCAAAAGCTTCTGCCCCTTCTGATGCATGAAGCTTGCCATCAAGGCCCTTGGCGGCGACGGCGCCAGCGGCGAGCGTCGCGGCCAGGCCCGCAATTTGCTTCTCAAATCGCAGCAACACTAACTGTTCTTTTCGGAGATCTGTCATCTCTTATCCTCATAAGTAAAAAATGTGGTACGCATTACACAAATACAACCATAACGCGAATACAGGTGAAATCTAGATAAAAATACAACCTAAGAGAGAAAGTTAACTTGAGTATAGATGAAGACAATTACGCCGCGCGGATCGGGCTGATGATGTGGCGGGTGGCGAAAAGGCGGGCCGAAGAGATCAAACTCTATGGGCTGGCGCCGGATCAGGCGGCCCTTAGCGGCGCAGAAGCGAGCGGCGCTGAACATACAGCTCCGCCGCCAGCTCGGCGCCGCGATCAAGAGCAGAGGGCGCTGGAACGCCCCCTGTCTCTTTCAGAATTTCTTCGAGAACTGGCCGAAGAGCTTGCGCGAGACGAGCCGGGCCCTGACGGGTCGTCAGACGGCTCAACGCCGCATAAGTATTGACAGCGGCCTCTGACGCCACCGCCAGCATGTCAGGCGAAACCGGCGTATTTTCTTCCGCACGCAGATGGTTAATCACAACCGCCAGCGCCAGGCGCAAGCGGTCCTGATCCAGTTGCGGTTCATTAGCCGCCGCGTTGATGTTTACGACTTCTGCACCGCCAGCCGCTCCTTCCGGAGCGTCGTCGCTGTAAAGCATATCGAGCGTCACTGCGCCGCCTGTCGCCTCGACAATCCGGCGCGCAAGCATCGGCCTTGGCGCCTGCACGCGCGAAACGATCCGGTAGAGCGTCTGACGCGACACGCCCACCCGCGCGGCGAAATCCTGAAACCCCTCCTCCACCTCGCGGAGATATTGCTTCAACGGATGCATGATCATACCCCTACGCGACTTTTGCGCGGGAAAAATCTGTCACGAGACTCGCAACATTAGGTAAAGAATTGCTGCGCCGCGAAAGACCCTCTATGACCGGCGAACCCGGCCGTGTGGCGCCGTACAGAAAGCATCATAACCGCCATGAGCGCGCTTCTTTTGACCTTGAACGGCGTTCGCCTTCAGATTGGCGCAACCGCCCTTTTTGAAAACGCGTCGCTTAACGTAGGCGAACGTGCGCGCATCGCGCTGGTCGGACGCAACGGGTCGGGCAAATCAACGCTGATGAAGATCGCTGCGGGGCTGATCGAGCCGGACACGGGCGACCGCTTTGTCCATCCGGGCGTCACCTTGCGCTACCTTCCGCAGGAGCCGGACGCATCAGGATATGCAACAATAGGCGATTATGCGCGCGCCGGGCTTGATGAAACCGGCAAGGGGCACGAGGCGGAGACGCTGCTCCAAGAGCTGGGACTGAACCCCGCCGCCGCGCCGGAAAAACTGTCGGGCGGCGAGCTGCGCCGCGCCGCGATCGTCCAGGCGCTCGCCGCCGAACCGGACGTGCTTTTTCTCGATGAACCGACCAACCATCTCGACCTGCCGGCCATCGCCTGGCTGGAAGAGAAATTACGCAGCCTCCCATGCGCCATGGTCATTATCAGCCACGACCGGCGGTTTCTCGAGACCGTCACCAATGACACGGTCTGGATCGACCGCGGCGAGACCCGGCGCGCCGGATGCGGCTTTCGAGAATTCGAAGCATGGCGCGATAAATTCCTCGAAGAAGAAGAGGTCGCGCTGCACAAGCTCGGGCGCAAAATCGCCGCCGAAGAACACTGGATGCGCTACGGCGTCACGGCGCGCCGCAAACGCAATATGCGCCGGGTCGGTGAGCTTCAGTCCATGCGTACGAACTTGCGTGAAGCGAAAAGAGTTCAGGGCGGACCCGCTTTTTCGGTGCAGACAGGCGGCGCCTCGGGCAAGCGCGCCATTGTCGCCGACCATGTTTCGAAATCTTTCGGGGGACGAAAGATTGTCGACGATTTTTCCGTTGAGATCGCCCGCGGCGACCGTATCGGCCTTGTCGGGCCCAACGGCGCCGGCAAGACAACGCTGATCAATCTTCTCATCGGGGCGCTGGAACCCGATGAAGGCTCGATCAAACTGGGAACCAATCTTGAAATCGTCTCGTTGGACCAGCGCCGGGCGCGGCTGCGCCCCGATATGCGCGTCGCCGACGCCGTTAATGACGGAACCGGAGACTGGGTCATGATCAATGGCGAAAAGCGCCATGTGGCGACCTATCTCAAAGACTTTCTTTTCGGTCCGGAACAATGGCGCCAGCCCGTGGAAGCGCTTTCAGGCGGCGAGCGCGGACGGCTGGCGCTGGCCGCAGCGCTCGCAAAGCCGTCAAACCTTCTCGTTCTCGACGAGCCCACCAACGATCTCGATCTTGAAACGCTGGAGATGCTGGAGGAGCAACTTTCGGCCTATGACGGAACCCTGCTCCTTATCTCTCACGACCGGGCGTTTCTCGACAATCTCGTGACGAGCGTCATCGCCACAGACCCTGACAAGCCGGGCCGATGGCTGCGTTACGCCGGCGGTTATGACGACATGGTCGCGCAGCGGGGAAGCGCGCCGGGATTGGAAGGCGCCGCGCCGAAACAAAAACAGAAATCGTCAGCCCCCGTTGCAAAGCCCAAACCGGCGGCGAAAACAAAACTCTCCTACAAGGAGCAATACGCCCTTGAAAAACTGCCGGGTGAAATCGATAAGCTGCAAGCGGAGATCGCGACGCTGAAAACCAAACTCGACGATCCGAACCTGTTTGCGCGTGATGCGGCGCTGTTCGACAAGACGGCGAAAACCCTCGCCGCCGCCGAAGCAAGCCTCGCCGCCAAAGAAGAGGAATGGCTGATGCTGGAGATGAAACGGGAGGAATTGGAAGGGTGACAAGCGATCTTTCAAATGCGAGCGTAACGGTCAACCGCGTTGAAGTCATCGACCACCGCAAGGCCGCCGGCGACAAAAACCGTCATGTCATCGTGCCGTTATCCGACGCGATGTGCGATGTTGATTTCTCTATTCAAGATGACGGCAAAACGCTGAAAGTCTTCATCAAAGACGCCTGATCCGCGCCGCCAGGTTCAACAAAAAATCGCCACGCTCTGCCGGCCTGCAGTAACGAGCTCTCCATCGCGGTTCCAGACCAGCATATCCTGACTGGAGTAACCGTCGCCCGCATGCTCCGCGCGCGATTGAAGCAGCCACCAGCCATCGCGGGTTTTCGGTTCATCGCAAAGCACATTCACCATCCAGGTCATGGAGCTGATCGGCGCAAATTCTGTGAACATCGGCATGAGCGCAGGCGGCGGCATGTCGGCGAGCGCCAGAAGCGCGACGATGCCGTTAGCGTTTTTATCGGTGTGGCGCACCCAGATGTAATGATCGTGCTCTTTTGAGCCGCTGACAGGACGCCCACCCTTGGCGAGCCGGCTGTCGAAATGGCTGGTGAAATGCGGCGCACCAGACGGCGGCGCAAAAGCCTCGCAATCATCCGGCGCAGGCATTTCAGGTGACGGCGTGAAATTGCGGTTCCATTGTGAAGGACGCGCACCGCCAAAAGCAAAGGCGCAGCGCGTGGCAAGACCCTTCTCACTGCTGACATCGGCCTCCACAAAGGTAACCGACTTGCCCTGACGCAGCGCTGTCGCCTTCGCCTCAACTACCCCGCCCGCGGGGCCAATGAACGACACCATCGCCGAGCGCAGAGGCGGCGCATCGGGAAACGTGCGCCGCGCCGCTTCAAGCCCGATCGCGGCGGAAAGCCCGCCATAGGTGGTGCGGCCCTGCATCCAGTTCGGCGGGATCGTTAGCGAAAGGGCGCCGCCGTCAAATGCGGCGCCGGTCATCAATTGTGAAAAGGATTGGGTCATGGGCGCTCTATGCGGTGCGAGAACCTGTCTCGGCAACACCGGGATGCAGCGCCAGCTTCATCACCCTCCACCGCCGGGGATTAACCCTCCCGCCCTTTTCCGGTAGACTGGCGCGGGTGGATGAAAAACCCTGTATTTTCGCAGGGTTGCATAGGGGGTGATGGGCATGGGCGCGAAGGAGAAGAACGGGCCGGCTTTCCAGGGCCTGCGAAACGGCGCGGGGAAAATACTCGCCTGGTTGCCTTTTTCGTCACGCTTTTCCGCAAAGGCTCCAACGCCGACGGCGCCATCCGCAAACAGCGCCTTCGCGGCGATGGACCCTACGGTGGCGCTCTTTCCGGGGGACAGCGAAGAACCAAAGGCGCCCGCCGCATCCCTGTCACTCGCCGAACGCCTGCGCCAGAGCGCTGACGGCGTCTCCCAGCGCGACCGCGCGCTCTTTGACATCGCCGCGGACTTGAGCGCCGTCAGCGACAGCCGCAGCGAAGGCGAAAAAGCGGTCTATGTCTGGACCGTACGCTTATTCATCGGCTGTTTTCTCATGTTCATGTGGTTCCGCATGCAATATAAAGCGGCCCTTGCGTCAGACGGCGGCGCGGCCGTGGTGCGAGATGCGCCAATCGACCATTACATCACGATAGCCAATGTTTTCGGCGGGATCGGCCTGCTGCTCGCCGCCGCTGCGCTTTGCATGCTTATTCTGATCTTCTCGCTCGGCAACGCCACGAACGGCAAACTGCGCCGTGCGGGCCGGGAAGCCGGCGCCAAACTCGCCGCCTCGTCACGGGCGTTCTCGGAAGAACTGGAACAATATCGCAACATTATTACCGACCCGAACAAATCTGCGGTGGATATTCTCCCCGTTGTCTCCCAGGCGCATCTTTCAGCGCTCGCCGCCAAACTCTATTTCCGCCGCATCTCTTTCCTGACCGAAAGCGAAACCGCGGAAGCCAATCGGTTTGGCGACACCGATTCGCATTTTTCACGCTTCCTGGCGTTGGGCGGCGGCGGCGCGGGCGGGGTTTCGCTTACCAGTTTCATGCTTTGGGTGACCATCGCTTATGTCGCGGGCGCCGGCACCACTTACTATGTGCTGCCGCAGCTGGCCGAAGGCGGCCTACCGTCCATCGCCGCCGTCGTTGATTATGATTGGGCATGGCAGCCTCTCTTCGTCGCCCTGACCGTCTACGCCCTGACCGGGCTCCTTGTGTCACTGCTTTTCGGTCTGATCAGCGCTGGCGAGCTTTCGCGCGCCCGGGCCCAAGCGCTCGACGCCGTGCGCAGCGCCTATCTCAAGGCTGGCGGGCCCACCTCCGCCAACATCACCGAAAAAGTGGACAACGCAGTCGATGTTCTGCGCGGGCGCCTGACCGGTCAGGGCGCGCGCCGCACGAATCACGCCGGCGCGGATTATACCGCCAATTCGGCTGAAACCGACGAACCCGAATGGCGCCGCCGCGATTCTTCGGTGAAATTCATCGACGCCGGCTTTTCCCCGGCGCCGGAAAGCTGGCGCACGGACGCTTTCGCCAAAAAATTTGAGGCGCACTCAATGCGTGGCTCGGAGGCGAAACGAGGCGGCGAAGGCGCGAAAAAGCGCGGCCGTGATTAACTCTTAAGGCGCAAACAGTACGCCCTGTTAAGACCTCCTTAACCAAAAACTTTTGCCCACGGACCAACTTCATGTTGACGTTAGGCTGAGGCTCTATCACTATATGTTGTGTCGACGCGGGGCGTTGGCGATTCACAACAGAAACGGAAAGCCGCGCCGGATGCGGCCCCATTTGGGCAATCCGGGCTGAGGGTTTTTGCGCGCCTTTTCGAAGGCGAAAGTATAAAGGGACGGGGCACGAATGTCGTTCTCAGAAGCCGCCAAAGAGATGGAAACCACCGCAGCAGGCGCAGCGCCGCAAGGCCAGGCCGACGCTAAGCCGGAGACCCAGAAAGAGGCCAAGAAACCGGCCCTTAAGGTGGTGCGCGACATCGTTGTCGACCGTTCCCGCGACGCGCTCCTCACCGAGTTCGGCAAGACCACCATGGAGGATCGCTATCTCCTCCCCGGCGAGTCTTTCCAGGATATGTTCGCCCGGGTGGCGCGCACCTATGGCGACGACGCCGACCACGCCCAGCGCGTTTATGACTACATTTCCAAGCTCTGGTTCATGCCCGCGACGCCGATCCTGTCCAATGGCGGCGCGAATCGCGGCCTGCCCATTTCCTGCTTCCTGAACGGCGTCGGCGATTCGCTGGGCGACATCGTTTCGACCTGGAATGAGAATGTGGCGCTGGCCTCTAATGGCGGCGGCATCGGCACCTATTGGGGCAATGTCCGCTCCATCGGCGAGAAGGTGAAACACGCCGGCGCGACGTCAGGCATCATCCCGTTCATCCGCGTGATGGATTCACTGACGCTCGCGATCTCTCAAGGCTCCCTGCGCCGCGGCTCGGCCGCCTGCTATCTCGACGTCCACCACCCGGAAATCGAGGAGTTCCTCGAAATCCGCAAACCGTCGGGCGATTTCAACCGCAAGTCCCTGAACCTGCATCACGGCGTCAACATCACCGACGCGTTCATGATCGCCGTTCAGAATGACGAAGAGTTCGGCCTGCGCTCGCCGAAGACGGGCGAAGTCTTGCGCACCGTTTCCGCGCGCAAGTTGTGGCAGAAAATTCTCGATGTGCGCCTCGCGACGGGCGAGCCTTATCTCCTGTTCTCCGACACGGTGAACAAGCAGATGGCCAAGCACCAGCGCGATCTCGGCCTCAAGGTTTCGACCTCCAATCTCTGCTCGGAGATCATGCTCCACACCGGCAAGGATCACCTTGGCGAAGAGCGCACAGCCGTTTGCTGCCTCTCCTCGATCAACGCCGAGAAATATCAGGAGTGGAAAGACGAGCCGCAATTCATCGAGGACGTCATGCGCTTCCTCGACAATGTCCTGCAGGATTTCATCGACCGCGCGCCCGAAGCCATGGCCAAGGCGAAATACTCCGCCATGCGCGAGCGCTCGGTGGGCCTCGGCCTGATGGGCTTCCACTCCTTCCTGCAATCCATGAACATTCCGTTCGAGAGCGCCATGGCGAAGTCATGGAACACGCGCCTGTTCAAACACATCCGCATGGGCGCGGACGCGGCCTCGGTGGCCCTCGCCGAAGAACGCGGCGCCTGCCCCGACGCGGAAGAGCGCGGCGTCAAGCAACGCTTCTCCCACAAAATGGCGATCGCCCCGACGGCGTCGATCTCGATCATCTGCGGCGGCTGCTCGCCCTGCATCGAGCCGATCCCGGCCAACGTCTTCACCCACAAAACTCTCTCCGGCTCCTTCACGGTGAAGAATGTGGCGCTCAAAGCCCTGCTCGAAGAAAAAGGTCAGGACACAGACGACGTCTGGACCTCGATCCTTGAGCATGAGGGATCGGTGCAGCATCTGGAATGCCTGACGCAGGAAGAAAAAGACGTCTTCAAAACCGCCTTCGAACTTGACCAGCGCTGGGTGATCGAGCTTGCCGCGGACCGCACGCCCTATATCTGTCAGGGCCAGTCGGTGAATGTGTTCCTGCCGGGCGACATCGACAAATGGGACCTGCACATGCTGCACTGGACGGCGTGGGAGAAGGGCTGCAAGTCGCTTTACTATTGCCGCTCGAAATCAATCCAGCGCGCGGGCTTCGCCGGCGGCACCAAAGCCGCCAATGACGCGCAGGCCGCGAGCGACCTCGCGCAAGCGCGCGCCGCGATGCCCGATGGCGGCGAAGCGGAGAACCTCGCGGAAATGATGCTCGCCGCCGCGAAAACGGATTACGATGAGTGTCTGGCTTGTCAGTGAGGTGAGATGGCCGACGGAAACCTTCCTACAGAAACAGATAAAAACGGTAGCTTTCTAGAAAAATTCGGAAAGACGCTTTCCGATGCCATGTTTCCGAACATAAGAGAAAACGTAGATAAAGCTCTCGGACGCGTTATTGGTGCGTCAGGCGAGCTTTGCGCCACATTGATAGACAATGAAACTGAAAAACTGAAAACCCGCAAGGATGCGCGCGTAGTAAGTATTCGCTCAATCAATAACGCAGCCAATGATAAAAACTTAACAGACGATGACATCATCTCCCGGGCCGCATCTTATCAGGCTCAGAGGACTCTTAGGCAGCAACTTAACAGAGAGAAAATCTGTAAGGCAGCCGCAGAAGAAATCGGAGAAAACCCGCCCACAAAAGACGCTGCAGATTCCATCGATGACGACTGGTTGGAGCAATTTTCGCGTCATGCGGAAAAAGTGTCCTCCGAACAAATGCAACGGCTTTGGTCAAAAATATTAGCTGGAGAAATAAAAACCCCCGGACGCTTCAACTTCCGAACTATGGATTTCATTTCCAAATTATCCCGACAGGAAGCAACATTAATTTCAAGCGTTTTCCCATTCGCCACTAGCGGTGGTGAAATAATGTTGCCGGAAGAACTCTGCAAAGAAAAGTTTACTGAATTTTTGACGCTTGAAGAACTTGGCTTGATCTCGGGCAGCCTTTCCGCATTTGGGGGAATCGCAAAAAGTTACGATATGAAAGGGCAGGAAAACGAATATCACTCAATCAGATTCGGCGACATAGCAGTTGTCTTTTACAAAAAGCCTGACGCAAATGATTTAGCCATTCCCATCATAAAATTCTCATCTGTGATGACAGAAATCATGTCTCTTTGTGACTACAAAACAGACCGCGAACATGTTCGGAAAGTCATAGACTTTATTAAGGGAAAAAATTTCCGGGTAAGGTCAGGATTTGCATTGGACCGTCCTGATGGAATGTTTCAGCTAATTGAAGTTTCAATTTAACCGGCAATAGCAAATTAGCATAGTAGCGCGAGCTAAAGCCCGCACTCTAAATCTCGGCAAACGATCTCAACGCCGCCTCCCCACGCTTTAAGCGTGGGGTCCAGCGCCCGTGCTTTCGATTCATTGCGGCGGTGCGCAAGCGGGCGGCGCAGGAGATGGCCCCCACGGTCAAGCCGTGGGGAGTCGCTCTTGTTGAAACGGCGTGCAGCACACAAGCGCTGCTATCTAAAAATACTCTCCACGGTTCGAGCCATCATAGCGGCCCGATTTCAGGCAGCATTTCTTGAAATCTGCGCCCTGATCCGCACGGGCATAGATCGTTACGGCCGAGCTTTTCCATAAGCTCAACCTCTCCGCCTTTTATCGTGCGAAGCCCGCGCTTGACGCTTGTTTCCGAGGGGAACCCCTTTCGGCGTTTAGACGAACGCCCGAAAGCAGGGGAGGTGTTCGATGTCGCGTTTGTTTTTCATGACGCCCTCCATTGGCTGCGAAGGGCCGCTACCTATTGGCTGCCCAATGGCGGGTCAAGGCCCGCCCTGCCCAAGAACATCTCCCCCGCCGTCATCCCGTGCGCGGCGCGACATGAAATGACGTGGCGCAGACACGGGATCGTTGTCGGTGCTCGCGCTTCATGGCGGCCGGTCCCGTGTCTGCACAGCAGCGCTTCGCGCCGCAGTGCGCACGGGATGACGGAGTTTGTGGCGTCACTTCGTGCTGCGCAGCACACGGGATGACGGGAGCGGCTACTGATTGAGAGTCTCGTAGAGGTCGCGCCAGTCCGGGTTCATCTTGTCGACAAGCTGGTTCTTCCACGCGCGGCGCCATTTCTTGACGCGTTTTTCATGAGCGATGGCGTCTTCGATGCGGTCAAAGAATTCGTAATAGACGAGCTTTTTAAGGCCGTAGCGGCGGCAGAAGGATGACCCGATTGCCTGCCGGTGCTGATAAACGCGCTCGCCGAGATTGGCCGTCACGCCGGTATAAAGCGGGCCGTCTGGTTTCTCACCGATGAAATACACATAGCCGGACATTCGCCGGAGGTTAGGTCAATGAAACGGCGCCGTCATCCCGTGCGCACTGCAGCGCGCAAGCGCTGCTGTGCAGACACGGGATCGCTGTCGGGGTCGCGCGCTCTTACATCGAGCGATCCCGTGTTAGCAGCGCATCACTTCGTGCTGCGCGGCACACGGGATGACGAAGGGGTGATGGGGGCCGGCCCAGCATACACCCAAACCGGAACCCGTGGATAAGTTTTCACGGGTGTTCGCGAGGCCTTATAGTGCTTGGCGATCCGGGTATGGAGAGGCGTTGTCGCGACCGTTCTTCAACGATCCGAATTGCAGCGCGCAAGGGTGGGCGACCCGCGATACGGAGGGACGCCCATGCTTGCCGGCCGCAGAGCCCGGGCTTTCTCATGGCTTAACGTCTGGCGGGTAAAACCGTCCGGCGGTCATGATTACGGCCGGGTCAGCCGGTTCGATAAAACGCTGCTGGCGCGGGACGCAAAACGTCCATGTGCTTACTTAAGCGACGAGGATGTTTTACGTCTCGCGCACCCTCTCCACCTTATCCACTCGCTTTCGCAGGAAAGGCGGTGACGATTGTCTATGGACGATGCGGAAAGGGCGTATAGGCAGGCGCTGTTACGCCGCCTGTTTGATCTCAACCAGCGTCAGGCCGAAATGCAGATCCTGGCCGGCGAGCGGGTGATTGCCGTCGGCGACGACCGCCTCCTCACTGACATCAGTGATGGTGAGATTGACGGTGGAGCCGTCCTGCATCTTCGCCGAAAGCTGAAGCCCCGGTTGCGGGGGCTGATCGGCGGGGAGTTGCGCACGCGGGATCTGGACCACCATTTCCTCGCGGCGCGGGCCAAAGGCGTTGTCGGAGGGCACGGTGACCGATTTTTCATCGCCGACCGCCATGCCGTCGAGAGCGGTTTCAATCTCGGGGAAGATTTCCGCCTGACCGAGAGTGAGGGTTTGCGGCCCTTCCTTTTCGGTGCCGCCGACGACGCGTCCGTCGCCCGTGCGCACGACATATTCAATGGCGACGATGTCGCCTTTCTTGGCTGTGGTCATGGCAATTGCCTTTCGTCTTTTGGTTCGTGTCGCACCCGATCGCGAAAACGATCTAGCCAAAGACGCGCGGCCGGTCGGCGCGCATGTCCCTTGCTGGCGCGGGGCGCGGAGATGCGCCATCTCGCTCAACGCCCCTCAACGGACGCGAGAAGAAAAGCCGGCCAGATATGAAGGCGCGATTGCGGCGCCGGGCCAGCCTGAAGTCAGGGTCAGACCTCGCAAATGGGGCCTTGCGGGTCAAGCCGCAAGAGGCGCATTCAGTGCATGCGTGGCCCGGTTCTGGCGATGCGTGCCCCTGATGCGTCCATGTGAACCCATGCTCAAAGCCTGGCCGCGCAGTAGACTAAACGTGAAATCAGCGATGGAGCCGCCCATGCCCCGCCAGTTGGCCGTTTTGAGCCTTGCCGCCGTTTTCGTTCTCACGGCCTGCACACATGAAGAAACGCCGCCGCCAGCGCCCGCCCCGGAAGACATCACCGCCGCGCGCGCAGCGGCGGACGCCCTCGGCGCGCAACTGAAGGCCCGCCTTCTCAGCGCCATCGAGACCGGCGGGCCCGTCGCGGCGATCGACGTCTGCAAACTGGAGGCGCCGGAGATCGCCGCCGGTTTGTCGGGCGAAACCGGTCTGCGCGTCGGGCGCACCGCCCTGCGCTGGCGCAACCCGGCGAATGCGCCGGATGATTATGAACGCACGGCGATGGAGACTTTTCTCGCCGAAATCGACGCGGGCGCAGACCCCGCGGCGCTGGAGCTTGCGGAAATTGTCACGGGCGCCCAAGGGCGCCAACTGCGGTACATGAAGCCGATCATGACCGGTGGACCATGCGTCCTGTGCCACGGAACGGATATTTCCAATGAGGTGAAGGCCGCGATCCTTGAACGCTATCCAGATGATCAGGCTACGGGATTTGCGCCGGGCGACTTTCGCGGCGCCTTCACGATTACAAAGGATCTTGAGAAATGAACCCGCTCGCTCTTTTCGCCGGACTGGTTGGATTTTTCGCCGTGGCGCTCGGGGCCTTCGGCGCGCACGGGCTCGATGGCCGATTATCGGCCGAGGCCCATGGCTGGTGGGAGACAGCGACATTTTACGCCCTGACCCACGCCGTCGCCGCGCTCGCATTATCGCTCAACGACCTTCCGCCGCTGCGCCGCGCCGGCTGGGCGTTTGTTCTGGGCACCGTCATTTTTGGCGGATCGCTCTATGCGATGGCGCTCGGCGCGCCGCGCTGGTTCGGCATGATCACGCCCCTCGGCGGGCTGTCGTTGCTCGCCGGCTGGGCGCTCGTGATCATTACGGGCTTGCGCAAGCGCTAGTGACGCGCACGTATGAACAGGCTCGTCGCGCCAATAAAGGACATGACGGCGATAAACCCGATCAACAGGATTTCCAGAATACCCATCGCTCTCTCTCCCCAGACAAATCGATGTCTGTCTATTGGGGTTTCCAATTGCGGTCGAAATGGGGCGGCCCGGCGGCCTTACAAGGGCCTTTAACGATCACGCCTGCGTGCGTGCGGCGAGAGGCGTTTTTTGGGCGGCGAATTGTTTATGGCGGGCGCCTATTTGGTGCCCGGCTCCATCGCTTTCAAAAGCACCCGGCCGAAATCGGCGATCATCGCGAACATGCCCATGGCGTAACCGCGATGGATCGCGCCGGAGCCCTGATAAATGTCATACATCAGATAGCCCACGGCGCCGATGATCGCGATCCGCGCAATAAAAGTGGCGGTGAAATTGATCGTCTTGGCGGCGAGACGCTTTTTGCGTTGTTCCGGCGTCTCCATCGCCGCGCCGCGCGGACGCATCCGAGACAGGTCGGGCTGAAGCTCCACACGCATGCGCGGCGCGCTTTCCGGCGCCGCGGCCGGGGCCGCTATAGCAACGCCCCCGCCGGCAATATTGGCAAGGCGGTCGGCGCTGATGCGCGGCGCCTCCTGCTTTTTCGCAAAGGCCATGGGTCTCTCCCCTGACAGACGATCACTTTGGCGAACAAGAGATTGAAACCGCGTCAAAGGAATAGGAGTAATTTTATAGAGCGCTCCATCGTAAACACCCGCAAAGAAAAAGGGCGGCAACCGCCGCCCTTTTCCTAGTCCCCTCTTTTCAGCCCCTCTGGCGCATCCGGCTTTTAGAAGCTCTTACGCACTGTCACGCCATATGTACGCGGCGCGTTGGTGTAACCGGAGACACTGCCTGTCTGGGCGACGGTCGGGAAGCCCTGGAGGAAGTACTCGTCATCGGTAAGGTTGCGGCCCCAGACCATCACCTCGAAACCGTCCTGGGTTTCAAAGCCGATACTGGCATTCAGCACATTGACTTCACGAGTAATGCTAGCCGGAATATTCTCAATGAGGGCAACGTCAGACTCATAGAGATATTCGATGCGCGCATATCCGCCCCAATTGTCGTTCACGTTGAAGTTATAAGTCGCCGAAGTCGACAGGCTAACTTCGTGAACACCGGGCACGCGAGTGCCGGACAGGTCGCGGAAGCGTTCGCCCATGCTGCAATTGACCGTATCAAACGGTGTGCAACCGGCCATTGTGAACGACTTGTATTCCGGGTCAAGATAGGTCAGCGCAAAAGTCAGCGTCAGCGGATTCCAGGGAGAGTAAAGCGATTCAATTTCGAACCCTCTCGATGTCTGCTCACCCGCATTTGCGAGGTCAAAACCGACGCCATTAAAGACGTTAGACTGGAAGCCTTCGATCTTCTGATCGAAAAGCGCGATGTTGACGTAACCGCCGTCGAAATTGGCCTTCAGGCCAAGCTCCAGAAGACGCACATCTTCCGGGGATGCAACACGTCCGAGCCCGGAAGCGTCGACAGGCGGGCGTGAGTCGGAAGACAGGTTGAAAGCGCCGGCCTTATAGCCTGTTGCATAAGTGAAATACGCATTCAGGCTGTCCGTGAGGTCATAAGCGATACGCGCCGTCCAGGCGATGTCATTGCTATCGAGCCGGCCGGTATCGAACGGGTTTGTCGGATCCGGGAAGTTGGTCTGCGGTGCAAAGAATTGAACCGCCGATAACCCTGTCAGACCAATCAGCGGGTTCAGCGTAGGATCAAGCGCGATGCCGCCTTGAGCCGTCGCCACCGCTGTCGCCCGATCTGCTGCAAAGCCCATGGGATCGAACGCTGCATATGTGCCAGCCGCCGTGAAAAACGGAATCGGGTTTGCAGGGTCGAAGGCTACAGGACCGCCATAGGCGCCCGGGATCGCGCCACCTAGGATCGTCGCCGCGACGAAGGAGCCGCCCGTGGACGCAAAACTCGTCAGATCGAAATTGGAGAATACGTCTGTCAGATTGCTGACGCCGGTCGCGGTTTTGCTGTCGTCAATATAGGCGATGCCACCGGAAATCGTCAGGCGGTCGGTCAGTTCAAAATCGACCTGACCAAAGATAGAATAGGACTCGTTGTCCATATTGTAGGTGCCTTCAACGCCGGTGCCTGGCGCAAAGGACGAACCAAACGCTAAAGCGTCAACGCCAGCGCTGCCCATGGGCAGGAATTCCGGGAACAAGGCGCCCGGACCCGTCGTCAATGCCTGGGCCAACTGCGAAACGCCTTCAACCTGGGTCAGGCTCACGCCGGCGCCAGAGATCAGGAAGTCAATGTTGGCGCGCTCTTGTGCGCCAAAAATAACGTCACGCTGAAGGAACACATCTTCATTGAAGTAGAATGCGCCAACCATCCAGTCGAAGCGGTTGTCGCCGACGGACGAAAGACGAATTTCCTGAGTGAAGGTTTCGTATTTACGATCCTGCGGGTTCTGGGCGAGATCGGCGCCGCTGAAGTCGACGTCTGTATTGGCGTTGTCGGACTGTTCGCGATAGGCCGTGATCGAAGTCAGCTGAGCGAAGCCGTCTCCAAGTTCCCAATCGGCTTGCAGCGAAATACCCTTACCCGTGAGTTTGTTGTTGGTTGCGGTATCGACAGCGACGTTGCGCGAGAACGGATCGGTGCCGTCGGAGATTTCCTCGCCAAGCCCGAATGGCGGCGGCGCTGCGAGCACTTGCGTCGCGGGACCGTTCAAGATCGTCACGGCGCCGCAGCAGTTCTCGTCAATCTTGTTGTAGTCGCCAATCACGCGGAAGGTGAGCGCGTCGCTTGCTTCCCACAGAAGCTGACCGCGAAGCGCCCAGCGATTGCGTTCATTCTGGTCAGTGCCGTCTACGATATTGGTGTAGTAGCCGTCACGCTTGTTGGCGCTGCCGGAAACCCGGAAAGCGACATTGTCGGAAATCGGTCCTGACAGCGTGCCTTTGAAAAGCATCTGGTCGTAATTGCCATAGCTCGCTTCAACATTGCCGCTCCAGTCGAAGGTCGGCAGTTTTGTGGTGATCGAAATGGCGCCTGCTGACACGTTTTTACCAAACAGGGTCGACTGCGGGCCGCGCAGAACTTCGACGCGCTCCATGGTGGGCAGGTCAAGGATTGCAGCAGCGGAACGCGACCGGTAAACGCCGTCGATAAAGACGCCGACCGAGCTTTCGATGCCGGGGTTGTTGGCGCCGTTGCCAAAACCACGGATCGTGAAGTTGGTCTGCGACGAGTTCTGAAGCTGGGTGACGCGCAGCGACGGAACGACCGTCTGCAAATCGATAAGATCGTTGATCTGCGCTTTTTGAATTGTCTCCGCACCGACGACACTAACCGCGATCGGCACTTCCTGCAGCGTCTGCGGACGCTTGGTGGCCGTAACGACGATCTCGTCGGACTGGGCCGCCGCGCCGCTTACTGCGACTGCGCCGAGCGCAACGCCTGTCAGCAGGCGCGCGGCAAATGCATTCAAATTGGAATTCATTTTCATCCTGTAACCCCTAATCTGGCCCCTCCCTGTTGGGGCATTTTTCCCGGTACTTTTTATGATGCCCGGGCGTTGAATCCTTTTCTCTCACCACCGACGCGCCGTCCAGCGACACTATGCAGGACAACTGCGCTCCGCAGGAAAGCGTTACAAAATTACAACAAGTGCGAAGGGCGCATAGCCTTGCTGCAACGCAACAAAATTTTAACGCCACATAGAATGCAACCGCATTGGTCAAGAAAGAATTAACCCTAAAGCCGCTTGGGCGTCCTAGGGTTATTCATGACAAGAAATCATCGGCGCTCATCAAGGGCGAAGGCTGCACAGCTCAGGATAGAAGGGTCACAGGATTTTTCCTTCTCTTGCTTGAGAATATTTCACAAAAGAAAAGGCGAAGCGGTTTTACCGCTTCGCCTCCTTAAAGTCAGCAGATTTATAGCCTTAGAACGAGACCTCAACCCGGCCGTAGTAATAGCCGCCCTGCCAGTCGACGATCGAGTCGGAACGGTAGATCCGGCCGCAGCAGGTTTCGCCAATCATGCCCGGGTCGGGATAGTTATCCAGAATGTTCCTAGCGCCGACAGACAGCTTGTAGTGGTCCATGAAGGTGTAACTTAGCTCAAGGTCCAACAGAAATTCCCCGTCGAATTCCTGAATTGGACCATTATCGTTTTCATACGGACCATAATAGCTGACCCGGCCCAGTGCAGTGAGCCCGCCAATATTATGGATTGCGGTGAAGATGCCGCGCCAGTTTGGCTCGCTATTGACGAAATCAAACTGGTCTTCGGCATTAAACAAAGCGTCGACGTCCCCATCGAACTCAGTTTCATTATAGTTTGCGGCAAGAGACAGGGAGGTCGTTCCTGCGCCGCCAAGATCGAAATCAGTAGTGGCGACAAAGTCGACGCCCTTGGTCACCGTGTCGAACGCGTTAGCGAAGTAGAATACGCCGCCGATCGATTCGGCGCCGGCAACACCCGCGCCTACAAGAGCCAGATAGTTGTCATAGGCTGCACCCGCCATCGGGTCCGACGAAACGTCCTGTGTCGAGATGGCGTTCACCCGGTCCTCAAGAGCAATGCGGTAAAAGTCGACCGAAAGATTGATCCCGGCGAAACTCGCCGTGACCCCAGCGGCGATGTTTTTCGATGTTTCAGGTTCAAGCGGGGAAGCGCCAAGCGCCTGCGCAACCGGGCTAGACGCCGGGAAAAGGCCCGTCGCCACAGGGAAACCATTCGGCAGACGTGTGGAAACGTTCGTGGTCCCTTGCTGTCCCGGCGTTGGCGCACGGAACCCTGTGCCATAGGAACCACGAACAGCCAACCCATCCACCAGCTCGTAACGCGTGGCGAATTTATAGATTAACTGGCTGTCGAAGTCGGAATAGTTCTCATAGCGTACAGCGCCTTGCAGAAACCAGCTCTCCGTTATGTCGGCGCTGACATCGAGGTAAAACGCTTTACTGTTCCGCGTATACTTGCCGGAAAATTCCGGGGAGTAACCCGGGAAGCCATTGGAGCCGACACCAATAACGGTGAACACCGGATCATCGGGGTCGGTGCAGTCAAGGCCAGCAACACTCATGCCCGCGGCTGTCGGGCCTGTCATACCGTCGCAAAAGTCGAACGGATCAGGCAATGCAAACGGACCGCTAGCATAAGAAGCCGGATCACCCTCTATGAGTTCATAGCTTTCCTTCATATAGCTTGCGCCGAAGCCAATCGTCAGCGGCCCTGCAAGCGCATCAAGATCGACCACTTGCGCGAGATCCGCCTGGAACTGCGCTTCTTTGTTGATGAGATCGCCCGGATAAAATTCCGTCGGCGTGTCGGGGCCAAGCGACGGGTTGACCGTATTCTCAAGGAAATATTCGATCTTGTTGACGCCCACACGGCCGGAAACATCGTAGGAGAAGCCGCCGCCGAGATCGCCGCGGAAACCGCCCGCGCCAGAATAGTCGGTCACGTCGCCATGAAATTGCGGCGTGAAGCCACCCGGGAAAATTTCGAGAAAATTGTAAACCGATCCATCTTCAAGGCGAATGTCTTCAATCGTGCCGTTGCCCGGATAGCGATAGAAGAAATTGCCGTCGGCTGTGCTGTCGGAAAAATTACCGAAGGCGTAAAACTCGACAGCATCGGAGAAGGTGTAGCCCATATTGACGAAAGACCGGAACGCTTCCGAATTCGGGCGCCCCCAGGGCTGCACAATATCGCCGTCCGCTAAAGACGCCGCTTCGACGCCGGCCGCAAAGGTCGGATCCATCGCCGCAACAGTCGGAACGCAGAACCAGCTTTCACAATATTGCTCCGCGCGCACAGTCGAATCGGAATGAGAATACTCAAGCGAGATATTGACGAACCCGTCTTCGCCGAGGCCGAAGCCCGCATTGCCGGCAAAAATATATTCAAACCCGTCGCCCTCATAAAACTGGCCGGTTTGCGCCGTGAATGTAATGCTGTCTGCTGAATCTTTCAGGATGAAATTGATGACCCCGGCGATTGCGTCAGAGCCATATTGGGCGGCGGCGCCATCCCGTAAGACTTCAACGCTTTTCAGCGCAATAGCCGGGATCGTCGCTACATCAGGCCCTTGGGTGCCGGAGCCGCCGATTGACACCAGCGCCGCGCGATGTCGGCGTTTCGAGTTGACGAGCACAAGCGTCTTATCTGTTGGAAGCCCACGCAGTGAGGCTGGGCGAATAAAGGATGAACCATCGCTGATAGGCTGGCGGCTCAAGGTGTAAGACGGCACCAGCGTCAATAATACATCGTTGACGTCGGTGTAGGAAACTCCTTCAAGATCCCCCTCACTGAAAACATCGATCGGCACCGCCGAATCCTGAACCGACCTTGGCAGGCCGCGCACGCCGGTGACCACGACTTCATCATCCGTGTCTCCTCCTTGCGCTGAAGATGGTTGAACACAGAAAAGCGCGGCCATGCATACAGACGCAAAAATCTGGGTTTTATTGAGTTTATGAGTTTTTTTCATGCGAACCCCCGCAGAGTTGATGTTAAACCGCGGACGTCGCCTCCCACCGACCAAGCGCTTATGATTGCGCTTCAGCCGAAACTTTTTCTATTCACCGCGAACACCCGGAGACCCAGGCATGTGAAGAGAATATTTCGCCGGGCGCCAATTTTTTAATCAGCACACGTCTGTATTTTCAGGTGAAAGCAAATCAATATTCTTTGCAACAGTTTTTTGACCGTTTTTTAAAATTGCCGCTTCGTGAGATTTTATCGCCACAGTAAGGTAATTCATCTGCAACAAGAAAATGCACAGCAATATCTGTATAAAGAGCATTCAGCGTTGACGCGCTTTATATCACCCATATATTAGGCGAAAATGCCAAACACATGCATGATGCGGCAAGCGCCGCAATCTGATCTATTTAACAGCTATAGCCTTTGGCAGTGCTGACACATACCGCGATAAATCTTCTATTCGCCCCATCGAAACGCGCGACCAGTTCGGCAAGCCCTGATAGGCGCCGCGAATAAAAATGCGCTCACGCGCCATTCTGTCCCGAAACACATCAGCGTCGCCTTTGACATTGATGAAAGCAAAATTTGTTTGCGAGGGAAGGCAATCAAGGCCATGAGACTGCGCGGCGACGACGACCATGTCCCGCCCTTCGATAATTCTCGCTCTCGATTCGGCCAGAAATTCGTCATCGTCATAGCTGGCGATAGCTGCGGCGAGGCCCGGCCCGCTAATCCAGGACATGATGTTGCTGCGGATGCGCGCCGTAATATCAGCGCGCGCCATCAAATAACCGACACGCAATCCCGCCATGCCGTAGATTTTGGAAAAAGTGCGCGAGACGATCACGTTCTTCCCGTCGCGCACCAGATTGATCATGGACGCCGCTTCGGGAATATCCGTCAATTCATTATATGCTTCATCGACCAACACCGTCGCACGTTTCTCAACGCGTAATATAAAGGCGCGCAGTTCGGCCGGGTCAAGAAGCATGCCTGTGGGATTGTTGGGGTTGGTGATGTGCACCAGACTGATGTCGTCATCGACAATCGACTCCAGAGCATCAAGATCAACGCCTAGATCATCTTTCATCGGCGCCGTGACGATTTTCGCGCCCTGCCGCTCGGCATATCTGACAGTTGTATCCCAGAACAGAGCCGGCGCTGCGATTTTGCCGCCATCGCGCGTCCATGATTGCGCTGCCGCGCATAACCCCTCACCGGAGCCTGCGCTGACGCTGATAAACTCACGCGGAATGCGATTTCGTTCCGCAATCATATCCACAAGATATAAGAGTGATCTGTCCGCGTAATAAGCGCCCTGTTCGGTCGCCGCACAGCCTGCTGCGATCGCTTTTTCGCTCGGGCCGTATGGGTTTTCATTTCGGGAAAGGAGCGCCACCCCAGGCGCGGGACCAAAACCGGGCCCTAGAGCGTGAGCCGCCTTGGCCGGGGTCGATTTCGGCGCCGGCGCCCCTTGCGCCATCGCGGGAGCAAGAGCAGGCGACAAAGCCGCCAGCGCAGTCGCTCGCACGAAATTCCGTCGTGTAGGCGTCGCGGCGCCTTGCTTAGCCAGCCCCATTCTTCAGCCCCTCATTGTTTTCTTCTCACCATATCGGCCAGCCCTATTCTGATGCGCCCCCGCCATCAGAACCGCGTGTCGCTTCGTAATAAGACAACCCTTCCTCGGGCGGCGCGCCCGAGAGAGCCTGATATTCTCGTTCTGAAACCGCGCTATCGAAATGCTCCAGCGTCGCCGCCTCCGCGAAATACGGCGTCCCCGGCTCCGGCTCGATCCGCGCTTGATAGGCGTCAAAAAACATCACGCCCGTTGTAAACAAAAGATAGGTGGCGAAGACGCGTTTTAAGAGGGCGGGATTCATCTTGTGCGCCACATAGGCCCCCGCCGGCGCGGTCAACGCGGTCATCGCCGTTATGGTCAGCAGGCCAATCACATTGATGTAACCAATCGAACCGGGCGGCAGCCCCTCGACGCCTTGACCGATAATGGCGAAACCGATCGCTCCCGGCACGGCGATGATAAAGCCGAACCCGGCCGCAGTCGCAATCGCACTGTGAATCGGCTTGCCAAAAAGCGTCATTACGAGAATGGCGAACGTGCCGCCGCCGATGCCCATCAGTGAGGCGAAAGATCCGACAAAAGTCGCCAGCACTGCCCGCAGCCAGCCAGTCGGCATCGTGTCGGCGACTTTCAGCGCGCCTGCACGGCCGAACATCATATAAAGACCCATGATGAAGACGCCGATTGCAAAGACCAGGGTCAGCGATTGGCCATCAATGGATTTCGCCAAGACGAGCCCCAGAAGAACGCCAAGAACAATCCACGGGGCCCAGGTCTTTAAAACCTCAAAATCGACAGCGCCGCGTCGCGCATGAGCCTGGACCGACCGCAAGGAGGTGACGATAATTGTCCCGAGCGAGGTGCCAATCGCCACATGGGTCGTCACAGACGGATCGCCGCCCATCAAGGTGAAGATCGCATAAAGAGCCGGAACGACAACAAACCCGCCGCCAATTCCAAAAATGCCGGCCGCAAAACCCGCAAACAGACCTGCCGCCAACATCGCCAGAAGGGTCGGTAAAAATTCAGCCCAATCGAGCCCGGCCATTATTTTTCCTTCCACTCACCTGCTTCGCAATCGAGCCATCATCTTCACCGGCATCACAGCCAAAGAGAACTCCGCTTCCCTGACCTCCCAGCAATGTGCGGCCGCAACACTGGCGCCGAAACAACCAGCCTGTTGTTGCGATGAGCCAAAAGAACGCAGCCCAGCGCCACACAATCGCGCGCCAGCTTGAAGACATTTCCATCCCAGAGATTGCGGTGCTTATTTTTTAAAAAGGAAGACCGCTTACAAAGTCGTAGCGCAGGAATTTATAAGTTTCAAGTTTGTTCGAATCTACGACGGCGATCTGTCGCGACAACTGCTTTCAGGGTGCGGATTAAATTATATACTCCAAACCCGCGCACTTATCATGCAACTCCTGATGATATTACGCCCCCGCGAGTCCAGCGCTTCAGAATCAGGCCGCGCCGCATCAGCGCCAAGATCAGGCACCGGCGCAAATCGATTCGTGAACATGCCCGGGCGCCGCACGCCCCTACCGGATAAATAATTAGCGGGATCATCTAAAGACGAGGCAGTCTTGGCTCACGACTTCGACATTTATCGCCTGAACGAATCCAGCGCGGCTCTAAACCCCGCAACATACCCTCTTTATACGGAGCGCCTTCCGAAGGAGAATTTCCGACTCCAAAAATTTTCATAAAGAAGATGCATTTTTTGCGGAGTTGCGATAAGATTTAAGGAAATCAAAAAAACAGGGCAGGAAACACAAACTTGCAGGCGTTTGCCGGTTGCGGGGCGCAGGCGCTTGCCAGGGTGCAAACCCTGCATCAATACAGGGGACGCAATTTGACGCCTACATTCGGAAATGGGCCCGCCTTCTGCGCATCACATCGCCCCTCTTTTGTAAGCTATCACAGCCCGGCCCCATCACAGCCAAATGGTGAAACCGCAAACCAGCCCATGTCGGCGGTTTATGGCGACAGGCGCCAGCCTCCCAACAGAATTGCCCTTTCCGTCTATCGTATGCGGCGCGTTCACACAGCCAAGTCACCCATCTTCCAAGATCAAAGGAGTTTCCATTCATGTCGATAGAACTTTCAAGACGCCTTATTCTAACCGGCGCCGCCGGCGCGACGCTGGCGGGCGCCACCCGTGCGGTCGCGGCGAAAAAGGAAGAAGCATTTCCACCCGAGGCGCTGCATCTTGACCATGCGCTGCTTGGACCAGATGACGGCATTGCGCTGCTGGCCCGCAACGAAAACCCTTATGGTCCCTCAGAGTCTGCGCTTCGCATGGTGGAATATGCCGGCAAGAAAGGTGCGTATTATCCCGGACAAGCCAACATCACCCTTGCGGAGATGATCGCCGAACGCCATGGCGTCGATCCCAAACAAATCGTCATCACGACCGGCTCAGGCGAGGCGCTTTCCGCCATCGCCGTGCTTTACGGACCGAAAGGTCCGATCGTGGCACCGCGTCTCTTCTGGGACACGACCGCGCTTTACGCCGCCCGCCTCGGCATGGCAGAAATCCAGCGCGTTCCGCTTACCGAGGATATGGGGGTGGATCTCGCCGGCATCGAAGCGGCGGTCACTGGAGGCACGGGACTGGTCCAGCTTTGCAATCCGAACAATCCCACCGGCCTTGTCTCTGATTCGAAAACCTTCAAAGCCGCGGTCAAGCGCATGGCTGCGAAAACCACCGTGCTGGTTGACGAAGCCTATATGGAGCTCGCCGACGATCCGGACGGCAACACCTGTATCGATCTAATCAAAAAGGGCGACGATGTGATCGTCTCCCGCACTTTCTCCAAGATTTATGGCATGGCGGGCCTGCGCGTCGGCTATACGATTTCTTCGGAAGAAACCGCCGAAAAAATCCGGGGGACGGCGATGTCCTGGATCGCCGGCACCGGCCTCGCCGCCGCCATCGGCGCTTATAATGACCACGCATTTCTGGACTTTTCAAAATCGAAAATTATCGAAGCCCGGCAAACGATAATGGATAAAACAGCCTCACTCGGCATGGAAACGCTGCCATCACAAACCAACTTTGTTTACTTCAAATCCGGAAAGCCGGCGAACGAAGTGCAGAAAGTTATGGAGAATGAAAAAATCATCGTCCGTGGGCAGTATATGGATTACACGGACTGGACCCGCGTTTCCATGGGCAAACTGGAAGATGTGGAACGCTTCTGCAACTTCCTGCCGGAGGCCGCTGGAGTCTAAGCCTTTGGTTTTAACAAGAGCAGAAGAACATAGCATCAGGTGATGGCGAGACGCCCTCGCCTGATGCAGGCAAAATGCAGCATCAATCGACTTAACAGTAGGCGCGGTTGAAATCGAACCGCTGGCTCTACGGTATGAAAATTGAAATCATTATTTCCAGTACTTATATTCCAAAGCACTGTACAATTGATATTTGAGATGCTTGAGCTATGTTATACCAGCGCCAAGCCAGATAAAGTGCACTGAAGGCGCACACCCGGATTTAGCGGTAATCACTCCCGTTTTTTTTTCACTCACAAACGCCGTCCTCCCAAAACCTTGCTTCGTGGATACACATTGTTAGGCTCCGCGCCTAAATACGCTTATCTTGACCAAGTTAAGGTGCCCAATCATGCTGCTCGAACGCGACAATGAGCTAACCACCTTACAACATTGCCTTGACAAAGCGAAAAACGGACGCGGGTCTGTAGTTTTGGTGTCCGGCGAAGCAGGCGTGGGTAAAACATCCCTCTTGCGAGAGTTCGCCGACAAACATGGAGAAGCCAGAATTTGTTGGGGAATGTGTGACGCCTTGTACACCCCCCAAACACTAGGCCCAATCTATGATATTGCTATTGCCCTTTGTGAAAAAACCCGCGCACTAGCCGAAAGCGGGGCGAATTCAGCGGCGCTTTTCCCAGCACTGCTTTCAGAACTCAGTAAGCCAGTCCCACAAATTCTCGTCATTGAGGATATTCACTGGGCGGATTACGCCACATTGGATTTTGTCAAATATATCGCCCGACGCATACCAGTGTTGAACACGGTCTTGATCGCATCTTTTCGGGATGATGAGGTCGACCATACCCACCCTGTTCAAACCGTATTCGGTGATCTTCAGTCACGTCATATTACCCGTATCAAAATCTCGCCGCTTTCGCAGTCGGCAGTTGAAACGCTAAACACATCGGCCGTCTATGACATCAACCATTTGATGAAAGTTACAGGCGGAAACCCGTTTTTTCTTTCAGAATTATTGGCGTTTCCGTCAGAGGACATGCGCAGCGTTCCTATTTCCATCAAGGAAACTGTAAATGCTCGACTAAATCGCCTAAAGGAAGCGGAGCGCGAATTTGTTGAATTCGTTAGCATCATTCCAGGGACAGTAGACTTGGAAATAGTCGAACATTGCATGCCGGATGCAGGAAATCTGGCGATGGCGTGTCTCAGCAAAAATATTTTAAAGCTTGATGCAGATGGCGCATTGCGATTTCGCCATGAACTTGCAAGGCTTGCCACCCTTTCTCGCCTTTCCTCCGGCAAGTTGCGCAGGCTTCATGAAGCATTGTTAAGCCAACTTGTAAAAGAGCCTGAGAAAAAATTTGCTTCACAAATTGTGCATCACGCTGAAGGCGCAGGGGACGCAAAGGCTGTACTGAAATACGCACCAGCGGCGGCGGATCAGGCGGCCACAGCGGGATCCCATCGCGAGGCGGCGGCACACCTGGCGACTGCACTGAAATTTGTTGATGACGCGGAGCCAGAGCAAGCCGCCTTTCTATATGAAAAATGGGCTTACGAGGCGGGTCTTTCTCTTCGTATTGATGAAGATGTCATTGAAGCGCGCCGTCATGCAATTACACTTTGGCGCGCACTAGGCCGCACGGAGAAAGTGGGCGACAATCTGCGCTGGCTTTCCCGGCTGCTGTGGTATCAGGGAGAAGCCGTACAAGCGAACCGCTATGCTGACGAAGCCGTACGCATTCTGGAAGACGGATCGCCGTCTCGTGAAAAGGCGCTGGCGCTAAGCTTGCGTTCACAGATACATATGCTCAACGGCCGAATGAATGATGCTATTTTATGGGGACAGAAGGCGCTGGAAGCCGCCAGCAATATCGATGGCCCTGATATACAAGCCCACGCTCTTAACAATATCGGAACCGCAAAAATATTCCTGGGCGACCGAAGAGGTCTTGATGATCTTGAGAGAAGCCTTTCTCTCGCCAAAGCCCATGACCTCCACGAAGACGCTGCCCGCGTATACACAAATCTCGCAGAATACGCAGTCGAGTTCATGGAGTTCGAGCTGGCTGAGCGCGTCTTGAATGAAGGTATCGCTTTTGACACAAAACACGATTTAGACTCATGGACATTCTATCTTGTAGGGCGCCTCGCTCAGCTACGCCTGGAAGAGGGGCGCTTTGAGGAGGCAGTGTCGATCGCCGAAAGCGTTCTTTCCCGAAAAGATCAAACGCTGCTGATGCGTTTGCCTGCGCAAATCGTTCTTGCAAAAGCGCAACTTCGTATCGGAGACGACAATGCACAACACTCGCTTGATGAAGCGTTTGAACGCGCACTTCAAACCGATGAAATCCAATATATAGCGCCGCTCCGCATCGCTTACATCGAACAGGCCTGGCTGAATAACCGCTACGACGACGCTGCGGCACATATTGATGCAATGGCGCCAGACTTTGCGGCGACGGTAAGCGAATGGTTATACGGTGAGTTCCTGTTTTGGAGTTCAAAGTGTGGATGCGCCATCCCACGAGCATCAGAACAAACATTGCCGGCTCCTTATGCAACTTACTTTGAGGGCAATGCGCCCGAGGCTTCGACGATGTTCCTCGATTTAGGAGCCCCATATCTCGCCGCCGCCATGTTGAGTGAGGGAAAGACGGAAGAAAGCCTGATAGACGGATTTGCGCTATCAAAAAAAATACAAGCCGCACCTCTGATGATGAAGACCCGGACCGCCGCGCTTAACGCCGGTTTCGACGCAAAACACTTCAAGACCCAACGCGGCCCATATAACGCTGCCCGTTCCCACCCACTCGGACTCACGAAAAAAGAGCAAGAAATCCTCGCAATGATCGTAGACGGCGCCAATAATCAGGAAATCGCCGATCAGCTCTCGCGCTCAAAGCGAACCATCGAACATCATATCTCGTCCATCTTTTCCAAGCTCAATGCATCAAACCGGATTGATGTCCTTCTGCGCGTTCAGAATGAACCATGGATCTTAGGACGGTAAGCGCCTTGAGCGTTAGCCGTTGGTTCGCCGTGACGGAGTTTTTGCAGCCCCGCACAGCCCTTCTGCGCGAAGCGCCGTGCAGTCGGAGTGATAATCCGTAGAAAACTCCGTTGAATATGCACAGCTAATTTGCGGGTTCCAGGACGAAGAGTTCGTCGAAGTGACATTGAGCCTGACACTGCTCCATACATCTTGCGCATGAGGCCGCTGCACACAGCAGGAATTATATTCGATAGAGCGTTTAATGTCGCCATAGAGATTGACGTCAGGCTGGTCGGAACGCGCCCATTCGTTGATCTTACTTTGCGCGCGTGAGCCGCTGAATGCGGTGACGCATCCCCCAATACGCTCCGCCATCGTCGAGCTCCAACGATGCTCCCAAATCCAGCGGCCACACGCCACGATCGCATTCTTGGCGTCTTTTCTGCACTCATCGGCTTGCGCGCGCCCTTCACAAAAGCCACGCCCTTCAAGTTGGACCACCAGTTCGGCAGGCGGCGCCGATGCGTTGCCAAATTTTATGTGGTCGCCTTTCTTGTTGACCCAGGCGACGGAGGCTGAATAGATGCCTCCTGAACAGCCACGATGTATGTCTGCGTTCGCCTGCGAGGTTGCAACGCCAATTGCGACAACAATGGAGAACGCTTTTGAAAAAATGCTGTGCGGTGTCATAAGCCCCCTGCTTATTTGAAAATCCAAATCATGAGTTGAGAGCAACTCACGGGAATAAAGGCTTCGCCTTGCGCTGACTGCGGGCAAGGAAACCAAGGCCGCCCAGAAACAACAAGGCGGAAGCCGGGATTGGAACCTCCGAAACCGAAGGGTCGATGTAGCTTGTCATCGTTTGCTGCGACTGGAAAAAACTCAGTCGCAGGGACGATCCGGGAGCCAGTATCACACCGAATAAAAACTGCCTGACAGTCTCAAGCGAGGCTTCTGTCGGCGCCCCGGTCCCTGTTGCAGAGACGCTCGCCTGGCAATTGACGCCTTCAAATAGCGCGTTGTAGTTGGCGTCGCCCACGATGCAATTGTTCGCAACGGAAACGCCAGCATCAGCGTCGTCAAGAGTGGGAGAGTCACCAGACGATCCCAGATAGTCGATGGCCACATATCCGCTTGTGATAAAAGAAAGGCTAAACACAGCTTCGGCGAGTGACTGAGAGCCAAAATCGTCCGCTGATGCAGCAAGGCTCATGTCAAAGCCGGTAGCGATCTCAAAAGCATAAGCTGTTGTATCGCTCGTATTCGTCAACACCAGATCTCTGCCAATTTCAAAATCGCTTGACGCGCTTGCTGCGGTCGCAATATCGATAAAATCGAGTGTCGCCGTGCCTGTCAGTGTTCGCTCCAACAACACTGGTCTGCCATCATTGTCAGGCGTTACCGTCGCTTCAACATAGTAAAGGCCGCGCGCGTTATCTCCATCCGGCTGTGTGGTCTCATCAACTTCCGTGGCGATGAATGGCGTCGGCGGATCGGTGAATTGGTTTCCTACCTGAACGTAAGAGCCATCGCTGTGTGTAGCGGCCACATCGTCAACCGCGCTAACTGCTGAGCCGGAGAGCGCCGTTGTAACGCCAATAGGGATAGTGATGTCGTCACGAACGGCGCCATTATTAATCCGCACATTTGCGTCCAATGAAACCGATGCGCCGATAGTCAGCGCCGCCGCATGGGCGGTCGCCGCCACGCCCAAAACGCATTGTGAAGCCGCCATCGCGCAAGGCGCAGCGAGAAACTTGAAAAAACGCAACTTATGGGACATTGAGCCCTTCCCCATACAAACCAAACCGGCGGCAAGGTAGGCGCGCGCAGGGCGCGGGACATGGGAGGGCGCACTTAATTTACGCGATGCCCTCCCCCATTTTTCAGAAAATGCCGCTCAAGTTAACCCACATCCATTGGGTTGGGGCGAAGGCCGAGCGCGCCGCTCTGCGCCAGGGACTGGCCCGTCGAAGCGCAAACCTGGCTCTACCGGGTTTCAAGAAAACCTTCGAGCGAAGTGTAAAGGTCGGCCGCAAGCGCTTGCACCTGTTCGTCGCGATACTTTGAATCTGGCTTGTGCTCATTGATCGTCGCCATGACGCCGGCCTCGCTCATGCGCGTCACGCCGCCCATCGCGCGCTCTCCATATCCGGTATAAATCAACATCATCGACATACCGTCTTGCCTAACCATCAAGTTGACCTTGCCCGGCCCGTCCACGATCTCAATCGCTTCCAATGGAAATCCCTGATATTTCGAAGCCCGCTCGCGAAGATCTTCCGCCGACATCGTCTGCGCATCGAAGCTCATTCTGGGATAGAAATTGAGATGCAGATCAACCGAAGCGCCGCCAGTCATTGCATCCCATGAACACACGCCCCCCGCGAGACCCTCTGCACGGTGCAGCTTGACCTTAGGGTGTAAAGGCAGGCCAAGAACCTCGGTCGCCCGTGCGCGTGTAAGAACATTACAGGGATCAGGCGCATCGGTTAAAAACCCCTTGCCGTTATCCTTATAGGCTTCTGCAACAACGGAAGGCGTTACCGTTTCTGAAGCAGTCTCTGCGGCAGTTTCACCTTTGCCGCCGCAGGCGCTAACTATTAACGACAGGCCTATTGCGACAATAAATTTCACATCAGTCATACATATATCCAGTCGAGTTCAAGGGCTAATTCTGCGGCTTTGCCAGCCAGGTTTATTTGTCACTCGCACTTATTGTGCGTTTACATCCGCCTGAAGCGCTTGCGCCAATTCTGGTGATGGTTCGCCGATAACCGCCAAACCCCTATCAGCCTGATATGTTGAGATCGCCGTTCGGGTCGCATCGGTCATTTGCCCCGTCGCCGAACCGGGCGCATAGCCGAGCTTTGCAAGATTCAACTGAATCGCCTGAATGACGGCGGTGTTGTTTTCTCCCGTCGGGAGCTTGCCAGCGCCGCCCCCGAAGAATGCATAAAACGCGCCGTCATCGCCAAGATCAGGATTGATCTCGATCTTGCTGGTGACGATCTCCATCGTGACAGCGCCCGATTCCGTCATATTGCGCAGCTGTTCGATTTGCGGACCTACCATATTCTCCATCATCGCGCGCTGGCTCGCAGGCATGCTCGCGAGTTTTTTGTCCAGTTCTTCAAGTTGCTTTTGCGCCTTGGCGAGCTCCTTTTTCTGTTTTTCATCCATGACGCCGCCGACTTTGACGATTTCCATGTAAGGCTCATACATGACAGACGACCCAACCCGGCGATAATCCCGGTTCTCACGCTCTATAAAGATTTCGCGGATCTCGCCATCCTGCTTTATCACCCCCTCCATGCGCATTTTACGGCGCTTGTGAAATTTGGGATCAAGCCAGACATCGAGGCGTTCGATCATGACTTCCGATCCGTCATCAGCGGTCTGCTTGAAAGACAAGCCATCGATAGAAATACGGTCGGTCTGATACCCCTCGATGGTTTCGCGCCCCAGCACTTTCACATCTTTGTTGAACTGTTCGATGGCCCGGTTCCGGACGTCTTTATAAGAATCACCCGGCTCGCGCATGCCGGCGGCGGCGACGGCGAGCACGCATGACGGCGACAACATCATCGCCGACGGATCGATCTTGTATGTCGCTACGCCGGTTTCCTCGTTTACTTCAGGCACGATCCCGACCGACTGCTGCGTGATGCGATCGTTGAATTTGTCGCCTTGCCCTCGCGCTTTCTCGTTGACCCGCGCCTGGTCAACAGCATCGAGATAGGCGGCGCATTTTTGATCGAACCCTCCGCCATAACCGGTTCCAAACCAGGCGAAGCTGCTTTTCTTAGACAGACTGCCGCTATATTTGGAATCCGCTATGCTGGCGCGCAAACTTTCGCCGAGCAGGACCATGCCTTTCGACATCCCGTCAAGGGCGGCGGCGACCTCGTCAGGCGCCGTTCCCGCCGCTTCCATTTTCAGTCTCTCCACCTCTTCAGGCGAAAGCGGCACCATTTCAGTATAGGTTTTGCCGTCAGGCGTCTGGAGATCAACAGCCGCAAGATATACTTTCGGGGACGCGCCCTGAGGAAGCTGTCCAAGATGCTTGAAGAGCTTTGTCTGCTCCATGATCCGCACGCCACTGCGCTGGGTGCGCTCCGATTCAACCAGCATTTCCTGATAAAGGCGAGCGGCGACGCTATCGCCGGAGAAAGGTTTATCAGCTTCTCCGGATTTGGCTAAAGCGTCTTCTACAACCTTATCATTCCAGTCTTCAGCGAATGCGCCTGACGTCAGCCCTAGAAGAGCGGCGCCCGTCAGCATTGCTGTGATGTCTTTTATCTTCACGTCATATTCTCCTTGAAACGGGACGCTTGAAGCAGAACCAAGCCGTCAATCGTCGCGCGCATGCCGCATGCTAACGCCCAGATGTTCAAAGCGGACGTCTCAATTTTCGTTGATGGAAACATTCCTGCGCTTATCGGATGCCGACTTCGCGACAAATAAGCTTTAGTCCTGTAATTGCAGCGCGATTTTCCCCGACGACATCCCTGGCGATCACGGTCAGGCCTGAAGCGCGCATTCCAGCGGGACAGCTTTTCGTATCATCCCAGTCAGCGCAATTCGCCAGTTCTTCGGTGTCGCGGATCGGCGCGGACAGAGCGTCACTATCAGCAGGGTTGATGTGAAGGCCTCTTATGGACAGGCCTTTCATGCGGCCATTGCCGGAGTTGTTGTTGCAGACCCGCACACTCATCAGAGGGTTAGCGGCATTCACGGAAACCGTTCTTGACGAATTCGAAAAGACGCCGGGGCCGGCTCCGGAACATCCAAAATCAGCAACCGCCTTAACGGCGTCAGATGGAATGGATACATACATAGTAGAGATTTTGCTGCCGGAAATTTCTATCTTGCAGGGGCGGTTGGAATTTTCATCCCATCTAATCTTATTGATAAAGACGCCCTGTCCGACCAGATCGATGGTTTTTTCTATGTCGCCGGTTTTTCCGCTCCTGCCTGACCAGTGCAACGTGCCGACGGGAACAAAATAACCGTCTTTGGGCTGATTTGATTGTTCAGCTTCGGCTTCTGCCGTGGACGCGCTTTCCGTTTTCTCATCCTGCGGCTGTTTTGAGAGGTCTATCGGCCCGCCTTTAATGCCGCTCGTCTCAGCGCCAGTCATGTCGCTAACGCCAGCAAAGCCGCCAGCAGCGTCACCCCCGTCGCTCTCCTCTGCTGGGGGGAGCTCTGTCGAAATCGCCGGCCCGTCATCTGGAAGCTTGGCGATTTCAGGATAAGCCGGGCGCGTCGTTTCAACACTTTCATCGCCTTCATTTTCCGGCAATGTTTCCGGCAGCGTCGCATCAGGCAACGGCCTTGTCACATCCTGAGGAATCTCGGCGACAACAGTTGGCGAGTTTTTCTCTGTCTCGCCGATTTCCGCTTCCGGCGCTTGCGCCACTGCGGACGGCCCCGCATTGCGGATGGCGGCGATCTGCGCAGCGCTGAGCGCGCTATCATAAAGCCGAACATCGTCAAGCGCGATGTGCTTCACCTCTCTTCCAGCGCTGTTGAAGTCATCGGCTGCAATAAAGATGCGATGTTTCGCTTCATCTTCTCCCGGCGCTTTTACAGCCAGAGAATTAGGCTTTCGGATGTCGAGCCCTGTCGCCTCAAAAGCCTCATTATTCTGATAAAGGCGAATAGTTCCCGCCATATTGTCAACCGCGCCGGCGATGAAAACCCATTCGCCAACAGAAAATGATTTATCATGCGTGGCTTCCTTGAAACTGCGCATATTGACCTTGCGCTGGCCGGTCACGCGAAAGAGGAGGCCGTTGCCCGGTCCGAGCGAGAGCAGTTCCCGCTCATAGGGGCTGTCCTGGTCAAGCTTAATCCACATGGTAACAGTGGCCTGCGGTCGCTCTCCCTGATTGAAATAATATGGGATCGCGACAGCGCCGCCCTTGCCGAAGGAAAGCGCCTGGCCAGCTTTGCCATCTATATATTTCGGCTGATCCGCGCCGGATGGGACAATCAGCTCCGCCGCGCCGGCGCTGCCGCTATTTGCCGTCGAGCCGTCAAACTGCAGGTGAACCAATGGCGATTGCGCCACAGCAGGCGCATATGTGAAAACCAGAGCCGCTGCGGTGTATAATCCAAGTTTGTTCATGCGCTTCACTTCTCATGACAATAGCTGATGGGAAGCCGTGAGAGGGGACCACCTCCGGACGGCTTATTTTTGGAATTGACGAATTCGTACAGCGAAAGACCCGTCGCTTATTTCAAACCGCCGCGGCATTTCCGTTTCGGTCGCCGCGTTGCCTAGATCCGGCAGCTCGACAACGGCGGAGAAACCCCCGCCAAGGTCTAGATACTCGCCATCAGGGATATAACGATTAAGCATTACAGCCCCCTCGCCGCCATGTTCGGAGGTCCATGTCTTTGTATATCCATCTGCAAAGTAGGTGAATTCATTGCTAATAACGCGCGGAGCGTCGTTTTCGTATTTTATGATCAGCGCGATCATCACATCGCCTTTGCCGGTCGGCCGCGCCTTCTTTTCCGGTAGCCCGAACAGCGTCACTTGCACCGTGTCTTTCAATGACATCGGCCGCCAGAAACTGCCACTCTGCCTGTCGCCGTCACGCACGATATGTGTGACGTACCATTTGCGCCTTTCTCCATTGACCGCCGCATAGAGTTCGCCATCAACGGCAACGCCATCAACAACGCTTGACCCGATGTCTTTTGAAACTTCGGACTTCGAAGGCGATACCGTATCCACCTCGCCATTGCCGCAACCTGCGTTAAGCAACGCGAAAGCGACTACACTGGCCCAGAAAGAATGGCGCGCCCTCCAGTTCATTTTGTTTGAACAATCGGCAAAAAATCTACACACGTCGCAGCCCCCCAACACTTGCCAGTGTAGTTGCCCAGATTACGGTCGGTCTAACCTGCAGGCATATCCGTGCACTCACCTATTTTTGGAGTTTCAGCCTTGCAAGGCCGTAATCCATGCCAACCACAAACCTCAAACCATAAGCAAAAGCAGCGTCTTACTGAGAACGACATCGAGGCGTTCTTCATCTCAAGGTTTTTCGGCCGTTCGCTTACCAGGCCTTCATCCCCTGCTCATCCTATCGCTTGCGGCAAACTGGTGCAGCCAACTCACTATCTCAACGCGGCGTCGTTCAATCGTTGGCGCCGTTAAGACGACGGCGAAACCGTCACTGGAAGCGATTCGATCGCATGTAACGTATTGTTGGCTCGGCGACGAACCGGGCCTGCAGCGGTGATTGTCTCGCATCTGTCGACGAGCGCCGTCAGGATCAGCTGGCTCTCAAGCCGCGCAATCATTTGCCCCAGACATTGATGGATCCCGGCGCCAAAACCGACATGCCCGCTGGTGGGCCGGGAAATATCGAATATGTCAGGGCGATCCCATTTCCGGGGATCACGGTTCGCGGCTCCCAGAAATAAAAGAACCTTTGATTGTTCCGGGATAAGCGCGCCGCCGATCGTCACGTCGCGCGATGTCGTGCGGAAAAACGTCTGGACCGTCGAATCCCACCTCAGGCTTTCCTCAACCGCCCTGCGCACAAGACGAGGGTTGTCGCGCAGTCGCTTCCATTGCTCCGGAAACTGGGTCAGCGCATAGATGGTCGTTGCAATCCCGTTCACGGTTGTATCGACGCCGGCGGAGAGAAGAGATCGAACAAGCCGTTCGGCCTCTTCTTGCGAACATGCCCCCTTATCTGCGGCTTCATAGACCGCCATGCCCCAGCCGCCCATGCTCAAATTTTCGCGCTTGCAGGCATTGGCGACCCATGCGGCGGCATCGCGCGCCGCGGCGAGGCTCTCCTCCAGAATTTCGTTTTGCGGGCCGAATGCGTTGAATACCGTCGCCGCATAAACAAGCAGGTTGTCCCTGCCCTCCTCCATCAGGCCAACCGCGTCAGGAAAAACCAACATCGGAAAGACTTCGGAAAGGTCCGAGACCGCATTGAATTCGCCCTGCTTGACGAGTTCGTCGGCAAGGCTTTCCGCTCGCGATCGCCAAACAGGTTCGAGCGTTTTCAAAGACGCAGGAGAGACAACCGATTGCATGATCGCCCGCGTCCGCTCGTGCAGCGGAGGGTCGGCCTCCAGCAGTAAAGACGGCGGACGCCAGGGTTTCTCCTTGGCGAAGTCGGCAAGGCCGACGCCGCGGCCGGAGAGGAAAGTTTCGTGGTCAAGAAGAGCCGACCTGACTTCCTCAAACCTCGCCATTGCGTAGATTTCATATTGCGTGAGCCAGACAACCGGCCCCGGATCGCGCAGTCCTTCATGATGGCTGTAGGGATCGAGAAGAAACTCCCTCGCGAAGGGATCAATGTCGACCTGAGGCGCGCTCCCGCGCGTTGTTTCAATATTCATCATGGAACGCTCCTCGATGGAAAAATTTTAATTCCATCATTCCGGCTTCGCGGGCGGTCGCGGCATATCCTCCGGATTTCGTTTCAGTCCGAAGTGATCGGCCATCTCGCTTCCAACAAAACCATGAGAATAGGAAAGCGCATCAACAGGAAGCATCGTCGCATTCCAAGCATCATATTCACGCGTAAGGCGTTCGAATATGTCCGGATTGCGCTCCTTCAGATTCGCCCGTTCCAGGGGGTCGTCAACGACGTTGAACAAAAACCTGTTGTCAAGAATTTTCAGATATTTCCAGCGCCCGGAGCGGCATGCTTCCTGACTGAGATTCTTGTAGCGCCAAAACAGAGTTCGTTCCTGCAAGCGCTGCTCGCCGGCAAGCGCGAAGATGTCGAGGCCGTCCGCTGGATAATCAGGATGCATTTGTGCGCCGCATGCATGCAGAAGCGTCGGCGCCCAGTCCATTGAGATGACCATGTCATTGCTGACGGCGCCAGCTTTCAGTCTTTGCGGCCATCTGACAATGGAAGGCACCCTGACGCCGCCTTCAAGAAGGTGCGTTTTTTTGCCGGAAAATGGCCATGTGTCGGAAAATCGCTCGCCGCCATTGTCGCTCGTGAAAACCACAATGGTTTTGTCTTCCAGGCCGGCGTCGCTCAACGCTTTCAGGACCCGCCCAACCTGAAAGTCCATTCTCTTGACGATGGCGCCATAGGTTTCAAGGTCGCCGCCGTCCCAATGGAGCAGCGCCGCCGGATTGCCGGTTTCCGCCAGGCGCCGGGATTCAGCTTCATCGTCGGGACCAGTCCAAGGCCAGTGCGGCGCGCTGAAATGCAGACTCAGAAAAAATGGGCGATCAGATTTCGCAAAACCCGAAATCATCTCTGCGGCGCGTTGACCAAGAAGATCGGTCAGATATCCGTCTTCTTCTATACGCGTTTCACCGTCCCACAGATCGGGCGCCATGACGCCCATATGAGTGAAATAGTCGATAGCGCCGCTGCGATAACCCCAGAAGTGATCATAGCCGCTCTTGAGCGGACCAAATGTCGGCAGCGCGCCAAGATGCCACTTGCCTACAAGCGCTGTGTGATATCCGTGATCCCGCAAGAGTGAAGGCAAGGTTGGATGCGATGGCGGCAACCCCACATCACGCAATGCGATGGGTTCTTCTAGGCCTACAGGCAGGCGATACTGGTAGCGTCCTGTGATTAGCGCCGTGCGGGTGGCGGAACAGACAGCGGAATTTGCATAAGCTTGCAAATGCCGCATCCCGTCACGAGCAAGAGAGTCGATATTGGGCGTTTCATATTCCCGTCGCCCGTAGCAGGAGAGGTCCGCATAACCAAGATCGTCCGCCATAATGAAAACGATATTCGGGCGCGCCTCCACGGCCGCACTCCCTGCGCATGCGCCCGCCACCCCTGCGCCTGCGGCGAGGACAGCGCGTCGGGAAAGCTGCGTTTTCGCCGAAATGCGAGAAGAACACATATCGATTTTCTTTCGAAGTTCAGGGGTCATGTCGGATCAGAAAGCCCGAATGCATCAGGCCGGCGCGCCACTCGAACGCAACCGGCCTGAAATCCTCACGAAATCATGTCGCACGCGATATCCGTGCGGGGGAATTCGCGAACGTAACGCAGAAACGTCATCAGCATCCGGTCTGTTTCCGTCAACGTATCCTGCCGGAAGCGTATACTGCGCATTACCATGTCATCTTCTTCGAAAAGCTGGCGGCCGAAGGCGAGACCTTGCTGGATGATGGCTTTCACCATTTCATCCTCGCCCGGCGCGCCTGTGCTTTTTGCCGTCGCCGCCATCATCGTGTGCAATGTGCGGTTCCCCGGCAGCGGTTTGCCTGCCGACATATTATAAAGATGCCGCCCCATCATGTTGCCTTCGAACACCAGACAGTTCGTGCCGAAAATGTTCACCGTCTGCGTCATTGGCGGCATGCCCGGCATGGTCATTTCTTGCGTGTAGCGCATGCGGCCGGGCCAGCGTTCGACATTTTGAGGGTCAACCTCCAACTCAATTTTGTGAACCGCCCGGAGATGCTGAATGTCTGAGGAGTTCGAATACGGGATGAAGTGATCCACATTCGTCATGTGGTTGAACTCGACTTCGAAATCCGCATCTTCTTCCATCATATCGGGATGCGGCGCTTCATAGAACGGCTCCAGCCCGTTGAAGGCCCAGACGACACCCCAGCTTTCCTCGGTTGGAAATTTGAAAAGTCTCGCCTGTTCCGGCGGCTTGTCGCCGGTCATGGTTTCGACGCACTGGCCGGACGCATCATATCCCCATTTGTGGAACGGGCAGACAACCTTCCCGCCGACAACATCTGCATCTGACAGATCCGCGCCGAGATGACGGCAATAGGCGCTCAGGACTTGCGCTTTTCCGTCAGCGTCGCGAATGACAATCACGCGCCCGTTCAAAAATTCGGTTCCAAAAACTTCACCTTCACGCACATCGCGAGAGAGAGCGATCGGATACCAGTTTTGATCATAACCGCCGGCTTCACCCTGCCTCGGCATCGGCTTGCCGCGCGTAAACGCGTCTTTGTTGAGTTGTTCCTGGCTCATGACGCCGTCCCCCCTTTTTCGCTTTCCTGGCCCACCGCAAAAACGGCGATTGCATGATCTTGCGCGTAATGTCCGCCCGCGACGCCGATCGCGCCGATGGTCGCATCGCCATCCTTGATCGGGACGCCGCCAGCAAGCGCCATCACCTCGGAATCGCCTGTAAAGGCGGCGAGGATCAAAGGATCCTTCGACGCCAGATCGGCCATCGCTTGTGTCGGATATCCGAAATTCGCCGATGTTCCGGCTTTCCGAAACGCAACGCCGATATTCATGAAGCCGACGCCATCCATGCGCGCCGACGCGACCATGCGGCCGGCGGCGTCCACAACGACGGCGGCCACCGGCACATTCTGGCTGGTCGCCGCCGATAAGGCGCGGGTAAGCGCCGATTGAGCCCGTTCCAGTGTTATTGTCATAAGGTTCGTTCCTCCTGTCAGACAATCTGGGGCGAAAACCCGGCCGGAGCACATATTGGAATTGCTCATTTTATTATCCAAGTGTATCGCCTCAGAATGGAACTCGAACGGCTTTTAACCATGGCGCGGTTTCGCGCGACCTCCTTCGGCGTCGTCAATGCGGGAGCGCCTTGGGGCGTTGAAGCGCCCGATATCGACTACGCCGTCATCTACAGCGTCATAAGCGGACCGATCTGGTTTGAAGGGGGCGGACTTTCAGACACCCTGAATGCCGGCGATGTTGTGTTTCTGCCCCATGGCAATCGACATCGGCTTGCTTCCGGTCCGGGCGTCGTCGCAATGGATCCGCTCATGGAGTTGCTCCGCCGCAAGCCGGGAAACTATATTTTCAACCATGGTAGTGAGGATGCGCCTATTCAGTTCATTGCAGGCGGTTCAATCTGGGATGCAGCAGCAAAGACTACAGTCGCGCGTTTTCTTCCCGAAGCGCTTATTCTGCGTAAGGATGAAGTTCATCGGACAGCGCATATCGCAGGGATAAATAAAATGGTTGTAAAAGAAGGCGTTTCGCCAAGACCGCAATCCGGACATGTGGTCAACGGACTGTTCAACCTTATGCTGACGGAAATATTGTCCGCTGTTTTATCGACCCCCAAAATAGCATCCAGTGTTGAAAGCCAGTCCGCTTCCGGAAAGATTACGCGGGCTCTATTGCTTATTCATAACTCTGCGTTATCCGACTGGACGGGCTCCTTACTGGCGCAGCGGGTTGGACTTTCGCGGTCGGTTTTTTCCAGAAAATTTGCACAGGAAACTGGTTGCCCCCCTGGCGCCTACATCAAACAACTTCGATTACAGCGCGCCGCAGATCTGTTGCGCCATTCGCATGTCAGCATCGCTGACGCGGCGGAGCATGCGGGATATGCGTCGCTCCCTTCATTCTGCCAGGCCTTCAAGGCGAACTTTGGCGAAACGCCACATGTTTGGCGTCAAGCGAAAGCGTGACGCCCTCCCCCTAAATCGAATTTGTCACTTGCCAAATCGCCAAAAATGCAGAAATATTGTCTGACATTATTTAGAGGCTAGGTCTAACTAGCTCAAAATCAAGAGTTTTTCTGGGAGGGATCTGGAAATGATGCGTACAAAAACGGCGACTGCGCTCGCCATGGTTGCAGGATTCACAGCGGCGTCCCCGGCGATCGCGGTCCAGACCGGCGGTCTCGACGAAATCGTGGTAACCGCGCGCAAGAAAGAAGAAAGCCTGCAAAATGTTCCCGTCGCGATCACCGCGATCGGCGGCGCCGAGCTTGAACGGCGCAACATGTTCGACATGGTTGATCTTGGGGATTTCATTCCCAACGCAAAATTCGAGGCGGGCACTACGGATGTCGGCGGCGCCGCCAACGCCACCTTCTTTCTCCGCGGCGTCGGACAACTCGATTACGCGCCGACGACCGATCCCGGCGTCGGCCTTTATGTCGACGGCGTTTTCTTCGGACGCGTTCAGGGCGCCGTCATGGAGCTTGCCGACATCGACAGGGTGGAAGTCCTGAAAGGGCCGCAAGGAACGCTGTTTGGCAAGAACACGATGGGGGGCGCGATAAATGTCACGACAAAGCGTCCTGATGCAGAATTTGGCGGCTTTGGAACCCTCACCGTTGGTGAAGACGAACGCATTAACTTTGACGGCAGCGTCAACATCCCTCTCAGCGAGAACTTTCTCAGCCGGTTTTCAATCTCCACACGTAATCAGGAAGGCTTCGTGCGCTTGCCATACGCCGGAGACGAAAAAATCGGCGACGAAGGAACGATCGTCGCGCGGGGCACATTCCTTTACACCCCCTCTGATGCGACGGACATCCTGCTGGCCCTCGACTACACAAACATTGACGCCGACGCCAACACCGGCGTCCCGGTCTTTAACCAGCCGGCGAATCTCGCGCTTTTGTGGAACAATTTGGTCGGCATTCCCAATATGACGCCACTCAGCGGCGCTTTTGAAACACAGGACCTGCGCCTTAGTTTCGGAACAGGCTCATATGCTGTAAATTACAAGGGCGGCGGCGCCTCCCTGAAGATAGACCATGATCTCGGCGCAACGCAGATCCGGTCCATTTCGGCCTATCGGCAATTTTCGTCGCGCAACCAGCGGGACAATGACAGCTCTCCCGTCGATTTTGGACAGCTCGATTATCGGGACGAGCAATGGCAGGTTAGCCAGGAACTCAATATCTTTGGCAATCTCTTCTCTGAAAAACTGCGTTATACCGCAGGTCTGTATTTCTTCCATGAAGAAGCCGACAGTCTTTGGACCGTCGATCTGGCGCCCGGTCTTTATCAGGCTTTGGAAATGCTGCCTGGGCCTTTTATTCCGGCGACGCCCATAAGCACATGTCCGCCCATGGGGCCCATGGATATCTGCGCTGGCGGCGCAGGGAACCCGATCAATTTCGGTTTTGATATCGCGGGCGTTCTTAATCCGCGCGTCGACGCTAGTTCATATGCGGCTTTCGCCGAGCTTGAATTGGACTTGACGGACAAACTCACCTTGGTCGCCGGCGGGCGCCTGACATATGACAAAAAAGATTACGCCTACAGTCAGACTGCGCTTTTCACTGGCTTTCCGACCGTGCCGGAAACCACCATTGAAACGGACTGGACGGACATCTCGCCACGTTTCACGCTGAGCTATCGGGCGACCGACTCCGTATTGTTCTACGGCACCGTATCAAGCGGATACAAAGCCGGCGGCTTCAATGCACGGCCCGTCAATCCGGTCGTCGCCCAGCGGCCGTTCGATCCTGAAAAGATATGGTCCTATGAAATCGGATCGAAGGCGGACCTTGCTGATGGACGGCTCCGCCTGAATACGGCTGCATTTTTCTATGATTATTCCGACATGCAGCTTCAGGCCAATGATGTTGTCGGCGCACAGACAGTTCAGGTCATCGACAATGTCGGCAGCGCTGAAATCTGGGGCTTCGAGATCGACGCCACCGCGATCGTAACCGAAAACTTCCGACTCTACGGTTCTGTCGGATATCTCAACGCCGAATACAAGGAAACACAGCAAGCGATTACCGGCATCACCCTTGACACCAAACTGCCGAAAACTCCGGAATGGTCAACAACAGCTTCGGCTGAATACATTCTTCCCACCGAGATCGGCGAATTCCTGGCGCGCATCGATTATTCATGGGTCGATGAAAGCTTCGCCGACGTTCGGAACACGCAGTCGCTTCGCCAGCGCGCGCACAGCCTATTGAATGCGCGCCTTGGCTGGACCTCCGAAAGCGGCCAGTTCGGATTCGCCATTTACGGCAAGAACCTCACGGATGAAGCCTTCGTCGCGAATGGGTTTGATGTTTCAGCAGCGACAGGCCTTGTCATCGCCATTCCGAATGAACCCAGGGAAATCGGCGCCCAGATGACAGTGCGTTTCTAACCTGCTTTTACAACCAGAACGTAAGGAGGCGGGCCAAAAGCCCGCCTTTTTGCTGTCTATCGTCCTTGAACGTGTAATTATGTCTCTTCGAGCGCCGTTGCGCCATTCCGCAAGCCCATGGTAACTCTCGGCGGAGATAAAAATGCGCGATGATTTTGCGGAGGGCGCTTGCCGAAAGCTGATGAATTGGGGATCAGCCCCACTGAACAAACGTCTTCGGTGGAACGCGCCGCCGCCTGGCTGCGTGATAAAATCTATGATGGCGATTTCACCCCCGGGCAACGGCTGATTGAGGCCGAGCTTACAGAAACAATCAGTGTAGGGCGCAGCACCATAAGAGAGGCGATTCGCCGGCTTACTGCTGAAGGCCTTATTGAGACGCGCCACCATTATGGCGCGCGCGTTCGCAGATTCACGCGAAGCGACGTTTCTTCCATCTATCAGGTGCGTCAGGTGATCGAGGGGCTGGCCGTCCGCCTCACGACCCATCAACTCACCGACGATGGAAAGGCGACCCTGCAAAAGCTGAGCGAAGAGTTGAGCGCGGCGAAAACCAAAGGCGACATAAAGCGCTATATCGAACTCAACGGCGACCTTCACGATTTTTTCGTCGAGGCGAGCGGAAACCCCTTCATCTCGGAGATTGCGGCCCGGTTGAACACGCGCATTCTACGCCTCCAGTTCAAACAGGTTTTCGATCTCGACAATATCGCGATCTCTCACGCCGACCACCGCGCGATCCTGAACGCCGTTCTGAGCGGCGACGCTTATGACGCCGAGTTGTTGATGCGGGCCCATATCGGCCGTTCGCAACAACAGATTGAAAGCTACGACGACAGCTTCTTTCAGTAATCATTTGTATTGACGGCCGAGGCTCAGTGAGGCTAGCCTCGCCTCATGATTGTCAGACAATATTTCCACCCCGCAATCGCGCTCTTCATCACCGCAGCTCTAATCCTCAGCGCGGCGAGTCCAGCGGCGGCGCTAGGCGGCGACAGCATCGCCGACCGGATCGGCGCGGCGCTCGCTGATAATGACGCCGCGGGGCTCTCTGCGCTTCTCGCGCCGGATTTTGTTGATCAGTCTGAAGACTTTCTCGGCGACGGCGGGTTATTGCGGCAGCTGAATGAATTCAACGCCGCAATGCCGGACGCGCAGGTCGAGATCAGCGTATCGAAAGAAAATGACGGCGTTATCGCCATCAACAGAACGATCCATGGCGTGGCCGAAACCGACCTTATGGGCCATACCCCCCCGCCCATGCCGCTGCGTATTGAGGCTATGGACTTCTTCACAATTGAAGACGGCCTTATCGCGTCCCGGCGCGGCCTGATCGATAGAATCGGGATACTGCGACAATTGACGATGCCGTTTCCCGCAAATGCGCCCGCATCGGATGCGCGCGTTCACGAAGTCGCACAGTTCAATCCCGGAGAATTTCCGGAAGGACTGATTGCTGACGGCGACGGCGGCCTGTTGATGACCATGCTGTTTGACAACAAGATACTTTCAGTGAGCCCCGATGGGCGCCTCGACATTTTTGCGCATCTTCCCTTTGCATCGGACCCGGCGACCCAGCAAGGAACGATGTGCATCGCCAAAGACAAAGACGGGGCGATTTACATCACCGTGCAATCGAAAACTCCCGAGAGCCACGGCCTTTGGCGCCTTGATGCAAACGGCGCCGCCCGGGCTGTCGCTGTTCTGCCCCAAGGCGCCATTCCAAACGGACTGGACGTTGATGATAAAGGCCGGGTCTATATCGCTGACTCCAGCGGCGCAATCTGGCAATGGCTTCCCGGCGCATCGGAGGCTGCCGTCTGGGCAAGCGGCGAACTGGTCCGGCGACGCCCCTTCATTGGCAATCTGCCTGGCCCGAATGGACTGAAAGTAAAAAAGAATTTTGTTTATGTCACCGTATCGGACACCGCCTTCTATGTGCGCATTCCGATTCGTAAAGACGGCAGCGCAGGAGACGCCGAACTCATTGCCGCTGGCGCGCCAGGGGATGATTTCACTATTGATGGAGACGGCGCAGCCTATGTGACCACTCACCCCTTCAACTCAGTGCTCAAGGTGACGAAGAAGGGCGTTGAGGAAGTTGTGGCTGACGTCGAAGACGGCGTTATCGGTCCGACAAGCGCAGCTTTCGTTGAAACGCCGAATGGACCGGTGCTTTATGTTGTGACAGACGGAGGCTTATACGCGCCAATTCCTGGCGTTGAAATAATGCCGAAACTCCTTCGCATAGAGATCGACTAACGGATTCGCGCGTCAATCGGCATGCTTTCAAGAACAAGCTTGCCAATTCTCTTGATATGCGCGCGCATAGTTCGCTCGGCTTTTCTCCCCTCTCCCGCCAGGACATGAGAAACGATGATTTGCATCTCGTCATTCGATTCTGCAATGGCGTCTTTTGTGAGCTGACTTTCGTTTTCCCGTTTGGAAATTTGCAGGCTTGGCGCGTTCACAAGCTCGCATATGCGCGCGACGCCGCTCTCCCTGCGCAGCAACTCAATCAGGGAGTGACGGGCTGCGTGATAGACTGAAACGCGGCCCTGCCTGCATGCATGACCAAGCGCTGCTGCGGCGCTTTGCAAGGCGTCCGCATCGATCTCGAATCCTCCGGCGCGTTGCGCGCATAACCGGGCCGCCAACGGATCGATCGCCTCCAGCACCAGATAGATTTCGCGAACTTCACTCCGGTCCAGCTTTCGAACCGCAGCGCCGCGATTGGGGTGCAGCGTGACCAGCCCCTCTCCGGCAAGCCTGACAAGCGCCTCACGGAAGGAGCCGACGCCGCCCCCGGCGAGATCGGCCACTTCCCGCGCCATGAGGCGCTGTCCGGGGGCGAATTTTCCCTCTCGAATGCCTTCGCGAAGAAAATGCGCGGCTTCTTGAACCGAATTGACACCCATATTCGACCTTGTTACTTTCCGTTCAGCAAATATTGTCTGACAATTTACTCGGGGGCCCGAATGCGACTGGTAGACTCACAAGCGGTTGATTGGCAGCCATTTTCACAGCATCGCCCTGGTTCTGCAATCAACAAAAGGCTGCTAAACGGGCGCCCGGACCAGCCTGACAATTTTGAATTGAGCCTCGTGCTCATGGACGGCGACTACACAACGCCGCGCCACCGGCACAATTTCGATCAGCTTCGCTACATGCTCGAAGGAGAATTCGGATATGGCCGAAGCAAGGATGAGATTCAGCAGCAAGGCACGGTTGGGTATTTTCCTGAGGGCGTTTATTATGAACAAAAGGCCATAGGGCGCTCCGTGACGCTGCTTTTTCAGGGCGGCGGGCCAAGCGGCGCAGGGTTTTTGAGCTACAGTCAGCTCGAGGCTGGCTATAAGGCGCTTGGTGAGGAAGGCGTCTTTTCCAATGGCGTCTTCACCTGGCTGGACGATGCTGGCGGCAAACACAACAAAGACGCGTATGAAGCGATCTGGGAACGCATGCGCGGCAGGGATCTGGCGTATCCCAAGCCCCGCTATCGGACGCCCATTGTCGCTGACGTTGATCACTATGACTGGATCGACGCTTGCGATAGCGGTGTAAAAACGCGCCATATTGGCGCCTTTACGGAACGCGCGATTGAATTCGGCTTTTTGAAGCTCGATCAAAAAGCGGTGCATGCCTGTGCGCCAAACGCCCTTTACTACTTTCTGTCCGGGGAAGGTGTGATTGGTCGGAAAGACTATCGCGCCGGCGCCGCAGCGGCCATGGACGGCGATGAAGACGCTGTCATCTGCGCCGCCTCCCCGACGCACCTCATCTACATCCTTTTGCCGACATTCTAATCACACTAGGCGGCCGGCCGCATTGTCGGCCGACGACGAAATCAGGAGGCTACATTGGCAATTGCTCATCGCAGCAACGCACAACGCGAGGGCGCTTCCGCGCATCGCAATGAAGGCATCGCCTTCGAGCATCTTCTTGTCGGAGAGGAAGGAACGAAAGACAATTTTATCCTGACCATCGTCACCACAGAAGACGAATATAAAACGCCCCGCCACCGCCATAACTTCGAACAAATACGCTACGTTTTGAAAGGAGAGATGCAGTACGGCCCCGACCAGATTCAAAAGGAAGGCACCGTCGCCTATTTTTGCGAAGGCATACACTATCAACAAAAGGGCAGCGATGGATCGGAAACGCTTCTACTACAATTCGCCGGGCCAAGCGGTCAGGGCTATATGAGCCAGCGTCAGCTTCGCGCCGGCGCCAAGGAGCTGCAATCTAAAGGATCCTTTCATGACGGCGTTTTTGTCTGGGGCGAGGACCATGAAGGACGGCGCAAACAGGATGGCTATGAAGCTGTCTGGGAATATGTGAACGGCAAACAGGTCGGATACTGCAAACCCCGCTATCTCTCGCCGATCATTATGGATCCGGAAAATTTCAACTATGTCCCCATGCGCGGCCATGACGGCGTCGCTGAAAAAACGCTAGGCCGCTTCAATGAACGCGGCGCCGAAATCCGTATGATCAGACTAAATCCCGGCGCCGAACATCTGCTGAAAACGCCAGAGCGCCCCCTGGTTGTCGCTGTCATGCGCGGAGAAGGCAGCGCCAACGGTGAACTCTACGGCCCCTTGTCGGCGTTGCGCGTCATGCGCGGAGAAGAGACTCGGCTGGCGGCCGAATCTGAAACTGAATTGTTCATTGTTGGTCTTCCCGCCTTCGACGACTGACCTGAAAGATAAAGCGCACGCTGACCAGAACAGGGGTTTAAGATGGAAAATGAAGGCGATGTCCCGTCCCGCGGCAATCCGCATCGGGACGCGGGATCATTTCTTGCGCGCGTTGAAAATATTGTAGGGAAACAACGCCTGCTGACGGACCTCGACACGCGGCGCCTTTACTCCACGGACTTTAGCGAAATCGAGATGCAGACAGCGATCGCCGTGATCCGCCCTCGAAACACGCAGGAAATTTCTGAAATCATCTGCGTGGCCGCAGAAACCGGCGTCGCCATTACCGCGCGCGGCGGCGGCATGTCATACACCCTCGGCTATGTCCCCCGCGATGAGAACACTGCGGTTCTCGATATGACCTCAATGAATGCGATTCGCATTCATGCGGAGGACCGTCTGATTGAGATCGAGCCCGGCGCCACCTGGGCGCAGGTTCACGAGGCCTTGCGCTCTACGGGACTTCGCATCGGGTGTATGGGGACGATGTCAGGCATCGCCGCGACCGTCGGCGGCGGGCTGGGCAATAATGCGACAGGACATGGACGCGGCGACATCACCGACGATCTGATGGGTCTTGAAGCCGTGCTGGGAGACGGCAGCGTCATCCTCACCGGGGCGCTCTCTACTAATCCCGAACGTCCTGTCTTGCGCAGCTACGGTCCGGATCTCACCGGGCTCTTCACACACGACGCCGGCGTCTTCGGCGTCAAGACCAGAGCCGTTTTTCGCCTCCACCCAAAACCCGAAGGCGTCGCCTTCGTCTGTTACGGCTTCGCTGACGCCAGTGACCTTGTGCGCGCGCTTTGCGAGGTGGAAAGGCTTGGCGTCATGGCCAGCAACATGGCCTTCAGCAATTATCATCACCGATTATTCGCAACGATGAAGCCATCCCCGGATGAGGCGAAAGCCGTCGCGCGTTCGGTTATGGAGATGGCGCCGTCAAAATTGCGCGGTCTCTCATCGCTATTTTCCCTCGCCCGGCCTGGCGGGTTTAACTATCTCCTGAAATGGCCGTTTTCCACTTTCGGCGTGATTGACGCCTACGATCAGGCCACCGCGGACAAAATGGCGCGCGCCGCTGGCGCCGTCATGCGCCGGCATGGCGGCGTCAAACTGCCCTCTTCTCTCGGCGTTGCGTTTCGCGCCCAGCCCTACATGCCCATTGAGCGTTTGATGATAGGGGTTGATGGCGAGTGCACCATTCCCACAAATTGCGGTGTTGCGTTATCGCAAAGCGAAGCCCTTCTCAACGCCGTGGAAAATTTCTTCGCTGAAAACGAAGCTGACATGAAGGCCCATGATGTGACATGGACGCGGCTTTTCCTCACCAGTAAGGGCGGATTTGGCATGGAACCTATTCTCTATTGGAACGACCGCCCGAGCGCGCTGCGCATGGCGCAACTTTCATCAGAACGGCGCGCCGAGTTTGAGGCCAAGCCCGAAAATAAAAGCAGCCGTGACTTTGCGCTTGATTTGCGGCGCAGGCTCGTCGAACGCGTGGACACGCTGCATCCCTATCACTTCCAGATCGGAAAATATTACGACTATCATTCGGCGTTGCAGTCAGATGCGGCGTGGCGGGCATTGGTTAAATTCAAAGACACGCTGGATCCTTCAGGATTGCTAAATCCCGGCGGGCTTGGCTTAGGGTAGCCGCGTTGGCGCCGCATGCGGCAGCCATATGCATATACAGCGTACTGCCGTTCTGCGTTTTCAAGCGTGAGGATGGTTGTTCAGTTCACCTGCGGTGACGGCCTCAACAAACTGGCGTCATTTTCTCTGTCGGCCACAAAGAAAATCGAAAATCAAATTATCAATATCAGCTGTTTAAGTGGTGGGCGCGACTGGGATTGAGCCAGTGACCCCTACAGTGTGAAAGTAGATATGATTGTAATTCTTGTAGTTATATCAATATATTACAAAATTCTTATTTCAATTTCGCTAGTTTTTTAGCTCACCCAAGCGAGCCGCGCGCGGTTCCCTAGCCGTCATTTTACTATCTTTAAGCGGCTGCGTTCGAAGGGGTCGGGTCAATGTTGGCGTGGCAATCTTGAGAAGACGGTAACCTGTTCGCGGTCCAGCATCACACGCATGTGGATCTGCGCCGCCCAGTTCGTTGAGATGAACCAAACCCCGCGGTTGACATTCACCTGACGAAACCGTATTCGCAATGAATTGCGCAATTTATTACCAATATGGTGATGGGCATAGTGGTGAAAAATTTTAGAGATGAGCATGCATTGAAAGGGGCGTTTGTGTCCAACAAGCTCCTAAGGCTGGTGGACCTTATCGCGCTCCAAGGTGACGAACTGTTGCGTGATGCGCAGATCACGATTCCTTCACGGGCGGTCGCATGTACATTGTTTATCGGAGACAAGGGTCAGGTGTCTTTAGCAGATATCGCTGAAGCTCTCGACGAACCTCATCAGCTATCGGCTCAACGTGTTGAAAGTCTTATCCAGCTTGGCTTGTTAGAGCGCAGGAATGATCCAAATGATGGTCGCCGTAAAGTCCTGTCACTGACAAAAAAAGGCAAAATTCAATACCGGCTTTTGCTTGTTCGCCTGGAAGAGATCGAACGGGCGTTCACAGATCTGTATGCAGAGATAAATCACGACTTACCGGCGATCCTGGAAAGCGCGATTGATGCGCTACACCGTAATCCTTTGCTGGAACGCATTCGCAAAGGCGCACTGAGCGTCCGTCAACCAAGCCGGAAAAAGAAAGCTACGTAAAATGACTGTCACTGGATCTGGCAAACTTACTGCTTGGGCAACCATTGTAATATTCCTGATCATTTTGACGGCCATCAGCGCCGTTGGGCATTTCGCCATTGTCGAATTGGCCCCGGTCAGCATTTATGTCGGCGCCTTGATGTGGTGCCCGGCGGTCGCGGGTTTTCTTTCGCTCAAGATAACAGGGCGAAAAATCGCATCGCTTCCATGGGGCGGCGGCAACTGGCGCGATAATATCCAGTCCTATCTGGTCCCGGTCGCCTATGTCTCGATGAGCTATGTGATCGCCTGGTCGCTTGGCTTTGGCGGCGCCTTCGACAGCGACACGATTTCGGAATGGTCAGCAGAACTTGGCCTTTCTGATACACCCATTCAGGGGGCTGTGCTTATGGTTGCATTGCTAGCCACCATTCAATTCGCCAAGTCGCTGGGCACGATTGCAGGCGAGGAGATCGGATGGCGCGGCTTCTTCATCTGGGAGCTGAGAAAAGTCCTGCCTTTCGGCGGTGTGGCTCTGTTCAGCGGGATTGTCTGGTCAGTCTGGCATTATCCGATCGTCATCAAATACGGGTTTGGCGATCCGGTTTTCCAGATAGCCTGCTTCACGCTGATGATCACAAGCATGTCGGTCATCATGGCGTATTACACTTTCAGGTCGAACTCGTTGTGGCCCGCCGTCATGTTTCATGGTGCGCATAACATCTATGTCCAGAAAATATACACCCCCCTTACAACGCGTAATGATCAAACGCGTTTCTGGATCGATGAGTACGGATTGATCGTACCTGTCATCGTCACGATCATGGCCATTTGCTACTGGCGGCGCGCGAAAGCGGAGGGGATGTAGACCGCAGGACGCTTAGAGAAGGTGTGCCTTGCTACTGACAGAGGTCGCCTCCCGATAAACACATTAGATTTAGGAGAACTCATGACAAGCACTGGCGCCTCAGCCATCCGATCAGGCGAAACCCGCACTGCTATCATAGTTGAAACCCTTGTGGTTTTTCTGGCAATGCTCGGCTTTACTTGGGCTGCCAAGTCAGCAGATCTGATTGGAGCGGGCTCTATCGCGCTCTGGGGCGGAATCATACTGGCGACTCTTCTCATGAAGAGGCGTGGAGCCAAATGGTCAGACTACGGCTTTTCTCTGCCCAAAGGAGCGAAACAATGGAGCATATCAATTGCCTTGACTGCTGCTGTGATTGTCACCGTGTTTGCCTCCATGTTCCTCGTGATAGAGCCGCTGACATCGTTCCTCGGACTTGAAGAGGCACCCACCGCCTCTGATCCCTTCAAGTTCTTCCTCGGAAAACCTTTGGTGTTTCTGGGCTTCATTGTCGTTGTGGTCTGGGGCGGCGCGGCGCTTGGCGAGGAGCTCTTTTTGCGGGGTTACCTGCTGAACCGTCTTGGAGATTTCTTTGGTCACAACCCATTGGGTTGGACAATGGCGCTCATCATACACGCCATCATATTTGGTTCCATGCATGTTTATCAGGGCTTTGCCGGTATGATTGGAACCGGGATTATTGGTTTCATCATTGGGCTTTACTATCTTGTGGGAGGGCGACGGCTCTTTCCGGTAATCATTGCCCATGGCGTCATTAATACAGTTGGACTGACCGCCTACTATTTCAGCGACGGCGCAATCACATAGTGAAGTTATGGTTGTTCTGGTAGAACGGCATGAGCTTTTCTGCCAGGGTCACAGCTCTTCATCAGGTATTTTGAGACTGTCAGGCAGACTTCTAGCATAACCAAACTACCAGCTTACTCTCAAACCTCCCCTATGGTGTGAATGTAGATGTAATCATAATTTCTTCTTGATTTTCAAGATACTGCTGAATCGAAGCGTGAAATGCGCTAGTTTCGTTAGCTTATTCTCGCGGACCTCAACCCTACCTCCATTTCTTGGCAGCCCGACAATTCATGTCCCCTTCCGGATCAGTTTCAGGAGAAATGACCAAATTGTCTTGTCCATTTATAATTGGGCCACGACATTGGTAGTTATATGGGAAAGAAAAGGTGTGATAGCGAGGAATCGACCTTCCGAAGACATAATTTGTCTGTTGCGCAAGATCACCTTCGGCGAAGGACGTTTGGCAATGGTTGGTGTTTGACGTGGCGACAAAGGCGCCCTCGCGCCCTCAATATCCTGCGACGTGCGGCGCCGGGCGACCTTCCGGACATTTTCGCTTATGCGAGCATACACAAGCACCTGATGGGCTCTTATTTCCGGCGCAGTTCTCACGGGATATTTATGAGCCCTTTCGCTCAGAGCATCTTCGCCTCTCCCCGCCGCAGGCCTCCTGTTTAAGAGAGGCCTTTGGCTTCCTTTGCGGGATGGCGTTTCATGTGCCGCCTGAACTCTAGAACCGCACGCGCGCCGTCGCCGCGATGGTGCGCGGATCGCCGGGCTGACTGAGGCGCATGCCGAGGCCAACCCTCTGTTCGTAGGTGAGATAATATTCGTCGGTGAGGTTCGTTCCTTCGATCCCGATTTCGAGATTAGGCAACGATGCGGGAATGAAACTCGCCCGGGCGCTGACCAACGCGTAGCCGTCCTGCAGCGATCCTGTATCGGCGATAGTAAGGAACTGATCGCTACGATAGCTGAGATCGCTGCGCAGCATGAACTGACCGACCCCCGTCTCCCAGGAATACTCAAAGCCAGGCGTCACCGACCATTTCGGAACGTGCGGCAGTTTGGTGTCGAGCGTGACGCCCACAACCCCGGCATCCAGATCGGTGAACTCATTATGGGTGTAGCCAACGGCGAGATTGAGCCGCAATCCTTCGGCGGGGCGGATGACGCCGTCGAACTCGAAGCCAAAAAGGCGCGCCGTGCCAGCGTTGTCGGTCAGATTGACAAAGCCACCGGTCGGTCCCGGCACAATAACGTTCAGCTGAATGTCGTCCCACTTGCTCAGGAAGGCGGCAAGGTTCGCCGTGACAAGCCCGTCCATCGCTTGCGTCTTCAGGCCTGCTTCGAAGGTGCGCAGCTTTTCCGGATCGTAGATCGGCGCCGCCATGGTCGCCGTCGGATTGCCGAAGCCCCCGCTTTTGAAGCCCGTCGCATAACTCGTATAGAGGAGGGTATCCGGCGAGACTTTCCAGTTAAGGCCGACCCGCGGCGTGAACGACGTCCATGAAGAACTCTGGGTTTGGCGCGGCGTCCGTACAACGGAATCAAGCTGTGGCAGGGTCACCTCAACGGTGAAGTCCTTCTTGTCGTGATTGACGCGCGCGCCAAGAACGAGGGTCAATGCATCAGAGATGCCGACGTCGAACTGCGTAAAAGCAGCATAGGACGTCGCCTTGTAGTCCTGATAGGTAAAGCTATCTCGCGCATCGCTCGCAAGGCCGGTGACTTCATAAACACCGTTCAGGAATTCGCTGAGCTTTTTGCTTTCGCCGATCTCGTTGAAATAATAGAGGCCGGCCACATAGTTGACGCGCCCGCCGGAGAACTCGCCTGACGCCTGCAGCTCCTGGCTGAATTGCTGGTCGGAGATGCGTTCGTCCGTCGAGGAAATGCGGTACGGGCTGTTGTCGCCGTCGACCTGCACCCGTGTGCTGAGATCGCGATAGCCGGTGATGGACTTTAGTGTGAACGCATCCGATGGCGAATAGGTCGCCGTCAAAGAACCGCCGGCGACGATGAAATCATCGCGCAGTGGGCTAGCCGCCCATGTCTTGTAGGTTCCGGGCAGCGCGAAGGCCGGGCCGTATACCGTGCCTGGCGCAAGACCATATTCCGCATTTTGAACCGGCGCGGCAATGTCGTTGAACCGGTCGGTGAAGCCGGAGCCGCCACTGTCGACCTTATATTGCGCGACAGAGCCGTGATTGTTCTGGCGGCTGTAATCGCCGCGCAGATCGAAAGTGAGATCGGGCGTCGCCTGGAGCAGAAACCCCGCACGCATGATGAACCGCTCCTCATCATTGAGCTGCTGTCCGTTATAGAGGCTCTCGCCAAAACCGTCGCTGCTGAAATACCCAACCGACCCCTTGAAGCCGAGACGGTCTTCGATCAGCGGCGTGTTGATCTGCGTCACCACATCGGCCCGCTTATAATTGCCGAGACGGCCGAGCATCATCCCTTCGGCCTCGCCGGAGGTTTTCGCTTCCGTTGTCACCACATTGATCGCGCCGCCAATGGTGTTGCGGCCGTAGAGCGTGCCTTGCGGACCGCGCAGGATCTCCACGCGTTCGATGTCGGCGATGCTGAGGAGACCACCCAGCGTGCGCGCCATATAAACGCCGTCCACATAAAGGCCGATGCCCGGATCGGTCGGATAGGCGTAGTCGCCCGTACCGACACCGCGAATCCAGCCTCCATAGGCTGCGCCGCCGGCGGTCGGGCGGTTGGTGTTGGTGAATTCGACGTTCGGGGCGAAATTCGAAATACCCTTAAGGTTCGTAACACCACGATCGTAAAGATTGTCGCCGCTGAGCGCGGAGATTGAAATGGGCACGTCCTGCAGGCTTTCTTCGCGGCGCTGCGCGGTCACGATGATCGTATCGCTTGCAGCATCGCCACCCTGCGCCGCCGCCGGGGCAGCGAGTCCACCAATAACGAGCGCGCTGACGGATAAAGAAGAAAGAAACGCCACGTTCGCTTTCATTGTTCTGTTAGTTTGCCGATAAATTTTCACTTGTTCCTCCCGGCTTGGTTCTCTTTTTTTTCAGCTTTCGAGCGGATTGATTTCCGTTCGATTTATAATTTCGTCCTGCACCTTCTTCGACAATTGCACGAAGAAGACGCTGCACCCGCCTATTCGGACGACCAGGTCGCGATGACTGGCAGGATCTTTCTGTGCGCGTCGCAAGGTGTCTTCATCGAAGGCGTTGAACTGAATGTGCTTGCCGCCTTCGGCGAAATAGTACCGGATGAGGTGTTCGATCCGGCGGCGCCCCTTCTCGTTTCTCAGGCCTTGAGGATTGACCCTGAGATCCAAGGCCATTGACTGCCAGGCGCCCTGATCAATTTTCAGGGCGCTCCTGAACGATGCTTCGGCGCCCTTCACGTCGCACTGGCGCATAGGCGATAGGGATTCGTCGGCGATGCTGTCATCAGCCATCCGTCCGTCCGGCGTGGCCCCGGTCTGCTGTCCCGCGGGCACGACGCACGTGCCGATGGTGAGCGCGCTCGGCTTCTGCCGACCGCCATAGCTCGTCGTCAGGCTGGAAATATGCTTCGCGCAGAAATCGTAAAGGTCCGCCGCAATCCAATCGACATAATCGTCGTCATTGCCGTATTTTGGCGCGGCGAGCGCCAGCCGGCGCGCTTCTTCACCGCCCTCCCCGCCCCAGTCCTCTTGCAAGTGCCGCAGCATGTCCTTGGCGGAGATTTTCTGTTCCTCGAAAACGAGCTTTTTGATCGCCGCCAACGAGTCCGCGACATTGATGAGTCCGATGGGATTCAACGCCGATCCGTTTTCGAACGGCATGGTGCGGCCGAGAATATTATTGTCTGCGCCGATGCCGCCCACGGAAAGCGCCGATTCCACAGGCTGCGGGAACACTTTGCCGTAGGAATCGATCGTGATGTTGTTGAACTCGCTCTGAAGACTCAGGAAATGAGCGAGCTGGCTTTTAACGGCGACATAGAAGCTGTCGAAATCCTCCGTCTCTTCGAGGTTCGGGGTTTTCGGTCCGACCTGTTCGCCGCTGCGCGGATCGACGCCGCCATATAACGCGAATTTCAGAACCAGCGTGGCGACGAACATCGGACTCGCCACCATGCGCGACTCACCGATGATGTTGACGCCGAGACAGCCGGCGACGGCGTAATTGCGCGCGGTTTCGATAGCGACGCCTTCGCGCGTCAGGAAGTCTATGCAGGATTTATCCGCCAGCATCGCCGGCAGGCCGACGCCGGTCGCGACCAGCGACAGCGCGCGCTCCATCAGATCGTGCGGTGTCTTCTCATGCACCCGCATGGTCAGGCTCGGATGCGGCGCCGGACAGGAATGGGCGGCTTCGAGGATGAGATGCGTAACGTCATTGGTGACGTCGTCCCCGTTCTCATTTTGCCCGCCAATAACGCAATTATGCCATTTCGACAGGCCGCCATATTTATCGCGATGGGTCTGCCCCGACGTGATGACGATGTGCGAGTCTTTGACGCGTAGCCACTGGAAGAACTCAAGCGCCTCTTCAGGCGTGATCTCTCCCGCTTCAAGATCGCGTTCGTAATACCCGCCAAGAAGCTGGTCGAGCCTCCCATAGGAAAGCACGCCAGACGGCAGGAGCACGGACCAGATGATCCAAAGCGACTGGAACGCTTCGACAAAATTGCGCGCCGGGTTCGCCGGCGCATGTCGACAAGCGCGCTCCAGTGCAAGGAGTTCCTTTTTACGCGCCGGATCGGAGGTTTGCGCCGACGCCTTGGCCGCTTCATCCGCAAGGCGGCCCGCGTAAGCGATGATCGCCTTCAGCGAAATGATGATCGACGTCAAAAGCTCCGCGCGATTGATAGCTTCGGCGCTATCAAGACGGTTGTCTTGCAACTTCTGCGCGGCTTCCTCAATAAGGCCGTTCAGCCCGCGCGTCAGAACGGAGTCATAATTAGGAATGTAGATGATCTGGCTGATCTCGTGATGCACGCCCCAGCCGCAGCCGATCATGCCGCCGGGGCCCCAGCCCTCTTCTTTCTTGCGGAAGGGCGGCAGCACCACGCCGAGCTGGGCGTAGGGCCAGATGCGCTCGTCATTGTAAAGCGACGTCATACGCGAGGTGAGCGACCGCGTCGCCCAGTATTCGTTCATCGCCTCTATCTGCGATACGTCGGCGTCGTCGACGATAAATCCGCCCTTGCGCAGCGCCAGGATTTCCTCCGTATCCCACGGAGCCCAGAGGCAGCTCAGCTCGACGCCGCCGGGCTTGCTCGAAAGATTGCCGGCGAGGAGATCGTCCAGTTCGATGAAGACGGGAATATTGGTGAGAACTGCCTCAAGCGCGCGCGCCACCCGAATGACCTGCGACTCGCCTTCCGTCTGGCGGAAAGATTCGGTAACGATTTTCGCTTTTTCGATGCAGACGCGGTATTCGCTGCTCCGCATCTTTTCGAGGCCCGAAAACTGACGCGTCATCCGTTCCGAACGTAGACGATTACCGGATTGACGCTCCACAGTTTGGGCGTTTGCACTCATTTCCTACCTCTTGACGCAACGGAATGGTTCTTCCGCTTTTAACTTTTCAAGCATGGTAGGCGGCTACAGCCTGTGCAGGAAATTCATGCTTCGCATTCAGTTTATTCTTACGGTGAATAGGCTAGAGCGCCGTAAGCATATCCTTGGTCGTGTCGACAATGATCTTGCGAAGCCACATATGCGCCGGGTCATAATGAACCCGCGGATGCCACGCCATGGATATCTCGCTGTCGGGAAACTCCATCGCCAGTTCGACGACCTTCACAAGCCCCTGATCGGCATAGGTCTTCGCGAGGCGCTCGGGGAAGATCGCGCACAAATTAGATTTCGCGATGATGTAAGGCACAATTGCGAAATGCGAAACGCGCGCGACGACCTTGCGCTTTAGCCCCTGCTTCGCCAGCAGGCTGTCGACGATGTTCGGATAGATAGGGCGGTCACTGTCGAGCGCCACATGCCGCAGATGCACAAACTCCTTCGGCGAAAGCTTTCCCTTTTTCTTCGCGAGCTGTTCATTGTCCGGGTCGCAGACAAGCACGATGCGCTCGTCGCATAATTTCCGCTTACGCCAGTTGGCCGGCAGCGTCTTGAGCCATCCCACCCGCGTGTCGAACCGTCCTTCGTCGAGGTCGGCGAGATCGGTCTGCCGGTTCGGAATAATGGAGATCGTCGTCTCCATCTCGGGCGCCAGTTCCGCAAGCCTGCGCAACACTTCCGGCAACAGCACCTGGCCGGCGTGGTCCGTGATGGCGATTTTGAGCGTTTGCTTGCTGGTAGAGGGATCGAACTCCAATGGGTCGAAAAGGTTCTGCACCGACGGCATCAGGTCTTCTAGCTTGTTACGCAAGGAGATGGCGCAAGGCGTCAGGACAAGCTGGTTGCCCTCACGGATCAGCAGAGGATCGTTAAATATCTCCCGCATTTTTCCGAGAGAATGACTGAGCGCAGGTTGAGAAAGACCAATCTCTCGCGCGACGCCACTGATACTTTTCTTTTCCAGGAGCATGTAAAGCGCCCAGAGCATACCAATATCGAGTTTCCGGATATGCACATCTTGGATAGCCGTCATAGTGATTAAACCATAGCGTCGATAAGCGGCGTTGTCTAAATTATCCTCAAAAAAAAGAAAGTTTTATTTAGGGAGCCGCGCGTCAGGATGGTTAATCAAGAGCGGGAATATCCACGCCCTGCCGTCAGTCAGCGCGCGCTCATTCTTCTTCTGCTTTATTTTTTGAACACGCTTCTGGTGCTGGACAAGATCATTCTGTCCGTACTGCTTGAGCCCATCAAAGCGGAATTCAGCCTGAACGATTCTCAACTCGGGCTACTGACGGGAGCCGCCTATGCGCTATGTCTCGGCATCGCCAGCATTCCTTTCGGCATTGCTGTAGACCGTACCAACCGCCGCAATCTTGCGTCCGCGTGCCTTGCGGTATGGTCGGGCATGACAGCGCTGTGCGCCATGGCGCCGAATTATCTTGTTTTCCTTCTCGCGCGGCTCGGCGTCGGGCTCGGCGAAGCCGGTGGCGGTCCAAGCTCTCTCTCGATCATCTCCGATCTTTATGAGCACAAACACCGCGCAACGGCGATGGCGATTTTCTCACTCGGCTCTCCCACGGCGGCGCTTATCAACCTGACGCTCAACACGCAGATTGCGCACTATTTCGGCTGGCGCGGCGCGCTTATCGCTGCAGCTATTCCAGGCCTCCTTCTCGCACTATCGATCCGGCTGTTCACCTCAGAGCCGGAGCGTCTTAATACGAGGACACAGGGCGTGGCGGAGGAAGCCCCGTCCCTGAAAGAAACGCTGACCTTTATCCTGAGCCAGCGCTCGCTGGTCTGGCTGCTTAGCGGCGCAGCGATTTCCTATATCGTTCTCGCCGGCGTCAGTTCCTGGAACTTCTCTTACATCGTGCGCAACTTCGACGTCACGCTACACGAAATCGGACCGTATTTCGGCGTGGCCATCAGCACTGCAGGCCTAATCGGCACCTATCTGACGGGGCGTGTCGCCGATTATCTCGGCCAGAAAAACGAGGCCTGGCGCTGCTGGGTGATGGCGCTGACGACCATCGGCGCGATTTCATTCGGCGCCATTGTCTTTACCACCTCTAGCCTGACGGCCGCCATTTTGTGTACGGCGGGACTTGCGACTTGCGCCACGCTATGGACTGCGCCGGGCTTCGCGCTGTCGCAGAGCCTCGTGCGGGCCCGCATGCGCGGCGTCACCGGCTCGATTATCTTTCTGATCGCCAATCTCGTCGGGTATGGTCTAGGGCCATTGCTCGTGGGCGTCTTCAGCGATCTCTATCATGCGACTCAAGGCAAAGACGGTCTGCAGTTCGCTATTCTCGCAGTCCTGTCGCTCGACGTCATCGCTGTCTTCTGCTTCTTCCGCGCCGCCGGACCGCTGACTGAGGATTTAAAAAAGACGCAGGCCGAATAGCCCACATGACCGGAATGGGCTGCGCTGAAAATCGGTCTGGCTTCCCGCAAGCGGACCGCGCAACATGTCAGCCTTGGACCTGAACATTGAGCTGAGACCTGACCGCGTACCGTAAACGCCCGGATTCAGTCGCTACGCTGCGCTCACATATAGCGCCCCATTTTCTCTGTCGGCCACAAAGAAAATCGAAAATCAAATTATCAATATCAGCTGTTTAAGTGGTGGGCGCGACTGGGATTGAACCAGTGACCCCTACGGTATGAACGTAGATGTACTTCTGGTTTTTATAATAGTTTCAAGATATTAGAATTTCTCAAATTTAGATGTGCTAGTTTTGTTAGCTCATTCTTGGAGGTTTGACTGAAGCCGTCTGGATAAAAAATACTCATATCGTAACTGACGGCATCATTAAGACACGGTCGCGCGCAGTCGCGAACCCGAACATGCTGAAAAAGCGCTGGCCAATATGGCGCGACATTTATCCGACCATCACCTCACGCCTCAGCAGGTCGAAGAAATGGCGAGCCGAGCAGGCGTCGAGAAAGTCGTCGTCACCCATTTCGTGACGGGAAGCACCGGCGCGGCGGGCGCCGATCCTTACGCAGCTGCGATCAAGTCCGTCTTCGACGGTCCGGTCGCTATCGCCAACGACCTGAACCATTTCTGAACAAGCCATAATAATGGCGGTTCAGGTTGGGCCGGTCTGAAAGATGTTTGAGCACCAATACAACACGGTCTGTGCGGATTTAGTGGTGCTTAGTGAGCGGGACGGACTATACTCTCCGTACACATTCATGCTCCGACTGCGAACGCTTTCGCTCCCATCAGCGTGGCGCCAAAGAGAAGCGCAACATAGGTGTGAGCGCCCAGTAAGCGATCACAGGAACCTACCTCACCACAACCAAGAGATTGTAGATCATCCAGTCGCAGCTTGTTCGCGCCTGCTGCGGACCTTTGACGTTTCCAAATCTGTACGCATTTTTATTTTCCGAGATGCTCGTCAAAAAATTTTACCATTACTTTGTAAGCATCGCGCGATTCAGGCGGATCGGGATTGTAATAGAAGCCATGAAACATGCCTTCCCACACATGCAGTTCCGCTTCGACGCCGAGCCTGACGAGGCGCGAATGCGTATACACGGCGGAGCTGAGCTCGAAACCGCGCGTCGCCGTGATGATCTGCGTCGGCGGAAACTTCGAAAGCACTTCATCGGAAGTCGTCGGCGCGACAAGCGGGTCGCGCGCATCGACTTCGGAAAGATACAGCATCCCGGAATATTCCGGCTCGCCTTCCTCCGGCTTCTCCGGCGCCGGAAACGGAGGCCGCGCTTCACCGATCGCAGCGGTCGTATAGTTCGCGTCGCCGCCGAACCCCATCACTGGCGGCGCAGACCCGGCGCAGTAAATACCGATCGCGCCAGGTGCGGGCAAATCATGCTTTTGAAACCAGGCTACAGCCATGCCGGTCAGCATGCCGCCCGCCGAGCATCCGTAAATGCCGATATTTTCCGGCGGATAGGTTTTGAGGAGCTCCCCGTAAACCGCCGCCACGTCCTCGCTCGCGGCGGGAAAACGGTGATCCGGCCCCTGCCTGTAATCGACGGACACGACGCGAATTTTTGCAAGGGACGCTATCGGCGCCGATTCCAATTCCGCGCAGGCCGGCCAGCAAGTTAAGAACGCTCCCCCATGCAGATTGATCATGACACGTCGCTCATTGCCGGACGCCACCCCCTCTTGGGGAACGTAGTCGTAGACATGCACGCCCGCGATGGAGGTGTCTTTCTTATCGACGGGAAACAGTTCTTTCTGACGGGCCATGTAACCGCGCAAAGAAGCCGGCACGCCGTTCACGACTTCCGCCAGCTCCGGCCGATGAATTGCGTATAAACGCTCCGCCAGATAGGCTTTGCCTTCCGGACTTAAGAACTCTGACACCGGCACAACCATCGCCGGGACATGCACAGTCCCGTCGCTCTCGACCACAACTTCAGAAGGCGCCTCTGTTGCATCCGCTGGCGCGCGCGCTTCTTCCTGACACGACGCGACAAGCGCGAAAGCGCCCAGTAAAACGCCGAGCGTCAGCGCCAACCGCGCTTTTTGGCCGATATCCGCAATACTGAGCATGAAGCTTCCCTCCTTTTAAGCCTGCACGCACCGACCATCCGTTATTTTGCATAGGTTTGCATTTTTGCTTTCCGGAACTCCATAAAGTCATAGTCGAATTTGCAGCTCCAGCAGAGACGGACCAGGACGGCTGAATATCTTTTCAAGTTCGGCGCGCGCCGCCGGTATGGTCTCTGCGGATGACGCGCTGACGCCGAAGCCCTGCGCAAGCGCCTTGAAGTCTACGCCAGGCAGGTCCGCGCCGACGGCCGGTGCCTGCATCATCGCTGAAATATGCTTCAGTGCTTCGTAACTTTGATTATTCAAAATTATAAAAACGATATCGAGATTGCGCTGCGCGGCGGTCCATAGCGCCTGAATAGTATAAAGCGAAGACCCGTCGCCGACGAGCGCAATAGCCTTCCGCGATGGGTCTGCCAGTGAGCCGCCGACGGCCGCGGAAATCGCAAAACCCAGCCCGCCTGACGCTGTTGCGTAAAATGAAGACGGGTGCTCCATCCGCAAGCGCTGTTGAATGACCGATCGGGCGCTGGGGGCTTCCTCAAATATCCGCGCGCTATCCGGGCGCAAGCGCGCGATCATATCGATGGCTGCAGGAACCGTCAGGCCCGCATTATCGTCCCAGGCAAGAACCGGCGCCTCGCGAAGAGCCGCTTCCACAGGTGGCCGCTGAACCGCCACCTCGTTCAACGCGAGTAACGCTTGGCGGACATTACCTACAATGCTGACGCCGCGAGGCGTATAGGATGCGGTATTCATGTCGTCTGTAAACTGAACAATATTCCTTACGACGTTTCCTGCAGATGGAGCATGGAAATGATACTGAAAAACCGGGGCACCAAAAACCAGGACGAGATCGTGCTTCGATAGTCGAGCAGCGATCTCGTCCTCGCGGGCGGGAAGGAAACCCGCAAACTGTGTATGCGTTTCCGGAAAACATATGCGACTGGCCATCGGACTGGTCCAGACGGGACAGGCGAGCTTTTCCGCTAGGTCTGTTAACGCCTCAAGACCATCTGCGCGATCAACTTCCGGACCGCTGACAATGACAGGCGAACGGGCATTTGATATGAGCTGCGCGGCCCGAACCATCGCCTCTTTCTGCGGCGCAGGCGCGGCGAAAGTGGAGAGAAGCTCTATTGGGTCCGCCGGCTCCTCCCAATCGTCAACCGGGACTGAAATGAAAACCGGCCCTCGCGGCTCCGACATGGCAATGGCGCAGGCGCGCGCAAAAGCGCGCGGAACATCCTTCGCGCGCGCTGGCTCGCATGCCCATTTTACATAGGGCTTTACATGCAAAACCGGATCCGTCGCGCCAAGAAATGGTTCAAATGGCAAAATGCTGCGCGCCTGTTGTCCCGCAACAACGATCAGCGGCGTATTGTTTTTATACGCCGTCACCAGCGATCCCATCGCATGGCCAAGGCCGGCAGCGGAATGAAGATTCACAATGGCAGGCTTGTTCGCGACCTGCGCATAACCGTCGGCCATTGAAAGCGCCGCGGATTCCTGAAGCCCGAGAACATAATCAAAATCGGCGGGCCAGTTCTTGAAGTATGGCAACTCAGTCGAGCCGGGATTGCCGAACACTGTCGTCAGCCCCCTCTCGCGCATGAAAGCGTGCACAACGTCTCTTACAGTTGGCATGAACGGTTAGCTTTCCTATTCACAACAGGGCCGGGCAACATCCCATTTCGTTAAGACGCCTTCTTGCCAAAGTTTGCGCGGCCAATATGTCAAACGACTTTGTAGTAGCGAAAGAGTGAACGATCAGGGTCTGATAAACGTTCTCCGCCACCCACGATACATGTGCGCATCAACCACTCATGCGGCCCTTCGGGAACGCGAAAATACGGCGTTAGTCGGAAATACGAAGGCTGTGGCTGTTGTTGCGGGCCGATGCTCGCTTCCGGTTTTTTCGCCGGCACGAGATACCCTTTATTCATGATGTAAATCGGCGTTCCGTCATCCGCTTTCAAAAGATAATGCGCATTGAGCTCGACGACGCCATCGGGACGCACCAATGCATAATCGGCTCCTGAATTCGGTACCACCGTCCCGTTCAGGAGCGGGCCGGAAATCTCGCCGCCGATGGGCGGCGTATAGCCTTGCGCTGCGCCGCCCGGCGATGGCGGAAAGATCATCCGGTCGGCGCCGAAATATACGGTGATGTCGAACGCATGCTCCAGCGTAACATCTGCGGGGCCTTTGCTCATCCGTCCGCCCTTTCAGGAATGACCGGAACCAGAAGATGGGAGTCGTACTCCCCGCCTCCATAGATCACATGGTCGCCTTCATTCTTTAAATTTTCATGCCGGGCAAACGGAAGGTTCGGCAGGCTGTCCTTGTAAATATCGCTGCCCTGAACAACGATGCGCAACGTCTCCCCGGGCATAAACACAGTCGAAGATGGCCAGATCTCTATCTCTACCGGCGTCGGCTCACCGCGAACAAGCGGCTCTTCGCGATCGTGCCTGTGAAACGGCTGCTCCGGCGTCGAGCGCTTCTCATCCAGCGCCCTATGGCTCGCCCGCAGCCAGCCAAGAGCCGCCGGCCCTGTATCGTAGAAAGCGTAGAACATGTACCCGACATGGCTTTTCGCTGCATCGAGCTTTTGCACGGCGACGAAAATATCCATGTCGTCGGCGCCGTCGGCCTCAACCCACAATTTCAGCTTCATGTGGCCGGTGATTTCAGTTTTCTTGTCGAAAACAATATCGAAGCCCGCACGACCTTCCTTGGAGTCATAGCGCGATGAGGACGCTGCGGGCTGCTTTATCTGTAGCGCCTGCTTCGCAGGATCGAGCCAGAGCTTGCGATAGGATGCGCGCGCGAGCGGCCATTCGTTTTCCGCGCGCTCTGCATAGTCATGCGCGTTGTTACGTATCTCGAGTCGCACTTTAGGCCAGGCCGGTACCAGCGTGCTTTTCGCTTTCAAGAAATGATCGAAAAACGCCTGGCGCTTCTGCCGGTTTTCGGGCGCGTAATAATGCGCCCATTTCTTGCGGCCATGGACCTCAAGCCATTTCTCAGCAGAGCCGATGCGTTTATAAGCTTCAAGCGTGCCGCGCGAATGCAGCCCATGGTCGGACCAGCTGGCTACGACAAAGGCAGGCGCAGAGATGTTTTCCAGTTCGATGTCTTTTGACTGCCAGAATTCATCCATCAACGGATGGGCCTGCACATTGGCCCAAGTGTCTTCCGTGCGACCCGTAGAAAATCGGATATTGTCGGACGCCCGAGGAAGAAACCCTGTCTCAGGAATGCCGCCATGATAGGCGAATTCGCGATACCAGTCCGAAAACGCCTCCCACGGATTAATCGCGGCGAGCGCCGGCGGACACAAAGCGGCTACGTAATACTGGATGGCGGCCAGATAGGAAACGCCGGTCATCCCAACTTTGCCGTTCGACCACGGCTGGCTGGCTAGCCATTCGATCGTTTCCGCGCAGTCCCGGCTTTCCTGATCGCCATTGTGATGGAAGTCGCCTTCGCTCAACCAGGCGCCGCGCGGGTCGACAGCCGCGACCGCATAACCGCGCGAACACCAGAAGACCGGGTCCGGCGCCTCAAAGGGCGTCAGCGGCGACAACCATTCCGGATTTACGCCGGACGGCGGCCAGAAGACATGATCAGTGCGTCCGTGCTTTCCATATGGACCCCAGGCAAGCAGCGCCGGCAAATCAGTTGCTGTCCGGTTCGGCCGGTGAATATCTGCATAGATGTGCACGCCGTCGCTCAGGCGGATAACCGCATTTCGCTCGGTCAAAATCCCATGCTCTTCAAAGCATCGATAATCGGCGGGGGGCAAGGGCGGTTTGTTGGGCGCCGTCGTCGGATCGACGCCGGGCCGCATCACCAGGGGTGGAGAACCTTCTTTGGCCATTGCTAAAGCATCACGAAGTAATGAATGCGATTAGCGTTCGGGATCTTCTCCGCCACGCCGACAAAGACATGTTTTCCGAGCCACTCATGTGGCCCTTCTGGCGGCTCGAAGCGCGGCGTGACGCGCATATAATAGTCTGAAGGATCGACATCTTGATTGCTTGACATAAGCTCGGCGATTTCCGGCGTGCGCGCCCAGCGATAGCCGCGATTTTGCATATAGATGACAGCACCGTCATCGGCTTCGAGCATGTAGCGCGCGTCAAAGTCGATAACGCCGTTGGGGCGTTGCAACGGGAAATCGCCGCCAGACATCGGTATCACTTTCCCGTTGAGTCTTGGTCCGCTGACCTCGCCGCGGGCCGCATAAATTGCGGCCCGCGTCGCGCCAATTGAGGTCGGCGTTACCCATTGCAGCCCCGCTAGATCAATCGAGATTGTAAAGGCGTACTCGAACTTAGGAAAAAATTGATCCGACGGAGGACTGTAATGCATAACGACTTTCGATCACTCACGTTTTCCAGTTTGGGGCGGAAGGATATCTTTCCTTAGAAAGAAACCCTCGCCCCGACTTTAAACACGCGGCCGATCACATCGTAAAGAGCCGGGTTCGTCACGCCGAAACTGGAGGGCAGGTTGTTCGGGGGATCTTTGTCCAGAACATTGTTGATGGCCCCGTACAATCTAACCGTCGAATTCCCGCCGACCGTTACATCGTAATAAGCGTTCAGGTCCAGATAGGCGAAAGCCGGAACAGAGTTATCGCTGATGCTGTTCGAAAGCGTCGGATCGTAGCCATCCTGACTTGGTCCAATCTTGGTCACGTCATAAAGACCAGAGGAGATGAACCGCACCTTGGTTCCAACGCCGAAGACGTCATTTGACCATCTAAGGCTTGTCGTAGCCTGAAACTCCGGCAGACCGGATTGCTGGGAGACAGGATACCCGACCTGCCCGGCATAATCGACCGCGCCGTTCGAATCGACCGTGATCAGATCGAATAGATAGGTGCCATACGCGTTAACCGCCACTTCGCCGCCGAACGCCGGTGCGGAGTAACCAATCTCCAGGTCGATGCCGCGCGTTTTAATGCTGTTCAGATTGAGCCCCACCGAACTCACAGATTGGAGCGCGCCGCCAGATGTGCGCGTGATCAAATCGCAGAAATCGTCCGCACCGCCGAAACAGCGGTCGACAATGACCTGCGCGCCAACGCTGGCGATGGCGCCGTCGACGTCAATGTCGAAATAATCCGCCGAGAACCGAACGGCGCCGACGCTAATGACTGCGCCCGCCGTAAAGGTTTTGGCGTTTTCTGGATCAAGGCCGGCGTTGCCGCCGCCATAAATCTGCGTCAGAGAAGAAACGCCGCCATTCTCCGGGTCGGTGAGGAAGCTGAAACTAGCGGTTGTCGGATTGTAGAGCTCGAAGAAGTTGGGCGCCCGAATGTCTCTTGAGCGCGTAACGCGAAGGGTCAGAAAATCGGTCGGCTGCCAGACTCCGCCGGCTTTCCAGCTCGTCACAGTGCCGCTCGTAGAATAGTCGGTGAGGCGAATCGCGCCGTTCAAATCCAGTTGCCCGATTGCGCTGTCCGAAGCGGCCAGTGGAATGCCAGCCTCAAAGAAGCCCTCTTTGACTTTTACAGCAGGGCCAGAAATCGGTGCCGCATTGTTGGTGTAAAAACGCAAATCCGTTGAAATTGGGTCCGACTCGCCAGTGACATCCTCCACCCGATACTCAAAACCGGTCGCGACAGAAACCGGGCCGGCCCAAAGTTCGAACAGATCTCCCTTCAATGTCAGGGCGGCGACATGCTGGGTGAGCTTGTTCTTCTGTCTTGCAGTGCCGAAGGAATACCCGACATTGGCGGGATCGAAATTATATTCGCCGAGGATATTCAAGGGCAGACATCCGTCGACCAATGGATTTGTCGGATCGGTAAGCGTTGAGCGGCAGACAATGTTGCCATTAGGCGTGCCAGTGTTGAATTCGCCCTCATCCACCGCATCTGCAGCGCGCTTAAAATTTTCGGTTATGAGCGTATTATAACCATATTGCTCATAATTCGTTTTGCCGAACTGATAGTAGCCGTCCAATGACCACGAGCCGCCAAGCCCTGCCTCAAAACCTGTGACGGTCCGGAAAGTGTTCCGATCCACAGTCCCATAAGAAGGACCAAAATCATTGGTGATGCGTCCGAGAGAAAACGACGTAACGCTAGCAGCATCCATAGCGTCAGCAAGTTCGTCGGAAAGATAGGGATTATCCCGATTGATCGTCGGCGCCGTGCCGAAGAACAACCGGCCTTGCGCGGACGTGGAATACGCACTGACATCCGCGTACGAAGCTTCTGTGAACACCTTGACGGCGTCGGTCAGTTCATACTCGGCGCGCGCCATCGTCGAATAACGCTCTACCGGAGCGTAGAGTGGGAAAAATTGGTAGAAAGCGTGTTCGGGATCTGCACTGCCGCCGGACTGAAAGATCGGGGCGCCGTAATACGTGCCGTAGTCATGCTGAAAGATTGAGCCGTCAGACGCGATTTCCGTTCCCGCGAGCGGACCGGCGGCGATAAGGCCGCCCCAACTCGCAACCGAAGGCCGCACATCCGGTAAAATCACTTGACGAGCGAGCCCGTTAATTTGCGGAATCGGGTTCGAAACGGGCCCGAAGCCATCGACGCCGCACCAGTCGCGCTCATAGCAATCGCCAATCCCTTTATTGTCGACATACTCACCGCCAATCAGGAAACTCCCCCTGCCGTTGGCAAATTCACTCCCAAAAGCCGCTGACAGGAGAACCTCCTCGGCATCTCCTTCGTCGCTCATGCCGTATTGAACCTTGATATCGAATCCGTCGAGATCGTCTCGCAAGAGGACGTTGACAACGCCCGCAACCGCGTCGGAGCCGTACGCCGCTGACGCGCCGCCTGTCACAACCTCGACCCGACTCACAAGCGAAGTCGGAATGGTGTTGAAATCTACACCACCGGCGGTCTTGCCCAGGCTACCTCGGGCCGTACTGGCCACGACACGGCGCCCGTCAATCAAGACGAGCGTACGCGAACCGCCAAGGCCGCGGAGGTCGAGCGTCTGTGCGCCAACCTCTCCAAGGAAAACGCCGGTCGCTGCAGGCGTCCCCTGCGCGCGGAAGGCGGGAAGATCATTTAGCGCGTCTGCGACGTTGCTGACCGCCGACTTCTGAAGCGAATCAGCGTCGATGACCGTTGTCGGCGTCGGCGCAGTGAAACCGCTTTTCGAAAGACGGGTGCCGGTGACGACGATTTTGTCGTCGCTCGCTGCAGCGTCATCCTCGGTTTGCGCATATGCGGCGGAAAAGAGCACAGACGCCGCTATCACGACCGGGCTCGCGGTCATGGTCAAAATCTTGGCAAAGTTCGACTTTCTCAATTTCATGTTATCCTCCCTAGGCGCAAACATTTTCTTTTTTTCTAGTTTGCAGGATGTTGATATCTCAACATCATTGAACGTGGCAAGAGGCGCAAGCTCTTTTCTATGTTTTTTTGGCAAAAACCGATAATGATTGAGCTTCTTTTGCAACACGGACACCCGCGAAACGTGAAACACTGATAATGATGCAGCGCAAGAAAGATCAAAACGATCAAAATGAAGACGAGCTGGAAGTCTGGAATCTATTCGGACCCACTCACACTCCTTACCGCGTCCTTTTCCTCGGTAAAATGCTGGACCGGTTAACCACGTCTCAGGTCAAATCGCTCGCGGATCTGACCCTGGCCGAATGGCGCGTGCTGGCGCATCTGGGCGTCATGGGCAAAAAGAGCGCCAGCGATATTTGCTCGGCAGCCATGATGGACCGAGCAGAAGTCAGCCGGTCCGTGTCGCGGCTCGCGGAACGGGGGCTTTTGAAACGCTCGCCAAATCCGCGCAACAAAAAGAGCCAGCTGCTTTCCCTTACCGCCAAAGGTACAAAAGTTTACGTTGATGTTCAAAAACACCGACTCGGTTTTTTCGGGTATGTGACGCAAGACTTGAGCAAAAAGGAATTGGCTCAGCTCGATGAATTTCTTTTGCGCATTGCAAAGCGAACCACCCGCCTTGAACATACGCAGGCGAGACTCGACGACTTTATCAAATAAATATTGCGCCTTCTCATTACGGCAGACACTTCCGCGCCTTCCTTTGGTAATGATTTTCTATGAGTCGCTAATCTATCCGCCTGGCCCGAACTGGTCTCACCGCATTGACAGCCTAGTTTATGTGTTGAACAATCAACACAAGCGCGCACGGCAAATCATGCGCAGCGCTTCTCTATTAAAGACAGAAAAATCGAGATGGGCATCGTATTTTCAGACAACCCGCTTTTCGAGAACTGGGGCCGTCCGCTTCGTCTCGAAAGCAATATCATTGGCCTCGAACTTGTTTCTGGCGAGCTTCCCGACACACTCAGCGGGTGCTGGTTCCGCGCCGGCCCGGACTGGCAATATCCAAGCGGGCGTGACGACGACATCTTCATCGATGGCGAGGGTATGGTGCATCGCTTTAAATTCGAAAACGGCGGCGTTTCCTATCGCAGCCGGTGGGTGCGCACCGCCCGCTTCCAGGCCCAGGAAAAAGCAGGGCGCGCCCTCTTCGGAAAATACAGAAACCGATACACAAGCGATCCTTCCGTCGCCCATATCAGCATGGGCGCCGCAAACACCAACGCCATATTTCACGACGGGAAGCTCTTTGCTCTGAAAGAAGATGATCTTCCTTACGAGCTCGATCCAGACACGCTGGAAACGCTAGGAAGATACGATCATAAAGGCGTCGTCAAATCGGTGTGCATGAGCGCGCACCCGAAAATCGACACCGTCGAAGACAAACTTCTGACCTATGCCTATCAGGCTAAAGGCGACGCCACCAATGATATCGTCTATTACGAATTCAATGGTGACGGCGCACTCGATAACGAGATCTGGTTCGAAATGCCCTTCCCTGGCATGGTCCACGACTTCTCTGTCACGCCCCATTACGCAATCTTCCCAATTTTCCCGATGATTACCGATCTTGAGCGGATCAAACAGGGCGGCGATTTTTACGCCTATTATCCTGATGAAAACATGCATGTCGCGATCGTCCCGCGCAGAGGGACCGCTAAAGACGTAAAATGGTTCAAAGGCCCCGCATGGTCAGCAGGGCACATGCTGAACGCATTCGAGAAAGACGATTGCGTCAATCTCGATCTTTGCCTCTATGAAGGCAGCTGCTTCACGTTCCTCAAGACAGATAAAGGCGAACCAACAGCTTTCTGCCCGCCGATTCTGTCGCGCCTCACCTTCAATATGAAGCAACATGGCGACGAATTCGCCCGCCGGCCCATCATGCCCGTTCCTTGCGAAATGCCGCGCACGGACGACAGGTATCAGGGTTATCCAATCAGTCATGGCTTTGTGATCGCCTATCGCGGTCAGGACGGCACGAGCGCGCTCGGCAAGGTAGACATGTCAACTGGCGAGATGAAAGTCTGGTCGCCGGGTCCGCGCTCTTCAATTCATGAGCCGCAATTCGTGCCGCGCGCGCCGGATTCGCCGGAAGGCGACGGATGGTTGCTGGTTATCGTCAACCGGCTCGATGAAAATCACAGCGACCTAGCTATTGTGGACGCAAATGACATCGAAGCGGGTCCTGTGGCGCTGTTTAGTTTGCCGATGCGCGTGCGCTCGACCTTTCACGGAACCTGGGTTCCCGCTGAAACCATAGCGACCGGCCATCATGCGATGAGGAGGATGTTATGACCATGCTCTGCTGGCCCGACGGCGTTCCCAAAACCATGCCCGCGCAGGACCGCGCGGACATAATGGAGCTTTACGCACGTTACGCTTGGGGACTGGACCTGGCTGATAAAGAAATGCTGCTTTCGGCGTTCGCCGAAGACGCCTGGTTCGACCATTTATGGCAAGGCCGGGTTCAAGGTCACGACGCGATCCTGAAAAATATGCATGAGCTGTGGGGTGAGCGCTTCAACTGGTGGTTCGGCCGGCAGCATGTTTTTAATCATCACATCATGACCCCGACCGAAGACGGCGCCGATGTGCGCTGCTTCTTCCAGATTCTTCAGTACAACCCGGACTATAAGAATAATTTCGTCTTCGGGGTTGGGACGCGACAGGACAAGTTGGTGAAACGCGGCGGGCGCTGGGTATTTATCAGCCTTTACGTCAACGCGTGGACAAGCGCAGACGAGATACCATGGAAAGGCGAACGTCCGCCGGCCAAGGGGCCAAATAAGCCAAAGCCAGTCACCAACTCGTAAACGCCTCCGAACTTCATACAAATGTCTGCAGAGCAAACATAATGACAATACGCGACCAGATTGCAGAATTCGGTTTTGAGTTTTCGCCTGCGCTTATTCAAAAATCCATTGCGTTGTTCGCGCCGACTGCGCTCGCCCCCGACGAGACAGCCGTCTTGCGCGATCAAGCTTACGGTTCGCATGCGCGTCACCGACTAGATATCTTCTTGCCGAAAGCCGGCGAGGTGAAGCGCCCGGTTATCGTATTCGTTCATGGCGGTGGGTTTATAGGCGGAGATAAGGGTGCACCCGGCGCGCCTTTCTATAACAACATTGGCGCTTGGGCGACGGTGAACGGCATGCTCGGCGTTACTATGACGTACCGTCTTGCCCCTGACTATCCCTGGCCTGCCGGGGCGGAAGATATGGCGTCTGCGATATGTTGGCTGCACACGCATATCGCCGAACATGGCGGCGATCCGGATCGGATTTATCTTATGGGACAATCGGCTGGCGCAGCTCATGTCGCCGCCTATGTCGCACACGCGAAATGGCGTGCGGAAGCGGGAAAGCACGTTGCGGGCGCCATCATGCTCTCAGGTCTTTACGATGTTACGCGCGCAGACAGAAGCCCGCTTCAAGCCGCCTATTATGGAGACGATGAATCCGCTTATGCCGCATGCTCTTCTCTTGAAGGCTTCGCTGAGGTTTCAATCCCCTGCATGTTCACCATGGCCGAACACGATCCTGCGGACTTTCAACGCCAGGCGGGCTGGGTGCGCGATGTCTGGTCGAAAAGCCACGGCGGACAGTGCGACTTCGTGATCGCTAAAGGGCACAATCACATCACGCCGGTGCTGCAAATTGGCAGCCCGCATGACGAACTCGGACCGACCCTGATCGATTTTATTAATCTCTGAAAACTGTGCGGCGGCTATTCTGTTTTCTCCGCGAGGCGCATCCAGCGCCGCTCAAAGATCGCCGCACGAATCCTGACGTAAACCCCTTCAGCGATGTCATAAAACACGAAAGAGTTGATATAGAGCTGATCGCCTTTCGCCAACGGCCCAGACGGAAAGTCCGGCGCATCCGCCGTCGCCGTAAACGTCGATTTCAATTCCGCCGCGAGTGTTTCTCCATCGGACAGGCTGGCGCATATAGCTATCTTGCGCGACGCGACGGCGTTGACCTTTTTATAAAAATTGACGATCGCATCGCGGCCAACAAGCTCGCGACCGGTTCCGTTCATTAACCGTATATCCGGCGAATAGAACGTCACGAGCCTTTCGTAATCGCGATTATTGAAGGTGTCGATGTAATCGGCGAAACGCGTTTCAGGGCTCATATCAGCGCTCCCGAATAACTGCATAGCGGGACGAGCGGATACGCGAAAACAGTCCGTTCTCATTAATATCGTAGAAAATAAAATTGACAGTCTGACGCCGGTCACCGGCTTTCATAGGGCCCGGCGCAAAATCAGGCCAGTCCTTTTTGAAATCCAGTGTTGTAATGATTTCAATAGCGACGTGTTTCTTCGATCCGACGAATGTTTTCAGCTCGATATGTTCGTCTAGGCAGTCCATCACCATCGTGTAGAATTCCACAATCTGCGCCGCCCCTTTTAGGTTTGCCGCTTGACCGTAAAATTCAACGTCCGGCGCATAAAAGGCGCTGAACCCTTCAAAATCATGGTTGTTGAACGCACCGAGATAATGCTCGATCCATTCTCTAGTTCCAATTTCGCTCTTAGTCATCATGATTGCCTGTTTTTAAATGTCTCGAGAAAGCAGAAGAAACGAGCCGCTCTAGACTGCGACAGTTTCGCTTTTCCCTTCTGTGTAGAAATCATCGCGAATCTTTCTCGAAGCCAGAAAATAAAGCAGCGCTGCAGCAAAGAAGATGCAAACGGCCACATTCAACGCCCGCTGAATGCCGAGCGCGCTTGCCTCAAGACAAGCCGCCGCCGCTGACGCATTTGCACCGGCCAGAGCGACGCCGCCCGGGCAGGACGCGTGAAAATCTCCGTCGAAAGCCACCGTGGCCATGAGATCACTCACCCCGCCGATAAAGGTTGGCCCGAGACCGGAACCAATCATCGTGTACAGCATGGCAAACATCGCCGCCCCGGTCGCCCGCATGCGAGGCTGCAGCAGATTCTGGATCATGCCCGAGGTCGGGGCATAAAAAATAAGCAACATCGAGCCGGCAATGATCAGCAATATGGTCGCCAGGAAAATATTGTGCACATTGAAAGCCGCGAAATAGAAAAAAGGCGCAATGGTCAGACCAATAGCCGCCCCCCATGCCGGCCAGCGCTCATCGCGTTTGGCGAGGAAGTCGGTGCCGAACGATCCGATCATCAGACCTATGGTGAGAAATGCTGCGGAGGTGAATCCGTAAAAGACCGCCGCTTCACGCACCGGCATGTCGTATGTTCGCGCCAGGAAAACCGCGAGAAACTGCGAAATCGAGGTCATGCCAAAGCCTGCCGTTGAACCGCCTGCGATAATAAGCATCAAAGATGGTTTTGAACGGAGCGCTTTCAGAAAAGCCGGAAAATCCGGCGGCGGCGAAAGGCTTGGCGGGGATCCGTCCGCAAGGCCTCGGCTTGGTTCGCGGATAACAATGTAGACTACCAGCGCCACGATCAATCCGGCGGCGCCCAGAATGTAAAAAGCATAGCGCCAGTCAAATGCCTCGGCGAAATATCCCCCCACCAGCGAGCCGGTCAATATGCCCGCCGGCGTGCCAAGCATGATTAGGCCCATAACGGAAGCGCGCTGGTTTCTCTTAAACCTGTCGCCTACCATGGAGTTCACAGTGGGGATAAAACCGGCTTCACCCACCCCGACGCCGATACGGCCAATCGCAAGATGCGAGAACGAGGTTGCAAATCCGCAGAACAGCGTCGCCGCCGACCATACCGCTGTACACACTGCCATGATGGTAACCCGCGATTTCCGTTCGGCCACTCGCGCTAGGGGAAGCCCCAACATGGAGTACAAAAATGCAAAGGCTAAACCCTGCAACAATCCGAGCTGTAGATCCGTTAGGAGAAGTTCCGTCTTGATGGTTTGCGCCAGAACGGCAAAGACTGCGCGGTCAGCGAAGTCAAACAGGCACACGAAAAACATCAAGAAGACGAATACTCTCTGACTGTTTGGCGCCAGGATATCCCCATTCTCGGATTTAATTGACACGCAGGCCTCCCTATGTTGATTATTCAACACCTAACCTGTCGTCGGCGCAATGTGAAGCGGCCATGCCCGTCAACACGCGCAATCAGTCCACTCAATATATGATGTTGAGGCGAATAGACGACATTTATCACACGCCAGCAATCATAAGAGAGGACAGCAAATGTTCGTTTACATACTTGGAGCAGGCGCGATGGGATGCGTCTTTGGCGCGAAATTGTCCGCTGTTGGCTGGCGCGTCCATCTGATTGACGTGAATGCGAAGCAAATCGCCGCCATTAACGAAGCCGGCCTCCAGCTGCGCACTGACTCAGGCGAGCGGAACTATCGCTTACCGGCCAGCTATGCCGCAGATGCGAAAGAAAAGGCTGACCTGATTATTGTTTTTACGAAGTCTCTTCATACAAGCGACGCGATTGAGAGCATGAAGCATCTCATCGGCGATAGAACTTATGTGCTGACACTGCAGAACGGCCTCGGCAATGCGGCAAAACTCGCCGCCTGTGTCGCGAAAGATCACATCCTGGAAGGTGTCACCACTGTTCCTGCTGAACTTGTTTCGCCCGGGGTCGTTTCCTCTCATGGAATAGGCGCCGTGCAATTTTATCCAGTTGCGAAAGAAATGCCGCCCATCACAAAAGTAATTTCATCGGCGATGGAAAGCGCCGGCATAAAAGCTGCGACCGATCCCGAAATCAAGGCGGCGATTTGGACGAAAGTCATCTTCAACGCGACGATGAACGCCACTTGCGCCCTGCTTGACACCACGCCCGGTCCGCTAGGCGGTCAAGAGGACGGCGTCGCGCTTGCTAAGACGCTCATCGAAGAAGGCGCGATGGTCGCCCGGGCGAGCGGTTGCCCAATCGATGCGGCTGGCATTCACGCCATGGCGAAAATGTCCATGACGCAGCACCGTGACCACATTCCTTCCATGCTTCAAGATCTGCGTGGGGGGCGGCTCACCGAAGTTGACGACATCAACGGGGCAATCGTCAGGGAGGCGCGAGCTCATGGAGTAAGCGCGCCCATGCATGAAACACTCTGGCGCCTTATGCGCGTGCGTGAACGACTTTAGCTATCGCGGCGCTTCGCCCGCGATCGTCGTGCGATGCATCTCGCGGCGGAAACCGTCATAGTCATTCAAAGCTTGATGAATGCACAGGCGGTTGTCCCAAAGCACCAGCGTGTTTTTCTGCCAGCGCAGACGGCAGACAAAGGCAGGCTGCGTGATGTGACCGACCAGATAGTTTATGATCGGGAACGCCTCTTCTTCTTCGAACCCTTCAAAGTTGATGGCGTAGGATCCGTCCACATATAGGCACTGCTCACCCGAGACCGGGTGCGTGCGGACAAGCGGATGGAACGCGCCCTTGATCTTCTCTTTCATGTCATCCGGGAGGTCGGTTGCTGTACGCATCTTCACAAGTTTGCCGATAGGATCGTCACCCGCAGCACCCTTGGTTTGCGCATTTACAAGCACGTCGCGGATGGACATGTGAACCTTCAATCCGTCGAGCATCTTCTTCATTGCGGGACTGAGCAGACTGTAGGCAAGGGCGGAGTTCGCCCAAACCGTATCGCCTCCATAGGGAGGGATATCAACACCGTAAAGAATGCTAATTGCGGGCGGGCGTATCAGGAAGGGTGAGTCAGTGTGCCAGCCAGAACCAAACACCCAGCCGGTTCTCGTATCAGCTTCTTTGATGATAGGCTGGACGTTTCGATGCCCGTCGATGCCGTCTGTATAGGCGTCATCGGCGAACTCGCCGAAGCGCGCGCTAAACGATTCCAATATGCTTGCGTCAATATTCTGGTTACGCAGGTAAATCATCTTGTGCCGGAACAAGGCGTCTTCGACTTCCTTGAAGGCGTCGTCCGAAAGATCGCCGACGTCAACGCCCTTGATCTCGGCGCCCATCGCCGCGCAATGAGGCGCCGCTTCGATATGCTTGTAAGGCTTGGCGCAGTTGTATTCACGCCCGAACGAAATGGTCATCGACTTCCTCGCCTGAACTTTGACAGAGTCTTCTTATCAGGAAGAAGCCTACCCCAATTGTTGTTGATATATCAACATAATTATAAGGGAATAAACCCCCGGAACGCTTTCCGCGCCTCCTATGCGATGGATCAGGCGGCGCAAAGGTAGCAAGGCCCGCAAATCGCAACGGATGGCGCCGCCATAGGACGTTTCTGCCTTATTTAGGAAAGGCCACGATGAAAAACCTGATTGCGACGGCAAACCCACAACCTGTCAGGTTCAATGAGTCCGAGTATCGCCTTGATGATCTTATAGGGCGCCACGGAAAAGACATTCATCTTGCCAGCGTTTTAGCATATGAACGCCTTGCGGCGATGCCCTTCGAGGAGAAAGTTCATCCCAAGCTTTTAAGCAATAGGGAGCGCGAGTGCCTGACTTGGCTATGCGCCGGCCTTCGCGTCGTTGCAATTGCAGAAAAGCTTTCTATCAGCAACTCCGCAGTCAATCTTTATATTAACAACGCCAAGAATAAACTTGGAGCTAAAACACGCGAACAGGCCGTCGCGCGAGCGCTTATCAGTAGTGAAATAACCTTATAGACAATGTCGTTTTACGTATTCGACGATTTTTTGCATGGATTAGCTTGCACGAATCTAACAGCCATTGACCTGCTGCCCGCAAACCCCATCAAAAGCAAACATATAGAAATGAAACTGCACAGCACTCCTAATGTGTGAATACAAAAGCTGCTTTCGCAGCCAACACCTCAAACTCTTAAATTTCAACCACTTAGCTCCTTCGTATCAACCGCTTTGTCTTACGCTTGTGGTTGGATCGCGGTGGGGTTGGGGATCGGCTTGGCAATATTTGGCAATAAACTTCATTTACTGCTTTAGCGCCCAAACCAAAACCAATCCCGCGGAATCGTAACTCAGCGCATCACGGCCGCTCGTCAACGCCATCATCTGGTTGCGGGAATTGTAATCGTACTCCTCCGCCGAAATGTCAGTCGTGTTGCCGCGCGATATATTCGTCCCGCCGCGCCCGCCGCCAACGTGTACTGATTAAGTCCTTTGTCGGCCTAAGCGTTGGTGAAGTCCGCCCCCGGAACCCAGTCGAACAGACCGTTACCTGGGCTTACCTTCACGATCTGGCATGCAGCTTTATAGGCGTAGTTCCAGGTCGTGGTCGTGCGTCGTCCGGGGAGATCGTGGGACAGCGACGTCAGCCGCGACAGGCTATCAAAGGAAATGATGGCTTCCGCGCAGCGACCCGGCAGGCCGAACTGGAAACCACCGAAAGCGCCCTGCAGGGCCGGATGGGTCACGCGTACGTATCACGCGGCACGCGGTAATTCTAAGTCCATGTGTCAGACGAGGTGAACACACTGCGGTGATCACTTTGCCTTTCAAAAAAGCAGCGCGCTTTAGCCTTGGACGGTTTGGCGCCGAGTCGGCAAACCGTCTTCAACTGCCAAATCTCCACACTTGGCCAACGGCCACAAACTCTTAAAAATAAAAGAGAAAAATGGTGGGCGCGACTGGGATTGAACCAGTGACCCCTACGGTGTGAACGTAGTGCTCTCCCGCTGAGCTACGCGCCCTCTCCGGAACGACGATCACTCGCATCCCGGAGAAACGCTGTTCATACTCATTTGGCGAAGAGGGTCAAGCGACCTGTTGTCTGCCTTCACAATCGGCGTTTTTTGTCGCCGACATCGCCATGACGCGGGCCTTAGGGATCATGATGATCGCCCGAGCGCCCTCGTCCAGGCGGGAATCAATACGGAACGACCCGCCATGGGCGTCCGCGATAACTTTGACCAATGGCAATCCAAGGCCAAGCCCCTCCCGGGAACGACGCAGCGACATGTCAAGTTGCGCGAAGGGCGCCGTCAATTCTCCCATCCGCTCGGCTTTGATCCCAGGGCCATTATCCTTGACCATAATAGCGAGACCGCCCTGGCGGGTGAGTGCGGCCCCCAGAATGATCTCGACGCCGCGGGGCCCGAACTTAACGGAATTATCCACCAGCTTGCGGATCGCCCGGGAGAGAAGCGCCCGGTCACAACAGACCTCCACCTCACGCGAGCACAACTTCAGGGAAACCGACGCCTCGGCGAGACGCACGGTCTTCTCCACACCGGCCAGCGCATCGTCCACCAGCACGCCAAGGCTTACATCGGTTTCATTGAGCACAATCGGGCCGGAACGCGCATCCGAAGCAAGCAGCATATCCGATACCGAGTTCAACAACCGGCGCCCGCCATCGACGATATAGTCCGCATATTCTTTATGCAGATTGTCATTCTGTTTTGAAAACTGGTCGGCGATGATCTGGCCAAACCCAATAATCGCATTAAGCGGCGTTCTTAGCTCATGGCTCATCACGGACATCAGACTGTCCTTGAACTTGGCGCCAGCCTCCGCCTGATCGCGCGCGGCCCTTAACGCCTTGCGATCATCATTGGCGCGCAACACAAACTTCACAGCGTGGTGAAACAAGGACCAGTTCATCGGCTTGGCCAGAAACGATGTTGCTCCGGCGGCAAATGCGCGATCGACCGCGTCGCCGCGGTCGCTCGCCGTGATGACCATGACTGGCGTCTCCCCGACCTCAGCGTCGCTACGGATGGCTTCCGTCAGCTCGAAACCATTCATCACCGGCATGTCCAGATCGGAAATGACCATATCGGCGCCTTCCTTCTTGAGAAGGCTAAGCGCTTCGGCGCCGTTACAGGCGGTCACGACCTGATAGCCGGCCTCCAGCAATTTTGCGCTGGCAAGCTCGCGCATGATCGCGTCGTCATCGGCAAGTATGATTTTGCGCTCAGCATCCACGACTGGCAGATCTCCCACATCCAACGCACAAAGCCGCACGTCCGACAGCCGATTAACGCAAAATTATCTTAACAAGCGATTTCCAACAGCTCTCATTGATTGGTGAGAAAGTAAATTTCAAGCATTTGCTGTCTAGATTTACGTCTCGCAACCCCGCGGGCAAGAGGCTTTTGAGCATGCCGAAGCGCAAGCAGACCCTGCGCAGTCGATTAACCACGCTTGTCATCGTCGCCATTTTTGGCGCCGTTGCGATTGCGACTGCCTCTTCGGTGCTGCGTGAAATGAACCAGTTCGGCGCCGGCAAGCGCGCGGAACTATATGCATCGGCCAGTATTTTCGCGACCGCCATATCTGAAACGGTTTACACCCAAGACAAGATGGCGACCCTGAACGCCCTGCGCGCCATTTCTTACATTCCGAGCATTGAATATGTCCGCGTCAATCTTTCTGACGAAGTTACCTTCGTGGAACTCGGCAGCGCCACGACAATTCACAATGACGGGCTTAAATTATTTGAGGAGAACACCGCCCTTGGAATGCTGACATCACGGTCCGCCACCGCAACTGTGCCGATCATTCGTGGTGGAGAAACCATCGCATATCTGACACTGCACGCAAACACCAATTCGCTTTCTGAACGTATTGGCCAGTTGTTATATGACGCTTTCGTCGCCGCCGCCTTCGCTGGCGGCATTGGCATATTGATCGCGTTGAAAATGCAGCGCACCATCACGCAGCCTATTTTAAGCCTGTCCAAAGTCATGAGTCGCGTGCGTGAATCCGGCGATTTTTCCATGCGGGCCAAACAAGTCGAAGATGAAGAAATTTCGCAACTTGTCGACACATTCAACACAATGCTCGACCATATCCAAGAGCGCGACAGCAAGCTGCTGACCCATCAGCGCACGCTGGAGAAAACTGTTGACGTCAGGACGCAGGAAATGCGTAAGGCGAAAGAGTCGGCGGAAGCAGCAAACATGGCGAAATCAGACTTCCTCGCGACAATGAGCCACGAAATCCGTACGCCGATGAATGGCATGCTGGCCATGGCGGATCTGCTCAGCAAGGCGAAACTGGCGCCGCGGCACAAACGCTACGCAGAAGTGATCGCAAAATCCGGGCAGAGCCTTCTCGCCATCATCAACGACATCCTTGATTTTTCCAAGATCGAGGCCGGGCGTCTTGATCTCGAGACGATAGCTGTGCGCCCCGCTGATATTCTTGACGATGTGGTCAGCCTTTTCTGGGAGCGCGCCGCCTCAAGCAATATTGACCTCGCCGCTTATGTTGCGGCGAATACGCCGGAAGTGGTGGAGGGCGATCCTGTGCGGATCAGCCAGGTCCTTTCTAATCTGGTCAATAACGCCTTGAAATTCACAGAAGAAGGCCACGTCGTTGTCTCCGTGTCATTGAAAGCCGGCCATGATGAAGCCGCCAGCGGTGAAGGCGTGCTCGAATTTTCAGTTTCCGATACGGGCGTCGGCATTGCCAAGGAAAAACAGTCCGCGATTTTCGAAGCCTTTGCGCAAGCCGATCAAACAACGACCCGCCGCTATGGCGGCACCGGTCTTGGTCTCGCGATCTGCCGCAAACTGGTGGAAGCTATGCAGGGCGACATCGGCCTCACCAGCAAACCCGGCAAAGGCTCACGCTTTTTCTTCAGTATGAAGACAAAGCTGCTCTCTCCGCCGCCATTTATCCGCAAGGCTGAGGGCGAAAAACGCGCCGTCGTCGCCATCGACGGCGACGCAACCCCGAAAATGCTGGCGCTTTACTTGCGCGAAAGCGGCGTGATCCCGCATATCGTCGAAAAAGGCGCGGACTTCGGCGCGCATATCGCCTGCGCCGACATGATCTTCGCATCACCGGCGTTTTATCATGTGTATCAGCAGACGATCAGCGAAGGAAAAGCGCAGTGGATTCCTGCACGCATATGCGTTTGCGAGCTAGGCGATACGGCGCCGGATGAACTCGTCGAAAATGGCGTTGTCGAGGATATTCTCCTGGCGCCGCTTTCCCGCAAGGAAGTCATGGCCCAGATCGGGCGCATCTTCGATGATACGCTTCGCGGCAAAGCAGCGCTTGTGAACACCGAAAGCGCCGGCGCCGGTCATCTTGTGTTCAAGGGCCAGCATGTGCTCGCCGCCGATGACAGCGCCGTCAACCGCGAGGTCGTTCAAGAAGCGCTGTCACGCCTCAACCTCCAGGTCACGCTCGCCGGGAACGGCAAGGAAGCGCTTGCGCTTGCGCAACAACAGGAATTCGACCTGGTGCTGATGGATTGCTCCATGCCCGAGATGGACGGGTTTGAAGCCACCATGGCGCTCCGCGCTTTTGAAAAACACAAAGGCCGGATGCGCACGCCTGTTATAGCACTCACCGCTCACGTCGCCGGTAAGGAAGATGACTGGCGCGGAGCCGGTATGGATGACTATCTGACGAAACCCTTCACCCTCGATTCCCTGAGCGCTGTCATCGCGAACTATCTGGAGCGCGGCGCCGACAAGGAAGAGGTGACGGCTCCCATCAATATGGCGGAGAGCACGCATAACGCAGACGCCGCCGCGGCCATTGCTGTCCAGTCTGAGCTCGCCTTCGATCGCACCGTCCTCGATCAGATCGCCGCCATGCAGACATCCGGCGTCAATCTCCCTGTCAGAGCCTTGCGCTTGTTCGAAGAACATTCCCGGGACGGTTTACGCACGCTGGGGGCCTATCTGAAAACCGGAGACAAAGAGCAAATCGCCCGAGCCGCCCATGCCCTCAAATCCATGAGCGTCAATGTCGGCGCACGGGCGCTGGGTGAAGCCTGCGCAGCAGTCGAACATGCAGCCCGAGAAGGCGCCTCTTCAAAGGAACTTGTCGCGCTATGCAAGACCACGGCGAACATATATCGCGAGGCCCTGCGCGATCTTCCTGCGGCGATCAATCTGTATCAAAAAATCGCCGCGTAGCACTGCTGCGCAGTCATCAGTGAACACGGATAGAAACGCGAACGCATCCGATGACTGACACGGCGCGCGTCACGGCGATAACCGGGTGACCGTCTTCGCGCGAACAGGGCTCAAGCCGCGCCGCGCCGTCGCGGCCGCCGCGCCACCGCCGAAGCACCGGCGTCTCGTTCACATGCGCCAGACAGAAGTCGCCATCATCGGGAGTGCGGTCTTCATAGTCGATCACCACCACCGTATCCGGCAGGAATGCGAGATCAACCGCAGGATCATTTACAAAAACGGCGAAAAGCTTCGAAGGCCCAAGCGTGACGGGGATATAATCCTCGGCCATCACATGAGGATCGGCGTTTGCATCCTGCGCCAGCAGGGAGGCGGCCCGCAAAGAGATGACCGGGACATGACGAACCGGACGGCGGATATAAGCCGCGGCGGCGTGCTTGTCGCTTTCCGCAGAGGACCGGTCCCCGGCGGCAAGCCAATCGAGGGACGAGTCCAGGGCGTCGGCGAGTTTCGCCAGCGTCAGGCGGCGCGGGTCGTGCACGCCGCTTTCCCAATTGGCGATCGCGGGCTGGCTGACCCCGACCTTGAGGGCGAGGTCTGACTGGCTCATGCCGCGAGCCTTGCGGGCCTGGCGAATGCGCTCGCCGATGGAGCGGGCGGCGGGGGCGGTCTGGGGTAGCGCCATGTGGTTCTCCACGTTTATAAGTATATCTTATATTATTTGGTCTCGGTGCGCTATAAAATTTCGCAGCGGCTGGAAAAGGCGCACCCCTTACGCCTCAAACTGTAAGAATATAACGATTTTTTCCGGAAACTGACTGGTATAAAAAATATTTGGATAAGGCTTGAAAAAATCAGTTTGCCTTATATTCTTCGCTTCGTGGAAACGTTCAATGCATAGATCGGGGTAGTGGAATGACTGACCTGTGCGACAAAGACGGCGCGAACCGTCTCGCAGCAAAAATACAGGATTTCTGGCGCAAACGCGGCTTTGACGTGGTGGTGGAGACGAAAGACGAAGGCTTTGTCTCGACCATGCGATCAGCCCGCACCGACCTGCGCTCAAATATGATCAATGGCATGCCGACCAAATTCGGGGGCGCTGAAGCCGGTTAAGGCCGCAGCGCTGCGCCGATCAATCGGGATGCTTCCCGGTAGTGAGAAAAGAGCCCCGCCGTCTCAGCGGCCAGGGTTATCGGGCCATATCCGAAATCCGCAATGAAACAGGGTAGGTCCGCGGCCTTCGCGGCGCGGATATCCGTATCACTGTCGCCGATAAAGACCGCCCGCCGGGCGTTTGTTTTTTCAAGACACAAGCGCACGGGCGCCGGATCGGGCTTCGCCGCCGCCGTCGTATCGGCGCCCACAATCGCGTCAAACAGATGTGAAACGCCGAGCGTTTCGATCAGCAGCCGCGCCATGGCTTCGCGCTTGTTGGTGCAGATGGCGGCGCGCGCGCCCCGCGCCAGAAAACCCTCGATCATTTCAATGGCATAGTCGAAGGGGCGTGAATGAACGGCGATATTCGCCTGATAGTGGTCAAGAAAGCGGGTCATGGCGAGGTCGAGCTCCTCCGCCTCGGCCTCGCGGCCGGCGCTCACCACATAGCCGCGCATCAGCATGCGCCTGGCTCCATGCCCCACAAGGTGGCGAACCTCACTGGTCGGGACGCTGGCGTGCCCCGCTTCGACGAGGGCGTGATTCATGGCGGCGGCGAGATCCTCAACCGTATCCACCAGCGTGCCGTCCAAGTCGAAAAGTAGCGCCGCGCCCTTGAGATCTTCCGCCATAGCCTTGCCTGTTTTCGCTTCCACGCTTTTTCCGGCGCCGAATCGCGCCAATTCCGGCTGACCCCATAGGCCGTTTCGTCGCCCTTATGATAGACGAGACCGCCAGAAAGACATGAAAGCGCGACGATGAAAGCCCAGAAGACAGCCGCAATAATTCTCGCCGCAGGCCATGGCACGCGAATGAAGTCAGCCCTGCCGAAAGTCATGCACGAAATAGGCGGGCGGGCGATGATCGCCCATGTCATGGATGCGGCGGCGGCCCTCAGCCCGGATCGCATGGCGGTCGTCATTGGTGATCACGCGCCGGAGGTCGGCGCGTTTGCGCAGTCCATCCAGAAAGACGCGACTGTCGCGGTTCAGTCTCCGCCACAAGGGACGGGCCACGCCGTGCTGCAGGCCCTGCCGTCGCTCGAAGGCTTCTCCGGAGCGGCGATCATTCTTTATGCCGACACACCTCTGGTGACGCCGGCGACCCTTCGCGCCCTCGCCCGCCAAATAGAAAAAGGCGCCGCCGTCGCCGTGCTCGGTTTCCGGCCGGACGATCCCGGCGCCTATGGGCGATTGAAACTTGACGACAAGGGCGCCCTCTCCGCCATCGTCGAAGCGAAAGACGCCAATGAAGAAGAACTTGAAATCACCCTGTGCAATTCCGGCGTGATGGCGATCGACGCCGCCTTCCTGCAAAAGCGCCTGAAAGACATCGGCAACAAGAACGCCAAGAAAGAATATTACCTCACCGATATTGTGGCGCTTGCCCGCAAGGACCGCAAAAGCTGCGCCGTTATCGAAGCGAGTGCAGAAGAAGTTCTTGGCGTCAATTCGCGCGTTGAACTCGCTGAAGCGGAAGCCGTCTTTCAAGACCGCATGCGCAAGGCCGCCATGGAAAACGGCACCACCCTCGCCGATCCGTCAACGGTCTATTTCTCATGGGATACAAAAACCGGCAAGGATGTTGTCATCGGGCAAAATGTCGTGTTTGGACCCGGCGTCACCATCAGCGACGGCGCCGAGATTAAACCCTTCTCCCATCTCGAAGGCGCGAGCGTCGCCGCCAGAGCGAGCGCCGGACCATTCGCGCGCCTGCGCCCTGGCGCGGATCTGAAATCCGGCGCAAAAGTCGGCAATTTCGTTGAAATCAAGAAAGCGATTATCGGCGACGGCGCGAAAGTTTCCCACCTCACCTATCTCGGCGACGCGGAAGTGGGTGCGGAGGCCAATATCGGCGCGGGAACCATCACCTGTAATTACGATGGCTATAACAAGCACAAAACGAAAATCGGCAAAGGCGCGTTCATCGGATCGAACTCATCGCTTGTCGCGCCCGTGACCATAGGCGACGGCGCCTATGTGGGATCAGGGTCAGTCGTCACGAAAGACGTCGCGCCCGGAGACCTTGCGGTCGCGCGCGGACGGCAAACGGCGATCAAGGGCTGGGCCGCGCGCTTTCATGAAAACAACAAAGACAAAAAGAAATAGGAAGAGATGATGGACAAGGACGCAGGCAAGAAACGCGCCGCCGAAGAAGCCGCCAAACATATTGAACGCGGCATGACGCTTGGCCTCGGCACCGGCTCCACCGCGGCGCATTTTGTCGATATTGTCGGCGCTCTTGTCGCTGATGGCTGGGATTTGCGCGGTGTGCCCACATCGGAAGCTACGCGCGCCCATGCCGAAAGGCTCGGCGTCAGCATTATCGAACCCAATGAAACAACGATCATCGACCTCGCGGTTGACGGCGCCGATGAAGCCGACCCGTCGCTCAATCTAATCAAGGGCGGCGGCGCCGCGCTGTTGCGCGAGAAGATCATCGCGCATGCAGCCAAGAAATTCATTGTCATAGCCGACAAGTCAAAGCGCGTGGCGGCGCTCGGCGCCTTTCCCCTGCCCATAGAAATTTCACCTTACAGCTGGGCGCTGACCGTTGCAGCGCTCCGGCGCACGCTCTCTGAGAACGGTTTTGACGGCGCGCCCCTGGAGCTGCGCGCGCATGACGGCGCGCCGGTGAAAACAGATGGCGGCAATCTCATCATCGACGCCAGACTTGGCCGCATCGACGATCCCGCAGCGCTCGAAAAAGCCCTCGCCGCCATTCCCGGCGTTCTCGAATGCGGTCTCTTCTGCGCCATGACGGATATGGTCATCTATGGCGATGAAGACGGAATCAGCATCGCAAGCGCGTGAACGCCTCTTAGACTTTATCTTTTGACTTCCCGTTTCGTCTTTGCGCCTGCGCGGCCTCCGCGTTAGGTTGGCCTCGTATCAGGACTGGACCTCATGACCACCCGCATTGAAAAACTGCAGGACGCGATCAAGGATTACGGCGCCGCCGCCTTCGAAAACCTGTTGCGCTGCAAGGGTTTTGGCGAGGCCGTCGTCAACGGATTGCCCGAATTTCTCGGCTGCTCCTCCGACTGCGTGACCGCCGTTCCGCCTGAAGGCCCATTCGATCCGAGCAAGGATTACGGAGAGGATGCGTTCAGCTATCGTCACCGGGAAGTGATCGTGCTGGAGCCGGTTCAGTTCGGCCTCGCGCTCACGATGAAGAATATGGAAGATTCAGGCGCGCTCTGGCTGCGAACCGCGCTTTCCGTTGAAGTCACCGGCGACAGCTTTGATGTTTTTGTGGCGCAACAGCCGATCATTCACATCCCGCTTGATTACAGCGACAAGCTTGAGCCGGTCTTCGAGGCGATCTATCGCGAATTCTTGAACACCTTCCAGCTTGAAGTGCTCGAGTTCAATGACAAACGTTTCGAGACCCGCATCGGGTTCGTACCGGAAAAAGAAAAACAAGGCTCCTCATGACCAAGTATGATTACGACCTCTTCACCATCGGCGCCGGCTCCGGCGGTGTGCGCGCGTCCCGTCTTGCGTCCAGCTACGGAGCGAAAGTCGGCGTTGCGGAGGAATTCCGGGTGGGCGGCACCTGTGTCATTCGCGGCTGCGTGCCAAAAAAATATCTCGTTTACGCCAGCGAATATGGCCACGGCTTTCAGGACGCAAAAGGGTATGGCTGGAGTGCGGATAATGTCTCTTTTGACTGGTCGAAGCTGATCGCCAACAAGGATGCGGAGATCGACCGCCTCAACGGGATCTATATCCGTAACTTGAAAAACGCTGGCGCTGATATTTTCCAGTCCCGCGCCACGATAAAAGATGCGCATACGGTTCATCTCGAAGCGGAAAACCGCGACGTCACCGCCGAGCGCATCCTTGTCGCCGTCGGGGGCGCGCCCTGGGTCGATGAAACCGTGCCGGGCCACGAGCTTGGCATCACCTCAAACGAGGCGTTTCACCTGGAAGAACTGCCCAAACATGTCGTCGTCGCGGGCGGCGGCTATATCGCGATTGAATTCGCCTGCATCTTCAAAGGGCTCGGCGCCGATGTCTGCCTCGTTTATCGCGGCGAAGATATTTTGCGCTATTTCGACGCCGATGTGTCGACACAGGTTCACAAGGAAATGCAGCGTCAGGGCATCCGCGTCATCACGCAGGCGGTGTTCGACAAGATCGAAAAACTGGATGGCGATCAGAAACGCCTTCATCTCTCCACCGGCGTTCACATCGACACGGACTGCGTTTTCTGGGCCGTGGGCCGCAAACCCGTGACCCAAGGACTGGGCCTCGAAAACGCCGGCGTTGAAACGGACAAGAACGGCGCCATCAAGGTCAATGACCAGTCGCAATCCTCCGTACCCAGCATTTTCGCCGTGGGCGACGTGACCGATCGCGTCAACCTGACGCCGGTGGCGATCCGCGAGGGCGCCGCCTTCGCAGAAACATTTTACAACAACAACCCCACCGAAACCGATTACCGCTTCATTCCCAAAGCCGTGTTCTCACAACCGCCGGTCGGTTCGGTGGGCTACGCTGAACATGAAGCGCGCCATGAGTTCAAGAATGTAGACATCTACAAGACCGAGTTCCGGTCCATGAAACACATCCTGACGGAATCGGGCGAGCGCGTGTTGATGAAAATCGTTGTCGACGGCGACACCGACCGCGTTCTCGGCTGTCACATTGTCGGCGAATATTCAGCGGAGATGATCCAGTGCATCGCTATCGCTGTGAAAGCGGGCCTGAAGAAAAAAGACTTTGACGACACGGTGGCGCTGCACCCGACCATCGCCGAAGAACTGGTGACGTTAAAGACGAAATTCTTACCGTCATCCTCGGACACGCCGTAAGCGGGCTAGTCTTTGCGCGTTAACGGCACTCAGCCTTTGCGCGGTCCAGCGCCGCCGAAACCCCGCGCAGGGAAATCACGTAACTCGTCGCCGTGCCGCGCGAAGAGACCGCACTGATGCGCATGTCTGCTCCCTGACGCATGGCGCGGATGAGACGCTGCTCCTCGCTCGCCGCCTCTATGAAGGCCTCATTCTCGGAGGAATACATTTCCCATTTGTCGGAGCCAATTCGAAGCGTCGGTTCCGGCTTGGTGTTGAGGGCGTAGCCGGTCATCAGGCTGGGTTGCTCTTTCGCGGCGCCCGATTTCCAGGTGGCGATCAGAAAAAACACGTCGCCGTGATTGACCGATTTCGGCGACTTGTCTGTGGCCTCGGTCGCCGCGAAACAGATTTTTTCGCCGTCAGTTTCACGCACGAAGACGCTCCAGTCCCGAAAGGTCGCTTTGGCTTCCGGCTGCTGGGCGACAGCGGCGCTTGTGGAAAACACCGCGGCAAGGCTGGAAAGCATGGCGAGAACAAGGGCTAAGGACAGACGAGGCATGGACGCGAGGCTCCCTTCAGGCAGATAGACACATGGCGGAAAATCCCACCTTTTCCATGCTGATAACATAGTTCGAAATTTGTCGCGACAGTGACCGGCCGGAGTTTTTTGCCCGGCATTGCAAGCCACAAGGCCTTGCGCCATAACGGCGCGGAATTTCACGACTTTTTACCCTACTGGAGAGACTTGATGATACCCGGACGCGATTCCTTGAAGACAAAGAAAACGCTTTCCGCCGGCGGCGCGACCTATGCTTATTACAGCCTTGCCGAAGCGTCGAAGCAGATCGGCGATATTTCCCGCCTGCCTTTCTCCCTGAAAGTCCTGCTGGAAAACCTCCTCAGATTTGAGGATGACCGCTCCGTCACCACAGACGACATCAAGGCCTTCGCAGACTGGCTGAAAACCGGCAAGTCGACCCGCGAAATCGCTTACCGCCCGGCGCGCGTGCTGATGCAGGATTTCACCGGCGTTCCCGCTGTGGTCGATCTCGCGGCCATGCGCGACGCCATGAAAGCGCTCGGTGAAGACCCGGAAAAAATCAATCCGCTGGCGCCGGTGGATCTCGTCATCGACCACTCGGTGATGGTGGATTATTTCGGCGGGCCGGGCGCGTTCAAGAAAAACGTCGATCGCGAATATGAACGAAACGCCGAACGCTACCAGTTTCTGAAATGGGGCCAGGGCGCGTTCGACAATTTCCGCGTCGTGCCGCCGGGGACCGGTATCTGTCACCAGGTCAATCTTGAATATCTGGCGCAGACCGTCTGGACCGCCGACTATAAAGGCGAGACCTACGCCTATCCCGATACGCTTGTGGGCACTGACAGCCACACCACCATGGTCAACGGTCTTTCCGTTCTCGGCTGGGGTGTCGGCGGCATCGAAGCCGAAGCGGCGATGCTCGGCCAGCCCGTCTCCATGCTTATCCCTGAAGTGATCGGCTTCAAACTCACCGGCAAACTGCCCGAAGGCGCGACGGCGACCGACCTCGTTCTCGTCATCGTCGAAATGCTGCGCAAGAAAGGCGTCGTCGGCAAGTTCGTGGAGTTTTACGGACCGGGCCTCGACCATCTCGCCCTCGAAGACCAGGCGACCATCGCCAATATGGCGCCGGAATATGGCGCCACCTGCGGCTTCTTCCCGGTTGATGAGGAAACCCTGCGTTACCTCAAAGCGACGGGCCGTTCCGACGAGCGCGTTGCGCTGGTCGAAGCCTATGCAAAAGAACAGGGCATGTGGCGCTCAAAAGACACGCCGGACCCGGTCTTCACCGATACGCTTGAACTTGACCTGACATCCGTCATCCCCTCCATCGCCGGGCCGAAACGCCCGCAGGACCGAATCGATCTCGCTAAAGCCCCGCAAGGGTTCGCCGCCGCTCTCGACAAGGAATATGGCAAGGCGGACGAAGCCAAAAAGCGCTTTCCAGTGGCCGGAGAAAAATTCGATCTCGGCCATGGCGATGTCGCTGTCGCCGCCATCACATCCTGCACCAACACCTCGAACCCGTCCGTCCTGATCGCCGCCGGCCTCGTCGCGCGCAACGCTCATGCGCGCGGGCTCACGGTGAAGCCCTGGGTGAAGACATCGCTTGCGCCCGGCAGTCAGGTGGTGACTGATTATCTCGATGCAGCGAACCTCACCGACGATCTTGACGCGCTCGGCTTCAATCTCGTCGGCTATGGCTGCACGACCTGCATCGGCAACTCTGGCCCTCTTCCCGAGGCCATTTCGCAAACCATCAATGAAAACGATCTTGCCGTCGCCTCCGTGCTTTCAGGCAACCGGAATTTTGAAGGCCGCATCTCACAGGATGTGCGCGCCAACTTCCTCGCTTCGCCGCCGCTCGTCGTCGCCTATGCGATTGCAGGCACCATGAACGTGAACCTGACGACCGATCCGCTCGGCCAGGACAAGGACGGCAAGGACGTCTTCCTGAAAGACATCTGGCCATCCAACAAGGAAATCGCAGAAGTCGTTCGCGAAAATGTCACGGCGAAAATGTTCGCCGAACGCTACGCCGACGTCTTCAAGGGCGATGAGAAATGGCAGGCGATCGACGCCGGCGACGGCCAGACCTATCGCTGGCCCGCTTCGACCTATGTCGCGAACCCGCCCTATTTCGAAGGCATGACCAAAGAGCCGAAACCGGTCGAACCGATCAACAGCGCCCGCGTGCTCGCGCTCTTTGGCGACTCGATCACGACCGACCACATTTCACCCGCCGGCGCCATCAAGGAAGATAGTCCGGCCGGCGCGTATCTGAAATCCCATCAGGTTCCGGTTCAGGAATTCAACTCCTATGGCTCGCGCCGCGGCAACCACGAAGTCATGATGCGCGGCACCTTCGCCAATATCCGCATCAAGAACCAGATGGTTCCGGGCACCGAGGGCGGCGTGACGAAATATGTAGGCACCGGCGAAACCATGCCGATCTATGATGCAGCCATGAAATACAAAGCTGCGAATACGCCGAGCGTGGTTTTTGCGGGCAAAGAATACGGCACCGGCTCCTCGCGCGACTGGGCGGCGAAGGGCACCATCCTTCTCGGCGTACGCGCTGTCATCGCCCAGAGCTTTGAACGCATCCACCGCTCAAACCTCATCGGCATGGGCGTCTTGCCGCTGCAATTCAAAGAAGGCGACAGCTGGGAATCGCTTGGCCTTACCGGCGATGAAGAAGTCACGATCCATAATGTCGACAAGATCGAGCCCAGAACCAATCTCACCGTCTCGGTCAAATTCGCTAATGGCGAAACCAAGGATGTTGACGTTCTTGTGCGCATCGATACAGCGGATGAGCTCGACTATTTCCGTCATGGCGGCATTTTGCATTACGTTATCCGCAATCTGGCGGCGTAAAACAAACAAAATCAAAAGCAAAACGGCCTGACCTAATTTACGGTCAGGCCTTTTTATTTGCTCAACACTAGCCTCGCCTCCCTGTTTCTGGAATAGTTCCAGACAAGACAGCCAGAAGGGCGGGGATATGCGGAGCGGGGCCGCAATCAAACTTTCAGGCGGCGCGATTGCGTTCTTGCTGTTGGCGTTTTCCGGCAGCCCAGCTTTGGCGTCGCCCTGGGCGCGCCTTGACGGCGAAATTCTCGTCATCAGCGGCATAAATTATTTCCGCTCAGATATTTCTTCACAGGATCCCAAGGGCGGATTTTTTGAAAGTCTCGAAAATGACACCTATCTCGAATTCGGCCTGACCGAAGACATCACCATTGGCGGCAAGGCGGTTTACGGAACCTCGTGGCTCACCAATAGCGCCGGCGCCTTCAGCGACAGCGGCTTTTCGGAAATTGAAGGCTATGCGCAATATCAGTTTCTGCGCACCATCAAACACGCCGCTTCCGTAAAGCTCTCTGCGGGAAAGCCGGCGGCGTTTCAATCGGGCGCCCGCAGCGATCTCGAGTCCGGCGGCGCCGATCTGGAACTGGCGGGGCTCTATGGACGCAATGTGATGTTTGAGCCTGTCAAAATATTCGTTGCGGGCGAGGCCGGTTTTCGAAAACGCTTCGGCGAGAACGCCGACCTGCTAAGAACCCAGGTGACCATCGGCGTCGAGCCCGGAAAACACTGGGTGCTGCTCCTGGAAACCTTTGCGGCGGTTTCCATGAGAAATGAAAGTGATGGCGGGGCTGATTACGACATTGTCAAAATCAAGCCGTCAGTCGTTTACCGGTTTAACCGTCGTTGGGCTGTTCAAGCCGGCGTCACCGAAGAGGTTGTGGACAGAAATCTTGCGCGCGGCCGGACATATTTTATCGGACTATGGAGCGCGTTTTGACGCCGCCCCGGACAGACCGGTCTCTAAAAACCGCTGACAACGATGGCTCTCGCAAGCCCGGCCCGGCCCGATCATCCGACAATGTCGTATCGCTCGCTGCGCCAAACGCTCCCTTTGCAGAGATATTTACCCCGCCGCCCGCAATGCTCAACCATGCGGTTAACAGCCTCGCCTATGCGCGGCCCGAAGAATCTGCAAAGCAACTGCTCACCCGCCGCCAGGGAATATTAGCCTGCGCAATTTTATGCATGACAGCGGCGCTAATATTACGATGGCCTCTCCCTGCCTTTATTGCCTTCAACGCCGTGACCGCACTTTATTTTACGGCGGCCATCGTGTTCCGTTTCTGGCTGCTCATCGTGGGATGGAGTGAAAAAATCAGATCAGCTCCACGATACACCCCCAAGGATGAAGACCTGCCAGTCATTACGATTTTATTGCCGCTTTATCGTGATGCAGCGGCGTTGCCCATACTGGCGCAACATGTAGACGCACTCGACTACCCTGAGCGTAAGAAAGACGTGAAGCTGCTTCTGGAAGAAGACGATCACGCCACAATCAAGGAAGCCAAAAGGCTCGGTCTTGGCCGGCGATACCACATCATTGTTGTTCCGAATTGCGAACCACGCACAAAGCCGAAGGCCTGTAATATCGGCCTGCAACTGGCGGATGGCGACCTAATCGTTATTTATGACGCGGAAGATCAGCCAGAGCCGTGCCAGCTTAAAAAAGCCGCCGCCGCTTTTCATGACGCCGATGAAAAACTCGCCTGCGTTCAGGCGAGACTCAATTATTACAATCGCGATGATAACTGGCTCACCCGCGGTATTATGGCGCAAACGCCACGGCGGAATCCCGTTGCGGCGCTTTGCGTCGGGGGAGTCCGCGCCCACATCTAGCCGGAGGGCCGGTTAGGTGAATCTCTTATCGTTGGCGGCGGCGCCTTTCTATTTCTTCCAAGTGTTTTTTACTCCAGAGATCGGCGTTAACGGGCTCCATATTCCCGCTGATTACACCGATCTCGTCAGGATCGCCTTTGACAAAGCCCGCGACAGCAGTTTTGACTTTTCTTCGTTTCCCGAAATCATCTGTAAAATACAGATTTCCTCCGACCTTGACGGAAGCCATTCCTTCGCGGAACTTTGTGGCAATGTCAAAGTTGTGGATGAAGAACATTGCATCCCGGCTACGGGTTTCTCTCGCCGAAAGTTCGTTTATTTTCAATGGATCGGCCAGTTTGCTTCTAATAAGGTGTGTCTCAAGCGTGTCGAACCGCTGAACAATTATTTGGGCGTAAAAAACTATATCGCGAGCGGGAGAGTTGCCTGTGTTAGTAAACTCTACCGACACAACGGCCTCGCCAAAAGTTTCATAAGAGCTAACTTCGCCACCACTCGCTGTGAGATACGCCCTAACCTGTGCCTCTTGAGTTTTTCGAGTCGATTCAAGCTCAACCCTAGTGAGATTAAGCGCTTCCCTAGTTTGTCCGTAAGTGAGCCAAACAAGCCATGCGGCAGCCCACCCGGCAAGGGGCCCCAAAAGCAAGAGAACATTTTCAAGAGACCATCCCCATGGGTCCACGTTGCTTTCGGATTTGTCGCTATGGTTGCGGTCGCGATCAGTATTTCCGTCCACTGGCTCTATGGAAAGGTTCCCAATAGTTATTTGGCCGTTGTTTTTTTCTCCGGTCCCGCCTTCATGCTGTTGGGAAGTTTCGTCATTGTTTGGCTGTTCAGGCTTTAATCTAGGAGCCGGAACATATTTTATGACAAAGCATCCCTCCGGCACGCAATCTAAAACAGTCTGATTATAGGTAACGCGCTCTCCAGCGCTCGCTGCCGAAAGACAGAACGCTACTAATCCAACCGCAAAGAGGTACAGCCCAAAGCCTCTAGGCATTGCAACATGAACCCCGCCGTAAAGGAGCCCCTGCCGATCTTGTTTGAAAGGTTCTTGGGGCTCTCTTCTATCCCTATACTTTGGAGTTTCTGCGCTAAATCCTCATAACTCAAGTTGCGGCGCGCCATTTCGGCCCGAAGGAGCCCTTTGGCCTTCGCCTGGTATTGCTTGTCTAGGTCATCCGACACGAATATTCCTCATATTTGATGCTTTTTTGTCGATAATGAGGAAATAACCCTTGATTTGGTGATTATCAACCCCTAAATCTGATGCGTAGGCACCAGATATGAGGAATAATCACCATGGCTCAACATTTTCTCCTTTCCAAAGCGGCGAAAACACTGAGCCTGATGGATGTCTTCAAAATGGCCGACGCTGAGGTTGAGAAGCTGTTCGCCCAGCTTCGCTGGCCTGAGACCCAAGGCGAAGCCGCCTGCGTTCATTGCGGCTCCCTGAGCGTTTGGGATTGCCGCCGTCCGTCCGGCGCACCGCGCTACCGTTGCAAAGATTGCGGCAAGGATTTTTCGATCACGAGCGGAACACTGTTCGCCTCGCATAAAATGCCGCTGCGCACCTACCTGCTGGCGATCCTGCTGTTCTGCAACGAAGTGAAAGGCAAGTCGATGCTCGCCATGTCGCGCGAGCTTGGCCTGTCCTACAAAACCGCTTTCGTCCTTTGCCACAAACTTCGCGAGGCCATGTCTCAGGAAATGAAGGGCCGCACAATGGGCGGCGAAGGTGTCGAAGCTGAAATTGATGGCGCATATTTTGGTGGATATGTGAAGCCTGCGAACCTTCGCGAAGATCGCAAAGACCGCCGTTTCAAGGTCAATCAGTCCGGCAAGCGCCGCTGCGTTGTCGTTGTCCGCGAGCGTGAAGGCAGCACAACGACTCAGGTGTTCAAGACCGAAGCCGAAGCAACGCATTGGATCAAGCGCCGGGTTGACCCCGCAACTGTTCTTCATGCTGACGAATCGCCGTCATGGAACAGCCTGCATGGTAAGTTTGAAGTGCTGCGCATCAACCATGAAGTCGCCTACAGCCTCGACGGCGCCTGCACGAACCAAGCGGAGTCTTTCTTCTCCCGCCTGCGCCGCGCCGAACAAGGCCACCACCATTGGATTAGCGGCCCGTACCTTCTCCGCTATGCGCAGGAAGCTAGCTGGCGTGAAGATCACCGCAAGCGTTCAAACGGCTGGCAGGTGAACCGGGTGACCGGGAATGCGCTTGCCGCAAAGCAAAGTGTTGATTTCACCGGCTATTGGCAGCGGAGCGCATAAAAGATGGGGAGTTTCAGTGAAATCAAACACAATTACCCTTTCGCAAAAAGTGCGAATAGGCTTATGCGATAGGTTCTCCGAACCTGTGGACCGATTCTGCTTCCTAGGGCAATCGGCCCGGCTAGTCCGGGTGGTAGGAGTGGCGACCCCGCTACGCGGGCCAACCGTGAGTAAATCCACTATAGCAAGCGGTGCTTAGGCGGGCGCGTTCCTAACGGAGCGTGCCCGTTTTCTTCACTACCACCGCTGTAGGAGTATTTGCACCTATCGTGCAAGAAAAATGTATCCATATGGCATCCCCATGGATACAGTTTCGGTATGGCAGCTAACCCCAAGGTTCAGGTTCGGATTACACCGCTCATGAGAGCTTACCTAGATGACATAATAAAAACAAAGCTCTATGGAAAAGATGAGCCCGCCGTCGTTCGGACCTTCATCGAGACTGGCGTCCGCAATGCAATAGCCGCAAATCACATTAAAATTAGGGATGCAGCGGAGTTTGGCGATGAAGACTAGGCAAGCGTCCACCTAGCATCCCGCCCGCTCCCGATCTTGGCGACCTCGCCCCGCCGCATGAGGTATTGCAGATTGGACCGGACCCTAGGCCCCAGCGCCGGCCGTGCCGACTCCTCATGCCCCAGCGCTAGAATAACGGACGTAATCACGTCAAAGGTGCGCGTGGGCTCGCCTGAGACTCTGAGGGCGTCAAAGATCAGCCGGTTAAGCTCGCCCTGCTTGAACAGCTTCACGCGCTTCTTGGGGCACGAGGGCGGAATGGCGGCGGCGTCAATCTTCGGATCGAAAAGCGATAATGTGGCGTCTACGTGGCGTAACTGACTCTCGGCCCAATCGATCTTTTTCTTGAGCCGGATTACCTCGCCAGCGAGCGCGGCCCGTTTGTCTTTCAGCGCCTTTACGGCGTAGCGGTTGCCTGTGTCTGTCTGCATGGGGACAGATTTAGGGCGTACAGGGATTCATTTCTAATGGCGTTTGCGCCATAATACCGCTCACCCGCAGTATTATGGCGCAAATGACGGAAAAAGAAAGTTGGGCGTTGCGGTGAACTCGCTAATTTCACCACATGAACGAGAACGGCAATAAATACGCCCTCGCGGCTTTGAAGGATAAGCGCGCGACTCTCTCGGGAGAGATCGCCGACATGAAAAAGCAGATAAAATGGCGCGAGGATCAACTGGCGCACGTCGACGCAACAATCGCAATTTTCGAGCCGGGCTTCGACGTTGATAGCTTGCCGCTAAAACGGCCTCGCAAGCGGGTAAAATTGTTCAAGCAGGGGGAGCTAGGTCGCCTCATTTTTGACGCCCTGCGCCGGTCAGGCGAGCCTATGTTAACGGCTGATGTTGTGACTGCCGTTATGGAGGCGCAAGGGTATGAAAGTGAAGCCCGATCTGCTTTTGGCCCTCGTGTTAGGGGAAATCTCGCATATCAGCTTGGTCGCGGTACTGTTGAGAAAACCGGCATAGGTCGCGATACTCGGTGGCGGCTCAGCGATGGGGAATAGTCTTGTTGCATGACTGGATTACATTCGGAGCGATGCTAATTTCGCTTGCTGTTGGTATCGGTGTTGGAGCGAGTCCCGCTAAAGAGGATCAGCCAGCAGCGCGTTTTCTTATCCTCCTTGTTCTGATTATGGCGGCGGTCGTTAGTTTTTGGCTCCACTAAGCCGCTTTATGTCTTTGCCAATAGCCGCCGAAATCAACTGACGGGCCGCGCGTGAGTGCGAGGTGAGCGACGCGGAAAACCTGCTCGCCGTTCGAGACGCGGCGATTATCTTCTCTCCAAGCGGCTTCTTGAGCGTAGCGGAGAAGGTACTGGCCAGCGATATGATGATGGTGACCTTGTTCGCCGCGACGTAGACGCGAGAAAAATGACTCCGCCTGATTTGTGCAAGCGCCATTGTCGCTATAGGCGACTTCATGATTGACGCGCTTCATTTCAAAGCGGGTGTGCAATTCGTTCCATGCCTTAGAGTCGTCAGCATGAACGATGGTTTCCTTTTCGATGCGGTTCTTGATCCACGAAAGGGCCGCGCCTTCGGATTTGAAAACGCCCGGTACTGAATTGCCGCCGCGCTCGCGAACGATAACGACGCACTGGCGCTTGCCGCTCTGGTTTTTGCGCAGGCGGCGATCAATGCGCTCGTCTTTGTAATTAGCCGGTTTGACGTATCCCCCGAAATAGGCGCCATCGATTTCAGCAATTTTGCCTTCGCCGCCGAGCCTGCGACCGCGCATTTCTTCGGCCATTGCCTCGCGGAGTTTATGAGCTAAGACAAAGGCGCACTTGTAAGAGACGCCGAGATCGCGCGAGAGCGCCAGCATCGACTTGCCTTTGACCTCATTGCAGAAGACCGCAATGGCCGCGAGATACATGCGAAGCGGCAGTTTATGAGAGGCGAACAGCGTCCCGCTCGTCAGCGTGTAGCCTTTCTTGCAAGCCTTGCACTCGAAGCGGAGAAGGCCAGACGGGCGACGCATTTCATAAGCCTCGACGCAGCCGCATTCTGGGCAAACCGGCTCGCCGTTCGTGTCAGCCCAGCGCAGGCCCCGGAAGCGCTGTTCGGCCTCGGCGTCAGACATCCGCATAACGGCGACGAGGGAGAGCGTTTTCGCTTCGCGGGAGAGGAGGAAATGCTGGGCCATTTGGTTTCTCTTGGTCAACGCTTATCGTTGACCTAGTAGATAATAACCAATTTAGCCCATGTCAACGGTTATCGTTGGCATTGCATAAATAATCTGACCTCGCTATATACGGAGCATGATCCGCTCTGAGCATTGCCGCGCTGCGAGGTGTTGGCTTGATTGGTCCCAAGCCGATCTGGCCGAAAACGCTTCTGTTGGTCTAAGTACCGTTCGCGACTTCGAAAAAGGCCGCCGGACGCCAATACGCAACAATCTTGAGGCGATCCAGCGGGCCTTAGAAGCGGCGGGCATCCAGTTCATAATGGACACCAGCGGCGAAATAGCGGGCGTCACGGGCCCGACTAAGCCGCCAAAAGCTGGTTCATGATCCAATCCGGCGGCTCGACGGGCCGCACGTCCCGCATTCTCTTGCGCCGGATCACATGGTTCACCGTGCCAGGATGGATGCCAACCATGAGAGCAATATCCTGTTGTTTTAATTCAGTATTCAAGGCAAGCCACTTAATCCAAGCGGCGTTTTCTCGGGAGATTTTGTTAAAGGTCGCAGACATGAGGTTCTCCGTCGCTGCGAGCGAAAGGGGAACCCTGCCGTGGACAAGCGCTCAAATTCATGTAGAATCCAAGGGGAAGATGACTGGTCCACAACAGGGGGCTATGTCGAATCCTGAGCGGGCCCGGTGCGCTAACACCGTGGCCCGTTCGCCTTTTTAGGGCTCGGGGCCTAGCGCGCTCAGCAGGTGCCTATGCTTTCCTAATGTCGCGCACGACACCCTCCTCATGATCATAGACCAGCGTCGGTCTTTTCGGCGCGTGATCCGAAAGCATGTCCTCTTTTGGAGCCTCAGCTTCTTCTCGGATCGGGGGGTACATCACAACGTCGGGATGATCCTCTGCCCATTGCGGCCAGTGATACGGTTCGCCGGCCATAAGTTGTTGTTTCCATTTGCGAAATGTGCCCCATGAAAGCTTTTTCTTTCCGGCGCCTTTATACTGCTCGGCCATTACCTCAGCCATTTTATGATCGGAAAGCTCGGGATGATCGCGCCAGTATCGGCTCGCCCATTCCCACGACTCCGCAGTGAATGCGGGCACTCCGCCCCATCTTGCACCCCGCTCCCGAACGGCCTGAATGCCCTCAGCGGTGCGCGTCATCCGCCTAGTCATCCCATTGTCTTCTTTGACATCTTTGTTGATCCCGTAGCGTTTCAATTCTTCGTCGGAATACCAGTCGATGAGGGCAAAATAGCCCTTCCGCTCTTCGAAGACGGGACTCCAAGGCGCCATTGCCCGCTTTCTGAGGTTCTGCCTTACGATGTCCTCGGGCTTTTCCGCTTCGGTTCTGAAACCCTTAGCGGCAATCCGGCGCCACAGCTCTTTATAGTGCAACGGCTCGCGTGGCGGGCTCGCCTTTAATTCCGCCTCAAGCGCTTGCGGCTGGCTGTAGCCGTTGGAATATGGTCCTTGCGGCGCATCCGACGGCACCCGGCTGGCGAAAGGCGCCCGTGCGGCAGGAACCTCTTCCGGAGCCCGGTCTTCCAGAGCCGCAAGCTTCTTGTCCCAAGCGATAATATCGTCATCCGCATCGGTAATCTGGGCGGTCATTTCGAGCTGGATGGCGGTCAAATCCGCACGGATACGATCCCGCTCGCGCTTTCTGGCGTCGATTTTGGCGCGCAAGTCGTCAATCCGCTGCTGTTTTAGCCGAGAATGAATCGTATCGCTCATGGTGCGCGATAATCTGCGAGTCCCACGATTAATGCAAGGCTCTTTTTGTTAACTGAGGGCCTCAATTTTCATATTAAAGCTAACGTCTTGAAATTCGGGGCGCAGTGCGTTTCCGTTACAAGCGACCAGCTAACCGGGAAAAGGGAGAGACTTGAATGGACTATGAAGAAGAGCTGGCGAAAGCCGAAAAACAACTCGATTCTGCCGTCGCCCAGCATGAGAAGGTGATTGAGATGGCCACGACCAACCACGCCGAAGCGGGTCTAAAGGAGTGGTATCAAAAAAGAGCGGCGCTTACGCACGAAAGAATAGATCAAATACTCAGCCGCGTTTTGTCACTGAAAAAATTGATCCAGCGGACGACGAAAGAGCAGAAATAACGTTCCGTCATTTGCGCCATAATACTGCTCACCCGACTTTTCACCCTTGAATATTCTCTCTGGTTTGACTGGCTCTTGCCAGCGCTCCAGAAAATGGGCGCACCAATCCCGCTCGGCGGCACGTCGAATTTTTTCAGAACCGGCACACTGATCTCAGCGGGCGGGTGGGACCCTTACAATGTTACAGAAGACGCAGATCTGGGCTTGCGGCTCGCCCGGCTCGGCTATCGCGTGGAAGTCATCGGCTCCACCACCTTCGAAGAGGCCAATTGCAGGCTCGGCAACTGGATGCGTCAACGCTCGCGCTGGCTGAAAGGCTATCTGCAAACCTGGATCGTCCATATGCGCCGCCCGCAGCGGATCATCGCAACGACCGGATGGCGGGGCTTTCTCGCGGTTCAGCTTTTTGTCGCTGGCAATGTTTTCAGCGCCATCATCAACCCGATCATGTGGAGCGCCTTTCTCTTCTGGGCGCTTTGGCGCCCGACAGGGCTCCACGGCCTGCTTCCCGCCCCGCTCGTCTGGCTCAATCTGTTCGCACTGCTCGCAGGCAATCTCCTCTTCATCCTGACCATGATGATCGGGCCGTTAAAACGCGGCTGGCTGAACCTCGCGCCCTACAGCCTCACCGCACCCGCCTACTGGTTGCTAAGCTCTCTCGCCGCCTATAAAGCTTTATGGCAAGTCTTTCGTCGGCCACACTATTGGGAAAAAACTGACCACGTCATCAGTGAGGCCGCACGGAAGAGACGCGAAGTCGCCCTTGCCGAATTTTTTGATGATCAACCGCCCTATGACCGACGCCGCAACGACATCGACAACACCTTCGGTCCTTGCCGGCCGGCCCTATCTAAAAATGAACGGGCTCGGCAATAAATTCGTCATTCTTGACCTGCGCGACGATCCCGTGACTCTCGACGAAGAGTCGATCCGCAAGGCGTCTAATCCGAAAACCGGTCCCGGCTGCGATCAGTTCATCACGCTCGAACATCGCAAGGGCTATGACGGCGTCTTCATGGGCGTTTACAACGCCGACGGTTCCGAAGTCGGCGCGTGCGGCAACGCGGCCCGCTGTGTCGCTTGGCTCTTGATGGAGGAAACCGGCGCCAGCGAGATCGACTTTGCAACACTCTCCGAACCGCTCCATGCGTCGCGCATTGGCGAGAAGCGGATTGCCGTTGATATGGGCGAGCCGAAATTTGGCTGGCGTGACATTCCGTTGTCGGAGCAGATGGATGACACCCGTTTTGTTGACATCAAACTTGGCCCCATCGACAAGCCGGTGCTGTGGGGGCCGTCCGCGGTCAATGTCGGCAACCCCCATTGCATCTTTTTTGTCGAAGACGCCGAAGCCCAGCCGCTCGAAAAATTCGGCCCGATGATCGAGCATCACCCATTGTTTCCGGAGCAGGCGAATGTTTCCGTAGCGCAAGTGTTGAGCAAACACGCAATCCGCCTTCGCGTTTGGGAGCGTGGCGTCGGCATCACTGAAGCGTGCGGGACCGCCGCCTGCGCCGCGGCCGTCGCCGCCCACCGCCGCCGCCTGACCGCGCGCAAGGCGACTGTTACGCTTGACGGCGGCGATCTCACCATCGAATGGCGCGAAGAAGACAACCACATCATCATGACCGGCCCCATCACCCTTGAGGGCGAAGGGCGCTTCGCAGACGATTACTGAACCATGGCCAAGCTTTATTTCAATTACGCCGCCATGAACGCCGGCAAGTCGACGACCCTGCTTCAGGCGAGTTTCAACTATCGCGAACGCGGCATGGACACGATCGAGTTCACGGCGAAAATCGACGATCGTGTGGAGAAGGGCGTCATTGCGTCGCGCATCGGGCTTAGCAAGGAGGCCCATGTCTTCGACGACATAACCGATCTATTCGACATCATTAAACGGGAGAGCGCGGGCATGACAGCGGTCTGCGTCTTTCTCGATGAGGCGCAATTTCTGAAGGGCGATCAGGTGATGCAACTCGCCCAGGCTGTTGATGAACTCAATATCCCTGTGATCTGCTACGGCCTGCGCACAGACTTCATGGGCGAGCTTTTTGAGGGAAGCGCGCGGCTTCTCGCCGTCGCCGATGAAATTCGCGAGCTCAAGACCATCTGCAAATGCGGCCGCAAGGCGACCATGAATCTGCGCATCGATGCAGATGGCACCGCCGTCACCAGCGGAGAAAAAATCGAGATCGGCGGCAATGACCGCTATATCCCGCTCTGCCGCAAACATTTCTATGAGGCCTTTAAAGGATAAGGACTCAATAAAAAGCGTATAAAGTGCGCTTTGTGCATCTTGCCTTGACGCATTCGGGATGCTAACCGCCTTCCTCCCCGGGCAGCGGCGCTGGAGCGATTGCCCGCCGGCAGAGTCGGCTGAACCTGATTGTTCAACCACTCTCGCCATTGGAAAACGGGGATTATGGCTGATACCAACCAGCAGCCATGTGGAGAGGTGCCGGAGTGGTTGAACGGGGCGGTCTCGAAAACCGTTGAGCACGCAAGTGTTCCGAGGGTTCGAATCCCTCTCTCTCCGCCAGTTTGAACATGATCATCAGATGCCCGCTTGCCTCTGCATTATCAGAGGTTCAACCATTTCTGCGCTTGTAGCGCTGGTTCAAGAGGACAATATCGCAACCTTACAACGCCGCCAGACGCCAATCACGGGCAGATCGATACACATGCGCTTTCATTGAAGCGACAACTTTTAATGCCGCTTGTAGTTCACGATGCTTCATATTCAGGCTTTGTGTCCGCCAACGCAGACAAAACGAGACTTCAATCGATGACTTCTCTCAGCCGTTTTAGCGCCTCGATCATATATTTTTCGACGCTGCTTTCAGAAACGCCCATCCTTTGGGCAATGTCTCGGTAGCTACACTCTTCAAAGCGATGCAGTTTAAAAGCCCTCCGGTACTTCACCGGCAGCCGGTCAATTGCCTCGATCACGCGCGCAGCCTCTTCCCTGGAGCAGAGTTGCTCTTCTGGGCTGGCCTCCGGAGATTCCAGATCCGAAATCCAGTTTTCGTTCATCTGGTCGTCACGGCAAAGGTATTTTTTCTGATACCGGCCGCGACGCCTCAATTCGTTATACGCTAAATTGGAGGCCGTCCTGAAGATCAGCGCCTTGGCGCTGTCAATGGATGCTGTGTCCCCATAGTTCCAAAGATTCAGAAAGGTCGACTGTGTGACATCGCTAGCAGAGTCCGCGTCGCCCAGAATTTTGATGAGCCATTTGAAAAGAATTTTTTCATTGCTAGCAAATGACTCTACGATCTTGGATCGATCACCCATATTCAACACTCTTCACCCACCAGATGTTCATTCGAACCATTGAGGTCGGTAGCGAGCGTTCGGCGGCCTTCACAAAGGCCCGCTTTGCCTAGCGGCATTCACAGGCAAAAAGAGTCCGCCGCCATCCTGCATACAGAGTGGCGCGTATCTTCAAACGAAGACGTTCTACGACGTTCAAGGTTTTGCTAGTTATTGAGCGGGACTGTGGATGCTAATGCGCACGCCCTCAAGGCACAGAAGAGGCACAAAAAAAAGTACACTTAGGACAGATGAAAACGGTTTTTCGGCACACTTTTCCTGTCACTTTTTTGTAGTCACGGTCAGTTTTGACGATTGCCAGAATGACTATGGCTCTTTGAAAAGAAAACGGCGGGCCGAAGCCCGCCATTTCCATTTTCGTCGTGTGCGGATTGCTTAGAAGCGGACCGATGCGCCAACGAACAGCTGGCGGCCGAGCGTTTCGTAAGTCGCCGGGAAAGTGTTCGCCTGCTCGTTGACCGTGGAGCCAAGGAGCGGAGCGTCTTTTCCAGTGATGTTTTGAACGCCGACCGTCAGGTCGAGGTTTTCATTGACGGCATATTGCAGCGTGACATCGACATAGTTGAACATGCCGATGTCGTCCGACAGATCGCCAATCGTGGTCTGGCCGGCCGGAAATGCGGAAGGATCGATTTCCGTACCGCCGACCAGACGCCAGCGAACCGACGTGGTCAACGGACCGGTCAGCAACGACGTCTGCATCGTGTGCTTGTACTTTGGCGTCGGCTCGTTTGCGACGATGCCGCAGTTGCCTGCGAAATAGCCCGCACACTCGATCGTCGGCGCAGTCGGCGTCGTTTGGAAGGTCGAGTCGATCGTGTAGTTGCCGTAATAGACCATGGACACCCTGCCGATATCCGACAAGTCGAACGCGTAGTTCGCCTGAATGTCGATCCCCTTGGCGCCAAAGCCGGCGATGTTGTCGACGGGAATGGATGAAAGATATGGCGGCTGGAAGATGCCAGTCAGCGGATCACGAACACCGTTGCCGAAGTACTGTTCGCAGGTCGGGATATCCCCCACGACATAGCACTGATCCATGAGGTACTGGAGCGGCGGCGCGGTGATGGCTTCGTCGATTTGAATGTCATAGTAATCGACCTGAAGCACCAGACCGTCGAGAGCCGCAGGCTGCCACACAGCGCCAACCGTCAGCGTGTCGGCGGTTTCCGCCGTCAGGTTCGGGTTGCCGCCGGTCAGGACCTGGATCTGACCAGACTGCTGAAAGTTTGTCAGCGGGGCAGGCACGCCATAAGCTGCACAGATGGCGGGCTGGCCATTCCCGGACCCGAAATTACCTGAGCCGCCAGCAGAGCACGGGTCCTGCGCGCCCGGGAAGCCGTTGGTGAAAGGTGAGAACAGTTCCGAGATGTTCGGCGCGCGGGCCGCATGCTGGAACTGGGCGCGGAAGCGAAGACCTTCCACCGGCACCCACTCGGCGCCGACGGAGTAGGTGCTGACGCCGCCGACCGAGGAGTAATCGGAGTAGCGATACGCGCCGTTGATCGAGAGATCTTCGATGCCGCGGACGCCCGAAATGATCGGGATGTCGGCTTCGCCGAAGATTTCGTAAACGTCATAGCGGCCGGTAACCGGCAGCGATGAATTGAAGCCGCGAACGTCCGGACCCAGCACGGAGTCAGGCTGGAAGTTGGCGAATTCTTCGCGGTACTCGACACCGAGCGCCACAGCAACCGCATCTTCAGCGCCCGGAGACTTGAAGCCTTCGAGACTGCCGTTCACCACGCCGACAAATTGGGTCTGTTCAACAATGTTAGTGATGATGCCGGTGCGGGCGATCGCCTGACCGCAAGCCTCGCTGATCGTATCGATGCCGAAGATGTTGCACGAACCGTTGGTGACGCCAGCGGACAGAGCGCTGGCCGAGATATTGCCTGTCAGCGTTTGTGTCGCGGACGAACGACCGAACTGGAAGAACGTGTCGTAGGACCAGTTCGGCGAGATGTCGCCGCGCAAGCCGCCCAGAAGCTGGAACGACGACGTGTCGCGGAGGCTGTTCCGCGGGCCGAGCGCCGAGTCGTTGTAACGGCGGGAGACGCTGATAAGGATGTCATCAACTTCGCCGTCGCCGTCCCGGTCCTGAACGTCCGAACGGTTGACCATGATCGGGTTGCCGTCGCCGTCAAGCTCGGGGTTGCCCGCATTGTCCATGCTCGGATCAGGGTCAACGTAGTCATAGGTTGCGATCAGGGTCGTGAGGAAGTCAGCCGGAATGTTCGGATTGTCGAGCGGAAGCACGAAGGTGCCGCCGACCGGCGTCGCCGCGAGCTGCGTAGCGACCACGGACTGGGCGAAGATGCCCCGGGCATAGACTTCAACATGCTCGTTGATCTCGAAAGAACCGCCCGCATAGACCGAGTAACGTTCCTGCGGAAGCTGGAGATAGTTGACCGGCGCGTAGTTGTACTGGTCCTGCGGATTCACGAAGCGGCGGCCCTGCGGCGCGCCGTTGAACGTCACATTGTTGGAGCATGTGCCCGACGGTGGGGTACAGGGATAGAACGGCATGCCGTCCGGGGCGTCGAGGAAACCCGGGAGTTCGTCGTCAAGGTCGAATGGCTCCGTATTGTCGTTTGGATCCGCGCCAAGCGTCTCGTTATTGGTGTTTGCAAGTGACGTCCACTGGCCGCCAAGCGCGGAGCCTGAACCGCCAAGCAGGAATTGCGTGCCGCCCACACCCGGATCAAGGTAAGAATCAGCCGAGAAGTCACGGTCGCCCTGGAAAAGCGCTTCGCGGTTGGTGTAGGACAGCGACATGATCGCGTTGCCACGACCGTCGGCGAAGTTGCCGCCCATGGTCAGCGCTGCGTTGAAGATGTTCGCATCCCAGCCAGAAGCAGACATTTCGTTGGAAACGTCGAGCTGGACGCCTTCGAAGTCGTCTTTCAGGATGAAGTTCACAACGCCAGCGATGGCGTCGGAACCGTAAATGGCCGATGCACCGCCGGTGACGATATCAACCTGCTCAACGAGCGCGGTCGGGATCGCGTTGATGTCGACAACAGCGCCCGGGCCTGAAGCCACATAACGCGAGCCGTCAACGAGGACGAGCGTCCGGTTTGTGCCAAGGCCGCGCAGAGAGACTGTCGCGGTGCCGTTGCCTGGGTTGTTCGACGTGGAGTCGAAAGCCGGCACAACTTGCGGCAGCGTGTTGAGGAACTGCTCCGAGTTGACCGTGTTGGTCAGCGTAAGCTGTTCGGCGTCGACACGGGCGATCGGGCTGGGAGCAGCCAGATCTTCGCGCGCAATACGCGAACCGGTGACGATGATGGTGTCGCCATCTTGGGCGACGGCCGGCATAGCTGCAGCAGCAGCGACACCGGAAAGCATTGTGGTGCGGAGATAGTTTTTCTTTTGAATTCGCATCGAATTTCCCTCTGTTGTCTACTCGGCACTCGCTGCCTCCAAGTCGTCAGAAAAACGCCCGCCCTCAGCTAATGCCCTGACATAAGAAACCGCTCGCCCGGCTGACCTCAGGCGCGGCAAGCCGGGTGCTGCATTTTTGCAACAGTTTTTTTGTGGATGGCGAGAATTAGACCGCTTCGTACAACAATGAGCATTAGTGAACAGACAACGCTCAAAAGTTTGCTATAGTTAAGAAGCGCTTGTTTTTAAAAACAGCGCGAACAGCCAGAGGGCGGCGGAGCCGTCCTCTGGCGTTCTCGGGTTCGCCCACACCCTCGGAGGAGTAGCGCAGGCGTACATTCAATTAGACACCGCGCACCGAGCAGACCTCAAAAAAAAGTTTTCTACCCGTAAATAAGCAATTCTTGCGCTGCGGCAGAGCCTCAAAGCGCGTCATTGTGGAATCCGGAAACGCCTGCTGAAAAAGATGCTTTCTTGTAGGGACTTTTTTGAGCGCAGAATAACTTTTGAGACCCGGAGATGGTGGGAGCGAGCATTCAAGCCAAGCTGGACGGCCAAGGCCGCCTGTATCAACAAATCTACCGGGCGATCAAAGGCGACATACTCTCAGGACATCTTGGCCATGGTGAGAAATTACCATCCATAAGAACCCTCTCCGCGGACTTTGGCGTTTCAAAGTCCGTCGTTCAGGCCGCGCTCGAATGCCTGACAGCGGATGAGCTCATTCATTCCGTTCATGGAAGCGGCATATTTGTCACCTATAACCTGCAAACAAAGAAACAGCCGCTGAAAAAAAACGCCCCCGAGCAAGATGCTTCGGTTGCGGGCAAACCAGCGCCTGCGATTTCCAATTTTTCAAAAGCGATGGAAGATGAGAATCCGCATCTCATTTTTCTTCAGCGCCTCCGCGACCCAAAACCGCAATATAATCTGGAATACGGAACCCCTGTCGCCAGCGCCGCTCTCCGAACGAAATGGTCCAAAGCGATGACTCTTGCCGCAAGACTTGACGGCGAGAAATACGCGGAAGCGGCAGGTGAAATTTCTCTTCGCACGGAGATCGCGAGATATATATGCAAATCGCGCGGAATTGGCTGCAACCCCGAAGACATAATCATTTGCAATGGTGCGCAACAAGCTTTTGATCTGGTTTCCCGATGCCTTTACACAGATCAGGCCAGCGTCGCTTTCGAAGATCCGGGCTATTTTAACGCACGACGCACTTTCCATGCGAACGGATACAAAATCATACCTGTGCCAGTAGATGAAAGCGGTATGCAGATTGAACGCCTGCTTGACCTTTCAAACCCGAATATTCGCCTGGCCTGCGTAACCCCATCTCATCAAATGCCTTTGGGTTCCGTTCTGTCTCTGGACCGGCGTCAGATGTTGCTTGCATGGGCGGCTAGAAATGAAACCGTCATCATGGAAGATGATTATGACGGAGAGTTCCGCTTTGGCTCGCGATATATCCCATCGCTCAAGTCGATGGATGAACATGACAATGTGATCTATATCGGAACTTTTTCGAAAACCATTTTTCCTTCTCTGCGGCTTGGATACATCATTGCGCCGGAACGTTTTCGAACTCATCTCCTAAATGCAAAGACCGTGTCCGATCTTGGAACTTCAGCGCTACTTCAAAAAGCGGCCGCCATTTTCATTCATACGGGAGGGTTTGCGCAAAATCTGGCCGCAACCCGAAAAGCATATGCGCAATGCCGGAACGCGCTCATCACATCGCTAAAGCAGTCTGGGCGGAATTTGAAAATTGTCGATGGCGCAGCGGGCCTCCATGTCAGCGTTCTCTTTCCGGAACCGATCTCTGATCGCATAGTCCCGCTGACGAACGCTCTCTTGTCGCGGTCCGTCTCGTTGCATGACCCGAGAGATTATTTCTTCGAAAAAGAGGCGTGCAACATGCTCATTTTCGGCTGCACCCAGATAGACAAGACGGACGCCGCCGAGAGCGTCGGACTGATCGCCGAAGAAATGGCCCGTCATCAGCTTTGCTAAGAGGCCCTGCCCACCACAAATGTTCAGCCCTTAAAATATTGTATTAATTGAATAATTTTTAACGCCCTCCGCGCAAGACGCTTCTTGAGGATCTGCCCGCCCCCGCTTGACGGAAGGGTTTTTGCAGGCTACAGACCCGCTTCTTTTAAACAACCGGGCGACAGAAACCGGGGCGAAAAAGGACACTGAGGCCCAAAAGAGCGCCTCTCGGAGTCGAATATGTACGCAGTCGTTAAGACTGGCGGTAAACAATACCGCGTTTCCAAAGATGATATTTTGAAGGTTGAGCGCCTGCCCGGCGAGGCTGGCGACGTTATCACGCTCGAAGACGTCCTGATGCTGGGCGACGGCGCGGACGTCACCCTTGGCGCGCCCAAAGTGGACGGCGCCTCGGTTGCAGCCGAAATTCTGGAGCAAAAGCGCGACAAGAAGATCATCGTCTTCAAAAAACGCCGCCGCCAGAACTACCGCCGCAAAGCCGGCCACCGTCAGCACCTCACTGTCCTCAAAGTGACGGACATCCTGACTGACGGCGCCAAGCCGAAACCGGCGGCGAAGAAAGCGACCAAAAAAGAAGAGCCGAAGAAAAAAGAAACTCCCGCCGCCGCTGCAGGCGCTGACGATCTGAAACTCCTTTCCGGCGTGGGTCCGGTGCTGGAGACGAAACTCCATGAAGCGGGCGTGACTTCCTTCGCGCAGATCGCTGCGTGGGGCCCGAAAGACATCGAAGAGTTTGATGAAAAGCTCTCCTTCAAAGGCCGCATTGAGCGCGAAGGCTGGGTTGAGCAGGCGAAGAAACTCGCTAAAGGCGAATAGGAGCAAGAGATGGCACATAAAAAGGCAGGCGGTTCCTCCCGCAACGGACGCGACTCGGCTGGCCGCCGGCTCGGCGTCAAAAAATTTGGCGGTGAAAACGTCATCCCTGGCAACATTCTTGTGCGCCAGCGCGGCACCAAGTTTCATCCGGGCGCCAATGTCGGCATCGGCAAAGACCACACGCTGTTCGCGTTGGTCGAAGGCCGCGTCGCGTTTGCTGAAAAACGCGACGGACGCAATTACGTCTCCATTATCGGCGGTGGTAACGACAGTTGATCGCGCCGTCTCACGGCGCCTCGGGCGCCGCTGATCGAGAGTTTCCAAAGAAGGCGCCCCAAAAGGCGCCTTCTTTCTTTTTGGACAAGGTGATCCATGACTCTCCTTCAGACACACCGCTTTCTCCTGCGCCCCATTGAACAATCGGATGCGCCCGTTTTCGCACGGCTCTGCAATGACAAGCTGATTGCCCGCAACACCGCGCGCATCCCTTATCCCTATACGCTCGAGGACGCCGAAATTTTCACCAAGACGGCGGCGGCTGCCTTCAGAAATGGCAAGGAGCATGCCTTCGCCGTTTGCGAGCAGGACACGATCATCGCTTGTTGCGGCGTGATGCGCATTACCAACATTTTGTTCGAACTTGGCTATTGGGTCGCCATGCCGGCGCGCGGCCGAGGCGTTGCAACAGAGGCCGCGTCCGCCGTCACGCATTTCGCTTTCACCGCGCTTCACGCCGAAACGCTTCTCGCGGGACACTTCGCAGATAATCCCGCATCGGGTCGCGTGCTTGAAAAAATCGGCTTCCATCACACGGGCGATACGCGGCTTCAGTTCTCGCTTGGGCGAGGCGGAGAAGCACAGTCCTTGCGGATGAAACTGGACCGCGAAGCGTTCAATGCGCCGGAGAGTGTCAAATTCGCCTGAAAGTTGCGCCTCGCGGAAAAACGCGCAAGCGTGAAACAATTGCGAAAACGCCTCTGTCTTCTCTGTCGGGCGTGAAGATATGACGTAAACGCTGAACTTGGCGTCATTGCTGATCCGGTATGTACAAAATTGTTCCACGCAGCTTCCTGCTCTTGATGATATGTGCGCAAGGCGCCTTCACGCCTGCTGGCGCCTGCTGGCGCAACCGCCGCAGGATTGCAGGATAAGGCCGCGCCGGCGCCCGTGGATAACTATTCACCAAACAAGGACTTAGCCCCCGCTTTTCGCGCCACCGGAGATTTTCTGCGTTTCACACTCAACCTTTGCGTGCCGGGATGTTAGCGTCCGGGAAAGGAAAAGAGGCAGCCATGACTAGCATCAGCGAATTCATCGTCCGCAAGGACAATCTTGGCGAAGGCCGGGTCGAAACGCGCGAGGCACCGACGTTAAAGGACGGTGAGGTTCTGGCGAAGGTCGACCGTTTCGCCATTACCGCTAACAACGTCACCTATGGCGTGGTGGGCGAACGCATCGGTTATTGGAAATTCTTTCCGGTTGCGGAGGATGGTGATGGCATCATTCCGGTTTGGGGCTTTGCTGATATTATTGAATCGAAACACCCCGCCATCGAGACGGGTGAACGCCTCTATGGTTATTTTCCCATGGCGAGCCATCTTGTCATGGCCCCATCGAAAGTGACGGACAGACGTCTTTTCGACGGCGCCGCCCATCGCGCAGGCCTGCCCCCTGTTTATAATTCCTATGCCCGCGTCAAAGCCGAACCCGGCTATGACAAGGCGATGGATGATGATCGCATGGTGCTTTATCCGCTCTACGCCACATCCTACTGCCTTTATGACTTCATGAAAGATAAGGTCTGGTTCGGCGCCAGGCAAATCATTATCCCGAGCGCGTCGTCAAAAACCGCCATTGGCTGCGCCTATGCATTCGCCGCCGACAGCGCCGCGCCAAAGCTTGTCGGCCTTACCTCCGCGCGCAACAAGGCGGCGGTTGCGAGGCTCAAACTCTACGCAGACGTTCTGACCTATGATGAGATTGAAAAGGTCGACGCCTCCGTTCCCTCCGTCATTATCGACATGTCGGGAAATGGCGATCTTCTCGGCCGCCTTCACAAACATCTCGGCGACAATATGAAATACACCTCCAATGTCGGCGTCACCCACTATGACGCGAACGCCATGGGCGCTGATTTCATCCGGGAACGGAGTGAAATGTTCTTCGCCCCCGGGCACATCCAGAAAAGAACGCAGGAATGGGGCCCCGGCGCTTTTGAAAAACAGGCCTTCGGATTCTGGAAGGACGCGGCGTTGAAATCGCGCGACTGGCTGATCATTCGCCGCGAAGACGGGCCCGAGGCCGTCAAGCGCGCCTGGGCCGATGTTTATGAAGGCAAAACGCCGGCGGATGCCGCCTGGGTGGTGGGATTTTAGCCGCTCGGACGGGATTTATACCCGACCAGCGAAAGAACAGCGGCGCCATATATTGCAGCGGGAAGCGCAAAGAAAAGGCTGAGCAAGAAAATGAAAGGAAGCACCGGGAGTAAGTTTTCAAGGTGCTCTCTTAAATCATATGGGTAAGATGACGGCTGTCTCATCGCCGTAAATTCTGCGCTCCCAAATACCAAAACAACAGTCATTGCTGCTGTCAAAAGCGCTGCTGTTAAAACAGTCAAAAGTATTTTCGAAGAAGTCGCAGCAGCGGCGCGTAACTGATAGATGGCGAACGCCATTCCCGAAGAGCATGACAGCGCTAATATGGTCTTCACCCAGTTCACGTCGACATCTGAGAAAGTGCTGGGATCGCTGCGCAGCAACACCGCCACGCCAATAACGACTAAATTCAATGGCCCGCCGAACAGCCACGCAAGAAACATGCTTTTAGTAGCTGGCTCACGCGGGTAGCGCATACTTAAATCCTAAAACGGGTTCAACGTATAGCCTTCCTGCTGCAACACGGCATGAGCGGTCATCGCTGAGATCGCCATTTCAACGCCGGGCAATAAATCTTCGTTCGTGACATAGTAATGTGTGGCGCTCTGGCCGCAGACGATCACGCGCACACCATGCTCCATCAACGCCGCCAGCATTGGCGCGTTGGCGTTCTCACCACCCACGGCCTCGGCGTAATGCGCCGCTCCGGATACATCGTGCACAGCCTTTCCGTGGATGACGAGTGCGAGCTTCATGTTCTTTTCTGGAACGCCGGCGCGCGCATGCATGTTGATGAAGCGCGCCGCCGTCTCCAGCCGCCGGTTTCGCGCGCCTGACTCGCCGCCTTCGCGCACATCATAACTGACCTTGAATGACATCCCCTTGGGGATTTCGAAGTCCGCATCCACATCTGCGACGGGACCATATTCCTCAAAAACAGGACCCGGCGTAAACGCATCATCCTGAGCAAAAGCAGATGACATAACGACTTGCAGAGCGAGAATGCCGATCCAGATTTTCATCAATGTTTTCCTGTTCAAAACTGCGCCTAAAGGTGGCCCGAAACGCCCTTGCCGTCCTATAAGACATGACAGCCGGAGTATAACCTTATGTCAGAACCGCTCGTCAAATCCCGCGTTGAAAACGGCATCGCCGAAATCATGCTCAACAGGCCGGATGCGCTGAACGCCTTTACCCCGGATATCCTGAAAGCATTGATCGGCGCAGTGAAAGAAGCCGAAAAGCAGGCTCGCGTGATCATCCTGTCCGGCACCGGCCGCGCGTTTTCTGCAGGCGTCGACCTGAAAATGCTACAGGACGCGACATTCGAAAAAGGTAAGGTCGACAACGTCTTTGACAATATCTCCGTTAAAGCCACCGACGCTATTCGCCATTGCGCGGTTCCGGTCATCGCCAAGGTCCACGGATTTTGTTTCACCGGCGCGCTTGAGCTGGCGCTGCACGCAGATTTTATCCTGACAACGGAGAATACGAAATTCGGTGACACTCACGCCAAATGGGGCCTGCGGCCGAGCTGGGGCATGAGCCAGAATCTCGCTCGCGCCGTTGGTGTCCGAAAAGCGCGGGAGCTGTCTTTCACCGCCGCCACCTTCACCGGCGCCGAGGCTGAGCGCTGGGGCCTCGCCAACGCATCCTTTGAGGACAAGGAGGCGCTCGACGTTGAAACCGCGAAACGCGCCGCCGCCATCGCCGGGGCGAGCCCGGGCGCCATTGCGGCGTATAAGGATCTTTATCGCTACGCCGAGGAGAACCCGCCGCTGGAAGACGCGCTCGCCGAAGAGCAGCGCCGCGACTATGCGCAGATCACGGATACAATGGATCGTCTGAAAGGTTTTGCACGATGACCGAGGATCGCCCCCGCCTTCTCGTCGATATCGTCTCGGACCCGGTGTGCCCATGGTGTTATGTGGGCCTCAAATCCTTCATTGCGGCGAAAGAACGCTTGAAGAGCGAGTTTATCGTGTTGCCGCGCTTCCGCGCCTACCAGCTCAATCCTGACACGCCCGCAGAAGGCGTCGATCGTCAGGCCTATTACGCCAGAAAATTCCCTGACGAGGCCCAGCGGACGCAAATGATCCATCAATTGAAGGCCGCCGCGCTGGGCGCAGGCTTCGCTTTTGATCCGTCAAAACCGGCGCATCTACCCAATACGCTGAAAGCGCACCAGATCATCCGCCTCGCCCATTTTGACGGGGCGCAGGAGCGCCTCGCCCTGGCGCTTTACGCCGCCTATTGGGACGACGGCGCGGATATCGGCGATGAGGAAACCCTGGCGGATCTGGCGCAGGCGGCTGGCCTTGATATTGAGAACGCGCGGCAGGATCTGAAAAACCCGAAGAGCATTGCGGAAATAAAAACCGAAGCGGAAGGGTTCCGCCAGGCGGGCGTCACCGGCGTCCCTACCTTTATCGTTAACGAGCGCACCGGTTTCGCCGGGGCCCTGCCGCCAGCGCGGCTTGCGGAGACCTTGCGCGAGGCTGCAAACGTCACCCGGGTGCAATAAGAGGACCCCGGTTTTTTTGCTATATGCGCGGCGCCGGTTTCGCATATGATGCGCCCATGAAACATTTATTTGTCGCCGCTATCACCTGTTGCGCCGCCCTGGCCTCCTCTGCTTTTGCGGAAATCACCGTCTCCGACGCCGCTGCGCTGGAGAAAGCGGTGACGAAAGCCCGCAAGGGAGAGACGATCCTCATCACCCCCGGCCGCTATGACCTGACCGATCTGAAAATCCCCCGGGACATGACCCTGAAGGGGGAGGATGGCGTAATCTTCTACACGACGCGCCCGACTGAAAAGGGCATCTTGAACCCGCTCTGGGACACATCGCTCCGTGTAGAGAATATCAGCTTTGAAGGCGCCAGGGCGCCGGATCTCAATGGCGCCGGGATTCGCCATGACGGCATGAATCTCACCATTGTGAATTGCGTATTCGATTCCAATGAAGACGGCATTCTCGCGACCGGACAGGATGAAGGCGTCGTCACCATTTCCGGTTCAATTTTCATTAATAACGGCTATGGCGACGGCTATTCCCACGGCATCTACATGGCCGGCGGGCACACCCTGACGATCAGCGCCAGCCGCTTTACGGGGACGCGCATCGGCCATCATGTGAAATCGCTCGCCGCCGTCACCAAGGTCACGGGATCGAGTTTTGACGATGCAGATGGAAAAACCAGCTATTCGATCGACGCCTCGCGTGGCGGCGCAGTCACGATAACAGGCAATAGTTTTATCCAGGCCGCTGACGGCGACAACTCCACGATCATCAATTACGATCAGACTCGTGGAGGCGACGCGGACTCTCTCGTGATCACCGGCAACAAAATCATCAACCGCAATCGCAATGGCCACCTACTCCGTAATGGTACGGAACTGACGCCCGTCATTGACGGTAATGAGATCACAAATGAAGCCGGCGGGCGGCTTGACCTAAACTGATCGATACGCGCAATTGAATTTTATCACGTTGATATAACATCCCAATTTGCGACAAAGCGCACTGTGAGCAGTCTTGACGGCCTGCCTATGCTGTATTCTAAATTTCATATTGCGACTTTGTTTTGCCCGAGCTTTACGACCCCGCCCCTTACCGGGCTCAATGGCCGAGTTTAGATCCCAAGACATGGTTGCCTACAAAAGACCCTCTTCCACACAATCGCGGACTGAGGACGACGCCATGAATAGGAGATCGAACAATGGCTACAGGCGCTGTTAAATGGTTCAACGCCACTAAAGGATACGGATTTATCGCCCCTGATGATGGCGGCAATGACGTATTCGTACACATTTCCGCAGTCAAAGATGCGGGTATGCCCGATCTGCAGGAAGGACAAAAAGTGTCCTATGATCTGATCGATCAACGCGGGAAAACATCTGCCGGCAATCTGAAACCGGCTTAAAAAAGCGATACAGACCAGGCTCCGCCGCTGCGCATCCGCGCGGCGGCGGTTTTCTTTTGGGCGTCGGTCGACTTATCCCGGCGCGAGACCGAGTGACGACGCTCATAGGCGACAAGTGTCGGCGCGTTTGAGAGCAAGTATGAAATGGCGGTCCCTAGAGGATTCGAACCTCTGGCCTCTGCCTTCGGAGCTGGACCCTACACTGTTTCCGAGGATTTCCAAGGCGCTCGATACTCTTGTGGATTTCACTAAATCCATCAACGAATTCAATCATCTAAAGTGATCCTCAGCCCCAGAACGTTGCGAAGCGTTCGAACGGCTTGCATCCCAATTTGGTTCACGGTGCTGAGATGGTGCTGACATGAAATCGCGTTTTCGTTTCTGCCTTTCCAAGGCAGCGGTCAAAATCACTGGTGCTAAAACGGTGCTAGGATGCGGGCCGGACGACCTATTGGACGGTGTCGCAAATGCCGTCTGCTAATGTCAAGCTGACCAAACGCGTCGTCGATGGCGCCTTCCCGAAGGAGCACGCTTACACTTTATGGGATCGCAACCTCGCCGGGTTTGGCCTCCGCGTCCAGCCGACGGGAGTCAAGTCTTACATTGCCTTTTACCGGATCGGTATCGGTAGGGGTGCGAAGCAACGTCAGGTCACGATCGGCAAATCGACGGCCATCACCTGCGAGGCGGCACGTCGTGAGGCGCATAAATTTATCGGCGCGGCGCGCGCCGGTGAGGACCGGTATGACGCGATCCGGCGCGCGGAAAACGAGAACATGTCCGTGTCGCGGATCATCGATCTGTGGGCGGAGGAAGCCGCCCCCATAAATCGCAGAACGGGAAAGACGCGCCAAAAGGCGGGCGTTCTGAATGACATCAACCGCCTCAACGCCCATGTGAAACCACTGATCGGGCAGCGTCCGGTCGGGGCGCTCTCAAAGGGCGATATCGAGAAGCTTCGCGACGACATCACCAAAGGGAAGACCGCGTGCGTAGTGAAAACCCGGAAATTCGGCTTGCGGCAGGTCAAGGGCGGCGAAGGAACCGCGAAGCGCACGATTAGTACGTTCAAGAGTGTCTTGTCTTTCGCGGTAGACCGCGGATACATCGTCGAAAACGTGGCGGTTGGCGTAAGGCTCGCGCCTGACAATAAATGCGAGCGATTTCTTTCCGAGGAAGAGGCCGGCCGCGTCGGCGCCGTGCTGGCGAAATGGGAAGCCGCGGAACGGCGCATGAGCGGCGTCCGCATCATCAAGCTTCTGCTCTTGACCGGCGCCCGCACGGCCGAGATTGAGGAATTGCAGTGGCGTGAGATCGACTTCGATCAATCGTTCTTCCGCTTCAACAACACAAAGTCTGGCAAATCAATACGCCCCGTCTGTCCGCAGGCGCTGGCGATTCTCCGTGCGACGCCGAAGCAACATGAAAAGTGGGTATTCCCGAACAAAAAACGCTCCGGTCCCTATCGCGGCACTCAGTCTGTCTGGCGGGATATTCGAGTCGAGGCTGGCGTGCCGGATGTACGCAAACATGATCTGCGTCACAGCTTTGCAAGTTTCGGAATTTCGAGCGGACTTTCATTGCCAATCATCGGCGCTCTTCTCGGTCACCTCCGGCCGGAGACGACTCAACGCTACGCCCATCTCGCCGATTCGCAGGCGCGCCAGGCTGCGGTCAGCGTCGGCGGAGTAGTTGAATCGGCTTTAAAACTATCATGAGTTTTATACATACAGAATAAAAACCATCCCGGCCGCACATCTTTATGCTTTAGGACGGGTGAAGGGCTCTAGTATTTCTACTTGAGCCAATAATTAAATGGCCTATTGGTGCGGTCATCGGGACTTGTTACACGAAAAGGTGCTCGATTTATTATACCTAACCGGTCGCGAATCGAGCTCCGCATTTATCCCGTCAGCGATCATGAGACGTTTTGAGGTAATTCTCTAACGGAGAATTTTGGTTCATCGTAGCTCTGAGGAGGAGCGAAAATGAGACATAAACCCGGGGCTGAAGGATCGGCCGAAAAGACCGTCAAAGACATTCGGCGTGCGACGCGCAGGCGCCATGCGACGGAAGAAAAGATCCGCTTGTACTGGAGGGTTTGCGCAGAGAATATTAATCGCCGAGTTGTGCCGTCGCGAGAACATAGCGCAGAGCCTCTATTATAGCTGTCGAAAGAGTTTCTGGAGGCGGGCAAGAAGCGGTTGGCTGGCGATACGGCGCGTCAAGCGACGTCGCCGGAGGTGAATGTTTGCGCCGTGAAGCCAGCGATCTGAAAGAAATTGTCGCCGAACTCACCCTTGAGAACCGCCTGCTCAAAACAAGCATGATCGGGGATGGGGCGGCCAAGAATGAAATACCCTGCATCTGAAAAGCTGGAGATCATTCGTCTGTTTGAACACTCGCGTCTGTCGGTGCGACGCACGCTCGATAAGATTGGCGTATCGAGATCGACGTTTTATCGTTGGTGTGATTTGTATCAAAGGTTTGGCGAAGAAGGCCTTGAAGACAAGCGCGTCGGCCCAACTCGGGCTTGGAACCGCATTCCTGACAAAGTGCGCGATGATGTGCTCGACATGGCGTTGTGTCGGCCAGAGTTATCTCCGCGTGGATTAGCAGTGACATACACTGATGAGCGATCCTACTTTCTCTCGGAAACCGGCGTATGGATGCTGATCGGGCAGCGGTTCGAACGCCTCGTTATCCTGCGGTGTAAAGATGCTTTGACCAAGCGCGAAGCCGATACGCGTTACGTCGTCCGGAGAAGCCCGCAAAAAATGTCGAGCAAAATCTTCGCCGCGTCCTTTTGCTGACAAATAACCAGACCGCACTCCATTTGTGTATTTGCTATCCGTCGAGCCAAAATAATCATTCTCAAGCAGCGTGCTCCAGGTCGCTTTCTCTTCCGCGACGGCGCGGGAAGCCCACAGCGCTGAAGCGAGAACGACAACCAGTGAAAATTTCTTGATCATGACCTTTCATCCATTGCCAGTCGTTGAGAAAAAGCAGACCGATTGCCGCCGAACGTTCAATCACGTTGCCCTTCAATTTGCCGCTGTGCCGTTAAAATATTATCGGCCCTCGCCGTCAATATACCGACGGCGGCCAGGAGTTGAAATGTCGCCGCGCGAGCATCACGCTCTGCGTTGGCTAGCGCCACTTGCGCATCCAGATATTCTTGTTCCGCATCGAGAACGTCTAGCGTAGTGCGCACGCCAATTTCTGCTTCTCGTCGTACGCCGTCGAGCGCCAGTGCGTTGGCGCGCACTTGTGTTTGCGATGATACAATGTTTGCGCGTGCCGCGGAAAGTCGCTGCCAGCCAGCTGTAACGCGCGCTTCAATCTGCCGTTCGGCGACAGTGATGCGACGGCGGTCCGCCCTGTTGTCAGCGCGCGCTTCGCGTACACGTGAGAGATTAAGCCCGCCAAGAAAGATCGGCGCTGTCATTCGCACGCCATAAGCGAACTGTTCATCTTCCGCAATGAAAGACGAAGGCTCCTCGGCATATTGATAACCCGCGGTCAACGATACGGTCGGCGAAAACTCGCCCTTTGCAATCGCGACGCCGCGGCGAGAGGCCTGCTCTCGCATTTGCGCCTGGAGGATTACAGGCGAAAGCTCGCGCGCAATCGCGATTGCATCATCAAGCGTAGCCGGCGCGTCGGGCAAAGCGGGCGTCTCTTCAAGAGACCCGGGCATTTGACCGATGAGTTCCGCGAACGCCGCTCGGCTAATCGCCAGCTGCGCCTGAGCGTTGGTCATCCGCGCGCGCGCCAGCGCAAGGCGCGCTTCGCTTTGCGCCACATCAGTCTTGGTAACTTCGCCAATCTCGAAGCGGAAGGCGACTTCCTCGAATTGTTTTCTAAGGACCTGTGCGTTGTTTTCCGTCGCTTTCAACACGAGCGTATCGCGCACCACGTCAAAATAGGCTGTAGCTGCGCGCGCAAGCACGTCTTGCTCGACGAGGGATAATTGAGCGCTGCCGGCCCGCGTGCGCGCTTTCGCCTGACGGATCGCATTAACGTTTCGCAGACCCGCAAAAATTTGCTGCTCGCCGCTGACCTGCGCCGTCGCCGTATCCAGCTTGAAATCGCGCGCGCCCGCGCCGACGCCGAAAACATCGCTATTGATTGATTGGGTGTTATCGACTTTTTGATAGCCGGCGCCGGCCGTAATCTGCGGCAGGCCGCGTGCGCGCGCTTGGGCCACGCCTTCCTCGGTCGCGTCAAGTTGCGCGCGCTCCGCGGCGATTTCCGGGTTGGTGGCGTAGGCGAGCGACAGCGCCTCTTCGAGGGTCTGGGCGGCGGCGTCTGCGCACAACACTGGAAGGGAAACAATCAAGCCGGCGAAACTGGACAACCAATAAGCGTGGTTCATATCAGTATTCCGCTCTTTGCGCCGGCGCCGTTTCATCGGTCGACTTCGGCCGCTTTTGTTGCGTTTGGCGAACGGCGTTTTCAAGCGCCCTACGATAAGATTGCAGGCGATGCGGAAAGGGGTTATGCCAGTCGAACGCAACTGGTTGTTTGGCCGCGACGTCCGGGTCCTCGCCCCTAGGTATCGCGACCTTTTTGCCGATGTGCTCACCCTCGACGCAATTGATGGACGGGCCGCCCGGACGCCAGAGATCCGGGATCGGGTCGCCATCTTTTATAATAGAATACGTTCGATCAATTAATCCGTTTGCGGCGTATACGTTTTTCGGATTGACGTCCTCGCGCGCAATTGGGCGACAACTTTCGTCACGCGGATAAAGCGCAAGGGGCGGCGAGTAAAGATAGGCGGCGCTGACGCGAAACGGCCAATTGCGCTCCGGCGGTGCTACTGTCCAGCTGCCGGTATTTTCCTGCCGCCATGTCAGGCCGCTGAAGGCGCCTAGCGCGCTTTGCGCAACGCCGGCGCCAAGACTGTGTCCGCCGACGACAAGCTCGATGGGATCTGAACGGGAAGGATCGATGACATCATACGCGCAGATAAAACTGGCGAGCGAAACAATCTTCCGGTTTGATGATTCGCTCCCCTCTGCGGCGGGCCCACATTCTTGTTCGAGCTCTTCAAACGATTTGGCCTGTAAAAAAAATCCGTCATCGGCCAAATTCAGGACGCCTTCGCGAAAGCCCTCATGCCCGCGGGGAATGTAGAGCCGTCCTGGAAAGGGCTGATCTTCGGCTGCTCCAGCCTTCAGGCTTTGAAGGAGATCCGCCGGGCTGGCGGCGGCGTCGAGCCCCGGAAAATACACGATGATGCGATGCGACTGCGGCTTCGACAGAAGATATACGCTCGGAAAGGTAGTGAGCGGCGAAAGCTGCGGGCGAATATAAGCGGCGTTATAGGAAAGAGCGCGGTAGTCGCGCATCGCAGTTCGGATCTTCTTTTCCTCCTCACCTTGCACCGCATCGCAATAAGCGATTTCTCCAATTAAGGCTGTGATTGTCATTTCTGCAAATAGCTGTTCGTTTTCGTTAAGAGCATTGTCATCGCTTCGCTCCACGGCCGCCTGGCTGCGGCGAAATGCATTGACCGCATCGTTATCGATGCAGCTGACGCTTTCCCAGTCTTGAGCGCCGGCCGCATCAATCGGGAGCGCCCAATAATATTGATCGCTCGCGCATGCCGGAACCAGAAAGCCCATCACCCCGAGCAGCGCTGTTCGGAGGGCGCCTACAGTTATATTCTTACAAAACATTCGCAGCCTTCTTTGCAGTGCGCCTGATTTTTAACCCGCTAAAAATTCCGGCGGCCAATTTTTTTACATCGCCCGGAACCATGTACGCGGCCGGCACCACGAGCAGGGTAAGGATCGTTGATGACGAAAGCCCGCCAATGATCAGATAGCCAAGCGCGTTCCTCCATTCCGCGCCGTCGGAATTTGAAAGCGCCACCGGGATCATGCCGAAGATGGCGGCGAACGCCGTCATCAGCACCGGCCGCAATCGCTCCGGGCAGGCTTTAAGGATCGCTTCGCGAGCCGACGCGCCTTCTTCACGAAGCTGGTTCGCCCGGTCTACAAGCAGAATTCCGTTTTTCATGACGATGCCCATCAGCGCGATGAGGCCGATCTGGGCGAATAGCGACATTTCCTGACCGCCGAAATAGAGCATTGCGAATGCGCCGGAGAACGACAGCGGCGCCGTCAGCATGATGAGGATCGGCTGAACGAATGAGTTGAACTGGCTCGCGAGCACGATATAGAGCGCGATCATGGCGAGCCCGAAAGCGAAAATGATGGCCGAAATCGATTCGTTCATCCGCCGGACAGAGCCTTCGTAACTGATCTGCATATTCGCAGGCGGCGGATTTTCGGCGATGATCGCCTCAAGCGCTTCGGTCGCCGTCCCCAGCGCAACGCCAGACGCAGTATTGGCGAGAATGGAGATTTTACGCGCCCGGTCCTGCCGGTCGATTTGCGATGGGCCGGTCGCGAAACGCAGCGTCGCCACACTAGCGAGATCGATCAATTGCCCCGATCCGTTTCGAACCTGGATAAGCGCCAGCTGGTCCCGGTTCTGACGCTGAGACTCCTCAAGCCGCACGCGCACATCGAAACGTCTGCCGCCTTCCTCATAGGTGCCGGCATCGACGCCGCCGATGACCGTTCGCGCCGTTGTCGCCAAGGTGCGCGCAGAAACGCCGAGATCGCCCGCGCGGGTTCGATTGAAGTCAATCAACAACTCGGGGCGCCCCTCCTCAAAACTGGAGCGCAAGTCGGAGTAAAGGTTCGTCTCGCGCATCTGCGCCATGACCGCCGTGACATAAGCGTCGATTTCCGGGATAGCGTCGCCACGTACGGCGAGTTCAACGTCGCCGGTGGAAACGCCGCCGCCGGAGATCCACGGGACTTCAGCGACGGTGATTTCCTTCGCCTCGGGAATTGCCTCGTTTAATGCGTGGCGCGCGACATCCATGACTTCAAACTGGCCGATCCGCCGCTCCTGCTTGGGCGTAATGGACGCATAAAGATCGATGACATTGGTTTCTCCCCGGCTCCCGGCGCCGGCAGTTAAAAAGATATTCCCGACATGCTCTACGCCGCTCAGCGCTTCGTTAGCCAACGCAATCGCCTTTTTTGATTCGGCGATGCCTGACCCGAGCGACAACTCAATGGCTCCCAGAAATTCGCTTCGATCCGCCTTTGAGGTAAAACTGCTTGGCACTTTCGACGCGAAGAATCCGCCGACAAACAGCGAACCGATCGCTGCGGCGAGCGCGACATACCGCCAACGAACGACTGCGCCGACGACACGACCGTAAAATCGATCGAGACCGCGATGAAAATTTTCGATCGGGCGCAGGAACGGCGGATGGCTTTCCGGCTTCAGGAAGCGCGACGCCAGCATCGGCGTCAAGGTAAGCGCCACGAGCAATGAAACTGAGACAGCGAAGACGATTGCAAGGCCATATTGAAGAAAAAATCGCCCGACGACCCCTTCCATGAAGGCGATCGGCACAAAGACGGCGAGCGTTGCGAAGGTGCCGGCAAGCACGGCGAGCGCGACGCGTTCGGTGCCCTGTCGCGCCGCTATTTCAGGCTCGACGCCGGCAGTGATGTCGCGCTGCACGCTCTCAACGACGACAATGGCGTCGTCAACCAACAATCCAATGGTCACGGTGAGCGCCAGCAATGTCAGCATGTTGATGGTGAAGTCGAAGACCTCGAAGGCGAAGAAAGCCGAAATCAGAGATGTTGGAATGGCGATGGCGACCATCAACGTGGCGCGCCAGCTCAAGAGAAAGAAAAATGTAACGATAACAACAAGAACGATCGCGATCTCAAGCTCGTGCGTCACGTCCTCAACGGACGATTCAATAAACCGGCTCACGTCGCGTGCGACGACGAGCTCATAGCCATCGGGCGCGGCTGCTTTAAGCCGCTCGATCTCTGCGTAAACGGCTTCAGCGACTTCGAGCGTGTTGCGTCCGGACTGCCGGCGAACCTCGAGCGAGACGCCCGGTCGCCCGTTGAACTCAGCATAGCTTCGTTCGTCCTCAAGGCCGTCCTCGATGCGCGCCACATCGCCGATCAGCGTTGGCGCACCACTATCGCGAAACGCCACCACAAGATCCGCGAACTCGCGCGGCGTCTGCGCTTCTGAAACCGTTTTGGCGCCGAACTCACGCGCACCGCCCCCGGTTTCAAGGCGTCCGCCAGGCACCTCTGCGTGTTCCGACCTGACCGCGCGGACAACGTCATCGGCAGTCACGCCGAACGCCCGCATCTTGTCGGCGTTGAGCCAGATGCGGATTTCGCGAAGGCGGCCGCCGACGATCGTCACCGACCCGACGCCCGGCAGGCGCTGGACCGCTTCCTTGACGACTTCGTCGGCATAAGTGGTGATGTCGCCGATCGGCGCATTGGCGGCGATCATGATCGACATGATCGGCGCGGCGTCCGGATCGACTTTTTCAATCACCGGCGGATCGATGTCTTCGGGAAGGTCGCGGCGGGCGATATTGACCTTGTCTCGAACGTCCTGCGCCTTCACGTCGACATTTTCTTCAAGCTCAAATTCGATGAAGACTTGAGAGAGCCCGTCTGCGCTCGTCGAACGCAGCTGCTTGATGCCGGAGATCGTGTTGACGCTTTCTTCAATGACGTCGGAGACTTCCGTCTCCATCGTGTCGGGGCTTGCGCCTTCAAGTGTCGTTGTTACAGCGACATAGGGAAACTCGACATCAGGAAAAAGATCGACGCCAAGCCGGCCCATCGAGATCCAGCCGAGCACGACCAGGGCGCCGATGATCATCACGGCGAAGACCGGGCGCTTGATCGAAAGATCGACGAGCCACATCAGGCGGCCTCGGTCGCGACTGAGTCGCCAACAGCGATCGGCTCGCCATTGGGGACGATGACGTCGTCGCCGGCATCGAGACCTTGGTGCACCGCCGCCGTTCCGTCGGGCAGCTCCTCAATAACGACACTCCTTTTTTCGGCGCGGCCATTCTTCAAGGTGAGGACATAAGTCCCTGTCTGATCCTGAAGGACGGCTTCCGCCGGGACCGAAAACACCCGTCTTTCATCCGTGAAAATTTCAGCGCGGGCGAACTGGCCTGATTTCAAAGAATAATCCGAATTGTCGATCGGCAGACGCAGCTCTACTGTCCGCGAGCCGACATCAAGCATGTCATTGAGAACGAGAACGTAGGATTCTCGCGGTTCGGGTTGCGACTCGACGTAGACAAGCGCCTTCTGGTTCAGTCTCAGGGCATTGAGGTGCTGCTCCGGCGCATGCACGACCGCGACGACAATGTGGTTTTCCTGAATTTGCAGAACCGTGCTTTCCACCCCGCCGCGAAACACATTGGAAAGGTAGATTCCCTCATCATTAAATCTTTTGGTGATGACGCCGTCATAAGGGGCGCCAACCATCGTATCCTCGCGCTGACGCTCTGCGGTTTTTAACGCCGCGGCCGCTCGTGCAACTTCGGCCTTTGCAACATCGTAGGTGGTCCTGGCGTCGTCGAGACGCGCCTCCGCCGCAAAGCCTTCGGCGCGCAATTTTTCCGTGCGTTCAAGGGCCCGTTCGGCGTTCTTACGCCGGGCGACAGCAAGTTCCAGCGCCGCTTTCGCCTCCTCGACGCGGCGTTCGTATATAACGGGGCGCGTTTGAAATAGCGGATCGCCTTTCCCAACGCGATCGCCCACATTCACAAAAATCGTTTCCACAACGCCTTCGACGAGGGGGCCGATATTGCTGGTTTGTTTTGAGCCGATCGAACCCGTTGCGACGACCGTTTTCCTGACCGTTGCCGGCTTCGGTTTAACGATTTTGACCGACATTACAGGCGCAGCCCCTTCATCGGAGAGGCTTTGCGTCGCCGCCGCCGCGAATACCTCGCCGTCACCTGAACCACAGCCTGCTATGGCGATGGATGCGGCGAAAAGCGCCGCTGCGTTCATCTTCCAACCACGCTTGAACCGAAAATACGAACGCATCGCCTGACCTGACGCTTTCACCACTGCTAATTTTGTTATACTAAGGTTTAATAACTTAGTATATATTAAACGTGGCAAGCAAAACAGATGCGTAAAGGATCACGGGAGATGAACGGGCGAGACAATCGGATAGACCGTAATCCAGGTTACCTGGTCAACGATGTGGCGCGCCTGCTCCGGCGCGAATTTGACCGCAGAGTCAAACACATAGGCCTGACCCGCGCGCAGTGGTTCGTGCTTGCGCATCTTTACAGAAATGACGGGCGAACCCAGCGGGCGCTCGCCGACGAGCTCGATATGGAGCCGGCGCCGCTTGGACGGCTGATTGACCGCCTCGAAGAAAACGGCTGGGTTCGCAGAGCGCCCGCGCCCGCTGACCGCCGCGCCAATCTGATTCACCTTACAGATAAGATTCTCCCCTTGGTTGAGGATATGCGAGCGGCGGCCGACAATCTGTACAAGGACGCTTTCAAGGGTCTTTCCGCCAAGCGTGTTGAGGAATTCATCGAGGCGCTGACCATTGCAAAGTCCAACCTTGTTGAAATCGGCGCGGCGCTGGTCGGGGATTCGTTCGGCGGCGTCGAACCCTTGCATCGCGTCCAGCGCAAAATCGCCAAGAACAAAGGATGACGATGAACATCCAGCAGCCTCACATTTCGCCGAGCAATTCTGGCGATACGCCGCCTTGGGCGGAATTAGTGAAGTCGTTCTTCTCGAAGGGCCACCATTTATTCTCGACTCTGGATATGGAACCGAGCAAAATCGCTGCCGACGAGGTTTGCATCTTCGCGACGATACCAACTTTTTTCTCGTACGAGAGTATCGGTGATTGCGCGCATCCCGGCGCTTACACGATCATCCTCGATACGGTGTTCGGCTTTGCGGTCTTCGCCAAAATACAAAAGCCGAAAGCGATCGCGACCATCAATCTGAAAACGGATTATCTCCGCCCGATTGAAATTGGCTCGAAAGTCATATGCAGCGCCGAGTGTTTTTCCATTAACGGCAATGTTGCCAGGACGCGCGGAGAAATCGTCGATTACGATGGAAGACCGCTTGCCAGCGCGACTGGCTCTTTCATGATTGGCAGTGGCGGGCCAGACTTTAACCGAGTCGCGGAAAGGCCTCATTCATGACGCGATTCATCGACTCGCCGCTGCGCCATTGGCTCTCCTTTGAAGCCATCGAAACCGGAGATGGGCGCCGTTATTCGATGATGCCGAGTGACGCCCATATCGGAAATCCAATGATCAAGGCGCTCCATGGAGGGGTTGTTTCGACATTTCTGGAACTCGCCGCACTGCATGAACTAAAGCGCGCACTTGGCTCCGAGACAAACGGCAGCGCAATCAACATCAATGTCGACTACCTGAAATCGGTCAAACTGGCCCCGCTGTTCGCCAGAGCGCGCATTGCAAAAGCCGGGCGTCGATTGGTCTTTGTCGACTGCGCCGCATGGCAGGACGATGAGAACTCGCCGGCGGCAAAAGCCGCATGCAGCTTTACACTTTCAAGATAGCGCAAAAAGCCTCCCTGGTTTTGGCGCTTCACTTGCCTCCCGGCGTCGGCCGGGAGGCCTTTTTATATGAAGATTTGTATTGGTGCTGAGGTGTCAAACTGACTACGGCGATGCAAGAGTATCCGCGTCATTACGTAAAAAGGGGGTCGCAAAGATGAGACCGAAGACGGTCACGCCGATCATCCGGGAAAAGACGGCCCCCCCAGAGCCTAGCGCACATCGGCCCCGGCGCCGGATGAAACTTCACGGGCAGGTCAGCAGGTCATCAAGGCGAAAGCCATTTCAATTCAGTCGTTTTGCAATATTAGCAATTGGTGCGATATTCCTCAATGTCCACGGCCTTTAAGAAACTCTTAGTGAATATCGTGCGAGAAATATGAACCCAGAAATCCTAAAGCATTTTTCTTCGGACCAGAAATTTTTCAAAGTTCAGTCCCTATCGGAGTCGTTTATCTCGCCGCTATCTGAGTTAATAAGGTTCGCAGCATTTGGCGCAGCAATTAGCCCGTACGAAAACTCAGAACCGAAGAACACAATCAGCAGTATATTGCGAGAAGTAAATTATCGAGCAGCCGCTTCGGAAGAGGTGTATGAAAAAGCACACGGTAAGGGTGTTAGTTTGCACTCGCAGATCGCACAATACGCAAAAGACAGGCCTGTGATTTCAATTCCAATTGTCATTGATGAAGTTTCTCCCAAAAACGCCTCATTTGCATTCGACTTAGCAGATTTTACCTTTACACAAGGATTTATGAAAAATTTTGTGAGCGAAGACAGCAATATTCGAAAACTGCGCGGTCGCGAAAACATCGTTGCACTTTGTTATCAGCAACTACTCAACGCGCTCAATGATTTTAGATTGGAAAAACGAACTCCTGAAAACTACGTTGAGGGAATAAAACAAGTTACCGATGGAATAAATATACTGGCCGCGACGATAAAAGATCCGGGAAAAGTCATTGTATACGATTCCACGCCATTCGACTCTCCCTAAAAAGGCCAATTCTGGTCAACGGCGTGATGGCGATATTGGGTGAGGTGAGCTGACCGAGGAAGTGCTTTTTGCATGCTCGGCGATATTGCGAGCGAAGAGCTGGCGCAGGATTGCGAGGCCGTTGGCGAAGAGACAATTCCATAAAAGCAGCTAAACCACTCCCGCATTATCCCTGTCGCGTAGGCTTTTCAATGTACACAATTCCATCGATAACTTTGACAGGATACGTTGTCAAAGGTTTGGAACAGGGCAAATTTACCGGCTCTCCAGTTTTAATAGAAAATGAACCGCCATGGAAAGGGCATTCTATTTCACCGCCCTCCTGAAACCCTTCAGTGAGATCCGCATCCCCGTGCGTACAAGTGCGGTTAGTGACATATATTTCGTCATCAATGCGATAGACCGCGAGAGGCGGAATGCCTTCGATCTCAACGGAGAAAGGCGCCCCCTCGGTGACTTCCGACTCCGCGCATAGACGCAACACATTTTTCATCCTTTTCCTTTCACTCAAGCCGCGTTACCGAAGACCCTTTCATATTTTTCGCGGTCGAAGTCGGTTTCGGCGCTTCTGTCGCTCGTGCTCTTGGCTTTTGATTTCTTCAGACTTTCTTGTCGATCGGCGCCGGAGTGATTGTCAGATCGGAGCGCGGGAATATGCAGCAGGCGAGCGCATAGTTTTTCTCTTCGTCGGCGACGGACACTTTCGCCCGACTCATCTTTTTTCGCACGACCTCACCATTGAGAATTCTGATCCGACAGACACCGCACCCGCCCCTTCGGCAACCGACGGGAATGTGCGTTACGCCGGCATACTCCAGAGCCGAAAGCACATCAGCGCCGACCGAACAGCCGACAGGCTCTGCGCCCACCACTCGAATCTGAAACGTCGCGCTGCTCTTCGGTTCCACAACATGATTACCTGTCATCTGGAAAAATGAATTCGGATTGCAGCACTCTTCGCACGGAACGCCGGGCATGCAATTTCACCGAATTCACGTCATCACTGACGTGAACCGATCATGAACTTCTTTTTCGTAATAGAAAATGGCTTTCCCCATCTGATCCACCGTCCATTCCCGAATCGGATTGTCCGGATAGTGTTGATAGCCTCCAGCAAAACATTCATTGCGGTTCCCTGACGGGTCAAAAAAATAGACCGTTTGACCACGTGTAATTCCATGACGGGTCGGCCCAATATCAAGTGAAATATTACGCTGAGCGATCAAATCGCATGCATGCCCGACATCATTCCATGATTCCACCAGAAACGATGCGTGATGGAGTTTCGCGTCGGCAGGCCCTGCAAGAAACGCGATATCATGCGCCTTGTTTGAGCAGGTCAGAAATATTGCGACAGGGTTTCCGTCAGGATCAATTGCACGCTCAGTGACGACAAAATCTAGCGCTTTTTCGAAAATTTCTGCAGAAGCCGCGATATTGACGCCAAGGACTGCACAATGGTCAAAACGTGTAATACGCATTCCACGCGGCTCCTCACGCCAGACGTCCGGATTTTTCGTCATTGGTCCGTTATCAGATAGTTCCATCTCCGTATAAAGATCAATCACTTGACCGGTAGGGACCGAAAAACGAACGCGTCGCCCAGCGCCGGGATGATCGCCAGCGGCAATATCGTCTGTTTTGACCCCCATTTCATTCAAGCGTTTTACGAAATCGGCCAGCGCGGCATCACTAATGACCTTGAACCCAAGCACATCAAGCCCTGGCTCTTCCGCTTGTCTGAGCACGACAGAATGCCGGTCGAATTCATCATAAGCGCGCAAAAAGGCAAACTCGCCATCCTTGCTCACCATTTCCAATCCCAGATTGTCACGGTAGTGAACAATTGCTTCTTTTAAGTCCATTACTCGAATCTGGACGAAACCAGGTCTTAAAACTCCTGTGACGGCCATTTCAATCCTCCCTTTTCCGGCCTGTATCATTGACCACGGCAAACCTAAGCGCCGGCCCTTGCGCTGGCGTGCTCGACCAAACGGCTTCAACGGTATTGCCGACCTTCAGTCTATCGCTACCGTCCACCACGGAAACGATCCGAGGCCCTTCCTCAAGTGCAATTATCGCAGCATTGTAAGGCGGCGCTTCGTTCTCGCTGAACGCTCGGTGGTACACCACAAAGCTGTGAACCCTACCACGTCCCGAGGCTTTTATGACCGTTAACGCGTTGGACCAGCACTCCGAGCAGAACAGTGCGCCTGGGGAAAGAACAACGTCGCATGCGTTACATTTCTTAAGCCACAGCTCGCTCCGGGCGATTCCATCCCAGAAGGAAATATCCTTATCATCGCGAAAACCATCTTCTTTGTTCAACGGACCTTCTCCGGACTAAGAATTAGGCATGCATGATAATCCATGCGCCCGCCCTGCGCCGTGACGAGCGACCATCCATTGTTTTCAACTTGCCGATCACCGGCGCGACCGGCGGCCTGGAGATAACCTTCTGAGACCTGCGTCATACCCTGGAGATAATATCCGGAAAGTTGACCGCCGCCGGTATTAACCGGCAAACGCCCACCTGGCGCCAAGGCGCCATCCGCAACAAAATCCTTGCCCTCCCCGCGCCCGCAGAACCCATAGCTCTCAAGGCCAAGCAACGTGGTTACCGTAAATGCATCATAGATTTGGGCATGATCAATATCACGCGCGGAAATTCCAGCCATTTCATAGGCCTTTTTTCCAGCGACCGAAGCTGGGGTTTCGGTCTCGTTCTCGTAATCAGAATAGGCGAGATAGCCGCGGTGCCCCTGGCCCATACCCCAGATATAAGCGGCGCCGTTTTGCTCATCCCCTTCGCTATCCGGGGCGGAAACAATGACGGCGCCGGCTCCGTTCACCGGAAATGCACAATCAAACATGCGCAGTGGATCAGCGATCAGCTTTGAATTTATGTAATCGTCCATCGACATCGGTTTGGTCAAAAAGGCGAACGGGCTGCGCTGCGCCCATTGACGAGCCGCCAACGCCACTTCTCCGAATGTTTCGGCCCCCGCGCTGAAGAGTTCCATATATCGCCTCATCGCAAGGCCGTAGGCGCCAACAGCGCCGTAAAGACCATATTGGCGCTCCCAACCAGAAACATTCGTCAGCGCTAGATCGATCGCGTAAGCGTCACCGCCTCTCCGCTTCGGCAGGATAGGCGTATCAGCAAAGACACATACGATGTTGTCAGCCATACCATGGGCAACCGCCATCGCAGCGTATTGAATGATCTGCACACCACACGCTGCTTGCGATGCGAGAACATTGCCAAACGTCAGACCTCGAAATCCAAGATCATCAAAAAGCCGCAGAGGCAAATCATCGGATGGGTTCGTATCACTCCGGTTGACGAGTACGCCATCTATATCGCCTTTTTGCAGACCCGCGTCCGCAACGGCCGCAACGATCGCCTCGCACGCCAGCTCCTTCTGCGATCTTAAATATTCACGCGAAAGCTCGCCGAATCCTAGGCCGCGGATTTTTGCGATTGGCTTACCGACTCGCTTTAATTTCATATCGCTACAGTTTGTTCAGCTCCGCGCCAGGGCGTAGGGATCACGAACATTGCCGTTCAGATCAGGAAAGCCAGAGAAGGCACAGCTTCCTGAGAATTAATAAGATCAACGCGCTTGCGTGCGATTTTAAGATTTCCGTCGACGCGCCGCAAAATGTGCTCGGTCCTTCCTATCCACCAATGCAAGTCTTTCGTCGATTGAATCTGCAATTCGCCGAGCATGAACGCAGAACAAACTTTAAACTCATTATCTTTCAAAGGTTCTATTTCTATATTGGATATTAACCGCGTCATGGGCGACGGCGGCACCTGAGCATGCCGAACGCCTGTCTTTAACATTCGAATTCGCGTTGAAACGCGCGAACGGTTGTCATAAAGGAGCGAGAGCTGCGTCTCCGGGTCAGGATCCTTACGATTAATCGGAACCCAATACTTCATATCATCCGTCAGCAAGCTCTCCCATTCATCATACTGAGCATTGTCAGCGAATCGCGCCTCCCGGTATAACAGATCGCAAACATTTCGATATTCCTCATCGGAAACCATAATCCATCCCTGTATTCAGATCGTCGTATTCAAATTGTGTTTTGGCCATGCCAACGGCTTAAGCGGTCATCACCTCTTTGTAGCGGTTCCAGAATGCGCGATTGGTCACCTCGTCAGTCACATGTGACTCCATTACGCCCATGCCGTTCTTATTTTCCCGACCCATACCCCGTCGAAGGTCAATTTCCATGGGCAGTCCACTGAACGCCGCGTCCTGACGCTCGGTAATTACGCCGTCATCCGGAAGGAAGAAAGACGACGGGCCAAGCGCCGCCTCGCACAGCCGAATAATGCGCGTGTTCATTTCGTCGGAAACGCCATCAAGAAGCATCGGCGTGTGCCGCTGCACTGTTTCGCCAACCTGATCGATTTCGTAGTAAACGACATTGGTTTCTGCGAGAAACAGGTTGGGGAAAATTAAAGCATGCGGCGGACCGTCATGAATAATCCGCGAGGCTCGATTATCCCCATAGGCCTCACGAAGCTGTTCGCAATACTCTTTCGCGAATGGCTTCATGGGCTTTTTATCGCTGTATCCAATCCATTCAAGGTCGCTCGAAAATCCTGCAGCGAGAAACAGCTCCGAGTGTCCATTGCCCCAATCGACCGCCGTTGTCTTTAACTCATCCTCACCGGCTAAAACCGCCTCATTATACCGGGACTCGATAGAGCGCGCGAGCGAGGCGTGAACATAGTTCACATGATAACCGTCAATGTTATTTTCACACTGAAGTTTCCAGTTGGTCTTGTATAAAAATTTCGCCCAGCCTGCATCTAATCGGATGCTGCCGACTGGAGAACACTCTACCGCGCGATCTATCAGACTCGCGCCCTCACCCAGATAATCCATAAAATCGACTGGATTCGGATTGAGCGTTGCGAAGATAAAACCCTTGTAGTTACCGACTGTCGCCTTCGGCAGGCATTTATGTTCAAGGCTTGCCGACCCGGTGCCATAGGGAACTGACTTCAGATCGCCATCGAGCCCGAACACCCAACCGTGATACCAGCAAGTTATTGCGCCGCGCACATTGCCTTTCTCTTCCTGGCACAGAAGCGTACCGCGGTGGGTGCACTTGTTAGAAATGACGTTGACTTCGCCATCGCGGTTTCGGATTATGAGATATGGCTCTCTACCGATACTACGGCGCACATAATCTCCGGGCTGCGGCACTTCCGATTCGTGCGCAACGAAACTCCAACCGTCATGAAAAATTTTCTTGATCTCATCTTCGAAAATTCTTTCATCCTTGTAAACGCGGCTGTTTACGATTCCGTTGTTAACAATTGTCGAATAGTCAATAGCGTTCTGAATCCTCATTGCGACGCCCCTTCTGTCCTTACGGTGTCATTTTGATGGAATGCCATAGTTCTCAATTTAATATGCATACACAATATTCTTGCTTTGTTTTCCTATCTGTCTTTAATTTGAGCACCGAGAGTTCCTTTTAATTTAGCCATTTGCAATCACCTAACCAACGACTACATGCGGCATTTACAGAATCTATTCCCAAGCCGATGAAAGTAAACAAGTCTGATGCGGATAAATGATATTGACGAAACAAATATCAGGGGTTTGGACCTGAATTTATTGCGAGTATTCGACGCTGTGATACGCTTGGGTAGCGTCTCGCGAGCCGCAGAAGAACTCGGCATGACGCAACCGTCAACTAGTGGGCAGCTCGCCAAGCTCCGCGAAGCCCTGAGTGACCCGCTCTTTGTACGTGAAAGTCACGGCGTGGCGCCAACGCCGTTTTCAGAAAACCTTTATCCCTATGTCCGCGACGCGCTTGATACGATCGGGCGAGGCCTCAAAGACGTCCGGCAGTTTGACCCTCAAGCCGACAATCGCACATTCACAATTATCATGACGGATATTGGGGAGACGACAATACTTCCGTCGATCATACGCGCTTTTTCACGCTTCAGTCCGTCGATATCTTTTCGGGCGATCAATCTCCCGACTCATGAAACGCCGGATGCCCTTAAGAGCGGACTTGCCGAACTCGCAATCGCATACATGCCCTATCTCGATATCGGATTTTTTCAGCGCAAACTTTTTTCGACCGATTACATCTGTCTGGCGCGGAACGGCCATCCAGAGGTGGCGAAAGGCGTTTCGATGGCGGCGTTCAAGGCCGCAGGTCACGTTGTCGCGGAAGCGCGCGGCACCGGGCACTTTTACCTGCTCGAACAGAATTTCGACGCGCTCGGCATCGACCGCAGGATAAAGGTGCGGGTTCCGAATTTTATGTCGATCCCTAATATCGTTTCAGGCACGGAGTTGTTAGCCACCGTGCCGCGAGCATTCGGCCTCGCCCTGAAAGACGGGCCGCCAAATTTGCGCGGTCACGAACATCCCATAAGATTGCCTTCGATCGACGTAAAAATGCTGTGGCATGAACGGTTTCACAAGGACCCGGCTCATCGGTGGCTGCGAGAACAGATTTTTTCGGTCGTTCAGAACATCCGCTGGGACGACAGCGTCGAGAAATTTATGGGCGGCGCCAAGAAAAACCAGAAACGACCCGCCGTGGTAAAAAAGGCTAGTGGCGAGAAGGAGAAAAGAACCTGAATGGCGGCTCTAATTGAAAAAACAGGTCGGGCGGCAATTGTTACGGGATCGTCGCGCGGGATCGGCAATGCGATTGCGACTGAATTGGCGAACGCCGGCTATAATGTCGTGATTTCTTCTAGGCGCGCCGCCGCCTGCGAAGCCGCCGCTAATCAGATCAATAAGGAGCAAGGCCGCGTTGTCGCCATTCCATTCGACGCCGACATTGCTGATAAACAGGCGTTGCAAGATCTAGTAGAGGCCGCCGCCGCTACTTTCGGACGACTTGACTGTGTCGTCTGCAATGCCGCTTCCTCGCCCTATTTTGGTCCGCTGCGCGACGCTCCCGATAAGGACTTCGACGCGCTGCTAAAAAATAACATTCTCTCTGCGCACTGGCTTACCCGTTTTTCGGCCCCACATATGGAGCGTATCGGCGGCGGCTCGATCATCTATATCGCTTCAATTGGCGGACTCCGCGCCTATGATCATATCGGCGCTTATTCCGCTTCGAAGGCGGCGATGCTCCAACTGGCGCGCAATTACGCTCGTGAACTGGGCCCGAGCAATATCAGAGTCAATGCAATTTCGCCCGGCGTGATCGAAACCGATTTTTCAAAATCAACGATCGCCAACCCGAAACTGAAGACCGCTTTTGAACGTGAAACCTTTATCGGACGCCTTGGTTTGCCCGAGGACATAGCGCCGATGGCGGTATTTCTGGCCGGCCCGGGCTCCTCTTTTTTAACTGGCCAAAATATTATTATTGACGGCGGAGCATCGGTCTAGCAGCTCCGTTTGTGATCTTAGCCATTAATGCATTGCTGCACTGCGGCAAAGATTTCCAACCCACGGGAATATATTCCTTGCGCGCAGGCGCCGAAACTCAGTCCAGCGGAATACTCGAGATCGATATTCGCCTTCCAGATATCAGTTATGTGAACTCACCTCTTGTGATTTATTTTTAATCCGTACCAATATTATTAACGGCGCAATTACAACAAAACAAAACGCGCCTTAGCTACGCTTTGGTCAGCTACGCTTTGGGAGGATAAAGGTGGAAAAGCCGCAAATGGGGTCTGTTATTAAATTACGTCGTCGGCGCTTGGGGCTTTATATTGCCGGCTCTGTGTTGGTTTATAATTTGGGATCCGGTCTCACGCCAGCGCAAGCACAAGCCACGGACGCGCTTCGTGATTCTATTGTTGTTACCGCAACCAAGAAATCTGAGGCCGAAGATGTGCAAAGTGTGCCGCTTGCGGTGACTGCTTATGGCGAAGCCCAGCTAGACGCCTATTTCGTCAAAGATATATCTGATATCAGCTTTAGCCAACCGAATGTAACACTTGAGAACATTAACTCTGTCGGCGGCGCCTTAAACTTTTCTATTCGTGGTCTGGGCGTAAATAGTTCGATTCCCTCAATCGACCCTGCAGTCGGCGTATTTGTCGATGGCGTTTATCTCGGTATCACGACAGGCGCCACATTCGATACTTTCGACCTCGAGGGCATAGAAATCCTCCGCGGGCCTCAGGGTGTATTGTTTGGCCGCAACGTGACTGGCGGTGCGGTGCTGATCAATACGAAGCGCCCCTCAGATGAATTTGAATTCAAAGCAAAAGGTCAATGGGAAACAGGTTTGAATCAAGTCTACCAGGCAGCCGTTTCCGGTCCGGTGATACCAGGGGTACTGAATGCGAAAATTTCTGGCATGTTCAACGACGACCAGGGCTGGTTCACCAATCTCGCCACTGGAGAAAAGTTTAACCCGGGCCAGTCATTTTCAATCCGGCCTTCAGTAGAGCTGACGCTCGGCGATTCCTTTGACCTTTACGTCCGCTATGAACATGGCGAAACGGAAGACGGCCATGGCGTTGGACAAAACCGTGCGCTCTATGATCGCGAGACATTCGATCTTGAAATCGGCAACCCGGGCTTCTTAAGCCAAGAATGGGACATGGTGACTGCGGAAGCAAATCTGGATGTCGCCTTTGGCGACGGCACGATTACCAATATATTCGGATGGCGCCGATTTAACTCCCGTTCGATTTTCGACCCCGACAGCACCGCCGTCGATTATTTTAAGTTCGGCGAATACACTGAGCAAGACCAGATCAGTAACGAACTGCGATATGCTGGGACGTTTAGCGACGTCGTGGAACTGACACTTGGGCTTTACTATTTCAGTCAGGATGTTCTTTACGAGGAGGTCCGATTTCTTTTTCAGGACCCGATACTTGCGCCAGGACAAGCCATGGGAACGATCCCGGGACCGCTTTCGTTTTACGGCGGCGGCATTCAGGATCATAAGACCTATGGCGTATTCGGCCATGTTGATGTTGCTTTGACCCCAACCTTGTCTCTTCTTTTGGGCCTGCGATATTCTTATGAAGAAAAGAGCGTCAACATCGCAACAATCTTACCGGGGCCACCGTCTCCGAATGACTTCGACATCCCACCGGGCGCGTGCAACCTCCCAGCTGGCGATTGCGTATTCAACGTCAATGCCGACCCCGCCTTCGATCCCGAAGAGGATTTCTCGGCGCTGAGCCCGAAGATCGGTTTCCAGTGGAACTTTCATGAAAACGCGCAAACCTATTTTCACTGGTCGCGCGGCAACCGGTCGGGCGGTTACAACCTGCGAAATACGTCGCCCGTGGCGCTGCCGGGTCCGTTCGATCAGGAAACGATTGATGCATTCGAACTGGGCATGAAAACGCAAACCCTCTCGGGCCGCGCCACCTTGAATGCCGCCGTCTATTGGAACACCATCAAGGATATGCAACGGGAAGTTATTTTTCCCGATCCTGTCAGCGGTCTGATCCAGATCATTGCAAACACCGCAGATGCTCGCGTTCGTGGATTCGAAGTCGATGGGCAGTTCTTCGTTACTGATAATTTCGTCCTTACCGGATTTGCCGGTCACACAGACGCCGAATACACCGAGGTGTTGTTTGATATCACCCAGGACGGGTCAGTTGATGACGTTGATCTTAATCTGGAACTGCCTCGCGCACCGAAGTGGACGTTCGGTGTAGGCGCTATCCTGGACCTTCCGGTAAGCGACATTGGCAATGCGACAGCGCGAGTGAACTTTAGTCATCGCGATACGTCATTTTATTCCGACAACAACATTGGCGTGCTGAGCCCGGGAGATATTTTGAACGCATCCATCAGCTTCTCTCCGAATAATGAAAATGTCCGCTTCTCCGTATACGGGAAGAACCTGCTTAATGACGTGACGGAAGGTTCTGAGAATCCGCTTGGGTTTCCGCCGGGTCAACAAGGCACCTATGCGGGTTTAAACAAGGGTCGCGTGATCGGCGGCGAGCTCATGGTTACTTTCTAGGGGGCGCTTCGGCTGCTTCCTTAGCTTATTTATATGCCGCCGCCCAGCACGCGATATGGGACGGCGACAGCGCCAAACAACGGAAATGTGAATGCTACGAGACAATTTACGCCGCTGCGCAGCGCATTACCCGGATAAGATTGCCTTTTATCAGGGCGAACGCACCATTACGTGGTCGGAGATATATCGCCGGTCCCTCGCCCTCGCCGGCGCCCTTCAGGCGCGCGGTGTCCAGCCAGGCGATCGCGTTGCCATTCTGTCCAAAGAATGCATAGAGATATATGAGCACTTTTTCGCCTGTATGATCGTCGGCGCAGTCCGCGTAGGCGTAAACTGGCGGTACAGCGCGCGCGAAATGCTCCATGTCCTGAAGAACAGCAGCGTCACAGTCTGCGTTATTCAAGACGCGTGCCGACCGTTAATCGAGCCCCGCAGCGACGAGTTGAAAGCATTGTCCCTCGATGTCATCGGGCTCGGCGGTGATCATGGCTACGACGTGGATTACGAGTTCCTTATCAAGAATGCTCCGGATTTCATCACGACTGAATTCGCCGAAGAGGCGCCTCTTCTGCACACATATACGTCGGGCGCCACGGCGCATCCCAAAGCCGTTATCCTGTCCCACAAAGCGATCCTTACTGAAATCACCTACGCGCCCCACTATTACGGCATATCCGCGAACGACCGGTACTATATGCCTGCGCAATCGGCGTGGGTCGCCGTTGCCGGCGGCATATTTGGCCTTGCGGCCGGTTCGGGAACAATTATTCCGACGGACGTATTCGACGTTGCGAGTTGTGTTGACGACATCAACAGGCACAAAGCAACGGTCGCGCTGTTCGTTCCAGCAATGATACCGACGGTACTCGATTATCTTCAGGATAACGACCTCGCACTCCCTTCTCTGCGAACGATTGCTTATGGATCTGCCCCGGCGACGCCGGCGTTGATACGGCGCACTGTCGATACCCTGGGCGTTAATCTCGTTCAACTTTACGGGATGACCGAGTGCGTTGCCTGGGCCTGCTTTCTCCAACCGGACGACCACAAACGGGCCCTCGCCGGCGAGGAACACATTTTGCGTTCGTCTGGCCGGTTTGCGGCGTTCGTCGACTACAAAATCTGCAACGACGATGGCGAGGCGCTTCCCATGGACGAGGCGGGCGTTATCTACCTCAAAGGCGATACGATTATGAGCGGCTACCTCAACCAGCCGGAAGAAACGGCGGACGTGTTGAGCGCCGATGGCTGGTTGAAAACAAACGACATCGGCCGCGTTGACGAGAACGGGTATGTATATCTTCTTGACCGCCGTAACTTTCTCATCAATACCGGCGGCGTAAATGTCTTTCCCGCGCAGGTTGAGGCGGTGCTTGCCGAAATCGAAATTGTTGCTGAATCGTCCGTCGTTGGCGTTCCCCATCCGCGCTGGGACGAAGCCGTTGTCGCCGCTGTTGTTTTGCGAAAGGGGATTCAGTTGAACGAGACGGACTGTATCACTGCGCTAAACGCTCATTGCTTCGAAAATCTTAGCAAGCAGGAATGCCCGAAGCATTTTATCTTCATGGATGAATTGCCGCGCACCATCACTGGAAAATTGCAAAAACGCGATCTCAAAACATATATTTCCGACAATGTCGCGCTTCCATGGGATCAATAATACTGTTTCTAAATTGTGCAGGGTTTTATTTCTTTATGTTAAGTGCAATGACATTCAACACTATTCGCACTGTCGTGTGATGAATAGGTTGCTCCTTGCGCTCGCCTCCCTGGCTTGGCGGGGCCGCCCCCGATGACGCCTTCTCTGGACGGCAGCGAACCGAAAACGATAGCCGTGACCTCATTTGACGGGTGTACGCTTGTGGCCAATCTGTTTGGCCGCATGGATAAAGGCGCGATCATTCTTTCGCCGGGCGGCGGCCAGACACGCCACGCATGGTCTGGCGCCGCAATCGCCTTCGCACGAGAGGGTCATTTTGTTCTCTGCGCCGATTTGCGCGGACACGGAGACAGCGACCGCGCGCCGGACGGGGCCTATTCTTATCACGATTACGCGCAGGATGCGCTCGTTCTCAGCGACTGGGTGGAAAGCCAAACCGGGGTCAAGCCACATTTCATCGGCGCGTCGCTCGGCGGCGTCGCCGCACTCATGGCAGCGGGCAAAATCCGTCAAGACGGATTTGCCTCTCTCACGCTTGTTGATGTCGCCCCAAAGATCAGCGAACACGGGTTCGGCTTGATTCGAAATTTCATGCTCGACACCGCAAAAAACGGATTTGAAAATGTAAGCGAGGCAGCCGCTTTCCTTTCAAAACACTTTCCACGACCTAACGCCGAAAATCGGTCGTCGGGCGGATCCAGCGGTTTGCAGAAGAATTTGCGTCAGGGCGAAGACGGGAGGTGGAGATGGCATTGGGATCCGGCTTTTGTCGAAACGCTTTACCTGGAGCCCGAGGAATTTGAGCGCGAACTGACTGAAGCGGCAAAGAATCTGATTATTCCTGTTCATTTCATGCGCGCCGGAAACAGTGAACTTGTCACCCAAGAGGCTGCGGCGCATTTCCGCGATATTGCACCCCATATCTATTTTACGGAGATAAAGGGCGCTCAGCACATGGTTACCGGTGATCAGAACGACATTTTCGTCAATGCGGCGCTTGAATATCTCGCACGCCCCGAACTACGCCGCACCCCCGCGGGAAAATAGTGCGTGATGCAAAAAAGTAGGAGCCGGTTATTTGCAAAGTCACGCGACAATTTAATAATTCATAGCAATTAATCGATTCCGGTTATTCGCACTTTGCCCTAGCTGGCCCGCGCTTCAAGCGCCGGGCAGACCGAAAATTCCAATACCGCTTACGTTTTCATGCGGAAAGCCGCCGAGATTATGGGTCAATCCGAGCGTCGGACTGTTTAATTGCCTCTCGCCGGCCCTGCCGAGCAATTGCATATAAACTTCATACGCCATCCGCAGCCCCGACGCGCCGATCGGATGACCGAAACACTTAAGTCCGCCGTCAACCTGACAGGGAACCCCTCCTTCACGGTCGTAAAAGCCGTCAAGCACATCAGCGACCGCCGCCGCCTCGTCGGAAAGGAACAGGTCTTCCATGGTCACAAGCTCTGTAATTGAAAAACAATCGTGCACCTCGATGAGACTGAGCGCTTCGCGCGGATTTTCAACGCCCGCTTCGGCATAAGCGCGTTTGGCGGCGATGCGCGTTGTAATTATGCTGGCCCCATCCCAGGAGGAATGTGAGGCCTCAAGACCATTCGACACGGCCAGCTGCAACGCCTTGACCATCACGGATTCCTGTTTTTTTCCAAGACCAGCCGCCACATCCGGCGTGGTGACAATCGCACAAGCCGCGCCATCGCTGACGCCGCAGCAATCAAATAGCCCAAGCGGCGCTGCGATCATCGGCGCCTTCATAATCGTATCCATATCCACGCGCCGACGCAGATGCGCTTTCGGATTGACGGCCCCATTCTCGTGGCTTTTCCATGACACATGAGCCATAGCGCGTTTCAGGTCAGAAGCGTTGACGTCGTGCTTGGCGCCATAGGCGGCGGCAAGCTGCGCAAAACCGCCGGGCGCGCTCATGGACGGCGCAAACAGGCTCGCGCGCGGTCCAAAATCGAATTCAGGCAAACCGCCAAATCCGGTATCCTTCAGTTTTTCAACGCCAATCGCGAGCGCAATGCGCGCGGCTCCCGACGCTACGGCATAAACAGCGCCGCGTAGCGCCTCCGTTCCAGTGGCGCAGGCATTCTCCACCCTTGTCACCGGAATATTCTGCAACCGCAACGCGACTGATGCCGGCGTCGCCGTCGGACCCATGCCAAGATCAGGCATTGCATGGCCCAGCCAGGCCGCGTCAATCTCGCTGGTTTCAATGCCGGCGTCCGCTCTGGCCTCGTTGAAAGCTTCAAGCATGAGGTCTTGCGCGTCGCAATCAAAGCGCTCGCCAAACTTGCTGCAACCCATGCCGATGATGGCGACCTTGTCGCGAATTCCGCTTGTCACTTTTTATCTCCATTACGCGGCGCATCGGCGGCCTTTGCTTTCCAGCTATAGCGATGAAACTTCCGATATTGATCGAAATCCTGAATGCGGTAGACCATACTTACTTCACTACCTACTGGCAGTTCATCCGGCGCGCTCGTAAAGTTCATGATCATGCGCGCGCCGCTGGCGAATTCCACCATGCCGTATCGGTTCGGCGGGTTGCGCGAAAATCCTAGCCAGTCTGTCGTCACGGTCTTTACAACCGCCGGCTCGTTCGCCAGCGCATGGTCCGCCTGCTCACCCTCATGGCGGCAATTCGGATTGACACAGATCTTCGCTTTCGGAAATTGCACCGTTTCGCATTTTTCACACTTTCCGGCTATCAGCCGGGCAACCTCCTTGGCATGACGATAAGCGGCGCTAAGCGCTGTTTTCCGGTCGGTTTCCGCGCGTGGTCCGAAATCCGCTTCCAATTGCCCGTTAAAAGTCAAATACCGTATGAACGGCATATCTACCTGCTGGCCGTTCTCCGCGATGGCGCGAACCCCTGGCCGATCGCCAATCGACTCGATCGCCGGCATAGTTTCCAATACGATGACCTCACAGCCCTGACCGAAACCAGCCAAAAGAATTTTCTCGCCCGCCCGCGCCGTGCAAAGCGTATCGGCTAGCATAAGAAGAGGGTGGGCTGCGCCCGCTTCGCCGATTACGTCCTGTAAGTCGTCACATACCGCGTCATCCCGAATATCTATCGCTTTCGCCAGACCGGCGGCAGCTCCGCGGATTGCTGAGGGAAATATGAAATGGTCTATGTCACCTGCAGCGACACCAGCGGCCTCCAACGCGCCTATAAGTACCGGCAGTGCAATTTTTCGGTATCCCTCATCCCGAATCCACCGCTCCTCCCAGCCGTATTCATATGCCGCATCAGCGCGGCGAAAGTGATCGACAAAATCGATGGTTGAAACCCGGTGCGCCACCACGCGTGCGATGACGTTTTCACTACCCAATACAAAAGCCGCTGCTGCGTCTCCGCTCGTCATTTCCACAACGCTGCCAGGCCGTCCGCGCCGACGCTCGGCGGCGACGCATAAAACATCATTCGATGCTCCGTCAGCCACGCACATACGTTCCGCAACACGAAATGCAGATACGCCGGCGCGTTGTGTATTGGCGATATCCACGGCCTGAATCGAATCGCAAAGACCGGCCGCAGAAGCAATCACTGAAGCATTTAACCGGTCCGCAAACGGGAACGTTGTCGAAGCGGTAACGATCGCAGCGACTTTCTCAAGCCCGGCGATGGCGCCGCAATCACGCACGGCCTCAACGCCAATCGTAATCACATCCTCATCAAAATCGCATATCGCGCGAACGCCGCGCCGGTATCCGTTCAGGGCCGGATTAATCCACCCGACTTCATTCGCCATCGCTTTTCGCTGCAAGCGCATTGACGGAATGTAGATCCCAAAGGCGGTGATTCCCGTTATTTCGTCACCTTTAGCCATAATTGTAGTCCATACTCCGATGCGTCTTGCACTCAACGCCTGCTATGCGACGCAAAAAGCAATATCAATTTCACCAGTCGCCACCACCACGTCATCATCCTGGCGCGTCGCGGCAAGCGCACAAGTCAAGATCATTGCGCCATCCGACGCTTGCCTATCCGTAACCTTGCCGGTGCAAACAAGATTGTCACCCACATTGGTCATGGCCCGGAACTGGGTTTTAATCCGGCGAATAGCGCCTGCCGGCGCATACTCAGTTCCGATTTTCGCAAGATAACCCATGACGAACATGCCGTGAACGATAACGTCGGGCAACCCCGCCTTGTTTCGGGCGAAGTCAATATCGGTATGAATTGGATTGAGGTCCGACGAACCTGCTGCATAAAGAGCGATAGTGTGACGCGAAATCGGACCCGTTTGAACGGTCGGAAGCGCATCGCCAACCTGTAGCGATCCGAGATGTTCCGTCTGATCACTCATTATTTGCGCCTCCCCTATTATCCGCGGTTCCGGATGACGAAAGTGCACCGGTCGCTGCCCGCAAACCGGTCATTTTCATCATGATACAGAATTTCGGTAACGACAAACTCAAGCGCGCCGTCCTTCTTATCGAAAATGTCGACGATTTTCTTCACACCCCGCAAGGTTTCACCGGCGCAGAGGGGACGTTCCAGAATGAACTCCTGCTCGCCATGCAGAAGTTTGGCGAGATCAATACTGAGTTCATTGAAAAGGCCATATGTCAGGTCGTCTCGCGTCCCAAGACGAATCAAATATGTCGGCAAGGCGACAATGGACGGGTATCCCTCAGCACGCGCGACGGCCTCGTCGCTGTAAATTGAATGTTTCTCGCCCAGCGCCTTGGCGAACAGCTCCATCTGTCCTTTCTCTAGGGTGGTGTCGAATGGCTCCATTTCGAAGCCGATAAAGGAACGGTCGATCATACTCTTGCGCTATCGTTATCGGGCAGCGACGGCGGCGCCCATGGCTTCCCCGAATGGCGCGAACGCCTCGGCGATGTTCCGTGGATGGGTCGCATCGGAAAACTCTGCAATCGCATCAATATTTTTGGCGATATCGTCAGGCGCTATTACTCCTTTGAGAGCGATGCCGCGGCTTCGCTCCCATCGCAGCTTGCCGAACCAGCCGGCGCCGGCTTCGAAAAGACCTCCGGTCTGTGTGCTGACTTCACTGCAAAGATATCCTACCAGCGGACTGACATATTCCGGGCGCAATGCAGCAGTTTGTTCTCGGCTGATGACGGTGTCAGTAAGCCGCGAGGCGGCGGCCGGCGCAACCGTGTTTACAAGAATATTGCGTTTTTGCCCTTCGATCGCGAGGGCTTGCGTCATGCCATGAAGCGCCAACTTCGCCGAGCTGTAATTGACCTGCCCGAAATTCCCGTAAATGCCGGCTGCTGACGCAGTATTAACGATCCGCCCGAAGTTTTGTTCGCGCATATGTGGCCATGCCGCCCGATTGACTTTGAAGGCGCCGTTCAAATGCACGTTAACGATATCGAACCAGTCATCTTGGCTCATTTTGTGAAATGACGTGTCGCGCAGAAATCCGGCGTTGTTCACCACGATGTCTAATCGCCCGAACGCATCCATTGCCGTCTCGACGAGGCGGGCGCCATGTTCAACTGAATCGGCATTTGCAACCGACTCTCCGCCTGCAGTCTTTATCTCATCAACCACTGCATCGGCGGGCGACTTGTCGGCGCCTTCGCCCTTGGCGGTCGTGCCGTAGTCATTGACAACGACTCGTGCCCCAAGCTTAGCGAACATCAACGCGTGCGACTTTCCAAGACCATTACCCGCACCCGTGATCAGTGCAACCTTTCCATCAAACGACACCAAACTGAATCTCCTCATGTGCATGCTTTTGATTGGCGTCGCGAAACAGGCTCGCGACGCCAATTCTAACTTTTTGGATATCCGCCTCAGCTTCGAAGCTTATAGTGCTACCTTCACGGACGCTCCCAATACGCGCCCCTTATTTAAAGGCGAATGGCTACCATTTGTGGACCCGGGGGGGAATGGTGTTTGCGAATCCGAACCCTCCGTAATCTCGTCGAGCAGATTGTCGCCATATATGGAGAAACGGAGCCCGCCAGCGTTTGTCGTGAAAGACAAGGACGCATCCAACATATCACCGCCACTCAGGATTCCGCGATTATTATCCGTAAACGCCTGGCTGTCGCGATGACTGAAATTAGCGCGCGCTGTCAAAAATCCCGCATTGCCGATATCATGGTCATAAACGAATCCTATATTGTAAGTCAGCTTTGGAACGCGCGGCAGCGCCAGCGCCAGGTCCGTCTCATTCACCACCCCGTCGCCGCTGATATCAAAGAGAATGTCGGTATACTCTGCGTTAAGGTGGCCGACTGAAGCATTAAGAACCAGCCCCTCCACAGGTGAATACTGCGTTTCAAACTCGAATCCGAATATCTCCGCGTCCGCAGTATTGGTGATGATCTGGATCGTCCCCAGAATCGGGTCTGACAACAGGACCTCACGTTGCATATCCGAAATGCTAGTGTGAAATATCGCAGCATTGAATATCGCCCCGGGCAAGGGCTCCGATTTGAATCCGACCTCGAAACTGTCGACTTGCTCCTCATCGAACGGACCGGGCGACGCCGTCGGCACAGTGTTTCGCAGATTATATCCACCGGATCGGAAGCCGCGGCTCCAATGACCATAAAGCCGTGCATTATCTGCAAGCGAATACCTCAAGCCGATCTTCGGAGATAAATTGCTCCAATCTTCCTCGGGGTCGAATGTGGGATCAGCGTTTAAATTGAAGAAACAATCGTCCGCGTGGATATTACAGGCCCCCATTGGGATGCTCCGCAAATCCGGCGAAGCAGGCCCCGGCACGATCGTAGCCAATTGTACATCCTTTTCTTCGCGGCTCCAGCGCAAACCAAGGTCGAGCGTGAGCGCGGACGAAAGTTCAATAGCCGCCTGTCCAAAAACGCCGAGGACTTGATGGTTCTGGATGCCGCCGCCGTAGAAGGAAAAAGGTCCGGGCACGGCCCCTACCGCCTGCGCTGGAGCGAGGCTGGGATCCTGGAACAAAAAGCGCGTTTCCTGATACTTCAGTTCCTGATCGAACCAGAACCCCCCAAGGGTGAAATTGACACGATCGAAGAACCGGCCTGAGTATCGAAGTTCGTTGCTAAACTGCTCCTGCTCGGTGATTTCCCCGAAAAGCAACAAGTTCAAGGTCGTGGCGTCAAAATCACTTTGCGATGCTGAGCTATATTGACGCCAGCCAAAGATATTGGTGATGACGCCGTCCCCGAACGGGACATCAATATTGGCCTCCGCGCTCACCTGGTCCCATTCGTGGTCCATGAACCCAGGCTCGTCCGTCGTTACGTCGTCGGTGCCCCGTTCGAACAAGGCCCTGTTTTGCGCAATTGTTCCGTGACCTTCGGATTCTCCATGTTCATAGCGCACGATAAATTCAGCATTCTCGCTGGGTGTGAATTCGATAACCGGACGTACAACAATTGTTTCCACTTCGCCCAGCTTGGATCCATCAAGCTCGTTTGCCCAAAAGCCTTCATCATTATTGTAATAGGCGGCAATTTTCGCTTTCAGAACCCCAGGAACGATCGGCCCCGAAACAGATGCCTGGTACACCTGATTCAAGCCAGTTTCCCACGCGCCCTGCGCGCTTGCCTCGAACTCATCCGTCGGGCGTCTCGTCCGGATCAACACCGCACCGCCCGTCACATTTCGACCAAAGAGAACCCCTTGCGGGCCACGCAGAATTTCAATGGCTTCGAGGTCAAACGTATCGAAAAGCAGTCCGGCCGTCATGCCAAGATACACGCCATCGACAAACACGCCGACCGTCGGGTCAATGGAAGGAATTGAACTGTTTATGCCTAATCCGCGGATAGAAAAATTTGCAGTTCCTTGAATTGACCCGACATCCTCGAGCGACACGTTTGGTTGACTATAGCTCAGGGATTCCAGATCACGCACCCGCAGCGCTTCAAGCTGTTCTGCGCCATAAGCAGTGATAGCGATAGGCGCGTCCTGTGCGGCGACGCCGCCGACCTGTTTGGTGGCCGTTACGATAATTTGATCCTTCAACGCATCTGAAGCGCGCTGCGCATGCGCAGTCGCCACAAAGGCGATTGTCGAAATCGATACCGACGCCAGAAACGGCGCTGCCCTTTTGTGCCAAAGCATGACTATCCCTCCCGATTGTCTTTTTTAAAGTTCTGAACGCCGCGCCAAGAATTCATTGTGCAAAATCGAGCCTTGCTGCGTCGCACAATAATGACACTTCTCAGGCGACTTCAGTTGATAATCACGCGCATTTACAGCCTGCGGCAACACGCCAACATCAATAGATGATATCAGGTTTTCGTATATCCAATTTATCAGCGAGCAATTACTAATTCGATCAAAGAAACCGCGCACAAAAAGACAACGATAAATTGTCTTGGGAGAATCCATAAGATGCTAAACCGCCCGTCGACCAGCCCAAAAAGAACACTCGACACAATTGCTGAATCACAACGGCTGATGGTTCGCGGCCAGGATGTCGCCTGGATGCTGGACCGTTGGGCGGAGCGAACGCCGGAGAAGATTTTTCTGGTTTGGGAGCCGTTCGAAGGCGATCCGAAACGCTGGACCTATGCCGAAATGCAGGAGAGTGCTGATCGTTTCGCAGCGGCGCTACTGGAGCGCGGCATTGCCGCCGGCGACCGATTGCTGGTGCATATGGAAAACTGTCCGGAATTTCTGATAGCAGTTTTCGCCTGCGCCCGCATTGGCGCCATCGCGGTTACAACAAACACCAGATCCGTTGCGCGCGATATTGCATATTATGTCGACGAAGCCGGCATTACAGCCGCGATCACTCAACCTGCATTTGCATCGCTGATCGCTGATGCAGCGCCCAGCCTGAATTTCATAATCGTCACCGAGGATGATTCCGGCGCCGCGGCGCCCGAATTTGATATGTCTGATTACATCTCGTTCGACACCTGCCTTTCACCGCGTCCGGCGCCACCAAAACGTGCGCCGGACGCTAGCACGGATTTTCTCATTCAATTCACGTCCGGTACAACCTCTCGGCCGAAACCAGTGCTTCTCACCCACGGTAATTTTATATGGGGCGCGCAAATGAATGCACGGAACTTTCTAGTTTCAACTGACGACATCGCCCTTGTCTTCTCTCCCCTATTCCACATCAACGCCGTTTCCTATTCCACGATGACAACTTTGTGGGTAGGCGGCACAATCGTCTTGCAACCGCGCCTTTCGGTTTCGCGTTTTTGGGACGTATCGATCCGGAACAAATGCACTTGGACATTTGTGATCCCATTCCTTGTATATCCTCTGATGCAACGCGATGTGCCGGAAAACCATGACTACCGTTTCTGGATGATCGGTGGTTATTCAACGCCGCTTTGCCAGAAATTTGGCGTCGACGTGGTTTGCGCATGGGGCATGACGGAAACAATCACACAGGGGATTATTTCAAACTTTCATCAGCCCCCGCCCGAAGGATCCATCGGCAGGTCGGCGCCCTGCTACGATATCGAAGTGCGCGACAAAGAAGGTAAACCGGTCGGACCCGGCGAACAGGGAACGCTTTTTGTGCGAGGCGTGCCCGGGGTTTCTTTGTTCAAGGAATATTTTAACGATCCCGAAGCAACCCGCGACGCTGTTGATGATGAAGGCTGGCTGAAGACCGGCGACACGATTTCCATCGACCCGGACGGATATCTCTACTTCCTCGGGCGCGACAAGGATATGCTGAAAGTCGGCGCGGAGAACGTTGCATCGTCGGAAATCGAAACTGTTATAATGAAAACAGGTCTCATTGAAGAATGTGCGGTTGTCGGCCGCAAGCATTATATGCTCGATGAAGTGCCGGTTGTTTTTGTAATCCCAAAACCCGGCGATAAGGATGAAATTCGCGATGGCATTATTGCCGCATGCAAACGCGATCTCGCGGACTTCAAAGTCGTTAAGGAAGTCATTTTCGTTGAAGAATTTCCGCGGGCGACCCTCGACAAGATCGTTAAACCGAAATTACGCGAACTGTTGAAGCCCATCGGGCCGGACAACGATTACGGTAAATAGCATCAGACGCCGAAAGGCGTGCCATCCCTTCAAATAATTTAAACTCAAGGCTTGAAACATGCGTAATTTCACCGACGAACAAACCTCTTTCCGCACTTCGTTTCGGCGCTTTCTCGAGCGCGAAGTGGCGCCGAATATGAAAACCTATCGAGACGAGGGCATCGTCGATCGCGAAATTTACCGCAAGGCGGGCGAGAACGGATTTCTTTTGATTTGGGCCGATGAAGACTTAGGCGGCGTCGGCGATTCCGACTTTCGCTATGAGCAGATCATTATGGAGGAAATGGCGCGTGCGGACTGCGGGGAGTGGTTTCCGACGCTGCACAGCCGGATGGTCGCGCCCTATCTGAAACGGTTCGGTTCGCCGGAACAGCAAGCGCGATTCCTGCCAAAATGCGTGACCGGCGAATCCATTTTGGCCGTCGCCATGACCGAACCAGACGCCGGAAGCGATTTGTCAGGCATGAAAAGCATCGTCGAGGACGCAGGCGACCATTTTGTGCTTAATGGGTCCAAAATTTATATTTCAAACGGGATCAATGCCGATCTCGTTATCGTGGCGGCGAAATCAGGCGGCGCTGAAAATCCTCATTCCATGGCGCTGCTCTGTGTGGAGCGCGGCATGGAGGGATTTCGCCGCGGTCGGAACCTCGACAAGATGGGCCTTGTCGCGCAGGACACCGCCGAACTGTTTTTCGACAACGTGAAGGTGCCGAAAGAAAACGTACTTGGCGATCCGACAAAAGGGTTTCACTATCTGATGCAAGGCCTCGTGGAGGAGCGCCTGATTGGATCCGTCAGCTATATGTGCAATGCGCACCGGGCTTTCGATCTGACAAGAAATTATGTGATGGATCGAAAGGCGTTCGGAAAACGCATCGCTGACATGCAAAATACGCAATTCAAGCTCGCCGAATTGCATGCCCAGCTTCAGGCGGTTCAATGCTATCTCGACAATTGCGTTGCGAAGCACAATGCCGGCGAATTATCGCCGCCGGAAGCTGCAGCGCTAAAGCTGGTGACCAGTGAACTCGAGTGGCGGGTCGTCGACGATGGGGTTCAGCTACACGGCGGCGCCGGCTACATGCGAGAATTTGAAATTTGCCGGCGGTTTACAGACGCCCGCATCAACAGAATTCTTGCAGGCAGTTCTGAAATCATGAAACTGATTATTGGGCGCGATATTTTTTCGGAGAACTATCAACCGTTTCTCTCCTGAAATCGCCGCGACGGCATGCTCGATAAAGGCGTGACCCGTTACGACTGGACGGCCGCGCCGCTTTCTATCAGCCCATTGATTTGCTCGTCAGAAACGCCCCACGCTGAAAGGACGGCCCGAGTGTCTGCGCCGAGGACGCGCGGCCCGAAATTGATAGCGCCCGGCGTGCGCGAAAATCGCGGCGCCGGCGACGGCTGAACAACATCATTCGTGTGCGTGAATGTCCCACGGCGTGTATTGTGTAACGCGCCGGGCGCTTCGGCGAGCGTATGGACAGGCGTGAAACAGGCCTCGGCGCCTGCGAACGCTTGCTCCCATTGCGTGCGCGTTCGAGTTGCGAATATCGCATCCAGACGATCAATCATCTCCGGCCATTTGCCTGGATTATAAGGCGATGCGAACAGCGCATCGTCAGACAGCCCTAGCACGTCGATAAAGTTAAAATAAAATTTCGGTTCAATTGCACCGACGCACACGAATTTGTTGTCGCTTGTTTTGTATACGCGATAAAATGGCGCGCCTCCGTCGACGAGGTTCGCCTCGCGCCGGTCGCGCCATAGACCGGCGTTGAACATTGAATAAGTGAGCGCCATGGTCATCGCTGCACCGTCGATCATGGCCGCATCGACAATCTGCCCTTTGCCTGACCGTTTTGCTTCAAACAGTGCACAGACAAGGCCGAAGGCGAGCAACATGCCTCCGCCAGCGAAATCACCAACCAGATTTAACGGCGGAATCGGACGTTCCGCAGTGCCCGTAGCATGCAATGCGCCCGTCAGCGCAATGTAATTTATATCGTGCCCAGCTGTCTGAGCGAGCGGCCCGTCCTGACCCCAACCCGTAATCCGGCCATAGACGAGCGCTTCATTCGCCGCCATACATTGCGACGGTCCAAGTCCGAGCCGTTCCATAACGCCAGGCCGGAACCCTTCAATTAGTCCGTCCGCGTCCTTGCACAAATCGAGAATGACATCGACCGCAGCTGGATTTTTAAGATCAAGTGCGACGGAACGTCGATTGCGATTCAATATGTTCTTGTCATAATCAAGAGGAGGGGATTCATCACTGGCCTGTGTGCGATCGATCCGGATCACTTCGGCTCCCATATCAGCCAGCATCATGGCGCAGAAAGGCCCCGGAGCAAGACTTGCAATCTCGATAATTCGGATGCCCTTCAAAGGCCCGGATACGCCATCTTCTACAGCCACTTGCAGCTCCTATTTATGCACTTTATGCAATTCGCAATGAATACTGACACCAGAGTTTATTCACGCTGTTTGAAGACGCTCAATTTTCTAACCCTTTCTGACGGGTGGTTTGTAGAGGGGGACGTCAGGGTCTGTGAGCAGATTTAGATCGCACACGCCGCCGGTGGAGACGAGACGCCGGCCTTGCGCGTAATCGCGAGTGGCGTTGACGCAGTCGAGAGCGATGACGCGGCTGTTCTTCAGATAGACCACGGAGAAGGAGCGGCTGTCGGGATCGCCGCGAACCAGTGCTTGGTCATGGCCGGTTGAAAGACCTGCGGTCTGCAGTTTGAGGTCATACTGATCGGACCAGAACCAGGGAACCGCGTCGTAGGGTTTAGGAGACCCCGCAATCGCCGCGGCGGCGGCTGCCGCCTGATCATGAGCATTCTGCACCGATTCAAGGCGGATGACTGCGCCTCCGGCATGTCGGTTAGCATGAGCGGCGCAATCACCGGCGGCATAGATGTCCGGCAGGCTGGTCCTGCAAAATTCATCGACCTTCACGCCGCCGAGCGCGCCCTCGGCGCCGGCCGCAATCAGCGGTTCGACCTCCGGCGCAATGCCAATCCCGACGATCACGAGGTCCGCCGGCAGGTCGGCGCCGCCGGCGAGACGCACCCCCGCAGGGCGGCCGCCCTGCTCGATGATCGCATCAACCTTTGCGCCGAGCCGGATGTCGACGCCCCGGCTGCGATGCTCGCCCTCATAAAAGTCCGACAGCGCCGGCCCCGCCACCCGCGCCAGCAGCCGGTCCTGGGCTTCAAGCACGCAGACGCGTTTGCCCATGCCAACCAGTACCGACGCCGCTTCGAGACCGATATACCCGCCGCCTATGATGACGATGTTGTTTGCGCCGCCAAGCTCGGCGCGGATCGCATCCACATCCGCACGCATACGGATGACATGTATGCCGGCAAGATCGCCGCCCGGCGCCGGCAGCCTCCGCGGCGTTCCGCCCGCCGCCCAGATCATCTTGCCGTAAGTAATCCTTTCGCCATTCTCGCAGCGCGCTTCATGAGCCGCAGGATTGACTGCGACGATCCTTCGCCCCCGAAGTAGATCGATATTCAGCTCGGCCCAGGCCTCTTTCGGGCGCATCAGCATGCGCTCGAACGGCTCCTCGCCGGCGAGATAAGCCTTGGATAGGGGCGGACGCTCATAGGGAGGATCAGCCTCCGCCCCCGCCAGCGCAACCGCGCCGGCAAATCCAAGCTTGCGCAGCATCAACGCCGCCTGCGCCCCGGCATGCCCGGCGCCGGCGATTAGCACATTGGTCGTTGTCTTTTCCATTCTAGTCGCACGGTCCTTTACATAATCTAATAAGCGGAAACGCACTTTCTCATCGAGTCCACGCACCAACCTAGCGATGGTGCATCATACCCTGTTGATATGGCGTGGCGCGACGCCAACGTAATTTGACAAGGGCCTAATGAGTTTGTTGTCGGCGAGCTGCTCCATCACATGCGCAGTCCAGCCCGTGATCCGGCTCACCACGAAGATCGGCGTGAACATCGGGATTTCAAACCCCATCAGATAATAGGCCGGACCGGCGGGGAAATCGAGATTCGGATAAATCCCTTTCTCGGCCACCATGGTCTCATCGAGAATGCGGCACATCTCCCAGTATTTTTTAGCTTCGTCAGTTCCGATCACATCGACCATCTTTTTGTAGGCCCCGGTCATGGCCGGCACGCGGCTGTCGCCGGACCGGTAAACACGGTGGCCGAAGCCCATGATTTTCTTCTTGGTTGCAAGTGCGTCGAGCATCCATTCCTTCGCCGCCTCGGGCGAGCCCATCTCTTTCAGCATGTGCATCACCGCCTCGTTGGCGCCGCCATGTAGCGGGCCCTTCAGCGAGCCGACGGCGCCGGTCACGGAGGAATAGATGTCCGACATGGAGGACGCGATCGTCCGCGCTGTGAAGGTCGAAGCGTTGAAGGAGTGTTCGGCATAAAGCGTCATCGAAATGTCGAAACATTTGACGACCTCGGGCGCCGGAACTTTGCCGAAACACATGTGAAAGAAATTTTCCGAGAAGGCGAGGTCCTTCGTCGCCGGGATAGGCCCCTTGCCGTTGCGCAACCGGAACGTCGCCGCGACGATTTCCGGAATCGTCGCATACATGCGGATCGACTTCCGCATCAGCCCCTCGGGCGAGGAATCATCCGTAGTCTCGTCCTCCTGTCCGAGAAACGAAATCGCGGTGCGGAGCGTATCCATCGGATGCGCGCTCGGGTTGAACAGCGCCATGACCTTGTAGAGGTCAGCGGAGAGACCGCGTTCTTTTTTCTCGGCCGCATTGAATTCATCAAGCTGGGCCTGCGTCGGCAGTTCGGCGTTCCAGATGAGATAGGCGACTTCCTCGAACCGGCATTGCGCCGCAAGATCCTGCACCATGTAGCCGCGATAGGTGAGCGAGTTGATCTCCGGCATCACTTTCGAGATTGCCGTGTCGTCCGCCAGAACGCCCGCAAGACCGTATTTGACATTACCCATGTTATTCATTTCCGCCGGGATATTTGGAGTGCCTGTTTGCCATTACACCAACTGCCTGAATTGATGTGGCGAAGTGTGAATTAATTGGCGCGAATCGCGCCGTCGTCGGAGAGCTCAATATAACCGAATGCAGGTGCTTCGAAGAAATTTAACAAACCCCATCTCGTTTTGTTTATGGACGTCAAGAGCGTGGGTGAAATCAGTCACCTGCCCTCATTCGCGCGCGAGAAAGTCAGCGACCAGCAGATTGAACCGGTCCTTGTGCTCGATCTGTGTCCAGTGGCCGCATTTGCCGAACAGGTGAACTTCGGACGTCTTGATGAGATCGAACAGCCGCAGGCTGTTGCTCATCGGCAGGACACGGTCTTCCCGCCCATGCAGGATCAGCGTTGGACAGGCGATTTGCGCAATCTCCTCTTCCGGCGTAGAAAGCGCCGTGATGTGTTGTTGGCGCGGCGCCGGGAACATGGCGCTGAAGGCCTCGTGAAAGCCCCGCTGGATGCTCGCCCGGTAGCGCATTTCAGCAAGCTCGTCTGAGACGAGCGAGTTGTCATAGGCGAAGATGTCAAGCATTGCACGCATCGCCGCGACCGACGGTTCATAACCCCACACCTTGTCGAGCGCTTCGGTCAGTTCGAATTCAAGGCCGGCCGCTCCCATCAACACCATGCGTCGGACCCGGTCCGGATGATGAACCGCCATGGAGAGCGCGAGCGCGCCGCCGAAAGAGTTGCCGATAATATCAAATTCCTGAAGCCCGAGGGCGTCGGCAAGATCCATCAGATGCCCGCGCCAGCGCTGCATATTGTAAACGCCGTCCGCCGGCCGCTCTGTGTAGCCAAAGCCCAGCATGTCCGGCGCAATTGCGCGCACGCACTCCGACAGCACCGGCAGATTGAGCCGCCAGTTCGCCCAGGCCGTCACGCCGGGCCCCGAACCATGAATCAGGATCACCGGGCGCCCTTCGCCCAGATCGTGATAATTGGTCTTAACGCCGCCGGCGTCGATGGACTTGCCGATCTCGGGATTGTCACTCATTTTTTTATCCTTTTGCGTCGCCGCTTGCTAATTTTGCTCGTTCTTCGGCTTTCGACACGCCTGCGGCGGCGAAATGTTCAGGCGGCACCTCGCGGATGATCACGCGCACAGACTGTATTGGCGCATGGACCGCACGCACCGCCGCATCGGTCAGTTCACGGATCAATTCCGATTTTTCTTCCGCCGTGCGCCCTTCCAGCATGGTGACGTCAATAATCGGCACAGACCTTACGCCTCCACATTGATCGAGACACCGCCGAGATTTTGCACCTCGAGGCTGATCGTTTCCCCGACGCTGGCGGGATGCGCCGCCGTCGCTCCGCCGGCCATGACGATATGACCGGGCTCCAGCGCCTCGCCCCATTCGGCCGTCATGCGTGCGGCGGCAACGAGCGAGCGCACAGGATGGCCGAGGATCGCCGCGGACGAACCGATCTCTTTCGGCCGTCCGTTCACGGACAGCACCATGCCGAGATTGGAACAGTCGATCTGCGCAGACCGCCACGCGCCAATAACGAGGCCCGAAGACGAGGTATTGTCGGCGATCACGTCCGGCAGCGCGAACTTGAAGTTCTCATAACGGCTGTCGATCACCTCCATCGCCGGCGCGATCGCCTCAACCGCGGACATCGCCTCCAGCGCGGAAACCTTTCCCGACAGCCGTTTCTTCAAAAGGAACACGATTTCCGGCTCAAGACGCGGATGCACAAAAGCCGACTTCTTCAGGATCCCGCCTTCCACCAGCAGCATGGCGTCGGTAAGCCGGCCCCAGGCCGCCTCGTTTACGCCGACCTGAACCATCTTGGCCCGGCTGGTCAGCCCCATCTTGACGCCGATGCGTTTTTCGCCCCGGGCGATCCGCCGCGCTACGGACAGGTCCTGGATCGCATAAGCATCCGAAACCGATAAATCAGGATGGTCTTTCGTCAACTGCGGGATCGCACGCGCTTCGCGCTGCGCCTCGTCGACAACGACGGCCAGTTCTTCAAGACCCGCCATCTACGCCGCTCCCGCCTGCTCGCGCTCGTTCAAAATATCGAGCGCGACATCGACGATCATGTCCTCCTGGCCGCCGACCATGCCGCGACGCCCCAGCTCGACCAGGATGTCGCGCACATCGACGCCATATTCTTCCGCCGCTTTCTCCGCATGCCGGAGGAAGCTCGAATAGACGCCGGCATAACCGAGCATCAAGGTTTCCCGGTCGACCCGCACCGGGCGGTCCTGAAGCGGGCGCACAAGGTCTTCCGCCGCATCCATCAGTTTGAACACATCGCAACCGGTGTGCCAGCCCTTGCGCTCGGCCGCCGCGACAAAGACTTCCAGCGGCGCGTTGCCCGCCCCCGCGCCCATGCCGGCCAGCGAAGCATCCACCCGCCGGGCGCCCTTCTGAACCGCCACAATCGAATTGGCGACGCCGAGCGAGAGATTGTGATGGGCGTGCACGCCGCGCTCGGTTTCGTCCTTCAGCACCTTATTGTAGGCGTCGAAACGCGCCCCATAACCGTCCATATCGAGGGCGCCGCCGGAATCGGTCACATAAACGCATTGCGCGCCGTAACTCTCCATGAGCACAGCCTGTTCAGCGAGCTTCTCCGGCTCGACCATATGGCTCATCATCAAAAAGCCAACCGTATCCATGCCGAGATCGCGCGCCGCACCTATATGCTGTTTCGCGACATCGGCTTCTGTGCAATGGGTCGCCACCCGCACCGAGCGCACGCCGAGATCATAAGCGCGCTTCAGATCGGTGATCGTGCAGATGCCAGGCAAGATCAGCGTCGTCACCACGGCCCGGTCGACCGCCTCGGCGACAGCCTCGATCCATTCCCAGTCCGTATGAGCGCCGAACCCGTAATTGAAACTAGACCCGCGAATGCCGTCACCATGGGCGATCTCGATCGCATCGACCCCGGCCTCGTCCAGCGCCTTCGCGATCTTCGCCACATGATCGACGCCATAGAGGTGGCGGATCGCATGCATGCCGTCGCGCAGGGTCACATCCTGCACATAGATTTTTTCCTTTGTCGGATCCTTGATCAGCCCGCTCACGCCGCCGCCTCCGCCAGATGCTTCATCATGCGTTCGCCAATGGTCAGAGCCGCCGAAGTCATGATATCGAGATTGCCCGCATAGGCCGGCAGGTAATGCGCCGCCCCCTCCACTTCCAGGAACACCGTCACCTTGACGCCTTCAAATTCTCCAAGCTCTGGAATCTTCAGTTTTCGATTGCCGCCAAAACGCTCAAACTGCACTTTCTGTTTCAGACGGTAGCCGGGGACATAGTCCTGGACCGCCGCCACCATGTCCTTGACCGATTTCTCGATCTCTTCTTCCTTGCCGCCCATGGAGAATGCATAAACCGTGTCGCGCATGATCAGCGGCGGCTCGGCCGGATTGAGGATAATGATCGCCTTGCCATGCTCGGCGCCGCCCAGCACTTCAACGCCCTTCGCCGTCGTCTCGGTGAACTCGTCAATATTCGCCCGCGTGCCCGGCCCCGCTGACTTCGACGAGACCGACGCCACAATCTCCGCATAGGGAACACGCTCCGACACCCGCCGCACCGCATGGACGATCGGGATCGTCGCCTGACCGCCGCAGGTCACCATATTAACGTTTTGCTTGTCGAGATGTTCCTCGGCATTCACTACCGGGATGCAATACGGACCGATCGCCGCCGGCGTCAGGTCCACCATCCGCTTGCCGTCGCGCTTGCAAAGCTCGTTATGATATTCGTGCGCTTTCGCCGAGGTCGCATCGAACACCACTTCGATATCTTTCCATACAGGCATCTTGACGAGACCGTCCATGCCCTCATGGGTCGTTTCAACGCCCAGTTTCCTGGCGCGCGCTAACCCGTCCGAATCCGGATCGATGCCCACCATGACGCCCATCTCCAAGACATCCGACGTCCGCATCACCTTGATCATCAAATCGGCGCCGATATTGCCCGACCCGACAATCGCGCATTTCACCTTGCCCGCCATTCAACTCACCTTTCCCGTCATTCCGTAAAAAACGCCGTCACGGAACCGAGCCCGTTGACCCGCGCCGTCACCGCATCGCCCGCTTCAACGCCCGCCATGGGACCGAGCGCACCCGTCAGCACAATATCGCCCTTGCCAAGAGGGCGGCCTTCCTTCGCCATGACCTTCGCCAGCCACAAACACGCCGTCACCGGACTGCCCAGACACGCCACGCCAGCCCCGACTGAAATCGGCTCGCCGCGCCGCTCCATCATCATCCCGCACAGTCGCAAATCAATCTCCGACAGACGCCGCGGCGCGTCGCCCAGCACAAACACCCCGCTCGAGGCGTTGTCTGCAATGGTGTCGTGAATGCGAATGTCCCAGCCCTTTACACGGCTGCCGACAATCTCAATCGCCGCAACCGCATAGTCCACCGACGCCACAATATCCGCCGATGTCAGCGTTTCCGCATTGAGATCATCGCCCATGATGAACGCAATCTCCGCTTCCACCTTCGGCTGCATCACCGCTGTCACGGAAATCTCCGACCCGAGCGGCATGTCCATATCGTCAAACAACATTCCGTAATCGGGCTGATCGACGCCCAGCTGGGCCTGCACTGCTTTGGCCGTCAGCCCCGTCTTGCGCCCGACAAGCCGGCGCCCCTGGCCAAGCCGGCGCTCTGTGTTGACCTCCTGAACGCGGTACGCCGCGTCAATCCCAAGCTCCCCGATCAGATCACGCACCGCCGCACAAGGCTCGCCCGAACGCGAAGCATCCCACAATCGGTCAGCCGCTTTTTGTATTTTATCTTTCATCGCCAACGCCCGTTCAGAACTTCACACAGATATTCTCAAGCTCGGTGTAGAACTCGAGCGAATGCACGCCGCCCTCTCGGCCGACGCCGGACGCCTTGGCGCCGCCAAAGGGCGTGCGCAAATCCCGCAGGAACCAGCTGTTCACCCAGCAGATACCTACATCAAGTTGTCGCGCAACACGGTGAGCCCGGGAAAGATTATCAGTCCACAAAGAAGCGGCAAGGCCGTAATAAGTGTTATTGGCCCGCGCGATAACTTCGTCCTCTTCGTCAAAAGGCAGGAGCGCACAACAGGGGCCGAATATCTCCTCCACGACGACACGAGAATCATCGGCAAGCCCTGTCCAGATCGTCGGTTCGATAAAAAATCCGTTCTTCTCCGCACCGCTCATCGCCGGCATGCCGCCGCCGGTGACGACTGTCGCGCCCTCCTCCGCCGCCAGCTTGTAATAGGACAGCACTTTTTCCCGGTGTTCAGCGCTGATCAGCGGTCCGAGGCTCACGCCCTTGGCAGACGGCCCGCCGAGTTTCAGCTTTTCCACACCAGCCTTCAGGCGCGCCGCAAATTCGTCGAAAACAGGGCGCTCAACGTAAACACGCTCCGTGCCAAGACAAACTTGCCCGCAATTGGCGAAGACTGAGCGCATAGTCCCCTCAACCGCCTTGTCCAGATCGGCGTCCGCAAACACGATGGCGGGGTTCTTGCCGCCAAGCTCCAGCGATACAGGACGCACGCCCGTCCCAGCCGCTTTCATGATCGCCTCACCGGTGCGCGTCTCCCCGGTGAAGGTTATGCCGTCGACACCGGGGTGAGACGTCAGGAACTCGCCGGCCGATCCCGGTCCAAATCCGTGAACAACATTATATACGCCCTTCGGCACGCCCGCCTTGTTCATCACTTCGCCGAGCAACGTCGCGGTCGCCGGCGTTTCTTCAGATGGTTTCACCACCACCGTATTTCCACAGGCCAACGCCGGTCCGACCTTCCACGTCATTAACAAAAGCGGAAAATTCCACGGACAAATGACCGCAATCACGCCGCGCGGCTTGCGAAGGGAATAATTGATGGCGCCCGCGCCGTCCGGCGTCGCCGTCTCGAAAGACTCTCCTGAAATCGTCCGAATCGTGTCGGCGAACATCCTAAAATTCGCGGCGCCGCGCGGAATATCAATATGGGAGGCAAGCGATCGCGGCTTTCCCGTATCGGTTATTTCCGCCTCAAGAAAATCGTCAAATCGCGCAGTGATTTCGTCCGCCACCGAAATCACAAGATCGATCCTGTCCGCAACGCTCAATACGCCCCACCGGCCGTTCAGCGCCGATCTCGCTGCTGATACCGCCGCATCCACCTCCGTTTCACCTGCTTCATGAGCGACGGCATAAGTCTCGCCGGTCGCCGGCGCGACCACCGGAAACGTCTTCCCCGAAGCGCTCGGACGATAGGCACCGTCAATAAAATGCAAAAATTCCCGAAGCTCAGTCATCTACAACGCCCTTAATTCCCAGTTCTTACGCTTCATCCGCCGCAAGGACTTGTATCGCCGCAATGCCGGCTTTCGCGCAATCGATGTCCTGCTCTTCGGAACCGCCCGACACTCCGATCCCGCCTATGATCTCATCTTCAAAAATAATCGGAACGCCGCCTCCGAATAGCGCCACGCCTGAAAGCGACCGCAACCCCTCAAGAACCGCATCGTTGTCTTTCACCATCGCGTAAAGCGCGCCCGATTCCATCCGGAACCCAGCCGCTGTCGACGCCTTGTCGATTGCGATATCGGTTGACCGAAGAAACGCGTCCGCCGAGCGAAGAAACGCCGTCAACCGCCCAGATCTATCAACCACCGCCGCCGCAACCGGCGCACTGAGCTTCAGCCCATGCACCACGGCAGCCTCAACACCAACATGCGCCGCCTTGGTACTAACATCGCGGCGTATCACGCATATGTTGTCGCCATTCATCACGCGGTCTCCAGTGTATTTTCCATAAAGGTCCTAATCGCGGTCGCCTTTGCCATCCCACGGTAAGCTACCGGGTGCGGTCATAACGAGTTCGCGAACTTCATGTTTGCGAACTTTAAAATTTGTCGTACGAGGGAAATCATCTTCTGTAAAAAGGATGTGCTTTGGTGTTGATGGCCGGTTCAGCTTGTCACGGCAAAAGTCAATCAGCTCGCTGCCGGTAAGTTTGGCGTGCCCGTCGTGGCGGCGCACAACGGCGACCACGGCCTCGCCCCATTCCGGATGGGGGACGCCGACAACGCAGATATCGGCGACTCCCGGATGTTTGGCGAGGATCGCCTCGACAGCTGCAGGATAAACATTTACACCGCCCGAGATGATCATGAATTTTTGTCGGTCCAGAAGGTAAAGATATCCGTCCTCGTCAAGGCGGCCGATATCGTTCGTACGCAGCCATCCGTCGCGCAGCACTGCATCGGTCTGTTCTGGAAGGTTCAGATAATTCGTCATGATGGTCGGACCCCGCAACCAGATTTCGCCGGGTTCACCTGCCCGGACCGGCGCGCCATCCTCATTTCGGATGGAAATCTCGAAATGGGAAGCGATCCGACCGACCGAGGACAACAGCTCTGGCTTTTTTGACAAGGCGCGGCGATGATCTCCCGGCGATAGAAAGGCAACACCGCCCCAAGATGTCTCTGTCAGCGCGTAAACATTGATCATATCCTTGCCGAATGTCTCATGCACGCGCTTGATCAAGGCTGGCGATGCCGGCGACGACCCATAAATGATGAGACGCACTGAACTGAGATCGAAAGGCGTTCTTCTGTTGTCCTCAAGCGCCCAGTTCAACATGGTCGGCGCGAGCAGGAACGCCGTCACGCCCTGTTCCCTCACAATATCGAAAAATGTCGCGCGGTCGTAGTCGCCATCGGCAATGACATGGGTCATGCCGTTACCAAGACCAAGAAACGCGAGCACAACTGCGACCCACGCATTTCCCGTCGGTAGGAGAAAACGGTCATCGCGTACAAAACCGAACTCCGCCAACGCATGGAGAATTGTCGCGGCAATCGCACCGTGGGTTAACACCGCCCCCTTGGGCGTCCCCGTCGTGCCGGACGTATAACTGTACATCAGAGCATCTGCGGCGGCTAGCGGGGGCAGGTCGGGCGCGGCGCAGGCGTCGCCAATCATAGCTGCGAGATCTGCATCGAAATCATGTTCGCCGCCAAAGCCGATAGTCAGAATACTCAAAGTTCGTAAATCATCCCGGACATTCGAAAGGATATCGCGACATGATGCATGCACAAAAAGAAATTTCATTCCAGAATCAACGAATACATGCCGCAGTTCAGCCTCCGCATATCGCCGATTTACGCCAACGCGAATGGCTCCGATTTTCATGCAGGCAAAGAAATGTTCGTATACTTCGATACATTCCGGCGCCATAATTCCGACGACGTCCCCGGCGGCAGACCCTTTTGCCTGAAGCGCTGCAGCGATCCGATCAGAGCGAGCATGCATATCACCCCAACTCGCACGCCGATCACCACAGATATAAGCTGTTTTGTTCGGGTTATTAACGCCTGTACGCTTAACTAGATCGCGCGGCAGGATTTCCAATCTGCCCAGAGGCTGGCCGTCGATATCGACTTTTATGTTTGAGTACAGCAGATTATTGATTACATCCCGTTTCATTTTTTCTCCCTCCCGATTTCCGCTTTTGCTCTTTATTTTATTGCAATGAGAAATGAACAGCCCCACTCCCTGTCCGAGCGAACACTACCGGATCGCCAACCTTAGGGGGCGGACCCTTCGGGGAATCCAGAAGCGCCGCCAGCCTGCACCCTTCCTCAAGCTCGACAAAAAGGACCGTATAGGGCGCCGCCAATTCAGACGTATACTGAGTATGAAAAACGGCGAAAGAATGAATACGCCCCTTGCCGGAGGCAGCCCTTAATTCAAGCGGACCGGAGCATTTTGGACATACCCGAGCCGCATAATCGGTTACGCCGCAGCCGCTCCGGCAGGAAAGGCAGCACAATTTGCCGGTCGCCGCCCGTTCGAGGATTTCGCTTACGTCCATATCGACGTTTTCAATACGGTTTGCACTGAGCCGGCTTCCCATTGCGTCAAATCTCCCTGTGCGGACTGACGGCCATTGCTGCATGATACTCCATTCGCCCGCCGAATCCGGTAACAAGACCAAGAGTTGTCTTAGACACCTGGCGCTCGCCGCCATAACCGCGGATCTGGATCACGGCCTCATGCACCGGCGTCATGCCTTGCAGGTAATAAGATGATAGGTGCCCGCCGCCCGTATTGGTCGGTAACGCGCCGCCGGGCCTTGTGGCGCCGCTGGCGATGAATTCCGCGCCTTCTCCCGCCGCGCAGAAACCATACCCTTCAAGCGCAAGGATTGTCGCGATGCTAAAAGCATTATAAAACTCGCAAAAATCAAACACATCCGGGGTCGCACCAAGCCCGGCCAGCAAATTGTGCGCCGCAATTTCCGCTCCCGTATGGATTTCGGGCTCTTCACTGGCGAAATTACGCGCGCCGGAATGGCCCTGCCCGAAGCCGTGTAGAAAAACAGGCGGTTTCGGACGATCTTTGGCATTGTCTGCAGACGATACAATAACGGACACAGCGCCATTTACTGGATACGCGCAATCGAACAACCGTAATGGCTCCACAATCCATCGTGAAGCAAAGTATTCCTCTTTTACAAGCGGTTTGCGGAGAAACGCCTTGGGGTTTCGCGCCGCCCATTCTCGATCCGACGCAGCAGCCTCATAAAGCGCATTGCTGTCGGCGCCGTACAAGTGAAAGTAACGCTGCGTCGCGAGTGCGAAGGCGCCCGTTGCGCCAATCAGCCCATGGCGTTCATCCCAACCTTCGAGTCCCGTCAAATTCATTGAGATCGAGTAGGCGGCGCCAGCGCCCGCCACGCCCACCGGCGCGTCAGAGAAAACGCAAAGGACGTTTGCAGCGATACCGGCTTCAATAGCCAGCGCTGCATATTGGATCATCTGTATAGCCGAACTGCCTTCCGCTTCTATCGACGCCAACAACGAGAGGTCGCCAAGGCAGAGATCCCGTTTGAGATGCAGCGGAAGAACGCTGCTGGGTTCAATTGGGCTCCTGTTCAGGAGCAAGCCGTCAATTTGGGACCTTTTCAATCCGGCATCGGCGACCGCGGCGAGGCACGCGTCGACAGCAAGCCCTCGCGCTGATTGGTCGGGTTTGCGCGAAAACGTACTTTCACCGAGCCCAATGACAGCCGCTTTCGCAGAACGGGTTTTATTTACATACATGCCAAGTGGCGAAACCTTTCACGCGAGATCAAATAATAAATGAAAGGCCGCGTACGGAGCCTTCGGAGTTCAGCAAAAAGATATGCTTACTGAACATTTTCAACCCTCCGTCTTTCCATCTGAGCTTGTGCTCAACTCGAGCAGGCCAGACTTCAAGCTCCTTAGTCGCCTGCCGGCGAAATTCATAAAGTACGACATTCGAACCGACGAAAAACTCGCCATTTTCAGCCTTCTCGATCTCGATATTTGAAATCAAGCGACGCATGCGGGACGGGGGCAATTGCGCATGGCGCACGCCGGTGTTCAGTTGTCGAATGCGTGTAGCCAGCCGCGTACGATTGTCGTTCAATATCGATACCTGATCGGAATCCGGTTCCTGAAATTCCTGCAATGGGATCCAATAGTGCATATCGTCATCGACAAGCGCTTCCCATTCCGAGTAGCGCGACTCATCGGCCAGCCGCGCCTCCTTGTAAAGAAAAGCCTCAACTTGAAGTCGGTCTTCAACGGAAATCATGTCCACGCCACGCTTTTGATAATTTCAAATCCGATTTCTGGTCATTTTTACACTATGCGACGGCGATTGCGCCGGATGTCGGAGCGCCGGGGTGCATCACGTTTCTGTAGTGACGCCAGAAACCGCGGTTTGGAGTCTCGTCGGTGAGATGGCTGGAAATCACGCCGTCACCAGCCACGACCTCCCGCTCGGCGCCGCGACTGAGGTCAAGCCAGCGTCCCTTGCCTTGAAGAGCGCGCTGAGCACGCTCGGCAATTACGCAGTCATCGGCGAGCAGAAAGGCGGTCGGCCCAAGCGCACCCTCGGATTGTCGCAAAATTCGTTTGTTGACATCGTCTTCAACCCCTTCGAGATACATCGGGGTATGAACATGAAGACAAATGCCCGGCGCCACCGGTTCGAAACGAACTATATTCATTTCGCCAAGAAACAGATTTGGAAAAATAACGGCGTGAGGCGGTCCATCCTTTAGTATCCGGCCGCCCTTTTCCTCGCCATATGCAGCCAGCAACGCCTTTGTGTATGATGGGTGGCGGCCTTCCGCGCAACCGAACCATTCCAGCGGTCTCGTATAGGACGGCGAGAAAAACAATTCCGTGTGACCATTACCCCAGTCTTTCGCCAGCGACTTCAGGCCTTCCTCGTCGTCAAGCACCGCTTCGTCATAATTAGAGCGAATCGCCTGCGCAAATGAAGGGTGCACAAAGTTGACATGATAGCCGTCGGTGTCGTTCTCCGGCAGCATTTTCCAATTGCAGTTAAACCGGTGCTGAACCCATCCGCCCGAGAGTCGAATTCGTCCAACGGGCGACATTTCAACGGCCCGATCAATCAGTTCCGTCGCGCGCCCCAGATGATCTAGCAGGGGCGGCGCATTCTCATTGAATGAGGCGAAAACAAACCCTTGGTAACTATCAACCAGCGGAAGCCGTTCGAGCCCGTGACAAGAGAAATCTCCTGTGAATCCACCAGGATAAGGAACGTCGACGAGAGCGCCTTTGGTGTCATACGCCCAACCGTGATACTGGCATACGAGCGCTTTCCTGTTACCTTTGTCTTCCTGACAGATAATGTTACCGCGATGCGCGCAACGATTCACAATGACAGAAATTTCGCCATCACGCGATCGGATGGCGAACACCGGCTCCCGGCCGACATTTCGTCTGACAAAATCCCCGGCATTCGGAATCTCTGAATCATGACAGATGAAAACCCAACCCATCCGAAAAATTTTGTTCAATTCGTCTTCAAAGACTCTTTTATCGGTATAAAGTGATGAGTGAACCCGTGCGTCGGTTATCAGCTTATCATACCGAAGGGATTTTGGCGTATCGGTTTGTTTCATCGTGCTTTTTTCTTCCTGATTCACGGTCGGAAAACCGGCTGACCCATTCTGTCAACGCTACATTATTAACTGAGCGCTTGATTAATTTAAGATAGATGACAGACTATTGTCAATAAGCTTTTGCTGCTTGCCCCCTTCTTTCAGCAGGGCCCTTGAGAACCTTAACGCAGGAAACCCCGAACATGATCGATCGAGATAAAGCGACCGAATCCCCGGCCGCCGCCAATTTCGCCGCTCTATCCCCGATCAGCTTTCTGACGCGTACGGCGGCTGTCTACGCCGATCTGCCAGCCGTGATTTACGGCGCCGAGCAGCGAACATGGGCTGAGACCGCCGCCCGATGCCATCGCCTGGCGAGCGCGTTGCGCGGCGCCGGCTTGAACCGCAAGGAAACAGTGTCAATCATCGCCGACAATATCCCTGCGTCGATTGAAGCATGTTTCGGCATTCCGATGGCGGGCGGCGTCATTAACGCCATTAACACCCGCCTCGACGCCGAAGCCGTTGCTTTCATTCTCGATCACGCCGAAACGAAAATATTCCTTGTGGATAGGCGTTACAGCGACTTGGCCGACGAAGCGATCAAAAATGCCGGGCGGGAAATGTTGGTCATTGACATTGAGGATCCGACATTTGACGAGTTGCCATCTTCCGCCACTCAGACCTATGAGGACTTCCTGAAATCAGGCTCCGGTGACACGATCTCACCGTCGGAACTGGATGAAGGCGATCCGATTGCGCTCAACTATACTTCGGGCACGACCGGCGATCCAAAGGGCGTCGTTTTGCATCATCGCGGCGCATACTTGAATGCGATAGGCAACGCGCTGTCCTGGCAGATGCCTCATTTTCCGGTTTACCTGTGGTCATTGCCCCTTTTTCACTGCAATGGCTGGTGTTTCCCCTGGACGATCGCACTGCAGGGCGGCGTCAATGTGTGCGTGCGCGGCGTGGAAGCGGAGATGCTTCTTTGCTTGATCAATGAGCATCAGGTTACGCATTTGTGCGGCGCTCCTATCGTCGTCAGAATGCTTGTCGATGCCGCAGCTGCAACCGAGAAATCAAGCGAGAAGCTTCGCGTCGCGGTGATGACGGCCGGTGCGGCACCGCCTGCCGCCTTGCTTCAAGTGGCGCAGGAAACCGGATTCGACATCACCCACACCTACGGGCTTACGGAGGTTTATGGCCCCTGCGCCGTTAATGCCTGGCGGCCGGAATGGAACGCCTTGTCGGTCGAACGGCAAGCGGAACTAAAGGCCCGTCAGGGAGTCGGCTATCCGATGGTCGAAGAAATGGTTGTGATGAATCCTGAAACCATGCAGCCGGCGCCGCAGGACGGCGAAACGCTCGGCGAAGTGATGTTCCGCGGAAACCTGGTCATGTCGGAATACTTCAAAAATCCTGAAGCCACCGATAAGGCGCTGGCCGGCGGATATTTTCACAGCGGCGACCTCGCGGTCTGCCATCCCGACGGCTATCTCGAAATCCGAGACCGGTCCAAAGATATTATTATTTCCGGCGGCGAGAATATCTCGAGCATCGAGGTCGAAGGCGTGCTGTATAAACATCCTGCCGTTTCGGGGGCCGCCGTTGTTGCCGCGCCGCATGAAAAATGGGGCGAGACGCCACATGCTTTTATCGAAACGGTCCCGGGCAAAGACGCTAACGCTGAAGAAATCATCGCGTTCTGTCGTGAGCGCCTCGCCCATTTCAAATGCCCAACTCGCGTGAGTATTCAAGTGTTACCGAAAACGGCGACAGGGAAAATACAGAAGTTTGAATTGCGCGCCCTCGCGAAAGCGGACTTTGCTGAAAATCCGGGCCGTTCCTAAAGCCGCTCACGATAATATTTTCTCATCCGTCCGACGACCGCGATTTCCAGATCTTCCTCGGCAAACGTTTTGCACGCCAAGGCAAACCCGGCCTTGACTTCGTCGGGCGAGATAACGTCGCGATTCATCTTGCCGACGCGATAACGGCCGAACAGAATTCTAATCTTGCAAACGCCGCAACCGCCGCCATGACATCCTGATGGGATCTTCTTTAGTCCCTGACGCCCCATTGCAGCGAGAACGCTTTCATCTGCTTTGCTAGCCGAAACACATCCTGCCTCCGGAATTGATATGCGAAAAGCCGCCACGCTTATCACTAGTCTGACCGCAGGCGCGGGCCGGCGCACCGTTCGCGCCTGCCCTTCTGCACCGCCTCGATTAGACGCTTCCGTAATGTGCTACTGACTTGCTGCAAAATTATCTTCGTCTGGTTGCGTTATTCTGCCGGAAGACACATCGACAAACACATCGCCATCTTCAACTTTAACATCGTATATTTTTACGGGCTTTGTGGCGGGAAGCTTGTCCGGCCATCCGGTCTTCAGGTCAAACGCCGATCCATGCAGAACGCATTCAAGTTGGCAGTTTTCGAGAAACCCTTCCGACAAACTCCAATTGCCGTGCGAACACTTGTCGGCGATCGCAAAAAACTCTCCATCGGAGTGACAGACCACAATCGCTTCTTCCGCGCCGTCGGGCGCGAACCGACTGACTTCGCCTTCGGAAATATCCGCACTACTACAAACTCTTACAAACACCATAAATCCCACCATCTCTTGGAAGCATGTATGTCGTGTAGATGCCGCCGACGCGCTTCAGCCAAACGCCTGACGAAGCGCAATGCTGCTTTATGTATAAACACCGACAAAACTTTCAATGACTTCCTGCTCGTAGTAAAAAAGTCCTTTGCCGAATTTATCCGTCGTCCAAACGCGCGTAGGATTGTCCGGATAAAAATGATACCCGCCCGAAAACGTTTCGTTGCGGTTGCCCGAAGGGTCAAAAAAATAAATCGTTTGCCCCCTCGTAATACCGTGCCGAGTCGGACCGATATCGATCTTGATATTGCGCCGCGCCATCAAGTCGGCCGCGTGCCCGATATCAGCCCAGGACTCCAACAGAAACGACGCGTGGTGGAGCTTGCTCTTCACCGGCGCCTTCAAAAAAGCAATGTCATGAGCTTTATTGGAGCAGGAAAGAAATATGGCTATATTCTCGTCATTCGGATCGACAACGCGTTCGGCAACGCTAAAGCCGAGACATTCGACCAAAATTTCAGCGGCGGCGTCGATTTCGTCGCCAAGCAACGCACAATGATCAAATCTTACAATGCGCATGCCCTTGGGCTCTTCCCTCCACAGTTCCGGATTTTCAGTCATTGGCCCGTTATCGGAGAGCGCCATGGCGTCATAAAAATCAAGCTTGTGCCCGGTCGGCATATGCACGCGCAACCGCTCGCCGACGCCGGGTTGCTCCTCCGGCTCGATCTTCTCATGCTTGACGCCTCGTTCATCGAGTTTACGGCTGAACTCCTCAACAGCGTCCTGTGACGCCATCTTAAACGCCACCACGTCGAGCCCTACGTTGTCAGCCTCGCGAAGCACTACGCTGTGGCGATCGAATTCATCAAAAGCCTTCAGAAAAACCCGCCCGTCATCGCGGGACACGAGATCGAGCCCCATATGATCACGGTAGTGAATAATCGCTTCTTCAATATCGAGCACGCGGAGCTGTATAAAACCGGGCCTCAAGACTGGTGAAATCATTTCATACCCTCCGTGTTCGACACGCGTTCTCCAACGTCGGCTCACTCACTCGAAGAACTCCTGCGCCATGATGAATGAGGCGGCCCACATTCAGATGCGCCGCCTCTAAAACTGGCCTAGTAGTTGTACTGCAACGTCAAACCATAGGTGCGCGGCGGCGCATAGGTGCCAAATGCGATCCGGTTACCTCGCTGCGTGAAGACGTGAGTGCGGTAGACTTCATCGGTGAAGTTTCTGACCCAGGCCTGAACCATCCACTTGTCATTATCCGAGTTCCAAGCGAGCCACGCGTCGCCAACCGTGTGCTCGGGAATGACGTCAAGCGGGTTGTTGTCCACATTCGTGTACGATAAGCTCTGATATTTCACGTTGACATTCGCCGTCAGGCTGCCGTGGCCGGAGCCAAGCTCGTGAATATACTGAACATGACCGCCACCGGAATGTTTTGGCGCCTGTCGCAAGAGGTTGCCAGTAAAGTCGCCGCCCCCGGAAATGTCCGGCGTGCCGAAGAAATTCTCGAACGTCGCGTCAAGATAGGAATAGAATCCGCCAACCTCAATATTATCGGTCAGCAGCGCAGTGAACTCCCCCTCGAAACCCATAATTTCGGCGTCAGCGGCGTTTTCGGTGATAAACTCACCCGCGCCTGACGTCGGCGGCTGGAAGAAGCGTGTAACCTGAAGGTCCTTGTAATCAACGTAAAAGCCGGAAAGATTGACGCGAAGCCGACTGTCGAGGAAGTCCCCCTTCATCCCGATTTCGTAGTTCGTCGCCTCTTCCGGCATAAACGGCGTTGTCGCGCCAGCAGCAGTCGTCGCCGCTCCGGTAAAGCCGCCACTCTTGAAGCCGGTCGAGACCGTGCCATAGATCAGCACATCGTCGACAATCTCGTAATCAATCGCTGCTTTCCATGAAAAATTATCCCAGTCATCATCACCCATTGATGGTGGAAATGCGGAAAGCACAAGCTGTAAGCTCGGCGATGCCGGAATTTCGTTGAAAGCGACAATCTCTTTTTCTTCGTAAGAGAAGCGTCCGCCCGCTGTCAGGCTCAGTCGATCCGTCAGGTCATATGTCGCTTGCGCAAACGCAGCAACAGCACGCCCTTGAAATAACATCGTCGCCGCCGCATAGTTCGGATCAAGCGACGCATCCGCAAGCGCTGTAAAAAAAATACCTTCTGTTCTGTCGATTTCCTCTATGCTTCCGAACGCGCCGACCACCCATTCTAGCGGGCCTCCCGAGTTAGAAGAAAGACGAATCTCTCCTGTGAATTGCTGTGAATCCTCCCAGACAATATCGCTGTTGTCGAAGGTGAATCCGATGCCCGGATCGCCCAACAGCAAATCGTTCGGATTGCCATTAGATCCAGTTAAATCAACCACCGGCGACGGCGGCAAACCCGTGTCGTCGTGGGAGAAATAATATTCGGACTCCCGATACGCGCCCATTGCGGTCAGCGTCGCAAATGAGAAATCCTTATTGATTTCAACCATTGCGCCGAAAACATTGCGTTCGCCGCCATTATCCTCTTCGCCGAGATAGGTGCGCACCGAGTCTGCACCACCAAGCGCAATGTCGACGGCAATGGGATCCGACGCGCAACCGCAATCGTGAAGCGGGCCGGCTGAGCCGACCGGTTGCCGATTAATATTGCCAAGTTCTTCGTCGGCGCCGTCAATGGACACGAGAACGCTCAAATCATCGGCGGCTTCCCACAGCGCCTGCGCGCGCCAGGCAAAAAGATTGTTACCACCAATTTCATCGCCCTGGCCCGGGCCAATCCAGCGGTCATAACCTTCAAATGCACGGCGGCTGAACGACAGTTTTGTGAACAAATTGTCAGTCAACGGCACATTGACCATGGCCGCAGTATCGAACTGGTCATACTTTCCGACCGTTTGACGCACTCGCACGCGGAACTCATCATCGGGCTTTCGGGTAATATAGTTGATGACGCCGCCGATCGAGTTCTTGCCGAACAGCGTGCCTTGCGGCCCGCGCAATACCTCAACGCGCTCGAGATCGAATATATCGACGTTTGAAGCGGACCGAGCGGCAATATAGACGCCGTCAACCATAACCAACGTTGAATCGGAAGCCCCAGCGCCATCCTCTTTCGTTCCAACGCCGCGAATGGAGATTTCCGGCTGACCTGGCTGGAAAGTATTGAAAGCAAGACCTGGCGTCACTTGGGCAAGGTCTGTCAGCGTGGTCAGTTGCCCCTGCTCCAGCGTTTCACCGGAAAATGCAGAAATGGAGATCGGAACAGACTGGGCCGTTTCTTCCCGCTTTTGCGCGGTGACGACTATGGTGTCGAGAGACCGGCGTTCGCCCGCCGCTTCAGGCGCCGCGTCATCAGTCTCCTGCGCGAACGCGGTCACCGGAGCGAGAATCGCCTGAGAGCTTGCCCCTATCAGCAGCACACGAATCGCATTGAAAAATCTAGTTTTTTCCGAACTCATTTTCATCCTCCCGGCTCGCGGTTTTCCGCTGAGCAAATAAACCTGCCCCGATTCAAGCAAGCACTTGATCAGGAATTTACCAAGCGCTTGATTAAGGCGACTGTGACGTTCTGTCAACAACGATTCGCATGTCTAACGGCGCGAGGGCTCGCTGTTCTGCGCAAACAGGAAAACGGGTCGCGAATAGCCGGAAGCCTTCGTCTGTATTGAAGACGGTCGGCGGACGAGCCAAGACCCGCTTAATCGGACGCGTCAGAACGGACTTCGCCTTCGCGGCCGCCGCCTACAATCTGATCAGCATCCCGAAGCCGGTCGCGACAGAGGCGAACCCATGAGCCGGATCGAGCCGCTGCCGCTGGGCCGCAAGCGGCGCATCCTGACGGTAGTTGATATCTTTTCGCGGTTCTCGCCGGTGATCGATCCGCGGTTCAGCTATCGCGGCGAGAAAGTCGTCGGAACGCTGGAACGTATCCGCAAGGAGGGTGGCTTGCCGGAAACGATCCACGTCGATTAGGGCTCGGAGTTCATCTCTCGTGATCTCGACCTTTGGGCGTATCAGAACAAGGTGATGCTCGACTTCTCGCGGCCTGGAAAGCCGACCGACAACGCATTTATCGAGTCGCTTAACGGTCGACTCCGTGCAGAATGCCTGAATAAGCATTGGTTCCTTTCGCTCGATGACGCAAAGAATAAGCTGGAGGATTGGCGTAGATACTACAATGAGCTAAGACCGCATGGCGCGATCGGCATCAAGCCGCCGATGGCGTTTGCCAATCACGATGGCGCAATTAGTCCGCCATTCTGACAAAGCCGAATAAATCTACCTTCCGGCGAGAGCAAGTTGGAGAACGGATCATATGAACTGTAAAGGATTGCGAGATGGCTCGGCCAAAGAAAATAGAAACTGCCAATGCGGTCTCGCGCAGAGAAACGCTGATCACGGCGTCAGCAAAATTGTTCAATAGGCTGGGCTTTCAGCGAACGACGGTTCGAGATATCGCCGACGAAATCGGTATTACCTCCGGCAGCATTTTTTATCATTTCGATAGCAAGGAACAGCTCCTTGAAGCGGTTATCGAACATGGAATGACCAGCGGCCTATCCATTGTCGAAGATCATTTATCGAATTTAATCGGGCCTCTTTCCCGTTTTCATGGGTTGGTCTTGTCGCACTTGATTGCACTCACCGGCCCCCCAGGTGATGCGCATGAAGTATCCTTTCGTGAATGGGCTTCCTTACCAAAAGAAGCGCGCAAACGATTGCGTGCGTTAAATGAGCAATATCGCATTATATGGGTACGCGAATTAACTAGTCTGAAGAAACACCGGCTTCTAAAAAGCGATCCAGAATATTGCCGACGCGGCATGATCGCTGCACTAAACTGGACGCCAGCTTGGCATAAGCAGTTTTCCAAACAACAATTAATGAAAGTGTCGGATCAATTTTGCGCGTTCGCCTTAAATATGAGCGCCACCGACTTCATCGAGCAGAGAAAGAATGAATAAGCGTCCTCTCTGCAACTGCCGACTCTGGATCACGCTGGTCGATAGTCGACGCTCACAGCAGCTCTCGACCGCTTGCGGAAAGCTGAGCAATTCGAAGGTGAATTCAGCCAATATTTCTAAAGCTGATGGGTAGCACTAAAACCCGCGTTTGTAGAGCCGACCTCCTGCAATAACGCCCGGAATTCGGGCTTTGGCGCCTGAAACAAAGTTCGATACGTGTTCACAAAGGGGAGCCAATTATTTTTCGCAATCAATTAGCCAACGCGCAAAAAAATGCGACCCCATTTTTACCTTCGAACTTTTTGGAGTGTGTCGTTTGAGCTAGTGTCAGCCAAGGGTGAGTTACGCAATGTGCCACATAATTGATTGATAAAACTGTGTATTTCAAATTAGTTTGATGGCTTTATTGTCTGTAGGACAACACGAAACTCAGCCTTCGGAGCCTGACACAAAGCAACCCGGCCGAAATCATCGTCGATGCGATCGCCGAAAACCACCCCGAGAACCTGTTCGCCGCGATCGGCGATCCATGTGAGTTCATCCATAACGAGCACAATTTCGGGTTGGCGAGCATAGCCTGCCAGCACATCGCGCCGGCACTTGTCGAAGCTACCGAATATCACCTCGCTACGGCGGTCGCGCAAACCGGCTGCATGCGTCGCCAGATTTCTTCGACAACATCGATCAGGGCGACGCCTTCGAGGTCGGTTGATTCTGCATAGGCCGCCCATTGGGTCGCTTTCGCCGGATCGGTCGCAAATTCGGGCGTCAGGCCGGGCGGCCGCTCCTTTGGTATTTCGGTTTTCCGCCTTTCGAAGGTCGATCGCAGCGTACTCGCTAGCTCTTCGGTGTCGATTTCGACCGCTCGCGGAACCGCCCAGAGATCGTAAACATCTTTCATGCGTCCATTCACCAGGCCGAGATCAACCACCGCCTGAAACTTCTCCGCCATTACGGTCGCCGGCGAATAAGCCCTGATTGTCGCCGGCTCAAAATCAAGAAGGGATGCGTATTCAATCTCGAACGTTGGATCGCCGAGCGCGTCGCCAAAACCCAGGTCAATTGTGATGGGGATTCGTGTTTTTCCAAGATAGGCTGTCGTCTTCAATCGCTTTCCGCCATAGACCTGATCTTCTCTGATTTCTGTTGCTGAAATTTCAGCGGTATCGAAAACCAGGCCGTCGCCAGCGTCAATGGCGAGTATTTCTGCAAACGCCGCCTTCAATTGCTCCTCATCATCGTCGCCAAAGCCCAGAAAATCGACGTCGCGGGTGAAACGTCCCGGATCGGTCGTCCACAGCGTGACCAGCATGCCGCCCTTCAGGACGAACCGGTCGCGATGGCCGGAGACGGAAAGGCGATAGATCAATCGCTCCAATCCGAACGCGACAAGAACAACGTCAAAGACGCGCTGTTCTTTCCGCGCCAAATTGAGGAGGCGCTGGCGAACGGACGCGGCGATGTTGGACGGGCCTTTAGCCATTGGAGGTCAGCGCTTCCAGATAGGGGCGCATTCGTTTGCCGGCGCCGTAAGCTTCGGCGGCGCTGGCGAGCTCCGATGGCGATGCTTTGCGCGTATCGAGGGCAGACTTCAGGCTTTCGATCGCCACCGACCGATCGACCAGTTTCGGATTTCGGAAAGCGTCCGCAATCGATTTCGGGACTGTGTAAATCTTGACGGGAACGCCGCCGATTTCATATATCTCGACGCCGTTGGAATAATAAGGCTCCCTGAAGCGCACGGTTCTCGTTTGCGGATAGGAAATGGCCGGCTCCCAATCTTTGGCGCCGATCGCGATCCAGACTTTTCTTGGAAGCTGATCGGTGAGCCCATGAAAGGCCAGCGCCGAGGTCAGACAGATGACTGCTTTCGGCGCCCGCTTTCCGACTTCGGCGAGGCTGGCGTTGAACTCGATATCGGCTCCCGCCAGCTGATAAACGCCTCGTCCGATCCTGATAATATCGCCATCGTTTACGGCGCGGGTTATGGCGGTCGCGCTGACCCCGATCTCGCGGAGATCGCGTGATCGAACGAGGGGCCGGCGGGCCATATAGGTCAGGAGCTTTTTTCTTTGGCTCTGTGCGGGCGCTTTAGACACTGTTACAAATCCTCGGACAATAATTAATTTTGTCCGAGGTTTTGTAACACACCAAGCCCGGAATTCCAAGCAAAAACCTCCTTCCGGCCTATACTCCCGGGGCTGAGGAGCCCCGGCTCCACATCATGACGCCCGTTCCCTCCTCGTCATTTGCGAAAAAGGCGGCGCGGATGGGCACCGCGAAACTCGGATCGTCGAGTTTCAATGCCAAGTACTCTTTCCCTTCGTCTTTCGATTTTTCCCGCCAGCCGGCGCCGAGTTCGGCCCCGCCGGCATAGACGCGATAATCAGGGGCGCCGTCATTAGCCTTCTCCTTGTTGGGCACTATCTTCGCCTTGACGTTAATGGTCATGGTGCGGATCGTTCCGACAAAGCTGTCATCCGTCTTTGAAAAAGTTCCGATCATGGGCATGGTCTATTTCTCCTTTCGCTGCTGATGAAGGTCTTTGCGCGCCCGCTTGAAGCCGGCGTCGCCGTTCAAAAATGTTTCGAGCATCTCAGGCGCGAGCTGTTCGATGGACGCGCGCTTGCCGTAAATCGCCTCATAGATTTCTGCATAATCTGTGAGCGTTGCAATCTGGTCCGGCGTCAACTGGATCGTGAGCTTCACCGGCGCGCGATCCGGAAGTTGTGCAAGTTTCAACGCCATCACAAATGATCCTTAAAGGGGCGCAATACGAGATCGCGCGTGACGATGACGCGGAGCGGCCAGCCGGGCCGCACTTTCAAGGTCGGCTGAATATTGAGATTGCGATCAACGATGCGCTGACCGGCCTGGTTCGCCGTGTCCTGATAGGAATCGCGAATGGCGCGTGTCAGGCCGTCATCATCGTCGATCGCAAGTTCCGTCCCGACGCCCAGCAGCGACCCCAATCCGGCGGCGACGAAGACGCGGCCCCAGTGATTGTCAACCTTGTCGGACAAGCCAGCATAACCGGCGGCGTCGGCGGCCGGCATGGCGTCTATCCGAAGCGAAGCGCCGTCAGGAAACAAGACCCGGTCCCAAACGATGAGCGCGCGGTCCTGCCCGAAGGAGACCTGGCTGTCATAGCGGCCGATCAATCGCGCGCCTTGTGGGATGAGAAGATGCGCGCCGGAAACCGTGTCGTAAACGGGCTGCGTCACCTGTGCGATGATCGTTCCCGGCAGATCGGAATTAAGCCCCGTTATCAAACTCGCGGGAATAATCGTCCCGGCCATCACCTGATAGGGCGAGACGGGATCGGTGAGCCCATGGGGATTCAAAATATCGTCCGTCGCCGCATGGCCGACGAAAGCGATTTTAGAATCCTGCTTGTTCGGATCGCTGTCGCCGCCGCCTCCAAACGCTGCGCTCACTTCGCGAATGGCGGCGAAAGGATCGGCCGGATCGGGAGCCGGCGATATGTCCGACGCCTTTCCGAGCGCTTTGCCGTTCACCTTAAAGAAGACGGGCGATGCGAGACTCTCCTGCGCAAGTTTCGCCTGCCTGATGCGTTCGGCGCGTTCGGCCTCGCTCACCGGATCGGGGCGAAAATCATCATAGGCCGTCTGATAAACATCGGGCTCGATCCCGAGATCGCGTTCCGCCGCCAGCATGGCGCCGCCGAGATCGCCGGGGATCGGCGGTCCTAGCTCGATGGCCGGTTTTGGCGCAGGCAATTGATCGTAACTTGCCGGCAGGATGCTGAGCGCGTCCGCCTTCGGCTTGTTGCGGGTGTTGTAAAGCTCGCGCGGCTCGTCGTCCCCCGAAACCTTTGGCGGATCAAGCGCAACGGAGGCCGCGAGAAACAATAAAACCGCCCCAACACCGGCGCCGGCGATCACCACCTTGCGGTTGATCTGCGTCACCGGCTTCGGCTTTGCGCGCAGTTTCAGCGCCTCGGCTTGTTCCTCGAAGGGGATGGGTTCAGCCATTGCGGTCCTCGCCGGTCTTCACGATCCTGACGACGGTCTGGTTTTTCTCGCCATGACGCAGCTCGGCGCGCGAGAAGAGGCGATCGACAATGTAGTAATTGTCCTTCACCCGGTAATTGACGAGTTCAGCGCCGCCCTTGCGGCCGACGACGAAAAGCGGCGGGGCGTCGGTAGTAGCAATCGCCGCCGGCATCTGAATGTAAACTTGGCGGCCGTCGTCGAAGACCCGAACCGGGCGCCAGTCGGGCTTGTCGCCTTCGATGCGGTAGCCGAAATTCAAATCCCCTAGCGCCAGCCCCTTCGCAATCGTGCGCTCGTCGCGCGCCAGGGCGTTTCGGTTTCGGGCGCGCAAACCGTCCAGCTCGTCCTGCGGGTACGCCCAAGACAGCGCCGCCATATAGGCGCCGTCAGTGCTGGTGAGCTCCAGATGATAGACGCGTCGGTCCGTCGCGATCATCAGATTGGTTGAAAGCTCTGGCGCAATCGGTTTCACCAGAATATGCGCGCGCTCTCCATCGGGGCCGCCCGACAATGTGTCGCCGACGACCCAGCGCACCGTGTCGCCGGCGGAAACGGAGATCAGCGTCTCGCCCGGCTGCAAGGCGATATCCGAGACCTGTCCCGGCGCCGCATAAAGCCGGTAAAGGGCGCCCTCCGTATAGGGATAGACCTGAACGGCGTTGATATAGCCGTTAAGAGAAGGTTCGATGCGCGCTTTCTTGGCGCCTTCGGCGATTGCGTCTTCCGGTGTTGCAGGTGGCTCCTTTGATTTCTGGCTTGGCGACGGGATTGCTTTGAGCTGTCCCGGCAATGGCAGCGCTTGCGGCGTCTCGACGATCTCCACGGGAAGCGTCGTTTCATCGTCGAAGGCGGCGACGGCGGGAACGTAAGTTTCCTGCGAGGGCGACGGATAGGTTTCGCAGGCCGTCAACAACACTGCAAGACTGGCGGATATCATGATCTTGTTCATTTTTTTTCTCCGGTGTCGAGATCCTCGCTCCAGTTGAGGCCGTGGATGAATATGCCGAGGGGGTTTTTGCGTAAGGTCGCCGCGTCGCGCGGCGGGTCGATGACGATGGTGATCAGCGCGGTGAAGCGTTCGGTCTTGGTGAAAGCGGAGTTTTCAAATGTGCGTTCGATCCAGCGCGCCTGGAAGGTGTCGTCCGAAACGCGGACGACGCTCACGACATCGACCGTGCGAGAGCGCCGTCCGACGCTCTCGAAGGGGTCATTGTCGCGGGCGTAATCGTTGAGCACCGCCGCGCCCTTGTCGGTCGTAAAGTCGTAGCCCGAAAGCCAGTTCTGACGCACGACGATAGGATCGACGGAAAGGCCGCGCACATTTTCAAGGAACCGCGCCAAATGATGCGCGATCTGCGCGTCGGTAGGATTGTAACGCAGCGCCGCCGGACCGACCGCCTGAACGGCGCCAAGTTCGTCGACTTCGATCACATAAGGCGTGACGGTCGATTGCAGGGAACGCCATATAAGGCCGGCTGATGACGCAGCGGCGAGCGCAAGACACCCGAACGCCATGAAGCGCCAATTCGCGGCTTGCACGCGCGCCGCGCCGATGCGCGCGTCCCAGATTTGTCCGGCCTTCTGAAAAGGCGTTTCCGGCTCTGGCGTTTCGCCATAGGAAGCCGATGCGCGTTTGAAAAGCATTAGGAGTCCTCGCGTTCTTTGAGAGTGGGCGCCGCGCCGCCGGAGGATGCGTCTCCGCTGCGGATCGTGTGGGCGGCGAGACCGCCGGCGTCGCGAACATTCTGGCGCGCCTCGAAGCGGCCCGCCCAATTGTCGTTTTTGGGCGCGGCGCCGGACGCGGAAAGACTCGCAATCGTTCCGCCGGAAGATTTGCCGCCGGTCGCGGAGAATGCGGCGGCGCCGCCCTTGTCATAAGCGGCGCGCAAGCCTTCGAAGGGTTTGGCTGCAAATGTCCTGACGCTGTCAGCGCCAGCGCGCGCCATGCCGCCCAGGCCGGCGGCGGCGCCGGAAACGCCTGACTTTCCGGAGGCGATCTTGCCGAGTTGGTAGCTCGCCGACGCGCCGCCCGAGAGCGATGCGCCGGCCTTGACCGCGTTCGATGCCCCACCGGCCGACGCGCGCCCGGCCGCCATGGCGCCTGCCCCGCCCATATAAGCCCCGGCGGCGAGACCGCCGACGGTTCCGACGGCGGCGCCGGCGCCGAGTTGCGGCGCGCCGGTGATGAGACCGGCGGCGATGCCGGGTCCGAAAATGCCGAGACCGAAAATCGACACCGCCGCGAGCGTCACCGACAGCGCCTGTTCCATGGTGACATCGCCGCTCGAAAAAGCGCTGGCGAGCGAGGCGAACATCGTCGAACCGATGCCGAGGATGATGGCGAGCACCATCAGTTTGATTCCGGACGTAATGACATTGCCGAGGACGCGTTCGGCGAGGAACGTCGTCTTGTTCCAGAGGGCGAAGGGAACGAGGATGAACCCGGCGAGCGTCGTCAGCTTGAATTCGAGCACGGTGATGAAGAGCTGCACGGCGAGGATAAAGAACGACAACAGCACCACCGCCCAGGCGAAAAAGAGGATCGCGATGGTGACGAAGTTTTCGAAAAACGCGATGGGACCGGTGAGATCGCCGATCTCTTCGAGAAGCGGCTTGCCCGCGTCAAAGCCAGCATTGGCTACGAAACCGGGGCGCATCAGATCCGCCGAAGTCATGGTCGATCCGCCGGCGCGAAGCCCGAGTTCGGCAAAGCTGTCGAAGATGACGCCGCTCAGAAACGCGAAATTGCCGATGATGAAGGCGAAGAAACCGACATAGAGCACTTTCTTGATAAGCTGCGCGACGACATTCGTGTTCTCGGCCATCGCCCAGAAGAGACCGGCGAGCGTGATGTCGATGGCGATAAGGATGGTCGTCAGAAAAGCGACGTCTGGCGACAACAGTCCGAATCCGGAGTCGATATAGGTCGAGAAGGTCTCCAGAAAGGAATCGATGACCGAGAGATCGTCCACCTTCAACCTCCCGGCGTGTAGGCGTCATCGTCGCCAAGAAAACGGATGAGACGCGCCTTTCCCCGTTCACGTTCGGCGAGCGCGCGCGAGGCTTCGAGCGCCTCGGCGCGATATTGCGCGGCGAGCAGAGTTTGAATCTGCATCATCTGTTCGGCGGAGAGTGCGGCGATTTGATTGCCCGCCTGCAGGACCTGCAAGTTTCCGCCGGCGCCCTGGCTCTCGCCGACGAGCCCGTGGAGTTCGTCGATATCGTCGCGGATGTTCGTGACGACCTGGGCCTGCACCTGAAGCGAGTGCTTGTAGCCGGCGCGCGATTGCTTCCAGGCGTCGCGCGCTTCGGCGACAATCACCGGCGCAGCTGGCGGCGACGCGCCGTAAGTCTCGCGATAGATGGTCTCGTAGTCGGTCTCGATCTCGGAGACCTTGTAGGCGATTCCGTCCGCGACGCTGATCAGCGCATCGATGGTGAGAAGTTTTGCTTTCAAATCGTCGGCGACCGACGTGGGCAGATTGGCCAAATCCTTCGCCTGGTTCTCAAGCATCGTGACCTCATGGGCGAGCTGCTTGATCTGGTTTTCGATCTGCGTCAGCGAGCGCGCCGCCGTCAGCAGGTTCTGGGCGTGATTGGTCGGGTCATAAACGATGCCGCCGAACCCGAATTGCGCATGCGCCGTTCCAGCGATGCTCATGACCGGCATGGCGCCCAACATGATGATGCTGATGATCGACTTCTTCATCCTTATCCTCCTATTCAGCCGCCATCAGGGATGACGCGGCGCCCGGCCACTGTCGCAAGATATCAACGGCCCATTTTAGATTTTTCCGTGCGAGGAATTGTTCGGCGAACGGCGCGCCGCCTTTGACGATCTCGTCCATGAGTTTCTGGTCTGCGGGACTTGACGAGCCGCAAAAGGCGAGCGCAACGGGGCCGAGCCCAAGTTCGAAAATGCGTGCGCCTAAGGGCGACTGGAAATAATAGTCTCGCTTTGGCGTTGCGCCGGCGATGATTTCGACCTGTCGCGGATTGAGCCCGAAGCGTTCATAGGTTTCGCGCTGCTGCGGTTCGAGGGCGCGTTCATTCGGAAGAAAGATGCGCGTCGGGCAGCTCTCGACGATGGCCGGGGCAATCGAGGCGCCCGCAATGTCGGCGAGCGATTGCGTCGCAAAGACGACGGCGACATTTTTCTTGCGAAGCGTCTTCAGCCATTCGCGGATGCGCGCGGCGAAGAGCGGGCTGTCGAGGAACAGCCAGGCCTCGTCAAGGATGATGAGCGTCGGGCGCCCGTCGAGACGCGCCTCAAGGCGATGGAAAAGATAGGTGACCACCGGCGCGACCGCAGCGGGCGACGCCATCAAGGATTCCATCTCGAAGCAGACCGTGTCGGAAATCTCCAGAGTCTCATGGTCGGCGTCGATGAGCCGCCCGTATGGCCCTTCCAGGGTGAAGGGGTGAAGCGCGGATTTAAGTTCTTCATGCTGCAACAGCATGACGAGCCCGGTGATGGTGCGCTCAGGTCGTTCGGCCGTGCTCAAGGATTTGATTGCCGACCACAGGGCTTCCTTTTTATCGGGCGTCATCGAAACGCCTTCACGCGCCGCGAGCCCGGCGATCCAGTCGGCGGCGAAGGCGGCGCCGCGCTCGTCATCGATATCTTTCAGGGGTTGCAGCGAAGGCGCGCCGTCGGTCCCAAGATCGATATGGGCGCCCCCAACCGCGAGCGTTGTGGCGCGCGCCGAGCGGCCCTTGTCGAAGATGAAGATTTGCGCGTCCTCATAGCGCCGCCATTGCATGGCGATCAGCGATAAAAGCGCCGACTTGCCGGCGCCGGTGGGGCCGACCACGAGCGTATGGCCGACATCACCGACATGGAGATTGACCCGAAACGGCGTCGCGCCATTGGTGTGCGCCTGAATGAGCGCGGGCGCGCCAAGGTGGTTATTGCTCGCCGCACCCGCCCAAACGGAAGAGAGCGGCGTCATATGCGCGAGATTCAAGGTGTGGAGGATCGGCTGGCGCACATTGGCGTAGACATGGCCCGGCAGCGAGCCGAGCCAGGCTTCGACAGCGTTCAAGGTCTCTCGGATCGCGGTAAAGCCGCGGCCATTGATGATCTGCTCGGCAGCGCGCAAGCGGTCTTCGACTTCGCCGATCTCGTCGCTCATCACCGTCACTGTGGTGGTGACGTAACCGAAAGAGACGAGATCGTTGCCGAGTTCCTGCAAGGCGGCGTCGGCGTCGGCAGCCTTGTTGTCGGCATCATTGTCGAGGAGCGCCGCCTGTTCGTTGAACATCACTTCGCGTATGACCGCGCCCATGGACTTACGCTTGGCGAACCAGTGCCGACGCTGTTTTGCGAGAACCTTTTCAGCCTCGTGCTTGTCCATGGCGATGAAGCGCGTCGCCCAGCGATAGGGAAAGCCCTGGCGGTTCAAATCGTCGAGGATGCCCGGCATGGTCGACGCCGGAAAACCGAGGATGGTCAGCGTCCGCAGATGATGGTCGCCGATCATCGGTTCGAGACCGCCGGTGAACGGTTCATCCGCCAAGATGGCGTCGAGAAAGACGGGGATTTCCGGCGCCGCGACCCGATGACGTTTCGCCGACACGCAGGAATGGAGATAGGACAGCGTTTCGCTGTCGTTCAAAGGCTCGATATCAACGAGCGCCGCCGACAGAAGATCATAGGCCCGCACGCTAGTCTCAACGAAGGTCTCAAGCCGCCGGCGCCAGTCGTCGTTTCCATGTTTTTCAGACCGGGTGATGAGCGCGCGTTCGGCGCGGCCTTTCGCATCCGCTGGCGGCAGCCAGAGCAGCGTCAGATAATAATGGCTTTCAAACTGGTCGCCGCTCTCGCCGTCGAGCCCGCCTTCGAAACGCAGCCGCCGTTCTTCGTCGACAAGCCAGGAGGCGGCGTCGCCAAAGTCCGAATGCGGATAGTCGTGAGCCTCAACGCGCACCGCCTCGAAGAAAAGCGCCCAGCCCGATCCGAAACGGCGCAGCACATTGTTGACGCGCGCGTGTCTCGCGAGGAGCTCGGCCTCGGTCGCGCTCTCTAAGTCCGGTCCACGATAGCGGAAGGTCTTTTGGAACGAGCCGTCCTTGTTGAGGATGATCCCCGGCGCCGGACTACACGCCCAGGGGAGATAGTCCGACAAGAGCCGCGGCTTTTCGCGATATTCGCGTAGGTTCAGCATGACAAATGGGCCTTGTGCCGGAGGCTGCGGATCGCAACGCTCATAAAATCCGGATCGGCTTTCGCCGCCATAACGGCGCCGGTATGGCCGGCGAGCCAGACGAGAAGTCCGGGCAACCAGAGGCGAAGCCCCAGCGCCAGCGCCGCAGCGACGGTGCCGATCAGGATCGCGGCAGACCGAGGCGCGCCGCCAAGGAGGATCGGCTCCGTGAGTGACCGGCGCAGGGGGATTTCGAAACCGTCCACGGAAGAACTCTCTCAGTAAAGAACGGCGCCGCCGCCAAAGGAAAAGAAGGCAAGGAAGAAACTCGTCGCGGCGAAGGCGATGGAAAGCCCGAAGACGATCTGAATGAGTTTGCGCATGCCGCCCGACGACTCGCCAAAAGCGAGCGCAAGGCCCGTCATGATAATGACAATGACGGCGGCGATGCGCGCGACGGGACCTTCGATCGATTGCAGGATCTGGTCGAGCGGCCCTTCCCAGGGCATCCCGGACCCGGCGGCGTGCGCCGTACCAGCAAGGAATGCGAGCGCAGCGCCAGTGGCGAGCGCCTTGCGCATCAAAGTGTTCGTCTTAACGGCTTTCATGAGTTTCTCCTTTGAGTTCGGGAACGAGTCTGGGTTCGCAGAGCGGGGCAAATGCGTAAGAATCGCCGTCGATACCGGCGACGCGCAGCGCGTCCTCGACGCGCCGCACGCCGTCGCGGCGCGACATGAAGACGACGACGTCGACCGCTTCGGCGATAAGACGTTGCGGCGAGGCGCCCGTCGCTTCGGCGGCGAGCTGCTCAAGCCGCGATAGCGCGCCTTCCGCGGAATTTGCGTGCAGCGTCGTGACGCCGCCGGGATGACCAGTGTTCCACGCCTTTAAGAGATCGAGCGCTTCCGGCCCCCTCACCTCGCCAACTATGATGCGGTCGGGGCGAAGGCGCATGGTCGACCGGACGAGACGCGACAGGCTTGCACCCTCTCCATGGGTTCTCAGCGCAACCGCATTCTTCGCTGCGCATTTGAGTTCGCGCGTGTCTTCGAGAATGACTATGCGCTCTTCGGCGAAGGCGGCTTCCGCGAGCAGCGCATTGGTGAACGTGGTCTTGCCCGACGACGTGCCGCCGGCGATGACGATATTGGCGCGGCTCCCGAGTGAGGACCGAAGCGCGTCCGCGACGGCCGGCGCCAGCGCGCCGCTCATCACATAGTCGTCAAGCGTATAGGGCGCGGCGGCCGGTTTACGGATTGCGAAACACGGCGCTTCGGAAACCGGCGGCAGGAGCCCTTCGAAGCGTTCGCCGGAGCCGGGGAGTTCAGCCGAGATGACGGGATTCGCGCGGTCGCAAGTCTCGCCGACGCTATTCGCGACAAGCCTGATAATGCGTTCTCTCGCATCGGCGTCGAGGGTTTCAGCTTCGCGCGCAAGACCTAAGCCTGCCCGCTCGATCCAGATCGACCCGTCGGGATTGGCGAGCACTTCGATGACATCATCGGCGTCGAGCGCCGCCGCGACGGCACCGCGAAAGGCCGAGCGCAGCATGGTCTGGCGGCGGCATGATGTCTCTGAATGAGAGGCGTATTGCGACATGGGCTCGGGTTCTCGACGGTTTCAAGTCGAGAGCGAGCATCGGCGTCATGCGCCGCATTCGATAGGCTGGAAAGCCGCAATTACGCGGGCCGAAATCAGGCTTGATCGAAGGTCTTATGGGTTTGGGGCCTCAGGCCCAGTCGAGACGCAGCGTGCGGAGGACATGTTCCTGGATTTGTTTGGGGACGCCTAATTCTTCCGCTTTCGCCCGCCAGCCAGCGAACGCCCCGACGGTTTGTTCTAGGATAAGTTTCTCGCGGTTGTTCGGCAGGCCGGCGTATTTCGCCAGATGTTTGAGGTCGGCTTTCGTAAAGCCGGATGTTTTTCCATTGATGCTGAGCTGATGAAAGCGCGTGAAGTCGCTGCCTTCGGCGTGGCACATATCGAAAGCGGGCGTCAGGGTCCAATCGCCTTTACGATCCATGATGAAAGCGAAGTTTTTGACGTGATCGTCCTGATTGCAGCCGACCAGATTGAAGATGACGCGCCTGAACTGCTCCTCGACATCGGCTTTGGCGATGTCGAGCTGGCGCATGGTCATGAATAATTGTTCGTATGAGTATTGGCCGCTCTCATAATAGTCGAAATGCGCCAGCGCGGCGAAAGACTGGACGAATTTCTTGCCGCCCTTCTCATCGCGATCGTAGCGGCGGGTCATAAAGTGGTTGCGCCCGTTCTCGGAGAAGAGCCGGCACTCGGTCATGTCAATGCCGCATTCCTTCGCCATCAGGTAATAGCTGTATTCGAGCAAGCCATATCCGGCCGGATCGGCGACGCCCCAATCGCCGCTGAAGGCGACCCCGTCGAATTTGATGAGCCAATGCTCGAAGCCGGGCGCAAGATCGAGCTGGCCTGAACGGACTTGTTTTGTATTAGGATCGAAGGCGATAACAGCTTTCGCGCGGGCTCCGCCAGCTGACGTGCCGACGCTCAGGATGTCGAGCAGCGCTTTTTCTTCCTTGCCGGCTGCGAATTTCGTATCGAGCGTTTGCCTGTCCGCAAACGCCATGGAGGCGAGCTCGATCAAATCTTGGATCTCAACGAGTTTGTCTTTCGCGGTGTCGGCGCCGAGACTGGGTTCATATTCGAGCGCGCCCATGCCCCGGCGCCCGGTATAGCATAGCCGGTCGACCGCGTTGAACTGGTCAGCGCGCCGCCCGGTTTTGGCAAGCCAGATATCAATGAGACGATTGCCATATTTGTCGGGCAGACTGTCCGCGAGCAATCCGGGCAGGCCGTGGAAGGAGCGTGGATGGAGATCGCGGAACTGATAAATACGTCCTGCACGCACGGGCATGTGCAGCGGCGCCGGTTCAATGCCGAATGGCGCAAAGTCCGGATCATATTCGAAACGCGCAAATTGCTCGCCCTCATCCATGGAGACATAACCGATCGCCGTCCCCCAGAGTTTGACGGTGGCCGTCGTCACAAGGTTTCATCCCCCCATACGATTCCCGCCGATCCTTCGGACAGCTTTGACCGCTTGCGCGATGCGCCTCGCGCTTCAGCCATCGGTGAATTGAAATTCTCCGGCAGCAGCGCCTCGACGGCGGATGTCATGTTGAGGGCTTTCAGGATCTTCAGCCAGGATTCCAGCTGGCTGTCCTGCCCCCCTTCAATCCGCCGTAACGTGGCGACGCCGATGCCGGCCTCTTCAGCGAGGCCGGTCTGGGCAAGGCCCTGCTGTTTACGGATGCGCGCCAGACGCTCGCCTAGCTCTTTCAGGATCGCCGGTTCCGGGGTCAGCGCATTGATTCTCATCATATCACCTTTGATCGAAAAATAGGAATATTGGCCTATTTCATATCACAATTGATATATCGAAGGAAGGGCTTAAGGCAAAGTAAAACACTCAAAAAGAATATCAATTATGATATGATAATGGCACTATCGCCATAAATGCCATCACAATTGATATTACGATTCGCCCTTTGGCCACGCTTCACCGTGGGAAGTCCCATCCGGGCGCATCCGGGCGGAAAGCAGGTCATCGCCGATAATTTTGCCGGCGACCTGCTCGATGAAATAGTCGAACCGCTTTCGGCCGAGATTATGGGCGATATCGCGCTCGCCTTCCGGCAGCGGGTCGGTGCGCGTCAGCCAGTAAAACACATATTGTCCGAGCGTTTCGAGGATGATCGCCGTGTCGCGCTCGACAGCGCCTTGCCTCAGATCGATAGCGTCGAGCCGCTCCAAGATGGCCGCTTCACGCCCGGCTTTTGCGTCGGGATCGAAATAGCAGCGCAGCGCCTCCTCGACGATGGCGGATTGCGTGACGCGAGGGGCTTGCGCGGCATTGTCTAGGTCCGCCCAGACGCGATCGCTTAACCTTACATGAACGCGGCGCTTCACCATGCTCAAAAGTCCGGCAACAAATTTTTGTCCACGCGATCAAGGGCGGCGGCGCGTCTTACGCGCTCCGCGGATTCCTTGCGGGCGTGATCGCCAGCGCTATCGGCAAAATCTTCTTCCGACAATTCCCGGTCAGACTTTTCATCTTCGCCGTCAATTTTCCTTTCGGCGTCCTCCAGGCCGGGCGTGAGCTGCGGCTCCCGGCCGCCCTCATCGCTGCCTGACGGAAGCGCCGCATCGTCATTCGCAAGACGCCGGCCTGTTCTCCGGCAATCTGACGCCCAATCGTCAGGACGCGAAGCCGGCAGCATTGGCGCCGACGGCGGCGCGCCGGTTCGTTCGGTGAAATTCGCATCCTCGTAATAGCGAAGCTTCTTCGCCTTGATAGGCGGCGCGCCGGAGATCATGACTACGGCGTCATCGGGCGGCAATTGCATGACTTCGCCGGGCGTGATGAGGGCGCGCTGCGTCTCCTGACTCGACACCATGACATGCGACAACCACGGCGCGAGACGATGACCCGCATAGTTGCGTTGCGCGCGTTGCTCCGTCGCAGTCCCGAGCGCATCCGAAATACGCTTCGCTGTCCGCTCGTCATTGGTGGCGAACGCAACGCGCACATGGCAATTGTCGAGGATCGAATTGTTCAGTCCGTAAGATTTCTCGATCTGATTTAGAGATTGCGCGATCAAAAAAGCGCGCACGCCGTAGCCCGCCATGAAGGCGAGCGCCGACTCGAAGAAATCGAGCCGGCCGAGCGCCGGGAACTCGTCGAGCATCATCAGGACGCGCCGCCTCCCCTTTTCGCCGGGAAGGGTCTCCGTGAGGCGCCGGCCGATCTGATTGAGGATGAGCCGCACCAGCGGCTTCGTCCGGGAGATATCGGATGGCGGCACGACAAGAAAGAGCGAGGCAGGTCGGTCGCTTTCGATGAGATCCGCGATGCGCCAGTCACTCGCAGCCGTAACGTGTGCGACAACGGGATCGCGATAAAGCCCGAGAAAGCTCATCGCCGTCGAGAGAACGCCCGAGCGTTCATTCTCCGATTTGTTCAGCAATTCGCGCGCCGCTTGCGCGACCACGGGATGCGCGCGCGGCGCCGCATCGGTCCCGATATGGTTTGTCGACATCATCAATTTCAGGGTCGTCTCGAAACTGCGGTGCGGATCGGAGAGAAACACTGCGCATCCGGCGAGCGTCTTCTCTGATCCCGCATAGAGGACATGGAGAATGACGCCCACAAGCAGCGCGTGGCCGGTCTTCTCCCAATGGTTCCGGCGTTCGAGCGAGCCTTCGGGATCGACAAGTACATCTGCGATATTCTGAACGTCGCGCACTTCGTTTTCGCCGCGGCGCACTTCCAGCAAGGGATTATACCGCGCTGACGATGGATTCGTCGGATCGAACAAAAGACAATGAGAAAATCGCGAGCGCCAACCCGCAGTCAGCGTCCAGTTCTCGCCCTTGATATCGTGAATAACGGCGCTTTCAGTCCAGGACAGCAAGGTCGGCACCACGAGTCCGACGCCCTTGCCGGAGCGCGTCGGCGCAAAGGCCATGACATGTTCTGGCCCGTCATGTCGCAGATAGTCGGATTTCCAGCGCCCAAGAAATACGCCGTCCGGTTTCAAAAGGCCCGCTTCCTCGACATCACGCGTTTTCGCCCAGCGCGCAGAGCCGTAGGTCGTTACGAATTTCTGTGCGCGTGCTCGCCAGAGCGATCCCGCGATCGCAGCCGCTGCGCCAAGAAAGCCGCCGCCGGCCGTCATGATACCTGCGCGGTTGAAGACTTCCGGCGCGTAAGCCTCGTAGGCATACCACCATTGGAATAGCCGCCATGGTTTATAGACTGGCGTATCGAACAGTGTGAACCATGGCGCGCCGAGGCGTGGCTGAAACCCCAATTCGTAAGCGGTCCATTGGGTCGCGGCCCAGAGCGCGCCTGCGATAATTATCGCGACGATGAGGAACTGTCCGATCAGTAATTTCGTTGGCGTCATGGCGCCATGATCGGATAACGATCGACGGCATCCTAGTCAGGAAACTTGCAACATCTCGCAAAACCCTCTCCGCGACGCTCGCAGTTACCGGCTAATCCCTCGCCCAGCGCCGATCCGCCAGCCAATTCCGCTCCGCGTCCGATGCAAGACTATCGCCTGTCCCCGAACGCGCTCCAACTCCGGCCGCCAGGGAACAAGCGTGAACTCCTTCGCCCGGGCGACAAGCGCGAAACGTCCCTGACTGAGATCGACCGGCCTCTCATAGACGCCCTCGAACGGAACACTCGCCGTCACGGCGCGATAAGCCTTGCCGGTCCGTCGCGCTTCTCTCGCCGCGGCGCTCTCTAGCTCTTCAGCCGCGAGCTTTTCTCTTACTTCTGGCGTGATCCCGCCGGCTTCCTCGGACCACAGGCCTTCCCATTTCAAAAACGCCGCGCGTCTTGCGCGCGCGGCGACGATGTCGGCGCCCAATCCGGCTTCACCGAACTCCTTCTCGTCGGCGTCGTCGAGCCAGACCGGCGCGCGGGCAGTGATCTGGGCGTCAATATCGATCCAGGATTTGACGACCACATACGCGCCGCCGCTGCGGACGGCTTCATGGCGCGCCGCGTCTCGCAGATAATCTTCGCCGATGCGCCATGACCCGTCCGCTTCGCGCATGACAAGTTCGGCGCGGCGGAGCGCTTCGAGCCGCCGTTTGTGCGCTTCGATGAAAACACTGCTGGCGGACGGATCGTCCGCTTCGTGCAGCGCGCTTGAGTAAATTCCGCGATTGAGCGCCGCGATGCGCGCGATAGTCCGGTCGGATGCAAGCGGTTTCGCTTCGCGCTTTCGCAATTCGACAATGGCGCCTTTCGGGGGCAGCGCGCCGGGCGGAAGCGCTCCGGCGGAAACGCGCCAGAATTTTCCTTCGCCTGCCTCCACAATCAGAAATCTCGTGTCGCGCATTTCATCGTCGGGCGCGCTTGCGGCGACGCGGGCGACGAGTTTCGCCGGCGCGCCGTCACCGTATATCGCGACATCGCGCGCCGCGACCTCTTTGCCGGCCGCCGCTGCTATGGAGCGGATGATATCGCGTTCCATCGCCTTTTTGCGCAAACGTTCTTCCCAGCCACTGACGAGGCGCCATTTCGCAGCGCCTTCCATCACCGCAAGTCCAAGGCTTTCGAGCATTTTCAGGCGCCGCAGGCGCAGGGTTCGCTCGAACTGTCCGGCGGCGCCGGAGGCAGGCGCGATATCGAGCACGCCGCCGCGCGCGAGCGATGCAAGCTCCCGGTCGATGCTCGTAAAGCGTTCCGCCTCAACCTCGCGCGCCCGGGCGCTCGCGATTTCAAGATCGCGGCGAGGCCCGAGCCGTTCGAGCGCGATCTCCTGCGCCCGCGCTCGAAGACCGCGGGTCAGATAGTCCCGCGCGATAACAAGATCACGACCGTGCGCGTCCCTGCCGCGGATGACGACATGGGTATGGGGATGGCCGGTGTTCCAGTGATCGACCGCGACCCAATCGAGCCTTGTTCCGAGATCCTTCTCGGCCCCAGCCATCACCTCGCGCGTATAGACCTTGAGGTCGCCGAACTTCTCGCCGTCTTCGGGCGAGAGGATGATGCGGAACTGGTGCGGGTCATGTTCCGACCGCGCGAGGAAGTCATTTTCGTCAAACTTTTCCCGGTCGCGGTTATAGAGTTCGCCGCCGTCACCATTGCGTTCTACGCCGTCGCGCTGGATGTATTTGACATGGGCGCGGAAGGCCGCACGGCCGATGCCTTTCCCTGCCCGCGCGATATGCGTCTTGACGATGACGCGCCGCATCCGGAATTTCGCGAAAGGGGTGCCGCGCATCTGCGCCATGCGCGCGGCGGCGCTTCCGCGCCCGATGCGTTCGCCGGAAAACCGGGTCTTTCGTTTCGGTTTGGCGAGACGCTTGGCGGCGCGTTTTATGCGGGCGCCGTAGCGTTTCGCGGCGGACCTGCCGCGATCGCCGGGCCGGCCGAGCCGGGGCTTGAACTCGTCGTTCATCTAAAACATTGCAGGAAATGATGACGCCATCAATTCTCTCCCGGAATCAACCGCTTCTTCGAGTCGCAGCGCCACAAGGTTATCAGCATGGCGCCGAATTCCAGATGTGCAGACAATCACTTAGGCGCCTCTTGGCGCCGGTGCTTTCATCTTGCCCTCCGGGGGCGCTTATCGATCCCTTTGCAACGCTTTCAATTCATTTGGAACGCTCTCTATGCAGAGCTTCAATCCACGCGGAAGAGGAGGCGCGCGCGGCCTAACAAATTTTTCCGGTTTTCCGCGCCGAAGTAACGTCCGTCCAGCGAGCGCGGATGATTGTTAATAAGAAAAACCTGATCCGCCTGAAGCGTAATGCACTCCTCCCACCGCGGAAGTTTTCCGCCTGCGCTGTCAGCGTCAAGCGCAATCGCAGATAGGGTTTCGTTGATGAACACTTTCTCTTCGGTGCGGCAGATTTCATCGCCTTCCGACGCGGCGACGCGTTTGATGATCGGCCAGCCTTCCTCGAGATAGCCGTTCTCGGCGATCCATTTCACGGTCTCTGACTCTCCCGAAAGCGCGGCCCAATCTCCGGTTTTTATTTCGGATTTCGTAATGAGATAGAGGCCTTTCGGCGCGCTTTCGGTGCGATTCCAGATCACAGTCGCGCCTGGGGGGAAGGCCGCAACCGCCGCCATCCCGGCGGCGGCGGCGATCGCGATTGCAAGGGCCGCCCCCTTCACCGCACCCTCGTCGCGGTGTCCTGAAACTGACGGCTTTCGGACCAGGCATCGAGGTCGCTCTCCAGATATTTGACCCTTCCGCCATGTTTGCGATAGCGCGGCCCGCCGCCGACCCAGCGATAGTGATCGAGGGTCGAACGTTTAAGCCCGAGATAATCCGCCGCTTCGGCGACGCTCAAAAATTTGCACCGTGCTTTATCGACTTCATCGTCCTTGCCGTCTTCCTGCGTCATCATCGCTCTCCTTGCTTCAGCGCATATCGATGCTGAAATTCTTGCAGGCAAAGCGGCGATCGCGGCAGGGACGATCTGAATTGTCAGAAAACGTCCTTTCTAAAGCAGGCGCCTGTAGCCGCCGCGCATCAATTCAAGGCCCTTTTCGACGAGGCGTTTGGCGCGTTTCTTGTAGCTTTCATCGCCGTCGTCCCAGCCCCCGCAAACCTGCTCCGCGCCGAAAATCGCTTCGGCGATGCGTCTTCGCGGGACGCCTGCAAGCTCGCCGTCGAGCGCGATCAGCGCGTCACGCAGCCTGTCGGGAGCGGCCCCGCGCGGCGGTTTTTGGCGTGCGGGCAAACCTCCGCAAATCCGCCCGAATTCCTCCAGATGGCGCAAGTTTTCCGCCGCGAGATGATTTGCACGCAACATTAACGAAAAACACGCCGACTGCGGGACCGGCGCGCCGTCTGCATCGAGCGCGAGTTGCGCGACATAATAGGGAGCGCGGATGACGAGCTTGTCGCGCCGCCCGGGCGAGATCAGGAAGAATTTTTCTCCCGGGAGTTCGGTCCAGCTGAGATACGGTCCGCGTTTCGGTGCGGCGGCCCATGGCTCCGCCACTGCATCGAAGCTCGCTCGCATGACATCCGGCAGCCAGAATAGCGCCGCTTCGAATGCAGAAAGCGCCGGGTCCGGAATAAAGTGCAGCCCGAACCCCTCCGCTACATGGCAGCGTTGATTTAGCCGACAGATGGTCGATCCGTCCGCGCGTTTCACCACCGCCGGACGGACGGCGCCCGTGCGCCGCCGCGCGGCTTTAAGGGCCGGATCGCGGCGCTGGAACTCCCAGGCCCACCCCGGACCCGGCAGTGACAGGAGGCGATCATACGCCTCGATATTGACGCGCCAGGACCCCCGCATGGCTTGCCTCTCCCTCCCTTGAAGACAGACCAGAGGACAGCGGTTCGCGATGCCGGCGATCCGCCGACATCGCCCGAAAACGATCAAATGGGTTTCAAAATCCGGGCCAACCGGACGCCCGAAGGCGCAAAAAATCGCCCGGATCGTTGGATCCGGGCGATCTCGTCAGCGGCTGAATTAACTGTCCGCCGGAAGTGTCAGTCTCTGGCGTTCCAGAGAATGACATGGCGGCCCTCGCCGTCTTTGACGGGCGCGAGATTCGCGTAGATTTTGCGGCCGAAAGCCGGGTCCGCGAGAGTGAGCGAGACATAGTCGCGCCCCGAAGACTTCGCGGTCCTGATCCAGCCGCCGCCGATATCGGCGCCCCGGCGTCCGGCGTAGACCCGGTAGTCGGGCTGCGCGTCGGTTTCCTTCTCCGCATTCTTCACGATGCGGATCGGCGCCGAGAGGTTCATCATCGCGAGCGTGCCTTCAAAGCCCGCTTCGGTTTCGTTCACATATCCAAGTGCGTTGGCCATCTCTTCATCTCCATTTGGTTTCGTCTCCGGGGCCCCATGCCCCGCCGACGCCGGACCGAAGGACGGGATGCGCGCCGCTGCTGAACCCAATCGGTAAATCAATGAAAGACTCAAGCGGGGCGAAGCGACAGCGGAGCACCGGCGCCCCCAAAAAATTTGCGTCGCGAGGAAGGCGGCGAAGACGCCGGGGAAATTTTTTTGCGGGCGCCGGTTTCAGCGGCGGCGCGCCTCGTCCAGGTCCGTGAAAGGCGCGGGCGGGGCATGGGCGCCGGAGCAAAACCGAAGCGAACAGGAGATGAATGACCGGACGCGTTCGGATGCTCCCGTGAACGGGCGAAAGGCGCCAAGGCGCGCGCATGATGAAGCTCGTGGGAAGTCGGCGCGTCCCCGTGAATTTGCGACCGAAAAAACCGCCCGGCAGTCGAATTGCCGGGCGGCCACAACGCCGCTGGCCGGAGGCGAAACGTCCGGCGGCGCTGGTTCTGATCAGGCGGCCTCGATGGCGGGCGCGGGCGCTTCGCTCGCCTCGAACAGGCCCGCGATCCGGGCCCATTGATCGGCGGGCGGACAGGCTGCGCCGTCCACAAGGCGGCGGGGCGGCGTCGCCATCCACGCGGGAAGCCAACGCTCACGGGCGTCTTCGCCGCCGAGATTGAGCCGGTCCCGGATCACGGCTTTTTGCGCTTTCGCCGTGTCGGTGAGCACGGATTTCGCGGTTGTGGCGCCTGCTAGGCTCGCGACCATGGCGTTGATCGCGCGCTTGTCGCGCAAGAGCTCGAAAAAGGCTTCGTCCGGCGTCCACCACGCCCCGAGCTTTGCGCCGGTCACATGGAGCGCCGCTTCCACGGTCGCGGAACCGGCTTCCAGCGTTTCGCCCATGACAAAGGCGGCGACGCCCATGACTTGGCCGTCAGTCATCTTCAACAGCGCCGCGAGCACTTCACAAAGCCGCCAATCGTCGCCGTTCTGATCGACGCCTTCAAAACTGACGCCATCGGCGGAGAACAATTCCGCGACCGCGACGCGGCGCTCTTCGAAGCGCGCCGCCGCCGCGCTCGCTTCGACGCTTTCACGGGTCGTTTCCCTTGCGCGGGGCTGGTGCGCGCGCACCTGCCAAAGCGCCGATCCGGCGACGGCGTGGGCGATCATCAAGCGCATCGCGACGCCGGGCTTGGCGACAAGTTCGGCGCGCGCCGCTGCGTGGCGGTACAGCGCGACGTAATCCGCTATGGGACTGGACATTTCCGGGCGAACGGCCTGTGGCGCATCGGCTTCCGCTTCGCCCGCTTTCCCATTTTTGAGTTTCCGCGCCTCGGCGCTCGTCACATAGCCCTCGTGAAAGGTCACGGTCCCGTCATGGCGGATTTCGACGAAGACGCGCCCGCCCTTCGCGCGGGAGCGCTTTTCGTAATCCCATGAATGGAAGAACGCGCCGCGCTCCAAGACGGTCACGTCACGCCAGCCTTTATCGCGAAAGGCGTCAATCCGTTCCGAAATCGCGCGGGATTGCGCTTCCCAGAACTTGTCCGCCGACGCGAAGACCCCGAAATCGCCGAACAGGTCGTTGGCGATCTCGCCTTCATAAGCGGCCAGATCGAACAGCGCCTTGTCGGTGGTGATCGCGGCGCCGCCCGCCACCCATGCCCGGCACTGGCGGCCCATGGGGGCTTGGGTTTCATCGTCGCGGTAAAGGCGCAACCATTCTTCTTGGCGAGCCTTCGTCGCGAGGGTCAATGCACGTATCGTCGATGCATCGATCTCCTCCGCCGCATAGAGCTTGCGAACGCCCTCGCTCAAATTCGCGAGCGCCAAGATGCGCTTCACGTCGCGCTCATCGACGCCGAAATAATCGGCGATCTCGGGAACGGATCGCCCCTTTTTGGCGAGGCGCGCGAAGGCTTCATATTGCTGCATTTCGGTCGGAGGCTCGACGCCGACATTCTCGATGATCGAGGCCTCGACGGCGGCGGCGTCATCGCCCGGCGCCATGATGACGCATGGCGCCTCTTGGCGCTTTCCCGTCTCTTTCTCCTTGCGGCGAAGCGCGAAGAGGCGCCGCCGTCCGGCGACGACGCCCCACCCCTCGCCTTCGCGGCGGACAGCCAAGGGTTTCAGGACGCCGGATTTCAAAACGGAAGGGTAGATGTCGTCCGTGTTGGGCGGCTTTCGCCCGTGGCGCATATTGAGTTTCGAGACGTGCATCTCGTCGATGGGAAGATATTTCAACGGGTAGCGGCTCATGGGTTGCCTCCTTGGCTTGGTTGGTGAAGTCGAGAAGGCGCGCGGCGTCAGCCGCGCGCTTCTGTCAGCGGATGTCCGGCGCAAAGCCGCGCGAGCGCGGCGCGGGCTGCGTCAAGGGCTTCGGGCAAAAGTTCGTTCGCGACTTCCGTGAGATAGGAATTATCGGAACCCGGATAATTCGCCTCGACGCCCCACAGGCTCGCGGCGTGGCCAGCGAGGGTTACGCCTTCGCGCGAAACGGAAAGAACGACGCCGCAATAGAACCATTCGTCATTGCGCCATGCGGCCATAATTGCTTCGGCTTCGGCTCGCGACTCGGCGAGACGCTGGCGCCAGTTGGGGCCGGGGCCGATGAATCCGGGATCGCCGATATATTCCGAGGGCCAGAAGCCGTCCTGGCGCTTATCGGGCGCGTCTGGGCAGTCGTCGCGGACGACGCGCGCGGCGATCTCGAAGCCGTCCGCTTCGCAAGCGATGCTGTCGCCCTCGCAGACAAAGCTGTCGAATTTTTCGGTGAAGGTCATGGCGATCACCGCGACCAGAAGATGTGGACTTCTTCAAAGCCCGTCTCAACGGTGAAGATTTCGCCATTGAGTTCGATGTCACGGCCCATGGCTTCATAGTCGATATAATGCTCAAGGCTCTCGGGAATTTTCACGCCCGTTTGTTCGGTGAACTCATAGGCGAAATCTTCGAGGCTCTTATATTCGCCCGCATAGTCCTCCATGGCGGCGCGCGCCTCGTCCAAGTCGCCGCAGAAATGCGCGACAAGCTTTCCGGCGAGCTCGCCATGCTCCTCGATGAACGCCGCCAAGTCGCAGACGGACTCGAAGCCTGCATATTCGGAAATCTCGGCGCCGTTAAATCCCTCGTAATCGTGGATCGCCCATTCCTCGGCGCCGGGTTCCGGGCTTGCGGCAAGCATCGCCGCAACCCGCTCCCGGATTTCGTCCGGGTCCGTCACATCGATCCAGCGCCCGTGCAGAATTCCGGCATTGTAGCTGGCGAGACACGCCACATAGATGCGCGGCGCGTCCCGATCCGCCGGCGCCGCGCCCGCGTCTTGCTCATTCGTCTGTTGCTGTTCGCACATAGCTCGCCTCCTTTGCTCTCCGCCCCGCGCAATTTCCCCGGCAGGCGGGGTGGGCGGCGGAAAGAAGGGTCAGCCCGAGGGTCAGAGCCGGGCGCGCAAGGGGCACCAGGTAGGAAGCCTCTCCACCTCAAGACGAGAAAATCCCCGGCCCCTTGCGCGGCCGGCGCCCTCGGGCAGACACGCCGCCCGCCCACCCCGACTGCCTGGGGAAATGAATCAAAAAGCCGGCGCGCATGGCGCGCCGTCCTTGTCCGGACCAAAGGTCCGGCCGCGTCAGGGATGAGCGTCCGACAGGATCGAGACGAATGCTTTATTCGGCTTGGGGCGAAGCCCGCCGGCCCGGCGCCGCCTCAGCGGCGGACGCCCGCATTCAAAAGGGCCAGCAAAGGCTGGCGCTTTTTGTCGCTTTCTTCCCGGGAGAGAAGTTCGAGCAGGATCTGCGGCAATGTGACGACGTGGCCGGCGCAATATCGGATGCGTTCAAGAAATATGTCTTCGCGCATCGCGTCAGCCGTTCTCACCTGATCGGCGCAAACATAGACGTCGTAACCTTCGAGCAGCATGGACAGCGCAATTTGCGTGACTGCGCCTTCAAGGAGCGCGCCGAATAGAATGAGCGAACGACGTTTCAACTCGCCAAATTTGGCGATGAAGGCGCTGTCGACGACAAAGTCGGCGCCTCCCCGCAAGTCGAGAAGCGGCGCCCCGATCGCCTCGGCGAGATCTGCGGCCAAGGACCATTGCAACACTTCGCTGTTTGCTCCGCCGCTTATCGCCAGCGGCTCTTCGACGAGAACAATTGCGCAGTTTCGCGCTGCAATCATGGGTTCCCCGGCCATTCGAACGCTCCTTTATTCGCCTTGCGCGACGTCGCTCTTGCCATTCGCTAACGGCTCTTTGCTTTGTACGCGGACGGCGTGACGCCGACGAAGCGGCGAAAACTTTCCGAGAAATGACCGTGGCTTGAAAAACCAAGCGCATGGGCGACCGTCGTGACCGTGGCTTCTGACCTGGCGAGGAGTTCGCAGGCGCGGGCGATGCGGCGCTCGGTGAGATAGCGATGCGGCGCAACGCCCGCCGATGTTCGGAACGCGCTCGCGAAATGATGGGGGCTCAATTCTGCGACGCGCGCGAGTTCGGTTTGAGTCAATTCTTCGCCGAGATGAGCTTCGATGAATTCGACGACCCGGCGCAGGCGCCGGATATCAAGACCGCCGTCAGTTGTGCGGCTGGACCTTGCGCCGGCGTAGTTGCGGAGAATGTGCACCGCGAGAACGACGCCCAACGATTCAAGATAAGGTGGCCCCGACCAGCCGCCGAACTGGAGTTCGAGGCGCAGCTTTGCAATGAGCGAGTCGATATCGGGATCGCGCATGCCGAACCGCGCACGAATGGCGTCCTCTTCGCGAATACCGGTTTCGCGCAGCAGCGTTTCGATGAGCGCAGGCTCGAATGCGACAGTGAACAGCGTCGGTCTGGCGTTCCACTGCGAATGACAAGGCATGCCGGCCGGAACGATCTGCGCCGAGTTCGGCAGCAGCCAGTGGCGGCGTGATTGATCGTCTCCATTCGGACGCCATTCTAGCTCGAAAGCGTCGCTTTCGATCACGGCGACGACGAGCTGAGCGGATCCGATTTCGACGCCGTCATTCGCCGCAAGACGGCCGCGGCTGACAGTGACGCCGCCGGCGCTCAAGCGACTGCAAAGCATGAAGCCCGGCGACGGCTTCGCGCCCGCGAAGTCGATGAGTTCATTTCGCCGCCAGCGATACGCCGCTGTCATCGCGGCCTCCGTTTGCGGCTTCGTGTTCGCGGGCGGCGAGGCCATCGTAATACTGGCGCATCAACTCGTAATGCTCGTCTTTCAGCGCATCGGTGAACGGGAGATGTTCCGGCGCCCGATCGCCTGTGAGAAGAACGCTCGGGCACTGGCCTTCATAATTGCCGAGGCTCGGCAGGTGCTGGCGGTAGCCGGCGAGCGCCGCGACATCTGGCGGAAACGACCGCGCGATGTGCGGCGGATAGGCGAGCCACTGGTTTTCCCAGGGCTTCAGCCAGCCGAGACAGTAGGACATGATGAGTCCGCGGCGCGGCTTTGCGCTCCGGTTGGCGCCGCCGGAATGCAGGGTCGAGCCGAGAAAGAACAGCGCCGAGCCTCTCGGCATCACCGCAGAAACGGCGTCTTCATCAGGGAGCATTTCTTCCGGGTTAGCGAGATGGCTCTTCGGCCAAAGCCTTGTCGCGCCGTTCTCGTTTGTGAAATCATCGAGCGCCCACATCACGTTGACCATGTATTGCATGGCGCCCTTGGGACCGGCCCACATGTCCTGGTCGCGATGCGGGGCTTGTACGGGCGCGCCCGGGTGAATCTCGATCGCCTGGGTCAGGTTGAGCTGAAGGCACTGGCACCATGCGCCGATGACACTTTCTACGACGTGCAAGACTGACGGATGCATGACGATTTCTTGCGCCTCGCGCGAACGCCTCAGCACGGCGCCGAAGCGTTTCGTCTCGGCGCCGTAGAACATGCCCCGGCCGAAGGAAGCCGCCTCGAAATGCGGATCGAGTTCGCCGCAAAGCCGGTCGATCGACGCCGGATCGAGGAGCGCCGGCGCAATGACGTAACCGTCCGCGAGGAGCCGGCTTGCGAGCGCGTCGCCATCGATATCCGTCGAATCGAACGTTTGTCTGTTGGTGATAGTCTGCATGAGAATGTCTCCGATTGTTTAGGCGGCAAGTTCCGATTGGTGATTTGAAAGGCGCGGCGCCGCTTTCGGACACCGCCAGTTCTCGGCGAGCAGGCCCGCCGTGTCGTCGTCCATGTGGATCTGAACGGCGCCGGCTGGCGCGCCATTGATTGACTCCGGCTGCCCAAGCGGCGTGCAGCGCCAGCCCGCGGAGAGAAGCTCCGACAGGAAGGCCATATGGCAGACAGCGGTGTAGCTTGTGACGCCCGCAATTGCCGCATAATCGATAATGCCGCGCGCCAGGATATTGCGCGCTGCGATGCGGTCCCTCTTGCGCAGCGGCAGGCAGAGCCGCGTGATCTCTCGAATATCGGGGCCTCGCGGAATGGCGGCGTCGCAGAGTTCGGGGAACACAGAGTCGAGGAGATGCGGCCGGTCCGTGCGCAGGAATCGTATTGAAGCGACATGCCGGTCCGTATCGTCGGAAAGGACCAGGTATAAAGCGTCATCGTCGTCGAAGGCGTCGCGCTCCTCGCCATTCTTATGCGAGAGGTCCCAACGGAAGATGTCGACGAAGAGCCGCTTGCGGTCGCGATGCATCGATCGCACGAGATCTGGAAACTCTTCGATATTGCGCCGGTCGATGAGGCGAAGCATGAGCCCTCCACGTTTTGCTGCGTGGAGGGTTCCCCGATCTCGCCTTCAAGTCATTGTGCCTTTCGGCACATTGACCGGACTATCGAAGCGCGTCGACGAGTCCGATCTGTCCTTCGAAGAGCGCGCGCATGACGACCTGCATGCGGCTGCCGACCTCGTAATGGGCGCGCGCGTCTTCGATATGCCGTTTCACTGTGCCTTCCGATATGCCCAATATCTTGCCGATTTCCCAATTCGACTTGCCCCGCGCGGCGAATAGCACGCATTCGAGCTGGCGTTGCGTCAATGGCCCTTTAATGGGACGCTTTGCTTCGGGAAAGGCGTTGAACACCATTGCACGCGCCGCCTGAAATGCGAATCCGCCGATGAGCTGCGCCATTTTGAGATTGTCATGCGGCAAGGCGCGTCCGGCAGCCATTGCAAAGTTGCAGCTTCCGTTCGCTTCGCCCGGCACATGAGCGGGAACCGTGTATCCATCATCGATTCCTGCCTTGACGGTGCGCTCGCGAATTTCGCGATGCGCCTCGGTCACCGGAATGAGCGTTGGTATTTCCGACCAGCAGAACCCGACATTGGTGCGCTGGCTCGCCAACAGGACCGGATCGTTGGCGACGATATTGTCGGCGATATAGCGTTCGATCCAGCTTTCGGGATAGGTGCCGAGCGCGACGAGTTCGCCTTCCTCCATATGCGTCAAGGCTTCGCTATAGCCGCTGAGGTCGACATGGTGAATGAGCGCGAAATAGTCGAATCCCATTTCGGTCGTGATGTCAGCCAAAAGTCCGCGTAGCTCCGATGGGCTGCCGAGGGTCCGAGATTTGTCGACAAACGCCTGGACGGCGTTCAGGCCGGTCATCGATTGCCCTCTCCTTCCCGACTCGCTCTGAACGGCTATCGAACCAATGGATAAGCGTAATCGAGCTAATTCTAAAATTGACGAAAAGTATTTCGACGGAGTCTATTAATCTCAGAGAGTAACAATCTCAGGTAGAATCTGGAAGCGCAATTACATATTTCTGGTTAACTCTAACATTGAAGCATACACAGGACCCGCGCACGCGTAGCCGTTCCCGTGTGCGCGCAAATGTGCAAACGAGCAACGCCGCTTTCGATTAACGCTGCTGCGCTTGATTGCAGGCGAACGAATCACAACGAAGCCGATGGCCGGGCGAGTCTCGATAACGGAAAGCATGTACCGCACGTTGATGGAACGTGTGCTCGCCGGTGCGTTTTCACCCGGCGCGCGGATCGACGTAAATGAGATCGCTGCTGCCGATGGCGTCAGTCCGACCCCCGTGCGCAATGCGCTTAATCGGCTGGTCGGCGCAGGACTTCTCGTATCGCACTCCAACGAAGGCTTTTTTGCGCCGATCCTTTCCGAGCAGTATGTGCGCGAACTTTATGATTCCAGCGCTGCACTTCTCGGGTTCGCCATCGCCAGGGCGGCCAATGTGCGGCCGCCGCCAAAGTCCGCTCCCATCAGTCGCGCCCGCGCTGACGGAGCGATTGAGCAGCGCACCGAGGCGGCGTTTCGAGACATTATGCAGCTCTGCGCCAATACTCAGCTTTGCGCTGCGCTGGACGACATCGCGCTTCGGCTGAGGCCGGTTCGCGTTCACGAAAGCGGAGTGATAGTTAATGGAGCGGCCGAGTTGCGTAGAATTCTACGGGTCTATGAGGCGTTCGATTTAACAGAACTCGACCGGCTCATCGGCGCATATCATCGCCGCCGCATCCGCCTTGCATCCGAATTGCTTGCGAAGATGCAGCAGGGCGATCCTCGCCCTGCTGCTGCCGCTCGACCGGCAGGCGAGCGTGCATAAAACACCCTGTACGGAGAATATTTCCGGATAATTTTTTAGATGAGCGTCATCTTGCTGAATTCCAATCACAATATTCTGATGATTTTCTCACAATTGCTTAGGGATAGCAGCGCCCCGCTTCTAGACTCCACTCCGCCATGATCCCCATGGCGCAACCGATAGGAGCAAAGTCATGAAGAAAATCGAAACGCATGACGACGACATCATCGATCTCGGCGTCGCGAGCGAGGAAACGAAAGGCATTCCTCATCTCGTGTCGGTCGAGGACTTCCAGTCGCGTCCGCCGGCGGACGAGCTTTCCGCCGACTGAGTGTTCGCGTACCGGGCGCAGCGCGCGGGCGCCCGGAATTCCGAATAGGTCGGTGTGAAATCATGGCTCATCCTCTTCGCGCCGGTCTCGCATTCTGCTTTGTTAACGAAAGACCGGTTTTTCTAGACGTCACTCGCGATCGCTACTTCACGATTCAAGGGTCGCTGGAAGCAGCATTCAAGGAACTTGTTGCTGGCCGCGATCTGTCTCGCGACTCCATTGACCGTCTCTTGAGCGCCGGCATTCTCGAACCGGAAGGCGGAGGGCCTAATATCCCTTCGCCGCCCCGGATCGTCTCACCCGGCCGAAGCGTTATTGAAGGATGGTTCGCCGATCGCCGAGCGGGACTCGCCGCAACAGTGAAAACCGCGATCTGTCTGGTCCGCAGCCGGAGACGATTGCAGCGCGACGGCTTTGCGCGAATCATCGACGAGCTTCGCGCAAGGAAGCGCCATACAGGCGACGCGCGCCATTCATTCATCGAAGCGCGAGCTGCGGAATTTCAGGCGGCGCGCTGCCTGTTCCCGGCGCCGCCAAATTGCCTGCCCGATTCTTTGGCGTTGCTAGATTATCTCTACAACCAAGGCGTAGTGGCCGATCTGGTGATCGGCGTTCGCATGGCTCCCTCTGGCGCCCATTGTTGGGTTCAAACGCGCGAAGCGTTGCTGAACGAAGCGGTCGACTACGCCGGTTCGTTCACGCCGATCCTCACGGCATGACCCATAACCAGTTTCTTGCGATCGTTTCAGATCGCGTTCCCCCGGCAGCCGGATTCGCGGCGATGACCGAGGCTAAGCGACGCCTTGGGTTCCGCGTCGTGTTGCAGCATGGGCGGCTTTGCGTCCTGGCGCATCAAGACGCCGCATCAGCCCGAACGGACGACGGCTTGGGCGTTATGATCGGCGCCGCGTTCCCGCCATGGCGCCCCGGGACGTCCGGACGGGGCTCGCTGGAAGTTTTCCATAATAGTGGCTGCGCCGAAGCAGGCCCGTGGGGCGGCTTCATCGAGTTTCGCGTGGATGAAGAGGCAAGTACGGTCGACATTACGCGCGATCCTTCCGGCATGGCTCCCTGTTTCACAGCGCGGCGCCATGATTCGACTTGGGTCTTTTCGGATCTTGAGATCGCCATAGAAGCCGGTCTCGACATGCCGGCGATCGACTGGACCGGGGTTGCGCACTATCTCGCTTTTCCTCATCTTCCTGCGAGGCGGACATGTCTCGCTGGGGTCGACCGGCTGCTTCCGGGCATGCGGCTGCGTTTGACCCTCGGCCAGCCGCCTTCCCTGGAGAGCGCGTGGAGTCCATGGTCGCATGCCGGCAAGGCGCGTCGAATAAGCGATTATGCAGACGCCGTACGAGAACTTCGCAACGTCACCCTCGAATGCGTCGGCGCATGGGCGGCGCAGTCGCAGCCGGTTTTGCTCCAGCTTTCCGGCGGCCTCGATTCCTCGATCATCGCCGCATGTCTCAGCCAAAAGCGCGCCGCGTATTCGTGCGTCACATTCGCGACAAGCGATGCTTCCGGCGACGAACGGCGCCATGCGCGACTTGTGGCAAGGCATTTGGACGTTCCATTGCGCGAGCTCCATCTCGACGCGAGCGACTCGCCCCTTGTACCACAAGGGCTGCCCCGGACGCCGATCCCAAGCGGCGCGCCCTGGCGAGCGGTGATCGACGCCGCTCTTTCTGGCGTCATCGACGATACGGGCGCAGACCGGCTCTTTTCGGGCGGCGGGGGGGACAATGTGTTTTGTTACCTGACGACCGCCGCGCCCGCAGCGGACGCCTTGCGTGCGTTCGGTCCAGGATTTCGGTTCTTCGCAGCCGCGAGGGACGTCGCAAGGCTGCATCGGGCCAGCGTCTGGCGCGCGTCCCGATATGCGGTTCGAAAGGCGTATTGGGCGAGACCGAAATTGTGGCCCTGCAACGACGCATTTCTGACGCGTGACGCTGCATCTATCGCGCCGCCAGCCCATCCGTGGTTCGACGCGCCGCATGAAGCGCTCCCGGGCAAGCTCGAACAGACGGCGTCGATCGCGAGCGCCGTCGCCATCAGCGACGGCGGCGACCGGCGCCTGCCAGCCGCGCTGTGTTATCCCTTGCTCTCGCTGCCCGTCATCGAGACGTGCCTAACGATTCCCACATGGATGTGGGTGAAGAGCAGCCGCAACCGGGCCGTGGCGCGCGATGCATTCGAAGATTTGCTTCCCAGCGAAACTCTATCGCGGCGGACCAAGGGAGACCTGACCGGCCTGATCGCGGCCATCTATCGCGCGAACAAATCTGAGATTGAAATGTTGCTAATGGAGGGCCGGCTTGCGCGCGAGGGCATTGTGGACCGGGATGCCGTAGCGAACCGAATGGGCGAAGCCGGTCTGTCGCGCGATGCGAATTTCGCTCAGCTCGTGACGCTCGCCGCCGTCGAAGGATGGATTCAATCAATCCTTTGACGTTTGACCATTCGCATCGCCTTCGCTGCGAATGCCGCTCGACTGCGCCCCCTCTTTCAGTTTCCGCCAGCGCTCGAACTGCGCGGCGCGGGCGCCCCCTGCTTCCTCGCCCAGAAGCCAGAACCGGAACCAGTCCAGATTGCGCTGATAGATGGCGAGACGGCGGCGCGGCTGAATTTTGTAATGGGGCGCATCGGGAAAGACGTGGACCTCAACAGGCGCGCCGGATTCCATAAGAGGGACAAAATATTCCGGCGCCACCAAATATTCCTGCTCGGCCAGTTGCATCAACAGCGGGAAGCGCAAGCGGTTTAAATTGCGGCTCGGGGAGATGCGCCGCCATTGCACGGGCGTCTCGTCGGGCGCGCCAAGCCCCCAGACCCGTTTCAGATTCTCTTTGAACGCATCTCCCTTGAGGGCCCGTTGCCAATAATAGCTCGCGGTCATGGTCGGCGTCGCCAGGGACGCGGCGGCGATGAGATCGCTGTGATAGGCCGTCCACATGGCGACGGACGCGCCGAAACTGAAACCGCCCACGCCAATCCTTTCGCGATCGACGCCTCTCCTTTCGACGAGATCGATAGCGCTGTTGATCCCCGCGAGCGCAATTTCGTATTCTTCAATCGCCGAAACCGCGGCGCCGTCCATCGGATACATATTGATGCAGAGACTAGCGATGCCTGCGGAGGCGAGAGAGACAAGCGGCCACTCGTCGCCGAACCCGCCCCGAATAAATCCCTGACAGTTGTAATAGGTCAGAAACATCGGTGAGGCCGTTTCGCCTTGGCTGTCTCGCGCCGCGGGATAGAAGTAGCCGGTAAAGACGCGCCCCTCGCCGTCGCGCCAGCTCAGCAATTCGGCGTGGGCGTCGAGGTTGCGCGCGAGCGCGCGATTCGGCGCAGCGATGACGCGGGTCTCGCCGCTGTCGAGGTCGATGCGCTCGATCTGAGGCGGCGTGTTCGCGTCCGCCGCGATGCAAAGGGCGTAATGCGCGCCGACGGCGCAGCCGGCGCCGAGGCCGATCACGCGGCCGCTGTGCAGGAGCCCCTGCGCCTCGCGCACCAGACGAACTCCATCATTTTCGACATCCCACGCAAAGATGCTCATGGCGTCGCCGCGTTCGCGGTCTCTTGTCGCAAACACGACCTCTTGGGCCGCGCCGCGCCAGGACAGCCAGGCGATGGACCGCGAACATTGAGGCGCCGCGCAGACGAATTCTCCTTCTCCGATGCGCGCGCGCAAAAAACGTTTGCCTTCTTCCTTGATCGCATGGGCGGCTCTTCCGTCGGCGGTGACATGCGTGTGTTCCGATCTCCCGGGCGCGTCGTCCAGCGACGGGCCGCCGGCGATTCGGCGAAAGGCTTTTTCTTCTTGCTGGCTCGCCGAACGCACGCGGCCGCTTTCGAGCTCCATTATCTTGACCTGTGTCGAACGATCGCCGAGGAGCGTCGTCACCTGCATCCACTCGCCGAGATAGCGCTGCGTCACGCGGCGGCCGTGATGCAACCCGGACCGGAACAGTCCCTGCCCGATGGGGACGGTTCCGTCGATCAGGATGCCCGAATGGTATTCGTCGAGTTCGGCCTGTTCGATCTCCTCACGAGAGGCGCCGACTTCATAGGCGAGTTTGTCGCCGGCGAGGAGTTCGAAGGATTTGATGTCCGCAGCATCGTCCGTGAGGCGCTCGGCCGTGCCTGTCATCGACACGCGCCAGATCTGCACCTCGCCGTCCTGAAGCGCGCGGAAATAGAACCATTTCGAATCCGGCGACCAACGCGGCGCTTCGCCCATCGCCCAGCCGCCCGTGAATATGGGCGCGCCGCCGTCTGCAATGCGTCGCGGCGCCTCATCGCCGTCAAGACGGAAGACAATCCATTCGGAACGATAGGCGTTCTCCTCAACCGATGCGTGCTCGGCGCGGTAGGCTGCATAGTCGCCATCTGGTGAAGTCGACAGCCCCGTGAAATCGGTGATTTCGACGAGCATTCTAAGCGACTCGGCTTCAGCGTCGGCCGCGGTAGCTGACGCAAGGAAGGCCGAAGAGAGAAATGCCGCGGCGACCGCGCCGCATGTTCTGAACTTTGAACGCAACACAAACAGCCCCGCTCAGAGTGAGTATCGAAGGGTCGCGGCGATGAAACGCCCGACAGGAGATGCATTCGCGCTGTCGAAAAGCATTCCTGGAAACGCGACGCCGCCGCCCGCGGCGAAAGGCGGGTCTTCGTCAAATGCGTTGGTGACAGAGAGCGACGCCTCGAAACCGTCTAGCGCATTCGTGAGCGAACCGAGCCGGTACTGCAGCGTCAGATCGAGCGTGGTCCAAGAGGACACCTCGGCCGCCGGCATTGCGACATTGTCTTTCGACCCTGAGACATAATTAACGATCGCCGTCGCGGTGAAGCTGTCGTCTATCTCCCAGCTGGCGCCGCCGCGCCCTCGGAATTCCGCTGGCTGAAAGATCAATCCGGACTGCCGCGAAACGGCGAACGTCGGAATGGTCTGCGTGTCGATCCTCAGCCAACTAAAATCGCCGAAGAACGCGACGTCGCCGGGCGCGAAACGAAACGAGACATCCGTTCCGCGCACTTGTTGCGAGCTGGCGTTCACGAAGCCCGAATTGACGATTGCGAGGACCGCATTCGGGTCATAGGGAAGTCCCGAGATGTTGAAGAACTGGTCGGCGGCGTCGATGATGGCGGATTGCGCCGAAGCTGACGGGTCTCGGTCGACAAAGGGTTCATGCGCCGGATCGGACAACGCCGATCCGAGATTGACGATCGGGCTGACGATCCGATCCCGGAAGTCGATGTCGAAATAGGTAACAGACAAGTCGAACGCTGGAATGAATTGCGGCGTCCAGTCGAAGCCAGCGGTCCAGGAGGTCGCGCGCTCCGGCTCAAGATCTGGATTCCCGCTGAAATTGAGAAAAGCAAGGCCAGGATCAGCGGAGCCGAGATTCGGCGCGTTCCAAAGCGTCACCACATGATCGGCAAGCAAATGATCGAAACGCGGCGCCCGGAAGGATTTGCCCCAGGTGCCCCGAAAAACGATATCGGGAATGGGCGCGTAGCGGACGCCAGCCTTCGGCGTCGTCGCCGCGCCGAACCCGCTATGATCCTCGACCCGGACGGCGACATTGAGTTCGAGCCGGGCAAGCCCCAACCGGTCCTCGGACGGCGACACGAGCGGCGCCGACGCCTCGCCGAAGAAGAACGCGATATTCCGTGTTCCGTTGCGCAACGTTCCGCCAAGATCGGCGTCGAGCGCCTCCTCCCGATAGCCGCCGCCGATCGCCGCGCGAAGGTCGCCGGAGGGCAGCCGCGCGATTTTCCCTTCCGTCGCTGCGCCGATGGTCCATGCGGTGTTCGTCGAGACGGCGTCGAAATCGCCGCCGAAATTGTCTGTGGTCTCGATATCTCGTGTGCTACGCGCCGCCGAACCTTCGATCTGCGCGGTCCAACCCGCGGGCAGCTCAACCGTCGCGCGCGGCGCGATGAGAAAGGATTCGGTGTCGACGGTTTTCGAGTCTGCGAATCCGCCGGCGCCGTATTCGGTCGTGCGGCTCGCACGGCGGTTCGTGTAAAGCCCGATGACGTCGAGCTCTACGAAACTCGACAGTTCTTGGTTGCCGGACATGAAGCCCGACCATTGGCGGTTCGCCGGCAAAAGCGAATTCAAGGGGCCGGCCGTTTCGGAAAAATCCCGTTCGCCCGCGAAGATCGGATTCTGTTTCAGATAGTCGGCGCCGACAAGAAACGAGCCGCCTTTCCAGCGCTCGCCCGCGGCCGCGCTGTAGGTCTGCTCGAAGCCGCCGCCTTGCGTTGCACCGCCGACGCGGGCGCGAAGCTCCGCGCCGTCATAATCGTCGGCGACGATGAAATTGACGACGCCGGCGACCGCGTCGGCGCCATAGAGCGCTGACGAACCGTCGAGTAAAACATCGACGCGATCGAGCGCTGCGAGCGGGATCGCCGAGACGTCCGTAGTCTCGCCGCCGCCGATCGGCGCCAGCCGGCGCCCGTTGACGAGAATGAGCGTTGCGTCCGGACCCATGCCACGCAAATTGACGGTAGAATCGCCGCCGAGACCGGAATTCGTATTGACCGTTGTCGGCTGGACGGTCGGATTGATGCCGCCCCTGAATGTCTGCGGGAGCGTGCGTAGCAACTCTCCCGTCTGCGACTGTCCGGATCGCTCGATTTCCTGACGCGTTATGGTCTGGATTGGCGCGGCGGGCGACGCACCGCGAATGCGCGTGCCGGTGACGACGATCTGATCGCGATCGGCTGATGAACGTTCGCTGTCGGAACGCCGACCGCTTTGTTCCGGATCATCGCGCTCGCGGCCAATCTCGACCCTTTGAGAATCGCGCATGCCAGCGGCATTATTCACGTCGGCAGGGACTGTCATGGATGCCGTTTGTAGCCGCGGCGAGACAATCAATGTCTGTTCGTCCCGGATTTTATAGGTAAGCCCGCTGGCGGCGAGCAGGCGTTCCAACGCTTCGAAACTGGTGAAAGCGCCGATCAATTCGCGGCTACGAATGCCGGCCGTCAAATCGTCCTCAATCAGGACGACGAAATTCGATTGTTCGGACCATGCGATGAGCGCGTCCGTCAAAGACTGCGCCGGAATGTTCCATTCGAGCGCGACGCTGTTGTCAGCTCTTTCAAATCCCGCATCGCTGCTGGCGGCTTCAGCAACGCAAATCAGCGCCATCGCCGATACGGATGCGGCAATTGCATTTCGCATATTCTTTTTCATTCGTTTCCCCTCCCGATATTCGACTTGTCGCGCGCGAGCTGTACCGCCCGGGCGCGACAAGTCGTTTCCAGCCCCGCTGTCGTTCGCTGCGACGAAAACGTGACAGGATTCAGGAAAGGTTTTTTTTGGAGGAGCGGCGCCCGCCGACCGAAACCGGATGATCGGACCAGCGATCAGGGCGCGCCTTCGGCGGCGGACCTTAAGACAATACGGTCCCGCCGCGACCGGTCGACTTCCAGCGGGAGAATATCGGGGAGGCCGTCGATGGTCGCATCGATCTGATCCGTGCGAAGCGACGCCACGAGCGGCAATTCAAGGAGGTTCTCGTCGACGACGATCGGAATGCGCGAATACCGGTTGGCGTCGGCGATGAATTCGCGCAAGGGCGCGCCCTTATACGCAAGGCGGCCAACTCGCCATGAACCGATCGTCGCGGGCGGCGCCTCGATGACATTCGTCAGACCATCGCCGCTCACGGGCGCCGCGACCTGCTCGCCGGCGGAAAGACGTTCCTTTGCAGCGATCAATGCATCTGCGCCGCTGCGCGGCGCACGCCGCCGCACCTCCACTTCGCCTTCCGCGACAGAAACGGTGACGCCCGCCGGTCCCTGGCGGACGTTGAACTTCGTGCCGGTCACGCGGACTTCGGTTTCGCCAGACGCGACGATGAAAGCGCGCGCGTCTCCTTTGCGTACGTCGAAAAACGCCTCGCCGCTTTGCAGATAAATCCGCCGCTCGCCGTCTGAGTATGCGACGCTGACTTTGCTTTTCGGCGCAAGGTCGGCGACGCTCCCGTCTGGCAGCGCGATCTGCGCCGTTTCGGCCGTAGACGTCGCATGGACATTGGGAAGGAGCCAGGCGGGCTGCGCGTAGATGATCGCCGGAACGGTGACCGCAAGCCCGACCGCGGCGGCCAGCGCCCCGTAAACGAACGCGCGGCGCGATAGCGGGCGCCCGCGCGCCAATTCTGGCGCCGCCACGAGTTCCTTGAGGTCGCCGAGCTCGCCAACATCCTCCCAGATTGAAAGCGTGTGTTCGTAAGCCGCGGCGTGCCGCGGATCGGCGCTGCGCCAAGTTTCAAATGCGCGGCGGTCTTCATAAGTCGCGGCGTCGCTCCGCAACAGCGCAAACCATTTCGTCGCTTCGTCGATCACGGCGTCATCAACGCCTCGTCGCGGCTCGCCCATTGAGCTTCTCCGCGGGTCTTTCTTCAGCCCGTTCTTCAAATATCCGCGTCATCTCCGCCTGGCAATCGCGCATCGCTCTTGAAACATGCTGGCGAACGGCTTCGGGCTTCATGCTGAGCCGGGCCGCAATCTCGGTTTCGGTCAATTCGTGAAATCGCGCCAGAATGAACACTGTTCGGCGCTTCTGCGGCATGGCGCCGACAATCGCGCGAAGCCGGTTCAGTTTGTCCCGCCGGATCGCTTCGGCTTCCGGCGAAGGGGCCTCCTCGCCGCTCGCCGCGCCCGGATCGGCCGCGTAACGCGCTGCGCCAGCGATCCGCGCTTCTTCCCGGCGATAGTAATCCGCAAGCTGATTGCGCGCGGCGCGAAACAGATACTGGCGAACGTCGCGCACCGAATAAATCGCGGTTCTCGCCGCGAGCGACGCAAAAACCGTATGCGCAATGTCCGCGGCAATCGCCCGCTCGGGCAGCCGGTTCGCCAGGAACGACACCAGAGGTTCATGATAGGCGCGATAGGCGTCTTCAAGATCGAGGGCGCCCGCTGCCGCCGTGGAGAAGCCGTCGTCAGGCGCCATCGGATCGCCCCTTTTTGCGCGCGTTCGTCATCGCGCGGCCGCCTTTGTTCGCGTGGAAGCCGCGGACAGCCGTTTGAGGAGTTTGCGGACGAGCGTGCGATCGGGCGCGTTCGCGATCGCCTGATAGCTCCTGATCAGGTCGATAAGTTCACCCTCGCGCGCCGGCGCCGCTCGCGGACTGACGGTCAGCGGCACAACAAGGATCGGGTTCTTTTTTGTCTTCGCCGCTCCGCGCGAACGCCCCGGCCTGCCGCGCAGCCCCGCGTAAAGCGCGCCGACTTCGACGCCCAAGATTTCCGCGGCGCGATAGGCGGTCGAAGCCGCCATGCGGTCCCTACCGCTTTCGTATTTCTGAATCTGCTGAAGACTCACACCGAGCCGACGGCCGAGCTCGGTCTGGTTCAGCCCTTGAGACAACCGCAATTGCTTGAGGGTTGTACCAAGTCCTGCTTCGATCAGTTTGGCCGTATCTTCCGGAGCCCGTCTTATGCGGGGCCGAATGGGCTTGCCCGGCCTCGTCGCCGGCGCCTTGGGCCGATTGTTTGGGGGGCCATCGTCCCTACTTTGATCCTGTCGCCGACTCATCGCTCTGCCATTTGCCCAGCTCCAAGGCCACAAGAAATGCACATGTGCATTTTATGCATATGTGCATAGCGGTCAATGGCACTCCTCGGACGTGGCGAACCTGAGAGAGAATTTGGCTAGAAATCTTCGCGCGAGGCGCGGGAAGAAAACGCAAGCTGCGTTCGGTCAGCGCGTCGGCGTTCATCAGTCAACGATTTATCGTATCGAACAAGGAACCCAGAATGTTACGATCGATACGTTGCAGACACTCTGTAATCGACTCCGATGCCCGGCAAGTGACCTTCTCGACGACCCGAAAGGCAAGTGAGCATTTGGAGACACGTCAGCGGCGTACAGGCGAGCTAAATGCGCAAGTGCATTTTATGCACATGTGCATTGCACGCCGTGGCACGCCAAGGCCGTGCCAAACTTTCGCAAAATTCTCGCGCACAATATTCGTGCACGCCGAGGTAAACTGACTCAAAAGGAGTTTGCCAGAAAACTCGGAATTGACCAGGCGTCGGTAAACCGGATTGAACTTGGCGAGCAAAACATCACGATTGATACGTTGCAGCTTATTTGCGATAGGCTGAAGTGCGCCGCCGGTGATTTGCTGGACAGTTGATTTGCAAGCAGCGTCAATTCCGGAATTCGCAAGTCACCACGGACGGATACTCTTGTCGGCAAAGACGTTAGGATCGAAACGCCATAAGGCGTTTATCGCTTTGCTGATTAAAGAGCGAAAAGCCGCGAAAATGAATCAGACCGAACTCGCACGAGCGCTTGGGCAATATCAGTCGTTTGTCGCCAGAGTGGAAAGCGGCGAACGGCGGGTTGATGTGATCGAATTTCTCGACCTAGCGAACGCAATTGGGTTTGACCCGAAAAAAGCAATCGCGAAATTAGCGGCGAAATAGCCGCATCTGATGCTATGTCGGTCGCAGGTGGAGTGACAACTAATATACGCCGGCTAAATCCTCGAAGCGGACCTCCGCGATTATGACCCTCTTCCGATACGCGTCTTATGAAATAGACGCGAGCGTCGAAACGGAAACCGGCGAATAAGGAGCCGCGGGATAGGCGAGAAAGCGCCTCTTCACATCCTGTCCATTGGCGTCCGCGAGCGCGCGCGCCAAGGCCGGTAGCTCTTTTCGCGCGCGGCGCACGTTATCGAGCTCGATGGGTTTGTCGCTTTCTGGCGCATCGACGCGGAGGACACGGTCCTTGCCGAGCAACAGATACGCCTGGCCGAGGGCGTTGCGTGACTGCGCCCTGATCGCCGCCTTTATGATCCCGCGCCAACCCCACAGTCCAGCGACAGACAGTTTCGCGTCCACACGCTGCACCGTCTCGCCGCAACCGAGGCTTAACACCTCGATCTGCCGGCGGTCGAGATCGAAGCAGGCGAGCGCGTCGACGACGGCGTTCATGACGGGATTGTTCGCCCAGACGCCGCCGTCGACGAACATGTAATGGTTGTTCTCGAACGCCTTGAAATAAGTCGGCGCGGCGGCTGTCGCCATGGCGACGCGCGCCATCTGTTCGTGCTGATCCTTCGAATAGTCGGGATGATGCGGCGTCTTGTATATCCAAGGCTCGCCATAGCGGCCTTCGAAAGCGGGAATGACGAGGCGCGTCGTTGCTTCCCCGATGACGCGGTCACGAAAAATCTTGCGCAATTCGGTCTCAAGGGATTTTTCATCATAGATATAGCGAACCACGTGGCGGCACTTGCGCAAAGCCCTCGTCGCGACGTTTCCTGGCGGGAAGATCGCTTCGCCGCGCTCCGTGTAGAGCTTGAGAATGTCGTCCGCCTTTATGGCGCAGGCAAGGCCGAGCGCGATGACGCCGCCCGTCGAAGTTCCGGCGATCATGTCGAAATATCGCCCGACGGACGTGCCGCCTAAAAACCGCGCTTCGAGCTCTCGAAGATAAGCCGCGGGAAGGATTCCACAGATTCCGCCGCCGTCGATCGCAAGGATGCGGAACGGCCGGTTTTTCGGCCACGGCAATTTAACGCGCTGATGCTCGATCGCGCCGGAGGATCGGCGCGGCGGTTCATATGTCATGCGCATCTCCTCAAGCATGCAAGCGGCGGACGGTGCCCGTGCCGGCCGCCGCCCTCCCACCGGCCGGTGACCCTCCAGGATTCGTAGCAAGCTAGCCAGTCAGCAGTCCAAGGCACGGTGGTGAAAGCGAGATAATCGTCCGGGGTCCATTCGTCTTCGGCGGGATCGAACAGGCAGAGCGGCGACAGCGGGAGATAGTCCCGACGCTCATAGACATGCGGAAGTGGGGCTTCTTCGGCCGCCTCGAAGTTCGGCTTCAGCGCCGGCCATAAGACACGCACGACCGGAAAGACTGGCGCGCCGATCCAGGGCCCTTGCGGCGGCAGGCTGTAGGCTATCTCGACTTCATAGGTCTTTTCGATTCCAGCGAGCGGACCGCGCCAGACCGCACCCGTTTGGCTACGGGCGTCGACCGCGAGACGGCGCCAATGGAGCGACATCAAGGTGATTTGCTGATCAATGGTCTTCATCATCGAGAAGCCCGCCGTAGAAGGTGTGCGGCCGCGCCGCGGCCGGCACCGCCGACGTCGCCCCAATAATGGCGGGCGCCACGCGGCCCGTCACGAGATGGTGCCGCGCACCCGTCCGCACGGCTTCCGACAGGCGCGACGCATAGTCCTCGATCACCGAGACCGCCGGGCCCTCGCCGAACATCTCCGTGAGCAAGGCCCTTTGTTCCTCGAGGTCGCGTTCGCCCGAAATCAAGTCTTTCAGCTGAACGCGAAACAGTTTGAGATCGCCGATGTAAAGGCGCTGCGACTCGCGGTGTTCCGGCCAGCGATCCGTGAACGCATCATCCCGGCATTTCGGGTTGCGAATATCGACGAGACGTCCCTCGCGCTCAGCGGACTCCAGTCTTTCAAGAAGGTCGCCGGTGATGGCGAAGAGCGCCTGCGAAATGCTGGCGCCTTCGATAACGGCGTCGACCATGACGGCCGCCATCATGACGGAGGGCGGCATGCGCAGCCCTTTCCGGCTTTGGTAGCGGCTGTTCCGGTTGCGTTTCATCAGCTGATGCGCGACGACCAAGGCCGACTTGCCGAGTTCGGCGTCGGGGACGTCCTTATAGGCGGCGTCTTCGGCCAAGAGTTCGCGATCGTGAATGCGCACGCGCTTTCCGTAGGCCTCTCGGAACGCGAGGTCGGCGGGCGTATTGGCGAGGACGTGCTCGCAGAACGCCCAGCTGTTCATGATTTTCGTGAAATGCTCCGCCGCCGGAGCGCCGGGCTTTGCGTGGAAAATGACGCTCTTGCGCGCGTCTTGGGGGTCGATCACGATCGAAGGTGTGACGTCGAGGTGCATGCCGTCGGCGTAGTGAATCGTCACGCAGCGTGTCTGGCGCTCCACCTGCCCGTGATAGCGCGAGCCCGGCGGACCGTTCAGTGCCTCGAAAAGGAGATCAAGCGCCGTTTCCGGCGATGTGTCGGCGGGCAGGTTGAGCTCGGCGACGATGTCGATGTCGTAGCCGTCGTCCCGACGGCGGGCCCGAATGGTCGCGCGGATCGCCATCGAGCCTTGCGGATAAAACCAGGCCACGAGGTCATGGAGCGGGCTGCCTTCCCGCTCGATATGGGTGCGCGCGGACCCGTAGCGATCGATCGCCTTGCGCCGTTGGCTGGGCGGCAGTTCGATCCGGATCGCGGTTTCGGCCAGCAGGAGTTCGCCGACCGGCGATTCCGGGCTTAAGGGGGTTTTAGGGGGCGTCAACAGCATCTTCGTTTCTCCGAAAGCGGGCGGCCCGCCATCGGGCCCCACCGACTGCGCGCCCTTCTTGCCCCACCCGCGCAATCGCTCTAGTTTCTTATATGATCAGCTTTGCTGATTCGTCAAGTAACCTGATGTATGAGAGGCGCGCCATGACCGAAGCCAAACCTGCAGGACGTTGGAGCATCGAGCAACGCCTTGAATTTATTGAGTTTCGTCTCTTTTGGGAGGGAACCATTCGGCGCATCGACATCCGCAGAAAGTTTTCCGTATCGCTGCAGCAAGCGTCGATCGACATAAACAAATACCGGGATCTTGCGCCGGACAACCTCTTTTACGACGCCAGCGACAAGCGCTATTACGCGGCTAAGGGCTTCAAGCCGCTGTTCCATAAGCCGAACCCCGGCCGCTACCTCGCTCAACTCCGCGCCATCACCGAAGACGTCATCTCCGAAGAGGAGACGATGATCGGGAGCCTGCCTGATTGCGATGTCCTGCCGATTCCGGCGCGGACCGTTTCCGCCAGCAAGCTCAGGAAGATCCTCCAGGCGATCCGGACCCAGCAGTCGATCATGGTCGAGTACCAGTCGATGAACGATGCGCGCCCGGAACCTCTCTGGCGTACGATCACGCCGCATGCAATCGCGTCGGACGGGCTCAGATGGCATGCGCGGGCCTATTGTCACCTCGAAGAGCGATTTAAGGACTTCATCATCTCGCGCTGCCTGCGCATCGGTAAGGTCGGCGACTCGCACCCGATCAATCGAGAGGACGCCGATTGGAACTGTTTCTTCGACGTCATCTTGGCACCCAACCCCGCGCTTGGCGTGGCGCAACAACGCACTATCGAAATCGATTACGGCATGAAGGACGGAAGCTGCACGGTGCGAGTCCGGAGAGCTCTGCTCTATTATTTCGATAAGCGCATGCGCCTCGATGTCAGCGCAAAACACGACCGCCCGAAAGAAACGCCACTGATCGTCAAGAACCGGAAAGACTATGACGCAGCGCTTTCCGGCAGCGTGACGTGACTTTCTTGCCAACGGCCTTCGAAATCGTGTTCGTTTGCTTGCCGGGGCTCAGTGAGCCGTTCGCAACGTCCGCTTTTGCGCGCATTGCCGCCATCCGGCCCCACGTCGATATTAACAATTTGTCGCCGTAGCCGCATTCGCTCTTCTCACGTTCACGTCTCGGCCCCTCCCGGTTACAGGCGGACGTCTAATTTCTGGCGCTGAGGGTGGTCCAGACGCGGGAACCTTCCGACGCCGAAAACGCGCCGTCGGACCGCTCAAGCACCCAAGCTGCAAAACCTTTCATATCCCGGACACTCCCGCAGCAGCGTCTCATGCCGCCCCGCTTCAAGCCCGCCATTTTCCAGAAACAACACGACGTCCGCCTCCGGCGCCAGCGCAACTCTGTGCGTAATGAGAATAAGTGTCGTGCGGTCTCGATAGCGCTCCTTTAACGTACGTATCGCACGCGCTTCGCTTGTCCGATCGAGCGCCGAGGTTGTTTCATCCAGAATAACAACGGGCGCCGAAACGCCAGCAAGCCTTGCCAGTTCCAGCTTCTGCATCTGGCCCCCAGAGAGACGCGCCCCTTGTTCGCCGACGGCGAGGTCAAGATCGATGGGCCGGCCGGATTCGTAAAAGCGCCACTCGTCCAACAAGGAGGCAAGTTCGGCCTCGGCGACCTGAGTCGGCGGATAGAGCGCGTTTTCGCGAAGGGTGCGGTTGAAGAGACCGATGCTTTGCGGTGCGTAGAGCACGAGCCAATGGCGTTCATCCGGCTCAATTTCGCGCAACGGCCGGCCATCGATCGAAACGGCGCCCTCCTCCGGAGCGATAATCCCCGCGATGATCTGCGCGAGGGTCGATTTGCCCGAGCCGTTCGGCCCGACCATTACGACGAAGGCGCCCGGCGCAATGTACGCGGACGCATCGCGCAGCACCCATTCTTCGCCGTACCGGAATCCGATGTCGTCGAGCTCTATCGCCGCAGGACCTGCACGCTCTGACGCAGGGAGTAGATGCTTGTCGGGAATGCCGCCACCGAGTTCGAGCGCCTCGCTGATATTGGCGATGGAGACGCCGGCCTGACGTATGACGTAACCGAAACCGCCGAGCGGCAACGCCAGGCGAAACGCATAAGCTTGGAGAAGGACGAAATCGCCAACGGTGAGCCGTCCGGCGGAAACATCGGCGGTGCCGAGAATGAGCAGCACGCTCAAGCCCGCAGCGAGGACGGCTGATTGGAACGTCGCTGTCGCCGCGATGAGCTGCGACACGGCCTCGTTTGCGGCGCGCCGCGCGACGAGCGCCTCGTCGATCCTATCGCGCTCTGCTGCGAGATTGCCGTTGAAGACGACCCGCCGCGCGTTTCTGAGAATGTCGCCGACCGTTTGCGCCTGGCAGGCGGCCGCTTCATGGGCGGTGCGCGCGGCCTCCTGAAAGCGGCCCGCGCCATGCCCCGTTGCGATGATATAGAGGCCGAGCGCGGCGCCCATCATCGCAACATAGGAGGGCGGCGCGAGTGCGCCGACGATGGCGAGGCTGATCAAGGTTTGGGCGATGAGCGGCGCCATGCGCCACAAGAGGCCGTCGATCACGATCTGAAGGCTGAAGGGCAGCCGCTCCAGAACTCCCTGAAGGCGCGCGCTGTCGCCCTCACGCTTTCGGGCAAGGGTCGGAAGCTGCGCCCGCACAGTATCGAGCGCGATGCGGCGCGCAAGCTTGTCAATGATCCTTATGGTGAAAGTATATTTCAGCGCTGTCATTGCATTGGTTGCGGTCCAGGCGATGACGAATCCCGCGACGTAAAGCACGATCAGGCCGAGTGGCCCGGTTCCGGCGGTCAGCGCGTCCACCGCGAGCTTCAAGAGCACGGGCGCCGACACGCCGAGTGCAACATTTGCGAGTTCGATGGCGATCGCTGAGGCTGCATCCCGGCGCGCGCTTAGCGACGGCCGGCCGATCATCGCGACAAGACGCCGGATCACTCCAAAGCTCGTCACACGATCGCTATTTCCGCCTCCCCGGGCTGCTGCGCGTCAAGTATCAAATAACATTTCCCAGCACGCTTCCAGATTCGACCGGTGGTCCGCAGGGGTAGTGAGACCAGACCACAGTCGAGGTCGGCCTCATGATTACCTAACTGGTAGCGGCATCATTTTGCTGACGCCATTCAAATATCGAGAGATAGCTATGGGTGTTGGTTATAACAGATAAGAATTCAGGAGATAAAAGCTCAATGCGGCGCGCGAAAAACGTACCTCCTCATAAGAATTCTTCGAAATCAAGAAAGACATCCCGCAACGCGACCTTGGACAAGGCATTCCGGATTGTGAATAAAATTCCGCCAGACCTGCGGATCCTTGAGGTAGAGTTGAGTATTATCGAAGCCTACCTCAACGAGGTCTTAGTATGTATTACAAAGGTGCAGGATTGAAGACAGCGTTATGGAACTTCGCAACCCTAGCGTAAAAGTAGAATATTGATGACATCACTTTGATTGCGCCGCCGACCAAAGCAGCGTCGGATGGGACGTAACGCTGTTTGGTTTTTAGATTGGGGATGACTGGAACGGGCGATGATTGAATTCGACATACAACAAACCGATGTCGCCCTCGACTATACGCCCGAAAACGACGCGTGGTGGGTTTTGCGGGAGCTGAAAACACATCATCAGGTGAGGATAAGCCGCGCCTTCACCTTTAGAGACAGCGATCTCATTTCCAGGCCGAAGGAAGACGAATTCGGTGACTTGGAAGGCGGTGTATTCCGGTTTCGCTTCGCCAAACGAAAAGAAGGATATTTCCGTATCGCAGGACGCATTCTGGATATGGAAGCTGACGTTCTGATCGCCGACAAAGGAATACCCCTCGAACGCAAGCTTTTCGTTGCCGAGCGCAATATCGGCATCTTCAAACGCATCGCGAAGGTAAAACGAAATGGAGGCGATATCATCGTTGGCGGCGACCGCGACGGCGCGATCCCGCTGGACGCCTTCCGGGAATTGCTCGGCCGGTTTCCTAATACTGGCGAACTCAATCGTTATGCAGCCGCGCGCGTAGAAGCGATCGTCGGCGAATTCTTCGATGGGATGAGTGATGCGCGGGAGAAGTATGAAGCCTATCTCAGCAAGCGAAAATCGTCGGTCAGCAAGAAACCGCTCCGGCAGGAATCGCTCTTGCAGGCGGAAATCGACAAATATGTCTATCTACGTGATACAATTTCGGCCTGGCTAAAGAAGGCGGAAGCCTATTCCGAACGGGATTGGCAAGAGATGATTACGAAAGTGATCCTGTTGCTGCTTCCCAAATATGTCGCTGTGCTGCAGAACGTTCAGATATCGGATTTTTATTCATCGCCTGACAAAATAAAAAAGCGGTTTATCGATCTTTGCCTGGTCGACGCCGGCGGCAATATCGATGTCATCGAGATAAAGAAACCATTCGACAATTCCGTGTTAGCGAAAACACGCTATCGCGACAATAATTTGCCGACCCGGGAATTATCCGGCAGCATCATGCAGGCGGAGAAATACCTGTTCCATTTGTCGAAATGGGGCGTCGAGGGCGAGCGTCATCTGACCAAAAGGCAAGCAAAAAAATTGCCAAAAGGATTGCAGCTTCGCATCACTAATCCGAAAGCGATCATTATTCTGGGGCGGGACCGCTCCACAAAGCACAGCGAGGCCTTGACGCCGGATCAAATGTTCGATCTGGAAGTCATCAAGCGCAAATACGCCAATATGATGGACATCCTCACTTACGATGATCTCTTGCGCCGCCTGAACAATACGATAGCTTCGCTCACCGACAGAAAGGCGGAAATAGGATAGGCCTTCTTAATCGCTGTCTCCAACGCCGATATCATTCCAGTTTTCCGTGAGATAAGTCGCAATCCCTTTCCCCGGCGCATAAAATTCATAAAGCCTTTCAAAATCCCGCCTTGCCGCGTCAAAAGATTCATCGCTGATGACGCGCCGCACTTTCGCGAGAAAAAGGAGCGCAAGGCTCGGCGCCCGAGATAGACCCTGGTTGCAATGAAAGAGCACGGCCCTTCCTGTATTCCAATTTTCCATTGCGAACCGCATGGCTTCAGTAAACAGCGCGGGCTTGAACATCGGAACCGGCGGATCGATCATATTGAGATAAAGATTGTTCCCGGATTGAAGGACAAGATAACTCGGGTGGGAACTGTCGAGATTCCCCTTGTATCCGACGGCGCCTTGGTGACAGGGCGATTTGCAGGCGTGAACGATGCCCCAATTATCGCGATGTTGCGCTAGTAATTCTCGGCCATGAGGCTCGAAGCCCCCACCCGCTCCTGAAGTTGGGCATGCGTTGTCGCCTGCCACATAAATGCGTTCATATACTTCGATCATAGTCCGCTCGAAATCAAAGCCGTTTGGGCCTAATAGTCTTTGGCGACCTTTCGCGCCTCTCGCCTTAGCGTGTCCGCGAGGTCAAGTTCTAGACCAAATTCAAGGGCCGCTTTGAAAACTTCATCCGTTTCAGACTTTATCAGATCAAATCGTTTTACGAGTGGGCGAATGAAGTGCCGCAATGTTTCATAATCACCGGACGTAATGTCTCCGAGCTCCTCGATTTTGGCGTGAAACGCAGCAAGAAAGGTCGGCGGCAGATTGGGACCAAATATGAAATATCGGAGCCATTTTAGAAAATGCGGGTGCTCCAGCACGTCTCTCCTTGACGAGTTTTTACGGCGAAAAATCGTCAGCGGAGAGGGGCCGCGGCCGATGGCGCACTCATCATCAGCGAAAACTGCGTATCGAATTTCCGGAATGGCGCCCCGCGCCAGAAGCATCTCGGCCAAGTCCGCCACTTTTGCGCCGTTCTGACGAGCAGGCTCCCCGTGTTTGACCGCCCGCGGGTCCAGTTTGACCTCCGCCAACACCGCGCCTTCTTCTTCAGTGAGACCGATCTTCAGATTGAGCTGGTTTGTCATATTCAAAGCCATGAGGCGATTCTGGGAAACTAACCTCGTCATTTCCCCAATCTCGTTCACGTTAACAGGCGGCTCTTGGGGGCTTTGCCGGCATTTAGGGCCCGTTCGATCTCCGTTTGCCGATCTCTCATCCAAGCCGGAAGGTGGTCTGGAAGATCCAGGATTTTAAGCGCGCCCGTCGGCCAAGGCCTGTTTTCTTCGGTCCACCGGTTTAGTTGATCGAGACACGTCAGCAGCTTAGAGAAGCCCACATCATTTGTACTGGCGCATGCGAGCGTCTTATCGAAGCGCTCCTCAACTGCCTTCACAAAAGTCTCGTATTTTTCTTGTTCAACAGGGTCATCGAATTCGACGCGATCGATTGCATGATCAATTAGGTAGGAAAAAAGGGGCGGGCAACCAGTTCGCTGGTCCCACCAGATAGCGGGAACCGGCACTTCAGAAATCCGCGTACGCGGATGGCGATAGAGTTGTGAGATCGAAAGATCGACAATTTCGTGAAACTCAGTCTGCAACCAGACATGATATTCGTCGCCGAAAAATCCGGTCCAGCCTTTAAGTTCACCATCGAGGCCCACTTTGGCGAAGCATGTCGCACCGACGATTAGCGTTGATTCTATCTCGAGCCTGTCAAGAAGGCTCTTCACAGCGCCTGCAGTTTGTTGACACTTCATTGCGTAGTCGTCCTTGTAGAACGCCCGCGCCGCTTCATCCACTATCTGAAACACGAGATGCCGGAGAAAAAGAGACGTGCCTCCTTCTCTGTGAGTTTTCTCAATGTCATTTTGAATGGCCTCAGTCATCGCCATACGCGTTTCAATCCCTATCCGTCCCGCCGATTTTCAAGGGCAAGTCGCAAGTTTTCGGCACTCGCTTTGAGCGCTTGATCCTTCTCGATTTGTTCGGCGGCGAATGCCGATAAGGGCGCCAGAATTTCAAGCAGTTTCCGGGTTTGGGCGACGATCCCTTGACGGGTGGGCGAATGGACCGCAGCGAAAGCAATTGCGGCAAAAATCAATAGCTTGACCGTATCCGGTGCTGCGGACCAACTGCGTGCGAGCAACGCGACGCCTTCGACCAGGCCAGCAATCGAGATCGCACCGGCGCCTGCCACGCCAATACGGATGCTGAGGATATCCTGCATGGCGCTGGCGTACTGTTTCGCCGGCGTCAGGGCTTGACCACTCAACTTACGCAAGCCGATGACATCAAAGTCCTTATCCTCTGTTAAGACGCCGATAGCGTTTACAGCCACCATAAGATCGTAATATGGCGCATCTTTTGGATCGCGGATTGTCGGGTGGTTTTCGACGGGAGAACAAAACCGTTCGTCCATGATCAGGCTGGATCGATAACACTCCCATTGTTCTCTGAGAGCTTTCGCCGGCGCATGCTTTCTAGCAAATCGATCGAGTGCGTCAGATTCAATTTCTTGAACGCCGAAGGCGGGAAAATGCGCCTCAATTACACCAGCGGCTATGAGACTCTCGGTGAGCGTCTGATCTCCCCAGGCGCGATATCGCGCCAAGAGATCGCGAAAGACTTTATTGGCGTCGATGACAAACGAAAAAGTATGAAGACCGCCTACTGCGTTCGCCAAATCAGGATGCGCTTTAAGCACGCGATGGAGTTGCGCCAGCGTTTCCGGCTCAAACCTTACGGCGTCCATTTCTTCAAACTCAAACATGAATACTCGCCGGTCTGCGCAGAACCTCATTTAACCCGCTCGCGAATCGCCTTGACATAGTCGCCAAATCCTAGGAATCAATCAGACATGGCTTGAAGCACCAAACCTGTCGCCAAGTTAAACGGCTTCATTCTGCTTTTCTATCCAACACCTTAGCCAGCTTTGTTTTGCATTGCTGCGGCTTAAATGGCGACCGGCAGCTTACGCAAATAAGGAGCAAGGCTATGAAGGTGCGTCTCCGTAACTCCGATCTCCCGAACTATAAGCGCTATTTGCGCGCTGCTTTTCCCGGTCTGAAAGCTTCTGTGCGCATGGAGGCGATGGCGCGAGGACTTGGTTTCAAATCCTATTCGACGCTACTAAGCGCAGTCAGTTCATCCAGGCAAACATGCGCGTTGAGCGAAGATGACTTCATCGCCTACTCGGAACTTCATGGATATGTGGCGGATCGCAGGCAATTTTCACGCGCAACAGTGCGCGTCATGCTTAAATCCGTGCTCGACTTAAATGATCGGCTGACGACGCACGGTTACCATCTACCGGACAGGTATGGTGGCGCCGGTCCAAAATACACAAGTGAATTTTCACGCGCACGCGCCGAATTTTATGACGACGCATTCTGCGATCAATTCGAACTGGCGCTCTTATTTTTGCAGCACGCCGAACGGCGTAAGACGCTCAATCGGAATTTTACAACATATAACCTGAAACATACGGCGGAGAATGTTTCTCGCAAGCATTTGTTGCGGACTGAACTTGGCGATTATGTATGCAACGGCGTTTTCATTGCAGCCGCAATCTATGAGGAATTTGATATTCGTCCGACTTCATGGGATTCGATGAGCGGTTATCTCAATATTTCGTCAAAAAGCCGTGCGGCGTTCAGGGATGGCCCTACTGCTCGAAATATATTGATGCATGAAGATCAACACGCCGCATGATCCGCGGTCGTGAGGATGACCATTCCCGAGGCAAGCGATCCTGCCGTTTCGCCGTGTCGGCGCACGCAGTATGGGCCTCCTGACGCTGGTTTTTGCCCGATTTTTGGGTTTACTTGAGGACTGGTCTCGCTGCACCTTTAATAGCGCCCATACCCAAGAGAAAACGGAGTTCGAGATGGCGATAGAGCGTGTAATCATCAAGAATTACCGGGCCCTCAGAAACACCGATGTTAGGTTTAAACCTGGAACAAACATCATCGTCGGCGACAATGAGTCAGGTAAATCCACAATATTGGAGGCGATGAATCTCGCACTGCGGTGTCAGTTAAATAGGAGGCCCGCCGCATATGAACTTCACCCTTTTCTATTTAACCGCCCTGCGGTCGCAGAATTTATCGCTTCCCATAAGGCTGGAGCGCCGACGCCTCCCCCGATGATCGAAATCGAGCTTTATTTTGCGGCCTCCCCTAACGTGGCCGACTTCAGGGGCGTGAACAATTCACAGCAGGACGACCAGGCACACGGTCTCGCGCTGCAAATCAAACTGGATGAGGAGAATTTCGCCGAGGAATACGCCTCCTATGTCGAAGACGCTGACGCGCTTAATGACATCCCGGTCGAGTATTACAAAATCGAATGGCGAAGTTTCGCCTGGGGGCCGACGCTAACGCCGCAAGCTGTGCCGATGAAGTCCACGCTAATTGATCCCAGCGCGATCTCAAACACCTATGCGGCGAACAAGTATGTCGTAGAAACTCTCAGAAACTACTTGAGCAAGCCGGAACAGGTGCATCTCGCCCTGTCATATCGCTCGATGCGCGATGAATTTCAAAGCGATGATCGAATTCAGGCAATTAACGAAAGTCTTGCAGCTCAAACCGGCGTTGTGACCGACAAAACCCTATCTGTCGCAATGGATACGACGACTAGAGCGAGTTGGGAAACGGGAGTTCTCCCCCATCTTGACGATATTCCGCTAACGCTTGTGGGCAAAGGGGAGCAGAACTCGATCAAGATCAAGCTCGCAATGGCCGCCGCAGGCGGATGCGACATATTCCTAATGGAAGAACCCGAAAACCATCTCTCTCACGGAAATCTAGGACGGCTTGTTAAACACCTTTCGGACTCTTGCGAAGGAAAGCAGCTCATTGTGAGCACGCATAGCAGCTTCGTTCTAAACAAACTGGGCGTCGATAATGTCATTATGTTCGACGGCGCCACCGGCGTGACGCTTGACGATTTACCGGCTGATACGAAATCATATTTCAAACGCCTCCCGGGGCATGACACTTTGAGAATGATGCTCGCGGTTCGGACAATACTGGTAGAAGGCCCCTCGGATGAACTCGTCGTACAAAAGGGTTTTCAACAAAAACACGGCGTGCTTCCGCTTCAAGCCGGAGTAGAAGTCATTTCGGTTGGAACTTCCTTTAAGAGATTTCTGGATATCGCCTTACGCCTCAATCTCGACGTTTGCGTTGTGCGGGACAATGACGGAGACGCTGCTGGGAAAACTGCTCTTTTCGAGGACTATGTCGGAAACGACAACATTGTAGTCTGCATTGACGGTGATAATGACGCGCGAACGCTGGAACCTCAGCTAATCAAAGCAAATGGGCTGCAAAAGCTGAATACAATGTTGGGCGAAGAATTTCCGGACGCTGGTGCGTTGGAGGAGCACATGACAGCAAATAAGACGGATGTCGCCCTCAAACTGTTTGAACACGCCGACCCGCTTGAAATCCCGGAATACATTCAACATGCCATCAGATAACCGGGTCATCCTGGCGTCCGCAGGGTCCGGAAAGACAACATCGATCGTTGATGAAGCATGCAAAGCGCAGGATTGCAGATCGGAACTCATTACTTACACGCTCAACGGGCGCGCCGAACTTTCCGATAAAGCCTACTACCTGTTCAAATCGATTCCTCCCCATGTGCGAATAAGCACCTGGTACACGTTCGTTTTGCAGCATTTCGTGAGACCTTACCAAGCGCATCTTCATCCAAAACGCGTTTCGACGATAAATTTTCAAAGGGGACGAACCGCGTGGGGAGTGAAGAAGACCAATGTCGGGCAGTATTTCTTTTCAGGTGACAAACAGGACCGACTTCGACTCGACAAAGTTACAGATTTTGCCTGCGAGCTTGTCGACAAGACTAAGGGCCTACCGATTGATCGGTATCGGGCCATCATTGACCATCTTTATATCGACGAAGCACAAGACTTGTCCGGCTATGATCTGGAACTTGTCGAGATGCTTCTGAAATCTGGGCTAAGAATAACGATGATTGGCGATTGTCGGCAGGCGACATATACGACCAATGACAGCCCGAAAAACAAGGCGTATGTCGGCGTCAATATTGTTAAAAAGTTTGAAGAATGGGAAAAAGCCGGCCTACTTCAGATCGAACACCAAGCGCATTCACATCGCTGCGTTCAGGAAATTTGCGATTTCGCAGACAAGTTCCACCCGGATTTCAAGAATACGGAATCCCTCAACAAGAGTGTCACCGGCCATGACGGCGTTTTTGCGGTGAGGCAAAGCGACGTCGATGCTTATTGCGAGAGGTTTAGTCCCCAGCCGTTACAATACGACCGGCGGACCAAGAACGCGCCCGCAAATGCGATGAATTACGGCGCCGTCAAGGGCATGACATTTGAGCGGACTCTGATTTTTCCGCATGGCCCGTTGCTAAAATATCTTGCGACAGGCGACCTCAAAGACGCAGGCAAGGAACTTGCGAAACTCTATGTTGCCGTCACGCGCGCCAGACAGAGCGCGGCCTATGTTGTTCCCGACCGCCTTGCCCCTGCATTGCTTCCTGTCTTTGATGTCAATGGCAATTAGGCGAGGTCAACGGTTCATTACTTTTTGAAGACATCGATTCCCATCGCTCCAAGAATGCGGCTTGCCTCCGAAACCAGATGAAACTGCTGTCCAGTCCCGATGGGGCGGCCATGCGACAGCGGCAAGCGAATGGGGTGCAACCGCTCCATCGAAACCGAAAAATGCTCTTTGCTGTCAAACACCGCCTTAAATACGTCCCGCCAGTGATCCCGGCGAATGATGATGTCTTTCAGGTCCATCAAATAAGAGTATTGCAGCAATTCCAGTGGGGGTTCGCCTTTAGCGACTGCTTCCTCGCGGCGCTGTTTCCAATCAGCGACCATTTTTGTGTCAACCCGTTTTTCAATCCAGTCTTCTCCATATTGATTAGACATCGTCACGGAAATGAGCTTCCTCAGATGTTGCTCAACAGAAGTCATCAACGCGTTGTGTCCAGGATGGAACAAAAGTCCAGGGTCGCTGCCGTCCGTGGTGGCAGGTAGGGGCGCGTATTCGGCTTTTAGGCTAAACCCTGTTTGAATCAGAATTTCGCCGACCGCGGGAGGAGCGAAAGCAAGCATTCCGGGATGCATGCCCGCTTCAATGTGCGCGGCGTCCCTAGCTTCCGGCTCGGCGGCATCGTCGATTACGATCGGATCGCCGAGGTCATCATCGATTACTTCCGATGCCTCCTCGTCGAACGGAGTTTTATATCGAACGGCTGTGTTCAGCCGGGATACGACCGCAAATCCTTCAATGGAGAGCGCGGCGATCTCCGGCCTGACCCAAGGAGTCGTCACACCGCGCATCTGGACTTCCAGCCGGTCAGCCCAAAGCTGATGGCGTTCGATAGCATTTTTGAAAGGATCAACCTGACGCGCAATGGTTTCAGCCATCCGCGCAAGAGAATTCTGCTCAAAGAAGCGAGCTGCCGCAGATGCTCCAGTAGCGATTTCAAGCTGTTTCGCGAGACGGCCTGCCTCCTCGATTGGCGATGGTTTCGCCAATGCGGTTTCGGCGGCTCTAATCAAGGCGGAGGCGCTGTTTGCCAGCTCCAACTCGCGCCGGATGAATTGTTGCGGATCGTTTTCTTGCCAGCGGCGGAGAAATTCGACACCCGGCTGCGCTGAACTAAGAAGTCGCTCCATCCGCTCATGATTTGCAAGCAATCGCTCGACGGCGGGCGAGGGATAGCCCGCCATGCGCTCGAGCAGCTCCTGGTGTTTCCGCAGCTTTTCGAGTGGGCCGTTGGCCAGTTCAGCCAGACGTTGCGCCCTAGCAAATGGGTCTTCGCGCGACATCATTATCCTCGTCGGAATCGGACGCTCTGCGCTAATGGCGATCCCGGCAGGACTCGAACCTGCGGCCTCCAGATTCGGAATCTGGCGCTCTATCCACCTGAGCTACGGGATCGGAACGAAACGATCGGTCCGTTTTGATCTTTCTTCTGCACAACACTTCGCCGCATTTGCAAGCCCTTTTGCAACAGCAAGACGGAGCGGTGGCGCTGATGGAATTCGAAGCTTTGCGAACGCTTTAAATCCCTTACTATTCGGCGGTGCTGAGATGGTGCTGACACGGGCCTGCCGACTCTCAGATCGCTTTTTCTAACTAGCTAATTTCACTCTGTTTTTCGTCTTCAAAAAGTCTGTTGTTGCATCCTTCGGAGGGCAGCGCTCTATCCAGCTGAGCTAAGGGACCCGCTTTGAGGACCCGGGATGTACGCGATTGGGGCTTCTTGGGCAAGCGGCCCGGACCATAAGGCGGCGCCCTGATTTCGCCCCCTTGATAGGCTATGATCCAGATGCGAGATAGGGTCGGCGTCTCGCAACAACGGCGCTGGCGAAACGAAAAGGCGAGTTTTATGAACCATTTCAAGACGGCGGCGATTGCTCTCTCTGCCTTCATCGTGTTCTCCAGCGCTCACGCCCTCGCTCAGCCCCAGCCCTTGCCGCCGGAGCCAGAGCCCGCACAGGCGGCGCCTGACGCAGGCGCAGCGAAAATCGCAACCCCGGCCATGTGGCGCGTCGCCGACGAGGATTCCGAGTTTATTCTCCTCGGCACCATCCACTTCCTGCCGCCATCGCTTGAGTGGCGAAATCCCGCTGTCACGTCGGCTTTTGAAAGCGCCGACATCATATATTTCGAGGCCAATCCGGATGATGCAACCGACCTCGCGGAAGTTGGCAACCTCATCAGAATGGAAGGCGCCAACCCTCCCGGTGTCAAACTCTCATCAATGCTGGGGATCAGTGACGCGAATAAGCTGAGGGAAATTTCCCAGGAACTGCAGTTGAGCTTTGCCCAGATTGATCCGCTCCGTCCATGGAATGCTTTTCTGGCGCTGACCCTGCAGCTGCTTAACAGCCAGGGCTTTGACCCCGGATCTGGCGTTGATCGCGCGCTGGTCAGCGAAGCGAAAATTATGGGAAAAGACATCCGCTATTTCGAAACCATGTCAGAGCAAATCGGCTTTTTCACGCAGCTCGACCCCAAAACCGAACGCGACATGCTCGTCATCACTATCCGCAATTGGGATGATGAAAGAGACAGCATGAACGATCTGGTGGAAGCATGGGCGGCGGGAGACACCACCTATGTGGACACAAGCCTGAACGAAGAAATGCGCGAGAAAGTGCCTGCAGCGTTTAATGTTCTCATCGCCGACCGAAACGCCGCCTGGGCGGAAACGCTCGACGCTGAGCTGAGAGAACATAGCGGCAAGGCGATGGTCGCGGTCGGCGCCGCGCATCTTGTGGGCGGCGAATTTTCCGTCCCTGCGCTCCTTGAGGCCAAAGGCTATGAAGTATCGCGTTATGGCGTTAGCGAAACGGCGGCCGAAACCATACCCGACGCCGCAAACGATAATGAACCCGATGAATAGACGGCGCTTTTAAACGTCAAGCGCCGCCGAGAGGGCGTTCTCCTGAATGAACTCCCGGCGCGGCTCGACAATGTCGCCCATCAGGCGCGAGAAAATGTCGTCGGCGTCATCCGCCTCCTTCACCTTCACCTGCAACAAGACCCGCGCATTTTCATCCAGCGTCGTTTCCCAGAGCTGTTCCGGGTTCATTTCGCCCAGCCCCTTATAACGCTGCATTTTGACGCCTGCCTCACCGGCGGCGCGCACCGCGCGGAGGAGACTGTTGGGGCCCGTCACCCGCAGCCGCTGTTCCTTGCGGGCCCATGTCGCGGGCTTGTCGAAGGCGTCTGCAAGTCCGTCCATGCCGGTCTGCACTTTCTTGGCGTCAGCGGAAAGAAGAAGATCGCGGGGAAGCACGTGGGTCTCCTTGACACCGCGCAGTTCGCGTTCGAACACATAGCCGCCTTCGCCGTCCGGGGCGCCTTTCCAGCCGCGTTCAAACTCGTCCGCCACCATGTCGAGGCGCGTCGCAATCTTGTCCGCCAGCGTCTGCGCTTCCGGCCCGTCGGGCGCCTCTGACAAGGCGCGCGCAAGCGCCGCCTGCACGATGAGATCGCGATTGAAGCGCTGCGGAAACTCGTCGATTGCCTCGCGCACTTTGCGCGCGCGCGCCACCAGCTCCGCAAGATCCGGCCCGGCGATCGCTTCGCCATTTTCAAGCACGAGCGACGCTTCGACGATGCCTTCTGCAAAGAGGTGATCGTTCAGCGACTTGTCGTCGAGAAGATATTGCTCCGACTTGCCGCGTGCGACCTTGTAAAGCGGCGGCTGGGCGATGAACAAATGCCCGCGCCGGATCAGTTCCGGCATTTGCCGGAAGAAGAAGGTGAGCAGAAGCGTTCGGATATGCGCGCCGTCGACGTCGGCGTCGGTCATGATGACGATTTTGTGGTAGCGCAGCTTGTCCGGATTGAAATCGTCGCGGCCAATGCCCGTGCCGAGCGCGGTGATCAGCGTTCCGATTTCCTGACTGCCAAGCATCTTGTCAAAGCGCGCACGCTCGACGTTCAAAATCTTGCCGCGCAAGGGCAGCACCGCCTGATTTTCGCGATTGCGAGCCTGTTTGGCGGAGCCGCCAGCGGAATCGCCCTCGACGATGAAAAGTTCGGACTTGGCCGGATCGCGCTCCTGACAGTCGGCGAGCTTGCCCGGCAGGGAGGCCACATCAAGCGCTGATTTCCGGCGCGTCAGTTCGCGCGCCTTGCGGGCGGCCTCGCGCGCTGCGGCTGCTTCGGCGATTTTCTGGACAACGCGCTTCGCCTCAGCGGGATTTTCCTCAAACCACTCGCTGAGCTTTTCGTTCACCGCGCTCTCTACAACCGGGCGCACTTCCGATGACACCAGCTTGTCTTTCGTCTGCGAGGAAAATTTCGGGTCAGGCACTTTCACCGAGAGAACACATGTCAGCCCTTCACGCGCATCGTCGCCCGTGACCGTCACTTTTTCCCGCTTCGCAATACCGGAGCTTTGCGAATAGTTGTTGATGATGCGGGTCAATGCTGCGCGAAAGCCCGCCAAATGCGTGCCGCCATCGCGCTGCGGAATGTTGTTGGTGAAGCACAAAACCTTTTCGTGATAGCTGTCGTTCCACCACATTGCGACTTCAACGGCGAGCCCGTCTTTTTCAGAAATGAAAGAAATCGGCGCTGAGATCAGTGGCGATTTGGCGTTGTCGAGATAACGCACAAAAGCCTCAAGCCCGCCCTCATACATCATCTCCTCGGTGCGGGTTTCCACATGACGCTTGTCAATGAGCCTGATGGAAACGCCGGAATTCAGAAACGCCAATTCGCGAAGGCGATGTTCAAGCGTATCGAAATCGAACTCGATGCCGGTGAAAATGGTCTCTGACGGCATGAAGGTGACTTCGGTGCCGGTTTTGATCGCATCGCCGACAACTTCCAGATCGCCTTCGGGTTCACCCATCTTGAATCGCATGAAATGTTCTTTGCCGTTGCGGCGAATGCGCAGATCGAGATATTCCGACAGCGCATTCACCACCGACACGCCAACGCCGTGCAGACCGCCCGACACTTTGTATGAATTCTGGTCGAACTTTCCGCCCGCATGAAGCTGGGTCATGATGACCTGCGCGGCGGAAACGCCTTCTTCCTCGTGGATGTCGGTTGGTATGCCGCGACCATTATCCGTTACGGTGACGGACCCGTTTTCATTGAGGATCACCTCAACCGTATCGCAATAGCCCGCAAGCGCCTCATCGATCGCGTTGTCGACCACCTCATAGACCATGTGGTGAAGGCCCGATCCGTCATCAGTGTCGCCGATATACATGCCCGGACGCTTGCGCACAGCGTCGAGACCTTTGAGCACTTTGATGGACTGGGCGCCGTATTCTTCATTCGGCGCGGCGTTGTTCGCCATGGGTCTTTTCTTTCTTTTTTACGTCAATTGGGTTTCATGAACCGCGCCATCCGACACATCGAAATGCTGGGCGCGCGAGCCCCAGGCTTCGAACAGGGACCGGTCTGTCCCCGTCATAAACGCCTGGAAGCCAAGGTCGTCGAGAATTGAAAACAGCGCTGCGCGCCTTCCCTCATCGAGATGGGCGGCGATTTCATCGAGCAAAAGTATCAGCGGCGCGCTCGGGTCCGAAAGGCTCAGCGCGCGCGCATTGGCGAGAACAAGGCCGATGAGAAGCGCTTTTTGCTCCCCTGTGGAGCAAAGCCGCGCGGGCCGTCCCTTGGCGCGATGAGTGACCAGCAAATCGCTGCGGTGAGGACCGGTGAGCGCACGCCCCGCCTCGGCGTCGCGGCGCCTGCGCGCACGCAAGGTCTCTGCGAAGTCGCGCTCCACCGCGTCGCGACCTTCCGATTGCAGCGCTTTTTCAAGATCGCCTTCAAGGGCGAGATCGGCGTCGGGGAACACGTTGTCCTCGGACGTCACCTCGGCGGCCTCAAGCCGTGACACCATGGCGCGGCGCGCCGCAGCGATCGCTGTTCCCGCGTCCGCCATCTGGCTTTCCACGGCGGAGAGCCAGTCCTCATCGCGGCCGCCATCCTCCAGCAGTCTTTGACGCTGGCGCATCGCCTGCTCATAAGCGGTCGAACGGCGGCCATGCGCCGGATCATGAGCGAGCGTCATGCGGTCAAGGAATTTACGCCGGTCGCCCGCGCCTTCCATGAACAACCGGTCCTGCGCCGGCGTCAGCCACATGAACCGCAAATGCTCTGCAAAGGCGCCCGGTCCCGAGGCGTCGCGGTCATCAATACGGCAGATGCGCCGCGCGGGATTGGCTGAGGCGGCGCCGACGCCGAAACGCCGTTCGTCTTCGCCGTCATCAACGCGCGCAGATACCGCCCAGCCGCCATCGCCGTCGATGCGCGGCAATTCGTCGAGACGCGCGCCACGCACGCCGCGGCCCGGCCCGATCAGCGAAATCGCCTCAAGAATGTTGGTCTTGCCGGCGCCATTCGCGCCAGAGATCGCAGCCGGCCGACCGTCAAAAGAAATTTCGGCGCGCGGGTAGGAACGGAAATTCGTCACCGTCAGCCGCGTGATGCGCGCGCGTTTCACCGCAGCAGCATCCTGCGTTTCGCTATCCCATTTTCTGGCGACCGCTTCGCTCAAGATCAGACCCTTAGCGGCATCAGGACGTAAAGCGCGCGCTCGTCCTCTTCATCGAGAATGACCGTCGGCGAGGACGGATCGGCAAGCTTGAATGTCGCCGTTTCGCCATCGACCTGTTGCGCCACATCAAGGAGGTAGCGCGCATTAAAGCCAATCTCCAGCGGATCGCCGCCATAATCGACAGACAGTTCCTCGAGGGCCGAACCCGCTTCCGGATTGTTAACCGTGAGGCGCAGCCGGTCGGCTTCGAGCGCGAGCTTCACAGAACGTGTGCGATCCGCGGAAACCGTCGAAACACGATCGACAGCCTGCGAAAAGTCTTTGGTCTCAACCCGCATGACATTGTTGTTGCCCTTTGGAATGACACGCTCGTAATCAGGAAACGATCCATCAATCAGTTTTGAGGTGAGATAGCCTGCGCCAAAACCAAACCGGATTTTCGCCGGCGACACAGCGATCTCAACATTTTCTTCGGCGTCTTCCAGAAGCCGTCCAAGCTCGGCGATCGCCTTGCGCGGCACGATGACGCCGGGCATCGACGCGGCGCCGTCAGGCAAGGGCGCATCGATGCGCGCAAGACGGTGACCGTCCGTCGCCGCTGCGCGTAGAGCCGGCGCATCGCCATCATTATGCGCATGCAAGTAAACGCCGTTGAGATAATACCGGGTTTCCTCCTGCGACATGGCGAAACGCGCCTTGCCGAGCAGGCGGCGCAGATCAGCCGTCGGCATGGAGAACCGCGTTTCGAGATCGTTCGTCGAGAGGCTCGGGAAATCGTCTTCCGGCAGAACGGCCAGCGCAAATTGCGAACGCCCCGACGACACCTGAAGGCGGCCCTCATCGGAAGCGAGCTCAAGCCGCACCTGCGCCCCGTCCGGCAGGCGCTTGACGATTTCAAACAGCGTCAGCGCCGACACTGTGGTCGCGCCCTTGCCGGCGACATCCGCCGGCGCCTCTTCGGAAATTTCGATATCGAGATCCGTCGCCGTCAGCGTGAGCGCGCCGCCCTGCGCCTGCAGAAGCACATTGGAGAGGATCGGGATCGTGTTCCGCCGCTCCACAACGCTTTGCACATGCCCCAGCGCCTTGGACAGGGCCGACCGTTCAATCGTAACTTTCATATGCGGAATGCTCTCTCGAAAATGCTGCCAGACGGCCGGAAATACCCATCGGCGAAATAGACCCGGGAACGCCGTTCGGAAGGTCCTCCGCCCCGGCGTTTCAGCGTCACCGGAACAGGACGCAAAACAGCGAATCGAAAGGCGAAAAACCCTTGATCAGTATAGCCGAAACAGCCCCTGAAAAGCTAGCGCCGGCGTGCATTTCACACGCCGGCGCGGTCTTTCCAAAGGACTGTTTTCAAGCGCTTTTTCAGGCCGGAATTCCAGCCCGGAAATCAACCCTCAAGCGCCTCGCGAATCCGCTTCACACCGTCCTGAAACGCCTTGTCGCGCTCGATCAGCGCCTGAGCGCGGCGATAGGATGACATAACCGTTGTGTGATCGCGTTTCAGGGCCTTGCCGATGCGGGGAAAGGACTCCTTGAGCACTTCACGGGCGCACCAGACGACGGCGTGACGGGCGCGAACAATCCGCTGAGGCTGGGACCGGCCTGTCATATCCTCAAGCTTCAGGCCGAAAGCCTCAGCTCCGGCGGCGATCGCGTCATCAATCGTAGCGGCGCGGCGGCGGTCATCCAGACGCGATTTGAGGACAGATTTCGCCTCATCGAGATCGACCACAATCTCTTCGGATCCATACATCAAAAGGAGCTGATTAAGGGCGCCAATGGTTTCCCGCGTCGACTGGGTGAAGGTGCGAGCGATATAAGCGAGCGCCTCATCGGAAATCCGGCATGCTGCCGGGCTTTGCTCGACACGTTTTTGCAAAACAGCGAGACGCAAAGTCTCGTCGCCAGGGTGGATCGGGGCGCAAATGCCGCCGGCGAGACGGTCAGCCAGACGCTGATTAAGGCCCGCCTCCGCCAATTTCGCGGGCGGAAGCTCGCCTGCAATGACTACCTGTTTGCCGCTGTCGAGCGCTGCGTCGATCACGATAAGTAACTCCTCCTGTGTGCGATTTTTTCCGTTCAAGAAATGAATGTCGTCAAAGCCGAGAAAACCGAAAGACAACAGCGCCTTGTGAAGCGCAGCGGTCGAATTCGACCAGACCGCGCTAACGCAGGCGTTTGAAAGATTGTTGTAGGTTACGTAGCCCGCTTCGCCACGGCTTTGATCTTGCGACCATGCATGCGCAATTGATTGAAGCAAGTGCGTTTTGCCGACACCGGAAGGTCCGTAAAAATAGATGAGCTCGCGCGCGCGCCCTTCTGACAACGCTTCCTGTGCAGCCGCCCAAGCGATGCGATTTGAGGCGTGAACAGCAAATGCCTCGAATGTGCGCCGAGGATCAAGCGCGGTCGCAAGCCCTTCGAAAGTCGGCGCCTCTTTTCCGTCTTTCTGGCGCGCTTTCGCCAGCGGCGTCGCCTCCACCGCAGCAGCGCGCTGATCTTCCTGCGCATTGATGCGCGCAGCGTGCTCGCTGAGTTTGCTCTTAAGCACCGTCAGGCGCATCTTTTGAAAAGGGCCGACCTCCTTACGCCATGTTTCTTCAAGCACCGGAAAGAACCGGTGATCCAGCATGTCGCGCTTCGCCTCGGACCCGGTAGACAAGGTAACGCAATCTTCGCTGTAGTCTTCCAGTCCAAGATCCTTGAACCAGGATACATATTTCGCATCGCCAACACGCACGCGCAAAGCCGCGTGATAACGCTTAAACAACTCTGACTGATTGTCCCGCCCGGTCATTTCTTTTTCGTTGTCCATTTTTGAAGCCGCCCGAAATTTAAGGTCAAATTCCCCCATTGCACAGGCCACCCCCGCCCCGCGCAAAGTTTTCGATTTAACGATTGTTGTCAGAAAGCCGGCCAAAGGGCCGACAGCTATGTCGGGTTAACTGAGAAGACCCGCGGCGTCCATAATCTTATTGTCAATGAATATGAATGGAAGAGAGTCGCCGCTTTTCATTTTTATGTCCCCGACTTTTAAAGTCAAAAGCGTGCCTACGCGGCGGCCGTTGCTGAGAGAGAGAAAACGGCCGACCAAAAAACACCGAACAAACTGTAACTGGTGGCGCGGAAATTCGTCCGCACGCGTCATAAATTGACTAAACCTAGTGTAGTTAATCTTAAGGATGAGCGTCAAGCGTTGATTCGCCCGTACGGTGTTTTTTATGTCGTTTTTTTTACGCTAACTTTATTGCAAAACATCAACAAAAATCACGCTTACAGTAAAAACAAATCGTTACGCCAAGAACCCTACATCAAAAGAGAACGCGCAATCAATGCGTGACGCAAGTCGTGCGCGAAACCGCAAAATTTACATTAGAAAAAACAAAAACGCGTTCGCAAGATTTTACGAACGCGTTACGAAAACAAAATTGAAAAAGATGATAATCGGTTACGCAGCGAGCGATTTAATGCGCGACGAGAGACGCGAAAGTTTGCGTGCAACTGTCTTAGAATGAAAGATGCCTTTGCTCACTGCGCGGTGCAGTTCGGGTTGGGCATTTTTAAACGCAGTTTCCGCAGCAGCTTTATCGCCAGAGGTAATCGCTTCCTCCACTTTACGCAGGAAGGTGCGCACACGCGAACGGCGTGCTTTATTCACTGCGGTGCGCCGCTCAATCTTGCGAACCATTTTCTTCGCGGACGATGTATTAGCCATGTTCCGTCACTCAATCTGGAGGTCAAACTTTATGCGCCCTCACCATCTCAATGGCGGCGCGAGCGGCGGTCTATAGACCCCGGGGCTAGGGGCGTCAACAGCGGATTGAGCCTTATTTTTCGCTAATATTAACGCTGACAGGCGGCGCAGAAAAAGGTCGACCGCCCGCCCTGAACAATGCGGCTCACAGGTTTGTCACAACGGCGACAATTCTCGCCTTCCCGATCATAGACATCAAAACGGTGCTGAAAATAGCCGAGCGCCCCATCCGTAGACGCAAAGTCCCGCAGGCTGGAGCCGCCCGCCTCGATCGCCTCCCTCAAAACAGCTATTATTTCGCCATAGAGCCGGTCAGAGCGCTTTCCTGCGACGGACGCCGCCTTGCGCCTGGGGGACACGCCAGCCCTGTAGAGCGCCTCGCAGACATAGATATTGCCAAGCCCCGCCACGACCCGCTGATCGAGGAGAGCCGCCTTGATCGGGGCTGTCTTGCCCGTGAGCGCCTCTTTCAGCGCCTGAGCCGAAAAGCCGTTGCCAAGCGGCTCCGGCCCCATCCCCGCGAAATGACGGCTGGTTTCCAGCCCGTCCGGCGGGGCGATATCCATAAACCCGAAACGACGCGGGTCGTTATAGGTGATCCGGGCGGTCGTTCGCCCCGCCATCTCAAAAACCACATGATCGTGTTTGGGATCACATTCTTGCGCGAGAGCAAACCCGCCCGGACGGGACTTCCCCGTTTCCTCAATAGTGAACCGCCCGGACATGCCCAGATGCATGATCAGGTTCTCGCCAGACGACAGGTGCGCGATCAGATATTTGCCCCTGCGATCAAGGCTCTCGACCTTGTGGCCTTGGAGACTGCCGGCGAAATTCTCAGGAAGGGGAAACCGCAGATCCGGCCGACGCGTCTCCACTCGCGTAAAGACAGCGCCCTCCATCACCGGCTGGAGGCCGCGGCGAACCGTTTCAACTTCGGGAAGCTCGGGCATTGCAGGTGTTTGAAGCCGATCCTGAAAAAATCGGCAATGGAAAAGTGCTCTACCCCGCAAACTCCCAAAAACAGTATGACTTCAAGACCAAACCCCCTTACCGCGATTTCGGATCACACTGACAGAAAAAGGCTTTTCTCGCCGCCCAGGACAGTAGCGGCGCAGCCGGCGATTAACGGGGAGACGATCAATAATGGCGAGGCCAACCACATATCTGCAAATTTTTGTCGCAACGCTTCTAATGTCGGTCTTTTTTCTGGCGCTCGGTAGCGCCCCGGCGGAAGCAAAAAGCTGCGGCGGCAAAGGGCAAAAACCCTGCCCCATCTGGCACAGCGGACCGGTCTGTAATCCGGGCCTCGGGGATATCAATGACAAATGTACGCCCTGCGGCCGGGCGGGCCAGCGATCATGCCCGGCCATGACAAAGGGCCCGCAATGCGAGAAAGGCCTCGAAAAACACAACGGAAAATGTGTGCGTTGCGGTGGAAAAGACCAGATCGCCTGTAGCTGGCTGCAACCGGGACGCCGCTGCGGCAAGGGACTTGGAAAATTCGGCGATTACTGCAGACCCTGCGGCAAAGACAATCAGAAAGCCTGCCCGAAGATGGAACAGGGCGCTCCTTGTGAACAGGGGCTGCGTGAGGTCGATGACCGCTGCGTCGCCTGTGGGGGCAAGGGGCAAAGGATCTGCCGGATTATCGACAAGGGGCCGGCTTGCAAGGATGGCCTTGAAATCAACTTGCTGACTCAGAAATGCCAACCGGAAGAGCCGGGCGCACGCGAAAAAACCCTGCAACGCTATGAGCAGAACAAGGCAGACATTGGCCGCCGGCAAACGCGCCTTACACAAGCGCTTGCCACGGTGTCCGAAAACCCGCCACCCGGCGAATTGCCGTCGTCTGGCGATAACACCGTGCAAGACACGCTCGATGGAATCTTCATCGGCGCAGATGATCAGGCTCGCCGCGACATGATGAAACGCTATCTGGAAAATGACGACGTGATGGTGGTCACGCTAATGACGGGCGGATCCGGATCGATCATCGTCGGCTATGGCTATTCTTCCGGTTGGGCCATGAAAGCGCGAGGCGGCCCCGGCCAGCCATTCAACTCCAATGCCTCAGCATATGAATGCCGCGCCATCAAAACCCATGTCGCCACCGGCGGGCTGAGCGCTGGTTTCAGCGGAACAGTCGAGATCGGCGAATGGAATGGCGACTTTGATCTGGTCAATGGCAAGAGCAATGGCGTCCAGGCGATGGCGACGGTGCTTGCAGCTGGTTGGGGCGCAGGCGCGCATTTCGGCAAGGACGGCGGCGCCAGCGGCGCCACCGTTATCAATGGCGGCTCCGCTGGCGCTGAGCTGACGCCGATCGAATATGTGCATGGCTGGACAACCGTCGAGGATGAAGAAACCAATTGCGACGAGATAAGCTGGTAAAAGCAGGATAAAAAAAACGCCCTCGCGGTTGCGCGAGGGCGTTGGACGTAAACGCGAATAAACTTGCGTTAGTCGTCTTTGTTGGCGCCTTTCAGGGCGGCGCCGAGAATATCGCCGAGGGAAGCGCCAGAGTCCGCGGACCCGAACTGTTCCACAGCATCTTTTTCTTCCGCCACTTCACGCGCCTTGATGGACACGTTGATACGGCGCGTCTTGGAGTCGATTGACGTTACGCGCGCATCAATCTTGTCGCCGACGGCGAAGCGCTCAGGCCGCTGTTCGGAGCGATCTTTCGACAGATCCGATTTGCGGATAAAGGCTTTCGGGCCTTCTTCGGCGCCAATCTGAACTTCGATGCCGCCGCTTTCGATCGCGGTGACCGTGCAGGTGACGTCAGAGCCGCGGGAAATATCGCCAATCGCGTCCATCGGGTCGGAGCCGACCTGTTTGACGCCAAGAGAGATACGTTCCTTGTCGGGATCGACATCAAGAACTTTGGCCTGAATGACCTGGCCTTTTTCATAATCCTTGATCGCGTCTTCGCCCTGACGGTTCCAGTCGAGATCGGAGAGGTGGACCATGCCGTCCATCTCTTCGTTGAGACCGACGAACAGACCGAACTCGGTGATGTTCTTGATCTCGCCTTCGATCATGGAGCCGATCGGGTGCTCTTCTGCGAAGCGCTCCCACGGATTGTCGGCGCACTGTTTCAGGCCGAGCGAAATACGGCGTTTTTGTTCGTCGACTTCGAGGACCATTACTTCCACTTGCTGAGAAGTGGAAACAATTTTGCCCGGATGGACGTTCTTCTTCACCCAGCTCATTTCAGAAACGTGGACGAGGCCTTCGATGCCGTCTTCCAGTTCAACAAATGCGCCGTAATCAGTGATGTTGGTGACTTTGCCGCTGAACTTGGCGCCCACCGGATATTTCGCCGCCACGCCTTCCCACGGATCAGGCGAAAGCTGCTTGATGCCGAGTGAAATACGGTGCGTTTCCGGGTTGATCTTGATGATCTTGACGCGAACGGTGTCGTTGACGCCGAGCACTTCAGACGGATGATTGACGCGCGACCAGGACATGTCTGTGACATGGAGAAGACCATCGACACCCGGCGCGAGTTCGACGAACGCGCCATATTCGGTGATGTTCTTCACGACGCCTTCGCGCTCATCGCCCTCGTTCAGTTCTTTGACGACTTCCTGACGCTGTTCGGCGCGATCTTCTTCAAGAATGGCGCGGCGCGAAACAACGATATTGCCGCGGCGCTTGTCCATTTTCAAAATGCGGAAAGGCTGCGGCATGTTCATCAGCGGGCCGGCGTCGCGCACGGGGCGGATATCGACCTGTGAACCAGGAAGGAACGCAACTGCGCCGCCGAGATCGACGGTGAAGCCGCCTTTGACGCGGTTGAAAATTTCGCCGTCGACGCGTTCGTTCTTTTCGAAGGTTTTTTCGAGACGGTACCAGGCTTCCTCGCGGCGCGCTTTTTCGCGGCTGATCACCGCTTCGCCATTGGCGTTTTCAACGCGCTCGACGAAGACTTCGACGGTGTCACCGACATTTAGATCCGCGGGCTTTCCAGGCTGGGAGAATTCTTTGAGAGGGACACGGCCCTCGGTTTTCAAACCAACATCAATGACAGCAACGTCTTTTTCGATGGCGGTGATTTTGCCTTGTACGACCGTTTCTTCAAAATCCTGACGGCCAACAAGGGAAGCTTCAAGCATTTCCGCGAAATCGTCGCGGGTCGGGTTAAGGGTTTCAGACACGAGTGTGACAGTCTCCAGGTTTCAGCTTTAAGTGCCTACCGGTTGATCCGGCGGTCTTTCCGGAAGGTTGGCCCCGCCGGACAAATGAGCCGAGTTAAAGTTATGACGGCGCAAATTCCGGATAGACGGACACAAAAACACGTTTTCAGATTTGGATCGGCGGACGGCTGAACCTCAGCCGCAGCGCCGGAAAACGCCGTCAATCACGCGGCGCGCCGCCGCGAAGGCCGCGTCTATAGACAAATGAGTCGTGTCTAGCAACTCCGCGTCGTCCGCCGCCGCCATGGGCGCGTCGTCGCGGGCGGCGTCCCGGGCGTCACGCTCCAGAAGGTCCTGATATATCTCGGCTTCTTCGAGCCCCGGGCGGGCCGGAACCAGCTCCAGCCAGCGCCGGTGGGCGCGCACTTCTGGGCTCGCCGTAACGAAGAATTTCACCGTCGCGTCCGGACAGACCACGGTGCCGATGTCGCGGCCGTCAAGAACAGCCCCCTTGGCCCCTTTTGGCGGCTTCTCAGAAAAGCGCCGCTGGAAGTCGAGAAGCGCCGCCCTGACCGCCGTGTTGGCCGCAACAACGCTCGCTGCGGCGCCCACTTCCTTGGTGCGGATATCGGCGCCGGCGATTTTCTCGATGGCGTAGCCTTGCGCCGCCGCCGCCGCCAATGCCGGATCGGCCGGATCGCCGCCTTCCTTCAGAACCAGCCAGGCGACGCCGCGATAAAGCGTGCCCGTATCGAGATAGGCGAAACTGTAATGGTCGGAAATCAGGCGCGCCAGCGTCCCCTTGCCGGAAGCGGCGGGCCCGTCGAGCGCGATCACAATAGGGGAAGTCCCGGATGCGTCAGTCATCGGGAGGTCACTTATGCTGAAGGCCCCGCCCATGGCAAGGCCGAAACGTGCTCATTTGCTCTCGGGAACAAACTGATCCTTATTCCTATCTCGAATGAAGGCGGACCCTTCAGTCTGATCGATCAAGTGTACCCAGCTATCATCTTGATTGAGCACGGTGCCGAGAGCGACATAATCGCATTCTCGTGCGTCGACTTCTTCATCCGATAAGCCTCGCCAGTCGCCGCGTATCCGCCAACCGCTATCTTGGTGCTTGTCGTCATCTTTCGCGAGATCGGGAGCTTCGCGATAGACATAATGGACTTTGGCTTCGCCGTTTAAGACACAGCGATCAACCAGGCACCGGTCATAATAAGTCCGTCTCGGAAATATGAGCTGCCGGTCTTTGTCTTCATCGGCGAATTCCACATCGATGATATGCCACGAATTGAATTCGACAGGATCGCCCAGGGAAAGGCCAGGAATATCATCTGGCGCATTGTCCAGCTTCCCTCGAAATGCAGGCCCATCAACAGAGACAACTTCTACCCACATCCGCTCAGCGCCGTATTTCGTTCCATCCGCTGTAGGGATGAAAATAAGTTTTACATGATCACCCGGACCAACTGCTTCCACGCGCCGCGTATCGGGAAGAAAGAACGTATAAGGCGCGGCTGCCTGCGTCGGCCGTGGATCGTCGAGAGTGAACGCGCTTTTTTCCATGTTCCTCGTATGGCATCTTTAAAAATCGGCTAGCTATCGGCTTTGGCCTAAACTGGACCCAAATCCCCGCCAAGCGACATCATGAGATCAAAAAATTCCGGAAAACTCGTCGCGATCATCGAGGCGTCATCAATTTCCACGGTTTTCTCACTTGCCAGCCCCGCCACCAGAAAGCTCATGGCGATGCGGTGATCATGATGGGTCTTAATCAGCGCTCCACCCTTCAAGCCGCCTTTCGTTCCCGGACCCTTGCCGCGCACCCGCAGCCAGTCTGGCCCGCTCGCAACATCGCCGCCAATCGCCGCCAATCCGGCTTCAACACATGCAATGCGATCGCTTTCCTTGACGCGCAACTCGCCAAGCCCGCGCATCATGGTTTCGCCATGAGCATGCGCTGCGACAATGGCGAGGATCGGATATTCATCAATCATCGAAGGCGCACGAGCCGCCGGAACCTCGACGCCATGAAGCAGTGAATAGCGCGCGCGAATATCTGCCACCGGTTCGCCATTTTCTTCGCGCTCATTCTCAAACGTGATGTCTGCGCCCATCTCTTTCAGCGTCTCATAAAACCCGATGCGAAGAGGGTTGATGAGAACGCCTTTCAACGTCACGACCGAGCCTTCTGTGATCAGCGCCGCCGCCAGAGGAAACGCCGCCGACGATGGATCGCCCGGCACCGCCACATGGCAGGCGCGAAGCCCTTGTCCGCCGGCGATTTCGATAAAACGCCCGCCTTCGCCATCCGGCGTCATGGACAGCGACGCCCCGAACGCCGCCAGCATCCGCTCGGTGTGATCGCGGCAGAGTTCCGGCTCATGAACGCGCGTGACGCCGTCCGCGCCCAGCGCCGCCAGCAGGATTGCCGACTTCACTTGCGCGGAGGGTGTCGCCAGTTTCACATTGATCGCCTTAAGGTCCTCGCACACATCCATGGTCACAGGCAGGCGGCCCTCGCGATCCGCCGCCTCGACGCCCATCATACGCAGAGGTTCGAGTATGCGTCCCATGGGCCGCGCCCTTAAGGAAACATCGCCATCGAATGACGCCGCCACATGGGCCCCGGCAGCAGCGCCCATGATCAGCCGCACGCCAGTCCCTGAATTTCCAAGATAGAGCGGCCTTTCCGGCGCCGTCCAGGTCGCCCCTTCAACCCGCCAGACTGTCCCGTCCGGACCTCGATCGCGCTCGATTTCAGCGCCAAGCTCCCGCATGGCCGCCGCACTGCGCAACACGTCATCAGCCTCTAGAAGACCCGAAATACGGGTCTCTCCCTTCGCCAGAGCGCCAAGGATCAGGGCCCGGTGGGAAATGGATTTGTCGCCTGGCGCAGCCGCTACGCCGACCATCGGCCCTGATCGGCGGGCGTCAGCCCGCCCGATAGAGGCGCCGCGCCGCGCCCGCGCCTTCGTCGCATTCATGAAGCTCAGCTCTCCTTGAAGGCCCTGATCGGGCGCAATCCTTTTGACAGCCGCTCCCGCCCGTGGCAACAGGTCCGCTTTAATCACAGATTTCCTTACGGACGGCCCCACCCCATGACGAAACCAGAACTCGGCATTAAGCGCGATTGCCCCGAATGCGGCGCACGCTTTTACGACCTCAATAAAGATCCTGCGCATTGCCCCAAATGCGACCATGAATTCACCCCCGAAGCGCTGTTAAAGCCGCGCCGCGCCCGCAAGGAGGATGAAGGGGACAAGACGACCGAAGCCGCGAAGACCACCGAGAAAGAAACCACGCTCGAAAACGCCGAGAAAGAAAAACGCGCCCCCAAATCCAATCGCCGCCCGGCCCTCGATGAGGACAAGGATGATGAGGACGACGATGATGATGATGAACTGGCTGGCATCGCGGATATCGACGTCGATCTCGACGACGATGACGACGAAGAGAGCAATGACAGCCTGCTCGACGACGATGACGATGACGATGTGACCGGCATGGTCAAAAAAGCCGGTGACGACAACGACTAGAGCCATTTGAGGTTTGCGTACGAAGCCAACCGGCTCTGAATTCTTGCACTGGCGCATTCTTGACGCGAACCGGACCCCGCTTCGCCTGAAAATGCGTCAGTAAACGTCGAAAAATCGTCTTGCATCAGCGGAACGGCGTCGCTAGGTTCCGCTGCCCGCGCGCCCGGAAAAGGGAGCGCAACACCGAGGAGCGCGCCCCAATCGCGCTCAACATGGCATCGGGGCTATAGCTCAGTTGGGAGAGCGCTTGCATGGCATGCAAGAGGTCGTCGGTTCGATTCCGACTAGCTCCACCATCTCTTTGATAACATCGCCCTCAAGATGTGCAGTTTGAAGAACTCGTGCAAAGCTGCACGCGCATGGAGCGGCGCGGCCAGCGTGACGCTGAGTTTTCGAAATTGATGGGCGGGATGACCATCTTCGAAATCGCCGAACTGTAGGTGTAGGAGATTTCCGCAACAAGAATGGACGCGCCAGGATCAATCAGCGTAGCTGTCGGAAGCGCGCTGAACGCGGCCCCCTCCACATAGGGCTCGCCGCCTTTATTGTCGCGGCTCCAATGCACAATCGGATCGCCGTCAGGGTCAATGATGACGCTGACAAGGCGAATATCCATGGGCGCGCCGCTGTCATCGACGATCTGGGCGACCCCGTTGAAAAGATCGTCAGCGTCAGAGGTCAAAAGGTTTTTTTCCTGTGACGCCAGATCAGCGAGCGTGTTGACGGCGAGCGCAACTTGCCGGCTGCGCGCCAGCGCGTCAGCGCTTTCGACAACGCCGAAAAAGAGCAGAATCAAGACTGGCGCGACAAACGCGAACTCCGTCGCTGCAATGCCGGAACGGCAGGCGCGCCAACGCCGAAGGAAGCCCGCGAAGATATGTTTCAACCGCAACATCATGATCCTGAAAACGGTTCGTTACGGAAGATAGAAACAGAGACGATTTTTCGCTCGCCATGCGCGGTTTGCGCAAGATTGAGCCCAAGCCCGGGATTGATTGGCTCGTAAAGAAAACAGATGCGCACACGGATAATATCGCGCTGTTGCCCAAAGTCGCCGGTTGAATACTGAGCGCCGGCAATTGTCGGATCATCCCTGTCCCGGCATACCGGCTCGGACAGATCGTCTGCGAGCGCTGCAAAGTTGGAAAATTTCGAAATGTCGATGGTCAGCTTGTCTTCACAATCGCCAAACGCACTGACAACACGGCAGACCTCGTCGAAAAACGCGTCCGCCGACATATCGCCGCTTTGCGCCTGCCCCGTTCGGATCAGTCGCGCAGCGTTGGCGCCCGCCTGCTGCACCGACGTTGTGACAAAGAAATACCAGCCCGCTTCGAAGATAGAGAAAATAAGCGCAAGCAAGATAGGCGCAACGATGGCGAATTCCACCGCCGTCGACCCCTTACGGTTTGCGACCCACGCTCTTGCCGTTCTTAAAGGCATTTCCCGCCCGAAACATATAACGCCGGACGCACGGATAGCGCCCGCAATCTATCGTTAAGGAATAAGGCGACGCCGTTAAAGAAGGATCAGGAAACATGCTTAACAAAAAGAAAAAGCGCCCCTGATGGGCGCTTTCTCACACAGCAAAAAATGCTGTTAGTCGAGCTTGTTCTGGATTTTGTTGCGCGGCGCAGTTTCATCCTTGAGGAGCAGGCGGATCATTTCCGCGCCCTGTTCGAAACCCTCGCGATGCTCATCAGCCTGCATCGACATGGCGGTGTCAACGCCAGTGAAATGGCTAAGCCCCTGACGATTAAGCGAAGACGAGGAAAGATCGTCCGCATAGCCTTCAAGGCTCACCGTCTGGTGCGCATTGGCAAGCTCTCCGACGAACATTTCGGCGAGCCCGAGGAAGTTAATCACCGAAGACGCGATGTTGCCCCGCGGAATGCCGTAATCGGCGATATCGTAACGGCTCACATAAGCGGCGCCGTTTTGATCGATGCCTGCGGTTCCGAACGGATAGCGCACATTGAACGCCTGCACCGTCTGCGGGTTGGCGTTGGCGTCCGAGAAAAACGTCACCGCCTGCATACCGGAGCATTCTGCGCCGTTGCATACCGTGAAAAACAGAATGAACTGCATGGAGCCGCTGGCCGCATGAATATATTGAGCGCCATTGTCGAGCTGGCGCACCTGCCACGGCATGCCGAGCTCATTAAGGACCGGCCCGACCGTCTGAACGCTGAATTTGCGAACCACCGTTTCCGGATTGGAAAGACCCGACCCGGAAGCGCCCATCTCGTTTTGCGCCGACGCGCTGGAAACGCCGACCGTCATCGCCATCGCCGCAGCGCCCAAAATAGCGGTAATCTTTTTCATGACCCCTCTTCCCCTGTAAAAACTCGCGCCGGCCCTCCCCGGCAAGCCTTAACCTTAGGCGAAAAGAGCCCGGACGGCCAGATGCGTGTTTTCCCACTGATTTCGGGTGACTTTCCGTCCTAGGCGTGGTTTACGCGGGCTCTTATGGAAAAAAGACCGTTTTCAGGACCGAAAAAACGCGACGACGCCCGTCGCGGCAAGCCCGACAGGCCATTTGACAAGGCGCGTCCTAAACGCCGTCGCGATGATGATGACCGCTCCGATGACGGACGTCCGGACAAAGGCGAGGCCGGCGCCCGAGCGCGCCCGCTTTCGACCATGCCCGGGGTCGAAGCGCGCCGCGCCGTGCTGGAAATTCTAGACCGCGTCAATGAAGGCGCGACGCTTGACGACGCTATCGCCAGGACGCGGCCCTTTGAACATCTCGAAGGCCCTGACCGCGGCTTCGCCCGGCTTCTGGCCACCGTCACATTGCGCCGTCGCGGCGCTATCGATCACTTGCTCGGAACCTGGTTAGACCGGCCCCTGCCGAAAAAATCCGCGCGCGTCATGGATATTCTGCGCATCGCCGCCGCGCAGCTCTTGATCCTCGAAACTCCGGCGCACGCAGCCGTCGCCACCTCGGTTGAGCTCGCCAATGAGCGCGGAGAAACCGCCGGCTACGCCTCGCTCATCAACGCCATCTCGCGCAAAATCTCAGCCGCAGGCGTTGAAGCCTTTCAGAAAATACCCGCACGCACCGACACGCCGTCATGGATGTGGCGCGCGTGGGAGCGCAGCTATGGCCCCCACGGAGCCAAGGCCATCGTTGAAGCCCATCGCGGCACGCCGCCGCTTGATCTCACCTTCAAGCCTTCCGAGAATCTCGAGGACTGGGCCGCACGCCTGACCGAAGCCGGACAAGATGCAGCACTCCTTTCTCCGGCGACGCTGCGCCTTACGAAAGTGAGCGATGTTACGGCGCTGCCGGGATTTGAGGACGGCGCCTGGTGGGTGCAGGATATCGCAGCGAGCCTGCCGGTCCGGCTCCTGGGCGATGTCGCAGGCAAGAGTGTTTTCGACCTTTGCGCCGCTCCCGGCGGCAAGACACTGCAACTCGCGGCGGCCGGAGCCACGGTGACCGCTGTCGATAAATCTCCCGCCCGCATGGAGCGCGTCAGCGAAAATCTTCTGCGCACGAAACTCACCGCCAATATTGTCGAGGATGACGCCCTGCGCTTCAAGCCGCAGGAAAAGGCCGACATGATCCTGCTCGACGCTCCCTGCACGGCGACCGGGACCATCAGGCGCCATCCGGACATTCCATGGTCGAAAGGCGAAACCGCCCTCACCGCCCTTGCCGAGCTACAAGGCAAGATGATCGACCATGCGCTGAGAAACCTCCTCAAGCCCGGCGGGCTTCTCGTCTATTGCGTGTGCTCGCTCCAGCGCGAAGAAGGCGAGGCCCAGGCGAAAGCGGCGCTGGCGCGCCATGAAAATCTTGAGCGCATCGCGATCATGGCGGACGAAATCGGCGGCTATGAGAAGGCTGTCACCCGCGACGGCGACCTCAGAACCCTGCCCTCAATGCTCGGGGAAAAGGGCGGCATGGACGGCTTCTTCGCCGCCCGGTTCCGCTGGAATGGCTGAACGGCCGGATAAATCGTTAAAAATTAAACATTTAAGCGCCGCGCAGAAGCGCCAAAATCGACCGAAATCGGACCTGGCGCCTCTTGATCGCGGCCCCAAGGCCCCCGATATTACGCCCTGAACTCCGCTGGGCGAAAAACCCGACGGAATCGATGAAACGAAAGGATCAACGTCACATGAACGACTCTCGCAGACAATTCGGCAGCGCCGTCCCGCATACCGGAGGCGTCGCCATCGATCAGGGCCTGCGCCAGTACATGCTCGGCGTTTACAACTATATGGCGCTCGGCGTCGCCGGCACTGGTCTCATCGCCATGCTCATGGCGTCCAATCCTGCCCTTATGATCCAGATCATGACCACGCCCCTGAAATGGGTCGGCTTTATCGGGATTCTCGGCATCGGCTGGTTTGCGCCCCGAGTGATGATGAGCGGATCCAAAGTCGCCGCTCATGGCATGTTCTGGCTATACGCCGCGCTCTGGGGCGCGATGATTGCGCCCATGCTGTTCATGTTTCAACAGCAAGGCGCCGCGGTTGAGATTTACAAGGCTTTCTTCATCACAGCGTCCGTCTTTGGCGCAGTGAGCCTCTATGGCTATACGACAAAACGCGACCTTTCCGGTTTCGCCCAGTTCTTTTTTATGGCGAGCATTGGCTTGGTCATCGCGATCGTCGTCAACGCCCTGATCTTCAAAAGCGGCATGATGAGTCTGATCACTTCCAGTCTCGTCGTCCTCGTCTTCTCAGGCGTCACGGCCTACGAGACACAAATGATCAAATCGCTTTACCGCGAAGGCAGCGCCATGAATGAACGCACGGCGATTTTCGGCGCCTTCGCGCTCTATGGCTCCTTCGTCACACTCTTTGTGCACATCCTCAATATTCTCGGGATCATGCGCGACTAGGCCGAGGAAACATCCCGGAAACAGCAAAGCCCCGCCAATGGCGGGGCTTTTTCTTTACAGGCGCACGCCAAAGCCGGAAGATCGTACAAAACAGGAGACGCCCGAATGACAACTTTGCCGACGCCGCTCGTTTCCAGTGACTGGCTCGCCGACAATCTTGGCGCGCCGGACCTCGTCATTCTCGACTGCACGACGGTTCAGGAAGCGACAGCCGACGGGTCCTACGCCTTTGCTCCCGGCAAGGAGGCCTACGCCAAGGGCCATATTCCGGGCGCGGTGTTTTGCAACGTCCTTGAAACCCTCGCCGACAAGGACGATCCCCGGCCGCTGATGATGCCGAAATCGCAAGCGATCAAAGAGGCGATGGAAACCCTTGGGGTCGGTGATGGCACCAGCGTCGTTGTCTATGATCGCGGCAACCACACTTGGGCGGCGCGGGTCTGGTGGAGCCTGAAAACCCATGGCTTTGACAAGGCCGCTGTCCTCGATGGCGGCTGGATGAAATGGACAGCGGAAGACCGCCCGGTCTCGACTGACACGCCCGCCATCAGACCCGCGTGTTTCACGCCCAACCATCAGCCGCAACGGATCGTGGCAAAAGAGGATGTGCTGACGGCGACAAGTGGTAACGCCAAAACACTCATTCATTCCCTGTCGCCGGAAGAATTCACCGGCGAAAAGCAAGTCATGCCAAGACCCGGACGTATTGCGAACAGCGTCAATGCGCCGGCCAACGCCCTGATCGATCCTGCAAACGGCGCCTATAAGAACAAGGACGCGCTTCTGGCGCATTTCCAAAAAGCCGGCGTCAGCCTTGATCGGCCCGCAATCACCTATTGCGGCGGGGGCGTCGCCGCCTGTTCCAACGCGCTGGCGCTAACCCTGCTGGGGTTTGACGATGTCGCCGTTTATGACGGATCGCTGGCAGAGTGGACCGCCGACCCCGACGCCCCCATGGAAACGGGATAGACTGTCGCAAAAGTGAGACCGGCTGAGCTTAATGTCATCGATCGCGATTTGCCGGCGTAAGGCAGCGCCCGTAAAAGGTGGTTATGCAGAGTTTTGATTGTTTCGAGTTGGCCATCACCAACGCCGACGCCGCAGCGGCAAAAACTTATGACCGCTATGTGGGCGAGTTTTTAAGCTATGGGCCGGAGCTGCGCTGTCTTTTCGCAGCAGCGGATGAAAATCCCGACGCCCCGCTTTTAAACGCGCACGCCGCTGCGCTGCATATGGCGTTTGAAGCCGCCGATGGATGGGTCGCGGCGGCGCCTTATCTCGCACGCATGAACCAAAAACAGGCGGACGCAAACGAACGCGAAAAACTCTTCTGCGCCGCCGTCTCTGCATGGCATCAGCAAAATTTCACCGCCGCTCTCGAAGCATTTGACGAGCTCACTGTGCGCTGGCCCGCCGATCTGTGCGCCATAAAATGGGGCCAGTATCACGCCTTTAATCTCGGCGACGCCGGCGCCTTGCTTCGTTTCGGCGAGCGCGCGCGCATCGCCCATGAAAACGCGCCTTACGCTCATGGCATGACAGCCTTTGCGCTGGAGCAAAATCACCGCCTGGGCGAAGCCGAAGACGAGGGCATGCGCGCGTCCGAAATCGCTATTGATGACGCTTGGGCGCATCACGCGGTTGCGCATGTCATGGAAACCCAGCACCGCGCCCGCGAAGGCGCGCGCTGGCTCGATCGGTGCGCCCACACATGGGAGCATAAGGGCGTCTTCATCCGCGACCATAATTACTGGCATAGCGCGCTGTTTCACCTGGCTCTCGGTCAGGAAACCGAAGCGCTGGCCCTGTTTGACAGACGCCTCTGGGGCGCATGGCCGGAATTTCCGCAAGAGCAGATCGGCGCCGTCTCGATGCTGTGGCGGCTCGACCTTCGGGGCGTCGACACTGGCGAACGCTGGGCGCCGGTTGTGGCGGAAGCGCGCAAGCGCGCGGGCGATCATCTCTTTCCCTTCCATGACCTGCACTATCTTTATGCGCTCGCCCGCGCAGGCGAACCCCATGAAGCAGACGACTTCCTCGTCACGCTGCGCAGGAAAGCGGAAGACGACATAACCGGCGTCTGGGGGGATATCTGCGTACCCGTTGCAGAAGGCCTTGTCGCCTATTTGCGCGATGATCATGAAACGGCGCTTGAAAAAATTTCGCTCGCCATACCCGCTCTCCACCGCATCGGCGGCAGCCACGCCCAGCGGCATGTCTTTGTCGAAACGCTTGAAGCCTGCATGAAAAAACCCCGGCGCGAGACCGGGGCTTTTGAAGCTTAAATTGAGCTCGAGAACCGCGAGGCTAGCCTGCGCGAGAAGCCTCGAAGATACTGTCGATCGCCTCAGCAAGCTTGGCGTCAAATTCCGCATCACTTTGCTTGGCGGAAAGGCCTTCGGTCAGCGCCCGCGAAAAACTGGCGATCATGCCGGTGTTTTGCGCCAGCTTCGCATTCGCTTCATCGCGCGAATATCCGCCTGAAAGCGCAACGACACGCATGACGCGTGGATCGTCAATAAGAGGCTTATAAAGGTTGGCCTTGGTGGGCAGCGTCAGCTTCAGCATGACCTGTTTCCCCGAAGGAACTATGTCGAGATTCTTTTTGATCTCCGCGAGCAGGATGTCTTCGGCCTCCGCTTTATCCGCAATCGAAATCGTCACTTCCGGCTCGATGATCGGCACCAGGCCATGGGAAAGAATCTGGTTTCCGATTTCGAATTGCTGGGCGACGATCGCCGCAATGCCTGCCGGGTTCGCCGCGTCGATCACCGAACGCATCTTCGTGCCGAAGACGCCTTTTTTAACGGCGCGTTCCAATAGCGCATCAAGTTCAGGCATCGGCTTCATCAGCTTCACGCCGTCTTTTTCATCAGCAAGGCCCTTATCAACCTTCAGGAACGGAACAACGCCGCGCTTCTCCCAGAGATATTGCGCGGTCGGCACGCCATCGATGTCGCCATCCATGGTGCGTTCAAACAGGATCGCGCCCATGACCTTGTCGCCTGTGAAGGCCGGCGACTTGATGATCCGCGCGCGCATCTGGTGAATGAGGCCGAACATTTCCTCGTCATTGGAATATTCGCTCTCATCAACCCCATAGAGCTTGAGCGCTTTCGGCGTCGATCCGCCGGACTGATCGAGGGCGGCGATAAACCCGTCTTTATTGGCGGCCTGATCGGCCATTTTCGTTTGCGTCATAACATCCTCTTTTTCGTAATTCCTAAATCTTCAACCAGCGCTCGACGAAAGCAGGTCCGGTTTCTGCAGAGTCCTCGCACCACGGACGCCATTGAAAGCCCCGAGCAGTGCCCAACCCCAAATCCAAGAAAATGCGTTGATATCCAAATCAACAATTCGAACGACAACCTCAGCCAAGATCAGCAAGAAAGATAACAGTGCCGACACAAATGAAGCACGGCGCCATATCAAAAAGCTAAGAAGCATGAAAAGAGCTGCACGTATCGCCTCAAATACTTTTAGATAGAGCACCAGATCCTGATTTCGAAAATTTTCTCCGATAACAGTTTGCTCGCCATAAAACTGAACCATCACAAGTGTAAAAACCGCTGATAATGCTCCCCACGCGGCTGCATAACTTCCTTGTCGGGAGGTTGATTTTGCCGATGCATAGGAACGAACGCTTGGAAACAAAATCCGAGGCGAACCATTTTGTCCTCCCTCTGCCTGTCTCCCCTCGGGCATTGTCTATTCCTTAGCCTTCCAGCGCCGCCACACCCGGCAGCGTTTTGCCCTCAAGCCATTCTAGGAACGCGCCGCCCGCCGTTGAAACATAAGTGAAATCATCTTCCACGCCGGCCGCGCTGAGCGCTGCGACCGTATCCCCCCCGCCTGCGACGGCGACAAGGCCGTCGTCTTTCACGCGCTTGGCGGCGTAGCGCGCCGCCTCCACAGTCGCCGTATCGAACGGCTTTATCTCAAAAGCGCCAAGGGGCCCGTTCCAGACCAACGTCTTGGCGGCTTCAATTTTTTCAGCGATCAGGTTCACCGTATCGGGTCCGAGATCGAGGATCATATCGTCAGCGCCGACGGCGTCGGCGGCCTTGACCTCGCGATCGGCGCCTTCCTTGAACTCCTTGGCGACGACCACATCGACGGGCAGGATGATTTCGCACCCTTTCGCCGACGCCTGTGTCATAATCTCACGCGCCGTGTCGGCGAGGTCTGGCTCGCAAAGCGATTTCCCGACGGAAATTCCTTTCGCGAACAAAAATGTGTTCGCCATGCCGCCGCCGACAGCGAGGATGTCCGCTTTTCCAACGAGGTTCACCAGAAGCTCAATCTTGGTTGAGACCTTGGCGCCGCCGACAACCGCCATCATCGGCCGCACAGGCGCCGACAAGGCGGCTTTGAGATAGTCAAGTTCGCGCTCCATGGCGCGACCCGCCGCAGACGGCAGCAGATGCGCAACCCCCTCGGTGGAGGCGTGGGCGCGGTGCGCGGCCGAGAAGGCGTCGTTCACATAAACATCGCCATTTTCGGCGAGCGCTTTTGCAAATTCCGGATCGTTCTTTTCCTCGCCGGCGTGAAAGCGGGTGTTTTCAAACACCGCCACATCGCCATCGAGCATTCGTTTGACGGTTTTCTTTGCCGCATCGCCGATACAGTCCTCAGCGAACTCAACCGGACCGCCGAGAAATTTCTCCAGCGCTTTCGCCACCGGCTTCAACGACATTTCAGGATCAGCTTTACCCTTGGGACGTCCGAAATGGGAGAGAAGGAGAACCTTGGCTCCTTTTTTGGAAAGCTCCTGAATGGTCGGCAAAGCGCGCTCGATCCGGGTGGCGTCCGTAATGGCGCCGTCTTTCATCGGCACATTGAAATCAACGCGCACAAGAACGCGCTTTCCAGCCACATCCAGATCGTCAATCGTTCGGTATCGCGCCATCTGAATCCCTATTCTTTCGCCTGGTCTTCGACTTGTTCCTGCGCTTCGCAACGTGTGAACTCGATCAGGTCGCCATCATTGCGGGCAATACGCAATATGTCACCGTCAATATCGACATCCATTGTTTCTTCGGCCAGTTCCCCTTCAGCCGCGCAGCGCAGATTAAGACGCCAGCCGCCATCGGTGCCTTCTACTGCCGAGGCGATGTCACAGCTGTTTTCATAGCCAAGGAAGCGGTCCGATGTGAACTCGATCGGGCCGGGCTCCCCCTCGCCATGATCGCACCATGCAGGATCCGCGGCCCAGATGCCGATAAAGAGAGGCGGCAGGGTATTTGGAATTTCGCCCGTTTCTGTCTTCACACGCTCCGGCACCGCGGGCTCTTCAACGGAAACCTGACGATTGCAGGCGGCCGAGAGGCTGCACAGAACAAGGATGAAGAGACGAAATCCGGACGTCATTTGTGTTTGCACCTAGCGGCGGCGTGACCAAAGGTAACACCGCCGCATGAGTTTCGTTTCCTAAATATGACGCGCCATTTCGAGCGCAGTATCTGTCATGCGCGTGGAGAAGCCCCACTCATTGTCATACCAGGTGAGGATGCGCACAAGCTTGCCTTCCAGAATCTGCGTCTGGTTGAGCGCGAAGGTCGAGGAATGCGGATCATGGTTGAAATCCGACGAGACGAGCGGCTTGTCCGTATAACCAAGGACGCCGCGCAGCTTGCCGTTCGCCGCTTCGATGATGGCGTTGTTGACCTCTTCCACCGTCGTGTCTTTTTTCGGCGTGAAGACGAGATCGACAACCGAGACATTCGCCGTCGGGACGCGGATCGAAGATCCGTCAAGCTTGCCGTTGAGATCAGGGAGAACAAGACCAACAGCCTTCGCTGCGCCCGTCGAGGTCGGGATCATGTTCATCGCCGCCGCGCGGGCGCGATAAAGATCCTTGTGCATCGTATCGAGCGTCGGCTGATCACCCGTATAGGAGTGGATCGTCGTCATGTAACCGCGCTCGATGCCCACCGCATCATTCAGCACTTTCGCGACCGGCGCGAGGCAGTTGGTGGTGCAGGACGCGTTGGAGACAACATGGTCCTGGCCGGTCAACGTGCCGTGATTGACGCCGAAAACGATGGTTTTGTCAGCGCCTGACGCCGGTGCGGAGACGAGCACGCGTTTCGCACCTGCTTCAAGATGCAGCGCAGCTTTTTCGCGCGCCGTGAAAATGCCGGTGCACTCATAAACGATATCGACGCCGAGCTCGCCCCAAGGGAGTTTCGACGGATCGCGCTCAGCGAACACCTTGATCGGCCCAAGGCCCACATCGATGGTGTCGTTGCGAACTTTCACTTCATGGGGAAATTTACCGTGGACTGAGTCGTACTGAACCAGATGCCCGTTCGTTTCCACCGGACCCAGATCGTTGATCGCGACAATATCCACGCCCTTGCGCCCGGTCTCGACGATCGAGCGAAGCGCGAGGCGGCCGATCCGTCCAAAGCCGTTAATTGCAATTTTGAGCGCCATGATTTTTTCTCCTAACCAATCAACCGTTTCGCTTCCGCCGCGACCGCCGCAGGCGTGATTCCGAAATGTTCAAACAATTCATCCGCCGGCGCCGATGCGCCGAAACCTGTCATGCCCACAAAGCTGTCCTTGCGGCGCAGGAACAAATCCCACCCCTGCCGAACCGCCGCTTCAATGCCTATACGAGGGCCCTTTCCCAAAACCTCTTTACGGTAGGTTTCCGACTGCGAGGCGAAGAGCTCAAAACAGGGGGCGGACACAACCCGCGCCTTGATCCCGTCCTTCGCCAGCGCTTCACGCGCTTCAAGCGCCAGCGAAACTTCTGAGCCTGATGCGATCAGCGTTACATCGTCGGCGTTCTTGCCGGCGACGACATAGGCGCCTTTGGCGCAAAGGTTTTCGTCGGATTGTTTAAGGCGCGCCTGCGCCAGCCCTTGCCGGGTCAACGCAATCACCGAAGGCGTTGCAATGGTTTTCAGCGACAGCTCCCAGCACTCAGCCGTCTCAACGCCATCACAGGGACGATAGACATTCAAGTTCGGGATCGCCCGCAGCGCCGCGAGATGTTCGACCGGCTGGTGCGTCGGGCCGTCTTCGCCGAGGCCGATGGAATCGTGCGTCATCACATAGACAACGCGCAAGCCCATCAGCGCTGACAGGCGGATGGCAGGACGGCAATAGTCCGTAAAGACAAGAAAGGTGCCGCTATAGGGAACGACGCCGCCATGCAGCGCCATGCCGTTCATCGCCGCCGCCATAGCGTGCTCGCGAATGCCATAATAGACATAACGGCCCGCGTAATTTTCAGCGGATAGCGGGTCCTGGTTTTTTGTTTTGGTGTTGTTCGATCCCGTCAGATCGGCCGAGCCACCAACGGTTTCCTTGATGACATCATTGATGACGCCAAGCGCCAGCTCCGACGCCTTGCGGGTCGCAAGTTTTTGCGGCGCCTCAACGAGAGATTTTTTGTACTCTGCAATCGCTTTGGTCAGAACGCCCGCATAATCGCCCGCCATGGCGGTTTTGAATGCATCGCAGTTCTTGTCGGCGCTGATGCGTTTTTCCCATGCGGCCCGGGCGTCACCGCCGCGAAGACCAGCGTCACGCCAGCTTGAAAGAACGTCTTTAGGAATTTCAAACGGCGCATAAGGCCAGTCGAGCGCCTTGCGCGTTCCGGCGATTTCTTCCGCCCCTAAAGGCGCGCCATGAGTCGCAGAGGTTCCGGCCTTTGTCGGCGCGCCATAGCCGATTGTGGTGCGGCAGGCGATCAGGGTTGGCTGATCGGAGGATTTCGCTTTTTCAATCGCGGCGGAAATCGCCGCCGGATCGTGACCGTCCACACGGCATGTCGCCCAGCCGCTCGCCGCAAAGCGCGCCAGCTGATCGGTTGAATCCGAAAGCGAAATCGGGCCGTCGATGGAGATATTGTTGTCGTCCCACAAAACCGTCAGCTTGCGGAGTTTCAAATGGCCGGCGAGAGAGATCGCCTCCTGGCTGATCCCTTCCATGAGGCAGCCATCGCCAGCGATCACATAGGTGCGGTGATCGACGGCGCCATCGCCGAACCGCGCATTCAAATGCGCTTCCGCAATCGCCATGCCCACCGCATTGGCGAGGCCCTGCCCCAGCGGGCCGGTGGTCGTCTCTACTGCGGGCGCATGACCATATTCCGGGTGCCCGGCGGTCTTGGACCCCATCTGGCGGAAATTCTTGAGCTGATCGAGGCTCATCCCGCCATAGCCGAGGAGATAGCCGAGCGCGTAAATCAGCATGGAGCCATGGCCGGCGGACAGGATGAACCGGTCCCGGTCAGGCCAGTCCGGCGCGGAAGCGTCGAATTTCAGATGCTCCGCAAAAAGGGTCGTCGCAACATCGGCCATGCCCATGGGCATGCCCGGATGGCCGGATTTCGCCGCCTCGACCGCATCCATGGCAAGAACGCGAATGGCGTTCGCCATCTGTGGAAAATTTGCCCGTTTCGGGCCGACGCCGGTCATGCGGGAAGCCCCCATTTTGTCCTGAAAATCCGGATTGTTTCGGGGCTTCTTGCATCGCGCGCGTGCGGGGGTCAAGGCTCGCACAGTTGCGGCTGGACAGAATCGGCGCCGAAGGCCAAATTGACCCCTCCCCTCAGCGGACAAATTGGAAGAATCTCAAAGATGACGGTGCTCGAAAAAGCGGTCCAGAGCCTCGCCGAGGCGATTGAGGCCCTCGAATCGCGGCTGGATTCCCGGCTCGACGAGGCGGCGGCGAACGATGAGGCGGTCGAGGCCGCCCGGCGCCAAGCCATGGCCGCCCGCAAACAGACCGACAGCGCCTCCAAGGGGGTCGCCGCCGCGATCACCGACCTCAAGCTGATCCTCGCCGAAGACGACAGAAAAAAGCCGGAATAGGCCAGAAAGGGACGACGACTCATGAGTCAGGTTGAAATCAAGGTCCATGGCCGGGAATACCGGGTCACCTGCGAGACAGGGCAGGAAGACCGTTTGCAAAAATCAGCCGCGTTTCTCAACAAGCGCGTCTCGGCCATGTCGGCTGACCTGCCGGATATCAGCGAGACCCGGCTGATGCTTCTGGCGGCGCTGACCATTTGCGACGAACTGTTCGAGGCGCGCGAACGCGCCCTTGATCTGGAAGACGCCGGCGTCGCGCTCGACGCCGACACGCTTGGCGGCGCCAGCCGCGCTATTGAGGCCGCCGCAAAACGCGTGAGCGACATCACGGCGAAGCTCAACAGCTAAATTTTTTGATTAGAGCGTGGGCAATTTGGTTGCACGTTCTTCATCAAGATATTTCGCCGATGTCGGCTTCAATCCACCGTCTAGATCGAGCAGCAAGGGATTGCCGGTCGGGATTTCGACATGAACGATTTCATCATCTGACACATTGAAAAGAATTTTTACGAGCGCGCGCAGTGAGTTGCCATGCGCGGCGATCATCAGCGATTCGCCGGCTTTGAGGCGCGGCGCGATTTCCTTTTCGAAATAGGGCTGAACGCGATCAAGCGTCAGTTTCAGCGACTCCGTCGCCGGAACCTTGCAGCCATAAAGCTTGTAACGCGGATCGTTTGAGAGATCGAATTCGCTCCCCTTTTCCAGAGGCGGCGGCGGAATGTCATAAGAGCGCCGCCAGATTTTGACCTGCTCCTCGCCATGTTTTTCCGCCGTCTCCGCCTTGTTGAGCCCGGTAAGTCCGCCATAGTGGCGCTCGTTCAACTGCCAGGCGCGCGTCACCGGCAACCACATCCGGTCCATGTCATCAAGGGCGATCCAGAGCGTGCGGATGGCGCGCTTTTGAACCGAAGTGAAACAGGCGGAAAATTCAACGCCGCTTGCCTTGAGCAGATCACCGGCCTTCTTCGCTTCGGCGCGGCCGCGGTCCGTCAGATCCACATCGACCCAGCCGGTGAACCGGTTTTCCAGGTTCCACTGACTTTGTCCGTGGCGGATCAGGGCAAGGCGGGCCATCACATTCTCCTCAAAACTATGCGCCGCGCCCTCTTAAAAGCTCAAAGGCTTATTGGCTAGCCTTGACGGGAGGGCGTAGCATGGCGCCCAAAAGGAGAGCCCCAATGTCAAAAAAAGCAAGTATCGCCCTCGCCCTCCATGGCGGCGCTGGCGCGCGCAAGGGCCGCGATTATTCCAAGGCGGAGACACACCTTCTGGACCTCGCCCGGCGCGGCGAAGCCATGCTCAGCGACGGCGCAGCCGCGGTCGACGTGGTCGAAGCGCTGGTCGTAGAAATGGAAACGTCCGGCCTTTATATCGCCGGTAAAGGCGCGGCGCCGAACCGCGCCGGTTACGCCGAACTCGACGCCTCCATCATGGTGAGCGAGTCCGGGAGCCTCGCGCGCAAGGCGGGTTCAGTGGCGGCGGTGAAACATTTGAAATCGCCTGTGAAAGCGGCGCGCGCGGTTATGGATTTAACGCCCCATGTCATGCTCGTCGGCCGCGGCGCGGAAAATTTCTGTTACAAGCACCATCTCGAATTCATCGACAACCCGGAAAGCTATTACGTCGTGCCCGTAGGCGTCGAACCGGAAGAGATGACACAGGCCGAGCTTGGCCACGGCACCGTCGGCGCTGTCGCCCTCGACGCCGAGGGGCGCATCGCGGCGGCGACCTCGACCGGCGGCGTTTTCGGAAAGCTTGAGGGCCGCGTCGGGGACACGCCGCTGATCGGATCGGGCACCTGGGCCGATGAATTTGTAGGCGCGTCCTGCACAGGGCTTGGTGAGTATTTTATTCTCGCCGGCGGCGCGCAGGATGTGGCGAGCCGCGTGCGCTATCAGGGCTCCGATCTACAGACAGCGGCGGCGGGCCTCATCAAGGATGTCGCGCGGCTTGGCGGAGATGGCGGCGTCATCGCCGTTTCGCGCGAAGGAGACATCGCCTTCGCCTGGAATTCCGACGGCATGAAGCGCGCCGGATTCGGTCCAAGTCAGGAGCTCTTTTCCGCAACGTTTTAGGCGGCGCTCAATCTCTCACTATCTGGAGGTCGCGCCAGACGAGACGGTGGTCGGAGCTTTCAACCGGAAATCCCGACCCCACAAGGTCATAATGAGGCTCATCCGGCGCCGGCCAGAAAACGCCGGAATTGTTTTCGCGCAGGCCCGTTTTCGAAAACAGCACATAGTCGAGATGAAGGTTGCCGACCCCGGTTTCGGGATCGTCGCCGAAGTCGGCGGTGTCTTCGGCGGGGTCGCCCTGATGTGAGACGTTAGCGCCGCCCTGAAGCTTCGCCTGCGCCGCGCCGCCGGCGCTTGTCGGAAAAGGCGCGTCCGACACCAGAGGCGACGTCAGCAATTGTCCGATAGCGCCCGGAACCGCGCCCGCGTCATGAGGATCGGCGTTGAGGTCACCCATGATGACAAAGCGTTCGCCTTTCGGCAGGCCGCCGCGTGCGCCCTTGTCGTCATAAATATACCCGTCCGGATCACCGGCGATATAATCCGCCCAGAAACGGATTTCGTCATGATTGCGTTTGCCGTTGCGGTCTTCCTCGCCATCGAAGCTCGGCGGCGTTGGATGGCTGGCGAGAACATGCACGCGCTCGCCATTTATAATGACGGGAACATCCCAATGGTTCTTGGAAGAGAGCCGGAAAGCCTTCAGCGCATCGGCGCCGTACCAGTCTGCCGGTTCATTGGTCGCGGGATCATCAGGCAGCAATGCGCCGGGCATGTCTTTCCATAAGAAGGTCTGAAATGTACGTGCGCCCGTCGCATCGATGGGATATTTCGACAGCAGCACAAAGGCGTATTGGCCGGGAAATTCGCCATAGCCATAAGCGTCGCCGCCATAGGCCCGCGAGCCCGGCTCCATTGTTGCGACGCCGTCGCGATCAAGGTCGCGGCCCGAAGCAAGCCCCGTATTGGACGGCGCAATGTAAGTGTAAGGATAAATCACAGGCGCGGCGCCATTGTGGCCATGAGCGAGATAGCTTTCCTGAAACAATCTCAGCGCGTCACCGTTTTCATCGTAATCGAACTCACTGAGCAGGAGGATGTCCGGCGCAATACGCTGAATGATCTCCGCCACTTTTTGTCCCTGGATCGTGTCCGGGCTTTTCAAATCCGCAATCAGCGCGCCTTCTTGCGGCCGATTCAGATAGGCGTTGAACGCAGCAAAGCGCACGCTTGTTTCCGTCACGCGAGGTTCGGGAGAAATATCCATTGCGCATCCCGACAGCCAGGCGAGCGCCATGATCATTGTCAAAAATCTCACGCTCGCCTCCGATCACGTCGTTGTCAGGCTGAATGTGTGCCCTGCCCGCGCGCAATTTGCAATTCAAGCCGCTTCACCTCGCGCAGGATGCGGTTTGTCTCCATCCGCATCCAGAACCAGATTTTCAAAAATCCGACCATCACCATCAGCATGACTGCCCCGGCGCCCCAGCGCGCGGCGTCAATCGCTGCGGCCGCGCCGAAAAACTTCCAACCGCAATACACCGCTCCTATGAACAGAACGAAAGTGATGAGGGTTGCAAAAAGCGCAAGACCGCCCAGCTTACCGGTGTAAATCCCGAAGACCTGACCAAACAGGCCCTGCTCTTCGAAACCGCCCAGAAGCGCAAGATCTTCCGCATTCAGGGCTTCTTCAATTTTCCGATCCAGATCATCCATGGCTTTCGCCTCCTTCCATCGCCGCGCGCAATTTGCGCCGCGCATGCATCAGGCGGGTTTTCACTGTGCCCGCCGGCACATTCAACGCCGCCGCAATTTCTGCGACGCTGAAATCCTCCGTATAAAAAAGCGCGATCGCCGCGCGTTGCTCCGCTGGCAGGATCGCCATGGCGGCGCGCAACGGCGCCGTATCGGCGCTCATCTCCGCCGCCAGCTCAACTTGCGGCATAGATTTCACCTCTGACGCATAGGCCGCGCTCAGCTTGCGCTCGCGCTGGCGTTTGCGAATTTGGTCCGCCGCGCGCCGCGTTACGATCCGATAGGCCCAAGCCGGGAACGCGCGCGCATCGTCAAGGCGCGACAGCCCCCGCACGATATCGGCCCAGGCCTCCTGGACAATATCGCGCGCCGCCTCTCCTTCACCGAGCAGGCGGAAGGCGTGCGCCAGCAATTTCGGCTGCCAGCGCTCCGCCAGCCGCGTGAAAGCGGCGCGGTCGCCGGCGCGCGCCGCCGCGGCGAGATATTCATCAAAGATGCGCGCCTTTTGGCGGGAGGTTGGCGGACGGGACATGGGCCCTGCCTTTTTTCGTTCTTTGGACTTCAAGTCGCGCCTCAGCGCAAATTGGTTCAATTCTCCGCCGAAAGCCCCTAACATATCAGAATTGCTGATTTTTTCTGGATCTCATGGCTGCAGCGCTTTCCCCAACCGAACTTGAAAAGCTGAAACAGGCGGCCGCTTTTCTGGAAGAAGCGGAAAAGCGCCTGCCGGTCCTGCGCACTCTGAACTGGGACCGCACCCATGCCGATGCGTTTTTCAAGAACGGTGAGAAAGAGCCGCCAAAACCGGAATATCCCGCGGTTGATCCGACACCCTCGCTAGAGCTCGTACTGCGCGCGCGCGCGATGATCGACGGGTCGAGCGAGGCCCATAAATGGCTGACACGCTTCGCCGACATCACTGAAGAAACCGCTCTCCTTCTCAGCGTCGTCGGCACGCCAATGTTTCATGGCCATTCACGCGCTCTCTATGGCGGCCCCACATCCCCCGTCGCAGACGGCAAGACGACGGCGCTCGATCTGGCGCAGCGGCTCGATACGCTGCTAAGCGAATTCGATGCGCCCGCAGACCGTATGGAGCCGCCGGCGCAATTGTCAGCCCATGCGCTGAAGAAAAGACTCGACGACGCGCTGCCGCACTATTTCGGCGACGCGGCGCCACGCATTGAAATCACGCGGAATGTCTCAGCGAAAGCGGCGGCGGGACGCGATTACATTAAATTGCGCGAAGACGCTTCATTTTCCGATCTCGACGAACAACAGCTTTTACAACATGAAGCGCTGGTCCATATCGCGACCGGCCTTAACGGCGCGTCCCAGCCGCATTTTCCGATTCTTGGCGAAGCATATCCGGGCAATGCGCGCACACAGGAAGGACTCGCCGTTTTTGCGGAGTTTATTTCCGGCGCCCTCGACCCGCGCCGGTTCAAACGCCTCGCCGACCGCGTCATCGCCATCAACATGTCAGCCGAGGGCGCCGACTTTATCCAGCTCTATCAATTCTTCCGGGAACGCAGTGAAAAGGACGCGCCCTTTGAAGCCTTTGAAAGCGCGCGGCGGGTCGTGCGCGGCGGCCTCGTCAATGGCGGCGGTCCGTTCACAAAAGACTCAATTTATCTTCAAGGGCTTCTGGAAGTGCACAACTATCTGCGCACCGCTGTGCGGGCTGGCGACGCGGGCTATATCCGGCTGTTGTTTTCAGGAAAGATCGATCTCGACGATCTCGCCGCGATGAAATTTCTGCGCGAAGAAGGCCTTTTGGAAGAGCCACGCTATTTGCCGCCCTGGGCGACGGATCTGCGCTGGCTCCTCTCCTATCTCGCTTATTCGACCTTCCTTAACGGCATCGACCTGAAAAGCGTCAACGCACGTTACGAAACGCTCTTTCAGAACTAGACAAGAAATCCGAAGATTTCTTTCACTTCCCTGACGGTCTGATCAGCAATGACCGCAGCCTTCTCGGCGCCGGCGCTCAAGATGGCGTCAAGATGTGCTGGATCGCTTTCGAGCCGGCGCAACTCATCGCCAATAGGCGCGATCTTATCAACGACGAGGTCAGCAAGCGCAGGCTTGAAGGCGCCGAAACCCTGTCCGGCGAATTCAGACAGGACCTCCGCTGACGTCTTGCCGGAAAGCGCTGCGTAAATGCCCACGAGATTTGCGGCTTCCGCACGGCCCTCAAGACCTTTCGGCTCGGAAGGCAAAACATCTGCGTCAGATTTCGCTTTCTTGATTTTTTTCGAAATCGCATCCGCATCGTCTCGAAGAAAAATGCAGGCGTTCTCCGATGGGTCAGATTTTGACATCTTCTTGGCGCCGTCTTTCAGCGACATGATGCGCGCGCCAGCGTCTCCGAATTTACCCTTGATCAGCGGTTCAGGCAGCGGGAAAAAATCCGGCTGTTTAAAGTCGTGATTGAACTTCCCGGCGATGTCGCGCGACAATTCAAGATGCTGCTTCTGGTCCTCGCCCACAGGCACATGCGTCGCCTTGTAAACAAGAATATCCGCCGCCTGCAAAACCGGATAAGTGTAAAGGCCCACCGAGGAACGCTCGGCGTTTTTGCCTGCCTTATCCTTGAACTGGGTCATGCGGTCGAGCCAGCCGAGCCGCGCGATGCAATTCAAAATCCAGGCGAGCTCAGCATGCGCGCGCACCATTGATTGGGGAAAAACGGTCGCGATTTTCGGGTCAATCCCTGCCGCCAAATAGGACGCCGCGATATGTCTGATCTGGCGGCGAAGCTGTTCCGGCTCCTGCCAGACGGTGATCGCATGCAGATCGGCGAGAAAATAATAGCAATCATATTCGTGCTGAAGCGCGACGAATTTCCGGATCGCGCCGAGATAATTGCCGAGATGCATCTCGCCGGATGTTTGAATGCCGGACAAAACGCGCATGGGACCCTGATAACCGCTCATCGTAGGCTCTTTCGGAGTTCTTACAAAAATGCGGGATTATTTCCCGCTGGGGCCCGTCTTGTAGTCGGCGAGGCGCACGGCGCCAAGCGCATAGGTGAGAACCCCGTACAGAACGAGCCCGGCGGCGGAAAGTCCCATGACGACAAGCCACTCGCGGTCCCACAGATAGGCGGAGAGCGCGCTGGTCTGCGGCAGGCAAAGCCAGAGGAAAGCGCCGAGCCCCGCAACAGCGACAAGAATGCGCATGAAACGGCCCATGAGTTCCGCGCTCGGGCGGAAGAGATGCTGGCGATAGAGCCGCAAAGCCAGCAACGCGACCTGCAACCATGCCGCGAAGGATGTGGCGAAAGCGACTGCGAGGAAGCCGAAGAAAGGAAACAAGGCGAGGGAAAGGGCGGTATTCACAGCGATCGACAATAGCGCGTAATACATCGGCGTTTTGGTGTCTTCGCGGGCGAAAAAGGCGGGCGTAAAAATCTTGAGCCACACAAAGGCCGGCAGGCCCGCCCCAAAGATTGCAAGCGCGAGCCCGGTTTTCCGCACATCTTCAGGCGTAAAGGCGGATCGCGCGACGCCGAACAAAGAGAGCGCATCGCCGGCAAGCCCGCGGAACAGCGCATCGCAAATTGCCTCGCCCAGAATGATGAAAGCTATCGCTGCGGGAAGCGCGAGCAGCGCGGCAAGCTCAAGGGAGCGATTGAGCGCACGCGCGGCGCCTTTTTCATCGCCCGCCTTTACCCGCGCGGACAGCATGGGCAACAGGACAACGCCAAGGGCGATGCCGATGACCGCCAGCGGCAACTGATAAAGCTGGTCCGCGTTCATCAGCCATGAAACGGCGCCCGGCTCCTGACTGGCGATATTGGTGCCGACGATCAGATTGATCTGTACGGCGCCGGCGCTGATAAAACCGGGCGCGCCAAGCGCGAAAAGTCGTTTCAATCGCGGCGTCAGGCGCGGCACGCGAAGACGTAAAAGATACCCTTGCCGCCATGCGCCAAAGATAAGCAACGCCAACTGCGCCACGCCGCCCAAAGAAACGCCCCACGCCACGGCCTCCCCCGAGACATGGGTGTCCGCATCAGCATAGAGCAGCAATGCGCCAATCATGAAAACATTGAGCGCAATCGGCGCCGCCGCAGCCGCTGCAAAACGGCCGAGAGAGTTCAGAATGCCGCTATAAAGCCCGACCAGCGACATCATCATCAGATAGGGAAACATGATGCGCGTATAAAATGTCGTCAGAGTGAATTTTTCCGGATCACCTTCAAAGCCTGAGGCAAGAAGAAATACAAACGCCGGCGCCGCGATTTCCACCAGGGCTGTTAAAATCGTCAGTATGAAAATCAGTCCTGAAAGAACTTCTTCTGCGAAGAGTTTGGCTTCTTCTTCCCCGCCATCGGTGCGCCGCCCCTGAAACATCGGAATGAAGGCTGCATGAAAGGCGCCTTCCGCGAAAAGGCGCCGGAACATGTTGGGCAAGCGGAACGCCGCCCAGAAGGCGTCAGCCACAGGATTGCCGCCCGCCCCGATGATGCCGGCCATGAAGATCTGGCGAACAAAACCGAGCACGCGGCTCGCCATGGTCATGCCGCTGACCGTCGCTAGGGATTTGAAAATATTGCCGCTCATGGAATATCGCCGAAATGAACCGCCGCAGTAGACCGGTTCACGCCTCAGAACCAGCCGCCAGCACCGCGCCAAGGCTCTTTTTAATGCGGGCGAGCGCAGACCGGTCATTAAGCTTCCCGCCTTCCCGGTTCTGGAGATAAAATGCGTCTACAGCGCGCTCGCCATAGGTCGAAATATGGGCGGAAGTGATGGTCGCGCCTTCCCGGGCGAGCGCTTGCGTCAATTCGAAAAGGAGCCCCGGCCGGTCAAGCCCTTCAGCTTCAACGACCGTCGCCTCTTCTGAAGCCTCGGCCTCAATCCGCACGCTTGGCGGTACGGAAAAGATGGCGCGGCGATCGCCGATGCGCCGGCGAAGCTCTGGCGGCTTTTCGGGGTGTGCGGAGGCAGCGGTCAACAGCGCCTCATGGAGGCGCCGCGCCTGCTCCATATCTTCGACGGGAATTCCATCTGGCGACTGGATGATGAAAATGTCGATCGCCTTGCCGTCGCTCGTCGTGAGCGCCTGCACGGTGCGAAGGCTCATGCCTGTCGACGCGACAGCGCCTGCCAGATCAGCAAGAAGGCCTGCGCGGTCATCGGTATAGGCGATCGCTTCAAGATCGCCGTCACGCGGCGTCACGACAACGGCGCTATTGGCGGCGTCTTTTTCCGCAGCGCGCGCCAGCGTCGCAAACCGCACAATGATATCGGGATCAAGAGAGCGCATCATCGAGTCATCAAGACGGTTCAAAAATGCGTCCTTCTCGGCTGCGCTCCAGCCCGTCAGACGCGCCTCCGCCTCCCGGCGAACCAAGATCGCCCGATCAGCCAGCTTCTTCTCAAGCGCAGCCTCACCATGTTCGAACCAGAGCGCCGTTGCGTCATAAAGTTCGGAGAGGCGCCGGCGCGTCATCTCATCCCAGGACTGAAGGCCGACTACGCGCAAATGACAGACCGACAGCACCAGCATCAAATCGAGACGCGCGCGCGAACCTACCGATTGCGCAAAGGCGGAAATCGCATGCGCTTCAGTAAGGTTGCGGCGCTCCGCCGTGCGCACAAGCATCAAGTGACGCGCCGCCGCCCAGCCGGCAAGCGCCGCCTCGTCCGGCGAGAGACCGAGACGCCTGGTGACCCGGATGACAAGCTTTTCGCAAGCATCCACCGACGGCTCTTTCAATGACCAGCGCGCTTCGTGCAGCAAAACACCGTAATAATAAAGCAGCGGATTATCGGCATTGCGGACAATATGCGTTGCGATCGGATGGTCTTCCTCCACTTCGCCGCGATGAATCTGCGTTAACAACCCGACACATCGCAACACATGCTCATCGAGGGTAAACCGCCGGTAAAGCCCGTAATCGATACGCCCCACAATCGAACCGAAAGCCGGTATGTATTTTCCGAGAAGGCCTGTCTCCGTCATGATCCGCAAGACCCGCGCCGGATCTTCACTTTCGGTCAAAATGCCTGCAAATAATTTCGCGATTGTCGGGTCGCGCCGCACTTCGAGCGTAACGCTTGGCACTTCACTGGCGACCAAGGCGAGGGCGTCGGGGTGGAAATCGATTCTCGGTTGTTTGCCAAAGGCGCGAAAGAGCCGAAACAGATCGCGCGGCTGGCGGCGCGCCTTCGCCGGGCTTTCAAAATCAAGCCGGCCATTCTTGATGCGCAAATTCGGTCTTCCCGGCGCCTCGTCCGTCTGCAACGCTTTCGGCAGCAACTTTGGAAGCCGCGGCAGGCGCATGGTGCGTTCTTCTTCAAGCCGGGTGCACAAAATCCGGGTCAGGCGCCCCACCTCCACCGCATTGACGAAATAATGTCTCATCAAGCGTTCGGCCGCCGTCATATTGGACCGGTCCGCATAACCTAGACGTCTGGCGATTTCAGGCTGCACGTCAAATGTCAGCTTTTCATCTGCGCGCCCGCGAAGCTCGTGCAAATGGGCGCGCACAGACCACAAGAACCGCTTCGCCTTGATAATTGCCTGGCGCTCCGCCTTGCCGACAATTTTTTCCGCGGTCGCATTGTCGTTCAGAATGTCCCCATAGGCGTATCGGTAAATCCAACGAATTGTCTGCAAATCGCGCAAACCGCCTTTGCCTTCCTTCACATCAGGCTCGACCAGATATCGCGTCTCGAAAAACTTCGCCTGCCGCTCGCTTTGTTCTTCAAGTTTGGCGGCGACGAATTCCGGAACGGTCCTTCGGCGAAGCTTGTCGAACGACTCATGAAACTCGTCATAGACATCCTTGGCGCCGCACAAGAACCGCGCATCCAGATAAGCGGTTCTGGCGACCATGTCGCTCTTGGCGAAATCCAGCGCGCTTGCGGGTGTGTGCGCGGCATATCCGAGCTTTACGCCAGAATCCCAAAGCGGATAGAGCAGGCGGTTCAATGTATCCCGCAGGGTCTGCTCCGCCTGGGGGCGGTGTAAAAACAAGAGGTCAATATCCGAATAAGGCGCAAGTTCAGACCGGCCATAACCGCCGACAGCGCAAACGGCGATCTCCTTGCCGATGCCTTCCTTCGACTGCAGAAACAGAGTCCGGATGATGTTGTCGACCCCGCGCGAAAGCCGCGAGGCGATTCTGTCGCCGCGCACAACGTCTCGCATAGTCTGGCGCCGAAGCTCCACAAAGGCGTGCTTGAGGACCTTGCCTGTCGCCCCATGGGCCTGACCCGCACGCTCGGCGGTCATTGCCGCAGCGATCTGCTCATCCAGCGTTTCACTGAAGAGAAAGGATGTATCGCCTGATGGCGTTGGAGGTTTGGTCACAAGATTGCGAACAAGGAGATGCGGGATGTAGCTACGCGCGCATTGTCGCGCGCCGTCCCGGCAATTTCAACTGTGCGCCTTTGCCGCCTGCCAGAAAAAACGAAGCTGTTCAGTCCTGTAGCTGCGCCAGCCGTCTCAAGACCACGGTCGCGCCGGCATGGCCGTTTTCAGCCGCCCGGGCGCACCAGCCCCGCGCCGCCTCTGGATTTTGCATCTCACCATCCAGAGCATTCAGCATGCAAAGGCGGTAGGCCGCCTCCGGGGCTTTGGGGAAACGGGCGGCTTCCGCTCCCGCCGCCACTTCCAGCCATTTCGCCTCATCGGACGCCGACGCCGCGACCCCGTCGCCAGTTTCAAACCGTTCGGCCAGACGCCAGGCCGCCACCGGATCGCCCGCCTTGGCGCGCGAGATTTCAACCTCCACCATATCGTCCAGGCTGGGGCTGTGAGCAAGCTGCTGGCGGCGCAGATCTTCAAGACGGATGAGCGACGTGTAATCGCCAGCGATCGCCGCCTCTTTTAGAAGCGCAACCGCATCGTAAAGGCCGAGGCCCGCCTCAGCAGGCGCATCGCCGTCGAAGATGATATAGGCGAGATACCGCTTCGCCTTGATGTCGCCTTGCGACGCCGCTCCGTCCAGAAATGTCCAGGCAGATGAAGCATCGCCGGCGCGATAGGCGGCGACGCCTTGATTTACGGTGGATACGGATGATTGCGCCACAGCGCCGCTCACGGCGAGGAGCGAGCAGAACGCCGCGACGATGAGCTTGAAGCGGAATGTCATGTGTCAGGCCTTGCCGTTTTCGCCCTTGCCTAAACCCAACTCTGGCAGTCACGAGCGCGTAATCTGTGCGCCCTATAACTCATCCAAAATGGATTTCAACCGGTAAAGCGATTCGAGCGCCTCGCGCGGCGTCATGGCGTCAGGATCAAGCGCATTGAGTGCGTTTTGAATGACAGTTTCATGACACGCTTCGCTCTGTGTATCATCCCGGGGCGCTACCGGCGCAGCCGCAAAGAGCGGCAGTTCCGACATGGCGCCGCGGCTTTGACCACGCTCTTCGAGCATTTTCAAAACCGCCTCAGCGCGCTTCACCGCCTTTGGCGGCAGTCCGGCGAGCCGCGCAACCGCAACGCCGTAAGACCGATCCGCTGGCCCTGATGCGACCTCATGCAAAAACACGACATCGCCTTTCCATTCGCGCACCTTCATGGAAACATTGTGGAGGCGAGTGAGTTTTTCCGCGAGCGCCGTCAGCTCATGATAGTGGGTTGCGAAAAGACCGCGGCAGCGATTGACGTCATGCAAATGTTCAACCGCGGCCCAGGCGATGGACATTCCGTCAAAGGTTGAAGTGCCGCGCCCGATCTCATCCAGCACGACCAGAGAACGATCCGTCGCCTGATTAAGGATCGCCGCCGTCTCAACCATCTCAACCATGAAAGTTGAACGCCCGCCCGCCAGATCGTCGGAAGCGCCGACGCGGGAGAAGACGCGATCGACAACGCCGATTTGCGCTTCACTTGCAGGAACGTACAGCCCCGCCTGGGCAAGGATGGCGATCAACGCATTCTGGCGCAGGAATGTCGACTTACCCGCCATATTCGGGCCTGTGACAAGCCATAGCCGCGCCTCTTCAGGATCGCCCAGCTTGCAGTCATTGGCGATGAAGGCGTCGCCGCTGACGCGCTCAACCACCGGATGGCGCCCACCCAGAATGTCGAAAGCGAGGCTATCGTCCATTTTGGGGCGGACATAACGCTGCTCCAGCGCGAGGATGGCTCCGCCCGATGCGACATCAATTTCAGCCAGCGCTGCTGCGGCGGCGGCGATATCCTGGCGCCGCGCCGTAACTGCCGCGCATAACTTTTCAAACAGATCCAATTCGCGCGCCAGCGCTTCGTCGCGCGCACGCGAAATCTTGGCGTCGAGATCAGCAAGCTCGCCAGTGGTGAACCGAACAGCGCTCGCCAATGTCTGGCGATGGATAAATGTTTCGCTCAAGGGTGCCGCCATCAGCTTGTCGCCTTGCGACGGCGGAGTCTCCACAAAATACCCAAGGACATTATTGTGTTTGATCTTGAGCGTTTTGAGCCCCGCAAGCTCGCGATATTTCGATTCAAGACCTGCGATCACGCGGCGGGATTCATCGCGCAACAGCCGTACTGAATCGAGACCCGCGTCATAGCCTTTGGCGATAAAGCCGCCGTCACGGGCGAGCATGGGTAAGTCTTCGCTCAGCGCCTCACGCAACATGGTGATGAGCGCGGAGAACCCCTCACCTTTTCTGTTTTCAAGTGTGCTGGCGGCGATACGCAGCGCATCCGGCAAGGCGGCGTTATCGACCGGTAGCAGGCCTGCAATGTCCTGCGCGCGTATCAGTGCGTCGCGCAAGGCGGCGAGGTCACGCGGACCACCGCGTTCGGCGGAAAGCCGTGACAGCGCACGCGCTGCATCCGGCGTTTCTTTCAGCCTTTTGCGCACATCCTCAGCCACGTCCCGCTCAGCATCGAAATAGCTGACCGCATCATGCCTGGCGCCGATCGCAGCAATATCCGTCAGCGGCGATGAAATGCGTGACGCCAGCAAACGGGCGCCGGCGCCCGTCACTGTCCGGTCGACCGCCCACAACAAAGAGCCTTTTCTCGCGCCGTTCTGCGTTTGCAACAACTCAAGCGAAACACGCGTCGCCGCGTCGATCACCATGGTTTCAGATAAGGCCGCCCGACGCGGCGGATTGAGCGAGGGAAGCCGGCCCGCCTGTGTCAGCGTCACGTAATTCAAAAGCGCGCCAAGGGCGCCGCATTCAGCCCGTGAAAACTCACCAAAACCATCGAGAGATCCCACATTGTAGGTCTCCATGATACGCCTTTGCCCGCTGGCGGAATCGAACAGATGCGCCGCCTGCCGTGTAATTGTCATGGCGCGTTCGCGCGCGGACAAAATCTCTCTCCACGCATGACCTTCTTCAAGATCGGGCGCCACCAGCTCTTTTGGCGCCACGGCAGCAAGGTCTGCAGCCAGATTGTCGAGGCTCGTTTCACGCACGGACAACTCGCCGGTGGAAACATCAACCCAGGCGATCGCCGCCTCGGCGCCGTCGCGCAACAACGCCAGCGCGGCGAGAAAATTATTCGACCGGGAATCAAGCAAGGAATCTTCGATAATCGTACCCGGCGTGACCGTGCGGACAATTTTGCGTTTCACGACAGATTTTGAGCCGCGCTTTTTCGCATCTTCCGGACTTTCCATTTGTTCACAAATGGCGACCTTGAAACCGGCGCGGATCAGCTTTGCGAGATAGCCTTCATAAGCGTGAAACGGCACACCGCACATGGGTATGCCTTCACCGGCATGCTGCCCGCGTTTCGTCAGCGCAATATCAAGCGCCGCCGACGCCGCAACAGCGTCGTCAAAAAAAAGCTCGTAAAAATCGCCCATTCGATAAAATAAAAGCGCATCACCCGCCTGTTCCTTGATAGCGAGATATTGCATCATCATGGGCGTTGGTTGCGGGGCGTTCATGAGTCCAGTCTTCGCCGTTTCCTGGCGCGTAATAAAATAAATATCGCCCGCATCGCAAAACGAATTGATCTTTCGGCGAAACCGGCAAGGATAGAGGTTTGTGAGAGCGTACCCCCTTATGACGATTAATCATATCACCCGAACCGAAATCAATATCGGCGCGCGTGCGACACCGTTGATCACGCGCGTCAACCGCCGCGCCAAGCGGCTGATTTTGAAGGTCGATCCGGTGGCTGGGGAAATTCATGTGACGGCGCCGTCCAAGCGCGCAGTGCCGGAAGCGATTCGATTCGCACATGAACGAATCGACTGGATCGCCAGTCAGCTGACCGACAACTTACGCGCAAGGCCGTTCAAAAACGGCATGAAAGTGCCGTATGAAGGCATCGACCACATCATTCTTCACGACGAGAAATTACGCGGCGGCCCGCGCATCGACAATGACGTGATGCCGGTGATCCGTATTGGCGGCAGACCCGAACACCTGAACCGCCGCGTCTGTGACTGGCTGAAACGCCAGGCGCGTCTGAAGCTGACCGAAAGCGTCGATCGGCATTGCGCCGAGCTGGGTAAAACGCGCCGCGCCTTGCGTATACGCGACACGAAAACGCGCTGGGGATCATGCTCATCGGACGGCGACATATCATTTTGCTGGCGGCTGATTTTAACGCCGGCGGACATACTTGATTACGTCGCTGCGCATGAATGCGCGCATTTGATCCATATGGATCATTCCCCCGCATTCTGGCGCGTTGTACGCGGTCTTGGCGCCGACCCTCGCCGCGCCGCAGACTGGCTCAACGCCAACGGCCCGGGGCTTTATGCTTATGGCGTCGCCTCGCAGCCTGCTCCAGATCACCCACCCGCATGAAGGATCGCCGCAATCGGATCGACATCGTCCCGCTGCGGCGCATAAGTCGGCGGCGGCAGCGCCCGTGAAAAAATCTCTCGCCAGATGACGGCAGGCGCGTGACCGCCAGTAATATTATCCATGGGCTTATTGTCGTCGCGGCCAATCCAGACGACTCCGACAAGGCCGCCGGCATGACCCGCAAACCAGGCGTCTCGGCTCTCCTGCGACGTGCCGGTTTTGCCGGCGACGCGATAGCCGGGAATGCCGGCCGCCCGGCCCGTCCCCCATGCCACAACGCTCGCCATCATGTCGTTCGTTTCGGCAATGGCGCTCGCAGGCGCGGCTTCCTCGACGATTGATCCTTTGCGCTGATACACCAGATCACCATCTACAGTTTCGATGCGCTCAATAACATGGGGCTCCACTCTGAAGCCGCCATTGGCGAATGGCGCATAGGCGACGGCAAGCTCCAGCGGCGACACCGCATCGACACCGAGCGCCAACGATGGACCGGATGTAAGCGCGCCCGCCCAGCCCATACGGCGTGCGGTTTCGCGCACAAAAGCGCGCCCCGTCCGCTCCTGCACACGCAAAGCGGCGCTGTTCAACGAGCGCGCCAAGGCTTCGCGCAAGCTAACCTCGCCATAATATTTGTCTTTGTAATTGCCGGGCGTATAGGCGCCGATCTCAATCGGCGCATCGAGCACTTGCGAGTCCGGCGTTTCGCCGCGCATCAGCCCCGCAAGGTAAACAAAAGGCTTGAACGCCGAGCCTGGTTGACGCTTCGCCTGGGTCGCCCGGTTATACTGGCTTTTGGCGTAATCGCGGCCGCCGATCATGCCGCGCACTGCGCCTTCTGAGTCGATAATGATCGCCGCAGCCTCAACACCACCGAGATTTTCGCCCGCCATCGCCATCCCTGCGATCAGGCCGGTTTCCGCCGCCGCCTGCACTCTTGGATCGAAGGTGGTGCGAACGATGAAATCAGCGTCAACATCCGCCGTCAGCGCACGCACTTGCTTCAAGGCGTGATCGACAAAATACGGCGCGGCCTCAAATCGCGGCGCGGCAAGGAGCACTGGCGCCGCGATCGCCGCATCAGCTTCCGCCCGCGAAAGAAACCTGGCGGACACCATTTGCTCAATCACCAGACGGCCGCGCTTTCCTGAGTCTTCCGGATTGGATGTGGGCGAATAGCGTGATGGCGCTTTCAAGAGCCCGGCAAGCACGGCAGCTTCGCCGACCGACACATAACGCGCGGATTTTCCAAAATAGCGGTAACTGGCTGCGTCTACGCCATAGGCGCCGGCGCCAAAATAAACCCGATTGAGATAAAGCGTGAGAATTTCGTCTTTTGTGAATTTCTGCTCCAGCCAGAAAGCCAGCATCAATTCCTGAATCTTACGCTTCATCGTCTGGTCGCTTGAAAGAAAGACATTCTTCGCAAGCTGTTGGGTTATCGTTGAACCACCTTGCCGCACCGCGCCTTCATTTGCATTAACGATCAGGGCACGAATAATTGAGACCGGATTAGCGCCGAAGTGGTGATAAAAATTCCGGTCTTCGACCGCCATCACGGCTTCCGGCACATGATCGGGCAATTGCGATAGACGTAATGGCGCGCCCTGCGCGACGCCCTGCAACATGATGGGCGCCCCATCTGCAGCGAGGAGCGTCACCCGAGGCCCGCCGCCTTCGCGCCACAGGCCCGCTGTATCCGGAAGATCACTGGCGAAATAGGCGAAAAGCGCAGCCAGCCCGATCAGCGCTGTGAAGGCGAAAACGCCAAGCTCTGTTGCGGCGCGCGCGAAAGGTTCAAACCGGTTGGCGGCGCGTTTCCGTTTGCGGCGGGACGCGCCTGTGCGCCGGCGCCGCGCATAGGCTCCCCCGCCCCGCTTTGCAGCGGGCTTGCGTTTCGTCGATTTCTTGCGCTTTCGGGCCGCCATAGGCCTCATCCATCGAATCTTGTGGTTAACGACAGGTAAACGCGCCTATGGATGCGCCCTCAGATGTTCCGTCTACACCTGATTTGCGCCATACTGCCCTATCGCGGTCCGGCGGAAACAGGACCGCCGGGCGCCGCTCTCAGCGCCCAGCAAAAGAGATAACAGGGGTGAAAAGGGATCAGCATGTCAGAAGCGGCGACGGCGGACGCGACGCTCGATGAAAAAACTGAAGCGATTGTGGAGGCTGCTAGAAAGACTTTTCTGACGCGCGGCTTCGATTCTGCGAGCATGGACCAGATCGCGCTGACGGCCGGCGTTTCGAAACGTACGGTCTATAATCGGTTTCGCTCCAAGGAAGAGCTGTTCGGCGCCGCCATTGCGGAAAGCTGCAAGGACCTTCTTCCTGTCAATGTGGACGACATCGAAGCCAGCTTGCCGCCTGCGGCGCTGATCCGCGCCCTGGGCCGCCAGTTCCTTCAGGGTGTCTTGCGGCCGGAAACGCTTTCCCTGCGCCGGATCGCCACTTTCGAAGCGGGCCGGAATCCAGCCATCGGGAAAACCTACCTTGAACATAGCGCGGAGTGGATGGTGAAGAGATGCGCGCCGATCCTTGCGCGTCTCGCCGCCCGCGGAGCCTTCAAGATCGACGATCCCGAAAAAGCGATCTGGCAACTCGGCGCCTTGCTCACCGAGCCCTTATACACGCGAGTGTTGCTTGGCGAGGCGCCGAAAGATCTTGAGACCGCCATCGATCAGCAGATTGAACGCGGCGTCATCGCCTTCACGAAAATTTACGGCGCTGACTGAGTTCAACCCGCCGCCTGAAACCAAGACAAAACAAAACCGGCGCAGCTTTGCTGCGCCGGTTTCGAATATGCAGTCGTGATTTCGTCCTTACTCGAACGAAATCACAACATCCGCACGACGGTTGAGCGGCTCACGCACGCCATCAGGCGTCGGCTTGGCAGGGTTCGTCTCACCAAACGCTTCGAGGCGAATGCTGTCAGCCGGAACGCCGTTAGCGATCAGGCCATCACGCACCGCGCGAGCGCGACGTTCGGAAAGCGCCTGGTTGTAAGCGGAACTACCGGAAGTATCGGTGTTGCCTGCAACGACGACTGTCTCGATGTCGTTTTCAAGAGCGCGCGCAGCGGCTTCCTGAACGAGGGTCGAGGCTTGCGGCGTCAGGTTCGACTTGTCGTAGTCGAAATAGACCGTGAAGTTGATCGGGTCGAGATCAGCGGCCTGGCTCTCCACAACTTGCGGCGGGCAGGAAGCTGAAACCGGAACGCTGGAACCATCCCAGCAATCCTTGTACTCAACCGCAGGCGCTGCAGCCGCGCCAAAGTTCCAGCGCAGACCAGCAAACAGGCTATGCGCCTTGTTTGAGGTTTCGAACTCTGCAGGAACGCCGATCAGCGTGCCGTCATACTCGCCCTTGCCGGTGCGGAAGTAGCGGTAAGAGAAGTCAAGCGCGAGACCTTCAGCGAGGTTGAATGCGAGACCCGCAATACCCTGGAAGGCCGGCTGGAAGTTCGATGCGCCATAGGCGATGCCGCCCGGCAACGGAACACCGGCGGCGTTTGCGCCAACAATGTCATGGTCGATATGAGCGATACCGCCGCCGAAGCCGACATAAGGCGTCGCGACGGAAGAACCCGTGTTGAAGTCATAGAGGAAATTCACCATCAGCGCTTTCGTGGTGGTGGAGCCGGAAATCGTGCCAGCCGGCCAGCCAGAGAAACCGGCGCCGTCCGGATTGATCGCATCAATGCTATTGTCGCGATAAGAAAATTCAAGCTCTGTGCGGTAGTTGCCGCCCCAAGCCTTACCGATCGCTGCGTAAACGCCAATGCCGTTGTCATAGTCAGCGCTTGAATCGAAGGCATACGCCCCGCCGCCGCCTGGCTGGTCATTGGTGACATCCTGGTCGCCCATGTAATTCAGGCCAGCGCCGATCGCGCCGTAAAGGCCTTCGTAAGCCTGAGCAGCAGGCGCAACTGCCAGAGCCGCCGCCGCCGCGAGCAAAGTCGTCTTGAGTTTCATCATTCCCCTCCTCAGGTGGACCATAGACAGGCCGCCAGACCATAAGGACACGGGCGGCTTCCGGTGAATTTCAACTTTCCGTAGCGCCTTTGCACAACGAAATATAGTCTGGAGTCATCGAATTTGCGTCAAACCCCTCATATCCCATTAACGATGTTGCATCAACGCATCGCCCCGGGCAACCTCCAGACACTTCGCGCCCGGAAAGGTTGCACCATGATGTCGCTTTCCAGCCCTTAAAACGAAGAAAGGCCATTATGTCGCGCCCGTTTCTCGCTGCTTTTTTATTCTTGATTTCCAGCCCCTTGGCTGTTGCGGAAGGAAAAAACGCCACCCTCCTCCACGAGGTCCAGCAAGACGTCTCGGCCGCGCGAATTGAAGCCGACATCACCCGGCTCGCCGGTTTCGGCACCCGGCACACCCTATCGGACACACAATCCGAAACCCGCGGGATCGGCGCCGCCCGGCGATGGATAAAATCGGAGTTCGAGGCCATTTCGAGGGCCTGTGGCGGCTGCCTTGAGGTCATCTATGTGAGCGATTTTGTTGAGGGCGAGCCGCGCATTCCCGACCGCACCGAAGTGGTGAACGTGATCGCCATCCAGCGCGGCGCGCTCGATCCAGACAGGATTGTCATGATGAGCGGGGATATCGACTCCAGAGTGAGCGACCCGCTTGACGGAACATCGGACAGCCCGGGCGCCAATGACAATGCGTCGGGCATGGCCGGCGTTCTTGAGGCGGCGCGCGTCCTATCGAACCGGAAATTCGCCGGCACGATTGTCTACGCCGGTCTTTCCGGTGAGGAGCAGGGGCTCTTCGGCGGCAAGATTCTCGCTAAATATGCCGGCGAGCAGGGCTGGCGCATCAAGGCGGTTCTCAACAACGACATGATCGGCAATATTGAGGGCGTTGACGGCGTCATCGACAATTCCACCGCCCGGGTTTTTTCCGAAGGCGTGCGCGCCGTAGAAACCCCGGAAGAAGCCAGAATCAGGCGTTTCACCGGCGGCGAGGTCGATTCCGCCTCCCGCAATCTCGCCCGTTATATTGATCAGCTTGCGGATAAATTTGTTCCGAATCTCGACGTCATGATGGTCTACCGCCTGGACCGGTTTTCAAGAGGCGGCCATCACCGCCCCTTCAACGAGGCCGGCATGCCGGGCGTCAGAATCATGGAGACGCACGAAAACTACATGCGCCAGCATCAAGACCTTCGCAGTGAAAATGGCGTCGCCTATGGCGACGTTCTGTCAGGCGTCAATTTCGATTACGCCCGCAAGCTCACGTCGCTGAATGTCATTGCGCTCGCGGCGATGGCGTCGGCTCCGCCTTTCCCCGCCGGAGTGGAAATTGAAGGCGCGGTTCAACCCTCGACAACGCTGAAATGGCGCAAACCGTCCGGACGCGCTGCACGCAATCTCGCTGGGTATCGCATCCATTGGCGGCTGACAGACGCACCGCAATGGACCAACAGTATTGATGTCGGAGACGTATCCGAGTTCACGCTTGAGAATATCGTGATCGACAATTACTTTTTCGGCGTCTCGTCTGTGGCGACGGATGGCGCAGAAAGCCCTGTGGTCTTTCCCGGCCCGGCTGGCGCTTTCGGCGAATAAGGGGATTCTTCGCACACGCACAAACGCAAGCGTGCACAAGGGTTCTGCACAGATTGCACAACCTATTTGGGAATGATGCATAAAGCGCACGCGCTGCGCAAATCACACATGATCTTTCCTGTAGAAATATAGTTACCGTTCGTTTAGGCTCCGCTGCGGGGAAACCAATCAAACGTGGGGTGACCAACATGAAAGCTTTACTCTGGCTTATTCTTCTGGTGCTGGCGGCTGTCGGCATTGCGTCTATCGTCGATTATTTCGATCTCTATGACGTGCCGATGGTGGAAGTTTCCAAGCAGGAAACAATCACAGAATAATCTTTGCACGCCCTGAAGCTCACAAGGCATGGCTTGTGCTGCTTCAGGGCGTGTTCTATTTACCCAACATGACGGTGCTCCCTTAACGGGAGAGAATAGGGAACGCGGTGAAAATCCGCGGCTGTGCCCGCAACTGTAAGCGGTGAGGCGCCCGCCAAACGCCACCGGATAAATCATTCGGGAAGGCGGCGACGCGCTGGAGATCCGTGAGTCAGGAGACCTGCCGTCACTGTCGTCTCTCGCCCGGCCGGGACCAGCCGGAACGAGCGGCTTTGTCCGTCATGACGACCTTTTGAAACGAAAGGAAACGTCATGACGACAGGCCCATGGGCGGCCAAGCCGCCCTTATTCAAAATCTCACTGCCTCGCCTCACACTAATAGCTGTGATCGCCGCCAGCGCGCCGGGCGCCGCACTGGCGCAGACTGAACGTGATGACGAAATCATTGTCTCCGCCTTGCGCACGCCCACATCCCTCGCCGACACTGGCTCCGCCGTTTCCGTCATCACGGCGGATATGATCCGTACACAGCAATATGCCTTCGTCGCAGACGCGTTGAAGGACGCCGCGGGCGTTTCCCTGGCGCGCAATGGCGGCGCGGGGGCCGCATCGACAATACGGCTGCGCGGCGCCGCCAGCGGCCAAACCCTCGTCATCATTGACGGCGTTATCGCAAATGATCCGGCCGCGCCCCAGGGCGGATTCAACTTCGCCAATCTCGGCGCCGACAGCATTGACCGGATCGAAATTCTGCGCGGGCCCCAAAGCTTACTCTATGGGGCGGACGCTATTGGCGGCGTTATCGCAATCGAAACTAAAAAAGAGAATGGCGTCGATGCTTTTATTGAGGGCGGCTCGCGCGGCAGCGTACGCGGAGGCGTTGCCGTGGGCGGCGCGACTGACAAGGCCTATGGCCGCCTGACCGTAGACGGCGTCACCACAGATGGGATATCGCGCGCCGCGGGCGGCGCTGAGACCGATGGCTACAAAAATGGCGAAGCAGCGTTTTCCGGCGGCGCCGTTTTGTCAGATTACTGGCGAACCGAAGCCGTCATTCGCGTGGGGCGCGCCAAAACCGAGATCGACGGCTTCCCGCCGCCGCTGTTTTCCTTTGCCGACACAAACGATACGGAAACAACAAAGTCACATCTTGTTGCCGGAAAGCTCATACAGGACTTTCAGGGTTTTGATGGCGTGTTCAGCCTTTCCTACGCCCGCACGGACAGGACGAATAAGGATCAGGACGTCGAAACATTTTCCGCCAGTGGAGAACGCCTGACCGCAGACTATGTCGGCGTTGTTAAACTCAGCGATCGTCTTCGCCTGATCGGCGGCGGAAAGTGGGAGGAGACAACCGCGCGGACAGATGGCGTTGACGAAACCGCAACCGCAGGCGCCGCATTTCTGGTGAGCGAAATAAAACCCACGGAAAGCGTTACTTTTTCCGCCGGCCTCAGGCGCGATGAATTTTCCAATTTCGACGGCGCGACAACCGCGCGGCTCTCCGCCGTCTGGCGTCTCGACAATGACATGCGCCTGCGCGCCAGTTGGGGTCAGGGCTTTCGTGCGCCAAGCCTTTTTGAGCTCACCTATGACCAGTTCGGCATTCTTCCCAATCCGGATCTGCGACCAGAACGCGCAAACGGTTTTGACGCTGGGTTTGACTCTAAATTCGGCGGAGATGGAAAAGGACGCTTCAGCCTCACGCTCTTTCATACGCAGGTTAAAGACCAGATCGACTTCGACTTTGCCGGCAATGGCTATTTCAACATAGCCTCAACCCGCGCCCGCGGCGCAGAGCTTGAAGGCGGCTATGCATTGACGCCAACTCTGACGGTTGATCTGACCTACAGCTTTACCGACGCCATCAACAAAAACACAAGCGCGCAACTTTTACGCGTACCGAAGCATAAGGGAACGGCGACCCTGAATATAACACCCGTTGAGCGATTGAAATTCTCGGCAAGTCTTCACGTCAACGGACGCGAGAACGATACGCCGTCGGCCAATGACAGCTTTGTGCGGGTTGATCTGCGCGCCGCCTATGACATCAACGACCAGTTTGAAATTTACGGCCGGATTGAGAACGCGTCGGATGCGGACTATCAGGATGTTTCCGGTTATGGCGAGCCTGGCCTTTCGGCCTTCGCCGGATTGCGAGCCCACCTGTGAGGGTTTTTGTATTCGCAGTGTTACTGTTTCTTTCGCCCCTTGCAGCGATAGCAAAGCCACGCGCCGTTTCGCTGGACTATTGCTCAGATCAATATCTCCTGAAACTCGCCGATCCGTCGCAAATCACGGCCGTCTCCCGCGGCGCCGACAAGGATTATTCCTATATGCGGGAGGAGGCAGCGCCCTATAAAAAAATCCGGCCCTCTCTCGAAGAAGCAGCGCCGCTTGAACCGGACATTATTCTGCGTCAATGGGGCGGCGGCGTTGAGGCCGAGCGCAACTTTTCCCGCTTCGGCGCCATCGTTGTGAGTCTTAGCTATCCGGAAGATTTTGACGGCGTGAAGGAAAACATTCGCATAGCCGCTGGGGCGTTGGACCAACCCGAAAAAGGCGCGGCGCTGATTGCGGAAATGGAACGCAGGCTCGATGCGCTAAAGCCGCCTGAGACGCACGCAAAGACAAAGGCGCTTTATGTTACGCCGGGCGGCGTCACCGCTGGCGCCCACACCATGATCAACGCCATGATGAACGCCGCCGGCGTCATCAATATCGCGGCGCAAGCCGGTCAGTCCTACTGGCCGGCCCTCCCCGCTGAAGCGGTGCTGTTGGACCCGCCCGAGCTGATGATTACAGGATTTTTTAACGCGGCCGACGAACGCATCAATCACTGGTCCGCGGCGCGCCACCCCGCGCTTAGAAAGCTTTTTCAGAAAACACCGACAGTCAGCCTCGGCTCGGACATCATCAGCTGCGCCGCATGGTTCTCCGTTGACGCGGCCGAAGCCATTGCGGAAGGGGCGGCGCATCCATGACTGGCCATCCGCAACATATCTCGCGCATCATCGCCGGTCTCGTCGCTTTAAGCGCGATGATTATTCTTTTGTCGCTATTCATTGGCCCCGTCTCAATTCCCCCAGCGAAAATTTTCAGCGGCCTGTTTGACGGCGATGATGCGGTCTCCGTCATCATCCGCGACATTCGATTGCCCCGAGCGTTCGCCGCATGGCTCGCCGGCGCCTGTCTGGGTGCGGCCGGCGCGGGATTGCAGGGTCTGTTGAGAAATCCCCTCGCCGACCCCGGCGTTCTTGGCGTTTCCGCCGCCGCGGCGCTTGGCGCCATTATGGCGATCTATTTCAACCTCGCAGCGATTGCTTTCTGGGCGACGCCGATCGCAGCCATTTTATTTGCCCTCGCCGCCACAGTGATTCTTTATGCGCTTGGCGCGGGACGCGTTTCCACGGCGCGGCTCATTCTGATCGGTGTCGGCCTGTCATCCTTTTGCGGCGCGCTTATATCTCTTGCGATGAATCTCGCGCCGAACCCCTTCGCCCTCTCCGATCTCGTCAACTGGCTGTTCGGCACAGTCGCCAATCGAAGTTTTGACGACCTCGCGCTGGCGGCGCCTTTCGCCGGTCTGGGTTTTGCGCTTGTTCTTTTCTCGGCGCCCGGACTGGCGGTGCTGACATTGGGGGAGGAAACCGCGGCCAGCCTCGGCGCGAACCTCATCCGCGCCCGCGCACTCGTGATTACTGGCGCGGCGCTGCTTGTTGGCGCAAGCGTGTCCGTCGCCGGCGCGATCGGCTTTGTTGGAATTGTCGCGCCGCATCTCGCCCGCGCCATCGCCGGACAGAACCCTGCGCGGATACTGATCCCGAGCGCCTTGCTTGGCGGGATCATGCTGGCGAGCGCTGATATTTTCATTCGCGTCTTGCCCTTCGATCAGGAGTTAAAACTTGGCGTCGCCGCAGCGCTTGTCGGCGCGCCTGCGTTCATCTGGGTCGCCGCCTCAAGCCGGAGAATGACGTCATGACAGCGCTTCTCTCCCTTGAAAACATCACTTACCGGGTTGGCGAACGCGTCATTCTCGAGAACACATCGCTGCGCATCAGCGCCGGAGAATTCATCGGCCTCATCGGCCCCAATGGCGCCGGAAAGTCGACTCTGCTGCGCATCGCCGCCGGGCTTCAAAGACCATCCGCCGGAAGCAACTTCATCAATGGCGTTCTTACAAATACGCTTTCTCAGTCGGAACGCGCGCGCCGCCTGGCCTGGCTGCCGCAAGCGCGCGAGATCGCCTGGGCGATGACCGCGCGGGAGATTGTGACGCTTGGACGTTTCGCCTGGGGCGCCGCGCAACGCGACAATGCAGGGGATATCGCCGCAGTGACGCAAGCGCTGGAGGAAGCCGTGGCCGCAGATTTTGCAGACAGGCTGGCCCATACATTATCCGGCGGAGAGCTTGCCCGTGTGCATCTGGCGCGCCTTCTGGCCGGGCAAACGCCAGTCATCCTCGCCGATGAACCCGTCGCCGCGCTTGATCCTGCACACCAGCTCAGTGTCATGAAGCTCCTGCGCGCCAAAGCCGATGAAGGCCGCGCCGTCATCGCCGCGTTACATGAAGTGCCGCTTGCGGCGCGGTACTGCACCCGAATAGTTATCCTGAACAAAGGCCGCATTGTCGCTGACGGGGCGCCTGCGGACGTGATCACCCCTGCGGCGCTGCGTGATGTGTTCGCCGTGACCGCCAAAATCGGAAGCGTGAACGGGACTTTAAGGATCCATCTCGATCCGCTGTCCGGTTAGCGCTCCTTGCGCCAATAGACTTCATCAACCCCGAGCCTGCGCGCCTCGACGCGGGCCGCGATGAAAAGAATGTCCGAAAGCCGGTTAAGATATTGCAGCGCATGCGCCGCCTCCGGCGCTGATCGGTGAAAGGCGGCCATCGCCCGTTCTGCGCGGCGGCATACTGTGCGCGCCACATGACAAAAAGCGATCTCCTTGGCGCCGCCGGGCAGGATGAACTCTTTCAAAGGCGGCAGGTTTTCATTCAACAGCGTCGCCGCCGCATCGAGCCGCGCTACATGCGCATCGGAAAGCATGGGCGCGCCCGGAAACGACAGCGCGCCGCCGAGATCGAATAAATCGTGCTGCGCATGAGAGAGCGTTTCGCTCAGCACACCCTCAGCGCCATGGGCGATGACAACGCCGAGCCAGGAATTGAGTTCGTCCACATCGCCAATCAGCGCAATGCGCGCGTCGTCCTTGGCGAGCCGCGTTCCGTCGGCGAGAGAGGTTTCCCCCTTGTCGCCGCCGCGTGTGACGATTTTCGTTAGGCGATCAGACATAAAAATAATCCTACTACAAAAAACGCCCGGCGGGAAAACCGCCGGGCGCTTCAACTTAGTATGTGCTTTCTGGAGCCACTAAGCCCCGACTTTTTCAGGTGGATGCGTGCCGCCAGCTCCTGGCTGACCAAGCTGCGACTCGCCAGCAAGCGCATGGGCAGGGTCGCCTTTCATGGTATCGAGATGCATGAGTTTCTTGATAATCGGAGAAATCAGCAACATGACAACTCCAACGCCCATCGCGACATAAGCCACATTTGTGTAAACCTCAGCATAGCCCGCCTTCGCCGCAGCTACATCTGTCAGCTGACCGCCAATGGTTTCTGCTCCTGTCGTTCGTGCGATCACGCCGGCAAGATAATTCGATAGACCCGAATACAAAAACCAGGCCCCCATGCTCATACCCACGGCGCGTGCAGGGGCAAGTTTAGTTACCTGTGACAAGCCAACCGGCGACAGCATCAACTCACCCATGGTGTGTATCCAATAGATGAGGAAGATAAAATACACGGCGGTTAAACCTGCCCCAGCGCCTGAAGCTGAGATGCCGCCGACTAGCGACAAGAAACCAAGCCCCGCCAAGAAAACACCAAACGCGAATTTCACCGGAGCAGACGGTTCCAATTTTCGTTTGGATAGCGCGACCCACATCCACGCAAAGAGCGGCGCGAAGAGCACTATGAAACCTGCATTTAGCGCCTGAAAAACTGGCGTTTCAACATTCCAACCAAATATGTTCCGGTCAACAAATCTTGCGGTAAACAGAGTCAGAGACGAACCAGCTTGCTCAAACAACGCCCAAAATGGAATTTGCGCAAGGATAAAGTAAATCGCCGCCAGCATCCGATCGCGTTCTTCGCCCGCCAATTTGGTAATGGCGTAACCAACAAGAAATAGAAAAACCAAGACCCCCAGAATGCCGACAAACCATTCCGGCACCAAATGGGCATTCATAACGGTACCCATCGCAAAAACGATGATGCCAACACCAGCGAGGTAACACGCCCACTCGACATTAATCGGACCGATAAATTTCTCTTTTAATTTCTCAGCGCTTGGCGGATCCGCACGACCCTCAAGCCAAGGCTGGAACACGAGAAAGGTGAGCAGACCAGCAAGCATGCCGACACCTGCAAGGCCAAAACCCCAGTTCCAACCGTAACGAATGCCAATAATGCCAACAGTGAGTGACGATAACAACGAGCCAAGATTGATGCCCATATAAAATATCGTGAAGCCTGAATCTCGTCTTGTGTCGCCTAACCCATAAAGGGCGCCAACGATGGTAGAGATATTTGCTTTCAAAAAACCAACACCGGCGATGATAAGAGCCAACGCGAGATAGAGAATGTTGACGAACAGCTCTTCCTGCTCAACTCTCGTCGTGTACTCCGCCCTTGCAATCGTTACCGGAAGGCCAACCGCCGCCGGATTGTCAATAATCATCTCCGTGGCGCCGTCATTGAAGGAAATCTTTGATGTACCCGTTTCCGCAATGATGATCTGATCGGCGTCTCCGCCACGCCCCTCAAGCGTGATTTGGTAGTCTTGCCCTTGATAGGTAAGTATCTCTTTCGAGCCACTCCCTTCAAACGCCATGAGGCCGTGCCCCATAACTAGCAAGATAGCGCCATAGGTCACTGCCTTGCGCTGCCCCAAATAACGGTCGGCGAGCGAGCCGCCGATGATCGTCATGACATAAACCAGCGCCGTATAGGCGCCGTACATGACCGCAGATCGTTCATCTGAAAACAGGAAATGCTGGGTGAGATAAAGAATGAGAAGACCACGCATCCCGTAATAGGAAAAGCGCTCCCACATCTCCGTGAAAAACAAAATATAAAGACCACGGGGGTGACCAAAGATCGTCTTTTCACCCGCTGGAATCGTTATCGCTTCGCTCATATTAGCTCCCTCTTGCGGCCGCCATTTTAAACCGCCCGCTGGATATTCGCCCCTTGGACGCGCCTTCCGGGCGCGCAATTGGCGCGCACTGTAGGCTGGAAAGCGCCGTCAAATCCAGAGCTTAGACAGATTTTGCCATGAATGGCGAAGCCCAAGGGGCGTTGCTGGCGCAATCTGTCACAAGATTGTGTCCCGAGTTCGCGTTTCGTACAGGTTCTTAGCGGGAGAGCCGGATTTACTCCGGCCGGTCGTGGCGAAGACCCGCTTTGGCGATTCCGGCGCGGGCGCATTCCGCATCTTCCGATCCCGCAGCGCCCGAGACGCCGACACCGCCAAGAGGAACGCCGTCCTTGCTGAAGATCGCCTCGCCGCCCTCAAAGATAGCGATGTTGGGCGCCGCCGCGAGAGCCGGAAATTCCTTGGCGCGCTCTGCGGACCCTTTGGTCGGCCCAGCAAAGGAGGCGCTGGCGTTCGCTTTCCACTGGGAAATCTCGATTGTGCCCAGAAGAGCGTCATCCATGCGTAGAAAGGCCATGAGATTGCGGCCCTGATCGAGCACGGTGATGTTCAGCTTCCATCCCTTTTCAAGGGCGTAGGCTTCACAGCCGGCGACAATCGCCTTGGCGGAAGCGGAGGTAAGCGCCGGGCGCGTTTCCTGCGCCGCCGAAATTCCCGTAAGCGTCGCAGCCGCCGCCATTGCGGACAGAAATAATCTTTTCATGAATGTCCCCTCTCATTGACGCAACAAACAGAGCGCACAATTCCCGCCTTCATTTTGATTTGAAAAACAACGCGCGCGCAAGGCCGACTCCGGAAATCAAGAGCCAAAACATCTCAATTACAAAAGATGCGGCGTTGAAGGTGTGCGAGAGCGAAAAGAGAATAAGCAAAGCGCCAATGCCGTTCAGCGCGGGATATAGAGGCTGGCGCACATCCATACGGCCCACTTGCGAAAGGAAATAGGTGCCCACCACAAGGCTGACGCCGGCAAAGCCGACAAAATCAGGAAGCGCCAATTGCATCCCGCACTGTTTAGATTATTCCGCCCGGATGTCGAGGTTGTTTATGAGCCGCATCAAAAAGCGCGCACAGCGATGAATCCGACGGCGAGACAACCAGCAAGCGCGAGGCTCATCACAAGGCCGTCACGGGCGGTGATTGCAACGCCAAAGAGGACAATTGTCCAGGCTGGCGCCGCCACAGCAAAGGGAACCGCATCGAAAGGGATCATCAATATCCCAAGCGCCGTCACGAAAATCGCTGCAGCGCGCCGCATCGCCTCACCGGCGGCCCAGGTCCAGCGCTCCGTAATCAGATGATCGATAAAACGCAGCGGCTTATCCATTTTACGGCGCACCTCACGGAGCTTTTCCTCGGAGATGGATTGCTTCAACGCGATGTCAGGCAACCATGGATGATTAAGCCCAAGCGCCATTTGCAGCGCGAGGATGGCGATGACGACGCCGACCACCGCCGCGGCGCCCGGAATCACCGCCAACGGCGTACCGCCGACAAAACCGAGCACAATAAATAACGGGCCATAGCTGCGGTCGTCCCAGGCCCTGAGAAGAGCGCGCAAACTGACGCGCCCATTTTCCGACTGCGCGATGGCGTCGTCTACGATTGATTCAAGCGGTGCGTCGCCATCCGCCACAGAATTGGATTGCCGGGATACAGACATGACAGGCCAACACTGGCGGAACCGAGCCGTTCCGGCAAGCGCCTAGGCTTGCATCGTCCAGCCTTCGACACCCATGGCGGCCTGACGAACAGCCTCGGACCGGGTGGGGTGAGCGTGACAGGTGCGGGCGATGTCTTCCGACGCGCCGCCAAACTCCATGACGGCGACAGCTTCAGCGATGAGCTCGCCCGCTTCGACGCCGACAATATGCACGCCGAGCACCTTATCGGTTTGCGCATCCGCCAGCACTTTCACAAAACCATCCGTCTCGTGATTGGTTTTCGCGCGCGAATTGGCGGCGAAGGGGAACTTGCCGGTTTTGTAGTTGACGCCCGCGTCTTTCAGCTGCTCTTCGGTTTTGCCGACCGAGGCGACCTCGGGATAGGTGTAAACGACATTCGGCACGAGATCATAATTCACATGCCCCGCCTTGCCGGCGATCAGTTCGATGCAGGCGGTTCCGTCTTCTTCCGCCTTGTGAGCGAGCATCGGTCCATGGATCGCATCGCCAAGCGCCCAGATGCCGGGAACATTGGTTTTAAAATGATCGGTTTCGATAAAACCGCGCTTGTCGGTTTTGACGCCAACGGTTTCAAGGCCAAGCCCTTGCGTATAGGGGCGGCGGCCGATGGCGACCAGCACTGCATCGCAGTCCACGGTTTCCGCTTCGCCGCCTTTAGCGGGTTCGACGGTGAGTTGAACGCCGGACTTCGTCGTCTTCGCGCCCGTGACTTTGGCGCCGAGCTTGAACTCCATGCCTTGTTTTTTAAGGATGCGCTGAAACTGTTTCGAGACTTCATCGTCCATCGGCGGCAGAATTTTGTCGAGGAACTCGACAACCGTCACCTTAGAGCCGAGACGCCGCCAGACCGAACCGAGCTCCAGCCCGATAACGCCGCCGCCAATTACCACGAGGTGATCGGGCACTTTGGCGAGATCAAGCGCGCCCGTGGACGAGACAATCTGTTTTTCGTCAATTTCGACACCCGGCAGCGGGGTCACCTCCGAGCCCGTTGCGATGATGATATTTTTGGTTTCGAGCTTTTTGTCGCCGTCAGCGCCAGAGACGAGAACGCGGGTCGCGGACAGGATTTCACCCGATCCAAAATAAACGTCGGCCTTGTTTTTCTTCATCAGAAATTCGACGCCTTTGGTCAGCCCCTCGACCGCATCGTCTTTCTGTTTCAGCATCTGTTTCAGATCGAGCTTCAGCCCGCCGGTTTCGATGCCGAGGCTCGCGAAATCCTTTTCGGCAATTTCGTAAAGCTGCGAAGCGTGAAGCAGCGCCTTTGACGGGATACAGCCGACATTGAGGCAGGTGCCGCCGAGCTTTTTATTGTCGCGCTTTTCGATGATCGCGGTCTTGAGGCCCAGCTGTCCGGCGCGGATCGCCGCATTATAGCCGCCGGGGCCGGCGCCGATGATCACGACGTCATATTGATCGGTCATAAGTTCATTCCGCTTCAATGATAAATGGGGAGGCTGCGTCTTCCGGAAAAATCACGGATTCAAAATCACCATTCGGCGATTTGATCAGGCCGAACTCGAATCTCAAACCCCAGGGGCCGCGGCCGAAATGCGCCTTGCTCAGTTGAAACTCACGCGCCTCGGAAGGGATAAACTTGGCGCGGTGCGTATCGCCTTCGCCCTGATAACCGTTGAAGCGAACGGCGTTCGCGGACCAGCCCGTAATCTGCCACCAACGATCACTTTCAGCGGTCTCGGGCGCGCCATCTTCATCCTCCGCCGCCCATTCTCCCAGTTGGGCCGAGACATGGAGATTGCGGGGTGCTTCAAGACCGGGAGAGTCGACCACAAGATCAACAGCACCAAAGCTTTCCGGCGGCAGCGACGCGCACAGCCAGACATAACGCTGATCCTGGAAAACAAAAAGCGTCATATCTTGAGAAAACGAAACGGTTTGGACGCCTAGGTCGGCATATTCATCGCAGGCGCCGTCCAGCAAGGGATAGCCAGCGTCACTCTGCTCGGCGCATCCGAAACAAGAGAACAGCGCCAAGCCGCTGACAACCGATTCAATCCTGAAAGCCACGACTAAAGATCAAGCAGCAGGCGCTGCGGGTCTTCTAGATTTTCCTTCACGCGCACAAGGAAAGTGACGGCGCCTTTGCCGTCGACGATGCGGTGATCATAGGACATGGCTAGATACATCATCGGGCGGATAACGACTTCGCCATTGCGCGCGATGGGACGCTGCTCAATCCTGTGCATCCCGAGGATACCCGATTGCGGCTGGTTCAGGATCGGCGTCGAGAGAAGCGAGCCGTAAATGCCGCCATTGGTGATGGTGAAAGTGCCGCCCTGCATCTCTTCGATCTTCAGATCGCCGGAACGGGCGCGACGGCCGAAATCAGCGATTTCGAGCTCGATCTCCGCCATGCTCTTCATGTCCGCATCGCGAATGACGGGCACGACAAGACCTTTATCCGTGCCCACCGCAATGCCAATATCGTAATGGTTTTTGTAGATGATGTCGGTTCCGTCGATCTCGGCGTTGACGTCCGGCACTTCCTTCAGCGCATGGACGCAGGCTTTCGCGAAAAACGACATGAAACCGAGCTTGATGCCATGTTTCTTTTCGAACAGCTCTTTGTACTGACCTCTGAGCTCCATCACCGCCGTCATGTCGACGTCGTTGAAAGTGGTCAGCATCGCCGCTGTGTCCTGCGCCTCTTTCAGACGCCGCGCGATGGTCTGGCGCAGGCGGGACATTTTCACCCGCTCTTCGCGCGGGCCCAAATCTTTCGGTGCGCTGGGCGCTTTTGCCTGCGCGGGTTTTACGTCGGCTTTCAACGCATCGCCCTTGGTGATGCGTCCGCCCTTGCCGGTGCCCTCGATAGATGACGGATCAAGTCCGCGTTCCGCTACGACGCGGCGCGGCGCTGGCGACAATTCAGCCGACGGACGCGGGCGGGCGCCCTCCATAACGCTTTCGCCGGACGCAGCGACTTCGCGCGGCGAGGGATCATTGACGCCGTTCGTCGCGGCGCCATTGGATTTGCCTGCGCTCGCGCCTTCAGCGATGACGGCGATCACAGCGCCGACTTCCACCGTATCGCCTTCCTGCGCGCGGATGTCTTTCAGAACACCGGAAGCAGGCGACGGCACGTCCATCGCCGCCTTGTCCGTCTCCAGACTGACCAGCGGCTCGTCGAGTTCAACGGTGTCGCCGACCTTTTTGAACCATTCGCCAATATCGGCTTCGGTGACGGACTCACCCGACGCCGGCACAGTGACTTCAATCTCTTTGCCCGAAGCCGCTGCTGCCTTTTTCGGCGCAGGCGCTTTCGTTTCCGCTTTCTTGGCCGGAGCTGAAGCCTTCCCCTCGGCTTCAATGGAGCCAAGAAGCGCATCAACTTCCACCGTGTCGCCTTCCTGCGCAGCGATCGAAGACAACACGCCAGCAGCAGGCGCGGGAACCTCTACCGACACTTTATCGGTCTCAAGCTCTACAAGCGGCTCATCGACAGCAACCGCCTCGCCTTCTTTCTTCATCCACCTTGCAATCGTCGCCTCTGTGACGCTTTCGCCGAGGGTGGGCACGCGGATTTCGGTAGTCATTTATTTTTCTCCAATGACGATGGCCGCTTAGACGGTCAGCGCCTTAAACGGTCAGGGCCTCGTCCAGAAATTCTGCAAGTTCCTGCTTGTGCCGGCTCATCAGACCGGTCGCGGGCGACGCCGCCGCGGCCCGGCCCACATAACGCGGGCGCTTGTGCTTGGCGTCAATCTGGCCCAGCGCCCATTCGAGATTGGGGTCCATAAAGAACCAGGAGCCCATATTTTTCGGCTCTTCCTGGCACCAGACCATCTCGGCGTTCCGGAAACGCTGCAACTCATTGATGATCGACATGGCCGGGAATGGATAGAACTGCTCAACACGCAGCAGATAGACATTGTCGACGCCGCGCTTTTCGCGCTCTTCGAGAAGATCATAATAGACCTTGCCGGCACACATGACGACGCGTTTGATTTTGCTGTCGGAAACAAGCTTCACAGTCGAGCCGGGACGATACTCAGCGTCATCCCACAGCACCCGGTGGAAAGAAGAGCCGGGGCCCATCTCTTCCAGCGTGGACACGCATTTCTTGTGACGCAGCAGCGACTTCGGCGTCATCAGAACGAGCGGCTTGCGGAAATTGCGGCGCATCTGGCGGCGCAGGATATGGAAATAGTTCGCCGGCGTCGTGCAGTTGGCGACCTGCATATTATCCTGGGCGCAAAGCTGAAGGAAGCGTTCGAGGCGCGCGGAAGAATGTTCCGGGCCCTGGCCTTCATAGCCATGCGGCAACAACAGAACGAGGCCGCACATACGCAGCCATTTGCGCTCACCCGATGAAATGAACTGGTCGATAATTGTCTGCGCGCCATTGGCGAAGTCGCCGAATTGACCTTCCCACAGAACAAGGAATTTCGGGTTAGCGAGCGAGTAGCCATATTCAAAACCCATCACCGCAAATTCGGAGAGGTTTGAGTCATGAACCTCGAATGTCGCCTCACCGCCATTAAGATGACGCAACGGCGTATAGGTTTTTTCGGTTTCCTGATCGATGAAGACGGCGTGGCGCTGGGAGAACGTGCCGCGTCGGGAATCCTGTCCCGACAACCGAACGCCGAATCCTTCGCGCAGGAGCGACCCGAAAGCGAGCGCTTCCGCCGTCGCCCAGTCGATCCCTTCACCCGTATCGAACATTTTCTTTTTCTGATCGAGAATGCGCGCCAGGGTTTTGTGGATGTTGAAGGTTTTCGGATAATGCGTCAGCGCGGCGCCGATCTGCTTCAGCTCATCAACGCCAATCGCCGTGTCGCCGCGACGATCGTCATCGACCGGCGGCACAAAGCCCGACCACTGTCCGTCGAGCCAATCAGCCTTGTTGGGCTTGAACGCTTCAGCGGCCGCGAATTCTGCGTCAAGGAACTCGCGGAATTTCGCCTGCTCCGCCTCGGTCTGCTCAGCGCTGAGCACGCCCTCTGCGACCAGACGGTCGGCATAGATTGCCTGTGTCGTCTTTTGTGTACGGATCTTTTTGTACATTTTCGGCTGGGTGAAGCTCGGCTCGTCGCCTTCATTGTGACCAAAGCGGCGATAACAGAACATGTCGATGACAACGTCAGAGCCGAATTTCTGGCGGAATTCCGTCGCGACTTTCGCCGCATAGGTCACGGCTTCCGGATCGTCGCCGTTGACATGGAAAATCGGCGCCTCAACCATCTTCGCCACGTCGGACGGATATGGCGAAGAACGCGAGAATTTAGGGCTGGTCGTAAAACCGATCTGATTGTTGACAATGAAATGGATCGTGCCGCCGGCGCGATAGCCGCGAAGACCGGAAAAACCGAAACATTCCGCGATAATGCCCTGACCGGCGAAGGCCGCATCGCCATGGAGAAGCAGCGGCAAAACATGGGTGCGGGGCTGGTCGAGATCGGGCGCTTCGATACGGTCCTGTTTCGAGCGCGCCTTGCCGAGAACGACCGGGTTCACCGCCTCAAGATGGGACGGGTTCGCCGTGAGTGACAGGTGCACCTTGTTGCCGTCAAAGGCGCGATCCGAAGAGGCGCCGAGGTGGTATTTTACGTCCCCTGACCCGCCGACATCGTCCGGCGTCACCGAGCCGCCCTGAAATTCGTGGAAGATGTGATGGTAGGGTTTGCCCATCACCGCCGCGAGCACATTCAACCGCCCGCGATGGGGCATGCCGATGACGATTTCCTGAACGCCCAAGGCGCCGCCGCGCTTGATGATCTGCTCCAGCGCTGGAACCATCGACTCGCCGCCATCGAGACCAAAACGCTTAGTCCCTGTGTATTTGGTGTTCAGGAAGTTCTCGAAGCCTTCCGCCTCCACCAGCTTGTTATAGATGGCGCGCTTGCCTTCTTTGGTGAAGTTGATGTCCTTGTCCGGCCCTTCAATGCGCTGTTGCAGCCAGGCTTTCTGATCCGGATCGGTAATGTGCATGAACTCGACAGCGAATGTGCCGCAATAGGTCCGCTGCAGAATGTCGAGGATCTGCCGCAGGCTCGCCGTTTCAAGGCCCAGCACATGATCAATGAAGATCGGGCGGTCCATGTCCTCTTCGGTGAATCCGAGGCTTTTGGGATCGAGTTCGGGATGAACGGTCGGCGTCGACAGCCCGAGAGGATCAAGATCGGCAATCAGATGTCCGCGAATGCGATAGGCGCGGATCAGCATCAGCGCCCTTAAGGAATCCTTGGTCGCCTGCAGAACGCCGCCAGCCTGTTCGATGACCGGCGTGGCGCCCGCGCTTTTTTCGATTTTGGCTTTGAGCTTCGGCTCCAGCGCCGACCAGTCGCCGTCGAGTGCGGCCGTCAGCTCGCCATTGACCTTGGGCGGCCAGTCCTTGCGCGACCAGCTCGGGCCCTCAAAAGCCGGCGAAGCGTCTGTTTCTCTTTCGAAAAACGCCCGCCAGTCTTCACTGACAGAGGACGGATCAGCCGCATAGCGGGCATATTGCGCTTCAAGATATTGCGCATTCGATCCCGAGAGAACCGTTTCGATGTCCAGCTTGCTTTCAGCTGATCGTGCGGGAGCTTCCCCGTCTTTGGCCATTACTTCAGTCCGTCATTACGCCGTCTTGACGATAGCTCCCCTAGATACGCCAACTTTCGAGCGATTCAATCACCATTGGAGCGATCTCTTAACGATAAAACTCTTTATTTTTTGAGAATTTCAAGAAGGGTGCGCCCCATGGCCGCCGGGGTCGGAGAAACCGCGATGCCGGCCGATTTCATGGCCTCGATCTTGGCCGCCGCTGTGTCGTCTGCGCCGGAAACCAGCGCCCCGGCATGTCCCATGCGCCGTCCCGGCGGCGCCGTGACGCCGGCGATAAAGCCGACCGTGGGCTTTTTGGTCTTGTGGGACGCCAGAAACTTGGCCGCATCAGCTTCCGCCGACCCGCCGATTTCGCCGATCATGATTATGGAATGGGTCTCGTCATCGTGAAGGAACATGTCGAGTATTTCGATGAAATCGGTGCCTTTGACCGGATCGCCGCCGATCCCGACGCAGGTCGACTGCCCCAGGCCGGCCATGGTGGTCTGATGAACCGCCTCATAGGTGAGTGTGCCGGAGCGGGAAATGACGCCAACATGGCCCTTACGGTGAATATGGCCGGGCATGATCCCGATCTTGCATTCATCTGGCGTAATGACGCCGGGGCAATTCGGTCCCACGAGCCGGGTCTTTGAACCATCAAGCGCCCGCTTGACCTTGACCATATCGAGAACCGGAATGCCCTCGGTGATACAAATGGCGAGCGGGATCTCGGCGTCGATCGCCTCGAGGATCGAATCCGCTGCGAAGGGGGGCGGGACATAGATCACGGTGGCGTCCGCCCCGGTTTTCTCACGCGCCTCGGCGACGGTGTCGAACACCGGCAGGGTCTTGCCTTTCGCAGGCTCGCCCGCCTCCCAGACCGAACCGCCTTTGCCGGGCGTGACGCCGCCGACCATCTTGGTGCCGTAGGCGATCGCCTGTTCAGTATGGAACGTGCCGGTCTTTCCGGTCAGGCCCTGACAGATGACCTTGGTGTTCTTGTCGATTAAAATGGACATTTGAGAAGATTCTCTTGAGGCGGAAGGAAGTGAGCCTCTACTAACCAAGGCCCCGCTGCGCCGCAATGGCCGCCGCCGCCTTTTCTACGGAACTTTAGCGCTCGATAGCCCGTTTCCGCACATTCCGGGCAGGCACAACCCAATGCATGAAAACAAGAACGCGATGCTCGAAGGCGCCATGAGGGCGGGATATGGCGCCCGTGGCTTCGTTTATCTGACAATCGGCATGCTGGCGGTGTTCGCCGCCGTGAATGGCGGTGAGGCGGAAGGCTCCACCGGGGCGCTCAATTATCTCTCAAGACAGCCCTTTGGCGTCGTCCTGGTCGGCGGGGTGGCGCTCGGGTTTTTCGCTTTCGCCCTGTGGCGTTTCACCGATGCAGCGCTTGATCTGGAAAATGAAGGCGACCACGCCCGCGGGGCCGGCTCGCGGATGACAAAAGTTTTCTCCGGCGCGGCGCATCTCTTTTTGGGCGCCACAGCCGTCACCATCATGATCCGCGGCTTCAAGGCCGAAGAGAATTCAGCCGCCAACTGGAGCGCGGCGGTCATGGGCGCCCCGTTCGGGCGATGGGCGGTGGCGCTGGCGGGCCTGATCGCTATCGGCGTCGGCCTCTATTTTTTCTTCAAATCCGGCGCGCGGACATATCGCGACGATTTGCGCGAGACGGATGTCACCAGGTGGCTTGCGCCTTTGGTCAGGTTCGGCCTCGCGGCCCACGGGATGGTGCTTTTGATCATTGGCGGGATGGTGACCTATGCGGGCTGGACCACCAATCCTGACCGCGCCGTCGGGCTGGGCGAAGCCCTGGCGCTTTTGGAAACACAGCCTTTCGGACGCACTCTCTTGGGGCTCGCCGGGGCCGGCATGGTCGCCTTCGCCCTCTATTGCTTTGTCCTCGCCGTCTATCGCGTACCCCTCACCATTACCCGGTCCGACCTCCCCGAGCCGGTCTCATAAAAAAGCGTGTGGAGCAATCGCCACGAAATTGTCATGGAACAGTCTCGCGCGCGCAACATTTAGTCGCCAGATAGGCCGCGCTGAAAGCTTACTTGCTTTGAAGCCCCTCCGACTTAAGCCGCGCGGCCTTCCCGCGCGGCTTTTTTCATTCAGGCGCCGAGGTCCGGCAGGTCCGTTTTCGTGCGTTTGGAGACGTGCTCGCCCGTATTCACCGTCCCGGCGTTTTCAATCAGCATGATCCAGCATTCCTCTTCAGCGACTGGCATATGCTCCACACCCGCCGGCACCGTGATGAAGTCGCCCTCCGCCATTTCCACATCGCGATCACGAAAGCGCATGGTGAAAGCGCCCTTCACGACGAAGAAGGCTTCGTCAATACCGTCATGATGGTGCCATTCAAAGGCGCCCTCGATCTTGGCGAGGCGCACTTCCTGCCCGTTCACGCGGGCGGCGATATGCGGCGACCATTGCTCGTCAATGCGATCGAACGCGCGGGGAATATTGATTTTCTGCAAGAGAACCTCCGGCATAGTGAGACATGAAAGCATAGCGCCGCTGCGGAACGAATTCGCCTGCCGCCTGTTGCCTAAACGTCATCGACAAAAAGGAGAATTACTATGCCGACAGCAGCAGGACATACAACCGCCATTCGCGCCTCGCGCGTCATCGGCACGCCTGTTTATAATACGGCAGGCGACCAGATCGGTGAAATCGAAGACGTCATGCTCGACAAGACGACGAACAACATCATGTTCGGCGTCGTGGGCTTTGGCGGCTTTCTCGGCATCGGTGAAAAATATCATCCGATCCCCTGGGCGAGCCTCGATTATCAAAAACAAAAGGGCGGCTATATCGTCCCTTACACCAAGGAACAGCTTGAACAGGCGCCTTGCGATTCCCTGCATGAGCTGACCGAAAATGACGACCTCGGTTTCCGTGACGCCGCTTATGATTATTACAAGGCGGAGCGTTACTGGGTCTGACCCCAAACGCCGGACACGAAAATTGCGCAGCGCCCGATCAGGGCGCTGCGAATTTTATTTCAAAGCGCGGCTCACCCTGCGACAGCCTTTCGGCGAGCGCCGGCATGAGGATTTCAAGATCATCCCCCAGCTTCCAGGGCGGATTGATCACCACGACCCCTGATCCCGCGAGACCGCCATCGGGCCGGGGCTTTCGAACATTTAAAGTGACCCAGAGATGTTTCGTCGGCGTGGCCCGGACAGCATCTAGGATGCGGCGGTCGAGCCCGTCGCCTGTCACCGGAAACCACAACAGAAAGACGCCGGTCGCAAATCGTCTCAACCCTTCGGTGAGCATCCGCAGCGCGTGCTCGCCCTCATTGGTTTTTTCATAAGGCGGATCGACGAGGATCAGCCCTCGCCGCTCTGGCGGGGGCAACTGGCTTTTGACAAACATCAGCGCATCAAGCCGGCTCACCGCCGTTCGCCGGTCTGGCGCATAGGCCGCCAGCAAAGTTTCATAATCAACGGGATGCAGTTCATTCAACCGCAAGCGATCGACAGGGCGCAGCAGGAGCCGCACGATCTCCGGCGAGCCGGGATAGCGTTTCAACGCGCCTGCTTCATTCACGGCGGCGACGCAGTTGCGCCAGGGCGCAATCAGGTTCTCAACCTCTTCGGAGAACGGTAAAGGCGCGCCGTCCATGGAAAAGAGACGCCCCACGCCGTCGCGCCACTCGAAAGTCTTTTCCGCTTCAACGCCGCCGAGATCATATGAACCGATCCCGCCATGGGCGTCGTAAAACCGGAACGGCGCGTCTTTTTGTTTCAGATGCTCAATGACGCGCGCCAGCACTATGTGCTTAAGAACATCAGCGTGATTGCCAGCGTGATAAGCGTGACGGTAATTCATCTATCGCCTGCGCAGGACGGCCAGAGACTGACCGACGCCGCTTTCCGAACGGGGAACAATCCGCGCAATCTCGAAAGCGTCGGAGGCGAGCCCTTCCAGATGCGCGCGGGTCTGGAACGTTGAAATCAGGTTCGACCCCTCGGCCATGTCGTTCAAAACATAATAGCCGCGTTCGCTGATCGCCTTGCGTGCGATGTCCGTGTCGGGGAATCCCGGCTGGGTCTCCTCGTGAAAACTCAACAGCGCCAGCCCGCCGGGACGGATCACCCGCGCATATTCGGTGAGCCAGTCGCGCTGCGTCGCTTTGCGCAGATGAGTGAACACCGACAGCGCATAGACAATGTCGAAAGACCCGTCCGCAAAATCGAGCGGCGGCGTCAGACCGTTGCGCAAATATCGCCCTGGCAAATTTGCGGCGCACCAGCTCAACAAGGAGTCATTATAATCAACACCGAACAGTTCAGCCTCGGTCATGCGCGGCAAATGACGAATGACGCGGCCGGCGCCGCAGCCGAAATCAAGAATGCGTTTCGCGCCGCTCAAAGGAAGCCCCGCCGCAGCGGCATGGCTCTCAAGCGCCCTCGAGGTCGCCTCCCCCGTTTTCAGGAAGGCTTTCCAGTCGGCGTAAGCGACCGTGAGCGCCATCAGGTTCAAGGGCGGTATGGGAACGCCATGGTCATCCGTCGCCGGCGGCGCCTCGCGCCCGCGCGACAACCGCCATTCAACCGCGCGAAAATAAAGCTGGATCAGCCCCATGCGGTATAGCGCGTTGCGCAGGGCGTTTTTCAGGGCCGACATCAGCCCGCGCGCCCTGATGCGGTCATCTCCGGCGCGGTGTTTTCAAAAGCCAGAACCCGCGCAATGAAATCATCGGGCAACGGTGTTTTCTCCTGCGTCTTCGGCTCCGCATGCACATAGATGAGCTTGCCCTGCGTCAGCAGATCATCATCACGAAAAATCGCCGCCTCCAATGTCATGGAGGTGCGCCCCATCTTCGCGCAGCGCACGCCTACCTCGATCATCTCGTCGAAGCGGGCCGAACCCTTGTAATCCGCCTCTGCATGCACGGTGTAGAATTCAAGCGTCTTGTCGCCCTGAAGCCCAAGGGCGCGCAGCCACTCCGTCATCGCCACGTCGAAATAGAGAAAATAATTCACATTGAAGACGATGCCTTGCGCGTCGCATTCGGCCCAGCGCACGCGAAGGGGATGAAGGAGGGTGAAGGATGCTTTTTCGCTCATGATGTTTTGTTGGCCTCAGCCTCGTCTTTTGTAAAGCGGCGCGTGCGCCGCGCGGCGCCCCCTTGCGCCATTTTTACCCCGCATGTTTTCTGGCCTGCAGCTGAGTCTGGCGCCATTTGACATTTCCTGCTCATCATCTTCGATCTCCAGATTTCACTTGTTCACGGCTTGCCTGTTCCCGGCCCCGATCCGGACGCTGTGGCGCTAATGAACGAAGCGCCAGCCCTCACCGATCTCCGCGTGGGAACGCGGACTGCGATGCGATGTGAAATATACCCCCGCCCCCGAACCCGTGGATAAGTTTGCACCAAACCTCAAAAAACAGGCCTTTTTCGCCTGTCGAGAGAGTTTTTCGCGTGGTTGGGGTGCGTTTTTTGCCACAAATGTGACGGCGCCTCCCCACGCTTTAAGCGTGGGGGGTCCACACTCCAATCAGCGCAATTATTCTGGGCGCCACGGTCTAGCCGTGGCGAGTCGCAGAAAAGTTTACGCAAAAAATTTCCCGCTCTCGACATCTATTGATGCCCCTGCCCCAATCGACGGGATGGGGTAAGGATGGAAATTCCTGACAACTTGAAACTCGCTACAGGCTAAATTTTTCGTCAAACTTTTTCTGACGCAAGTTATGGATGATTGCCGTCATTTCATCTCGCGTTTGGCCCCGGAAAATCCCAAATGCAATCTGCTCCAAAAAGCGATCATAACTCATTACAGTTATGTGCTTATCGTGCCATAGACTTTGTCGAACAGTATTGTACTTGTTAGGAAAGTTTGTTCTTCGACCAATTATTATTTTTCCGCTGCTTCGAGGATGAATGCTCTCCAAGCCAAGGCCGTCTAGCTTTTTCGGATTCCGGGCGTAAGTTATGTTGTTAGTAAGCCAGTTTCGCCAGTCTTCTATTTGCGATACCGCGGTGCGCAGTTTAGCGCTTTGCTCTCCATTTTTGAGAAACGGTGTTGCGGTTGGACTTTCAATCTCAACCAATTCCCAGAAGAGCCCCCCAGAACTTCCGCTTGCAATGAGAAAGTCCGGGATAAATTCGCTACCTAATCGCTTCTGAGGAAATACCCAAGTCCCGTGGCCGGTCCGTTGAGTTCCTAACCACAACCTAGGCCGAGCCTCCAAAAGCTTTTGTATTGGTCGTTCGTCAGGTGCCTCGTCTACCAGTTTTAAAAGGTCTAAAAGATCATCTAGCGTTGGATCATTAACCCCAGGATCCCAAATATTACATTCGTCCCATTCTTCATAAAACTGGTCAGATATGATCATACCTACCCCTGAACGGCCGCAACCACCTTTTTCGCTGCATCTTCCAGATCATCCGCAGGCGTAATCTTCAGGCCGGAATTGGCGAGGATTTCTTTGCCCTTCTCCACATTTGTGCCTTCAAGGCGCACGACCAGCGGATCTTCCAGGCCGACTTCCTTCACCGCCGCGACAATGCCTTCGGCGATGATGTCGCATTTCATGATGCCGCCAAAAATATTGACGAGAATGCCTTTGACGCCGGGATCGGTGGTGATGATCTTGAAGGCTTCGGTGACTTTTTCTTTCGTCGCGCCGCCGCCCACATCGAGGAAGTTCGCAGGCTCGGCGCCATAATGCTTGATGATGTCCATGGTCGACATGGCGAGACCGGCGCCGTTGACCATGCAGCCGATATTGCCGTCGAGCTTCACATAGGAAAGGTCGAATTCCGATGCTTTCAATTCCATCGGGTCTTCTTCGGTCTCGTCGCGAAGCGCCAGAATGTCTTCATGACGGAACAGCGCGTTGGGGTCGAAGCCCATCTTGGCGTCGAGCACCAGAAGGTCGCCGCCCTTGGTGACGATCAGCGGATTGATCTCCAGCATCGACATGTCTTTTTCGGTGAAGGCTTTATAGAGGATCGGGATCAGCTTGCCGCATTGTTTCGCCGCCGCGCCGGAAAGACCCAGCGCCTGCGCGATGCGCCGCCCGTGATGGGGCATGCAGCCGGTCGCCGGATCGATCCGCACCGTGACGATTTTCTCCGGCGTTTCCTCGGCCACTTCCTCGATATTCATGCCGCCTTCGGTGGAGGCGATGAAGGCGATGCGGCCCGTGCCGCGATCGACCAGCGCGGAAAGATAAAGCTCGGTTTCAATGTCAGAGCCGTTTTCGATATAGATCGTGTTGACCTGCTTGCCCGCCTCGCCGGTCTGTTTCGTCACCAGCGTCGCGCCGAGCATTTCCTTTGTGAAGGTCGCGGCTTCCGCCGGGGATTTGGCGAGACGCACGCCGCCAGCCTCACCTGCGGAGGCTTCCTTGAACTTGCCCTTGCCGCGCCCGCCGGCGTGAATCTGGGCTTTCACCACGTAAAGCGGCCCGGGGAGCTCCTTCGCGGCGGCTTCGGCCTGGCTCGCATCGGTCACGACCCGGCCCTCGGACACCGGCGCGCCATAGGACTTAAGGACTTGTTTCGCCTGATATTCGTGGATGTTCATGGGATCGCGGGCTCCGTTGGGACAGTTTGCAAGGTCACGGGCTTTATAACCGCGCCGTTCCGCAAAACAACAAGGGAGCCTAGAGGGCGTCCCGAATTTCCAAGAGAGACCGGCGCTGGCGACCGGCCTCATCGAAATTCTCCGGCGCAAGCCAGGCCTCGAACGCCGCCTTCACCCGTGGCCACTCCCCGTCGATGATCGAATACCAGGCGGTGTCGCGGTTCGCGCCCTTGACCACCTGATCCTGTCGGAAGACGCCCTCAAAGGAAAAGCCGAGCCGGATCGCCGCGCGTTTCGAGGCTTCATTGGCGTTGTTGCATTTCCATTCATAACGGCGATAGCCGAGATCGTCGAAGAGATGGCGCACCATGAGATACATGGCCTCGGTCGCGGCGGGCGTGCGTTGAAGCTGTTTTGAGAAAACCACGCTGCCGACCTCCGCAGAGCCCGCTTCGGGCCGGATGCGCATATAGCTCGCCATGCCGAGAGGCGCGCCGGTTCGGGCGTCGCGGAAAAGATGTGTCCTCCAGTTCTGCTGCGCTATGACATACGCCATCACTGCGCTGAACTGTTCCGCATCTTCAAACGGACCAATGGGAATGTAGGTCCACAAATCGTCATTGGCCAACCCGCCGATGACGGAAAAAAGGTCTTTTGCGCAACCAGGAAACTGCGCCGGCTCCACCGACACAAACCGTCCCCGGACCGTTTTTAAATCCGGCGCCGCGCACATTTTCCAGTTGGACAGATCGCTCAATGCTCAACTCCCTTGGTGGGGATTGAAAACAAAGGCCGCGCAAAATCAAGCAAGAAAAACGGGCCGCCCTCGCAATGAAGGAACGGCCCGAGAGTGGAGGGATCGAAAATTCAGGTTAGAAACGCATGCCGACGCCAATGCCGAACACAAACGGATCAATGTCGACATCGACCGTATTGACCAGCGCGCCGGTGGTCAGCGTCGCCGTTGTGTCAATGTCGATATATTTGACGTCGGCGTTGAGGAAGACACGATCGGAGATCGGAATATCGAACCCGACCTGCGCCGCCCAACCGAAACTGTCATCCATGGAAACGCTTGTCGGCCCGATCGCGTCCGTGAGCGATGTTTTTGCGTCTTCGGAATAGAAGATCGTCCAGTTGACGCCGACGCCCACATAGGGACGGAAGGCGGCGTCCGGCATAAAATGATATTGCAGCGTCAATGTCGGCGGCAGCACCATGGCGTCAGCGATCTCGCCAAGACCGGCCAGCGCGCCCTCGCCGGAAACATCATGGGGGCTCGTCGCAAGGATCAACTCGGCGCCGATATTGTCCGTGAAGAAATAAGTGAAATCGAGTTCCGGCACGATGGCGTCGTCAACGGAAACGGTGGCGGTCGGGAAGGTCGGAAGGACAGGTCCCGAATCTTCATTGGGGGCGACCATGATGCCGCGCAGGCGAACGAGTAAGTCGCCCTGCTCAGCGGCGGCGGGAACCGTCATGACGGAAAGAATAGCGGCGGCGGAAAGGAGAGTAGTGCGCATTTGAATGCCCCTCTTGATTAACTTCGTCGGGACATTGCGCTTCGCATTCCAAAAAAAATTGATCTGCGTCAGGAGTGACTGCACAGATTGTCGCAACCAAGTGTTCATACTTATCGACCCGGCGGCGATAGCTCCGCATAATACGCAAAACTACGTAGATGGAGGACAAGGATGATCATCGTTTCCGGCAAGGCTAAACTGAAATCCGGCGGGCTTCAGAAAGTTCAACAGGATATGGAGACGGTTATCGCCGCCACCCGCGCAGAAGCGGGATGCATCGATTACTCTTATGGCGCGGACGTGACGGAGCCCGACACTCTTGTCGTTCTAGAATACTGGGAAAGCTGGGACGCGCTTCATGCGCACACCACGCAGCCGCATATGGGCGCCTGGATGGCGAAGCTCGGCGAGGTTGGCGTCATTGGCCAATCGATTCGGTTCATCGAAGCCGGCGAAGAACGCAATTTGATGGGCTGAGGTCATGATCGTCGTTACGGGCCGGGTTGTTGTGAAAGACGGCGCGCTCAACGGGTTGCTTCCCGCCATGAAGACAATGGTCGCCGCCAGCCGCGACGAAAGCGGCTGCCTTGAATATGCCTATGGGCCCGATCTCGGCGATCCGAATGCGTTTCTGGTGCTGGAAAAATGGGAAAGCTGGGCCGCGCTGGATGCTCATTTTGAAACGCCGCATCTCAAAGCCTGGCGTGCGGCGCTCACCGGCGCGGGTCTCGTTTCGCGCAATCTCGTCGCCGCCGAAGCGGAGACGATGAAAGCCGTTTAGAGCTGCTTCAAAAGATCCGCCGCAAAAACCGACAATGTGTCGTCGCGCGCGCCCATGATGACAATCCTGTCGCCAGATTCCGCGAGCTTCAACAGCGCGGCGCCGCAATCATCGCGGGTCGCCAGCGCTTCCGCCTTGCGGCCGGCGGCGTTAATTCCCGCCGCAATATCTTTGCTGGAAACCGAGCGATCCACCGTGCCGCCGAAATAAACCGGCTCCGGCATCAACAAAATGTCCTGCTCCGACAACTGCTCCGCGAAGGTTGAAATGAACTCGTCCTTCATCAGCCGCAACGGTCCGAAGCCATGGGGCTGGAACATAACGAGCAAACGCCCCGGAAATTCATGCAGAGTTTTGAGGCTCGCGGTGATCTTGTCAGGGTTGTGACCGAAATCATCAATGACGCTGACGCCGCCCGCCTCGCCAACATATTCAAGACGCCGCCGCACCCCTTCGAAGCCACCCAGCGCCGTTGCGGCGTCGTCCAGAGAAACGCCGCAGGCGCCGCAGGCCGCGATCGCCGCCAGCGCATTGGACACATTGTGGCGTCCCGGCATTTTCAGCGAGACGGGCGCGCGCGCGCCATCGCTGCGCGCCACCTCGAAGGAAACGCCAAAAGGCTCAGGTTTGATATGCTCCGCGAAAAGGTTGGCGCGCGGATCGATCAACGAATAGGTTAGCCGTTTTTCCGGACGCGCCGCAGCAAGCCGCGCCGTCTCTTCATTATCAAGATTGAGGACAGCGACCTCTGCATCTGCGATGAACCCGCCGAACAGCGACCTCAACTCTTCCATCGACTTGTGATCGAGGGAGATATTGTTCAGCACCGCGACTTTCGGATGGAACATGGCGATAGAACCGTCGCTCTCATCGACCTCGGAAACAAACGCCTCGCCTTCGCCCACCAGCGCGCTGGCGAACAGCGCATCGGGTTTGACGAAATTTTTCATCACGGCGCCGTTCATCACTGTTGGAGACTTGCCGGCGTGATGCAAAATCCAGCCGATCATGCCCGTCGTCGTAGACTTGCCGCTGGTGCCGGCGACGCCGATGGGGCGCTCAGACTCGTTGAAAAGCTGCGCCAGCAATTGCGCCCGCGACAGCCGCGCCGCGCCCGCTTCTTTCGCGGCGACGACATCGGGAACCGTGTCCTCCACCGCCGCCGAAGCGACGAGAATCTGGGAAGGCCGGGTGACGCCGGAGCCATCCTGCGAATGAAGCGCAATCCCGAGGCTCCGCAAATAATCAAATTTCGCGCCGGTCCGGCCCTGATCGAGGGCCCGGTCCGAGCCCTCCACATGGGCCCCGCGCGCATTGACGATCATGGCGAGCGGCAGCATGCCTGACCCGCCAATCCCGCAGAAGAAATAGTCTTTTTTGTCTGTCATCACGAGAAGAGGCTATAGGCGAAATCTGTTTATAGTGCGTCACTAAAATGGTTAGGGCCTGATTTACGCCCTCCTGCTAGGCTATCACCCTGAAATGACTGAGACCAAACACACACACCCCTGTCAAATCGCCATCGTGTGCCCCGGCGGCCCGATCACGCGCGAGCTTGCGGAGAAAACCGCAGACATCGCGGCGGCGCGCTTTGGCGACGGGGTAAATCTTCATTTTCATGAACAATGTTATGCTTCCGCCGGGCATTTCGCGGGAGCCGACGCCGAGCGCAGCGCCGCCTTTCTGGAAGCCGCGAACGACCCGAAATACAGCGCCGTCTGGTTCGGGCGCGGCGGTTACGGCGCCTGCCGTCTTGATGACGAGTTGTTCGGCAAGCTGAACGATCATGCGCGGCGGAAAACCTATTTCGGCTATTCCGATAACGGGTTCCTGCTGGCGCGCCTCTACAAGAAAAAAATCGGGCGACAGGTTCACGGCCCGATTCCGACCGACCTCAATCGCGAGGGCGGCCAAGACGCGATCGCGCGCTCGCTTTCTTATCTCGTCCATGGCGACACATCGGGCATGGAGCCGACCGTGAAAACGGGCAAGCCCTGCGTCGCGTTCAACATCACCGTATTCGCCCATCTCGCGGGCACAAGCTGGGCGCCCGATCTCACCGGACATATCGTGATGCTGGAGGATGTGGGCGAATATCTCTACGCCACCGACCGCGCGATGTTCTCAATCATGGACGACCGAAGCATTCAGAACGCCGCCGGGATCATGCTCGGACGCCTCAGCGACGTGCCGGAAAATGACAGGCCGTTCGGCGCGAGCGAAGAAGAGATCGTTCAATATTGGTGCGAGCGCGCCGGCGTTCCCTATCTCGGCCGCGCCGATATCGGCCATGACGCGCAAAACAAGATCGTGCCGTTCGGCGCCTTTGTCAGCGCCTAGAATACGACGAGCGCGAACGCGCCCGCGGCGATCATCGCTGCAAAGATAGCCGCCACCCGCAGGCCAAGCGCCCCGCCGCCAATGACCCACGCCATGCCGGCTTTCAGAACAATATTCGACGCCGCTGCGATCATCACGGCAAGCGCCGCCGCATTCATGGCGATAGAACCGGATGCCGCCTGACGGCCCGCAATCAGCGTAATCGCATCCACATCCGCGAGTCCCGAGATCAACGCCACCACCATCAGGCCCGACTGGCCGAACCGCTCAGCCCCAAAACTCGCCGCGACGGAAATAATGGCGAGCAGCGCCGCAAACACCAGCGCCGGTTTGATTTCCATCGGGTTGCCGAGCGCAAGCATGCTCTTCTGTTCCCCGGCGTGATTATCGCCCCTGCGCAACCATAACATGGCTCCCGCCCCAACCAGCGCGGCCGCGGCAAGCCCCGGCGCCAGCGCCACAAGAACCTCCCGCGCGAGCGCGGCGACGAGAAGGCCGATCCGGATCAGCATCATGACATTGGCGGCGACGATCCCGGCGGCAAGCTCGCGCGGTTCAACCCCGCTTTTCGTAAAACGCGATAGCGACAGCGTCGTCGCCGTGGACGAGGCGAGCCCGCCCACAAACCCCGTGAGCAACACGCCGCGCCCGGAGCCCGCGAGTTTGATCAGCCAATAGCCGAGGAAGGAAAGCCCGCTGATAAAGACAACCATCAGCCAGATGTCGCGCAGATTGAGCGCATCATATGGCCCGAACGCCTCGTTCGGCAGGACCGGCAGGATAATGATGGAGATAGCGAGAAATCGCAGCGCCGCATAAAGCTCGTTTTCCGTTAGCGCCGACGCCCAACGCTGCACGCTCTCCTTGATGGAGAGAATGATCGCCGTGGACACGCCCCCGACCGCCGCCGCCAGAACATGCCCCCGGACCGCCGCAAGCCCGAGAATGAACGTCACGAACAGCGCAATCTCCGTGGTGCCGCCGGCGCCCGGCTTATCGCGCGCCGTCGCCCAATAAGCGACGGCTGTCAAAACGGCGACGGCAAGCAACGTGGCGACGGGAAGAATAAGACCGGGATCCGCCAGGCCCGAAACGGCGCCGGCAAGCGCCGTCAGGGTGAAGGTCCGCGCGCCGGCGAAACTGTGCTCGCGCGCCTCGGCCCGGTGCGTGTGCTCCCGCTCAAAACCGATGAGGAAACCGATCGCCAGCGCCACCGCCAGATGAACCAGATCGGCGGCCATGGGATCGCTGGCGAAATCGGGCATGAAAACTCCTGAAGAGGAAGTCCGTCGGCAAGGAACACGTCTTATAGCCTGACTGATCCTGTATTGACATTTTTTCTCTGGAAATCCCGCCCATTCCGGCGCAAAAGCGCCCGGCCGCAAGGCTGGGTTGACATTATCGGCTCAGCATCGTTTGTCGCGGCCCGTTAACTGGAGTATCCAAAATGGAAGTCAACGTCGCGGTTGTCGGCGCCACCGGCAATGTCGGCCAGGAAATGCTGGCCATCCTTGAAGAACGCCTGTTCCCGGCGAAGGAAGTCTTCGCCCTCGCTTCGCGCAAGTCGATTGGCCGCGAAGTGTCCTATGGCGACCGAACGTTGAAATGCCGCGACCTTGAAACATTCGATTTCTCGAAGGTTGATATCGTGCTGATGGCGGCGGGCGGCTCCGTTGCAAAAGAATGGGCGCCGAAAATCGCGAAAGCCGGCGCCATTGTCATCGACAACTCGTCCCATTTCCGCATGGACCCGGATGTGCCGCTGATCGTGCCGGAGGTGAACGCCGACGATGTCGCAGGCGCGCGCAAGAAAAACATCATCGCCAACCCGAACTGTTCGACAGCGCAACTCGTCGTCGCGCTGAAGCCCCTTCATGACGCAGCGACGATCAAGCGCGTCGTCGTGTCGACCTATCAGTCGACATCGGGCGCCGGCCGGGAAGCGATGGACGAGCTGTTCAATCAGACGAAAGGCATTTTCGTCAACGACAATCCGACGCCGTCGAAATTCACCAAGCAGATTGCGTTCAACGTCATTCCTCATATCGACGTCTTCATGGAAGACGGCTTCACCAAAGAGGAATGGAAGATGGTCGCGGAAACGAAAAAGATCCTCGACAAGAAGATCAAGCTCACGGCGACCTGCGTGCGGGTGCCGGTTTTTGTCGGCCACGCGGAATCGGTGAATGTTGAATTCGAACGCCCGATCACGGATGACGAAGCGCGGGAAATTCTTCGCGAGTCGCCGGGGCTCCTCGTCGTCGACAAGCGCGAAGACGGCGGATATGTAACGCCGGTTGAATGCGTCGGCGACTTCGCCACCTTCGTGTCGCGCATCCGCGTCGACCCAACCGTGGACAATGGTCTCGCCTTCTGGTGCGTATCGGACAATCTGCGCAAAGGCGCGGCGCTCAATGCGGTGCAGATCGCCGAGCTCGTGCTCAATCGCGGCATCCTGAAACAGGCGGCTTAACTCCTTTGTGGACGAGCGAACGCCCGTCCAGCTATTTTGCGGGCGCTTTCGTTTAAACGCCCGATGATCTAGGCTTCGCTGATGCGAAGCCTTTTTCATTTTCTGACGCTGCTGGTCTTCAGCGCCCTCGTCACCCCCGCTTCCGCGCAGGCGCCGGCGGGCTATGACAAAATTTACGACGCCCCCACCCAGGTCAATCTCGGCGGGCGGCCGGTCGTCGCGGATATCGAGTTTCACCAGAGAACGTCCAGCGGCAAGACGCAGCTTGCGCTCGTCACCGACGTCACCAAATTCGTCGTTGAAACCGAGAACGATCTGAAAAACTGGATCGCCAACAGGCGCAATGATTGCGGCGAGCGCTGGAAGTCCGGCGAACCGCGCATCAGCTTTCCGGACAACGCCATCCGCTTCGCCATTTATCTGGAGATCGAATACTGGTCCTGCGGCTGGAACGGCAAAGGAACGCCGGGGCGCATGGCGCAGGAAACCGGCACGGTGGACGTCACCCTCATCCCCTATGTTGAGAACGGAAAACTTCAGGCGCGGCTCGGCGCCTTTACGCTTTCAGAGCAGACCGGGATTTCCAAATATCTCCCCCTTGAATTCATCGTGCGCCGCGCGCTGGAGCAGGAGCTGAACAAGCTCAATGAGAACCCGAAATTTTATCGGGCGCCCCAGCCGCTTTTCGACGAAAATTTTGTCTATGAAGGCATCACGGCGGCGGAAACCGAAGACGACCGGATCATCATCACGGCGCGCTACGCCGCCGCTCGATCACCCGGCGCGATGGATCGCATCCTTGCGCGGCTGCGCACGCAAGGTATCACGCAATAGAATTTCTACGCTTTCGATACGGTAATTTGTTGCGCTGAAGGCTTGCGCATCAGCGCCGCGAGTCGCATAGGCGTGACGAAACATCCATCCCGTCTTCAGTTCGTCCCGCGCAAGTTTCGGGCGGACAGCCAGACGCAACTCATCATACCGTCAAGACCCGCAGCAAAACGATCAACGCCAGCATATCCAAAACCAAAAGCCTATGTCCAGCACGCCGCCCAACACTCCCCATGACAGCGCAGTCCGGCTCGGCCTGATCTGCGGCGTCTTCGCCTATGGGCTGTGGGGGCTGTTGCCGGTCTATCTGAAAGCGCTTGGCGACGTCACGCCGATGGAAATTGTCGGCCACCGCATTTTGTGGTCCGTTCCCTTCGGCGCGCTGATTTTGACATTCCGCAAACAGTGGGGCGAAACCTTCAAGGCCTTCGCCTCCCCGCGAATGGTTTTGTTGCTCGGCTTTTCCGCAGCCGTTATCGGCGGCAACTGGCTTGTCTATGTCTGGGCCGTCGCGAATGACTGCGTCCTGCAAGCGAGCCTCGGCTATTACATCAACCCGCTGATGTTCGTGGCCGCAGGCGTTTTCGTTCTCAAGGAAAAGCTGAACCGGCTGCAGATGGCGGCTGTCGCCATGGCCTCATTTGGCGTCGCCATCCTGACATTTGGCGCCGGTGTTTTTCCGTGGGTCTCGATGATCCTAGCCTTCTCTTTCACCGCCTATGGCTATGTCCGAAAAATGCTGAATGTCGGCGCGATGCCCGGCCTTTTCATCGAGACCGCGGTTCTGTCGCCCTTTGCGCTCATCTTCCTGATCTGGTTTGCAGGCTCGCACGGTCTCGCTTTCGGGCAGGGCGATCTGAAACTTGATTTGCTTTTGATCGCAGCGGGGCCGGTGACCGTGTTGCCGCTGATGCTGTTCGCCCTCGCGGCGCGGCGATTGCGGTTCACAACGCTCGGCTTTCTTCAATATATCGGCCCTACGGGTCAGTTTCTGCTCGGGCTCTATTACGGCGAACCCTTTACGCTTTATCACGCAGTCTGTTTCGGCCTGATCTGGTCGGCGCTCGCGGTTTTAAGCATTGACGCCGTGCGCCAGAATCGCAAAGCTCGCGCGCCTGCCGTTTAACAGAGCCGCTTAACTCACCCGTTTCAGCGTTCCCGAAAAACTCATCAGCGCATCGCCATTGGCGCTGACGATCCCGCGCGCGAACATCATCTTCCGCCCCGCCTTCACCATCTCGCCCGTGGCCTCAATAAAAGCGCCAATCGGTCCGGGCCCGACAAACTCTGCATTCAGCGTCACCGTCACACCCTTGAAGAGACCGACCTCGCGGCGGCAGATGTCCCACAACGCCATGTCGGCGAGCGTCAACAAGGCGCCGCCGTGAACAACGCCAAGGCCGTTGGCGTGGTGTTGTTCGGAATAGAAGGCGACGCCCGCTGGACCACCCTCCTTGCGGAAGTAATATGGCCCCGCATGGCTGCTGAAGGTTCCGCTGTGGGATTGCAGGCTCCAGCCATCTGGCGCCGGAGGAAAATTTTCAGAATGCAGATCAGTGCTCATGAGGCCTGCATAGCCGATCTTGTTTGCAACAGAAACATTTTCACACAGGGAAAAGGCCCGTACTGAGATTTCTTCTTGATGCGCCCGGCGCGCGCGAACAAAGTTCACCCATGAACCATTTCCCGAAGCCCCGCATGATTGACGCCGCGAATGGCGCGCTCGCCATGTACGAGATGGATGGCGATCCGGAACGCCAGCGCCCACCGGTGATTTTCATTCATGGCTGGCCCGAAATCGCTTATTCCTGGAAGCGGCAACTTCCGGCTTTTTCGGCGGCGGGCTTGCGCGCCATCGCCATCGACCTCAAGGGATTTGGCCGCTCCGATGCGCCCAAAGATCCGGCGCTCTATGACGCCCTTCACATGACGGGCGATTTCACGGCGCTGCTTGACGCGCTCGCCATCGACAAGGCGATTTTCTGCGGTCATGACTGGGGCGGCGCGCTTGTCTGGTCCATGGCGCAGCTTCACCCGGACCGTGTCGCCGGGGTGATCGGCTTGTGTACGCCCTTGCATCCGCGCCCGCCCGTCGCGCCGCTTGCGATCATCGAAAAACGCTTTGGCCCGAAACATTATTTCATTCAGTTTCAGGAGCGCGATGCGCCCGAAGCATTGTTTGAAACCGACCCGGACCGGTTTTTTCATCTCATGTTCCGCAAGCCGGCGCCCAAGGAAAAACGGGCGTCGCTTGGACGCAATGTTTTTGACCTGCCCGGCCGGTTCCGGGACGGGCCCGCGCCGTCCAGAGACGAACAGATTATTCCGGAGGCGGACATTCAGGTTTATGTAGACGCCTATAACCGCAGCGGCTTTCACGGCGGGATTAATCTCTATCGCAATATCGACCGGAACTGGCGCATCATGGAGGGACGAGACGAAACGGTCGCCGCGCCCTCTTTGTGGATTGGCGCCGAGCTTGATCTTTTCCTGCCGCCGGAAACGGCTGAAGGAATGGAAAAACTGGTTCCCGATCTTGAAAAACACATCATCGCCGATTGCGGTCATTGGGTGATGTGGGAGAAACCGGATGCTGCAAACGCGCTGATGCTGGACTGGCTGAAGCGTCGTTTTTCAATCTAATTTTCGCAAGTTTCCCTGCAAGCTTTGAGATAAAACTCCGCGGTTCGCCTAAACTTTCGCTCACCCGCGCCTGCCACGCTTTCGCCATAAACAAGCAGGGCGAGGGACATATGCGGGCAATTGCAGCTATTCTGGCGATGACGCTAAGCTTGGGGCTAATCCCGGCGAATGCCGGAGAACGCCTCGACCATAAGACGGCTTATCGAGCGCAACCGCGGCCAGTGGCGGGGTTTTCTCTCGCCGCAAAGCGCGTGGAAATGGTCGCCGTTACGCAGCGTGCGCGCGCCGATACGCCGTTGCGGCGGGCGCATCTCTATGAGAGCAGAAGCATGTCAAAAGTGTTTCCGGGCTATCCGCAACCGGCTTTTGTGAGCGTCGATTTTAGACTCAAATTTTAGTCAAAGAGACGCGTAAACCGCATCGAGCAATCTCACCGCACGCGGATCGCCCACAAGATAAGGTGACATTTTGTTCATGACATAAGCGGCGGTGAGATTGTTTTGCGGATCGACAATAACGCAAGACCCGCCAAAACCCGCATGACCGAAAGCATTTTCATTAGGGCCAAAATGGCGGTTGATATTGCGCATTAATCCCGCGGCCCAGGACAGATGAAACGGCAACACGAGATCGTCGCCGCGACTGCGTTCGACCAGCGCGCGCTCAATGGCGTTTTCGCTTAAAACCTCGGCGCCGGAAATATCGCAGCCCTTATTCGCCAGCGGATGAACGATTTTGGCGAGCGACAATGCATCAGCATGCATGTTCGAAGCGGGCATTTCCGCCGCCATCCAGTCTTCGCGGCTCACTTTCGCCGGCGCGGACCACGGTTTCAAGAACGCATATTGTTTGAATTCATTCATGGGCCCAAGGTCCGGCGCCTTTGGCGGCTTGGGCATATAGGCGGCGCGGGCGCCGTCTTTTTCGTTCATCCCGCAAAAAAGATTGAGATCATGTGCGGCGGAAAGCTCCTCGATAAGCGCGCCAACGCTTTTCCCGGTGACGCGCCGCAAAAGCTCGCCCGCAATGAAGCCGACCGTCTGCGGATGATATCCATTGGCCGTTCCAGGCGGCCACAAAGGCGCCATCGCGGCGAGCTTGCCGCAGATCGCGTCCCAGTCGAGCCATGTTTCGGGCGGCATTTCATCGGGAAAACCGCAGAGCCCCGCCTGGTGGGAAAGCGCTTCGGCCACCGTAATGTTTTCTTTTCCGGCGGCGCCGAATTCCGGCCAGTAGCGTGCAACCGGCGCGTCGTAATCGAGCAACCCATCGAAAACCGCGCGCGCCATGAGAAAACTCAATACCGCCTTGCCGCTGGAATAGATGCAGGCGATCGTCGTTTCGTCCCAGTGAGTTTCTTTGGCGCGGTCCGAATAGCCGCCGCGAATATTGATAACCGTCTCGCCGTTTTTGACCACAGCGAAGGAGGCGCCAAGCTCAAGCCCTTCGTCGAAATTTTGCGCGAACGCCTCGCCCACGCCCTCAAAGCCGGGAGCAATCACGCCGGCGGAACCGGCGACGCGAGCGTCAGACCAGGCAGGCACTTTTAATTGCCAAAGGCGCAGGATAATCCAGCGGCGGCGATGGCCGCGGCGGCGCGGGCATTGTCAATGTTCAAAAGCGCGTCGTAATTTTCTCCGTCGGATGACGCTTCATTGACGTCGCCGAGGAAATCCGCGACGTCATTGAGATCATCGCGGTCGAGACGCTCATCCAGCTCATGCGCCATGCACTCGGCCTTGCGTTCAGAAAGGCCAATATCGACCAGCCGATTTTCAATGCGCGAGCGCGGCGAAATGGTTGCGCAAGCCGCAAGCGATAAAACCGCGCAAATCAATATGCTTTTTTTCAACATTGTTTTCTCCCTGAAACCGGCCTGCAACCTAGCCCGATTGCGGGCGCTGGTCCACGGGGGCCGAAGCGCCGGTGATGAGTTATCTAGTCTCTGCGCAGACCACGCTTCGCAAGCCGCCACTCAAGCGAGTCGAGGCGGTCCTGCCCGAAAAAAGCTTCGCCATCGAGCACCATCAGCGGAACACCCCAGTGATGCTTTAGTTGCTCGGCTTCATTGGCTTCGATGGTTTTCGCGATCTTTGCCGCATTCGCGCTCGCCCATCCCTCAAGCGCGGCGAGATCAAGCCCCGCTTCGCGCGCAGCATCGCCAAGAGACGCGTCATCGGACCAGGGCTTGCCGGTCCACACGCGCGCCGACACCGCTTTCGCAAAATCGAGCCCGCGATCATTTTCACAGGCCGCAATCCCCAAGGCCATGACCCGGTCCATCAAGGGCTGTTCGGGCGCCACCTTTCCCGTTCCCATATCCATATCGATGGGATCGGGGTTCGGCAGACCAAAAGCGAGGCCAAGCCGCTCCGCCTCTCGCGGAAAATCCTGCATCAGATAGGGAACGAATTGCTTGCGGCCGCGTTCAAAGAAATCAGGCTCGCGCATGGCGAGCGGGCGAACCGGCCGGAATGCGACATCAACCTCGTAATGCTCCCTGATCGCGCAGAGCCGGTCTATCGCAAGATAGGAATAGGGGCTTCTGAAGGACCAGTAGATTTCCAGCTTGGCCATATTGAATTTCCTCGCCCCCCAGATTATTTCCGCCGCCTATTTGCGCACGCCAGTTTCATCCGGCTTGATTGCAACATCACCGCCGCTCCGCTATCGCGTCAAGCGCCCTCACCAGACGCCGCCACCAGGAGAGACCTCATGGCCCGCACCCTTCGCCTCACCGTCTTGCAAGCCGCCTTTGGCGGCGACATGAGCGCAAACATCCAGGCAGTTGAAAAGCTAATCCGCGCGGCCGCAAAAGACGGCGCGCAAATCATCCTGCCGCCGGAGCTGTTTCAGGGCCCCTATTTCTGCAAGACCGAAGACACGGCGCATTTCACGACCGCTTATCCGTGGAAAGAGCATCCTGTCGTCACCGCGCTGGCGCCGCTTGCGAAGGAGCTCGGCGTCGTCCTGCCGCTGTCGATCTTCGAGCGCGATGGCCAGGAATTTTACAACAGCCTCGTCACCGTCGATGCGGATGGCGCTTTGTTGGGCCTCTACCGCAAGAGCCATATTCCCGACGGTCCCGGTTACGAAGAGAAATTCTATTTCCGCCCCGGCGACACCGGTTTCAAGGTCTGGAACACAAAATTCGGCCGCATCGGCGTCGGCATCTGCTGGGATCAATGGTTCCCGGAAGCGGCGCGCGCGATGATGCTGATGGGCGCAGAAGTGTTGTTCTATCCCACCGCCATCGGGTCCGAGCCTGAAAACCCGACCCTCGACACGCGCGACCGCTGGCGCCGCGCCATGACCGGTCACGCCGTTTCAAATGTTGTTCCCGTCGCAGCGGCGAACCGCATCGGCGATGAAGAGGGCCAGATTTTTTACGGCTCGTCTTTCATTGTCGACGATGGCGGCGATTTCCTCACCGACATGTCGCGTGACGAAGAAGGCTTCGCAGCAGCGACCGTCGATCTCGATCATCTTGACGAGCGCCGCGCGAGCTGGGGCTTTTTCCGCGACCGCCGCCCTGAGCTTTACGGCAAGCTGACGGGTAACCGCTAAGCGCGTTTTTGTTGAAGTCGCGCCGCGTCTTCCGGCTCCAGCGCCCATGCGCTTTCATCGATATCGAGATCGGCATAGTCCTCAGGGTCGAAGACGGGTTTCACGCCCTGTTTCCGCTGAGCGTCGAAATCGCGCATGACGCGCAGACCAATCGGAAATAACAGCGCCAGCGCAAAGAGATTGACCAGAGCAAGCAGACCCATGGCCGCGTCCGCAAAACCGAAGGCGGCGCTGAGATCGAGATTGGACCCGACCAGCACAAAACCCAGCGTCGCAATGCGGAAAATCGTGAACGCCACTTTGCTTTCGCGCGTAAAGAAATCGAGCGCGTTCTCGCCGAGAAAATAATTATACATGATCGATGAGAACACAAAGAGGAACAGCGCCGTCGCTACAAACTCATCGGCCCAGCCGCCCACATGAGCGGCCAGCGCCGTTTGCGTCAGGATGACACCGTCGATATTCGGATCCGTTAAGTCCACGCCGGACAGTAAAATGATCGACGCCGTGCAGGTGCAGATGATCAGCGTATCGATGAAGACGGAAAACGCCTGTACAATCCCCTGCTGACCCGGATGCGCGACATAGGCGACCGCCGCCACATTGGGTGCGGAACCCAGCCCCGCTTCATTTGAAAACAGTCCACGGCGAATGCCCTGCGCCATGGCGGCGCCAATCCCGCCCGCAACGGCTTCGTTAAAACCAAACGCGCTTTCCACGATCAGACCGAGCGCGCCCGGCACATCCGCAATGCGCGTCGCAAGGATGAACAGCACCAGCCCGATATAGCTGAGCGCCATAACCGGCACGACAATTTCGACAACGCGGGTGATGCGGCGCACGCCGCCGAAAATCACCAGCCCCACCAGCGCCGCCAGCACAACGCCGATAACCCGCGGATCAAACCCGAAGGCGCCGCTCATGGATGTCGACACGGCGTAGCTCTGCAATACGTTGAAGGCGAAACCGAAGGCGACCAGCAACAAGATGGAATAAACGCCAGCCAGGACAGGCGCGGCCGGCCCCAGCCGCTTTCTCAATCCGTGCTGGATGTAGAAGGCCGGGCCGCCGCGAAAATCACCCGAAGGCTCACGGCGTTTGAAAAGCTGCGCGAGAGAACATTCAAAAAAGCTCGTCGCCATCCCCACAAGGCCGACAAGCCACATCCAGAAAATGGCGCCGGGCCCGCCAAGCGTGATCGCCACCGCAACGCCGGCGATATTGCCGGCGCCGACGCGTCCCGCAACGGACAGCGCCAAAGCCTGAAATGAAGACGGATGATCGGCGTTGTGTTTCAGCGCCTCGCCGAAGATCGCGAACATGCTTCCGAAATGACGGAACTGCACAAAGCGGGAGCGAAAAGTGAACCACAATCCGACGGGGATCAGGACAAAGATAAGAACTTTGCCCCAGAGCAAAGCATTCAGTTCTGCGATCATTGATCTCGCTTGACTTGTCTTCAGCGATGGGCGGAGAAGACAAATCTAGCGGACGCGCCCGCAAAAGTCGAATTTGGGAGGAAGCCTAGTCTTTTTTGACGAAGGTCACGGCAAACAAGGGCTCGCCCTCGAACAGATCCTTCGGCGCATCCATGCCTTCGATCATTTTGAAGGTGCGCGGCGTGATCGAGCCCTCCATCCGATATCCTTTTTCCGCCATCTTGCCGCGGTGAAATTCCAGTGCGGCCGCCGTGAACTCGCGGGCTATGATGGTGATGCGTTCGGGATCGTTGGACATGGGTGACCTTTTAGGCGGTTAGGAAACATACTGCGGCGCAAACTAGGCCGCAGATGATGCATTTGTCTATAGGTTAAGGCGGCGGCCTATAGATTCGCCGCCTGTTTGCGCTTTTCCATCATCTTGTCGAAATTCGACCAGACGCCGTCATCGCCATGCCATTCGCCGCGGGTCGCCGCTTTGGAATATTCCGTAGCGCGCGCCTCAAAGAAGTTCGCATGTTCGACGCCGTTGAGAATTTCCGTAAGCCAGGGCAGCGGGTGCTTTTCGACGCCGTAAAGTTTTGGCAGCTCAAGCTGGCCGAGGCGCCAGTCGGCGATATAGCGGATATAGTTTTTGATGTCCTGCGCCGTCATCCCCTGCACGGGGCCCATCTCGAAGGCGAGGTCGATGAACTTGTCCTCAAGGCCGACGACCGTTTCACAGCACTCAACAATATCGTCCGCGACCTTCTTGGTGACGCAGCCCGTCTCGCGCGCAAAGGCGTGATAGAGCTTGATCATACCTTCGCAGTGAAGCGACTCGTCGCGGATCGACCAGGTGACGATCTGGCCCATGCCCTTCATCTTGTTGAAGCGCGGGAAGTTCATCAGCATCGCGAAAGACGCAAATAGCTGCAGCCCTTCAGTGAAGGCGCCGAACATGGCGAGCGTGCGCGCAATGTCTTCGTGGCTGTCCACACCAAACTTCTGCATGAAATCGTGCTTGTCGCGCATCGCCTCATATTCGAGGAACGCCGAGAACTCCGAATCCGGCATGCCGATGGTTTCAAGGAGCAGCGCATAGGCGGCGACATGGATCGTCTCCATGTTGGAGAAGGCCGACAGCATCATCTTCACTTCGGTCGGTTTGAAGACGCGGCTGTAGCGCTCCATGTAATTGTCGTTCACCTCGATGTCGGACTGGGTGAAAAAACGGAAAATCTGGGTCAGGAGATTGCGCTCACTGTCATCGAGCTTGTTCGCCCAGTCCTTGCAGTCCTCTCCCAGCGGCACCTCTTCGGGCATCCAGTGGACCTGCTGCTGCTTCTTCCAGAAATCATGCGCCCACGGGTAACGGAACGGCTTGTAGGCGAAGGACGGGGTCAAAAGCCCAGGCAATTCAACGGTCGTTTCGGCGGCATTGAGCATTATTCTGATCCTGAATCCAAGTAAGAAGCGGCGGCGGGAAGAGCGCTGGTAACCCTATATCTTGTGCCCCGTTTCCTGAAGCTCCGCAAGATACGGTAGGCATCTCCTTTTCCGGAATTTTTCCACCGATTCGACCCGAAAATGAAAATCAAACGTCATGGCCTCGCCCTTGAGACAGCGCCCGCCTCGACTTTGTCCACCGTTTTTGACTACATGCAGGCGCATCCCGCATCGCTCGAAAGCGAGCGCCCTCCTGACGAAAAGCAGCAATGTCACTACTGAAAACAGCAAGCGAGCTTTTAGGGAGCCGGCGCGACGCTCCCGAAAACATTACGATCATCGATGGCGGCGCGCATCACGGGAAATTCACCCAGCAGGCGCTTGAGGTTTTTCCCGATGCAAAAGTCCTCGCCTTTGAGCCCGATCCGGACAGCTGGAAAATCGGCTCGGAAAACCTTTGCCACGCCCGGAATGTGGAAATTATCAACGCCGCCCTTGGCGCGAAGAACGGCCGCTCTGAATTTTTTCGGGGAAAATTCTCGGGCACCAATTCGCTGTTAAAGCGCCCCGCAGCCAAAGGCCGGCCTTATTACCCGGCGGCGGCGACGCTGTCCGGCGGAACGCAGGTCGACGTTGTGACCATCGACGGCGAATGCAGACAACGCGGCCTCAGCAATATCGACATCCTGAAACTCGATCTGCAAGGCGGCGAACTGGACGCCCTGCATGGCGCACAAGATTTTCTTGGCGGCGTCGCTATCGATCTGATCATTACCGAGGTCGTGTTTATTCAAAAATATCTGGACCAGCCGCTGCTATGGAAACTGTGGGAGTTTCTCGTCCGGTATGATTACAGCCTTCACTCACTGGATGATGTGAAAATCGGGCTTTATCATAAGGAAAAGGTCGGCCCGAGGCATAGCCAGTGGAATCAGGCGAACGCAATCTTCCTGTCGTCAAAGATTCGCAAAGCGATTGACGGTGGATAGGCTTTTTCAGGGCTTACGCCCGCTTCACCCTTTGGTCAGATAAAACTTCTATTGTTCTCAGTGTGGATAAAAAGGGCCCGTCATGGACGTTATTTCGCTCGATATTCCCGAGGTGAAAATCATCACCCCGCGCCGGTTTTCCGACGACCGGGGCTTTTTCTCCGAAACCTATAACGCCCGCGCCTTCAAGGCGGCCGGCGTTGAGGTCGATTTCGTTCAGGACAATCATTCCTATTCGGCAAAACAGGGGACCGTGCGCGGCCTGCATTTTCAGGCGCCGCCATTCGCCCAGTCAAAACTGGTGCGCGTCCTTAAAGGCTCGATCACCGACGTCGCCGTTGACGCTCGCAAATCCTCTCCGACATTCGGCAAATGGGTGAAAGCGGAACTCTCCGCCGAAAACGGAAAGCAGATCTTCGTGCCCAAAGGTTTCCTGCACGGTTTTTTGACTCTCGAGCCCGATACGGAGGTCGCTTACAAGGTGGACGCCTTTTATGACGGCGCCAGCGACGGCTCGGTCAAATGGAACGATCCCGGTCTCGCCATTGATTGGGGCGTCAGCGAAAGCGAGGCATCCTTGTCTGAAAAGGATGCCAAAGCGCAAAGCTGGGCCGCGTTCAACTCGCCCTTTTAAGATCGCAAGACAGCGCTAATAGTGGAGCGCCTGCAACAGCTCGGCCCACTCGCCATTGAGCGTCGCGATGGTTTCAGCCTTTAACTTTTCTTTGTGATCGCCCGGCGCCGCCTTGCGGATATGAGAAAACTTGTCCTCTTCGCGCACTTTGGCGGCGGGATTGTCCTTGCCAAGCCGGGTGTAAAAACGCTGCGCCGGGTCTATGTCGCAAGCCTTTAAAAAAGCGTCCAGCCAGGCGGGCCGGTCAAGAACGAAATCCTCATATTTCAGCAGGACCGTATCCGGAAGGCTCAGATAGTCCCGGACATAAAGCGCATATTTTTCTTTCAGACCGGCGCTTTCGCGCAGGACAAATTCGTCGAGGCCTTTATCGCGCAAGCGCGCCCGCAACGCCTCATCCACACCCGGATGGCTGTAGCTCCAGGAAAAAAACATGCTCACCAAAACATCGCGCGGATCGCGCAGGTGCAGGATGAGCTTGTCGTTCGCCGCTTTTCCCGCCAGCGCCACCGGCATGCGGATGGGGCCAACCAGCCCTGTCTTTCCGTCAAGCTGCGCAAGGAAATCAACATCGCCCGGCGCCTTGGGCTCAACCAGCGTCGCCTTTTTCAAATTGGCGGAATGAAAAGGCCATCCCTGTTTTTTTGCAACCCGGCGCATGACATCGCTCACGCCGAGCGAGGCGGCTTTGTGAACGGTGAAAACAAGAATGCGCCGTTCCATCAGATCTTACCGCCACTTCGCGCCGAGAAAGCGGGCGCGCGCGCCATGTGCGTTCAAGGTCAAGGCGACAGTTTCTCCCGCCGCAACAGGTTTTTCAAACACAAGACGATGGACGCCGGAGGTATCAACCTCGCTCCTTGCGCCAGCCGCCGACAGGACGACGGCGCTTTCGCATTCCAGCGTGACCTCAAGCGCCGTCATCGGCTGAGGGGCGTAGTGGACCAGCGGCAAAAACGCCTCACCGGACAAACCGCCATTGCGATCGACGCCATTGATGGCGCGCAATGTCCGGCCCGGCGCCGACCGCAAAAAGTCAGCGATGAAATCCGGCGCCAGATATTCAAGAGCATGATGCAGGGTGAAGCCGAACCGGCTTTTGAGGCGCCGGATAAGACTGGCGTTGGCGCCGATAATGCGTTCCAGCTCTTCGCGGCGGCGGCGGTTGAAACCGCCGGTCTTGGCGTCCTTGCTCCACAACACTCGAGACAAGACATTGTCCGTATAGGCGAAGTCAGCGCCGGCGCGCCAAAGCCGCACCCAGATATCCCAGTCCATCGTGTAATGAAGATCGCGATCAAGGCCGCCAATCTCGTCAAGTTTCTTGCGGCGGAAAAAACAGGACGGCTGGGAGATGATGTCGCCTGCGAGAATCATGTCGCTCGGCGGCTCCACCGCCCAATGATAGCCCACGATAACATCATCGTCATTGTTGATGATGGTGTGGCCGTAAAATAAATCCGTATCGGGAGCATTGATGAAGGCTTGCGCAGCCTCTTCGAGCGCCCCCGGATAGAGCGCGTCGTCGGCGTTCAGCCAGCCAAGAATATCGCCGGAGAGATTATCCCAGCCCTCGATGATCGCATCGGACTGTCCGCCGTCAGGACCGGCGCGGTGATAGACGACAAGATCGGGAAACTCGGCGACCGCCTCGGCGACGCGCGGATCGCCAGAGGCGTCAAGGACAGCGACCTGCGGGCGCGGCGTCTGGATTGCAAGGCTGTTGAGGCAATCGCGCAAGAGCGGATGATAAGCGCCTATGGGCACGGAAATCGCAAAGGTCGGCTGCGCTGGCACGGGCTTAACTGCTCTGTTGTTCGCTCGCCGCTGAAGGATCAGCTCCATCCAGCGGCCTCAAATCAGCCTCGCGCCGGAGAAATTTCACCGGCGACCAGCACAAGGCGGCAGCGATAGCCGCGCCGCTCTTCCGGCGCAAGGCGGCAATCTTTCGCCGGTCTTCGCGCAATGCGCCAAGCCCGCCATAGCCGTCGCGCATAGCCTTGAGGTAGGCGCCTGCTTCACCCGCCGCGGCCGCTTTCACGAACAGCGCCGTATCCGCGATGAGCCGCAAGGGGGCGCTCGCCCAATAAAGCGCTGCAGGCATGTTCTTGTAAAACATCCAGATGCGGTTGCGATGGCCGTGATAGAGGGTGAAGGCGCTATGGCGCCCGGAAACGCCCGAGCCTTCATGGAGCACGACGGCGCCGTTCACCTGAATGGCCCGCCCCCCTGCATTGCGCAGCCTGAATCCGAAATCCACATCCTCCCCGTAACAGAAGAAACGCTCGTCAAAGCCGCCCAGATCCAGAAACACCGATCGCCGAAGGAGCGCCGCCGCCGCGCAGGGAGAAAAGCACTCACCGTCCGCGCCGCAGGGCGCCGCCGCATGGCCAAACCCGCCGCGATAGGCGACGCCGAAGATCGTACAGACATCCCCCTCTCCGTCGAGCCGCGCCGGATCTCCGGCGTCCAGCTGGCGGGAGCCAAACGCATCGGTTTCCGGATGATGCGCCGCCGCCCGCAACAGCGCCTCAAGCCAGCCGGGTTCGGGATAGGCGTCGGGATTGAGCAGAGCCAGCCATTCGCCCTTGGCCGCCTTCGCCGCCATGTTGTTGGCCGCCGCAAAGCCGGCATTGCGCCCCGCCTCGATCAACTGGACGTCCCGGGCGGCTAGGTCCGCCTGGGCCAGAGAATCATCGCTCGAGGCGTTATCCACAATGATGATGTCAAAGCAGGAGACCGTCTGGCGTGAAAGGCAGTCCAGGCAGCGGCCGAGCCGTGCGCCGGAATTATAGTTCACGATGATCAGGGTAACCGACTGGGCCGCCGGCGGCGTCGCTGCGCTCATCAGGTCCTCTTGGCGGGGCCGCGCCCGGCAGCCGCGAACATCCCTGCAAGCGGCCGGATTTAACCATCGTTGCGCGCCCGGGCAATGAGCGCCGCCCTCGCAAGCGTCCTAATTCAAGAGAACAGGATCACCCGGTGTCCTAATCGGGGTCCGGCAACAAAAGATTCTGCTCAAATTCGAGGGAGAAACTCCAGTTTCAACACACGTATTGATAGAAAAAACGGTTAACTTTATCGTAATCTCGCCACATACGGTTGGTAAAACTTTTGCTTTGGGAGTATTAAGCAACAGTAGTTGTTAACTATTTTCTTCGATTTGGAACCAATTGGCCGCGCGAAGCGTTCGCGACACAGCTGGTGGAGTATAAGGGTATGAATTTGAACAAGTTTTTCGCACTTGCAGCAAGCGCGGCGTTATCGACGCTCGCAGCCGCTCATGCAGCGCCAATGAGCCTTGAACAGGCCGCGCATATGGAATCAATGGCCGCAGTCGGCCCCAGCGTCGACGCCGGCAACAGCGTCGAACTGATCCAGTTCGGCATCAACGCCAGCCGGGTCGAATTCTACAATATGACCATTAATGGCCAGAGCCTGTCGGATTATTCTCTGGTTGACGATGGTGAGCTGATCCTCGGCACAAACCGCAAACTCACCGTGCTGGTGCTCGATTTGAGCAAATATTGGGGCACATCCGTCAGCAACACGATCCGGGCGATTCGGGCCTCGGTCGCGGACAGCACCGCCAACAAGGCCGAGCACTCGATCTTCGCTTCGCTCAGCAACGGTGAGACGCTCACCAACCCGATCCCGGCAGCCTTCATCCTGTTCCTGTTCGGCGGAGCGGGCCTTCTCGGCGCGTCGCGGAAAAAGCTGATGAAAGCCGGCAACGCTTAACCCAGCCCAAAAACAGCTTCATCAAGCGCGCCCTTCAGGGGCGCGTTTTTGTTTGGGCGGACAGACGATGTCTTCAACTCTATGGCGATCCCCCCTATGGAGGAACGCCCTCTCCGCCCGAAGCCCCAGATCATGAAACGCCTTTTCATTGTCGATCCATCGCTGAAAGATATACGCGGCCATCATTACATGATGACCCGCGAAGCCACGCGATCCGCCCAGCAGTTGGGCTTCGACGTTGTCTGGCTTTGTTCCGAAGGGTTTTCAGGCGCGCTCGACGCTGAAAAGGCGACCGTGGCGCCGGTTTTCCGATCGTCCATGTATGACGCTTATATCAGCCAGCAACAGCAGGCGAAGAAGCCGGACCTTCTCACCCGCCTCAAACGCAAACTGACAGGCCGGCGGGACGCGCCTCCCCCGGCGCCCATGGGCGGGTTTTTCGAGGATCTCCAATCGGCCATGGCGCAGTGGGAGATCGGTCCTGAAGACCGCATCCTCCTGCACACAGCGGACGGCGAAAGCCTCCCCGCTGTCGCCCGCATAATCCGAGAAACGCCGCTGGAGGCGCTCCCTGTTTTCCATGTGGCGACCCCCTATGACCCGGTCGGGGTGATGCCAAAGCGTCAGGTGATGGAGGGATTCGAACAAACCCTTGAGCAACTGAAAGAGGCCGGCGCGCTCGGGCGCAAGCTGTTTCTCTATGCCGAGAACGCCTATCTCGCCGAGCACCTTTCGCAATTATGGCCCGCCACGGTGCGGCCCCTGCCCATCCCAGCGAGCGCGCCAGAGGCAAACGCTTGCGACGCCGCCCGGACGCGCCTTTGTGAAAAGCTCCGCCTTCAACCCGACAGTTTTCTGATCGTCTCGCTTGGGTCGGCGCGCCTTGAAAAAGGCTTCCAGCATATTCCGGACATCGTGGCGCATGTGTTCGAGCGTGCAACGGGCGACATCCGCTTCATCCTTCACGCCAGTCCGCAGATTGTCGGGCGCGACCCAAAGATCACGGAGGCGATTAACCGGCTGCAAGCGCGGCCTGAAGGGCAAGCGCATCTCCTGCTGGAGCCGCTTTCAGACGATGACTATCAAGACTTGCTGCTGGCGAGCGATGTCGTACTGCTCCCCTATGGCGAACATGAATATCGCGTCCGCGGCTCCGCCGTCGTCACCGAAGCGCTTGCCGCCGGTAAAACCATCGTGGCGACAGCCAACACCTATCCGGGCAAAGCCGCGCATACCCATGGCGGCCTTACTGCAGACACCCCCGCCAGCTTCGCCGACGCAATTCTGGAAGTCTATGGCGCCCGCGCAGCCTTCAGCGCGCGCGCGAAAAACGAACGCGAAAACTTCGTCGCCGCCAATAGTATGGAGTCATATTGGCGGCGCTGCCTGGATGCAGAGCGCGAGGAGAATTCTTCTAGCGGCTAGATCGCGCGACGTTTTCGAGAAACCACGCATACATAGCCGCAAGCCCGTCGCGCAGCGATGTTGTCGGCGTCCAGCCGAGCCCCCGCAGGCGGCTGTTGTCCATGATCTTGCGCGGCGTGCCGTCAGGTTTCGATGCATCCCAGGAAATCTTGCCGTCAAAACCCACTGTCTGCGCCACCAGTTCGGTCAGCGTGCGAATAGACACTTCCTGATCCGATCCGGCGTTGATCATGCCGCCGGCGTCATAATTGTTCATTAGAAAGACGCAGGCGTCAGCAAGATCGTCCGCATAGATCAGCTCGCGCAAGGGAGAGCCGGTTCCCCAGGCGACAACCTCATCAAGACCGGCCTCCTTCGCCTCGTGAAAGCGGCGCATCAACCCGGCCGCCACATGGCTCGATTGCGGGTCGAAATTGTCGCCGACGCCGTAGACATTCGACGGCATGACCGTGAAGGCGTTAAATCCGAATTGTTTGCGATAGGCGTCGCACATTTCCTTGCCGGCGATTTTCGCAATGGCGTAAGCGGAGTTGGTCGGCTCCAGTTCACCAGTCAGGAGGCTTTCCTCCCTGATCGGTTGTTCTGCGAATTTCGGATAGATGCAGCTCGACCCCAGAAACATGAACTTTTTCACGCCATGGCGATAAGCGGCGTCGATCACATTGGTCTGGATATATAGATTATCGCGGATGAAGTCGCCGCTCTCGGTGTCATTGGCGATGATCCCGCCGACCTTCGCCGCCGCCAGAAAAACGTGGTCGACTTTCTCCGCGGCGAAAAAATCGTTGACCGCATTGCGGTCGAGAAGGTCAACTTCGGCGCGCGTGCGAAGCGTCAGATTCTCATAGCCTTGCGTCCGCAACGCGCGGACGATGGCGCCGCCCACCATGCCGCGATGTCCGGCGACGAAAATCTTGTCATCTTTATGCATAAACAGTGACGCCCATTACGTTAAAAATGGCTCCATATTTCATCCGCAGACACCATATTAAACGGAGGCTGCCGGAAATACTCAACATGCTCGAAATGAGATGCGCTTTCACCGGCGCCAAAATTGTAGATCAATCTCTCTTCCGTCATCTGGTGGCGCATACCGCGCATCGCCGTCAGCAGGCAAAGAGTTTCATCCCAGGCGAAAAACTTTCTCAAGGTCTCCGATGGCTGTCTGCCGGGCGTCACATCAATCATCGCCTCAATTTCCGGCGTCAGATGCCGCTCCACAAAGTCGAGATATTCTTCCTCGGTCTGCAAATAGCACTCCATAAGCGCATCCCAGACAGGCCGCAGCTTCGCTGCCGTTGTCGCCCAACCCCAACTCTGGAAGCGCGTTGAACCACGCGCCTCGTCAGGCCCGCCAAAAGGATGGCCATAAACCGAAAACAGCCGATCGTCATCCGCGGCGCGCGAAAGAGCCTGATCGAATCCGTCAACGGCGCCGCTTGCCGGGAAACAGTCGTCCTCCAGAAAAATGATTTTCTCATATCGCTCCATCATGAAACGCATCGAGAGCAACATCATTTTTCTGAATCCGAAATTCCCGCGATTTCGATGAATGCCCTTCACCGGAAAATGAGCAACGCAATCATGAACGAGATCGACCTGCGCTCTCTTGTTCGAGTTGCCGTGGTCTCCATCGATAAAAACATGTGTGAATCCGGACGCGCCCTGCAGGTCCAGCGCATGCAGCACATGCGTGACATGACTTGCCCGGTTATGCGCAAAAACCGCTATGCCGATATCTTTGGCTTTTGTTGGCGCCACAGACGCTTCATGGGCGGCGGCCGTCGCTCTGATTTGATCGACAAGCTCTGCGGCGGTGACGCGTATCGCCGCCCTCTTTTTATCCAGCACCGAGAACGGCGCGGCCTCGCCCGCGGCAAGACCGCTTTTGGCCTCCCGCTTTATCCGGTTTCTCGCCGCCAACGCATAGCGAAGCGGTCGCAAGGCCAGAATCGATAATAATCTCGGCTCAAGCGCGTGATGGGCTCTTTCAAGCTTGTGTTGCAGGGCTTCAATCTCGGCGGCCATCTTAACAGATGCCGTTCTGGCGTCATGCAGCTCGGCTCTCAGCCTTTCAGCTTCGCCTTGCGGCGCGTCGGTCGCGCCATTTTCCGAGACAAGGGCGCGGTCATTTCCGTTTTCCGGGTTATTCGTCATGCCGCACGCGTTACGATCCTGGAGCCTCGCCCCTCGCCACATTTCCTGATATTTCCGCCATAAAGCACTCAATACGGTCGTCAAGACAATTTCATTGAACCTGCCCGACCTGGCGCTTCGACAGCCCCTTTGGGCCGTAACATATATGGCGGGCTGATGAGCCACCATTTAAGCCGCGGTTACAGGCGAAACCGCGCGCCGTCTTTACGGGGGGTTTTGTTCTCCCCAAAATCACGCCAAATAATCGGTTGAGAAACAACGGAAAACCTCATGATATTGTGGCTCGCATCCTACCCTCGCTCGGGCAATACATTTTTGAGAACGCTTTTGTTCAAATGTTTTGGGCAGGCGACATATTCCAAATATAATGACAGCAGCGATATCGGCAAATCGGCCAGTCTGGCGAACGCTGTCGGCCATAAAAACTACCCCGGCGCCTGGGATGCTTTTTACGACGACGCCGTTAAATCGGAAAAGCTGCACATCATCAAAACCCATGACGCGCCTCCGGACGATCAAAAAGCGATCTATGTCATCCGCGATGCAACAGCGACGGTGGTGTCATATTATCACTACCTAGAGCGGTTCTCCACCTACAAAGCGGATATTTGCGATGTCATCGCCGGCGCCGTCTCCTTCGGCGACTGGAGCCAGCACTATCATGACTGGAACCCGGCCCAACGGCCAAACACATTGCTTTTGAAATTCGAGGAGCTGACAGGAGACGTTGCCGGGTCCATCAAAAAGATCGCCGACTTCACCGGCCTTGATTACGGCAAAGACATGCCGCCGGACTTTTCAAAACTGAATGAAAAATTTCCTGAATTTTTCAGGTCAGGGTCCAACACGCGCAATCGTGAAGAGCTGACGGAGAAGGAACTGACTTTCCTGCAATTCATGCATGGCGATCTCATGCAGGAACTGGGCTATTCGATTACTGCTGAAAACAATATGTCGGCGGTCAAAAGCGCGATCATATCGCAATCAGAAAAGCTTCGAAAATTCCGGATCAGCCCGCTGAGCAATCTGACAAACAAGGTGACCCGCTTATCTGAAAATTTTGACGCGCGCGACCGCTATGCGGATGATCTGAATATGCGCCTCCAGATCAAGGCGAAAAAGATCGAAGAACTCGCGAAACTGTCAGCGCGCCAAGGGGATGAGCTCGACCGGCAGCGCAATGAAATCAGCGGCTACAGAACGAAACTGCAAGACCTTGAACAACAGCTCGCGTCTAACGCGGCCTCCCTCGCGCAAACCGGCTCAGCGCTGGAAAGCATGAAAAACAAAAACCGCCAGCTTGAACAGGCGCTCGCGCCTAATGTGGGCTCCATATTGAAATTGCGCGCCCTGCGGTACGTGCTCGCCGAGCGGCGGCGGCAAAAAGCCGCTCAAAAAAGAACGCCAAATGCGTTGGGATAAGCAATCAAAGGTCTTTTAGACCGTTGAGCCCTCATAAACTTGCATCTGCCACTTGCCCTCGCTTTGAAAGCGTTGTTTCACTACCTTTTTAGGGCAGCGGATCAAGAGCGCCGAGTTAGTGAAATTGAAAAAGTCATGACGGAAAAACTGATCAAACTTCGTCCGGAGAACAGCGATACGGATGTGGAAATCGCGCTTCCGGCGCCAAAGGCCGGATTTCCCAGCTTCTTTGCGTGGAGCCTGAACAAGGCCGGCAGCACACTGCTCACCCGCATGCTCGACGATTATTTTTCAGCCATCTCCTATCCCCGCATTGACGTGCCCGGACTTCTTTTCAGAAACGGGCTGCCGAGCAATATCGGCGCGGAGCAATATCGCAAGACGCTTTTTTCAGAAGGCTACGCCTATATTGGCTGGCGCAATCCGGCCGCGCTTCGCGCCAAGGGTTTTCCGTTTGACAAGGTGAAAAACATCCTCCTTGTGCGCGATCCCCGGGACCGTCTCGTCTCATCCTATTTCTCCGTCGCCCACTCACATTCGATTCCCGATAGCGGGGGGTTGCGCAACACGATGTCCGCCGAACGCCAGAAGGCGAAACAGCTCGGCAATGTGAATGAGTGGGTGCGATCGGAGCCGAAGGAGTTTCACAACTTTCTGGCCGGACTAAACGGCTTCCACAAAAACCTTCCGCCGAACAGCACACGCATTTACCGCTATGAGGACATCATCTTCCGCAAGAAAGATTTCCTTGCAGATGTAATCGAATATTCAGGCGCAACATATGATCCGGCTTTGATTGAGAAAGTCGCCGAGAAACATGATATCCGCCCATCTAAGGAAAGACCTGAACACCATGTGCGTCAGGTCAAGTTTGGAAACTATAAGGAACATTTTGACGAGGAAAGCATGGCGCGCACCGCAGAAAAATACGCCGCCTGCCTCGACGTTTACGGATTCAATAATGAACAGGCATTCGGCGACAAGATTATCTTCGCCAAAGAGGGCGAAGAGGCGAAAGCGGTCTTGAGCAGGGAGTTGCTCTAAACCTTGGAACAGGCCGCACTGCTTCCCGCCTCGATGCCCAACACCAAGAAAACGCCATAGCAACACAAGATCCAGACCCCATGACCGAGACCCCTCCATCAGCCGCTCATCAGGAAGCTAAAGACCTCGCCAGTCAGGCGAAAGATTTCATGGAGATCGGGAAATGGAATGAGGCCGCCGGTCTTCTTGAGCGCGCCGTGACGCTTGAGCCGACGCAGCAGCAATTTTTGTCATTGCTTGTTGTTTGCTTCCGGAACAATCAAGACACCCAAAAGCTCGATCAGCTCTACCGGACGCTGCAGACCAACCCGCCGCAATTCGATTTCAACCGCTATGTCACGAATGGCTTGCCCTTTCTGGGAAAGCCCGTGGAGAACCCCCATCAGGATTTTGTTTTCATTAGCGGCGCGCCGAGATCAGGCACTACGTCTTTCGGACGGATTCTCAATCTACATAACGAGATCGCTATCTTCACGGAGCGCTTTACGCCTTATTTCGGCTATCACCCGGATATGTTTTTGAAAGAAAACATATACTCCCCCGGCCACAAGACGCATCGTCACATCAAGCCGATGGAGCGCCTGCACAAGAAAATACGCACATGCGCCTGGATTGGCGACAAGCGGCCGAATTTTTCTTACAGCGCGCCCATCACCATGAGTCAGTTCAAAGACAAAAAATTACGTGTCTTTCATATCTACAGAAGCATCGAAGATGTCTGCTGGTCATACGAACATAAAAAGAAACGCAGCATGGACGAGTGGAGTTACAAACACGCCTGCTTTGATCTCAACACGAATAATCGCGCCATCTGCGAGGCCATGAACGCTGCGGACGGGCAGGACGTCAAATTCTATATAACGGACTACACAAAGCTGCACTCAGATGCCGATTACGCGCTTGGCATGTTTGAAAAGCTCGACCTTTCCTGCGACGACGCCCTTCGCGAAAAAGTGCAAAACTACATCGCCGACAGCATGAAGATTCTGGATAAGGAACGTGTTCTCAGCGATGAGGCCCAGCGATATATCGAAAAGGAAATCGACTGGGATGCGGATAATGAAATCCGTAAGCACATGACGGGGTAAGCGCGCGTCCCAAGCGTCATTGACCTTAGCTTTATTTATACGCTTTCAGTTCTGAAAGCAGGCGCTGTCGAAACTGGTTTTCCTGATGAACGCGCAAGTTCAAAGCCAGAATCCGGTTTTTCACAAAAGAAGCCACGATATAGGCGCCGCCGCAAGCAACCATGAAACCGCTCCAGCCAAGGACGAGCTTCCAGGCGTCTGGCGCCGGCGCCAGAACAAATATGGCGGCGACACCGGCGACAAAGAGCAAACAGTAAAGCGCGGTCATAAACGGTCGGGCGGCGGCGATCTGCGTGGCTTGCAGCAACAGTTTCACAGGCAGGGACGCCAGCCGGCTGCGCTTGGCGAGCGATGAGGCAAGGCGCAATAGCGGCGCCGCAAAACGCGGCGGCGCGGCGGGCGCCGGCTCGCCTTGCGCGGACGCATGCGCCGTCATTGCCTTCAACCGCGAAAGCCGGCTTTGCAGGTTTGCAATTTGACCGGCGGTTTGGTCCTGTTCCGCTTTGATGGCCGCCCGTTTCTTTGCGTCAAAAACAATCGCCTGGCGCTCAAAAAGATATTGCCCGGATTGTTCACTAAAGAGCGGCGGCGCAAGCGCTTCGGGAACAGCCTCAGCTTTCGCCGATGCGGCGCGCGAGGCCAGCTTGTGAAACAAGTCGCGATAGCGCTGGCCCTGACCCTCAAACGAAAACCGCTCTAGCGCATAGTCACGGCAATCGGTGTTGGTCGCCGCACCGGTGAGCACGCTGTAAATCGCCGCCGCAAGGCCGGGGCAATCGCCCACCGGCGCTGTCGCGCCGCGCTCTCCGCCCCCCGCGATTTCACCAATCGCGCCCGTCTCAAACCCCGCAATCGGCGTTCCGCAGGCGACTGATTCAGCCGCCGTGTTGGAGAATGTCTCTTCCAGGGAGGGGATCAAGGTGATGTCCGCCGCCGCATAGGCTTTGGCGAGCATGAGTTTGTCATCAATCCTGCCAAGATTTGTCGTCTTGAAGGGAAACTCACCCTCCTCGGCGCCGGCGGCCCCAGCCGTCACAATATGAAGATCGAGGTCAGGATGCTTTTGATGCAGCAGCGCCAGCGCCTCTCTCAGTTCAGCTCTGCCCTTTACCTTGCTGTTGAAGGACGGAATGTAGAAAGCAATCTTTCCAGATTCCGGCAAACCCAGACTTTGGCGGGCATGCTCCTGAGGCATCGGCACAAACGTGTCGAGGTCAATCGGATTGGCGATCCGCTCAATTTCACAGCCTTCAAAAAGCGGGGACTGACGGACAAGACGCGCGGTGTGTTCACTGAGCGTGACCACGGTAATATTGTTGCGGTTCCAGTTATCCAGCTTGAAGCGCTGCGTATGATACGGGATCTGCCGATCGTCACCGACAAGCTGCGGACAGGCAAAACAATCCTGGCGCCAATGCTCGCACCCGTGAAAGAAATGGCAACCGCCGGCGAGCGGCTGCATATCCCTGATCGTGATGACGAGCGGCTTTCCGAGATTGGAAAGATAGGCGATGTTCTCAACCGAGAGCATCCGCGCCACCCATTGTATGTTGATGACATCTGCATCCTTGACGAGGCGCGCAATCGTGGCTTGCTCAAGGCGCGGCTCGTTCACGGTGAAGATCGTATTCCCGTCATGCTGGTTGGCGCCGGACTGTAAAAGATCCCACTCACCCTTGAGATCGGCCCTCACAGCGTTCACGAACGGCGTTTGCCGGTCAACGGCCTGACCATAGCGCGTCAGAAAGTTTGATCGCACACCCGCGCGCAAGAGGCTTTCATGCACACGCATCGCCGCCCCTCCGGCGCCGCCGGAGGCAATCGCCGAGAACAAGGCGACATTGAGAGGTTTTGCCGATACCTTTTCAATAAGCCCTCGCAGCGTTGAGAGCTGCTTTTGAGAAGCGAACGCCGCCAGCCGCTCTTGCGCATAGTCGAGATTGTCCGAGAAACCGTCCCGCTCACGATAGAACGCCTCTATGGCTTCACCGATCGCCCGCCCATTTGCATGAGGCACAATTTTCGCAAATTTGTGCTCTCGCCCCACGACCTCGGCGGAGCCGCCCGCATCGGTGACTATCACGGGCAGACCGCCGGCGATCGCCTCCAGCGTGGCGATGCCAAATGATTCCGAGCGCTTCCAGTGATCGTCGGAATAAGTCGACGCCATCACAAACAAGTCGAAATTCGAAAAAAAGTCGGGCCGTTCCCTGAAATTCACATAATCAATGAGATCGACATGGCCGCTCAAACCAAGCTCACCCACTAGGCGGTTCAGCCCTTCCAGGTCCCGGTCGTCGCCGCCATAAAGAATTGTCAGGCGAACATTTTTCGACACATGGTCGATAAAATAACGCAAGCCCTCCAGAAGGTAACGATGCCCCTTCAGCGGGATCAACCTGCCGACATTCAGCAAACGCAGCTCGCGCTCGCCATCGTAGAAATCCTCGGTTTTTCGATGCTCGAAAAATCGCGGATGCACAACATTCGGACTAAGCGTGATTTTTTCCGGCGGCACGCCGCGCGCAACCAATTCAGTCGCCAGATATTCAGAAACAGCCGTGAATTCTGTCTGCGGGTCCAGCACCGCGTGTTTTTGAATGAACTCTTTATATTCAGGATTGGTGCTGATCGCGAAAACATCGATGCCATGCGTCATATGAATGGTCGGCGCATGCAGCCCGAGCGGCGTCATCCGCGCATAAAGCCAGCGGCCGCTTGCTGCGAAATGGCAAATCAGCGCGTCAGGCCCAAGCTTTTCAAAAAAGCGCACATATAAAATTTCACGAAGCGCCGGAGGAAGCTTTGGCCATGGCAGCTCCAGACAATCCGGATAGGGCCGCTCTTTTTCAAGGCGCCGCTCATCGCAGAGCATGACATTATGCGCCCAGCCCGCGCCCTGCATGCGCATCAGCAGATCGTAAATAAATGTCTCTGACGGCGACGAAAACTTCTCCGCAAAATGGAGAATGACTTTCTTTCCGCCAGCTCTCGCCTGCAGCGCGCGCTCGATCACATCATCGATTGTGTGAATAAGAGCAGACACATCCATATCGGGAAGCGCAAAGCGGAGAGAAGGTAAATCAACACCCAACCGCGACGCGAGCCGGAAACTGACCGGCAGAAAGGGGTCGACATCCGCCGTTTCAAAAACAAAAGCCGGGCGTTCGCACAGACAATATTTTACATAGAGGGCCAGCGCCGCATTGAATTTTTCACTGCAGCTCGAATAGCGGTCGACGATTTTTTCTACTATGAAGGAATGTTTTTTGTGAAACCGGTAAAGATAGATCGCGCGCGCGTCTTCATCTGTCAGAAAAGGAAAGCGCGCCCGATACATTTTCGCGGTTTCCGAAATCAGTAATTCCCGCCGCTCAGGGGTGTTGCCGGATGACAGGCCGCCATCGGAAAAATGCACGATCGCATCCTTGCATTTGGCGAATGACATCCCGGCGGCATAGGCGTTTTGAACCCACAGCACATCGCTGACAATGCGATAGTCTTCATTATAGGGCCCGACCTCATCGTAGCATTCTTTCTTGACCAGAAACGTGCCGTGAAAAAAATTCAGATGACCAAAATAAACCCCGTCGCTCATCTCCCCCGGCGAAATGAGCGCGTCATTCATCCGAATGGCGCCGCAGACAATATCGGGATTATCTGTCCGGGCGGCGCATTCAATAAGTGACGAAACGAAATTCTCGTCGTAATAATCGTCAGCGTTCAGAAGACAAATATAATCGCCAGCAGCAAGCGAAATTCCTTTGTTCATGGCGCTGTAAACGCCATTGTCAGGCTCTGAAATGAAATAGTCTATCCGCTCACGGTATTTTTGAATGACGTCAATTGTGCCGTCTGAACTGCCGCCATCAATAATGATGTATTCGATATTTTGATAACGCTGATCGAGAACGGATTTGATCGACCGCTCGATTGTTTCCGCCCGGTTGTACACCACCGTAACAATCGACACGCGCGGCGATGACGTCTCTTGCTTCCGGGCGGCGCCCGCATTCATGCGCGCGCCGCCTTCGGCGCGCCGCTTCCCGGTGGTGTCCGGATAGCGCTGATGCGCTCCCACCCATTGCCGCGCGGAGACGGTTGTCAGTGAGTCCTGCGTTTCTCGTTGCATATAAAACCGCCGCCGGCGAACCGGATATTTTCAATTGTGTCTGAGGGTTGTCTAGCCGCTCTTCTTTTTTGCACGCGCGGCCTGCCGTGTTTTTTCTCGTCTTTCGTGTTTGGCGCGGCGCTCATCCTGGAATTCAAAAGCGTCATCAATATCGCCAAAAAACAAAAGCTTTCCGTTCTCCAGAACGGCGCCCTTGTTCGAAATGCGTTGATGCAAACTGCGGCTGTGCGAAGCAAATACAAAGACACCGGATTTATCGATCAGCGCCCGCAAGCGCCGAGCCGCTTTATTCCGGAACTCAACATCTCCCGTGCCCAGCCATTCATCCAGCAACAGGACTTCAGGCCGGAACGACGTCGATGCTGCAAATGTCAATCGCATCCGCATACCGCTCGAATATGTTTTGAGCGGCAATTCCAGATAGTCCTCGAGCTCTGTGAAATCGGCGATTTCCGGCATGACTTCGTCAATTTGGCTGTCGTTCAACCCCATCAACCGCCCGCGAATACGGATATTTTCATATCCTGACGCTTCATTATCCAGCCCAAGCATCATGGAGATGAGCGGCGATATCCGCCCCTCGACGCAAACACGCCCCTCGGTCGGCGGCAAAATCGCCGCCATGGTTTTCAATAGCGTCGTTTTGCCAGCGCCGTTTCTGCCTAAAATGCCTAGCCGGTCGCCATCGCGCAATGTCAGCGTAACGCCGTCAAGCGCCCTTATTCGGAGCACTTTTTCTCGTTTGATCAATCCACCAATGGCGGCGTTTTTAACTGCGCCGACAAAACTCCGGTTCTGCATATGCGGAACAGGATATTCTACAGCGACTTTTGTGAGTTCAATTTTCGCCACGGGTCAGCACCAATATGCAAGTCGATGAGAAAGCTTGCCATAGACAAAAATGCCGATCGCGGGCGCAATGACAGCAAACGCAGCGACGAAGCCAAAATGCAGCGCCAGATTGTCATGCCCCATAATCGGACCCCGGATCACTTCGATCATGTGAAAAAACGGGTTGAAATTGAGATACACGGCGTATTCGTTCAGCCTGTCAGGCAGCCAGAAAATCGGCGTCAGAAAAAATGCGAATGTCATAAAAGCCGACACCAATTGGCCAAAATCGCGGTACCGCGCATTAATGACGCCGAGCGCCAGCGATGACCAGAAACCAATCCAGACCAAGAGCAAAAACCCGACAACCGACAACAGCGCCAGGGGCGTCAAGCTTTTTGAGAAGATCAAGAGCATGATCACGAGAACAATGCTGCGATAAGAAAATGCGATCATCTGGCTCAGGGCGAGCTTGAACGCAAACAAAGCAGAAGGGAGCGGAAACTCCTTAAACGTGTTCGCGTTCCCGACAAAAACCGCGCAGCCGCTATTCACGAACCCGGTAATAAGCCCCCATGACAAAATGGCGCATGTCACATAAGGAAGATGTTCTGCGAGCGGTCGGCCAAACAGATAGCCATAGAGAACGCCCAGACCGATCGCCGTCATGGCCGTGGTCAGCGTCAACCAGAATGCGCCGAAGGTCGCGCCGCGATATTTTCCCTTGAATTCGCGGAAGGCCATGTCGGTCCACAGCAAACGCCGCGACCAGGCGTCCTGAATATCGCCTAATGCGCGGCTCCAATTGGATACTCCGGCCTGATATTCATAGCGATAGCTTGACATTGAATGCGCTTCAAATCCAAAACGAAGAGCGCAAATATCACGGCGCCCCGCCAAGATAAACCCTCGCCTGATCCTATATTCACAGCCCGGTCAAGAGCTTTGGAACATGCCTAAACCCAAAATAGGTAATTTCTTTTCATTCCTGAAGCCATCGCGCAATGCGGGCCCCGCGCCGGAGGCCGCCGGCCGCACACCCGAAAAACCAACCCGCGACTTCGCCGCCTTTTTCCAGCATCTCAAACGGCTCGGTTTCGCCCCGGATTATTGCATCGATGTCGGCGCGGCGGGCGGAACAAAGATCATCTACTCATCATTTCCAGACGCCTTTCACATCGTTTTCGAGCCTTTGCCGGACTTTCGTGAAGAGCTTGAAAATACTTTAGAGCCCTACAAACACGAGATCCATTTTTGCGCCCTGATGAAAACGCCAGGGGAGAAAAGCCTCCTCCGCCATCCGGACCGCTATGGATCCTCGCTGATGCATAAAAACAAAAAAAGTCACGACAACCAGGTCTCTGTAAAAGTGGACACGCTTGACAACATCGTTGGAGAGAACCGTCTCTCTGGCGACGTTCTGTTGAAAACAGACTGTCAGGGCGCCGATCTCTTTGTTCTCAAGGGTGGCGTTGAAACGCTGAAAAAGGTGAGCGTTGTCATCGTCGAGGCGTCTTTGTTCCGCTTCTGGGGTGAGCATCATCCGGACTTCACGGAAATCGTTCGCTTCATGCAAAATCGCGGCTTTGCGCTCTACGATATACTGGATGGTCTGTATCGTCCTCACGACAACGCACTCGGTCAGGTCGACCTGGCTTTCGTCCGCGAAGACGGGCCTTTCCGGAAAACCCACCAATGGTGATCACCGCGCTCGCATGAACAGCGCGGCGCCCATTTCACTTTCCGATAGCCTCAAGCCTGCGGCGTATATTTGAAATTACCGAACGCCGGATGATCGGCGCGCATAAAATAAAAATCGATCTGCCAGAGCAGTTGATCGCCTTTTCTGAACAGCGGCTCAGCAACATCTGCGCATCGAAACCCGCGCTCCTGCAGGTCGATGATCAGTTCCGGAAAGCGTTTCTGGCCAATCAGATTATAGGTTTCGATACACAAAAACGCCGTCTGCTCCAGGGTTTTTGCGGCTCCGTCGAGTATATCGACCTCAGTGCCATGCGTGTCGAGCTTGATGGCGAACGGCGCTTTAAGCTGCAATCGCGCCGCCTCATGATCAATCGACGTGGCCTTGATCGCTTCAAGGTCATCGCGATCGGCGCAATCATGAAAAACAGCCCCGCCATAGGGGTCCGCCGCTTTCGGAAAATAGATGGTTCCCGGCTCGCGTGAGACGCCGGCGGTTTCAAAACTTACATTTTGATGACGCGCCTGAAACGCTTCCAGCTCCGGCCGCCAATCTTCCTTGGCTTCAATAAGATGAGCCCCGGCGGCCGGCCATAGGCGCATCGCCTTTTCGCTCCAGGCGCCCTTGGCCGCGCCGACATCGATGAAGGTCTGCACCTCAACGCCGCGTCCGGCCATACGCTTCAAGGCGGCGGCGTGATCGAGTTCAGAATCTTTTTTGCGGAAAAGACGGCCTAGCATAGTTGCATGACATCCGTTTTCAGCCACGCTTCTTTTCTCGCAAAGATGTCGCGCTGGGAATAATTCTCGACGATGAATTTACGGGCGGCCGCCCCCAGGGAGGACGCCTTGTCGCGATCATCCAGAAGCCGTCCCACGGCGTCTGCAATCTCGGTCGGCTGGCGATGATCGACAAGCACAAGCCGCTCTTCATCGTCGCTCGCCATTTCCCACACCGGCTCCACATCGGATGTGACCATGGCGCAACCAGCGCTCATAGATTCCATCATTGACCATGACAGAACGAAAGGGATCGTGAAATAGACGTGAACCGACGACGCTTGCAGCACTTTTAGATACTGGTCGCGCGGCAGAAGCCCGGTGAAATGCACGCGGTTCAGATCGAGATTGCACGCCTCGAGCGCGCGTTTTTTGTAACTGTCGCCTTCTTTGAGCTTGCGCCCATAGGCCACACGGTCTTCGCCGACAATGACCGCATGGGCGTTAGGCCGTTTTTCGAGGATGATCTCCAGCGCTTTCATGAATTCCGGAAAACCGCGATAGGGCTCCATGCCGCGCGCCACATAGGTGATCAGCTCATCAACGCTGGAGAGATCAAGATTCGGCAGCTGCAGCCCCGCCTTTTCAGAAGGCTTATAGGTATCGGTGTCGATGCCGTCATGCATGACAATCAGCTTGTCGCTGAAACAGGGAGGAAACTGCGCCTTCTGGAAGGAGGTCGGAACAATGCCCGCATCGCAGCTTGTCAAATCCATCTGTATCGCCGCATTGCGCGTGCGCGTGCGCAAATCGTCATCCAGATTGCGCCCCTTTTCATTCAGGAACTTTATGTCCGGCGCCTGTGAGGTGTAATACCATTCAAAGTAGCCGACATATTTCGCCCTGGGCCATAAATCTTTGGCATAAAGGCCCGGCCCCCATCCCGAATGGGCCATCACAATATCGGGCGACAGGCCTTTTTCTTTCATCTTCAGCGCGACGCGCACAAACCCCTGGCCGTTCAGGACGGCTTTTTCAAATCCACCAACATAAGGGTGAATTTTTTCCGTCACTTCCCGATGAGGAGAATAATTGAACGTTTTCAGGCCGGACAGCTGGGAATTTTTCCGCTGCGTACCGAACCATACATCCCACCCCTGACGCGCCAGATATTGTCCGAACACGCCGAATTGAGCGGGGAAGTTGTCGTGAAGAAAAAGGATTTGCACGGATAGGCGTCTTTTTTATTCGCGCATGGAGCGCGCGAGCGCGTCAGTCAACGGTTTCAGAAAATAACTGATCGCCGGTTGCGACCCCGTCCTGATAAAGGCTTCCACCGGCATGCCGGGCACGAGAGAAGCATTATGCAAAATTTTGTTCAGCTCTTCACCCTGCGGAATATCCACCATGACAAGGTAATAAGGGATGCCTGTTTTATCATCAACAAAACTGTCGGCGGAAACGAAATCGACGACGCCGGTTGTTTCAGGGGTCATCCGCGCGCCGAACGCCGAAAACCGCACAAGCGTTTCCTGCCCAGCCTGAATCTTGTCCACATCCCTCGGCGCGACACGGGCGGCGATCTGTAATTTATCGCCGCGCGGAACGATTTCCATCAGCGGCGCCCCGGGCGAAATCACCGCGCCCTCCGTATGCACCGTAAGCCCCATGACCCGGCCGGCATAGGGCGCGCGAATCTGGGTGCGCTCCAGCTTTTCATCGGCTGCAATGCGTCGCTCCTCAAGCTCGGCAATCGAGACCTCGACATCGCGCAACTCGGAAATGGCGTCTTCGCGCGCTTTTTCCTGCAAGCGTTCGATTTCAAGTTCGGCTTCCGCAATAATGCTGGTCGCCTCGGCGATGGCGGCGCGCAACGCGCCGCGCTCTCCTGAAAGCCTGCGGGACTCGCGTTCCAGCGCGCGAACACGCGTCGTTGGCGCAAAACCCTTTTCATTCAATTCCCGAACGCCCGCAAGTTCGTCTTCGATCAACCGGCGCTGATCGCGAAGGGAATCGATTTGCGCGTTCAGGCCGCCAATGCGTTCCTTCTGTTGCGTAATGCGCTCCTGAAGCAGATCAACCTGCGTAAGCCTGGTCGTGCGCCGCGCTTCGAACAACTGCGTCTGGCCTGCGAGCTTCGCTTCGAACGCATCGCCGTTGAGAACCGCAGCCTTTCCTCTCGGTTGCGCAAGGCGGTCCGCTCCATCACGTTCCGCCTCAAGCCTGACGCGCCGGGCGTAAAGCTCCGTCAACTGACCGTCGATCAAGGCGAGGCTGCCGGCCTGGACGGTATCTTCAAGCGTTGCAACCACTTCGCCGGCTTCGACTTCCTCGCCCTCACGAACGAGAATGCCTTCAATAACGCCGCCTTCAAGATGCTGAACCGCTTTCCGGTTGGATTCGACCACAACCTGACCAACCGCAATCACAGCGCCGTCCACAGGCGCGACAACAGACCAGAATATCAGTCCGCCAAAAAGGGCGAGCACCGTATAGAGGCCAAATTTGATATAGAAATCTGCGCTAGCCGGTTTTTTGGGTGAGGTATCAGTCATTGCCGGAAGCTCTTTTTATTTTGTCGCGCGCGCCGGCGTCAAAAGAAGCAACCTGCCGCGGCGCCATTTTTTTCAGAACCTCGTCACGCGGACCGAAAGCGCGAACCTCGCCATCCACAAGCAGGAGAAGCTTGTCTACGGAGCCGATGGCGGTTGTCCGGTGCGCGACAATAACAATCGTGGCGCCGCGTTCTTTGGCGCCTTTCATGGCCCGAACCAGCGCCGCCTCGCCATCTGAGTCGAGATTGGAGTTGGGCTCATCGAGCACAATCAGTTTCGGATCTCCGTAAAGCGCACGCGCCAGGCCGACCCGCTGACGTTGTCCTGCGGAGAGATGACGCCCACCATCGCCAATATCGGTTTCATACCCGTCCGGCAGGCCAAGGATCATCTCATGAGCGCCGGCCGCCTTCGCCGCCGCGACAACCGCGCCATCGTCAATCTGCTCATGAAACCTGCCGATATTTTGAGCAATCGTTCCGTTAAAAAGCTCTACTTCCTGGGGCAGGAATCCCAGAAACGCTCCAAGCGCCGTCTGATCCCAATGCGCGATATTGGCGCCGTCCAGTCTGACCTCGCCCGACAGCGCCGCCTCAACGCCAACCAGAGCGCGCACAAGGGTGGATTTACCCGCCGCGCTCGGCCCGATAACCCCGACCGCTTCGCCTGGCGCGAGATCAAAGCTGACATTTTTCAAAACCGGCTTTTGCGCCGCTCCGGGCCTGCAGATGAGCTTTTCAACACTAAGCGCTCCTTGCGGCGCCGGCAGTTCCGTACGCGGTGTTTTTTCTCTGGCGATGCCGACAAAGCCTCGCAGGCGTTTGAAAGAAACCCCCGTCAGGGCGAATTGCCGCCAATGGCTCGTAACGGTTTCAACTGGCGCAAGCGCACGACCGGCGATGATTGATGCAGCAATCATGACGCCCGGCGTCACCTGCCCCTGTATTGCCAGCAAGGCGCCAGTGCCCAAAATCGCCGATTGCAAAAACAACCGGCTGGCTTTCGTCGCGGCCGTTAGTCCGCCAATGCTATCTGAAGCCAATAGAGAATCGCCACTCGCGGATTCGCTTTGGTCGCGCCATTTTTTCAAAAGGCGCTCGCGCATTCCCATGGCGTCAGCCGCTGCTGCGTTGCGAATTGAAGAAAAAACAATTTGATCGGCGCCGCTCGACATCGTCAGAGCAGACGCCGTCGCCTTGCGTGACAAGCGCTCATTCGCAATCGCCAGCCCCAGCAAAACGATCAGGCCAATTGTCGCCACAACACCAAGAAGCCAATGCATCATAAAAACGAGCAGCAGGAAGAACGGCGCCCATGGCGCATCAAAAACCGCCGTCAGCGCCGGGCTCGCCACAAACTGCCGGATCTGGCGCAGATCCTTGATCGGCATGTCCGGCGACTTGGCGCCGGCGCGCCCTGCATCCATCGACAGATCAAAAACGGTATCCTGTAATTCCTTCTCAAACGTCTCGCCGGCGCGCGCCAGAAGGGCGCCGCGGATGAAATCGAGAACGGCCATGCCGGCGAATAACGCAAAGGTCAAAATCGTGATGACGGCCAGCGTCTCATAGGAGCGGCTCCCAATCACCCGATCGTAAATCTGCAACATGTACAAAGGGCCGGTCAGCATCAAAAGGTTAACGAAAAAGCTGAGGCCCCCTGCAACCATAAGAAATCGCTTCGCGGCGTTAAGCGCGGCGGCGATCTTCGGTTCGGCTTTGTTAAGTTGCTTGCTTGCTGTCACTTTGGTCTCTCTTGCTGAGAGCGATCCGGGCCGCGCCAAGATCGCTCTCAAAACTATCAGACAAATTCTAGACCAATGAATAATTTTCAGCAAAACCGCTAAAATTAACGGTTTTGCTGATCAGATCACCCTCAGAAGAGGAAATCATCGGCATTCAGGGAGGCCTCGGTCGTATTTGCGATGGTGATCGAATCCCCGCCGCCGAGGTCGATGAAGACATTGCCGCCCACATCGCTCGCCGCCGCCAGGACGTCCGCGAAATTGTCGAAGACCCCGTTATAGACCGAAAGGTCGATGACGTCCCCGGCGCCCGCGCCGCCCTCGAAGCCGATGATCAGATCGTCATCGGCGCCCGGAGCGTAGACAAAGACGTCGTCGCCGGAATTGCCGCGCAGGGTGTCGTTCCCGGCCCCACCTTCCAGCGTGTCATTGTCGTTGCCGCCGCGAAGATCGTCATTTCCAGCATCGCCGAACAACAGGTCGTCGCCAGGATTGCCTTGCAGCGAATCATTCCCGTCTCCCCCGTACAAGGAGTCGACGCCCTCATTGCCTTTGAGCAAATCGTCATCCGTCCCGCCGAGCAGCAAGTCGTCGCCTGCCTCGCCTTTCATGGCGTCGTCGCCCGACGCCCCGCGGAGCTCGTCATTGTCGATGCCGCCCGCGACCGTGTCGCCGCCGGCGCCGCCGCGAAGGTCGTCAATGCCGCTATTGCCGCGGATGACGTCGCGGCCATTGCCGCCCAGCACTGTGTCGTTGCCGGCGCTGCCGCGAAGGTCGTCATTTTCCGATCCGCCGTCGATATAATCATCGCCATTGTCGCCGAAGATCAGGTCGAAACCGGAACCACCTTCGATCATATCATTGTCGCCGCGGCCGCGGATCGTATCGTTGCCGGAGCCACCGTCGATAGTATCGTCCCCGTTGGAACCGGTGATCGAGTCGGCTCCAAGGTCGCCAAACAGCGAGTCTCCTTCGACCGATCCGTCACGATCAGCTTCCGTCATCGCATAAATGACATCATTGCCTGCGCCGCCTTCAATCGTGTCCGAATTGAAGCCGCCCTCAATGAAGTCATTGCCGCCCTGGCCGTACAGCTCATCGAATCCGTTTCCACCCATGATGGTGTCGTTTCCGTTGATACTGGCGAAAAAGTCATCGCCGCGCAGCGTATCATTGCCGGTCCCGCCATCAATGATGTCATCCCCGCCATTGCCGGCGATGTCATTAGCGGCGCTACTGCCTGTAATGGTGTCATCACCGCCAGTGCCTTTAAGATGTTCAAAGCCACTCATGGTTTCTGTGGCGCCCCCCTGAGACGCCGTTCCGGCTTGCAGATTAAATTCGGCGCCATTCTCACCCGATGCACCCCAGTCGATCGTATCGACGCCATCGCCGCCAATGAAAACATCTGAAGCAATCCCGCTCTGTACCGAGATGTAATCGTCGTCATCGTCACCATTCAGCGTGTCATTACCATTGCCATCAATAAGAAAATCATTGCCGGAGCCGCCATTCAGGCTGTCATTGCCGTTTTCACCATCAAGGCTGTCGTCGCCAGCGCCGCCCAGCAGGGTGTCGTGGCCGCCGCCGCCAAGCAGGGTGTCGGAGCCGCCGAGCCCTTTCAGGTTGTCGGCAAAGTTACTGCCAGTAACCTCATCATCGCTGGAATCGAGCATCTCTTCATAAAACCCGATGGAGTTCCCATTGGCAGCGCCATTGGTCATGGTGACAAGGCTACCGTTGGGTATGCCGCTAATGGTGATGTCGGTGGTATTGTTGTTATCGAGGTCAATCGTTCCACTCGTTACAGTGCCGCCGGTTACGGTTGCTCCGCTGTAGGTGAATCCGGAACCGTTCAAAACGATGTCATGACCGTTATCCGAGAGCCACGAGTAGCTCGTCGAAAACATGTTGCCGTCTTGGACGTCGAAATCCACATCAGTGGTCAACTGCATGTTGAACCCCTGATTGGACGCAGAAATGTCAAACGTAGTCATAATAATCTCCCCAGATAGCTTTCCATGCTAATACCGCCGAGGACATCCTGGGCGGCGGCGATTCCGTTGAAAGGCTTGCAAATAATGGTCCGCCAACGGTGCGCACCCCACTAAAAAGTTTGTAAATCGGGCCTAAATGGGGCGCGTTCATGTTAAGCACGAGGCGTCAGCCGGCATCTGTGACCCTCATCACACAAGGGGGTTCATTTCCCCGGCGGCGCGGCCTTAAGCCTGTTTTTCAATATGGCTTTCCACGAGATCCGTGATCCCGACCCTGAGCGGACGGATCCGCCCATCCTTGTAAAATCGTTTGGCGTAAGCGGCTTTGAGGCCGACAAGATGCTGTCTGATTTCGCGCAAATTAAACCGGTTAACGGCGTCCGTATCGGCCGCCCAAGCGTTAATGACCATACAGTCGCCATTTACGCAATCGGCTGAGTTAAAATCCGCCGAATTCTCCAGCCAGGCCTTCGCCATATCCTCATCGACAAGCGCCCAGCCGATAAATCCGACGATTTTACCCCCCTCAGCGGTGAAAAAATAATGTTTCCGGTTGATTTGCCCGACAAGCGTTCTCGACCAGAACCCGAATTTGAGATCCTTGAAATTGGGCTTGGTCATCAGATAGCTGACAGCCCGTCCGAGGGCGGCGTAGCTGTTATCATCCCGGAAAGAGCGGTATTGGGGCGAATCCGCACTGGATGACGGCTTCAAGTTTGACATGCCTCTCCCCTGCTCTGCCCCGCGCGACTGCGCCACGCCTGCTTTAACCAGTCCGCTTGCACCGTCTCCTGCCCGTACAGTCTCTGCCCGTACAGTCTCTGCCCGCACAATCTCCTGAATGAGCCTTTGCGCCAAGCCCTGAACGAATATTACACGCCAAGGTTGAATTACATGCTTGTGACTGGCGTCCTACATAAGATCGCAGTCCAATTTTGTCCATATTCAAGAGGAACCGCCGTCCCCCAACCGGGGCGCCGCAGGCTTGGCCCGGCCGCGCTAGAGGGGCCTTTCGTGACAAGCCGCGTCGGTGGACAATTGCTGTGGCGCGATTCATCATCGCATCTGCGCCCAGCCCCCTGAAGAGATCAGCGCCGTCACTTATATGAAATTCTCCATCATTATGCCCCTTCTAAACGGCGCGCAGTTCCTGCCTGCCGCGATAGCAAGCGTTCAGGCGCAAACGGAACGTGATTGGGAACTGATCATTGCGGATGGCGGTTCAACGGACGGGTCCGTAGCGATTGCGCGAGAGCTTGCTGAAGCCGATGACCGCATCCGCCTCTTCACCGAACCGGACGCCGGCATGTATGACGCGCTCTTCAAGGGGCTGGCGCAAGCCAGGGGAGAGTGGATCGGCTGGTTAAACAGCGACGATCTCTACACATCCTGGGCGCTGGCGACTATTGACGAATTTACGGACCATACCGAATGCGACTGGGTCACGGGCGTTCCCGCCTGCTGGGACGACAAGGGGCGCTTGCGGTATCTGAGACCCGCCGGGCGCTATTCCCAAAAGCGCATCGCCGCAGGCTGGCATCACGACAGGCTGCTCGGCAATCTGCAGCAGGAAAGCATCTTCTTTTCCCGCCGGCTTCTAGAAAGGCTGACGCCGGACGAGACCTCACAGATTCGCAAAATGAAACTCGCAGGGGACTATTATCTGTGGCGCCGGTTTGCGCGCCACGCTCCACTGGATGTTATTCCTTCCGTACTCGGCGGATTTCGCCGTCACGAAAAAAATATGTCGACGGTGAACGCAGAAGACTATCGCAAAGAAGTCATGAGCACGCAGCCGTTCACCCTGCCCGCTCCCCTCGCGCAAGCCGCCGCGCTGCTCTGGCGCATGCGGAGTTCATGGGAGCTCATGCGCAGCGCCAATGAGGCCGACCAGAAGATGCAGGCGCAACTGCGGAAACGCTAACGCTCTCCATCAAGCGCCTTCACGTCCGCCTCGACCATATCGCGGACAAGCTCGTCAAAAGTAACCTTGTGCTTCCAGCCGAGTTTGGTGTTGGCTTTTCTGGGATCGGCCAGCAACAAATCGACTTCTGTGGGCCTGAAATAGCGCGAATCCACTTCAATGATGGTGTCGCCGGTTTCCTTGTTGACGCCGGTCTCACCAACCCCCTGGCCACGCCATTCAACGCCGATACCGACAAGCGCGAAAGCCTTTTCGACGAATTCGCGTACGGAATGCGTCTCTCCCGTCCCCAGCACATAGTCATCGGCGTCCGGCTGCTGCATCATCATCCACATTCCCTCGACATAATCGCGCGCATGCCCCCAGTCGCGCTTTGCGTCGAGATTGCCGAGGAAGATCTTCTTTTGAAGGCCTTTTGCGATGCGCGCCACGGCGCGCGTAATCTTTCGCGTAACGAATGTTTCGCCGCGCATCGGGCTTTCATGGTTGAAGAGAATGCCGTTGGAAGCGTGCATGCCATAGGCCTCGCGATAGTTCACTGTGATCCAGTAAGCGTAAAGTTTCGCGGCCGCATAAGGACTGCGCGGATAAAAAGGCGTTGTTTCTGATTGTGGCGTTTCCTGAACGAGACCGTACAGCTCCGATGTCGACGCCTGATAATACCGCACCCGGTCTTCCATTTTCAGAATACGGATCGCCTCAAGGAGACGCAACGCACCAACAGCGTCCGCATTCGCGGTATATTCCGGCGTTTCAAAACTCACATGCACATGGGATTGCGCACCAAGATTATAGATCTCGTCGGGCTGCGTTTCCTGAACTAGGCGGATCAGATTGGTTGAATCCGTCAAATCGCCGAAATGCAGGAAAAACCGCGCTTCAGGCTCGTGAAAATCCTTGTAGATATCGTCCACCCGGCCCGTATTGAACGAGGAAGACCGGCGCTTGACGCCATGCACGATATAGCCTTTTTCGAGAAGCAACCGCGCGAGATAAGCGCCGTCTTGCCCCGTCACGCCCGTGATCAGAGCTGTTTTGTTCGTCATCACATTAATCCTGATTATCTGCGAGCAGACCCGCCGCCAGGCAGGCCAAAAATTGGCTCCCGTCTTCGGCGATATTCGGCCTCATGGCAAGTATCTGCGGGCGCGAAAGTCGCCACAGAGACCCGACCTCGCGATTACGAAACCTTGTGGCCTACATCGCTAGAACAGGAAATCATCGGCGTTGAGCGAGGCTTCGATCGTGTTCGCCAGGGTGATGCTATCCCCCCCGCCCAGCTCGATGACCACATTGCCGAACCCGTCATCAACCGCCGCAGCCTGAACATCCGCGAAACTGTCGAAGACGCCGTTATAGACCGAAAGGTCGATGACGTCCCCGGCGCCGGCGCCGCCCTCAAAGCCGATGATCAGATCGTCATCGGCGCCCGGCGCATAGACAAAGACGTCGTCGCCGGAATTGCCGCGCAGGGTGTCATTGCCCGAGCCGCCGTCCAGCGTGTCATTGTCGTTTCCGCCGCGCAGATCGTCATTCCCGGCCTGGCCGAACAGCATGTCGTCGCCGGGATTGCCTTGAAGAAAGTCGTTACCATCCCCACCCAACAACGTGTCGGCGCCCTCATTGCCTTTTGCGAGATCGTCATCGATCCCCGAGGAAATAAGATCGTTTCCGGCCTCACCCTTCATGGCGTCATCGCCCGACGCCCCGCGGATCTCGTCATTGTCGAGGCCGCCCGCCAGCGTATCGCCGCCAGCGCCACCACGAATATCGTCGTCGCCGGAATTGCCGCGGATCACGTCGCGGCCATAACCGCCCAATACCGTGTCATTGCCGGCGCTGCCGCGCAGATCGTCATTCTCCGACCCGCCGTCGATATAATCGTCGCCATTGTCGCCATAGATCAAATCAAAACCGGCGCCGCCCTCAATCGTGTCGTTATCGCCGCCGCCGCGAATGGTGTCGTCGCCTGACAAGCCATAATAAACGTCCGCGCCGTCCAGAAGGTTGATGTTATCGTCACCGCCGACATAAGAGACGCCATAAAGGCTGGATTCAAAGCCATAAATCACGTCTGCGCCGCTGGTCGGCGCCAGCACCGGCAAACCCGCATCAGCAAGAATCGCGAGATCGAGCGCAGATAAAACGAGACGCTGACCGTTGAACAGCGAGGCGCCGAGCAGATCAATAGGAGAGGTTGCAATATGACTTGGTTCTGTATCCAGCGGAACATTTGAGCCATATACAGACACGGCCGTCGCGCCGGTAAAATAATAATCCCCACTTAATTGCTGTACTGAGAGATCGTAAACAGCCTTGTCCGTACCGGGCTCGGTAAGAAATGAAAGAAAGCCCAGCCCGTGCCCGATCTCATGCAACAACACAGTGAACAGATCGTATTTTGAAAACGGAACGCCGGGCTCATCTTCGCCGCCGTAATAAAACTCCTCGGCAAGAATGGAATCGAGATTGACGTCAATTTCAATATCCGCTGAACCGCCATTCAGATCGGCGCCAGTGTCGATTTCGTTGATCGTAACCGCTTGATATATGTCGGAGCCGCCGGAACTGCCCTGGAAAAAAAAGTCTGTGCCCGCCTGCGCTAATGTATCGCCGCCAAGTGAGACAATGTTGACGAGAACGTCGAGCGAGGCGCTCGCGTGAAAATCAAGATAGCGGCCCCAGTAATTCGCTGCGTCTTCAACCAGGCTCATTACGAGATCGACTTGCCCCTGACTGGCGCCGCTCGTATTCCCTTCGGCATACGTCCACATTTTCGGCAGGTCCTTTCGCGTTAACGCTAACTCTTCCGGCGGCGCGAAAATTCGAGCCTATCTTTGTTATTGCAACTCCGTGGCGCGGACATACGCCAATATAATGAGGCTTCTTCAAAACCATTAATACCCAGCCTTTAGCTGGATTTCCACACCCTTTTGCGCCGCAAGAGCCATAGAATCCGCCCCTCCGAAGCGGAGAGAAGGAGCCAAACGGCCGGCGCACACCTTTCCTGCCTGCCTCAGCCTGAGGGCAGGAGGCCGCCCGCGCCGACCCCCCGCTTTCAGGATTGCGGGCGCATGCAGGGGTTCAGATTGACATTAGGCCGCCCAGCCTCGCCGCCCGGCATGGCCATAGCAGCCGGCCTTGCGCAGACATGACATCTCTCTAGCTGACGTCATTCGCCTGCATATCGCTGATTATAGATGCGAAACGGGCGCCCGGCAGCAGCGGAACACATTGCTCAAGCAATCGCCGCCGCTGCGCAGGACGCGCGCTAAAAGATTATTGGGCTGCGCCTTGTTACGATTTAGGAGGCGTACTGAGCACACCTCCTATCGCAATCCCGTCATATGCTAGAACAGGAAATCATCGGCATTCAGGGAGGCTTCGGTCGTGTTTAGGAGCGTAATGCTATCCCCGCCGCCGAGGTCGATGACAACATTGCCGCCCACATCGCTCGCCGCCGCCAGGACGTCCGCGAAATTGTCGAAGACGCCGTTATAGACCGAAAGGTCGATGACGTCCCCGGCGCCGGCGCCGCCCTCGAAGCCGATGATCAGATCGTCATCGGCTCCTGGAGCGTAGACAAAGACGTCGTCGCCGGAATTGCCGCGCAGGGTGTCATTGCCCGAGCCGCCGTCCAGCGTATCATTGTCGTTGCCGCCGCGAAGATCGTCATTCCCGGCCTGACCGTAGAGCTCATCGTCGCCGGGATTGCCTTGAAGGGAGTCGTTCCCGTCGCCGCCCAACAGCGTGTCGGCGCCCTCATTGCCCTTGGCGAGATCGTCATCGATCCCCGAGGAAATAAGATCGTTTCCGGCCTCACCCTTCATGGCGTCGTCGCCCGACGCCCCGCGGATCTCGTCATTATCGAGACCGCCCGCCAGGGTGTCGCCGCCGGCGCCGCCGCGAATGTCATCGTCGCCCGAATTGCCGCGGATCACGTCGCGGCCAAAGCCGCCAAGGATAGTGTCGTTGCCGGCGCTGCCGCGCAGATCGTCATTCTCCGACCCGCCATCGATATAATCATCGCCATTATTGCCGAAGATCAGATCAAAACCAGCGCCGCCGGATAACGTATCGGCGCTGTCGCCGCCGCGAATCGTGTCGTTGCCGGCATTGCCGAGCAATTCATCCTCGTTCGCTGTGCCGTTCATCTCGGCGCCGCCGATCAGACTGGTGACCGGGCCCGTATTGTCCAGAAAATTCGTAGCGCCCGCCTGATAATCACTGGCCTCGATAGGACTGTTTCTGCCGTCCCAGATCGAAGCTTGCATTTCGTTATTTTCTTGCCAGGCAAAAAGGATCCGTCCGTCAGCCGTAACGCCAACGTCGCTATCCGCCGCGTTGCCTTCGGCAACATCGAAGACGGCGCCATTCGTCGCTCCGTCCGCATGAAAGGCCCGCGCACGCAGACCAAAGGATTCATCGTCCCAGAAGACAATGAACCCGCCGTCAGGCAACGCAACGACATCAGGTTCGTTTTCCCCGGCCGAAGTCCCCGCGATGGTGAAGGTCGTTGTGACGAGATTGCCCGCTGAATCGTAGACACGTCCCAGAATATCGCCGTTATTCGCATCGGTCTGGTTCCAGACCACCACAAAACCGCCATTTGCAAGTCCGGTGACGCGCGGCGCGGCGTTGTTTCCAGTCGCGAAGTTCTGGCGGTCAGCAACGTAGGTCCCGTCCGGCTGCAAAATGCGGATATCGATGCCGGGAACAGCGCCGTCAAACTCGCGATTGACGGTGACATAATTGCCATTCGACAGGATCGCAATGTCGCCCTGATCATCAACGTCGTTGCTGTTCTGGGCCGCGGCGAACTCACTGCTCACATTGAAGGTGGTCCCCGCCACATTCGTAAAGGTCACCGACACTGCGTTGATATCCGTGTCGACGCCAACCTCGTCGGTATAGGTCAACATGAAACTGTTATCGGTCAGATCGAGCGCGATCTGCGGGTTTCTCAGATTATCACCGGCTATGTTCTCATCGGCGACCTGACTGAAAGAAACCGCATCTCCATTTGAGTCGAAGCGCTCCCAAATGATACTTGACCGGTCTGTGTCCGTGAGGTCGGCGTCGACATAAGCCACGATAAACCCGCCGTCATTTGTGGCGGCGATGTCGAAGTCACCCTCATCGTCGAAATTTCTGGCGTCGTTGATCTGAAACGGCGCACGGACGACATTGCCTTCAGCATCCAGAATGACGCCGACGATATCCGTTCCGTCGGCAGACCCGACGCCCTCGGAGAGTTCGTCCCATGCAATAAGAATATTGCCGTTCGACAACCCGATAATCTGCGGCTGGTTTTGACTGCCGGTCTCAGCGACGCCGGTATTCGCCTGGAATTCCGCCAGCCATTCATTTGGTGTAGCCATCATAATCTCCCATGTGGTTTTGCGACCCCGTCGCAAAATCTCACAACGAAACACTCACAACCTTCGAGAGCAAAAGTCAGGCCTCACCGGTCGATTTTCGTTTGCTCATGCTGAACCTGACCTCAGCGCAGCCCGCCTTTTGTTCATTAACTGAACAAGGCCATGTTTATATTAGGCTGTGGACCCAGTTTAACGGGAAGACGCCAGCGGCTAAACTAAATTAATGGTGAGGACTACTTATCCCGCAGGGCTTTTTCGCCCATCTGCGACATCGGCTTGATGATATAGGCGAGCACAGTGCGCTTCCCGTTAAGGATAGACACTTCCGCCGCCATCCCGGACAGGATCTTCAAATCGCCGGCGCGCTTGCTCGCAAGGGCGTCCGCCGCCGTCCTGACCGTAATATTGTAAAACCGCTCGCCGGTTTTTTCGTCCTCAATGGCGTCGGGGCTGATATTTTCGATAGTCCCATCAAGCGACCCGTAAACCGACGAGTCATAGGCGGTGATCGAGACCCGCGCTTCCTGGCCGATTTTGAGAAACCCGATATCAGCCGGTTTGATCCGCGCTTCGACCAGCAGCGTATCCTCACTCGGCACCAGTTCGACGATGGTTTCACCCGGAGATACAACACCGCCAATGGTTGCAACCATGACGCGATTCACAACGCCCGCCACCGGCGCGCGCACATCCGTACGGGCGACCTTATCCTGAAGCGCCGGCAGTTCGCCTTTCAACTCTTCAAGTTCGGCTTTCGCCCTATTGAGTTCATCCGCCGCCGTGGCGGAAAAGGTCTTCCGGATGCGCTGGATTTCACCTTCGGCTTCACCGATCTCCAACTCGATACGGCTGACTGCGATTTCCGCGCGCTGCACCTCTCCCCTGGCGGCGGCGTCCCGCTGACGCGCGCGCAATAACTCCACCTTCGGTTCGATCCCGCGCGAGACCAGCCGTTGCATGATCTCATGTTCTTCGCTTGCCAGCGTATGCGCTTCTTTCGCGGTGACAAGCGCCACACGCGCATCGTCATGGGCCTTTTTGCGCTGGCTCAATTTCTTTTCTTCAATCTCAAGCGAGGCGAAGAGTTCGGCCTGGCGGGCTTCATATAGCTGGCGCTCATTGGCGACAACGCGCGGCGCCGCCTCAACGAAACCCTTCGGAAACTCCAGCGGCGCCAGCGCCGCCTCCGCCTCAAGCCGCGCGATTTTCGCAGCGAGCGTATTGTAGCCCTCTTGTCCTTGTTCGAAGGCGACATTCATCTGCGTCGGATCGAGCTTGACGAGAATATCACCCGCCGCCACCTGATCGCCGGCGGAAACAAGGATCTCCTTGACGATGCCGCCTTCGAGATATTGCAGCTCCTGCAACTGGTTTGATGTAACGACCCAGCCCTGTCCCCGGGTTACGCGGTCGAGCTTGGCGAGCGACGCCCAGACCAGGGTGACCACAACCAGCCCGCAAATGAGATAGAGCAAATATTGCGCGGCCTTCGCCGGCTCAATCGGCATCGCCTCGTCAATTTCCGGAGCCGCATCAGCGCGCATATGTGTTGTCAGATCGCGTCCCGTCATCTTACGCCGCCCTCGTCGTCGAAACGAGTTTTGGCTTCGACGTCGTAATGCGTTTGGCCTTTAATTGCCGCGCCGAGGCCATGGCGCGCATCACCGTATCGCGCGGCCCGTCCACAAGCACACGGCCGCGATCGAGCACGATGATTCTGTCCACGAGGCGCACCATCGACATGCGATGAGTGACAATCAGGATTGAGCGTCCGCGGGTTGCGTGTTCGAGGCGCGCGATAAGCGCGGCTTCGGCCTGCGCATCGAGCGCGCTGGAGGGCTCATCGAGCAACAGGATCGAGGGTTTGGGCGCCAGCGCCCGGGCGAGCGCAATCGCCTGACGCTGGCCGCCGGAAAGTCCCTCCCCGCGCTCGGTCAAGTGCTGGTCGTAGCCGCCGGCTGTGGCGCCGACAAAATCGTGGACGCCGGCGATCCTCGCCGCCTCCAGAATGTCTTCATCGGAAATATTATCCAGACCGAGCGCGATGTTTTCGCGGATGCTGCCCGAGAAGAGACACACATCCTGAAGCACCGCGCCGATATTCCCGCGCAAATCCGCCGGGCGGAGCTGGCGGATATCCGTATCGTCGACCAGCACGGAGCCTTCCGTAGGCTGATAAATGCCAGTGATCTGGCGCACAATGGTGCTCTTGCCGGAACCGTTTTTCCCAAGGATCGCCACCCGCTCGCCGGGTTCGATCACAAAGGAAACATCGTCCAGCGCCTTTGTCGTGACGCCCGGATAGGAGAAACTCACATCGCGGAATTCAATTTTGCCTTGCAGCTCCGGCCGCGACAGATATTGGCGCGTCGCGTCGGTTTCGCTTTGCGCCGTCATCAACAGATTGAGCGATTTGTATGACGCCAGCGCGCCATTGACGCGGCTCAACAGCGAAGCAACCTGACCCAGCGGCCCCATGGCCCGGCCCGTCAGAATGACGCAGGCGATCAGCGCGCCCGTGGTGATTTCATTGGCGCCGACCAGAAAGACGCCGACAACGACTACACCAACCTGGCTCGCCTGCTGCGCAAGGCCGGAGGCGTTGACCGCGAACTGGTTGAGGAAACGGCCGATGGCGGAAATCTTTGCGTGACGCGCGACCCCCGACCGCCAGCGCGCACGCATCAGCCCGTCCGCCTTGACGCTTTTGATGGTTTCAAGCCCGCCCAGCGTTTCAATAAGCACCGCATTTTTATGATGGCCTTCGGCCATGGCCTGCTGCGTGCGCTTCATGATCAGCGGCTGGATGATAATGCCGGAAGCAATCGCCATCAGAACGCCGATCAGCGGGATCAGGGCGATCGGTCCGCCAATGAGGGCGATGGCGCCGATGAACAAAAAGATAAAGGGCAGGTCGACAATGGTGACCAGCGTCGCCGACGAAAAGAAGTCGCGGAGATTTTCAAATTCCTTGACGAGGCCCGCGATGGCGCCCGTGGCACCGCGCCGCGCATCGAGACGCATCGACATCAGATTATCGAAAACGCTGGCGCCAACGGTCGCGTCGAGGCGCTGGCCGGCGATATCGATGAAATAACCGCGCAGCGACTTTAGAAGGAAATCGAAAATATGCGCGAGGATAACGCCGATGGTCAACGCCACCAGCGATTCAATCGCCTGGTTCGGCAACACCCGGTCGTAAACCGTCATGATGAAAAACGAAGAGACGAGCCCGAGAAGGTTGACGACCGCCGCCGCCAGCACCGTTTGACCGTAAATCTTGATGTTGTCGCGCAACGGGCCGAACAGCCAGTGCGACGTCGGGACGATATCCTTCAGGAAACTCGACTTTTTCATTGCGCAGCCCCGAAGACAGCGTCTTCGTAATCGGTTTGCGGCGAAAACAGGCGGAGGAGATCGCCCGTATATTCCATCAACGCATAATTCGCCATGTCGCGGCCGGAAAGGGCGATGACATAAGCGACGCCGGCTTCGAAATAGTCGTTCTCCGCTTGCAGCACATCGATAAGATCGCCGCGCGAGAGTTTGTAGCGCTCCAGCACCAGATCGCGGGTCAGGTCATGAGCGATTACGGCGTCGGCAAGCGCGGCGAGACGCTCATCGGCGCCTTGCAGCCGCTCATAAGACATCGCCGCTTCACGGGCGACATCCTGACGGGCTTGCGCCTCATTATACTGTTCGCGTTTTGCGCGCGACCGGGCGATTGAAATCTCCGCCGCGCGGGCGCCGCCTCCAAAAATATTGTAATTAACCGTAACGCCGGCGCGCACATCGAAATCATCGCCCGTATCGAAGACATCATATTTGACTGCATCGACGGCGAGCCGCACTTCCGGCATGCGCGATGACCTCGCCGCCTTGAAGTCAGCCTGGCGCGCTTGCGCGCGCGCCTCGGCTGCTGCAATTTCCGGATTCTCATCCAGCGCCGCAGCCACAGCCTCGCTGCGGCCCGTCAGGTCTGGCGTCGAAAGCCCGGGACGCGCCAGCATGGGCGGCGCTTCACCGAAAAATTCCTCATAGCGCACATCCGCCAGCCGTTTGCTTTCATTGATCTCGGCAAATCGTGCGCGCGCCGCGGCGAGACGCGCCTGGGCCCGCGTAACATCGGCCCGTGATCCCGCTCCGAGACGCTCGCGTTCTTTCACATCGGAAAGAATGCTCTCCTGACGCTTGATGAAATCAAGACTGAAGGCGGCAAGCCCCTGATGCGCGGCGACATCGTGATAGGCGGTGAGCGCGCCCAGAGCGAGATCGTTAATCCGTGTGCTCAAGGCGCTGCGATATTCCGTATCGAGGGCGCGAGCGCTGCGAATGCGATTGATCGTGGCGCCGCCGTCGAAAATCAGCTGCGACGCGGAGACGCCAGCCGTAAACTGTTCACGAGGGCGTAGAGATTCGACCACATTGTCCGTATCGGCTGCAAAATCGCGGGTCAGCGAATAGTCTCCACGCAATTGCGTCGACAATTGCGGGTAGAGCGCCGAACGCGCCTGACGGCGCATGGCGCCCGCTTCATCGAGATTTGACGCCTGCGCGTGATAGGCGGGATGGCGCCCAACTGCGCGCCGGATGGCGGCGTTAAAATCGCCGGCGGCGCCTTGCTGAGCAACGAGATAACCGGCGGCGCCAAGCGCCTTTTCAAGTTTTGGATCAACACTGGCGCTACGCGCGGCGGCGCGGTCGACAAGCTGCGCGGGTTGAGCAAGCGACGCTTTCTGGACGGGCGCGGCCGTATCATCCGGATAGACGGACCCGTAATATTCCGGCTCTTGGGAAGTCGCGAATGCAGGGCTTGAAAAAACTGCGCATAATGCGGCGCCAGAAAGAAAAATCGTCTGCAGCCTTATCATTATACGCACCTGTTCAACTACACGGTCATTGCTCCCCCGGAAGCAGCGATCACCGTTAAGGTTAACCAAAACCTTATTAGGACGAGATCACTGAAAAAGGCTTAATTCGGCGGACCAACTGCCGGATTGAACGTAGGAATGGAAATGAAACTTTCTTAAAATATCGCCGCGAAGGATTTAATTAGTTTTTAACGAACGGCGGCCGGCACCGTTTCGGCGTTTAAGAAATCAGGTTTGAAATTAAAAATCAGGGAGCGTTCCGGCCGCGATCATGGCTTCAATGCTGGCGAAACAGCCATACCCAATCGCGGCGCCGATCAGCATTGCGACGATTATGAAAAATTCTTCACGCAAGTTCAGCAAGTCATATTGCTTCAGTTTCCACAGGAAATAAGGCGCCGCCGCCGCCTCGGAGAGACAGAAAACGATGATCAGGGCCATGGGCCCGAAATTCAAATAGGCGACAGGCCCTGCAACCGCGATCCAGGCGAGCCTGACCGCATTGCTGACCAGTGCGACTTTGACAAAGCCCTTGGTAATGATCGCCTGTTCGGCCGGCAGGGAGCTCAACCTGACCAGCGGGGCGAGGCAAAGCAGAGACAAGTAAAATCCGGCGCCGAGATATTCGGAATTATAAAGGATGCGGACGAGCAATTCGCCGCCGCCGATCAGCCCGCCAATGCCAAAGGCGAAGAACAGCGTGACCGGACGGCGCGCGGCGTAATACATGTCTTTCGCCAGCTCGGCGCCCTTCCGGTTGGCCTCGGCGAAGCGCGGAAAAAACACGCGGATCACATATTCTCCCGAGACAGTCACCACAGCGGCGCTTAGCGTCGTCGCGATCGTAAACTTCCCAAGCTCCTCCAAAGGAAAATACCGCGCCATCACGACCGTATTCGTCTGGGTCAGGATCAGCGTAATAACGCTTGATGGAATGATGATGCGCCAGAACCCCCAGAGGTCGCGAATATGCGCAGGGTCGAGCCGGAACCGCACGGGCGGTCCTTTCAATAGAAAATAGCTCGAAAAGAACGAGAAAAACGCGTTGACGAACATCGCGACAATGATCGCCCAATAGCTGCGCAGAATGAACGCGGCGACAATCGTCGTGATGGTGACAAGAAGAAACCGGATGAATTCCAGGACGGTGAGCCTGACCACCCCGCGATTGCGCTCTGTCGTCTGATAGGCGAGGCTCGAAAAAGCCTCAATAATAAAGGGAAAGGCGCAAATGCGGATCGCCGTCGCAATCTCGGGCGCCTTGTACATATCAGCGAAGACACCGGCGCCGACAAACATGATCGAGAAGATCACCATGTTGCGCATCAGGCGCACGGTCCAGACGGACTGCATCAGCTCATCGCCGCCATGCTCGTGCCGGATGATATAGGCGCGAAGACCCATGTCGGAGATCATGACGAGAATAAACGAAACCGATGAGACGATGCCGATCACGCCATAGGCCTCAGGCGAGAGAAGCCGCGTGACAATCATGCTGCTGCCAACCCGCAGCAAGAGCTGCAGGAAGTGGGAGACGATCAACAGGCTTGAACCGTCACCCAGCGCAGGACGAATGCGCGCGACGACCGATCTTATTTCACCGACGGCGGACAAAACGCGCTCCATAAGGAACCGGGCCGGAAGGGGCCGGCATGGGGGGGCTATCCGCCGTCTGGGAAGGAGCTGACGCAATGTCGTCTGTTTGATCCACAACCTCATCCGGTTGCGACGCCGCGAGCCTTTGCGTTTTCAGAATGCGCGCCTGTGCGATCAGAACAGCCAGAATGAGATATCCGTAGTGAGGCACCTGTCCGACCAGACTGATCGTTCCGATCAAGACAAGATATCCTCCCTGGAAAGCGATCAGAAAAACGAGAGACCGGCGCTGCTCGTCTTGCGCTGGCGTCAGCTCGCGGTGTCCGGGCAATTCTTTTAGTTCCTTGAGCGCCGCCGCCGCCCCGAGGGCATGCGCGCCGACAAGGGCGCCAAGCCCCACCATTCCATAAAACAATACGATCTGGATATACGCATTGACGAGATCGATAATGCCTTCGCCCTGACGAAGATGCTGAAAGCGGGGGAGGTTGAAGATATCGCTTGAGCCGAAAAGCGGGCGCTCCTGGATTTGCGCAACGCTGGTCCGGATCAGTTCCGCCCGGTAATTCATGGTGCCATATTCATCGTTCAGCACATCACTATCGCTGAAGATCAGATTGAATCCGACGATGACGCAGATAATCGCGGCGACATAGGCCAACCGGCGCAGCGCGGCGCTGCCGTAGTAGAAAATAAAGTAAGCCCCGATGCAGGCGATTGCAGCAAGCCAGCCCCCGCGGGCGCCGGTGGCGAAGCAGGTCAACCCAGACGCCCCGATGCAGATATAGGCGAAGAGCGGGGAAATCTGTTTTCGCGCTTTCAACATGAACGCTAGCACTATCCCGGCCGCAGTGAGCGCCGCGAGCAATGACGGGATCACCGTCGCGCCAACACGCAACAATCCGTTTCTGACATCGAAATAGGCCTTGCCGAAGCTGCTGTCGCCGATGGAGGCGTAATAGTTCCAGTGGCGCAACGTGCTGATCACGCCAATCATCGCCAGCAACAGGAACGACGCAAACAGAGCCCGCAACGCCCAGTCAATATCTTTCTGGGTGACGAGCGTTCTGCTGATCGCGATGTAGGGCAAATACACCAGCACAAACAAATCAAAGATTGTCCGCAATACGCTAGTGAACGGAAGATCGCGGAAAGACATGACGCCGGTGAACAGCACGAAAAACAACAAGAGATTTTCAACGCCGCGAAAGTGCGGCGGCGCCCGCGAAAACAGCGCCTTCACGAATGCCGGGCCCAACAGAACAAGCGCCGCGAGCTTCTGGTAATCCAGAGAAACCAGATAATTCAGCCCTATCATGGGCACGTCGTAAACCAGCCCCGCAGGCAGGGCCGCCATCACAGCGATATAAAGATAAACCGCGCCGCGCGGGCTCACCGAACCAAACACCGCAAGCATGATGAAGAGCGCAATAAAAGCGACCGACGCTTCGGACAGCAAAAACGCGATCGCCGCCGCAACCACCCAGGCGCCGCACACTGCTACTGTGAAGGGCTTATCCTCCTTGGGCATCAGCACCAGAACGAGAAACGCAGCAAAAACGGTGAGCGCAATGGCGACGATATTCGGATTCATGACAGCGCCGCCTTTTTCCGCGAGGCGCGGTCTGAAACTTCGCCGTAAAAGGCTTCGGCGCGCTCAGCGATTGCGTCGGGTGAAAAAAGAGTCACCGCCGCTTCGCGGCCCTTCGCGCCCAACCGCGCAGCAAACTCATGGTCGTCCACACAGCGCCCGATCCGCTGCGCCAATTGCTCGGCATCGCCAGGCGGCGCAAAGAGAATTTCCTCACCGTCAGTGAGATATTCGGTAAGCCCCGGCGTCGCCGTCGCCACCGCGGGCGCGCCGAGAGCAAGCGCTTCGACGGCGGCGTAGGAAAAGGTCTCGAACCGTGACGCCGTGAGATTGACGAGCGCGCGCCGGCGCAATCGCGCGATCTCCTCGCGGGGGACCGGGCCGAGAAAGTCTATCCGTTCACGAACAGAGGGCGAGACATGGGCGCGCGCATAATCCGCGAATTTCAAAATCGTCCCGTCGGGCGCACGCAACCCATGATCAGCGCCCGCCATCACAAGCCGGAGATCCGGACGAGTTTTCCCAACACTTTCGAACGCCTTGAGCGCAATATCGGCGCCTTTGACCGTATCGAAGCGGCCAACAAACAGGATCGTATTCCGGTCGCAGCCATCAAGCGTCCAGCACTCTTCCGCAGGCGCAATGTCGACCGGATTTGGATAGGCGGCGCATAGGGGAAAATTTGCGCTATAATGCGAAGAGACAGCATCGCGCAGGGCCGTTGACGGAAAAGAGGCGGCGGTCGCTTCCCTGAAGGCGTGGCCTTCTTTTCTTTCGCGGCGTCGGTCGCTCCGGTCGAAAGGCGGCTGATGCACCAGATAGTGCGGCCCGTGAGCGCGTAAAATCACCGGCGCGCCGGTGGCGCCCACGCTATAGCGTGCAAGACCAAAGCTCTCCTCGGCTTCAAAGATATCCACCGGGCGCTCCCGGTCGGCCGCGACCAGCGCATTGGCTACCCCTTGCCCGAACAGATTGTAGTCGAATGACCTAGCGCCCTCGAGCTTGTGGCGCACCCGCCGGAGCAACTTTTCCGCCCCGTTTAGTTGCGGCGTCTGCAGGCGCCTCATGCGAGGGTCATCAACCGTCCCCATCGGCCACATGGCGATCACAATGCATTCATGCCCCCTGCGCTCCAGCGCACGGGTCATGATGTCGACATAAGTGGCAATGCCGTTTTGCGCCATGGATGGCGGCCAGAGAGGCGTCAGAAAGGCGATTCGCATGAGCCGGAGCGCTGAGGTTGAAAAAAGGGTAACACACTAACCGCCGACTTTGGCCGCCATTGCGAAAGGAATGGTTAACAGCCAGTTTCCCCGGCCGCTTAAAAGATGGAATAGGGGAGCCGGATGACACTGGTCAACGGGTTGAAAAAGAAGAAAAAATAATTCTCGCGGTACCGGCTCCGGCGCGCCCGCCGGCATGCGCGCCGGAAAGACTTTTTGACACAAGCGGTTCTTCCAGATCACGCCGGAACAGATCGGGAGGAGGAGCATGGCTCGCCGACACGCACCAGCCATCCGGCCCTCCATTCACCGCGTTTTTCAATCCGGTCGTCGGATGACCACTTTCCATGCCGCGCGTTCACTGAAAGGTTGGCCACGAAAGTAACAGTAGATTTGAAGCTTCATGAACCGTGGCGATGACCTCATCCTGATCGGCGGCGCGCCGCGATCGGGCACAACGCTTTTACGCGCGATCATTGGCGCCAGCAGCAATATTTTTTGCGGGCCAGAATTGCGGACGATCCCGTCATTATGCGCCCTCTGTGAAAACATCACCGCCGCCTCCGGCCCTGCACTCTCACGAGGCTACGGCGTTGACGCCAACCGCGTAGACGCCGCCGCCGCGACGGCGATCGCCGCTTTTCTGGCGCCGGCGAAACAGACATCCGGCGCCGTGCGCGCGGCGGAGAAAACCCCGACCAATATTCTGCATTTCCCGACTCTGCGCCGCCTGTTTCCGGACGCTTATCTGATCAGCATCGTGCGCGACGGCCGCGATGTCGTTTCCTCACTGCTGCAAATGACCTGGCGGGACGACCGCAGCGGCGAGCCCATGGCGGTCACCCGATCGCCGCACATTGCCGCCAATCTTTGGGCCGCCAGCGTCGCCAATGACGAGGTCATGGCGGGCGACAAGCGGTTCTACTCCCTGCGCTACGAAAATCTTGTGCGCTCGCCAGCAGAGGAAATCGCAAAACTTTTCGACTTTCTCGGCGAACCGACGCCAAACCTTGCGCTTTATCACGACCAGACATTCGACGTGCTGGAAGGCGAGAACGAAGCCAGCGCCGCACGCGTCGCCGAGCCCATCGACGCCACCGCGATCGGCCGCTGGCGCAAGGATCTCGCTCCCGGCCAGCTCGCCAGCGTGAAGGCGGCGGCGGGGCCATGGCTTGACCGCTATGGTTATGTCTGAGCCGTCTGACCAACACCACAAAGACGGGGCGAAACAACTGGGAGCAGGGCTTGTTTTCGCTGGCGGCTGTCCGCGCAGCGGCCTCACCCTGTTGCGCAAGGTCATCGCCCGCCATCCCCGCATCCTCGCCGGCCCCGACACCGGCGCCGCGCCCTCCATCGCCTTTCAGTGGCGCAATTACGCGCAATCTCTCGGCGGCCTGCATGAGAAATACTTCGACCTGCAACCGGATTATGTCGCCGAAACCATGGGCCGGTTTCTCGAAACCATTTTACGCGCCGAGGGCGAAAGCCGCATCATCGTAGAAAAGACAAGCCTCAATGTCGCCGCCTTCGAAGCGCTCGCCGTCATCCTGCCGGCGGCGAAATTCATTCATGTGGTGCGCGATGGACGAGACGTCGCAACCTCCCTTCTGGAGCGAAGCTGGCGCGACCCGGCGACCGGTCAGCCCTTCCCCCATGTCAGCGACCGCAAGGCGGCGATTGGCTATTGGGCGGGTCTCGTCGCGACGGGCCTCGCTGCGGAAAAGACGCTCGAGGACCACGGGCGCATCTTTCGGCTGCGCTATGAAGACCTCGCCGTGCGGCCCGAAAGCGCCATGAAAGCCGTTTGTGAGTTTCTCGATATCGACTGGCCCTCAGGCGAGCCTTTGCGCCCGCCGCTGGCCAATGAGGACTATATCGGCCTTGAGCGCGACAGCCTGCCGATGATGCTCGGCCCCATGACCTCTTCGCGGATTGGGCGTCATCGCCGCGTCCTTCAGCCAGACGTCATCCGGCAGCTGGAAGACGCCGCCAGACCCGCGCTCACGGCGCTGGGCTATCTTTAAAAATACGACTTGAAAATGGTACCGCCTGGTGGTCTCGAACCACCGACCTCTAGATCCACAATCTAGCGCTCTAACCTACTGAGCTAAGGCGGCCCTTGGTGTTCCCGGCGCAGGATGACGGCGAAAAAACGCTGGCGGCTTTTCGCAGCCTGCTTGGGAAGGCGCGGAACCTACGCGCCAGCGCCCCTTATTTCAAGCGGGCCTGAAGCGTTTTTCAGCGCTTTTTCCGCCTCTGCAAAACGGGCGTTAAGAGCCCGATTTGATGAGCGCGATCTCTTTTTTGAGCTGGGCGATCCGGGTGGCGTCCGACGGGTGGGACGACATGAATTCCGGCGGGGCGCCATTCTTCTGGGCCGACATTTTCTCCCAGAACTTGACCGCCTCGTTCGGATTATACCCGGCGCGGGCCATATAGCGGACGCCGAATTTGTCGGCTTCCAGCTCATGCTTGCGCGAGAACGGCAACAGGACGCCATATTGCGCACCGAGGCCAAGAGCCTGAACCGCGGCTGTGGAAACCTGACCGCCGCCGGCGATGGCGCTGCCGGCGCTCAGCGCGGTCTGGGCCGCCGCTGTCTGGCTGTAGCGTTCGCCTGAATGATTGAAATTCACATGCGCGACTTCATGGCCCATCACCGCCGCGATCTGCGCGTCGTTTTCCATGATGTCGAGGATGCCGGTGTAGATGCCGATCTTGCCGCCGGGCAGCGCGAAGGCGTTGATCTGATCGGATTTGAAGACCCGCACTTCCCATTCCGCCGGATTGCCGCCCGCCGCGCGAATGATCTTCGGCGCAACCCGGTTCACCCGGTTCACATATTTCGCTTCGGTGGTGATCGGCTCTTTCTGCTTCAGGTCCGTCCAGGCGGAGCTGGCGAGCTCGGCCATCTGGCCCTGACTGACAAACAGAAGCTGGTTGCGCCCGAGCGTTTCATTATAGGCGCAGGCGCCGGCGAGCAGCACGCCCGCGAGCGCGGCGGCGCGCGCCGCATAGCCGCGCCATCCGCGTGTCGAATTTGTTTTTAGTAAGGATTTCATGTGGTTCCTCCCTGACGCCCCAAAACCGCAGCGTGTATCTGAATGCGAGCATAAGCCATCGCCGCCCCGCCCTCAATGCGAGAGACGGAACGGATTTTCGAATACATAACCCCTGATCAGGGTTCGAGTTCGCAATCCCAGTAGAGGAAATCCTGCCAGCTCTCATGGAGATAATGCGGCGGGAAGGCGCGGCCGCGCTCATTCAGTTCGAACATGGTGGGCCGCTTCGGCGAGCGCGCGGGAAACATCTTCGCCTGCTGCGGCGTGCGCCCGCCCTTTTTGATGTTGCAGGCGCTGCACGCGGCGACGATGTTTTCCCAGGTGGTGCGCCCGCCCTCGCAGCGCGGCCGCACATGGTCGAACGTCAGATGATCGCGCGCGGTCGAACCGCAATATTGGCAGGTGAAACTGTCGCGCAGAAAAACGTTAAAGCGCGTAAAGGCCGGCGCACGCGAATGACTGACATAGCTTTTCAGCGACACCACCGACGGCAGACGCATTTCAAAATTCGCGCTGCGCACTTTGGTGTCATATTGCGCGACCACATCGACACGATCGAGGAACACGGCTTTCAGCGTGTCCTGCCACGACCAGAGCGAAAGCGGAAAGTAGCTGAGCGGGCGGAAATCCGCGTTCAACACCAGCGCAGGACAGCCATCAGGTGATCGCAACGCAAGGGTCATGACGACCGCCTCACTGCGAAGGCCCCTGGAAACCGAAGATTCTGACTCAAACTCGTGAAAGCGGGATCTCCCCTGCTGTCGTGACAGTTTAGCCGGTTCATTTCCCTTCTGCCTATAACTGATTCTGCATGACAGAAGTTTGAAGGTTTGGGGGATATTTTCGCAACAGTCTCAAAAATCGCTTAAATTGGTTGGCGGCCGCGCAAATGCGCATAATAAGTCCAGAGAATATGCGCCGCGACGCCGCGATAGGGACGCCATTTCGCCGCGCGGGAATCGAGAAATTTCATGTCGGGCTCAGGGCCGCGAAGCCTTGTGGAGCGATAGGCGCCGAGCAGCGCCACATCGCCCGGCGGCCAGATATCGACGCGGCCTTCGCAGAACAAGAGATAGATCGCCGCGGTCCACGGCCCGATTCCCTTGACCTTTTGCAGCGCAACAGATGCGTCCTGATCGCCGAGGCGCGCCAGTTTTTCTTCGTCAATCTCACCCGACGTCCAGTGTTCGGCAAGCGCGGTGACATAGCGAACCTTGGGGCCGGAGAGGCCGAAACTGCGCAATCCGTCCTCACCCTGACGAAGGGCGTGCGCCGGGTCAGCGCAGTCCATTCCCGCCTGACAGCGCGCCCAGATCGCCTGCGCGCTCGGCACCGACACCTGTTGCTCGACAATGATGCGAAACAGCGCCTCGAATCCGCCGGAACGGCGGCGGATATGCGGTTCGCCAATTGCATCGAGCGCGCGGGCGAGCGACGCGTCTTTTTTAGCGAGCGCCGCACAAGCTTCGGATGTGTCGCCGAAAACGTCGAGGCGGTTGGTCATCTAAATGTTTCTCGCCTTCATTTGCCGCGGGCTGTTCTCCCCCTTGAAAAGGGGGAGTGGCGGCCGGGGGTGAGAGCCCCGGACGTCGAGGGGGATCATAGACAAAAGCCTTTTGATCCCCTCCGTCGCCCCTGATCAAATCAGGGACGACACCTCCCCTTTTCAAGGGGAGGAAACACCGCCCTGCTGGCTAGCAGCTTCTTTCCTCAAATACAGCGCTTGTTCAGAAATGGCATCAATGACGCCTTCAAGGTTTTTATAAACTTCATCATTCCAAAAGCGCAGAACCGTAACGCTCTTCGTTTCTAAAAAACCGGTTCTTTGCTGATCTTTTCGCAAAGCATTTTCTTGCCCATGCTGATCGCCATCAAGTTCGACACAGAGCTTTATTTCTGCGCAATAAAAATCGAGAAAATAAGGCCCGACAGGATGCTGCCTTCGAAAACGAAGCCCATTCAGCTGACGACCTTTCAACCTAGACCACAAAAGCACTTCGGCAGGCGGCATATCTCTTCGCATATCCTGCGAACGTTTTGTTTTGCCTGGAGTGCGGTCAAAACGAGTCACGTTGCGCTTCACCACGCCTCTAATATTTGCACTCTTCAAACAGCTTTTTCACATCGCCATTAAGGTCGCCAAGGAAATGCGACGCCGTAAACTCGCCCATGGTGACGCCGCTTTTGGCGATCTTGACGAGCGGGTCGAGATAGGTCGTCTCGTCTTCTTTCAGATTGCCCATGCGCGCGCGTCTCCGGAGGCCTTCACGGGAAATTTCGAGAACTTCCAGCGCGATATCTTGCACCGTGCGCCCGCCGACTTCAGCGCGAAACCCGATTCTTGCGGCGTCATCGCGCAAAGCCTCGCGCATCTCCGTCGTCCAGTCTTTTGCGACATCCCAAGCGGCGGCGAGCGCATCGTCGTCATATAACAACCCGACCCAGAAGGCCGGCAGCGCACAAATGCGCGCCCAGGGACCGCCATCGGCGCCGCGCATTTCAAGAAATTTTTTCAGACGCACTTCGGGAAACGCCGTGGACAAATGATCTTCCCAGTCTTCCATAGTGGGCCTGTCGCCGGGCAAGGCCGGTAATTTTCCGTCCAGAAAATCGCGGAAAGATTGTCCGGCGGCGTCGATGAACTTGTTGTTCCGGCGCACGAAATACATCGGCACATCGAGCATGTAATCGCGATAGCGCTCAAAGCCGAACCCGTCGTCGAACACGAAATTCAAAAGCCCGGTGCGGTCAGGGTCGGTGTCGGTCCAGATATGCGCGCGCCAGGATGCGTAACCCGAGAGCTTTCCTTCATAGAGCCCCGAATTGGCGAACAACGCCGTCGCAATCGGCTGCAGCGCGAGCGAGGTTTTGAACTTCATCGCCATGTCGGCTTCCGACGAGAAGTCGAGATTGACCTGCACCGTGCAGGTCCGGTGCATCATGTCGAGGCCGAGATCGCCGACCTTGGGCATATAGTTGCGCATGATTGTATAGCGCGCCTTGGGCATGTGCGGAATTTCCGCCCGCGTCCAGGTCGGCGTGAAACCCATGCCGAGAAAGGCGACGCCCAGGGGATCGCAAACCTTTTTCACCGCTTCGAGATGACGATGCACCTCGTCACAGGTCTCATGAATATTTTCAAGCGGGGCCCCGGACAGTTCGAACTGCCCGCCAGGCTCCAGACTGACGCTGGCGCCCTCGCCTTTCAGGCCGATGGGGTTGCCGTTTTCGGCGATAATATCCCAGCCGGTTTCCTGCCCGAGTTTTTCAAGAATGGCGCGGATGCCCGCTTCGCCTTCATAGGGAACGGGCTTCAGCGATGTGCGGCAGAACACGAATTTTTCGTGCTCGGTGCCGATGCGCCACTCGTCTTTGGGCTTGCAACCGCTCGCCAGATATTCCGTCAACTGGTCAAGGGATTCGATTTTCGGCGACAGGCCGGTCTGTTCATTCGCAGTCGTCACATCACTCTCCGGCAGATGCCGCTATAGCTTTATCCCGCTCTATCCCCTGAAAGCCGGAACGCCAAGCATTAAGACCATCACGCTCTCGCGACGTTAAGGTTTGCGCCAGTCGCCGAGCGCCGCCTGCCACAACACAAGCGCTGCAATCGCTGCAGTATCGGCGCGCAAAATGCGGGGCCCGAGCGTCGCCGGCGTCACAAATGACTTCGCTCTCAGTTCATGGCGTTCGCTGCCGGAAAAGCCGCCCTCCGGGCCGGTGAGCACCGACCAGCTGTCAGCATTGCTATCGGCGTTCTTTAGAGCATCTAACACTGGCAGCGCGCGGCCTTCGCGCCCGCCCCATTCTTCGGTCTCGTCGTCGCCAGCCTCGTCGCAGAACAAAAGACGCCGGTCCTCCGGCCATTCATCCAATAGTTTTGCAAACTTAATTGGTTCGCCTACGGAGGGAATGGTGAGCCGGCCGCATTGCTCCGCCGCCTCGGTAGCGATCGCCTGTAACCGGTCGATATTGAGTTTCGGCGCGACCGTGCGTTCGGTAAGGACGGGCTGAAGGCGCGCGGCGCCGACCTCCACCGCTTTTTGCACAATGGTTTCAAGGGGGCCGCGCTTCACCGGCGCGAAGCACAAGGTCAAATCCGGTTCCGGTTCCTGATCGCGAGTCTTCTCACCCACCTGCGCGGCGCCGGCTTTCTTTCGGAACTCGATAATTTTCGCGGCGAACTCACCGTCCTTGCCGTTGAACAGGCGAACCTCATCGCCTTCCGCCCGGCGCAGAACATTTTTCAGATAATGAACCTGTTCCGCCGACAGCGGCGCGGGAAGGCCGGGATGCAAAGGCCCGTCGATATAAAGGCGTGGAATCATCGTTTCGTTTTTGTCTCCGTTCGCTCCCCGCAAATGCAGGCAGGTTTTCCTCATATGGACAAAACGTACTTTGCACAGTGAACGGCGCCACGCTACATCATGGCGATGAATAACCCAGCCGCCCCCATAGCCACGCCTGACGCCGTTCCCGGCAATTGGGTCGCCCGCGCGCCCGGCTTCGCGCAGCCTTATCTGCGGCTCATGCGCGCCGACCGGCCCGTGGGCACATGGCTGCTCTTGATTCCCTGTTTCTGGGGCCTCGCGCTCGCGGCCGCCGCCGGTTACGCAGGGCTTCACCTGATCTGGTATGCCGCGCTGATGTCCGCCGGCGCCTATGTCATGCGCGGGGCGGGCTGCGCCTATAACGACATTGTCGACCGCGACTTTGACGCCAAGGTGGAACGCACGGCGCTCAGGCCCATCCCCGCCGGACAGATTTCCGTAAAACAAGCCTGGGGCTTTCTGGTTTTTCTCTCCTTCATCGGCCTCGCTGTCCTGTTGCAGTTCAACCGCTTCACGATCTTGCTCGGCGTCGGATCGCTGGCGCTGGTCACCGCCTACCCGTTTATGAAACGCATCACCTGGTGGCCGCAGGCCTGGCTCGGCCTCACCTTCAACTGGGGCGCGCTTGTCGGATACGCCGCCGCGTCGGGAACACTCGAGCCTCAGGCCTTCGCAATCTACGCCGCCGGAATTTGCTGGACGCTTTTTTACGACACCATCTACGCCCATCAGGACACGGAGGATGACGCGCTGATCGGCGTCAAATCGACGGCTCTGCGGCTCGGCCGGAAAACACTGCCCGCGCTTGGGCTCTTCTTCGCGATGACCATCACTCTCTTCGCCCTCGCCGGGACGCTCATTCACGCCCATGTGCTTTATTATGTCATGCTGTTGCCGGCGGCCGCGCATTTCGTCTGGCAGTTGAAACATCTCGATATTCACGACAGCAATATCTGCCTCGGCCTGTTCAAATCGAACCGCAATGCGGGGCTTCTCCTGCTGCTCTCGCCGCTTTGTGAACTCGCCATCCGTTCTCTTTGACCGGCGGAACCGTTACATAGCAGACCTTGTTGACGCTCAAGCCTGCGAGGACTACGCACATGCCCCGACTGACCCGCCGCCATTTGACTCTTTCCCTTCTGGGCGCGGCTGCAGGCTGCGGCGTGCAAACACAGGATAAAGCAATGGCCAAAAACCCCGATCCGTCTTCCATTCCCGATTACGACAAATGGCAGCTTTCCAATGCGGAGTGGAAAGAGCGCCTGTCGCCTGAGGCCTATTCGGTGCTTCGCCGCGAGGCGACGGAGCGCGCAGGCACGAGCCCCCTCAACGAAGAAAAGCGCGAGGGAATTTTCGCCTGCGCCGGCTGCGGGTTGGATCTTTTCAAATCCGATACGAAATTCGAGAGCGGCACCGGATGGCCGTCTTTCTGGGACTATATTCCCGGCGCGCTTGGCACCAAGACCGACATCAAGCTGATTGTTCCGCGCACCGAATATCATTGCGCGCGCTGCGGCGGCCATCAGGGCCATGTCTTCAAGGATGGTCCGGCGCCGACCGGCCTGCGCTATTGCAATAACGGCGTCGCGCTGACCTTCAAGCCCGCCTAGGTTCATTGCTGTCCCTTTGGGCTCAGCGCTTTCACGCGCGCATTCAACTCCTCGATCAGCACCGCCTGGATCTCCGCCGTCTCCACGAGACGCTGAATCCATTCGCCCGTGGTCAATTGACCGTTGACCGGATCGAACTCCGCTTCGTTCGGCATGGCGCTGAGATGGCGCTTGTCTTTCCAGTGCTGCGCATAGCCATCGAGGGTCAAGGGATCATAGGGCGTGCCAACGCGCGCAGCGAATTTGCGCATGGGCGCGTGCAGGCGCGGCTCCACCCGCGCCGGGGTTTTTTCGCGCTGGCTGACAAGGCCGGTTTCCGGGTCTTCGATATCTTCAAAGGTTGCGCGGACATGGCGATCTGGCGCGCGCGCATCCCATTTCGCCTGGTCGATAACGCCGTCGATAAACTGATCGAAGACATAGCAACTCAATAGAGCGTTATTGTCATAGACCGCCTCGGCGTTGATCGCGCCTGCGCCCTTGTCGCCGCCGGCCGGGGCGCCCACAAGAACACCCCCGCCCTGTATGTCGAGCTTGGCGCCGGGACTGTTGACGCCGACGCCGAAATCGCCGCTGGCGTCGCAAACAAAGCAATCGTCATTGCCGGCGAAGGAACAGTTTCGCGCCGCCGTATTGTTTCCCACATGAATGTCAAAACGCGCGACGCCGGTGGTGTTCGTCGTGCGAAAGAAACGAAACAAAGCGTTGCTGGTTCCGTCCTGCGGATCGGGAACGAAATCGATCAGCGCCTGACCGCTGGCTGCGGTTTTCGAAATCACCGCCTGACTGGCGCTTTCATCGGATAGCTGGAGATGGCTTCCCGCCGTATCCTCAAGTCGCAGCGCCGCATCCGTATCCTGAATATGCAGATGCGCGGCGGGCGCGCCGAGAAGGCCGACATAGCCGTTATCCTTGTCGATAATCAGCGCTTCGGTCCATGCCGCCCCGTCTGCGCTCACCTTCACATGAAAATCATCATCGCCCGCGAGACCGAATTCTGCACGCCCCGATGCGCCTGTCTGAAAAAGCAGGGCGCCGGTATCGCCCGCTGTGTCCTTGTTGATTTTCACCTGACAATCGCCCGAGCCGGGCGTGACGTCATCATGATTGAACAGCACGGCGTCCGACTTCACCGCGAGCTTGTTGGTCGCATCGGCTATCGTGTTGACGCCGAACTTCGTCGCTGTTTCCGGTGACCCGCCTGTGATCGCGCCCCAGGCGGCGCCGTCAAAAGCGACAAATTCATCGTCATCGCTGACCCACAGACGCAAGCCCTCAAACGGCGCAATCCGCGCCCAGGCGCCGTCCTGATAGGCGACGAGATCGTGTTCTGCGTAGATGTCCCACGCAGCGCCGCTGGCGCCGGACGGCAAAATATAAGCGTCGCCGTCCGCAGGGGAGCCCGGCTCCGCCGTTGTCGTCCGCGACAAGACAACGCCCTGCACCAGCGCATCGAGACGCCGGAAGGTTTCATTCACGGTCACATGTTTTTGCGCCTGACTGGGCGCCACATAGGAAAGGGAAAGGCGGGGAGATTGCTCCATCAACCGGCTCCGAAAGCTACGCAAAATTCAACTGCGCGCATCTTAAGGCCGCTGGCGAAGTGGTGGATAACTATTCACCAACACTGGAAAACATGCCCGAATTCAACAGATATGATGAAATTTCCCGCGCGCCGATCAACTTATTGGGGCGCAAAAATTTGCCCCTGCGGCGGATCGCTTTATATCCCCGATGAACAGCAAGGAGACGATCATGCAAGACGGCGCACAAACGACCGCAGCGCAAGGCGCTGATAAAAATCTCGACATGGCGGTGACTTTCCTCGAAGGGCTCGCGGAAAAAGCGGCCGCCTATTTGCCGAGCGTTGTCGGCGCGCTGATTGTGCTGATTGTCGGCCTCTGGGTTGCGGGCCGGGTCAAAAAGCTTGTCGCCGCAGGCCTCGGACGGTCCGGCAGGATCGACGAAACGCTCAAAGGCTTTTTATCTTCGTTGGTGCATTACGGGCTGATCGCGCTGGTCCTGATCACGACGCTGGGCATTTTCGGCGTGCCGACCACAAGTTTCGCCGCCATCATCGGCGCCGCCGGCCTCGCTATCGGTCTGGCGCTTCAGGGAACGCTCGGTCACGTCGCGTCAGGTGTGATGATGCTCGGTTTCCGCCCCTTCGATGTCGGCGACTATGTGGAGGCCGCAGGCGTCGCCGGGTCTGTCAAACATATTGGCCTGTTCACCACTGAACTGGCGACCCCCGACAACAAGAAAATCATCGTTCCCAATGGAAAGATCTTCGATGACGTCATCACGAATTACTCGGGATACGCCACGCGCCGCATCGATCTCATCTTCGGCATCTCCTATGCGGACGACATTGACAAGGCGATGACGCTGATCAAATCGGAAGTCGAGAAAGACAGCCGCGTTCACGCCGATCCGGAACCGGTGTTCGAAGTCGACAGCCTCGGCGATTCTTCCGTCAATATTCTCTGCCGCGTATGGATGGACCGCGCCGATTATTTCGGTGTGAAATGGGCGCTGACAAAGGCCGTGAAACAGCGCTTTGACGCTGACGGCGTCTCTATCCCCTTCCCTTGCCGCTCCGTTTATATGGAAAACGCGGCCTAGCGCCGGGCGCGCTTTAACGCAGCTGATCATCAGACTTTTCCTGTGAAATTCCTGATGATCAGGCGCTTATCCCGCATAACAGAACATTTTTCACCATGCAGAAATCCGGCTTGTCAAGCCGGTTTATTCTTGCGCAATTTTCAGAAAATGTTTTGCATGCCGCAAATTCCTGATGAAATTCCGTATACGGTTTGAATTGGAATTAACACGAATGCCGTACGCTCCCGGAACATGATTCAATCAGACCTTGTGCGGCGAACGCCTTTCAGGGTCAAAAAAGCAAGGCCGCAAGGGAGCATCTGAATGTCACGTAGCCATCCTCTTTCACTTAAACGCGCGCTTGCGCTTTCATGCGCTTGCGCGTTTGCTGTATCCGCATGCAGTTCGCATGGCACGACGCGCGTTTCGACCCTCGGTCAGACAAGCAGCATTGAAAAAGCAGGGCCGCAAGGCCCTCAAGGTCAGCAAGGACCGGCGGGAGCCCAAGGTCCGGCCGGCGCCGATGGCGCAGACGGCGGCATCAATATCGGTGAGACTGACCCCATGATCATCGCCGGCACCTCGCGAAATCTCCTCCGTGGAATATCGCCCGAAGCCGATGAAATCACCGGAACGATAATTGGTGTTGCGGACGAGACTGGTCAGACCTTGTTACAGACCGACACCGGAGACCTTTATTCTCTCGTTGACGCCAATGCGGTGCTCGGCGACGTCATCACCGCATCGCTGACGGACGCCACCCTTCTGGGGAATGGAGACTCGCTCCTCGGCGTCAGCCTTCTTGCGGGCGAACAGCAGGGTGGAGACGCGGTAACCCTGGGCATAGGTTCTGGCGGCGAGCTCCTTACCTTTGACCAGACTGTAACATCTGACCCTGAAGGCGTTCTCAGCGGCGCGTTGGCGTCGACGACCGGCGTAACCGAAGTCCTGCCCGTCGGCGGCCTCGGTGGTGATGTGGTCGGCGATCTTACAGGCGACCTTACGGGCGATATTGGCGGCGGCCTGACCGGCGATATCACGGGCGACCTCACCGATACTGTTGGCGGCATACTCGATGACCCGACAGGAACGCTGGAAGACACCGTCGATACTGGCGGCAGTCTGGTTGGCGGCCTTCTCGGCAACAACTAACACACATTTTTGAAGGGGCCGCGCCGCGCGCCGCCCCTTCCCGCCTTTGCTGTCTTGGGGTTTTCATGTTTTCTCCCGCCCTCCGTTCACGGATGATGGTGCGCGCATGCGCGCTCCTTCTGTCGCTCTTCCTTGTCGTTTCACTGTCCTCCCCGGCAGCGCGCGGTGAGGAAGAGCGCTTGCGGCCGGGCGATGTGGAAAAACCTGCTCAGGAAGTCCGCAGCGACGCAGAGCCTTTCGAACCCTTCCTCATTCGCGGCGTCAGCTTTGAAGGCACCGAGGTTCCCGAGGCCGTCGCCAACGCCGCAAGACCCTTTATCGGCGGGACGGCGACAAAAGAGGTTCTCTCGAAAATGGCCGCCGATATGAGCGCGGCCTATAAAGACGCAGGCATCGCGTTCTTTACTGTCATCATTCCGAACCAGTCCTTCGAGAACGGCGTCATCCGCGTGCGCGCCGCCGAGGGCCGCGTCGCCAACGTCAATTTCTCGGGCGAAACCGATGGCCGCAATCACTATATGGTCACCGCCTACGCCGAGCGGTTGAAGCGCGATACGCCGACGCGGCAGGCGACGCTGGAACGCACAGTCTCGCTCACCCGCGACATACCCGGCCTGAAAATCGAACCTGTCATCCGCTATGGCGCCGAACCGGGGACGATCGATATCGACATGAAGCTGGATTACCAGAAGCCGACTCTGACAGCCGGCTTCTCCAACCGCACCACGCGGCTTGTGCGCGACGGACAACTATCGGCCCTCGGCAAAGCTTACCGCCTGTTGCGCGACGGCGATCTGACCACCATGCGCCTCGCCGCATCGGTGAATTTCAAGGACTCGCTTCAGGCGGGCCTTTCTCATTCGACACCCATCGGCACATCCGGCCTGCGCGCCGAGGCGAGCGCGACGATTGTGCGCTCGCGCCCCGCAACGACCGTGATTGAAGGCGATGCGCAGATTTACAACCTGGCGCTCACCATGCCGGTGATCCGCTCCTACAAACGCAATCTTGTAACGCGTGCGTCTCTCGATGCGGTGAACAGCGACAACGCCGCCTTCGGATCGCTGATCGCCACCGAACAGACGCGGGCGGCGCGTGTGATTGCAAGCTATAGCGACAATCATGAGCGCACTGGCCTGCGCCTCAAAGGCGAAGTGGCCCAAGGCTTCGCGGCGCTTGGCGCCGATGTTTCTCCCATGATTGGAGAAGAGCAATACACCAAGGCAGAAATCGAGGCGGGATTGACCCGCCGCATCGGCGAGCGCGGGTTCCTGCGCCTTTCCGGCGGGGCGCAATGGACCGACGATCTGTTGCCCGCCAATGAGCGCTTTTCCATCGGCGGCGCGCCATGGGGCCGCGCCTTTGAAACGGCGTTGTTGAACGCCGATCGCGGTTTCGGGATCTCCGCCGAAAACGCCTGGCGCCCGATCAGCGGCGGCGACTTCTCAAAAAGCGAAATCTACATTTTCACCGACTATGCGTCAGGCGACATCTTCTCGCGCTTCACGGACGCTACGGCGAGTTTCGATCTCGGCTCCTTTGGCGCTGGCTTGCGCGCCGCCTATGAGGATAAAGGCGTTCTGGAGATCGAACTGGCGCGACCGCTCGACCAGCCGGTCCCTGGTTTCGATCAGGACTGGCGGCTCTCAATCGGCTGGCGCTTTGAATGGCGGCCCTGACGCCGCGGCTGACAAGTTGATTGAACATGGCGCCATTCACGCCTAAATTCGCTACAGACAGTATGCAGGCAGCGGAAAGCAGCGATGAGCGAACCTTCCTTCAAAGACCGGATAACTGGCGGCGGCGCCGGAAGAACGGCGATCAAACTCATCATCGCGTCGATCATTGTCGGCGCGGTCTTTTCAGTTTTGGGCATTGGGGTCGCAGAATTCTGGCGCGGGATCTTTCACAATGTGAAGGATTTCATCGGGATGCTGGGAGAAAATGTCGGCGAGGTGGTTCTGACGTTGCTCACCTATCTCGTCATCGGCGCCGGGATCGTCATTCCGATCTGGCTGATCTCGCGGCTGTTGTCGTCGAAGAAATAACGATTACTCCGCCGCTTTCGGGCGCAGCAAATCTTCCATACGGGCGATATAGGCGATCCACGCCTCTCGTCCCTTTTTGGTAAAGCGCACCGTGGTTTGCGGACGCCGGCCGCGAAAGCCCTTTTCGACCTTCACATAACCGGCGTCTTCGAGCTTTCTAAGGTGTACGGACAGATTTCCGTCGGTGCCGCCAACCCGCGCTTTCAGTTCATTGAAATCCGCCGCGCCCGCGCCCGACAAAAACGCCATGACGGAAAGGCGCACCCGCCCGTGGATGATGTCGTCGATCTCGCGATAATCAAAGTCGGGGTCGCCATTCATAGATCAGACAATGTCTTTCGGTTCCTGGCGCATCAATAAAAGTCCCGGCAGACCCGCGCACAGAAAACAACCCGCCGCGCCCAAGAGAAACTGATAGTTGCTCGTCATAAGAAAAAGCGCGGCGACTGAAAAGCCCCAGGATAGCAAGGCAAATCCTTTGAGCCAGGACAGCCGCGCCGCCGTTGCGGTTGCGTAAAATGCGACGCCGTAAACGCCAAACGATATAGGAAACATCAGGCTGAACAGAAAATAGCGCGGCACGCCGTACTGGGTGAAATCGTCATGGACAATCATCAGCCCCACCCAAAAGGCCGTCACAAAAATCCCGACGGAAAACCAGACTGCTTGCGCCGTGCGATTGCCCATGGTCAGGGCGCCGGGCTTTGGCCCCGTGATGCGCCTCATCAACAGGCACGCACACCAGCCAATCAGTCCGGCGACAATCCAGGGCGCAATCACCGGAACGCCGCGGATCGGCGCGACGCCGGTCAGGATCAAATAGGCGCAAAGCGAAGCCGCGGCCATCAGCCCGCCCCAGATTACATAATAAACGCCGCCCACCAGCGGCGCGTCGCGCCCCTCTTCGGCGAGGCTGCGCACATAGGCGAGATCGCTCGCCAGCGCCGATCCGCCCGGTTTCAGATAGTCCTCGTCGCTGGTGCTCATGGCCGCCTCCCTCATCTTCACTTTACAAAATAAAGTTCTTTTGTTTATTTTCAAGCCCCCAAGGTTCGCAAAAGCACATGACCTGAGAAAAAGTCGAAAGCAATTAAGCGACGAGACGCACAGACGGGGCGATAAACCGGATTGACCCAGAACAACGCCGCAGGTCTGATTTTCTTTCGCCGGAAAGTTCCGCAATCGGGTTCCGCCATGAATGCATCAACGCCAGATCGCCGAACCGTTCTGACAGGCGCGGCGGCGGCGCTCGCGGTCCCGGCCTTTGCAAATGCGCAGCCCCCACAGCAGCTTTACAAAACCATTCCCTCCACCGGGATTGCGATCCCGGCGGTCGGCATGGGCTCTTGGCTCACCTTCGATGTCGGCGCGAACGCCCAGTTGCGCGCAGCGCGCACGGAGGTGCTGCGCGAGTTCTTCCGGCTTGGCGGCGCGGTCATCGATTCATCGCCCATGTATGGAACGTCGCAAGCGGTGATCGGCCATGCGCTTGATGAACTCGGCCGTCCCGACCGGACCTTCGCCGCTGACAAGGTCTGGATCGACGACGGCGCGCAGGGGCCGGCGCAAATCGACGAGAGCCGGCGGCGCTGGGGCGTCGACCGTTTCAATCTGTTACAGGTGCACAATCTTGTTTCCTGGCGCGCGCATCTGGAAACCCTGTTCGCCATGAAAGCCGAAGGCCAGCTCGCTCATGTGGGCGTCACCAGCTATTCAGGTCATCACTATGATGAAATGGAGCGCATCCTCCGCGATCATCCGATCGATTTTATTCAGCTTACCTACAATATGGCCGACCGGCGCGCTGAAAACCGGCTCTTGCCAATGGCGCACGAAAAGGGCGTCGCCGTCATCGCGAACCGCCCCTTCGGTGAAGGCGCCGTCATCAACGCCGCAAAGCGCCATCCCCTGCCCGAGATCGCAGCGGAAATCGGCGCCGCCAACTGGGCACAGTTTCTGCTGAAATTCATTATCTCGCATCCGGCGATCACCGCAGCCATTCCGGCGACGCGCAGGGTCGATCACATGCGCGAGAATATGGGCGCGCTGTCAGGATCGATGCCGGATCGCGATTTGCGCTTGCGCATGGTGCAAAGTTTCGACGCGCTTTAACGGCGCTCCTATCCAGTGATGGCATTCACACAGAACACTATTCTTGAAGACTACTAAATATAAATAATCACTAGCTTTTCTGAAATTTGACCAAATCTATATTTTCACCTAAGCTTCAATTGCCTTTCGGCGATCTGTATTCAGCGTTCAAACTTACTTTTTTAGGGGGGATGCGCTGATGCGCTCGAAAACCATAATGGCCGCCTGTGCCGCCACAATTTTGTCATTCACAACTCTCATCGCCGTCACGCCAGCCAGTGCGCAGGACGATCTATACACATCCATCGAAACACGCGCCTATCTGACCGACTCCTGCATCCTACAATATGAAGAACCCGCGCAAGGCGCCAACTTTCTTGGCGCTTTCGTCGGAATTGTATTGCCGTATATTATTGATTTTGTGTTTGATCAGGCCGCAGAGGAGCTGACCAAAATCCGCAAATACGAATTTGAAAGCAACGAATATTTCTACCTTTACCAAGCCCCGGAGAGCAAAGAATCCGCAACCGAAAAAGACGGAGAGGCCGATACGCCGACGGCGGCAAGGTTTCCAACGCTAAACCCGAAATTTTCATGTGTCACTGTCGTTACGGGACAATTCTTAAAATCAAATGCACGGGTATTCGATCCTAAATTCCGACCGCGCACCGGTGCTGAACTTCCGTATATGTTGAATTTGGAAAAGTGCGCGGATGATAATTCCGGATCGTGCTTCACTCTAGGCGGTGCAGAGAAGCGACTTGCTGATTTTCGAATCCAGATTCCGGCCGATAAAATATATTCCCTTTACGAAGGAAAACTCGAAGCATCTGACGACAAGACAGCTATGCGCATTCGCAGCCAGTTTTTGCATGTTGATCGCACCAACAACAGCAGCGCCAGGAACCCAGGCCAAACATATTCATTCGCTTTAAGCGGGCCGGGGCAAACCCCTGACTCAGAACGGTATATGCTTGCCTCCTTGAATTTTGGAGAAGTACGCGCGGGAACAACCGTTTCGCCGAATGATTTTGCAAAAGGCGCTAAAGGCGACAAAAGCGGCTGGATGAAGATTCCAGGCATCACGAAGGAATCCCTGGCGGCCTATCAAAACGACACTGAACTGATGAACTTAATGCCGGTCCTGTTCACTGTAAAAAACACTCAAGTAAAAGAACCAAGTGACGCAGCCAAATTTATTGCAGGGTTCTTGAAAGGCACGAAAAAGGATATCGCCTCCACGATTACGAACGCCGTCAAACCGGAAGGTGCAGAAAAGAAAGAAAAAGACTTACTGGACGCACAAATTGCCGTCGCCACAGCCCAAGCAGAGCTCGACAAAGCGACAACAGAGATCGCGAAAGAGATTGCCCGGATGAAACGCAAGAAAGCGTGCATCCTGCTTGATGCCGAAAATGGTTCTTCCGAATACTGCGACTAATCAGAATGAAACAGACCTCTTTTTCCGTACTTTTAGCCGCCGCTGGCGTCATATCTTGTGCAGCTCCGGCGCTTGCTCAGGAGGAGAGTGACGATGAGATGTTTCCTGGGCATTTCCTCGAAGTGTCACATCCGGCGAGTAAAGCCGACGTCAAGGCGCGCGAATTTTTCCTGCAATTGGAGGATGAGGCAACTAAATCAAACCTGACCGACGCCCAGCGCGCTTTCGCCATGACAACCATTCAGTCCGTATATGAAAGACATTCCAGGTGGCGGGCAGAAGCCATCCGGGTTTGCGTCATGGATAAGGCAAATCCCACTTATGATTTGCGTGAAAAAATCGCTGACGTCGCAAGACTGTGGGAAGTGAGCGGCTCCACGATCGAATTCGATTTTGGTGATGACTTCGCTATTAGACTTTGCAGCGAACATGGGGGCCCCTCAACAGCCGACATTCGTATCGACTTCGGTGACCAGCGCTTCTACTCTCTCGTCGGGAACCGAGCCAACTCAGTCCCGACATATGAAGAAACCATGAGCCTTGGCGATATTCATAAGCGGCGCTACGAAATACGAGAGTTCAACCGACTGGTCCTTCATGAATTCGGCCACGCCCTTGGTCTACTGCATGAGCATCAATCACCAAATGTCAATTGCGCCGCACAATTACTTATGGACAAGGTCAAGAACAAACTTACCAAACCTCCCTACAAATGGTCGGAAAAGGAAATTGAAAAAAATTTCGAGCAGGCCGCTTACGAAGCGGTCGAGGCTTCCGCTTACGATCCCAAATCCGTGATGAATTATTCTCTGGAAGCAGAGTATTATCAAAACGCGAGTCAAAACGTTTGCTATCACGCGCCAAATTTCGAAATCTCCGAGCAAGACCGAAACTTTGCACGCGCAATATACGCCGCCAATATGGAAGAACTAAAAGCGGATTTTACCGCGGCGGTAACGCTTCTATCAGCAACGCCAGAGGAGCTGGAAAGCTTTCAACAGGAATTTGAAGCCTTGCAGTTCTGATTATTCGACTGGTGTCATGACGATTGGAAGCCTGGCGATCGTCGCACCGTCTCTTAAATCGTAGACATACACCCATTCGCCATCCGGTCCCGAGATGCGCACCGCAAGGCGGTCGCCGTCAAGCGCGATGGCGCCGGCGGCCTCGCCGGGGGCGAGTGCAAGCGCGGCCCTATCGGAAGGCGGCGTCTCCGCCACGGCGGTGTCCTCAACCGCGACCGGCGCCGCAAGCTCCGCCTCGTCTTTTTTGGGTTTGCCGAAAATTGCGATGATCGCCGCCACCGCAACGAGAAACACCGCCGGCATCGTCAGGATGATGAGCCAGAGATTGCGTGTGCCGATGGAATGGGCGAGGCCGCCCAGCCCCGCATCGGGCGCAGGCGTTGTTTGTGGTTGCGTGTTCTCGCTCTGGGTCTCGCTCATAGGGGATCGTCGCTCCTGAAAGGCTGGGGCTGGCGGATGCGGTCATTGCCAGCTAAACCGCCCCCTCTATGACCGGTGATGACGAAACCCTCAAGTCAGAAGGGGCGCCTGATGACACAGGCGCCTACACCCTTCTTGTGGATGAAGAGGCCGCCGGCGCGCGCCTCGACAAATGGCTTGCTGAGAAAATCAGCGGTTTGACGCGCACCCGGCTGAAGACACTGATCGAAAGCGGCGCGCTCACCCGCGACGGCAAGGCTTTCACCTCCCCGTCATGGAAACTGCGCGAAGGCGAGGAATACCGGCTGATCCCGCCGCCGCTCGAAGACCCGGCGCCGCTGCCCGAAGCGATCCCCCTCGATGTGATTTACGAAGATGATGACCTCATCGTCGTTAACAAGCCGGCGGGCCTCGTGGTGCACCCGGCCCCCGGCGCCTGGTCCGGCACGCTGGTCAATGCGCTGATCCATCATTGCGGCGAGACGCTTTCAGGCATAGGCGGCGCGCGCCGGCCCGGCATCGTTCACCGCATCGACAAGGAAACCTCGGGCCTTCTCGTGGTCGCCAAACATGACGCCGCCCATCAGGGCTTGTCCGCCGCCTTTTCCGCTCATGACATCGACCGCGTCTATGAAGCCATTGCTGTCGGCGCGCCGCGCCCCGGCGTCGGGACCGTTGACGCGCCGCTCGGGCGAAATGTCCGTGACCGGACGAAAATGGCGGTCGTCGACGCCTGGGAATATGACGAGGAACAGGACGCCCATATTCCCAAACACGGCGCCCGGCACGCCGTGACCCATTACAAGGTGATCGAGGCGTTTGGCCGCTCGCGCGCAAAACTGAAAGGCGACGCCCTCGCTTCGCTGATCGAATGCACGCTGGAGACCGGCCGCACACACCAGATCCGCGTCCACCTCGCCTCCATCAACTGCCCGCTGATCGGCGATCAGGTCTATGGGCGGGGGCCGGGCCTGTCAGGCCTGAAACCCGGCGAACCGGCGGCCGATCACGCCATAGAAACCATCCGCAATTTCAGGCGTCAGGCGCTCCACGCCAAGGTGCTCGGCTTCGCGCACCCCATCACCGGCGAGACCATGCGTTTTGAGGCCCCGGCGCCGGAAGATTTTCAAATATTGCTGGCGGCGCTACGAGCGCTATAAGAAACGCTTGGGGACGCGGGGCCGATTTGAAAATATTCGCCGCCATTTTTTCCGGTATCATCGCCTGCACGCTGTTGGCCGCCTGTTCGCTCGCGTCGATTGGCGAAACTGACGCTGTGATCGCTCCAGACGTTGACCGCAAGGATGCGAGCGCCCTGATCGCCGCCGTCAAAAATCTGGGCCCGGACGGCGTGCCGGAAACACATTATGAGGTGACTGCGCTTGAAGCCGCTATGACGGCGAACGATCCCGCGTTAATTCGCACCGGCGCCGGCGCCGTGTTCAACTTGGTTGCGGCGGAGCTGAGCGGCGGCCTCACGCCGCCCGAGGCGCGTCTCGGCTGGCGCATGGAAAACGACGCGCCAGATCCTGGCGCACTTGCCGCATTAGAAGAGAAAGCCTTTGACACGGGCGACTTCGCGCAGGCTTTCGCCACACTCGCGCCGCGGCATGCGCAATACCGTCAGTTGAAAGCGGCGTTAGCCGCCGAAGGGCTCGATCCAGAACAGAAAGCGCGCCTGCGGCTCAACATGGAGCGCTGGCGCTGGATGCCGCATGATCTTGGTGCGGATTATATTCTGGTCAATGTCCCAGCCTTCGAACTAATGCTTGTGCGGGGTGGAAAAATAACCGCCCGCCGCCGCGTCGTTACAGGATCGCCAGCCCTTCCGACGCCGCAGTTGAAAGCGATTGTCACGGGCGTCATCTTCAACCCCACCTGGTTTGTACCCCCCAGCATCGTGCGGGAGAGCGTCGGCGCGCTGTTAAAGAACGACCCGGCGCGGGCAAAACGCCTTGGCTATTATCTGGGAACCGATGGCGGCGTGCGGCAAAAACCGGGCCCCGCCAATGCGCTGGGCCAGATGAAGCTCGTCATGCCCAATCCCTATTCGGTGTTTCTTCATGACACGCCCTCAAAGGACGCGTTTCAGCGCGAACCCCGCGCCCTCAGCCATGGCTGCATAAGGGTTGAGGACGCGACCGGCTTTGCCCGCATCCTGCTCGGCGACGCGATCAGTGACGATGAATTTAAGGACATTCTTTCGAAAAGACGGACAGTGGAAATCGATCTTGATACGCCGCTGCCGGTGTACGTATCCTATTTCACCGCTTTCGCCGCAGAGGATGGCGCCGTCGCGTTTTACGCTGACGCCTATGGATTGGATGCGCCTTTGCTCGCCCGGTTCGGCGGCGCGCCGGCTGAAGGCGGCGATCCCATCAAGTCGCTGATTGAGGAAGCCTGTCCTGAAAGCGCCAATGATGCGGCGCTTCCCGAAAACCTCTAAGCGTCAGAGTTTTCCAGCATATAAAAGGCGCCCTTCGCCAAGCCGCGAGACGACCTCGGTGCGGTCGGCTTCGCAAAAGGCGAAACAGCCTTCGCTGCGGCCAAGTTTTCCATATTTTTTGATCATGTCGTCGCCCACATACCAAGCGGCGTGAACCACGATGGCGCGGGCGCGCGCATTGGAATTCTCCGTATCAAGACCATCGAGCCGCATGGAGGCGCCGTATTTTCCCGTATACTGAACGCCGGTGCGATAGGCCCCGGCGGAGGTCGCATTGGAACCGATCTCATTTGAAAATTTTTGTAATTTGCCAGTGTGGCCGGGATCGGAGCCGCGCCCATGCGCGACCAGAAATGACGAGACCTTACCGCTGACCATATCGACGAGATGAAAACGCGCGCGCCAGGAAGGCGCGGAAAAATCGGCCAGCCCCACCAGATCGCGATGGACGATGCGGCCCTGGCTTTGCTCCAGCACCCGTTTGGCCAGCTTGACGAGCGGCGACCCAAGACCGGGCTCAGCGGCCGATGCTGCGCCCGCGCCCATAACGCCTGCATTTATAAGGCATGGACCAGCAACCGCCGCGGCCAGCCCGCTTTTCATTAAATGTCGGCGATCCAACTTAAAAAGCCTCATACTTCCTGTCGTCCAAGGAATATTTAAGAGCGCGGGCGCTGCTTTCAAACCCCCTGACGGCCCTGAGGCCAGACGGCGGCTCACGTCATTGTGCCCGGACGCGACCGAAATTCACTGGCTTTTTGGTCCACTCTGGCGGAAAACCAGATGACACACGACGTGGAAAAATCAATAAAATATCATGAAAAACAGCGGTTTATGAGAAAACCCCTTGGATATTCGCTGGCTTCTTCCTATATCCGCCACAAAGGCGTCCGATAAGAGGCGCTCTATCCTTGGGGCAATTCAACCGAACATTAAGAGCCGCGCCCGTGTTAGAATATGCGCTAGCCGTCCAGCTGGCGCTGACAGGAGAGACCCGCGCTGATGAGCAATGCACTGACAACCACTGGTTCCGCCCTGACGCCTGAAGGCAGTCTTTCGCGCTACCTCGCCGAGATTCGCAAATTTCCCATGCTGGAAAAGGATGAGGAATATATGCTCGCGAAGCGGTTCGCCGAGCATGAAGACCCGGAAGCGGCGCAAAAACTGATCACCTCGCATTTGAGACTCGTGGCGAAAATCGCCATGGGCTATCGCGGCTATGGCCTGCCGATCGGCGAGGTCATTTCCGAAGGCAATGTCGGCCTGATGCAGGCGGTAAAGAAATTCGATCCGGAAAAAGGGTTCCGTCTCGCGACCTACGCCATGTGGTGGATCCGCGCGTCCATTCAGGAATATGTGCTGCGCTCCTGGAGCCTTGTGAAAATCGGCACCACCGCCGCGCAGAAAAAACTCTTCTTCAATCTGCGCAAAATCAAAGGCCAGATCGAAGCGGTCGATGATGGCGATCTGCGCCCTGAGCAGGTGGAGCACATCGCCACGAAACTCGGCGTGACAACGGACGACGTCATTTCCATGAACCGGCGCATGTCAGGCGGCGAAGCGTCGCTCAACGCGCCCATGGGCAAGGACGCCGAAGGCGGCGGCGAATGGCAGGATTGGCTGGTGGACGAAAACGCTGTCAATCCGGAAGCCAAACTCGCCAATGAAGACGAGTATGACATGCGCATGGGGCTGCTCGAAACGGCGCTTGCGACCTTGAATGAGCGTGAACAGCACATCCTCACCGAGCGGCGCCTGAAAGATAATCCATCGACGCTGGAAGAATTATCCCAGGAGTATGGCGTGTCGCGCGAGCGCGTGCGTCAGATCGAAGTGCGCGCCTTTGAAAAACTGCAAAAGGCCATGAAACGCATGGACCGCGACGCCAAACAGGCGACGACGGAAGCGGCCGAAGCGCTTTAACGAAATCCTGACTAATGTTGCGGCGGCGCCCCCTCAACGGGCGCCGTTCTTTTTGGCCGGAGATGAGCCTGTTGCTCTATCTCTGAATCGATTTCAGCGCCCACCAGAAAAACAAAAGCCGACACCCAGAACCACATGAGCAACACGACGACGGCGCCGATCGAGCCGTAGGTCTCGTTGTAATTTGCAAAATTCTGGACATAGACAGAAAACAGGACCGACGCGACTAGCCACAAAATCACGGCTGCCCCGGCGCCGGGGCTCATCCATTTCCACACGGACGTTTTGCGCGACGGCGCAAACTTGTAGAGCGCCGCAATGCCGACCCATGCGCCTGCGAATAAGATCGGCCAGCGGATAAATCCGATTAGAGGCCCGAGCACAGAATCTATTCCAGCAAACCGGAAAACCACAGGAACGAGCGCTACGGCGGCGAGCGCTGTCGCAAAGCCGACCATAACTGCGAAGGTCATGGCGTAGGCTTGCGCATTGAACAGAAAAAATCCGCGCGTTTCTTTTTCATTATAGACAATATTGAGCGCCTGCATGATCGCCTTGATCGCGCGCGAGGCGCTGAAGATCGAGACCAGAAGACTGATTACAAGCGCGAGGCCGATGGACCCTTCGTCGCTGCTCGCCACTTCAATCGCCTGCGCGCGCAGGGCAAGCACGACATCGCTGGGAAGAATGGGCGCAAAGCTTGTAATCTGCCGCGAGATGGTCAGCGGGTCCGCCACCAGCCCCCATAAAGACACCACCGCAGCAATGCCCGGAAAAATCGCCAGAAGCGCGTAAAAGGCGATTCCCGCCGCCGTCAGGCCGATGCGGTCATTGTTGATCTGCGCGAAAATACGCCCCGGCAGGCGGCGCCAATGGCGCGGCGACAGCCGCAAAAAAGCAGGCTCATTGGAGGCGGGGCGGTTTTTTTCGGGCGTTTTGGCCATCAGATAAGAACAGCCCTCGTAAGAAATAGTTTCGCCGTTAGGGATTATTCGGATGGCGTCTCCGGCTTTATTTCGTGCCCGTCAAGGCGGCGCTTTTCGAGATCGTCTTTGACCTTGGCGCTTTCCTTGTCCGCTTTTGTGCGGCCGAATTTCGCGCGATTTTCCTCGCTGCGTTTTTCCGCCTCCATACGGATTTTCTTTTTGCGGAAGCGGTTGAGGTTGATGATCTCAGTCAAATGCGCGCAACGCCGTTTCGGCGCCCTTCAACATATCTCCGAAATGCTCGAGGGAGCGGATGAGCGCCTTGATATGCAGCCCGGCGAAACGCCCGAATTCCGCTTCCCGTCGCTCTTGCGTCAGATTCGGGTTTTTCGCCGCCTGAATGGCGGCCGCCAGAAACTTCACCGAATCCGCGAGCTCGTTGTCGGTCTTGTTCAGCGAGACGCGTACGCGCCGGTAAAACTGCGTGACCTTGTCGCCTTTTTGTTTGTCCCGTTTCGACAGAGTCTCGTAAAATTGCTCCCGGCAGGACTCCCAGTCTTCAAAGGAGCGCGCCTCGCCATTGGCGTCATATTCAACATAAATGTCTTTGAGCAATTGCAGGATGTCGTCCCAGGACGCGCCCGCCGCGCTCGACATCTTCATCCACATGGTGATCTTGTGTCCCATGACAGAGGCGAACTCACCCTTGTGCTGAATGTCATTGGCGATTTGCGTGTTGATGCGCCGCAGTCTCTTGCCATGCTGATCAAGCTTTCTGACCCCGTCGAACAGCGCCGCCATCGCCGTCGGGATCGACCACACCCCGCCAGTAGGATCGAGATAGGAGGCTTTCGTCTCCGCGCCAAAATCAAGATGTTCGACCGGCTCAAAGCATTGATAGCTTTGAAGCGTCGTCAGCTTCCTGTCTTCAAACATGTATTTCCCCGCCTACGCCGGCAACCCGCCGCCGCCCCTGCACCAAACACGATTTGAAAATCTAACCTGCCGGGACGATGATGTGTCAAGCCTCGCGCGGCGCCCACGTCGAAAAGTTAGAGCCCGACTTCTTCGCAAATCTTCGCGCCGAGCTGTTCTTTCAACTGCTTGCCGGGCACCTCTTCAATCTCGTCCTTGCCGAGCTTGCCCAGTTGAAACGGCCCATAGGCGACGCGGATCAAGCGGTTCACCTGTAAATCGAGATGGCGCATCAGGTTTCTGACTTCGCGGTTCTTACCCTCATTGATCGACAGCGTGATCCAGACATTGCCGCCCTGCACCTGATCCAGCGTCGCGCGAACGGGCCCATATTGAACGCCCTCGATCTCGACGCCGTCTTGTAATTTGTCCAGCTTGTTTTGCGTCACGCGGCCATGGGCGCGCACACGATAACGCCGCGCCCAGCCCGTTGACGGCAGCTCCAGCCTTCTGGCGAGCGCGCCGGAATTGGTCACCAGCAACAGCCCCTCGGTGGTGAGGTCGAGCCGCCCCACGGAAATCACCCGCGGCAGACGCCCGGCGAGACCATCGAAAACCGTCGGGCGCCCTTGCGGGTCTTTATGCGTCGTCACAAGGCCGTCGGGTTTGTGATAGCGCCAGAGCCGGGTCTTTTCCGGCTTGCCGACGCGAGTTCCGTCCACACGGATGTCCATTGCCGGCGTCACCTTGAAGGCGGGCGTCGTCAGGGTCTTGCCGTCGACGGTGACAATTCCCTGTTCGATAAGCTTTTCGGCGTCCCGGCGCGAAGCGACGCCGGCGCGGGCGAGAAACTTCGCGATGCGTTCGCCATCAGTGTCTTTAAGGTCGGCCATGGAGCGGTCTTTCTGAGTGAGGCGCGCCGGTAGCACATTATCGGCGAAAAGGAAAAAGGCGAAACTGGCGCAGCCGCATGCCGCCCGCTACAAGGCGGGCCATGGAGACCGATGAGACGTTGATGGGCCGCGCGCTGGATGAGGCGCGCAAGGCCGCCGAGGCGGGCGAAGCCCCCATCGGCGCGGTCCTGGTGAGCGCTGAGGGCGAGATCCTCGCCGCCGCAGGGAACGCCCCCATCGCAACGCATGACCCCACGGGCCATGCTGAAATTCGCGCGCTTCGCGCCGCCGCCGAAAAGCTGGGCAATTATCGCCTCACCGGCGCGACGCTTTATGTGACGCTTGAGCCCTGCGCCATGTGCGCCGGGGCGATCTCCATCGCCCGCATCAAACGCCTCGTGATCGCCGCCTCCGACCCCAAGGGCGGCGCCGTCTGGCATGGACCCAGATATTTTGAACAGCCCACCTGTCACTGGCGCCCTGAAGTGGTCGCCGGGCCGTTCGCCGATGAATCAGGCGACATGCTGCGCGCCTTTTTCAAAGCCCGGCGCTAACTGCGTTTGCAGCTTTCCCTCAGCGGCGCGAGCGCTATCATGCGCGCCAAACATAATGCGTATGAAAAAGGACCGCCGTCATGGATTTCGCCTATTCCGACCGTTGCAAGGATTATCTGAAACGCGTTTCCGACTTCATGGATAAATATGTCTATGAAGGCGATGAAACCTATGAACGTCAGCATACGGAATTTGGTCCCGGCGAAGGCCGCTGGAAAGTCCCGCCGATCATCGAAGAGCTGAAGGAAAAGGCCAAAGCCGAAGGTCTGTGGAACATGTTCCATCCGGACCCGAAATTTGGCCCCGGCCTTTCCAACGCAGATTATGCGCCGATCGCGGAACTGACCGGCCGCTGCCACATCGCGCCGGAAGTGTTCAACTGCGCCGCGCCCGACACCGGCAATATGGAAGTCCTGATGAAATACGGGAGCCCCGCGCAGCAGGAGCAGTGGCTGAAGCCGCTGCTCGACGGGAAAATCCGCTCCGCCTTTTTGATGACCGAACCGCGCGTCGCCTCCTCCGACGCCACCAATATCGAAACCGAGATCACCGCAGACGGCGATGACTATGTCATCAATGGCCGCAAATGGTGGTCCTCCGGCGCCGGCGATCCGCGCTGCAAGATTTTCATCGTCATGGGCAAGACTGACAAAACCGCGGACCGCCACAAGCAGCAGTCGCAAATTCTGGTGCCGTCCGATGCGCCGGGCGTGAAAATCCTGCGCCACCTTCCGGTCTTCGGTTATGACGACGCGCCCCACGGCCATATGGAAGTGGAGCTCGATAATGTGCGCGTGCCAAAGGAAAACCTGATCCTCGGCGAAGGGCGCGGCTTTGAGATTGCGCAAGGGCGCCTTGGGCCTGGCCGTATTCACCACTGCATGCGCACCATCGGCGCCGCTGAAGTCGCGCTTGAGAAAATGGTCAAGCGGCTTTTGACGCGCGAGGCGTTCGGCAAGCCGATTTATAAACATTCAATCTGGGAGCAGCGCGTCGCCGAAGCGCGCATCGACATTGAGATGACGCGGCTTTTGACGCTTAAAGCCGCCTGGATGATGGACACGGTCGGCAACAAGGCCGCGCAGCAGGAAATCGCCATGATCAAGGTCGCCGCCCCGCGCGTTGCGCTTAAAGTCATCGACGACGCGATCCAGGCCCATGGCGGCGCCGGCGTTACGACCGACTTCGGCCTTGCGCGGGTTTATTCCGGCATCCGCACACTTCGCCTCGCCGACGGGCCCGACGAGGTCCATTGCCGCGCAATCTCGCGGATCGAGTTCAAGAAACATTCGAACGCGGCGTGACGGGCTGCCGGCGACGGCGCCCCGGGCGCAATAGATGAGCCGACATTCTAAGGAGAAAGAAATGAAACATTTGTTTTTCGCGTCGCTTGCCGCTTTGGCGCTGAGCGCTTGCGGCGGCGACAACGCCAAAAAAGATGATGGCCCCACAGGCGCACAATTCGCAGAAGCATGCGGCGAGGCGCTTAATGTTCCCGAAGAGATTTGCGAATGCATCGACGAAAAAGCCGAGGCGGACCTGACGCCGATCGAACGCAAATTCGCCTATGCCAGCATCACTGGCGACATGGAAACAACCGAAGAACTTCGCGACGAACTCGGTGTTGAAGGATCAATGAATGCGGGCATGTTCATGGTCAGTGCGCCCGCCGCCTGCGCCAGCGAGACCGCGTCAGACTAATCCCTTGCGGGCGGCGTGATTGCACGCGACAGCGCCGCCCCGCCCTACCATTGCTGGTGAAACTAAACTAAACGACTTCACAGCAAGTTCGAGGCGTTTTGTGCATCCCTCTTTCCGACATACATCCGGCCTGGCGCTCGCCGCCGCCGGGGCGACGCTGTTTTCCCTCAAGGGCGTCGCAATGAAGATCGCCTTCACACAAGGCGCGAATGTCGAACAGATGATGTCCCTGCGCATGGGCATCGCCTTGCCGTTTTTTCTGTGGATCGGTTGGCGGGCGGCGAAACGCAGGGAGGTGAAACCGGCGCCACGGCTGATCGCGACCGCGGCGGCGCTTGGCGTTCTCAGCTATTATGTCTGCACCTGGCTCGACTTCACGGGGCTCAAATACATTTCGGCGCAGCTCGAACGCCTGATCCTGTTTCTCTATCCGACTGTTGTCGCGCTGTTTGCGTGGATTGCTTATGGCGACCGCATCACCTGGCGTCATGGGCTGGCGCTGTTACTTTCATATGGCGGGGTTGCGCTGCTGGCGTTGAATGAATTCAAGGACGCCGGACCGAACGCGGCGCTCGGCGCGGGACTTGTTTTCACCGCCGCAGTCCTCTTCGCGTTCTATGTCACGGCCAGCAAACCGGCGATCACGAAACTCGGTTCACCGCTGTTTATCAGCATCGCTATGAGCGCCGCGGCGGTTCCGATCCTCATTCACAGCTTTGCGATTTCAGCCTTCGAAACAGCGCCGCTCTCGCCGGAAATTTTGATGATCGGTGTTTTCCTCGCCGTCTTGTGTACGGTGGCGCCGGGCCTGATGATCGCCGAGGCGATCGCCCGGATCGGCCCCGGCCTGACCAGCGCAACCGGCGGCATCGGCCCCGCCTCCACTGCACTGGCGGCCGCGTTGATCCTGCATGAACCGTTCGGCCCGCCACAAGCGCTGGCGCTTGTCCTCACCGTCACAGGCGTGATGCTGCTGACCAAGCCTGTCGCGCAGACCCGCCAGATTCCCCGGCCCTGAAACGCGGCTGCGAAAGCCGGTTTCGCATCCGGCGACGCATGATAGATTTGCGCGAAAAAGGGAGGCCCATCCATGACCATGCTCACCCCCGTTCTCGCCCTGATCGTCTGGACCCTGATTGTCTGGTGCTGGATGTATGCGCTGCGTATTCCGGCGATGCAAAAAGCCAAGATCAACCCGGACGACGCCATTCATCCCGGCTCGCTTAACTCCCTGCCGATAGAAGCGAGGGTGATCGCCGACAATTACAATCACCTGCATGAACAGCCGACGATTTTCTATGCGCTGGCGACATATTCTTTTCTGGTTGGCGTCGGAGACGGGCTCAACATCATGCTGGCGTGGATTTATGTGGCGCTGCGCATCGTCCACTCGCTGATCCAGATTGTCCTGAGAAAAGTCATGCCGCGCTTCATGGTTTTCGCGGCGGGCAGCGTCGTTTTGATGATCATTGCGGCGCGCAATGTTCTGGCGCTTTTGCTCACCTGACGGGCTTTGCGGGAACGCTCCGGCGCCTCCGGTGTTAGGACGCCATGAGCCCTAACCGCACCACTGACACAGCCGCCGTTCGGGCGGCGGAACTGGAGCGCGTCGTCCCGCCCCACGAGGCGGCGAAGACGCGGGTCGAGTGGCTGGCCGATTTCCTCGACACCAAATATCGCATTCCCGGCCTCGGCTATCGTTTCGGCTGGGACAGTATTCTGGGCCTTATCCCCGGCATTGGCGACGCGGTCGCCGGACTGATGTCGGTCTATCTGATCTGGGAGGCGCGGCGCGCGGGCGCGGGGCCCGGCCTTGTTCTGCGTATGGTCTATAACATGCTTGCCGACACCATTCTCGGCGCGGTGCCGATCCTCGGCGATCTCTTCGACTTCGCCTTCAAGGCCAATCTCCGCAATGCGGAGCTGTTGAAAGAGCACTACTCAAAAATTGAAAGACGCAACGCCGCCGCCTGACGCCGCTATGCGTTTTCAGGCCGGTGAAAGCAGGCTAGCCTCCTTATGACGCAACCGGAGGCTTGTCCGCCATGTTCGACTTTTCCATGGAGCAATGGCTCCTCATCGCCTTCCTCGCCTATGTCGCGTTCACAATAGGCCGCATGTCCAAGAGCGGCGAGGCGCCGGAAGCGCGCGAGGCGCGGCGCATGGCCGAAGAAACCAGGGCGGCGGATGCATTTGCTTCTCTCTCCCCGTCGATTCAGTCTGATGTGGATCGTCTGTTAATGGACAAGAAGAAAATCGAGGCGATCAAGGTCATCCGTGAGCATACCGGCCTTGGCCTGAAGGAGTCCAAAATCGCCGCCGACAAACGGGCGAGCCAAATTCTCGCCTAGTCCCATACCGGAGACGCATGATGAGTGAATTCGCCGGCCTGCCGAACGACTATTTCAAGTTTTTCAAAGAGCTTCGCGAGAATAACAATCGCGAATGGTTCAATGACAACAAGCCGCGATTCCGGGAAAGCGTGCAGGAGCCGCTCGCGGCTTTTGTGGAAGCGATGGCGCCGAAACTGAAAAAGATTTCAAAACATATTGTCGCCGATCCGCGCCTGAATGGCGGGTCGGTGTTTCGCATCTATAAGGACACGCGCTTCTCGAAGGACAAGGCCCCCTACAAAACCCATGGCGCGGTGCAGTTCCGCCATGCGCTCGGCAAGGACGCCCACGCGCCGGGCTTTTACGTGCATCTCGATCCGGACGAGATTTTTTATGGCGGCGGCGTCTGGACGCCGCCCTCCCCGTCTCTGCTGGCCATCCGCGAAGCGATCCGGGATAAATCCTCCGCATGGAAGAAAGCGACCACTGGCGCCGCTTTTACAAAACGCTTTGGCGATCTGCGCGGTGATGCGCTGACCCGCCCGCCGCGCGGCTTTGACGGCGATCACCCGATGATCGAAGATTTGAAGCGCAAAAGCTTTTTCGCGATGGCGCCGGGAAAGGCGGCTTCAGCGAAAAAACCTGGTTTTGTGGACGATGTCGCCGCCGCCTTCGCCGACGCAAAGCCGATGATGAAATTTCTCTGTGACGCGACCGGAGCGCCCTTTTAGGAAACAACCATGATCTCACCCGCCTATCTGCGCCTGATGGCGGCCTATAATGAGTGGCAAAATACGAGCCTGTACGGCGCCGCGGCGGGCCTCAGCGATGAGGCGCGCCATCTGGATCGCGGCGCGTTTTTCAACTCTATCCACGGCACGCTGTCCCATATTCTCTGGGGCGACCGGGTCTGGCTCTCCCGGTTCACGCCTGCGCCCGCGCCAAACATGAAGATCGCTGACTCCTCGCGGTTGATTGAGGATTGGGAGATCCTGCGCGCGGAACGGGGCAAGACCGATGCGCAGATCCTGGCATGGGCCCATAGCGTCACCGCCGCCGATCTTGAGGGCGACCTCACCTGGACTCCGATCGCTGTGAACAAAGAATTCACCATGGCGCGCTGGGTGCTGATAACGCATTTCTTCAATCACCAGACCCATCATCGCGGACAGGCTCACGCCATGCTCACCGCCGCTGGCGCAAAACCGGCGGATACGGACATTCCCTTCATGCCGGACCTCGACGCCTTTGTTGAGCACAATGAGTAAATCATGACCACGCACCTTTTCGACCTTTCCATCGATAATATTGTCGTCGAAGACGGCGCCCCGCCGCCGGAACGCATCATCTCCGGCGATCCGAAATTCAAGACCTGGAATATGGAGGAACAGCCCGGCGGACTTTACGCCGGCGTCTGGGAATCGACGCCGGGCAAATGGCGCATCGAATATGACGAATGGGAATATTGCCGCATTCTCTCCGGCGTTTCAGTGATCACCGGGGAAGACGGCGAAGAACGGCGCGTCGGTCCCGGCGACAGCTTCATCATCCGCCCCGGCTTTAAAGGCGCATGGGAGGTGATCGAGACCACGCGCAAGGAATATGTGGTCCGGCTTTAATCGCGGGTGATCAGCCATAATCGCCCGCCCAGCAGGGTTGCCGCAGCCGCGAGCGACGCCAGCAGGCCCCACCATACGCCGACGGCGCCAAGCGGCGTGGACAGGCCGAGATATGACGCAACCGGAAAGCCGACAACCCAGTAGCTGATCCCCGTCAGGATCATCGGTATACGGACATCTTTAAGGCCGCGCAGCGCCTGACCCGCCGCAACTTGAATGGCGTCGAACAGCGCGAAGGCCGCAGCAATCGGCAAAAATGACGCCACCAGCCCCAGGACCCGCCCATTATGGGGGTCGCCCGGTTCAAGGTAAAACCCTGCAATCGTCATCGGCCAGATCATCACCGGAATAGCGACGATCATGATCGCGCCGACGCTGCATGTCACCGCCATGGCGGCGGCGCGGCGGACGCCTTGCCGGTTTTTCGCGCCTTCCATCAATCCCACACGAACGCATCCCGCCATGGAAAGGCCCAGCGGCATCATGAAGGCGATCGCGGCGACGTTCAGCGCAACCTGATAGGCGGCCATTTCATTGACGCCGATGCGGCCCATCAGAAAAACGGCGGCGTTGAACAGCATCGCCTCAAAACCGATGGTGATGGAAATCGGCCAGCCGAGCCGCGCCACTTCGGCGAAACGCGGCCAGTCGTGATTGAAAAAATTGTGGAAAAGTTCGAACGTCTTCGCGCGTTTCTCCCAGCCGATATAGGCGGCGAGCATGAAGAACCCGAACGCATGGGAGATCGATGAGGCGATCCCCGCGCCCACAAGCTCGAGCCGGGGGAAACCCCAATTGCCATAGATCAGGAGATAGTTGAGAAACGCATTGATCAGCGTCGTCAGCATAATGACGTAAAGCGGCGCCCGCGCGCGATCAATCGCGGCGAGAAAGTTCCGCAGCACAATGACGCCGAGCGCAAAGGGCAGTCCCGGCGTCAACGCCAGCACATAAGGCTCTGCAAGCGCCGCGATTTGCGGCGGCTGGCCGGTCATCACCGCGAACTCTTCAACGAAGAAATAGATCAGCGACGCAATCGGCGCACAGATGCCGACAAGCCAGAGCCCCATACGCACAGACCGGCGCACATCGCGCGTATCGTTTTCGTCAGCGCCCAGCGCCTGAGACACCATGGGCGACACCGCCATGGCCGGGCCCATGCCGGCGACGAACAAGACGTAGAATATGACGATGCCAAGCGCCGCGGCCGCGAGCGGTTCCGGCCCCAGCCGCCCGATCATCAAAATGTCGACGGTGTTAATGGAAAACTGGACGAGCTGAGTCAGGCCCATCGGCAAGCCGATGGCCATGAGCGCGAAAAATTCGCGTCGCCAGGGCCCCTTTTCGGCGCCCGGCGTCATGGAAACTGTTGTCGTCACGAATACTCTCTCCGTCCTCCATCACTGGAGGGACGGCGTCCTTAGCCGGTCTGGTCCCACGGCGAAAGGGGGCCGTGGTCACTCGGCGTTCACGGTTGCGGGAAAGTCACGCTTTTAAGTATGGCGCGATTTTCTTGGCGCCGTCGCGATTGGCGGAAAGCATGTCGAAACGGCCTTCGGTAAGCATTTCTGTTGCGGCGCCGAGCGTGCCATAGGCGTTCCAGGCGAGCCCGCCGCCAATGGAAAGCCGCGCGGCGCCGGCCCTCGCAAAGTCCTCAACGGAATGCTTCGCCAGCGCCCCGAGAATGAGAATATTCACCGGCTTCGAAACGCCTTTGCAGACGGCGCGCGCAGCATCCATATCCGGCAGGCCCGGCGCATAGAGTACGTCCGCGCCCGCCTCAGCGAAGGCGTTGAGCCGCGCAATCACCTTGTCGAGGTCGCAATTGCCGTAAAGAAACGCCTCGGCGCGCGCGGTCAGCACAAAATCCCGGCCGCTCCGGTTACGCGCCTCCACCGCGGCCTCGATGCGCGCGACGGCGAGCGCATCATCTTCGATGACGGGATTTCGAGACTCGCCGGTTGAATCTTCAATGGACCCGCCCGCCAGCGCCGTCGCGCAAGCGCGGGCTATTGTTTCAGCAGCATCTTCCGGCGCCAGCCCAAAGCCATTTTCAAGATCGGCGTTCACAGGGATTTCCACCGCGTCGGCGATGGCGGCGCCATGGCTCAGCGCCTCTTCGCGCGTCACACCGTAATCCTTGCGGCCCAGGGTCATGGCGAAACCCGACGACGTCGTCGCCAGCGCCTTGAAGCCCAACCCTTCAAGCATCCGCGCCGATCCGGCGTCCCAGGGGTTCGGAATGACAAAGGGCTTTCCGGCCTGATGCAGGGCGCGAAAGGCGGCGGCTTTTTCGTTGCTGTTCATGTCCTTCATCCGACTAAAATGCTTTCAAAGACCCGTGAGGCGCGGAAGCTAGCTTCAGGAAAATGCGGTCTTCGCGTGTGATGAACCGCTCGGTCCTGGCGAACTCGTAATTCTCCTTGCCCAACGGGTCCGCCGCCAGCCGCGCCTTGTAGTCTTCATACGCCGCAAGCGAGGGCAGCGTATAGACGCCATAGGCAGTTGTCGCTGAACCTTCATGAGGCGCAAAATAGCCGATGAGATCGGCCCCGCAACGCGGGATCGCCTGCCCCCAATTGCGGGCGTAAGTCTCGAAAGCGTCTTTCTTGAACGGGTCGATTTCATATTTGATGAAACAGGTAATCATCATGCCCTCCTTGTCTTTTGCGCCGCGACGGTAGTCGCGGCGCGACGGCGCGCCACCCGTTTCTTGCGGTTTAATCGGTCACGGCGTCATGCCAGCTCTTGAAGGCGCCGCCGCCAAGCACCTGCGCCTGAATTTGCGCCATGGCCGCATTCGCCGCATCGGTCGCCGCTGTGTTCGGATGCACCGGACGGCGCAAGGGCCGCGTTCCGGCGGGCATCGCCATGGTCTCCGCAATCGCGCGCGGCACGTCATTGGCGTCGGTGGAATATTCTCCGCTGAGAATGCCGCGCGCCATCTGGACATGGGCGTCATAGGCTTTGAGACGGTCGTCATCGGCGCGTTCAAAAAGCGCATCCGTGTAGCGGCTTCCATTCTCCCAGATTTTCGTCGGATAGCCGCCCGGCTGTATGATCGTCACTTCAACGCCGAACGGCGCCAGTTCATAGGCCATGGTTTCGAACATCGCTTCGACGCCGAATTTCGTCGCGCAATACATGCCGAGACCGGGGATCAATATACGCCCGAGCTGGGAAGAGACATTGAACACCTGCCCCTCGCCCTTGCCGCGCATCCCGGGCAAAACGGCGCGCGCCATGCGCAGATAGCCGAACAAATTGGTCTCAAAAATCAGGCGCGTCGCCTCCATGTCGGCGAGTTCCACCGGGCCGCTGAGACCGACTCCGGCATTGTTCACCAGCACATCAAGGGGGCCGCCGGCGATCTCCTCTGCGCGGGCGACGCCTGACGCGATCAGCCCCTCGTCGAGGACGTCGATCTCAACCAGATGAAGCTTGAGCTGTTCGTCTTTGGCGATGCGGGCGAGCTCTTGCGCCTCAGGCCGCTTGCCGACATCGTAATTGCGCATGGAGGCGATCACCGTGGCGCCAAGGCGCGCCAGATGCAGCGCCGTCAGCCGCCCGAAGCCCGAACTCGTCCCGGTGATCAGCACCGACCGGCCGGAAAGGTCCTGCGCAGTGCTGGCGGGGCTTGCGGGTTGGGATTTGGCGGCGGAGGCCGCCGCCAGGGCCGCGGCCCCGCCGAGAATGGCGCGGCGGGAGTGTTCAAATCGGCGTGAGGACATGGAGATTTCCTTTCCTGCTTTGTGTTTTGTGCATCTGCACAGTATGAAAAGCGGCATTGGAGCGCGGATCTTCCGTTTCGATAGACGGATCGTAAGACTTCATACGTTACTCTATATTAGCCATATCGTCGTTCCCGGGGCCCCTCTGGCCCGGACTGGAGACCGAAACTGATGAAATTGCCGGGTTCACTGGCCGCCGGCGCACTGATCGGCCTCGTTATCGGCGCCGCCGCAACCGCCTTTGTGTTGTCGGGGCGTGAGAGCGACGGCGCATCTGCGGGTGGCGCGCCCGGAGCCTCCGCGGCCGGAGGCCCGGGCCGGGGCGCCTATGCGCCCGCCGTCAGCGTCGCCGCAGCGCAGGCCGCCGCCGTCGGCAAGACCCTTGACGTCATCGGCGAGGGCCGGTCGCTCAAAAGCGTGGCGCTGACATCGGAAGCGACGGGCATCGTCACTGAGGTCAACATCGCCCCGGGCAAACAGGTCGCCAAAGGCGACGTCCTGTTGCGTCTCGATGATGAGCAACAGCGCATCGCGTTAGAGCGCGCAAAAGCGCAATACCCGATCGCGAAACAGAACGCCGAGCGCTATGAGGATCTTTTAAACACCGAAGCCGCCTCGGAACTTGAGGCTGAAGCCGCGTTCAACAATTACAAGACCATCGAGGCGGATCTGCGCGCCGCGCAATTCGCCGTGCAGCAGCGCACCATCCGCGCGCCTTTCGACGGCGTCATCGGCCTCACCGAAATCGAAGCGGGCGACTATGTGCGCGCCGGCGATATGGTGACCACGCTTGACGACACCTCCTCGGTGATCATCGAATTCGCGATCCCGCAGGAAGCGGCGCGCGCCGTGGAAATCGGTCAGCCTGTCACAGCGCAGCTCGCCTCCGGCGGCTCGGCGCCCCATGAGGGCGTCATCAGCGCCATCGACAGCCGCGTCGCCGCGGAGACACGCACGCTCAAAGTCGAAGCCACCTTCGCCAATGACGACAACGCGCTGCTGCCCGGCGCAATCTTCTCCGTTTCAACCACAAGCCGCGGCGAACCCGCCGTTTCAATCCCCGGCCTCGCCATTCAGTGGGACCGCGAAGGTCCTTTCGTCTGGAAACGCAGCGCCGAAGGCGTTGCGATGCGCGTCAATGTCTCCATCCTGCAGCGCACCGATGATGTCGTGCTGGTCGCCGGCGACATTCATCCCGGCGAAGTGGTGGTGTGGGAAGGCGCCGACAGGGTGCGCAGCGGCGTGCCCCTACCCGGCCTGACAACGCAGAACCCCGTGTCCACGGGCGCTGGCGCGACCAATGCCGCCGGCCCGGGCGCCGCAGGCGGAAGCGAATAAGCCCGGTGAGCGACAAGCCTTCCAACGCCTCCGGACCGGACAAGACCGCCTCTGGCGGTTTTGTCGGCATCTTCATTCAACGGCCAATTCTCGCGACAGTCGTCAGCCTGCTGATCATGATCGCCGGCCTCGCCGCACTCAATGGTGTCGAGGTGCGCGAGCTTCCCGATGTGGACCAGCCGGTTGTTTCTATTCGCACCAGCTATCCCGGCGCCTCGCCGGAATCGATCGACGCGGAAGTGACCGCGATCCTCGAAGGCGCCGTCGCGCAAGTTGACGGTGTCCGCGCGATCTCATCCTCATCGAGCTTTGCGCAGAGCCGGATCACCGCCGAGTTCTCCTCAAGCGTCGACATCAATGTCGCGGCGACAGATGTAAAGAACGCTGTTTCAGCGATTACCGACGAACTGCCCGAAGACGTAGAGGAACCGCAGGTTATCAAGGCCGACACCGACGCCTCCCCGGTGATGCGCATTTCGGTTTCCGCCGACGGCATGGACCCGGGCGATCTTGCGGACCTCGTGGACGATGTCATTCTGCCCAGGCTGCAGGGCGTGGAAGGCGTCGCGCAAGCTGACGCCTATGGCGTCAAGAACCGCGTCATCCGTGTGCGCGTGATGCCGGTTTCGCTTGCGGCGCGCGGCTTCACTATCGAAGATGTGACGCGGGTCGTGCGCGGGGCCGCACAATCGGCGCCGAGCGGGCGGTTGCGCAATTCCTCCCAGCAGCTCCTGATCCGCGCGGAATCCTCTGCGGAAACGCCGGAGCAGGTCGGCGCCCTGAGGCTCGATGACGAAACGCGCCTTTCCGATGTCGCCATTGTGGAATGGGGCTTTGAGGACGAAACCCGCACCGCGCGCGTCAATGGCGCGCCGGGCATCGGCATCGGCATTGTCCGTCAGGCGCAGTCGAACACCGTTCAGGTCTCAAAGGATGTGCAGGCCGCCATAGACGATCTCACCTTGTCCTTGCCGACCAACGTGAAAGTTAACGTCACCATCGACGATTCCATTTTCATCAACGCCGCCATCACCGAGGTTTTCCGAAGCCTCCTGCTCGCGACCGGCATTGTCGTCATCGTAATTTTTCTGTTTCTCAGATCCTTGCGCGCAACGATTATTCCAGCCGTCACCATTCCGATTTCCCTGCTCGGCACCATCGCCGCGCTCTGGCTCGCCGGTTTCTCCATCAATATCATCACCCTTCTCGCGCTCGTCATGGCGACCGGCCTTGTCGTCGATGACGCCATTGTGGTGACCGAAAACATTCAGCGCTGGCGCGGTATGGGCGCGGGCAAACGCGCGGCGGCGGTTCTCGGCACGCGCGAAATCGTGTTCGCCGTTCTCGCGACGACCGCAACGCTTGTCGCTGTCTTCATTCCGATCTCGTTCCTGCCGGGACAGGCAGGCGCGCTGTTTTCCGAATTCGGCTTCGTGCTCGCCTTCGCGGTGATGGCGTCTTCTATCGTGGCGCTGACCTTGTGCCCGGTGCTCACCGTCAAACTCGGCCGCGAGTTCCGTGAAGAAATGGCCAATCTCGACAGCGACGATCCCGCAGCGCCGAAAAAACCGGCGGGTCCGCTGACCGCGATCTATGGTCCAGCGATCAGAGCCTGTCTCAAGCGCCCGATCATTCCGGCGGTCCTGTCGCTGGTTTTCGCGGCGGGCGCCGTAACCGCCTTCTCCATGACGCCGAAAGAACTGACGCCGACGGAAGATCGCGGCCGGGTGTTCGCCCTGATCTCGGGTCAGGAGGGAGCAAGCTTCCAATATCTTGACCGCAAGGTGCTCGAAATCGAAACCCGCCTTCAAGGCCTGGTGGATGACGGTGAAGTCGAAGCGGTGATGTCGATCAATGGCGTCGGCGGCGGCAACCGCGCTTTCGTGCTGATCAAATTGCCCGATTGGAGCAAGCGTAAAAAATCACAGCAGGATTATGAACGCGAAGTGCGTCAGCTTGTCGGCGATATCGCAGGCGTGACTGTCTTCGTTCGCTCCGGCAATTCCCTCGGCATTCGCGGCGGCGGACAGGGCCTGCAATTTGCTGTTGTCAGCGATGATTATGAAGGCGCCGCAGCGGCGGCGGAGGAAATCGCGGCGCGACTCCAGCAAACCCCCACCATCACTGATGCGCGCCTCAACTTTCAGGTTTCGCAGCCGCAGATCTCCATCGGCATCGACCGGGAAGCGGCGACCTCGCTCGGCGTTCCCATAAGCGCGATCACTACAACCATTCAGGCGATGGCGGATGAATTCCGCGCCGCCGAAGTTTTTGTCGGCGATGACATCATTGATATTCTCGTCTCTTCCGGCGGCGAGCCGGTAAACGATCCGACCGACCTCGCCAATCTTTATGTGCGCACAGCAAGCGGCGATTTCGTGCCGCTGTCTTCGGTCGCCACGATCCAGGAAGAAGCCGTGGCCGCAAACCTCTCGCGCGAACAGCGCCGCCGCGCCGTGCCTGTGTCCGCAAGCCTGATCGAAGGCGCGCCTCTTGGCGACGCAGTGCGCGAATTGCGCCGGATCGCCCCCGACGTGCTCACCGGCGCGCAATCGATCACACTGCTCGGTGAAGCGCAGATTTTGCAGGACTCGAACCGAACAACCCTCCTGGTCTTCGGGTTCGCCGCGATCATCGTCTTCCTCGTTCTCGCGGCGCAGTTTGAAAGTTTCGTCAGCTCGATCATCATCATGGTGACGGTGCCGTTCGGCCTCGCAGCGGCGATCTACGCCATTCTTCTGACCGGCGGCTCCATCAATTATTTCAGCCAGATCGGGCTCGTGCTGTTGATCGGGATCATGGCCAAGAATGGCATTCTGATCGTCGAATTCGCCAACCAGCTACGCGACCGGGGCCTGAGCATTCGCGAGGCGATTGAAACCGCAGCGATGACGCGCCTACGGCCAGTTCTGATGACCGCCATGTCGACGCTGCTCGCCAGCCTGCCGCTGATCTTCGGTTCAGGCGCTGGCGCCGAGGCGCGCGCAGCCCTTGGCTGGGTGATTTTCGGCGGCCTCGGCTTCGCCACCATCTTCACCCTGTTCCTGACGCCGGTCTCCTTCCTGCTGTTTGCACGGTTGTCGAAACCGCGCGCAGAGGAAGGCGTGAAGGTCGACGAGGAACTCGCGAAAGCGTCGGCCCTGCGCTAGTCTTCTTCGTCGGGGTTTATTTCAGTTTTCAGCCAGCTTTTGCGGAACGCCTTTTGCGCGTCGGTGATGTCCATCTTCACCTTTTCATAGGGTGTGATCTTGAGCGTTTGATCTGTGGCGAAAGTGGCGTTGGCGGTGAACTCTTCGCCGCGGCTCCGGAAACGGATGGCGACCTCTTGCCCCGGCTCGTGACGTTTCATCGCCTTTTCGTATTCATCTTCGCTGTCGATCGTGAACCGGCCAACGCTCAAAATTTCATCGCCGCGATCAAGCCCCGCCTCATAGAGCGGCGTTCCCGTCAATGTGTTCGATGCAATGAAAAGGGCGTCGCCCTTTTCTTCAAACGAGACCCCGCCGAGGCTGGCCTTTTCCGGATCGGCGGCTTCGAGTTTGAAGCCCGCCTCCGCGAAAAGCGGCGCAAAATCCGGCAACTCCCCGTCTTCAATATAGGAGGCGAAAAACGCCGCCGCGAAATCGGCGTCGCCCGTAACGTCGGCCAGCCCTTTGCGCAGATCGTCATGGGTGTAGGGTTTTTCTGTGACGCCGTGAAGCTTCCACATGTGACGCATATAATCGTCGAGGGTGATGTTCTCGAACTCCGTTCGCAAGGTGAGATCGAGCGCAACCGCAATCACTTCCCCATAGGGATAATAAGAGACGAACATATTGGCGCGGTTATCCGGATCGATAGCGCGCGCCGCATCGACAAACGCAGCTTCGAGCGACATCGATTGCGGCGAACCCACTTCGCGTCCCGGCGCATTGATGATGAATGTCAGCGTACCGGCGAGATCGTCCAGATAGTCATCGACAGGCGTCACGCCGCTGCGCGCCCGCGCGATATCGCCGTAATAATTGGTGAAGCCTTCAGCGAACCACAGGCTCGGCGTCGGATTGGCGCGCGCGAAATCAAACGGCTCCAGCTCCGCCGGGCGCATGCGCTCCACATTCCAGGCGTGAAAAAACTCATGAGACAAAGTGCTGATCTGCGCAAAGTCCGACTCATAAAGCCCGTTTGAACTGGAAATGATTGTCGAATTGCGATGCTCCATCCCGTCGCCGGAAATGTGCGGCAGATAATCGGCGATAAAGGTGTAAACGCCATGATCGAATTTCGGCGCCTCACCAAAAATAGCGATCTGCTCGGCGACGATCTTTTTCGCCTCCTGCGCATAGCGGTCCATATCATCGGCGTTGCCGTCATGATGAATCGCAAGGCGGATCGTTTGACCGTCGCTGAGTTTCCATGACCGCAGATCAAAATCGCTAAGCTCCGTCGGTGAGTCCATGAGATATTGAAGATTGGGAGCGGTAAAGCGCGAACGCCCGCCCGCAGGCGGCAATTGCGTCGCGGCTTTCCAGCGCCCGTTCGGAGTCGCGAATGAAATTTCGATGGCGCGATCTTCCAGACCTTCGGACCAGACGAAGGTCGCCGGCATGTTGAGATGCGCATGGGTGCGATCGATCTGGCTATAAGTGCCGTCGGCGCGATCAGCATAGAGCGTATAGGAAACCGTCACCGCGCCGTCATGCCCCTCGACCCGCCAGCTATAGGGATCGCGCTGTTCAAGTTTGAGCGCACGGCCCTTGCCGTCCACCGCGCTGACCTCATAAACATTCTTGGCGAACTCATGCAGCGCATAGCGCCCGGGAGAGGCGCGCGACATGCGAAACACAAACGGCCCTTCAGCGAGATCGCGAAAACTCGCGGTGATCCGCGCTTCGTGATGGGCCGCGTTCTCAAATGACGCATGATAGACGACGGGCGCATTCTCGGCGGCGGCCGGCATGGCTGTGGCCAGTGAGAAAACGCCAAGCAGGCCAGCAAAAGCTGCAATCTGGTTTTTCATGAGACTCCTCTTTTTTTCATCGTGGCTCCAAACCGCGCGCCGGGCAATGGTCTGAGGGCAATGGCCCCATGACAAAGACCCAAGGACGATTGCGGGATCGTGGAGCTTGCTGATAAGAGAGCGCTTTTCCCAAAAGGCTCTCATGCGCATCATCGGCGGACAATTCAGCGGCAGAAAAATCATCGCTCCCAAAGGCATGGTCGCCCGCCCCACGGCGGAGCGCACGCGCGAAGCGCTGTTCAACATTCTCACCTCGCGCGGCGATGTCGCGTTTGAAGGCGCACGGGTGATCGATCTGTTCGCGGGATCGGGCGCGCTGGGGCTTGAGGCCATGTCGCGCGGCGCAGACTGGTGTTTGTTTGTCGAGACTGATGCAGGCGCGCGCGGCGCGATCCGGGATAATATCGAGGCGCTGGCCCTGTTCGGATCGACCCGCATTCACCGCCGCTCCGCCGCCGACCTCGGCTCCAAACCCGCCGGGGTCGGCCCGGCTTTCACGCTCGCCTTTCTTGACCCGCCTTATGGCAAGGACCTCTGTGTCCCGGCGCTGGAGATCCTGCATTCCGGAGGCTGGCTGAAACCCGGCGCCATCGTGATCGTTGAACAGGGCGCCGATGAAACGCCGGTCGCTGTCGACGCCTTCACGGAGGAGGATCGCCGCAGTTACGGCGCCGCCCAGATCGGAATTTATATCTACACCGGTTAGTTCGCGAGCGGCGTCGCCGCTTTGGCGCCGCGTGTCGTCACCAGAAAATCATAACCGAGCAGCATGAATTTGGCTTCCGGGGAAAGCGAGTTGATTTTCTTCTGGCCGAGGCTGCGCCGAAGCGGTTCAAGCGCAATCACCGCCCAGCCGTCCTGCGGAATATCCTTCGCCGTCAGTCCGGCTAGCTCCAGAAACTCGGAGGCTTCCTCACCAGAGTGTTCAACGGTTTTGAAAACGCCGTCTGCTGAGGGCATGATCTGTGTCTTTTCGCCTGCGAGCGGATAAATCACAATGCGCAAGGCGGAGCGCCCATTGGCGGCGGCGACGCCCTCAACCAGAGAGCCAATATCGAACGTGTTCAGGAACGTGGTGCCCAGCCCCAGATGATTGGCGCCCATTTTAAAGATCGCCCGCGGAGCTCGCCCGCGCGCGCTTCCATACGCGTCAAGAAACTGACGTCGGATCAGCGCGACGCGATCCACATTGCTTATATAATTCTCACCGCGCGCAAAGGCCTGATAGACATCGGCGCTTTCACGCAACGCCTCGATCAGCGCCAGCGCTGTCTTATCGCGCGTAAAAAAGGACTCAAGTTCAGCGAAAACTTCAGGCGTTGCGATAAACATGAACATTGCGTCTTGATTGCCAGTCGCGAAGGCTTCCGTTTCATTGGCGAGCAATTCAGCAAGACGCGCCTTTGCTGTATCGCCCCGGGCGCGATCAAGCAGCGTTTGAAGATGCAACAGAGGCGAGCCGATAAACTCCTGATCGACGCCCCAAAGGTCGCCGCCATTCTCCAGGATTGACGCGGCGAGGTCTGCGTCTTCCCGCATATTGAGAAACGGAGCCGCCAGCGGCTTGCCCTCAAGCGCTGCGGCAAGCCCATCGACGCCGTCGCGCTTCAGGACGCCGCTCACCCAGTCGGCAGAAATCGGGCCGATCTCCACAACATGATGGATGACGCCGCCGCCCCGCGCTGCATCGGCAAGCGCCCGGGTGATTTGCGGCGAGCCGGCGAAGCCGTGATCCTCGCCCACGAGAATGAACTGCGCATCGGGAAGCCGTTCAAGAATGAGCGCCGCGCCCGGCCCCTCAAGTCCCGCAGCGGTGACGCTCATCGGCGCGGCAGTCGCCGCGTTTGGAGTTTCAGTTTCCTGCGCAGCGGCCGGGGCCGCTATTGCTGCAGCAAGCGCAGCCATAAGTGTCCGGATCATCATAATCGCCCTCGTCTTGAAGTCGCCTCGATTATAGCCTGCCTCGCGAGAAAAGGCGCCGCAAAGCGGCGGACCGCGTGCTAGGCACGATGCGCTGCGCGCCCTGTCGGGCAGGCGCGCCTTTCGTACGACGAACCGTTAACCAAGCCTTCGTCGAGGTTAAGTCCACCTTAACCAGCCCGGGCTAGGTTGATCCTTATACATGAGAGGGGGACCCCATGTTCACGATTTTTGACGTTTATTCGCTCGCGCTGCTGCTTGCGTCCATGGGGCTGTTCGTCAAACGCTATATGACGCAGGACCCGCCCGTATATCCCTATCTGATCATCGCCAGCACCTGCCTCGTCGCTAATTGGCTGGGCGAAGCCGGCGGCGGCGTTTTTGCGCTGGCGCTGCTTCTGGCGGCGTCCTTTTCGTTCCTCGGCTGTCTTCTTTATCCAAGCTGGCGCTCAATGAACGGCGAAGAGGACAAGAAAACAGCCGCGGTTGACGACGCTTTCTAACACCCCTTGCAGGGCGCCATCCGCGCGCCTATTTTCCAGAAGCTGCCCGGCCCGTCAGGATGACATTCCCCGGGGCCTTATCCAATCGATCGGGAGCTGTCTCTGGTTAGGGCCGTGGCCCTTCTCACGCGGCGCCCACCTGTACCTTAGGGTCCAGGGCGAACAAAAAATCCAACGGCCAGGGCGGCGCTTATTTCTTGCAGTATTTTTTCAGGCGAATAGCGGCCACGCCGCATGATGAGATCGCCGTCGACGATTTCCATTCATTGCCCACAATCACCACGCTGACAGCAGAAGCGGGTTTTCTACGGCTGGAAGATGCCCCTCCCACGAGCCGTAAAACGCACAAAATGGCAAAATATCGCACAATGCCAAGATCTCTTGAAAGATCGCGCCAGAATAGCAGACACAAACTCTCTTTTCCGGATAAGCTGGGCGGCATGTGCGGATAACCAGAACAGAAGTGAGGGCTTAACCGCGATTATGGCGAAACTTGACGAGGCGAATGTTCAAATCCTGACCCTGATGCAACAGAACGCCGCCTTAACGGCGGATGAAATTGCAGAAGAGGTGGGGCTTTCCGCCTCCGCCGTGCAGAAACGCCTGCGCCAGATGCGCGCCGGCGGCGTGATTGAGCGCGAGGCCGCCATTGTCTCGGCCGATGCCTTGGGCGGCGTGTCGCTCTTCCTCGTCAATGTCCAGCTCATCCGCACCAAGCACAACACGATAGGCGCCTTCCGGGCGCTGATGGGCGTGACGGAAGAAGTCGTGCAGTGTTTTCATATTTCAGGCGCGTTCGATTTCTGCTTGCTTGTCGCCGCAAAGGACACACATGGCTATGAAGCCTTTTCAAACCGCTTGTTCACCGAGGACAATTTCGTCGCGAGATTTGAAACCAGCGTTGTCTTGCGGTCGGTGAAATACGGCTTCGCCTTGCCCCTCGAGCAATTGCTGGCCGGGCGTTAGGAGGAATTCATGCTGCCGCCAATCGCATCCTTATTCGATCCAAAGGCCGTCCTGCGCGAACGGATGAAGGGGGAGCGGCGCGCCGCGGCGAAAGCCCGGCCGGACGCCGGCGTGCATGCGGCCGCAAATTTCATGAAGTCGATCCCGCGCGGTGAAAGCGCGGTCGTCTCGCTCTATTTTCCCATGCGCCACGAACTCGACACCGAGCCGCTCGTCGCGGCGCTGATCGAAGAGGGCGTCACTGTCGCCCTGCCCGTCGTCGCCCGAAAAAAATCCCCGCTTGTCTTTCGCGCCTATACGCCCGGCGACGCCATGATCGCAGGCTCCTATGGCGAACAGATTCCCGCAGAAACCGCGCCGGAGGCGACCCCGGATATTCTCGTGATCCCGCTTCTGGCCTTCACCCGGGATGGCGGGCGACTCGGCTATGGCGGCGGCTATTATGACCGGACCCTTGAAAAACTGCGCAAAACCGGCGCGCCGCTGGCCGTCGGTTACGCCTTTGGCGCCCAGGAAGTTGACGCGCTCCCCCTCTCCCCCCTAGATCAGCCGCTAGACTGGATAGTCACCGAACGCGGAGCGGTGAAATGTTAGGACCAGTGCGGAGCGTATTTTGCGGATTGCGGTTTTTGGCGACGTTGTAGGCAGAAGCGGGCGTATTGGTCTGCTCGACCGGCTGCCGGGTTTGCGAAAAAAACTCGCCCTCGATTTCATTATCGTCAATGTGGAGAACGCCGCCGGCGGTTTCGGCGTTACGCGCGACATCGCAGAGGCGTTTCTCGACGCCGGCGCTGATGCGCTCACCACCGGCAATCACGCCTATGACCAGCGCGACGATATCGATATTTACGACCGCGAAGACCGGCTTCTGCGACCGCTGAATTTCGCGCCCTCAAATCCCGGGCGCGGCAGCGGCATGTTCGAAGCTAAAAACGGCGCCAGCGTTCTGGTCGTCCATGCCCAGGGCCAGATCGGCATGCATCCTTGCGACGATCCCTTCGCCGCCGTGGATCGCGAACTCGCGGGCGCGGTTCTCGGCAAAGACATCGACGCTGTTGTCGTCGACTTCCACGCCGAAGCGACCTCGGAAAAGATGGCCATGGGTCATTTTCTTGACGGGCGCGCGAGCCTTGTGGTCGGAACGCACACACATGTTCCGACTGCGGATGATCAGATCCTTCCGCGCGGCACCGGCTATATCACCGATCTCGGCATGTGCGGCGATTATGACAGCGTGATCGGCATGGAAAAGTCGGAACCCTTGCGCCGTTTCACCACCAAGATGAATGGCGGGCGCTTCAGCCCCGCCAATGGCGAGGCGACCCTTTGCGGCGTCGTCATTGACACCGACCCGAAGACCGGACTCGCTTCCAGCATTCATCCTGTTCGCGTCGACGGGCGCTTGCGCCGCGCCATGCCGGAGTTTTAGGCCCGGATTTCAGGCTTGAGCTTTAGGCCGTCGCTGCGAAGATCACATTCCAGAAGACGAGCGTCAGCGTCAATCCGGCCAGCGCAATCGCGAACGCTGTGTGATGGAGCTTTCTGAAAACGCCCCACCCGGAAGCGCGCCATGCCGGCCAAAGGCTCGCCACTCCCAGCAGGGCGACAGCAAAGACAACAAGCCCGATGAGCCGCAGCGTCACGACTGATGCCGGCGGATAGGCCTGCAAGCCAGCAGCGCCAAGGCTCGACAAATCTGTCAGAACCCACAGCGTTGCGCCTGCAAAGACAAAGGTCACCACCGCCGCGGCCATCGCGCCAAGCCCGATCAGGCCGCCCGTCCCGCTCTGCGGAACGTCACGCCCCTGACGGCGCCAAGCGCCCAGCAATGTCGTCACGGCGAAGAACAACGCCGCCCCAAGACCGAGATTGAGATAATCGGCATTTGTCGCAACCGTCTCCCGGTCAAAGGAATGAACGCCCGAGCCGTCGCTGAAATGCGTAATGCGGCCTTTCTCGCCACGGCCGAAGGTGATGCGCTCTCCTTTGCGGTTTTCAAACGTGTCGGGTGCGCCGGGCAATGGCGCGTAATGATCCGACTTGCCGCCTTTGGTGACCGTCAACCCGCCGCCTTCCGCCGGCGCGACGGACGCCCGATCGCTGGAGGCGAATAGTTTTTCAAACATCGAAAAGGAGCGCCGATTGTTAAAATAGTTGCCTGCAAAGGAAGCGGCCTTTTCTTCAAAAGCCGGATCGGCTTTGGCAGGCGTTGCGGGCCGGTCCAGCACATGATCGATCACCAGCGGGCCGAGATCGGAAACCAGCCCGCGGTCATTCGTCGTGCTTTGTGACACGAAGACCCCGAGATCGTATTCCGGGACAAGCATCATATAGGTGTAGAACGCCGTGGTGGCGCCGCCATGACCGAAGGTTTCAACGCCGCGATAGATATTCGTCATGAAGCCATGGGCGAGATCAGCGCCAGAGGCGCGGTCGTCAAAGGCGCGCTTCCACATGATGTCATGGGTGTCTGCGCGCATCAACCGGACGCCGTCCTGTTCGCCGCGCCCCAGGTGAAATAACATCCAGCGCGCCATATCATCCGATGTCGAGGCGATGGCGCCGGCGGGCGCGAATGGCCCGATCTGCATTAACTCGGCGGGTTTCAGGGCGCCCGCTTTGACGTCGTAACCCGTGGCCAGTTCAGCGCGCTGCGCCTCCGTCATTTGCGACGGCGCCGCAATGGTTGTGTGCGTCATGGCGAGGGGTTTCAGAATTTCCGCTTCAAGAAAGTCGCGAAAGGGCATGCCTGAAACATCTTCGACAATTTTCGCCGCCAGCGCCGAACCCCAATTCGAATAGGACGTGCGCGCGCCAGGCGCATAAACACGCTTCGGCATTGTTTCTTTCAGCGCATCAGTCAGCGAGATGTCGCCATCATCGGGGTAAGTGAAAACCGCGAGCGTATCTTCGAAGCCGGCGCGATGCGCCATCAGATCGTTCATCGTCACCGGGGCGCCGAACGCCTCCGGGATCGCCATGTCTTTCAGATAGGTGTTCACATCCGCATCGAGATCGATCAGCCCGCGCTCCTGAAGCATCATCACTGCGGTCCAGGTGAATGTCTTGGAGACCGAGCCGATACGGAACATTGTTTCCTGACCGCTTGCAGGAGTGCGGGCGTCAACGTCCTTTTCACCATAGGCTTTGGCGAAAACGATCTTGCCGTTTCTGACGACGCTCACCGTCACGGCGGGGAGATCATGCTCACGCATATGAGCGGCGATGACGCCGTCCACATAGCCTTCAAGCACCGCCTCCTCACGGGTCGGCTCAAAGGCGGGCAGCGCCACCTCATCCACCGGCGTCGAGGGCGAAGCGTCGGGCGGCGGAATCTGCGCCCATAGAGGCGTCGCAGCAAGCATCAGCAAAACGGTGAGAAAAAGGCGCATCATCTGTCTCCCTTGGCCGGGGCAACCTAACAGACCCGAAGCCACAGACAATGCGCCTCCCTCAGGACTTACGCCCTGTTATCGAGCTGGGCGCGCACCGATCGCCGCCCCAGCAGCGTCGCCCGGTAAGGCCCGCCCTTGGAGGAGGCGATCAGCCGCCGCCGCTTCAGCCGCTTGAAGACGGCCAGTGTGCAGTCCTCTAGGGTCCAGCCTTCACGGGTGGCGCAATTGATCGCGATGATTTTCCCGTTGTTGTCTTTTTCAACGAGAATGGCGCCGCCGCGCGCGAGCGCATGGAGCGTTCTTTGCTCCGCTTTCGAAATGTTCATGGAAAGGTCGTCCGAAATTTTCACTAAACTGGGCGCACGAATGGGTTCCGCCATTTGGCGGATCGCCGTTTCTCTTGCGCCGCTCAAAGCGGTTTAGCGGGTGACAATCTCGGACATAGTTCCTCTGACGCGGCGCATTTTAGCGTCAGCGCGGTGCAAGGCAAGACCGGACCTTATCGATGCGTATGAAGCTGCGTCGCATGGACCTCGGGAAAAAGCCGTATATGGTTCACCTCAAAGGTCACTTGGAAGAACTCCATGACTGGAATGAAGGGCGCTAAAGTTTTGAAACTGTTTTTTTGGCTCGCGTTGATTTTACTCCCCGCTCAGATGGCGCACGCTCAATCTATTCGTGACGGCATCAGCTTTTACACCCTGGAGGATGTGAGGACCGGAACGGTTGAGAAGTGCCCGTTAATTCCCGGCGAAATCGGCATGAAGATCTATCATCAAAAAAACGGGACGCCTCCGCTTTCCGAAGCTGAATATCGAACCCTCGCCGGAGACGCTGAATTTTTTGCGCTTCAGGGCGATCATCAATTCTACAGCCGCAAGACAAATGGAATTGTCCCGATGATGGAGGCCTATGTCATTCTGCTGGGATACGACCTCACTGATCCCACAATCTACCAAAACCCGGACTTCATGGCGAAACTGCAAAGTTTCACTCCCGACAAAATGCCGGGCGATATTCCTGTTCTTTGCGGCGACGGAGAAATTGAAAGAACCACAGCTATCCGGGAGGCGAGAGAACGCGCGGAGCGAGAAGCGGCGCGCGCTGAATATGAGAAAAATTGCAAGCTGTGCAAATTGCCGGGCGGGCATTATCTGGAAGCGATCTACGCTGGCGACTTTAAAACTCAGGACAAGCTGGCGAAAAATTACCTCTACCAGGTCGCCGTCATGGGCGGCGGCGACGCCATGGCGATTGGCGTGTTGATCAACAGCCTCGGAGGGCAGGGAAATAACTTCACCTATCTCGAAGATGTCATCGGCTATTATATGCTGGCGACATCGCGCAAGTGGAACGGCAACCCGAAATGTTACCCCTCGGGCGCGCATAAGGTGACGTTCACCACAACCTACCCTGACCAGGTTTATGAAACGGTTGGCGGCGTTTATCTGGGCCGCGACGAGGGCTACACCAACACAACCGCTTATTCCGTTGCACCTGTTTTGAAAGCCGCTTGCGATAAAATCTGCAACAAAAATGGCGGAATCCTGCTGACCGCGCGGCTGGCGCAAGGCTCCAGTGAAAAAATGGCGGCGCTGGAAGTTTATAAAGGCGTCGATCAAATGCTGGCGCAGCATTCTTGCGAAAGCGAAGTTGTAAAGCAGTTTGAGAATAATCTCGCGGCCTTGTGGGATGAGGAAAAAAGCCAGCCCGCAAGTGTGAGGCGAAACACGATTAGCGGCTATTTTGACTGAGCACGCTAGCGCAATGAAAAACCCGCGCCGCAACGCCTTTAAGGGTCCGTATAGAGAATAAAAACAGCCGTGCCGACATTAGGTGATGATGACAGGAGAGCGCAAATGAGCGAACAACCGCGCGGACCGCTTTCGGGGGTGCGCATTCTTGACCTGACGCGAGTGCTCGCCGGGCCTTATTGCACCACCCTGTTGTGGGAGCTTGGCGCCGATGTTCTGAAGATCGAAATGCCGGGCCATGGCGACGACACCCGCGCCTTTCCGCCTTTTCAGAATGGCGAAAGCGTCTATTTCGCGAGCATCAATCGCGGCAAGCGGTCGCTGGCGCTCGATCTGAAAAATGAAGGGGATCGAAAAGTCTTCGATGGCCTGCTCGAACGCGCTGACGTGCTGGTGGAAAATTTCCGGCCCGGAACCATGGAGCGTCTCGGCTATGGCTATGATGCGGTGAAAGAAAAGTTTCCCGACGTTATTTACGGGGCGATCTCCGGCTTTGGAAACACCGGGCCTTATCGCGATCTTCCCGCTTACGATCTGATCGTTCAGTCCCTGGGCGGGATGATTTCCATCAACGGCCCGGAAGGCTCTGGCGGCTATCGGCTCGGCATTTCCCTTGGCGATCTTGCCGCGGGAACATTCGCCGCGCTCGCGATTTCCTCGGCGCTTTATGAGCGCCGCGCCTCAGGACAGGGGCGTTTTATCGATATCGCCATGCTTGACGTGCAAACGATGCTTCTCGAAAGTGCGCTGGTGCGCCAGTTCGCTACCGGCGAGTCGCAAAAACCCACGGGCTCGCGCCATCCGGTGATTACGCCGTTTGATGTTTTTCAGGCGAAAGACGGCCCTATCGCCGTCGCCTGCGCCAATGATCATCTTTTCAACGAGCTTTGCGACGCCATCGGCGCACCTGCGCTGAAAGAAGATCCGCACTACAACAATCTGTTTGCGCGCTACGCCAATCAGCCGGCGTTGAAAATCGAGCTTGAAAAAGTGCTGGCGGCCGACACGGTTGCGGGCTGGGTTGAAAAATTGCGCCCTCTCGGCATTCCCGTGGCGCCGATCCACACCATGGCCGACGTCGTCAACGATCCACAATTAAAAGCGCGCAACATGTTCGTCGAAGTCGACGATGCGGAAATGGGCAAACTCAAAATGGCGGGCAGCGCATTCAAGATTTCCGGCTATGAACAATCGCCGACACGTCCACCCGCGCCCAATCTCGACGAAGCCCGCGCTGACGTGATGAAAGAGCTGTCCCTGCCGCACGAAGAAAAACGCGAACGCGTGAAACAGGACCCGAAAGAACCGCTTTGGTGAATTCGATAATACCTTAGGCCTCCCGAATCACAGAGTAACGAGCAAGAAGTCCCCACCGCAAAGAGGGACCCTGGCCTTCACCAAGGCCCCTGCTCCACGGCGCCTCCCCAAGAGGAGTTAGTTAATGTCCTCAAATTCTACCGGTTCAACTGCGACCTGCTGCGCAGGGGCTGTAATCTGGGCGACATAACCCGGACGGCTCTCGATTTCCGCACGGCGCATCTTTTCGCGACCTGAGGCGATTAGTTCATTGCCAGTGCGCACAGCCGATTGACCGTTGGCGATATCGAGTTGCGCATCTTTCAGGTTCGATTGAGCTTTCTCGACACGCTCAAAAGCGTCTTTCCAATCGTCGGCGGCTTTTTTCAGCGCCTTTATTTCCGTCTCGACCGCAGCGGGTGTCGCCGCGCCGCCAAAGCCAGCGACCAGGCGAATATAGGCGGCGCGCTGTTCGTCGGAAATCGCAATTACTTTTGCGAGTTTCTCGGTCGCTTTGCGCTCATCCTTCTGGCCCTTGCGGATTAGCTTTTCGCCGTCCTCGATCTGGGCGAGGCCCGTCATTTCGTGGCGGCGGCCGTCGACCCACAGCGCTGCCAACTCATTTGCGTTTTCCGCCTGACCGGCGGAGACGGCGAGTGGCGCAACAATCTCTTTCGGCTTGCCTGCTTCAGCGCCAGTAGCACCTAAAGAGCTCAGCGCCAAAATCGCGGCGGCAGTGACAAACAGTTCTTTTTTCATGGCGTAGTCCTTTCATGCAGCGCGGGTTAAAGGCCCGCTGACGCAAACATCGTGACTTCACATATATTTTGCAAACGAATATAATTGCATGATAGTATCGGTTTTTTCATATTATGGATTGCGCCGATGGACATCACCGCCGCCAAGACCTTTCTCGCCGTCATAGAAGGCGGCAATTTCGTCGCCGCCGCCCGGCGGGTGAATGTCACCCAGTCCACAGTCAGCGCCCGGATCAAGTCGCTCGAAGAGCAGCTCGGGAAAACACTGTTCATCCGCACCAAGGCGAGTTGCGATCTCACCCCGGCCGGTCACCAGTTCCATCGCTATGCGCGCTCAATGGTCAGGGTTTGGGAGGAGGCCAAGCATCAGGTCGCAGTGCCCGACGGGTTTGAAGACACGCTCATCGTCGGCGGACAATACAGCCTGTGGAACCGCTTGCTGTTGTGGTGGGTTCCCGCATTCAGAAAAGCGGCGCCGACTGTTGCTCTGCGCTGCGAGATCGGCATGCCGCAACGCCTGATGCGCGAAATGGCGGAAGGAGTGATGGACCTCGCCGTGATCTATCAACCAGAGCACCGGCCGGGTATGGTTGTGCGCGAGCTGCTGAAAGATCAGCTGGTTCTGGTCAGTACGGACTTAACCATTCCGTACAAAGATAATTATATCTATGCGGATTGGGGTGAAGGCTTTCGCACAATGCATGCAGCGGCGCATCCCGATCTGGTCACACCCGCGCTGACGCTTGATCTCGGCGCGCTCGGCATCAACATGTTATTGAATAATGGCGGTGCGGCGTATTTTCCCGAACGCATCGTCCAGCCGCATCTGGAAAACAAAATGCTGTTCCAGATCGAAGAGGCGCCGCATTTCCCCTACCCTGCTTATGTGGTGTATCAGGAAGACTTCGCCTCGCCCGCCATTATGGAGCAAGCCCTCGCAACCCTGTTTGAGATTGCAGACCAGTCCCTCAAAGGCGATCTTCCCAAGCCATTCTGGATGTAAGAATTTCACCGCACATAGCTTGCGCCGTTCACATCGAACGTCGCGCCGGTCGCCGACGGGCAGGCGCCCGAGGCGCAAAACAGAATCATCTCGGCGACTTCATCAGGGCTTGCGACGCGTCCGAGGGGAATATCCCTGATCGCGTTTTTGCGGTTCTCGATATCCTGCGGCGCCATCCGCGTTTCGACCCAGCCCGGCGCAATGGCGTAAAAGAGAATATTCTCACCCGACAAAGCGCGAGCATAGGTCTTGGTCATGGCGAGGACGGCCCCTTTCGAGGCCGCATAGGCGGCGTGATCGGGCCCGTCGCCGCGATGGCCCGCCCGGCTCGCCACATTGACGACGATCCCGCCGCCTGTCGCCCGAAAATGCGTAATGGCGGCGCGGCAGATATCCGCCGGGGCCTGGACATTGACCGCCATGGTCTGCGCCCAGCCGTCAGCCCACTCTTCCTCGCCGCCGGCCAGCGGCGTTGGAATGTAAATCCCGGCATTGTTGACGACAGCGTCGAGCCGGCCCGCCGCCTTGACGGCGCCGGCCATCACCCGGGCCCCGGCGCCGGGGGCGGACAAGTCCTCGAAAATCACCTCTCCGCCGGCGACAGCCGCCGCCTGCTCCGCCGCGTCGCTGGGGGCCGAGGCGTGGAGCAGCACCCTGGCGCCCGCCTTCTGCGCCGCCTTCGCCGTCGCCGCGCCAATGCCCCGGGAGGCCCCCGTGACCAGCACCGTCTTGTCCGTCAAATCGCTCATAAATCCTCCGCACTTGAATTTTTACACGTCCTCGGCATAACGGGCGGAAAATCAACCCCGAATTCAAGTATCATGAGGACCCCATGGCAGGGCATAGCAAATGGGCGAACATTCAGCACCGCAAAGGGCGTCAGGACGCAAAGCGCTCCAAAATGTTCTCCAAATTGTCAAAAGAGATCACCGTCGCGGCGAAAATGGGCGCGGCCGACCCGGATTTTAATCCGCGTTTGCGCCTCGCCATTCAGGCGGCGAAGGCCCAGTCCATGCCAAAGGACAATATCGACCGCGCGATCAAGAAATCTACGGCGGATGAATCGAACTTCGAAGAGATCCGCTATGAAGGGTTCGGGCCCGCAGGCGTCGGCATTATTGTCGAGGCGCTGACCGACAACCGCAACCGCGCGGCAAGCGACATTCGCGCGACCTTTTCCAAGAATGGCGGGAATATGGGCGAGACCGGCTCGGTTTCCTTCATGTTCGACCTTGTGGGTTATATCGAATATCCGGCGGATAAAGGCTCGGAAGACGAAATGCTCGAAGCCGCTATCGAGGCGGGCGCGGAAGATGTTCAGTCTTCGGATGAAACCCATGAAATCTACTGCGCTTTCGACCAACTCGCGGAAGTCAGCTCGACGCTGGAAGAAAAGTTCGGCGAAGCTGCATCCGTCAAGCCGATGTGGCGTCCGCAAAACACAATTGACGTGGATGGCGACAAGGCCGCGACGCTGATCAAACTGATCGACGCGCTGGAAGACAATGACGACGTCCAAAACGTCTACGCCAATTTCGAGATTTCCGACGAGGAAATGGAAAAACTGGCGAGCTAAGTCGCCCGGCCAGCCAAACCGCGCTTGCGGTGAAGCGATGGTTTTCGTCGATGAACCGTCTGTCTTTATTCCCCGGCGTGGCTAGGATCGTTCAGCGACATCTGTAGCGGTGCGGCTCCATGGCCGCCTGTGAAGCAAAAAAGCGCCAAATATGGCGTCCCGGGCGATCTAAGTCTTTTTAAAAGCCTGGCGTCTTATAAAAAGCCATTGTTGCGAGTTGGGGGGATGAAATGCGCCAACGCGGAAAATGGCCGCTTTTACAGGCGCTGGCTGCGCTCGCCGCCATGAACGGGGCGGTCGCCGAGGCTGCTGGCGTCGCCGCGCAATCGAACGAGCTCGAACGCAACACCTCCCCCATTCGCAACTTCGCGGAATTCATCCCTTGCGTGCAGGCTGTTCGCATCGCCCATGAAGACGCTCCGATCATTGATGGCGATCTTTCCGACCCTATCTGGCGGCGGGCGACGCCGATCGAGGAATTCTATCAGGTCGAACCCGTAGAGGGCCGCGCGCCAAGCCAGCCGACCCGAGCCTATATTCTGTTCGATGACCGCAATCTCTATGTCGGCATTTACAACTATGATGATCAGCCGGACCAGATTCGGCGATCTCAAATGAAGCGCGATCCACAACTCAGCGACGATGACGCTGTCCGCATTTATCTCGACACCTTCGGCTCCTTTCGCGACGCCTACTTTTTCGGCGTCAATCCGAATGGCGCGCGCAGCGACGCGCTAATTGAGAACAACGGATCGTTTCAGGATCAGTGGAACACTATCTGGCGCGCAAAAACGAAAGTCGTCGAGGATGGCTGGATCGCCGAATTCGCCATTCCGTTTCAGTCAATCTCCTTCGATCCCGCGCTTGAAGAATGGAATTTTCAAATTCTGCGGACCATACGCCGCAACAATGAAGAAATCCGCTGGTCGAATATCGATCGCAGCCGCCGGCGCATCGATATGACCAATCCCGGCCGTCTCGCCGGCGTGCGCGACGTGGAGAGCGGGATAGGACTGGAGGTGCAGGCCTATGTCACGGGTTCGGCGGCCTATGACTGGGAAACTGACAACACCGATTATGATCTCAAACCCAGCGGCAACGCTTTTTACAAGATCACGCCGTCCCTTACGGGGTCCCTGACCGTAAACACCGATTTCTCTGACACCGGGCTCGATGCGCGGCAGGTGAATACCGGCCGCTTTTCACTTTTCTTTCCCGAAACCCGCGACTTCTTTCTCCAGGATGCGCAGGTATTCGAGTTCGGGGGCCGCGTCTTTCAGGATCAGGTGAACGGCCTTCCCTTCTTTTCGCGCAATATCGGCATTGTCAGCGGCGCGCCCGTGGACCTTATCGCCGGCGCGAAACTCAGCGGCAAGCTCGGGCCCGCCAATGTCGGCGTCATTTCAACGCACACCGGCGCTTCGGAGGTCGCGGGCACCGATGGGCAATTTCTCTCCGCGGCGCGGCTTTCCGTACCCGTCCTTTCCGAATCGAAGCTTGGCGCGATCTTCACCCATGGCGACCCCACCGGCGCGGACAACAGCGCCGTCGCCGGTGCTGACTTCCAGTTCAAACGCTCCAACGTTTTCGGCAATGGCACGCTCTATAGCGACAGCGCCTATATTCAGAGCTTCACCGGCGGCGAGAGCGACCACATGATCGCCCATGAAACCGCCTATCGCAGCCAGACATGGAACACGACACTACGCTTTCGCGATATCGGCGAGGATTACGCGCCCGAACTCGGCTTTTCCAACCGCACCGGTATTCGCCGCTATAATGCAAACGGGTTTCGCGCTTTCCGGCCGGAGAACAGCTTCATCCGTTATGCGGAGATCGGCGGCTGGTCCAATTATATATCGGATCGTCATGGTGAACGGCTCGACCAGTATTTCGGCGCCTTCGCAGGCGGCAACAACAATCCCGGCGATGCGCTCTGGTTCAATTACGAACATGGCTTTGTGAATATACAAGAGCCCTTTCTGATCGCCGGCGAAGTGCCTGTCGCGACCGGCGATTATCGCTGGAACCAGTATGAGGTAGAATTGTCCGCGACGAACGCCCGCGCTGTCGGCGGCGGCGTCGAGGTGCGCTGGGGCGGGATTTATGACGGCGACTATCTCAGCATTGAAAACCGCTTAAGCGTGCGCCCGAACCGGTTCATCGAGCTGGCCGCCGAATATGAATATATCGACTTCGACATGCCCTCCGGCCAGATCGGCATCCACATCGCCTCCCTCGATTCCGTCATCGCCTTTACGCCGGACATGACCATCAAGACCGAAGTCCAGTACGACAATATTTCGCAAGCCTTCACTTTCTTCTCCCGCTTCAGCTGGGAGCCGATCCCCGAGCGGGAGGTGTTCCTGTCTTTCGGCCATACCGCCCTGATTGACCGGGTGGATTTCCCTCGCGATTTCCGCTCCCAGGGCTCAAGCCTCGCCCTGCGGCTGGGCCATACATTCCGGATGTAACCATCCCGCCTTGCGCAGGCCCACGGGGGCTGGTAAAGGCGCGCCTTTCCAGCGTTCATAGCCCCTTCGGCAAGGCACTCTTTATGAAAATCAACGGCAACGAAATTCGCCCCGGCAATGTCATCGAACATCAGGGCGGCCTGTGGGCCGCGGTCAAGGTGAATGCGGTCAAACCCGGCAAAGGCGGCGCCTATGCGCAGGTCGAGCTGAAAAACCTGATCGACGGCCGCAAGATGAACGAGCGTTTCCGCGCATCGGAAACCGTTGAGCGTGTGCGCCTTGAGCAAAAAGACCACACCTATCTGTACGCCGAGGGCGACATGCTGGTGTTCATGGACACTGAAAACTACGAACAGATCAATATTCCGAAAGACATGATCGGCGATCGCGCGGCGTTCCTTCAGGACGGCATGAGCGTCATTGTCGAAATTCATGAAGAACGGCCTATCGGCGTGCAATTGCCTGAACATGTGACGCTGGAAGTGGTGGAAACCGAACCCACCGTCAAAGGCCAGACCGCGTCGTCATCCTACAAACCGGCCAAAGCCGACAACGGCCTCAGGATCATGATCCCGCCCTATATGACCGTTGGCGAGAAGATCATCGTCAACACCGAAACCCTGGAATATGTGAAGCGCGCGGACTAACCGATCCGGAGCGCTCACCCTCCAATCCAATAACATTCCTGTGATCCGCGCGCCGAGCCGTGCGGATTGCGCGCCGAAGCGAAGACCCGCGCGTTGCCGCCCGGCGCGCTATATGCGCTTCTGCGTGCGGGCTGGGGCGCCTTATCAATAATCAGAGGGTGATGATGATGAAAAGGGTGGAATTATTCGCCAGAGCGCTAATCCTTTCGGCGCCTGCATTGATGCTGACGACAGGCGCCATGGCAGGAGAAAAAGAAGACGCGGTCATAGCTAAAGTCGTTAATGCCTATGGCGGCCCTGCACTGACGAACGCGCGCTCATTACGGTTTCAGGTTGAAAGCAAAAACGCGTTTCCGGGACAAGGCTATACATCCGGCTATGTAGAGTTCACGCCGTTGAAACAGGACATACAGTTCGACCTTGCGAATAGTCGCGCAAGCGCCGAAGCTTGGTCGTCCAATTATAATTTTTCGTTTCACACGCGCACAGTTTCGATCGGCGACGATGTCGTTGCGGTCAACTACAACACTGGCGACTATCAACCCGCGGCTGCGCCGGATTACTACACCGCGTTCGGCCCCAACATCCGGTCCACTGACACGCTGCTGGCCTACGAACTTTCGCAGCGGCCGGATACTGCGGAACATCTGGGCGAGCGCACCTATCTTGGGCGTCCGCATGAGCTGATCTCTTTCGAAATTCCAAACTCGCCGCCGCTTACGCTTTATGTGGACGCAGAAAGCGGCTGGATCTCGAAAATGGCGCGCGAAACCGCATTCGGCGATCTCAGCTACCAGTTCAGCGATCATGCAAAATCCGGCGGCGTCGGTTATGGGCGTAATTTTGAATTCTTCGTCGGTGAAGATGCAAATATCGTGAGCCTCAACCAGACGCTTTCCGTCAACACGGTGCGCGATTCGGTCTTCAGGATCGACCGCGGAGTCGACGAAGAACCGGCGCGCGTCGACACCTCAGAAATGACGGTTGACGAGATCGCGGAAGGAACGCATCTCGCCGGAACCGGCAACGCCTACACGATGTTTGTCGACGCCGGCGATTACGTTATCGGCGTCGGCGGTTATGCCGGTCTAGCCGATCGTTTTACCGCCTACAGGGAGGCGACGGGAAGTGACAAGCCGCTGCGCTATCAGATTGTCACCCACCACCATACGGATCATTTGGGCGGCATGGCTGACGCCTTGGAGCTTGGCGCAACCTTTGTGACGCCTGCGAACGCCGTAGACAATCTTAACACCGCCGCCGGAGCCGACATTCCCGAAGACAGGCTGATGGTTCTCGACGGCGCCGCCACGATAGGCCCCGTAGAGGTGTACGACATCGCCACAAATCATGCGGAAAGCTATGCGCTGGCCTATGTCGCGCCCGGAATTGCCTTTCAGGCCGATCACTATAACGGGCTTTACGATGACGCCGTCGCGCCCGCCGGTTCGAGCGCCGTCAGTTTGAAAAACGCCATCGACGGCCTAGATCTCAACGTCGAAATGCTGCTTTCCGCACATGGGCGCAAGGCTGTTTCCTGGTCCGAGTTTGAAAGCGCCGTCAGCGCTTACAATCCGGACGGGTGCCCTTCCGGGCGGCCGATCTGCGCAAAGTCATAGATCATGAGACGCGCCGCAACAGCGGCGCGTCCGTCACTCCATCACCCGAAACAAATGCCTCACGCCGGTGGACAAAACGGCGGGATAAATGCTCGCATGGGTTTCGTCGTCAAAGACGCGCGTTTCAAGGATCAAATTGGGATCGTCATGCGCAGCCAGAGACGCGGCGAAGGCGTTGAGATCGGAGACCATGGCGTAAGAGCGCTCCGGCTGCTCCTCCCATGAACCGACGCCCATATAGACATAGGTTTTGCGATCAAAGGGTTCTGCGCTTTGCGCCGCCGCCAGCATCATCTTGTCGTTGAACCACAGAGACGGGCTGACGAGGATATAGCGATTGAAGATGTCGGCGTGCGACAGCAAAAGATAAGCGCCGAAAAGCCCGCCATAGGAATGGCCCACAAAGACGCGCTCGGATTGGTCGATCCGATAGCGCTCCCCGATCAGCGGCAGGATTTCCTTTGCGATCACTTCCGCGAATTTCGGTCCGCCGCCGGAGACCTTCTGATACTCCGGCCCGTAGCCGCCTTCCATGGCGTAAGCCGGCGTATAGTCGCGCGTGCGGTTCAGGCGATAGGCGTTCTTGTCGGCAGGATCGTAAGCGTAGCCGATGGAGACGATGATCATCTCCGGCGCCTGACCGCGTTGCGCCAGATGCTGCACATGGTTCGAGACGACGGCGAACTGGTAATCGGCGTCGAGCGTGACGAGCAGCGGATAACTTTTCTCGCTCTCGTCATAGCCGTCCGGCAGCTTCACATAGAGCTCGTAGTCGACGCCGTTAGTTCTGGAGGTCAGTGGAATGACCGCCGAATTGGGGATGACATACCCCCGTGCGCTCCGTGACGGCGCCTCGGCTTCATGAAGCGCCGCCTTCGAAACACTCAGTGCGCCTGGCGCATCAGTGGCCGCTGGCGAGCAGGCCGCCAGCGCGCAGCACAAAAGAAATGACCCGAAATTCCGGAACATGATCTTCCTCCCGCGAAAACGCTACACATGTAGCAGATTCGTCAGGAGTTAAAACCAACCACGCTGAAATTTATCATTCCCCGTCAGGCGCGGGCTCTTCATCGCCGACATCATTCACCGGCGCAGTCGGCCCGACATTCAATATCTGTTCGAGTTGATAAATCGTATCTTCAATCGCTTCACGCGCTTCACCGGAAGTCCGGCCTAGACTGTGCACAATGCGCAAACTGTCCAGCGCCGCCGCATACTCTTTCTTATTGATTTTTACGACAGCGCGCACCTGATGATAGGCGGAGAGTTCGGTTTCCGAAAAGCTCTCACCATATTTCTCGTAAACCTCGTCGAGAATCGCTTCTGCTTCTTCCAGCTTTTCCGGTTGCTTGCTGTAGCGTTGCGCGCGCAGGAGGTTTCGCTGCACATAACTACGCATGCGATAGTCAGCTTGCGAGCTTCGCCCCAGCATAAACGTAATCACCGTTTGCACGCCGCGGCGGGAAACCGCCTCGCCGCCCACGGTTTTCGGACGGTATTTCCATCGGGCGACAGACTCTGTCGCGGCGTCGTTCAAACACTTATTTGTCGATTCCAGCACTTGTATGTTTTCGGTGTCGCCCGTCGCCGATACGTCGAACCCGACCAGCACAGCCTCTTCATCTTTCGCCCGGCGCATACATTTTTCAGGATAGCGCGGCGGGACCCGAACGGCAGGGCGCGCATCATAATCTTCAGCCAGCGTTTCATTATCGATCACAAAAGTCAGCAAGACTTCCATGTCCGTCTGAGACTTGCGCACGCCACCGACCCGGCGCGGTTCATATTTCCACTGGAGCGCCGCCGCGATGGAGACCGCCTCAAAACAAGGGTCGCTCGCTTCACGGACGCGCACATTCTCCACATCGCCTTGACGGGTGATGTCAAACATCAATGTTACGGATTGGGCTGGCGCGTCCGCAGGCAGTTTCGCAAAACACTCCGCCGGGTAAGGCGGCGGCGTCCGGGAAACAGGCGTCGCAGGCGTTTCTTCCTCTTGCGCCAGAACATTTCCCAACAGCGCTATCAGAACTGCAATTACAGTCGTCACAGTTTTCATGAAAAGCCCCTCACCATCCCGCAGGGAATAGTCTAGCGCCAGAAAAAAACGGCGCAAGTTAAGGGCGGAACTGGCCTAACTGTCGATTTTAAGGGCTTTAATAAAGGCTTCCTGAGGGATTTCGACACGCCCGAACTGGCGCATCTTTTTCTTGCCCTCTTTCTGTTTATCCAGAAGCTTACGCTTGCGCGAGGCGTCGCCGCCATAGCATTTCGCGGTGACGTCTTTACGCAGCGCCGACAGCGTCTCGCGGGCAATGACGCGCCCGCCGATCGCCGCCTGGATCGGAATCTTGAACTGATGGCGCGGGATGAGGTCTTTCAATTTCTCGCACATGCCGCGCCCGCGATAGTCAGCCTTGTCGCGGTGAACGATCATGGAGAGCGCATCCACCGGCTCATCATTCACAAGCACCTGCATCTTCACGAGGTCGCCGGCGCGATGATCCGTAATATGATAATCGAAGCTGGCGTAGCCTTTCGACACAGACTTCAACCGGTCATAGAAATCGAACACCACTTCGTTCAGCGGCAATTCATAGACCACCATGGCGCGCGAACCCGCATAGGTGAGATCCTGCTGGATGCCGCGGCGCTCCTCACACAGTTTCAGGATGCCGCCGAGATATTCATCCGGCGCCATGATCGTCGCCTTGATCCATGGCTCTTCGATATGGTCGATGCGCACTGGGTCCGGCATGTCGGCGGGATTGTGCAGCTCCATCACCGACCCATCGGTCATATGGATGTCGTAGACAACGCTGGGCGCCGTGGTGATGAGATCGAGATTAAACTCGCGCTCCAGACGCTCGCGAATAATCTCCAGATGCAAAAGCCCCAGAAAGCCGCACCGGAAGCCGAAGCCGAGCGCGGCGGAGGTTTCCATCTCGAACTCGAAGCTGGCGTCATTGAGGCGCAGCTTGCCCATGGCTTCGCGCAAATCTTCAAAGTCGTTGGCGTCCACCGGAAAGATGCCGCAGAAAACAACGGGTACGGAAGGTTTGAAGCCGGCGAGCGGCTTGTCGCAGGGGCGGCGGTCATCGGTGATGGTGTCGCCCACCGCGGTGTCGGCGACTTCCTTGATCTGCGCCGTCAGATAGCCGATCTCGCCGGGGCCAAGCTCATCCACCGGCGTTTTCTTGGGCGTCGACACGCCCACCTGGTCGACGAGATAGACCGCCTTGGCGCCCATCATGCGCACCCGCATGCCTTTTTTCAGGACGCCGTCGATGATCCGCACCAGCACCACAACGCCGAGATAGGGATCATACCAGCTATCGACCAGCAGCGCCTTTAGCGGCGCGTCGCGGTCGCCCTGAGGCGGCGGCAATTTGGTGACGATGGCTTCCAGCACGTCGGGCACACCCATGCCGGTCTTCGCCGAAATCTCGATGGCCTCCGAGGCGTCGATGCCGATGACATCCTCGATCTGCGCCTTCACCCGGTCGGGTTCAGCGGCGGGCAAATCGACCTTGTTCAGCACCGGCAGGATCTCAAGATTCACATCTATCGCCTGATAAACATTAGCCAGCGTCTGCGCCTCGACGCCCTGACTGGCGTCGACCACCAGAAGCGCGCCCTCGCAGGCCGAGAGCGAGCGTGAAACCTCATAGGTGAAATCCACATGGCCGGGCGTGTCGATCAGGTTGAGGACGTAATCCTCGCCGTCTTTCGCCTTGTAGTTGAGGCGCACGGTCTGGGCCTTGATGGTGATGCCGCGCTCACGCTCCAATTCCATGGAATCGAGCACCTGCTCCTTCATCTCACGGTTGGTCAGCCCCCCCGTCACCTGGATCAGGCGGTCGGCGAGGGTCGATTTGCCATGGTCGATATGGGCGACAATGGAGAAATTGCGGATGTTTTTGAGCGGCGTCATGAAGCGCGTCGTGCCTATGGAAAAATGAACAAACGAGCGAGGCATATAGACGGGCGGCAGGCGAGGGACAATGGCCCTTGCATAATGACTAGTGGGCAGGCGCCCCTGACAGCCCCGACCATGCCGCTTCGCCTCAAAAAAACCCGGCCCCTGATTTCTCGGGGGCCGGGTTTCTTCTCACTGGGTAGGGGTAGTTCGGTGTTGTTTTAGCCGCGCGCCTTTAACAGATCGCGAATTTCGGTCAGCAGGACCTGTTCTTTCGGCGGCTCCGGCGCGGCGGCGGGTTCTTCTTCGGCCTTTTTCTTAAGGCTGTTCATGGCTTTCACAAGCATGAACACCGCCCAGGCGACGATCAGAAACGAAATCACATTGTTGATGAAAGAGCCGTAGGCGATGACCGGCGCGCCAGCCTCTCTCGCTGCATCGAGGCTGTCATACTGAATGTCAGTCAGATTGATGAAGAGATCCGAGAAATCGATATTGCCCATCATCTTGCCGATCGGCGGCATGATAATGTCATCTACAAGCGACTTTACGATGGTGCCGAACGCGCCGCCGATGATAATCCCGACGGCCATATCGACGACATTGCCCTTAACGGCAAAATCCTGAAATTCTTTGATGATGCCCATGAAGGCCTCCCTCTCTGCCTGCTGGATCGAAGCCACCCCCGCCGTGGGATCGAATCAATTTAAGGATTGCGGTCTAAAGCGATTTGCAACCCGGGCAAAGATGAAACGGGTATCAGCCTTGGTGATTTAATAGACTTTCATGATCGCCGGGAGCGGCTTCTTGATCAGCGCATGGTTGGGCACCGGCGCATCGGGCTCGGCGTGACCGGCGACGATCAGGAGATAAGGCTTCTCCGTAGCCGGACGAGCGAGTTTATCGTTCAGAAAGCTCATGGGATTGGGCGTGTGGGTCAGAACCGAAAGCCCCGCATGATGCAGGGCGGCGATCAAAAACCCGCAGGCGATGCCGACGCTCTCGTGAATATAATAGTTTTTCTTGTCCATGCCGTCTTCAACGCCGCCGCGGCGCTGGGCGAAGACGGCGATCAGCCATGGCGCAGTTTCAAGGAAAGGTTTTTGCGCATCAGTGCCGATCGGCTCCAACGCCTCCAGCCATTCCGACCCGGCGCGCCCGCCGTAAAACGCGCGTTCTTCTTCTTCCGCAGCGAGACGGATTTCCCGCTTCAAGCCGGGGTCGCCTACAAGGCCAAAAAACCATGGCTGGTGATTGGCGCCCGAGGGCGCGCGCCCGGCGGCGGCGATGCAGTTTTCCATCACCTCGCGCGGCACGGGCTGATCGGTAAAATTACGCACGGTGTGTCGGCGGCGAATCTCATCAAAAAACTCCGCGGACCGGGCGCGCATTTCCCCGTCGCTGCGCGCAACCTGATCGCCAAGCGCCGAAAGGGCGGTAAATTTTTTTTCTGTCATCAATCGTCATCTTCGTATTTGTGATGCGCATCTTTCACGTCAGTGCGCTTGCCGAAAGCCGCATCCGCCTCGTCAAACAACAGAACGCCCTCTCTGGGGATTTGTTTATAGGAAAGCCCGTCACCGTCAGACACCGTTCCATCATGCGCAACATGACTTGAGTTTACGCGAATGGTTGCGTCACCGAAGATCGCTTCCGAGCGAACCTGGGCATATTCGGGATGGTTCATTACCTGCTCCACCGCAGTAAAGCCCGTATCTGTCGGAACAATTTCGCCGACCGTATGAAAGCCCGCCGTTGTAAAATAGTGGAAGATGTATTCCTTCGCGCCTTCATCGTAAAAAATAATGGTGCGGCCGCCATAAGTCCCGCCTTCAAGGCGATGAGTTGACTGAAAAGCGCGCCCGCCAAGGATCATGTCATAGACTGCAATGTCGACGATGGGTTTGCCGTCCGGGCCTGTTCCCTCGCCGCGCCAAGCCGTGCCCGCAAATTTCATGAAAGGCGCCATAGGTTCATAGGCGGTGGCCATTTTCTCTTCAGCGCTGGCTGCGCCTGTCATGCTGGCGACAACGAACACGAGCGCCGCGATAATCCTGCTGCTTTTCATCCTTGCACCTCCCTTGACGCCGCCGAACTATAACCGCGACCGCGCCCTGCGCAATTCAAGCTCCCGAGAGCAACGCCATGACCAAGTCTGTCGATTTCTGGTTCGATTTCGCCTCCACCTACGCCTATCTCGCCGCTGCGCGCCTGGAAGAGACGGCGCTGGCGCGGGGCGTCGATGTGCGATGGCGGCCAATCCTGCTCGGCCCGATCTTCGCCCGGCATGGCTGGAACACGTCGCCTTTTGTCGTTTATCCCGCCAAGGGCCGGTATATGTGGCGCGATGTGGAACGGCGCGCGGCGGAGCTGGGCCGTCCTTTCAAGCGCCCCGGCCCGGATGACCCTCGGGACTTTCCGCAACACACGGTCATGGCGGCGCGAATGGCGCTTGTCGCGCTCGACTGCCCGCAAGGAAAAGACTTCTGCCGCCGTGTCTTCTTCGCCGAATTCGAAGAGGAAAAAGACATCTCCGATCCGGCGGTGTTGTTATCCATCGCGATAGACTTAGGCCTGCCTGAGGACATTCAGGAAAAAGCGACCCATCCGGAAAACAAGGCGCGCCTTCGCGCCAGCGTCGAGGAGGCGCAAGCGCTCGGCGTTTTCGGCGCGCCGAGTTTCACCGTTGGTGACGAACTTTTCTGGGGCGAAGACCGGCTCGACACGACTTTAATCTGGGCGCGTGGTTGAGGCCATTGTTAGCGCCGCCCAAAGAGTCGCTCGATATCAGCGAGCTTTAGTTCGACATAGGTGGGTCGTCCGTGATTGCACTGACCGGAATGGGGCGTCGCCTCCATCTGCCTGAGCAGCGCATTCATTTCCTCGACATTCAAACGCCGGCCCGACCGCACGGAGCCATGGCACGCCATGGAGGAGCAAACTTCCTCAAGCCTTTCTTTCAACGCGAGCCCCTGGCCCAGCGAGGAAAGATCGTCGGCGAGCGATTGCACCAGCCCCTTGATATTAACCTCACCCAGCATGGCCGGGGTTTCGCGCACCATCACCGCATCGTCGCCAAAACGCTCCATCACGAGACCAAGCGATGCAAAATCATCGAGCAGCGGCTCCAGCCGGTTCGCTTCATCCGTAGTCAGATCAACAATCTCTGGCAAGAGAAGTCCCTGGCTCGGGACTTTGCCGCCGTCGAGAGCGGTTTTCATTTTCTCGTAGACAAGCCGCTCATGCGCCGCATGCTGATCGACGATCACAAGACCATCTGGCGTTTGCGCAACGATATAGGTCTCGTGCAATTGCCCGCGCGCTGCGCCCAAGGGATGCTCGCTGTCCGGCGCGTCGGATACAGCTTCAACCCGGGCGCTCGGCGCCCCGACGCTGTCGAGACCGCCCTCAAAGCCGCGCTGGCGATCTTCAAGACCCTGTCCTTCGACGGACGGCGCAAACGCCTCCCGAAAATAGGGATTGGGCCGCGGCGGCGCATAGCCGGGCCGCATCGGCGTGACGCCGGAAGACAAGCCGGGTGTTTGCGGGGCCATGCGGCCAAGGGCGTAGGAGCTGACCGTCGTCGAGGCGCGATGGCCCGCTTCGGCGAGGGCGTGACGCAAGGCGCCGATCAACAGCCCCCGCACCCCGCCGGCGTCGCGAAACCGCACTTCGGTTTTCGCCGGGTGAACATTGATGTCGACCATTTCCGCCGGGAGATCGAGAAACAGCGCCACGGCGGGGTGCCGGTCGCGGGCGAGAAAATCCGCATAGGCGCCGCGAATCGCGCCGACAATCAGCTTGTCGCGCACAGGCCGTCCGTTCACGAACAAAAACTGTTTGTCCGGAAGGCCGCGATTATAGGTCGGCAATCCTGCAAAGCCTGTCACGCGTGCGCCGTCGCGTTCGGCATTGATGGCGAGCGCATTATCGCCGAACTCCCGGCCCATGATCGCGGCGAGACGCTTCAACCGCCCCGCCTCTCCCGGCGCTTCGGCTGGCAGGTTCAACATTTTACGCCCGCCCGAGGCAAGCGTGAACGCAATTTCATGGCGCGCCATGGCGAGGCGGCGAACCGCTTCGCCCACGGCCGTCGTCTCCGCCTGATCGGATTTCAGAAATTTCAGTCGCGCAGGCGTCGCATAAAACAGATCGCGCACTTCAATGCGCGTGCCGTGTCCGCCAAACGCCGCCGGCTGCGGCTCCGTCATGGCGCCGCCTTCAACGCTCAACGACCATGCGTCAGGCGCGCCGCCAGTCTCGACCTTTGCGCGCGAGGTGATGGAAAGCCGGGCGACAGCGCCGATGGAGGGAAGCGCCTCGCCGCGAAATCCCATGGTGGCGATATTCATGAGATCGTAATCGCCGCCGGCGCCGGGCGTCAGCTTCGACGTGGCATGACGCTCCACCGCGAGAATAAGATCTTCATCTCCCATCCCGCAACCATCATCAATAATAGTAATGCGTGACTTTCCGCCATGCTCGATTTCGATGTCGATGCGGGTCGCGCCAGCATCAATTGCATTTTCAACGATTTCTTTGACAACCGCCGCCGGCCGTTCAATCACCTCACCTGCGGCGATGCGGTTAACCGCGCCTGGCGGCAGCCGGCGGATGCGGGAAGGGCTTTTTGAAACGGGTTCTGCGCGATTCGTCATGACTGATTATGCCAAGGCGATAACGCCTCGCAAATAGGCCTGAAAAAGAGGTTTTGCACAGGCTGGCGCACCCGATTTTAATTGCACTTGCGGCGCTTCAAAAGGTACGATTGTCGCGCTGTCCTAAAACTTTTGAATAAAGGCGATGTAATTCAAGTCAGGACTGGCGCAACAGGCTGAACTTTAGTTCCGAGGGAGAGTTGTGCGCAGTAATATTGATGCTTTCATCGAAGCGACGCTCCGCATCAATGACGTTGGGCGGCTTAAGCGTTACTTTGAAGCATTTATCGCTGATCTCGGTTATAATATCGTCAATTATCACGTGCTTGTTGAAGGCTTTAAGAGCGTCCCGCTGCATAAAGGGTTTCGCCTTTCGACTTTTCCAGAAGGCTATATCCGCTACTTCATCGACCATAAATGTTTTGAATTCGATCCCATCATGGACGAAGCGCGGAAACGCGGCGGCCCCATCCTCTGGAGCGACATCGCGGCAAGGCCCAATCTGACGGCAGAACAACAGGCGATGTTCGCAGCGGCGCGCGAATATAATGTGACCACTGGCGCCGCTTTCTCCATTTACGGGCGCCCCGGCGAAGTCGCCTATTTCTGCCTTGGCTCGACAGAGCGAGAGGTCGAATTCACCCGCGCACAACTGCTGGAGCTGCAAGCCATCTGCCAGCAGATGCATTTACGGTTCCACGAACTCACGCGTGACGAGAACGGCAAGCGGAAACTGTCAAAGCGAGAAACCGAGGTGCTGGAGTTGATTGCGCAAGGAAAAAGCAATCCGGTCATCAGCGCCATGCTTGGCGTCTCTCCCAACACGGTGGACACGCTGGTGCGCCGCTGCTTCGACAAGCTGGGGGTCACCTCTCGGGTGGAGGCGGCGCTGGCCGGCGTTGCCATGGGCATAATTCTGCCATAAACATGGAATAATATATTAGTGTCCCGTGATTATGGGACATACAAGCCTTTACGCTTCGCGTATGAGGCTGCCAGATCCTGAAAAACCGTTAACCTGCTTTTAAGGAACAGAGCCATCTCCGGTTCCCTGTACACATCCGCCCTCGCTTCACTCATAGCCGACTGCGAGGATAAAGAGACAGTCATGTCAGCGCTCGCCGATTTTGTCGCCGATTCCGGCGCCAAATTCGCCGTGCTGAACAACTTCAACTATGGGACCAGATCAGCCGCAGAGCGCTGGACGCCAATGTTCAGCTCCTTCCCCGCGGAAATCGCAGCCTATTACCGGACCGAAAACTGCGTAAGCGACGATCCCTATATGCGTGCAGCGCTCAGCTCTACGATGCCCGTCCGGTTTCAGGATACAGAGGACAGCCTCCAGCCTAGCGACACAATAGAAGGCCTGTTCAGCCTGCTGCGAGCCAACAATCTTGTCGACGGTCTCGCCATGCATATTTCAGACAGGCCAGGCCGTCTTACCTATTTCTGCATGGCCTATGATTACAGCCTTTCCGACATGTCGGAATTTGAGCTCCGGCGCATCCAGGCCTGCGTTGAAATGTTCGTGCGGCACGCCGGCGACCTTCTGATAACTGACAGTGTTCGCGAATTATCGCCGAAAGAGCGTCAGATTATCTCCTGCCTCGCGCGCGGCGAGAGCAACAAGCAGATCGCCCGCCGTCTTGATCTTTCCCTGAGCACCATCAACACGCTGGTGAACCGCAGCTTTGACAAGCTCGGCGTGAATAACCGGACCGAAGCGGTCATCGCCGCCTGCCGGTCGGGTCTTTCCCTCGTCGCCTGAAGCGGCGCTTTTTTCTTAGCGATCGGTCTCTTCGCCCAACCAAGGGCGAGTCTTAATATTCTGTAATACTATCTTTTTCTAAATTATCATTCCCTATATCTATATAGGTCAGCCGTCCTAAGAATGTCGGTTATTCACGTGACAGACACCCCCATTGCCCGGGCGTATGACCCGCCGTCCAGACAATGGATAGCGGCGGGAGAAACCGCGATGGACATCGCCAGTCTTCGCAAAGAGATAACTGAAATTCAGGAAAAGGCCCTGCCGCAGGCAAACCTGCGTGAGGACCATCATGAGAAGCTGTTCGAAGTCTTCCGCCAGATCGACAGTGAAATCGGCCGTTGCACCCCGGAGAATGAAACAGAAAACGAGACAAGGCTCACCGGCTTGATAGAGGCGCAAACCATTGTCCTGCGCACCGCCGCATCGCTGCCGGCCCGTTGCTTGCGCGACCTTCTCTACAAGCTGGCCATGTGGCGCTGGGACACCGCTGATCTTGAGCAGCCCATGGAAGACCTGAACCGCGCCGACGCCATGGCGTATTCAGCATTTTTGGACATCGTCAAAATGCTTGGCGAGCACGATGTTTTGAAAGGCTTCGACAAGGCGAACTTGCGTTAATCGGGAAATTTTCTTTCTCCCCCGTCCCGGGAAACGTATTTGTTCAGTCTTGCGAGGGAACGCGGCCTCTTCGGAGGCCGCGTTTTCTTTTGTCCGGCTCGCTCCGCTGCGCCACTAAAATAGTTTCAATTTTAACCATCTCTGTTGGCGGATTCTTAGCCCTGACCTGCGAGCATCCGGTTGCGGCTTCCCGAGAGAAGCCTCGCCACAACAACAACCCAACGGTCTGGAAAAAAACCAGCCGACAAGTTTTGAGGATCTCCCATAAATGAAAAAACTTTTCGCCGCCGCTCTCTTCTCCATTGCGCCGTTCGCAGCAAACGCCAATGAAGTCGAAAACCACTGCGCCGCCTACGCCAACGATCATCACGGCGACGCCAGCGTCTGTCATTGCCTCGCCGAAGCGGCGGACGCTCATCATGAACTCGAAGCCAAGATCGAGAAAATTCACAGCGTTGCTGACTACGAACACGCAGATGACGATGTGAAACACGCCGTCGCCGCGTGTTTTCACAGCGGTCACTAAGCTTGACGCCATACGCTGACAAAAAAACGCGGCACGCAAGAGCCGCGTTTTTTCATGATCATTTTAGCCGGATCAAAAGACGCCGGGCAATCCGAGCGATTTCGAATTCTTGATTTCGACCTGACCTTCTTCGCCGATCACCGCCTTGATCGCCTCGTCACGCGCGGCCATCCATTCTTCGGGATTGTCGACGCGCAATGGCGCGGCGGAGTCATCGACCTTACCGCCATTGAACTTCCAGAACATGACCTGATTGGCGAGAGAGCGGTCTTTCTCACCGCGCCCGCCATTTTCAGCATCCAGAAGCTGGCGGATCGACGCATCGGCGCCGAAGGCGTTCGCCTTGCGCAACAGCATCTGTTCGCCAGCCGACGGCGGTGCGGACGAAGCGTCGCCGAGCAACACTTGCTGCGCGCGCTCTGACGGCGACAATTCCTGCGGGCGGGCCTCGCCCGGACGCGGCGGCCGCAATGCGTAATCCGGCGGCACAACCAGCGGCGCCTTGGTGGCGATGGCGAATTCATCAGGCGCCTGTTTGCCGCCCACCGCCTTCGAGATGCCGCACCCGCTCGCGCCGACAGCAATCAGCGCCATCACAGCGGCAAAGCGCATCGCAGAATTCTTGATCATGTGCATCACTCCAGACTTCTTTTCACCCGCCCGCCGAATGGCGCGCACTATAGCCATGGCTCCGGCTCGCCGCAAAGGCGAAACGCCCTACTGCCCCTGTTTTTCCGCGCGTTTTTCAGCCTGCCCTGTGCGCCAGGCGTCGAGCAGCAGAAAGGCGATGCCCACATTGATCGCCGCATCCGCGATATTGAAGACCCAAGGGAACCAGAGCCCGGAAAAATCGAGGAAATCGACCACATAGCCATAAGCGAGGCGGTCATAGAGATTGCCCAGCGCCCCTCCGATGATCAGCCCTACGCCAATCGCTGCGACAGGCCGCTGGAGGCGTCCCAGCCACCAGGCGAGCCCCATCGAAACCCCGAGGGAAATCAGCGCCAGAAGCCAGCGCATGCCGTGTAGCATGCCAAAGCTCGCGCCGCGATTTTCCACATAGGACAGATCGAAAATGCCGGAGATTTCGATCTTGCCGAGGCGCGGCAGGTCAATGCCGTGAACGATCCACATTTTCGACGCCTGATCAGCGACGATGACCACCGCCGCAAGCGCGAGGCCGCGCCAGAACAATCGGTTGGATCGCGCCTCGCCCCACCAGTCTTTCAGTTTCGCCATGGCGTCGTTCACGCTCATGCGCTCTTCCTTGCGTCTGCATCCTCGACGGCGTCGATGCAGCGCTCACAGATATCCGCGTGCGCTTCATGCGCGCCCACTTCCGGCAGAATGCGCCAGCAGCGGCGGCACTTCTCGCCTTCTGCTTCGACCGGCACGACAGCGACCGCTTGCGTTTCGCCTTCGAGGCGGAATGCATTTTCCGGCGCCGGTTTATTGGTCAGGGTTGCGCCCGAGGTGATGAAGAGTTCCGCCGCATCGAGCCCGTCATAGGCTTTCAGCAAATCGGCGTCAGCAATGTGAACGACGGGCGCCGCTTCAAGGCTGGCGCCGATGCGTTTTTCGCGGCGTTCGACTTCGAGGGCGCCGGTGACGACACGGCGAACCTCGCGGATTTTCTTCCACTTGGCGCCGAGCACATCATCGCGCCACGCTTTCGGCGTTTCCGGGAATTGCTGAAGATGCACGGAGCCGTCATCCGACGGATGCCGTGCAAGCCATGCTTCTTCCATGGTGAAGACGCAAACCGGCGCAAGCCATGTGACGAGCCGGTCAAACACTTCAGCCATCACCGTGCGCGCAGCGCGGCGGCCAACATCATCCGGACGGTCGCAATAAAGCGAATCCTTGCGGATATCGAGATAGAAAGCCGAAAGCTCAAGCGAGGCGAAGTCGAGGCATTTGCGCCAGACGCCTTTGAAGTCGAACTTTTCATAGCCCGCGCGCACTTCATCATCGAGCACCGCAAGACGATGCAGGATATAACGCTCCAGCTCCGGCATGTCTTTCGGATCGAGCCGTTCGGCGTCAGAGAAACCGTCAAGCGCGCCGATGAGATAGCGCAGCGTATTGCGCAACTTCCGATAGGCGTCGACTGCAGAGCCGATGATTTCCTTGCCTATGCGCAGATCGTCGGAATAGTCGGAGCTCGCCGTCCAGATGCGCAGAATGTCGGCGCCATATTGCTGCGTGATCTCCGCCGGATCGACCACATTGCCGATGGACTTCGACATCTTCCGGCCCTGATCGTCGAGCACAAAGCCGTGGGTCAGAACGCTGTCATAGGGCGCCCGGCCGCGCGTGCCGCAGCTTTCCAGAAGCGACGACTGGAACCAGCCGCGATGCTGGTCAGAGCCTTCGAGATAAAGATCAGCCGGCCATTTCAGATCATCCCGGCCTTCAAGACAGAAGGCGTGGGTCGATCCGGAATCGAACCAGACATCGAGAATATCCTCGACCTTTTCATATTCATTCGCCGAGTGGTCATCGCCAAGAAATTCCTGCGCGGGGGTGTCGAACCAGGCGTCGGCGCCATGGCGCTTCACCGCTTCCACAATGCGCGCATTCACTTTTGCATCGTTGAGCGGCTCGCCCTTGGCATTGACGAAGATCGCAATGGGAACACCCCAGGCGCGCTGGCGCGACACCAGCCAGTCGGGCCGCCCCTCGACCATGGCGCGGATGCGGTTTCGCCCGGACGCAGGCGTGAACTGCGTGTCGTCGATGGCGTTCAGGGCCGTGTCGCGCAGCCCGCCCTCGCCGACGCCGCCAAGCCGGATGAACCATTGCGGCGTGTTGCGGAAGATCACCGGCGCCTTGGAGCGCCATGAATGGGGATAGGAGTGCACGAGCCGCCCGCGCGCGAGCAGATTGCCATGCTCGATCAGCGCCTCGATGACGCGTTTGTTGGCGTCGCCTTCCTTGCCTTTTTTCTTGCCCTCGATCACGAGGACGCGCGCACCCTCAAAGCCCGGCGCTTCTTCCGTATAGGCGCCGTACTCATCGACCGTATGCGGAATTTCCGCCTCCATGCCGAAGGCGGTGACCCATGCGATATAGTCTTCCTGACCATGACCGGGCGCGGTGTGCACAAAGCCCGTGCCCGCTTCGTCTGTGACGTGGTCGCCCGCAAGCAGAGGCACGGTAAACTCATAACCGCCGGCAAGACCCTTTAGCGGATGGTCACAGGTGACGCCTTCCAAAAGATCGCCAGGAACCTCAAAAAGGCACTTCCATTCCTTAATAAGGCCCGCCTCTTTCACACTTTCGGCTAACGCATGAGAGACAACTAATTTATCACCTGGCTTTGACCACGGCTCAAAGCCGAGGTCATCCTTCATGGACACTACTTCATAAAGCCCGTAGGACATTTTCGGGCCGTAGCAGATCGCGCGGTTGCCGGGGATTGTCCATGGCGTCGTCGTCCAGATGACGATTGATGACTGTTTAAAGGCCTGCTCAAATTGAGCACCGCTCTTCGGGTCGTCAAGTTTCCAAAACTCTGCATACGCTTTTGCGCTACTCGGCGCGATCCTGGAAACCGGAAACTTCACCCAGATCGTTGTCGACTGGTGGTCGTGATATTCGATCTCGGCTTCGGCGAGCGCCGTCTGTTCCACCGGCGACCACATCACCGGCTTCGATCCGCGATAAAGCAAATCCTTGTCGACGAACTTCAACAGCTCATTGACGATGGCGGCCTCGGCGTCAAACGCCATGGTGGTGTAGGGATGATCCCAGTCGCCCTCGATGCCGTAGCGCTTGAACTCGCCGCGCTGGATGTCGACCCATTTCTCCGCATAGACGCGGCAAGCGGACCGGAATTCGTTCTTGGAGACATCGCGTTTGGCGCGCCCCTTTTCGGCGAACTCTTTTTCGACCTGCCATTCGATGGGAAGGCCATGGCAATCCCAGCCGGGCACGTAATTGGCGTCATAACCCAGCATCTGCCGAGAGCGCACCACCAGGTCTTTCAACACCTTGTTGAAGGCGTGGCCCATATGGAGGTGGCCGTTGGCGTAAGGCGGGCCGTCATGGAGAATGTATTTGGTCCGGCCCTTCGCGCTCTCGCGCAGGCGCTTATACAGGTCCATGTCGGCCCAGCGCTTCAGCCATTGAGGCTCGGCCTTCGGCAGGCCCGCGCGCATGGGAAACTGGGTTTCGGGAAGGAACAGCGTATCCTTGTAATCGCGCCCTTCAGAAGTCGCGTCTTTCGATGCGTCTGGCATCGTCATATCTCTCTTCAAATACGGATCGTGGAAAGGTCAGGAAGGCCCGGTCCCGGGCGCCTTTGTCAAGCCTTTGAACGGCTTTAGGCGGCCTGGCCTATTCGGCCGGGGGCCAGAGCGGGTGTTGGCGCGCGCCGCGCCGCAATAATGAGGATGCTGCTCAACATGGCCCGCTTCATATCAGGGACGACATGGTCAGTCACGATAAAAGGCAAGAGAGGATGCGCATCTCTTCCCCCGTTAACGGGGGAAGTGCCGAGCCCCGGCCGCGAAGGCGACCAATCTATAATTTGCGCGCGTAGCGCGCAGGGGCGAGGCGATGGGGGCTTACCCCCTCCGTCAGCTTCACTGACACCTCCCCCGCATGCGGGGGAGGAGATTCTTTTCTAGATCAGCTCAAGCCGGTAGACCCGGTTCTCGCTCGCCTCGCAGGACATGGCCCGGGCCCAGCTGTCGCCGCCGCGTTGCGCCCTGACCGTAGCGGTCATGAGGAGCGCGCCGCCGCGATCCTCCACCGTGTCGGGGGCATAGGGCGCGGAAATCACAAAACCCCGCTCGCCGAGAGCGCCGCGCGCCTGATCGAGACAGACCCGATACGCCGCCGCCGCAGAAATCCGGCGGGGCGCCCGGTCATAATTCGTATCCGGGGTGCGATAGACTGGCGCCGGGTCGACCGGTCCGGCCCCGGCGAGACCGCTATCGTCATAGTCATCGTCATAATAGCCGTCGTCGTCGCCGCTCTCATAGCGGTCGTCATACTGGTCATCATAGCGGCGCTCATCGGCGCGGCCGTCATAATAACCGCTGTCATAGGCGCGCTCACGGGCCCGGCTCTCATAAGCGCGGTCACGGTAGTAGCGATCCTCATAATACCGGTCTCTCGCTCGGTCTTCGGCGAGTTCATTCAAGATAATGGCGCCGCCGATGACGCCGAGCGCAATCGCGGCGCCCTTGCCGCCGCCGCCATGGCGGTGATGACCGCGATGACCGTGGTGATAGCCCTTGGCGAAAGCAGGCGCTGCAACGCCGAAAGCCAGGCTCGCCGCGGCGAGAGAAAGAATGAGTTTGCGGGCCATAACGCCTCCCCAAAACACTTTTAAGGAACCCCGCCGGAAGAGATGCGGGGAAACTGAACCATGACGCCATTTTGTCGTGGTTTGTGTCGAGAATGAGGCAAAACCCGTGCCGATACACGCCGCCGCCCGCACAAAACCGCGAGCGAATATTAACCGAGCCAACTATCCAAGAATGGCTCGCGCCTTCACGCAATCATCGGCGATCTGGGCTTTGAGCGCGTCGAGGCCGTCGAATTTCTCCTCGTCGCGCAAAAACGCCGCGAACGAGACGTCGATTTCCTTGCCGTAAAGATCGCCGTCGAAATCGAACAGATAGGTTTCGAGCAAGGGCGCGCTGTCGCCGACAGTGGGACGGCGGCCAAAATTGGAGACCGAGCCATAAGTCGCTCCCCCCACTGTGGTTCGGGTGACGTAAACGCCCTTGCGCGGCTCGATCAGCTCGCCAAGGGTCAGATTCGCCGTCGGAAAGCCAATCGTGCGACCGACCTTGCGGCCCTCAGTGACTACGCCCGTTACGGACCAGTCGCGCCCGAGCATCGCAGAAGCCCGCTCGACGGCGCCCTCTTGCAAGGCGGCGCGCACCGCGCTGGAGCCGAATTTCTCCGTATTCGGAGTTTCTGACAGAACTTCAGCAAGCTTCACCTTCAGGCCCACCGTCTCGCCGAGAGACCGCAGCGCTTCGCCATCGCCAGCGCGCCCCTTGCCGAACCGGAAATCGGCGCCGGTGACAACGCCCGCAAGGCCAAGCCGGTCTTTGAGCACATCGGTAACGAAAGCCTCCGGGGTCATGGAGGCAAGCGCCTTGTCGAAGGTCAGAGCGAAAATCTCTTTGGCTCCGGCGGCGCGCAACAAGGCGTCGCGCTGTTCCGGCAGAGTCAAAAGAAACGGCGGATCGTCGGGCCGGAAAAAACGGCGTGGATGCGGCTCAAAAAGAATAGCGCCCACCGCCGCGCCATGAGCCTCGGCAAACTCTTTTGTTTGCTTCAGCAAATATTGATGACCGAGATGGACGCCGTCAAAATTGCCGAGCGCGGCGATGATGTTTTTTCCAGCTACCATTGCAGCGCCTGCGCAACGCCCATAGCGTGAAGCCCCGCCTCTTCCAGCTTGGCCGCGACGGCGTCCGCATCACGGTCGCCTTCGTGAACGCCGCCAGCGCCAGCGATCATGAGAACATCCAGCTTCTTGTTATTGGCGCCGAGAATATCTGTCTTCAGACCGTCGCCCACAGCAAGAATGCGGGCGGTTTCCGTTTGGCCGCGCAGCGTTTCGATACGCTTCAATGCCAGATCGTAGATCGGCGCGTGCGGCTTGCCGCCATAAACAACTTCGCAACCGAGTTCTTTATAGATTTCAGCGAGCGCACCGGCGCACCAGATCAGCCGCCCGCCCCAGTTCACGACTATATCGGGATTGGCGCAGATCATGGGCAAACGCCTCTTCGCCGCCCGCTCCAACAGCCCGCGATAATCATCCGGCGTCTCATGGGCGTCATCTTCCATGCCCGTGCAGATGATGAACGCTGCTTCCTCCAGAGGCCGGAAATCGATGTCGAGCCCTTCGAACAAGGGATCGTCCTTCGCAGGGCCCAGACGAAAAGCCGGCGCCGGCAGCCGCGCCTCAATCGCTGCGCGGGTGGCGTCGCCCGAGGTAACGATATCGTCCCAGGCGCTTCGCGGCAGCCCGATCTTGTCCAATTGCGCCGGAATGACGGAGGACGGGCGCGGCGCATTGGTGAGAATGATGACCGGCCCCCGCGTTTCGCGAAACCGGGTAAGCGCTTCGGCGACGCCGGGAAACAGCGTAACACCGTCATGAATAACGCCCCAAGCGTCGCACAAGAGCGCGTCATAGCGCTGGGCGACGGATTCAAGGGAGGAAATGACAGCGATATCGCTCATAAGGCCCAAGGCCGATAAGGCCGATGCGCCTGCCGGTCAAGCGCCCGATCCACCCGCTACAAAGCGCCGCCGGCTTTCCGAGATCGGGTTTTCACCGCGACGTTCACACCAGTCTTCCGCCGTCTGCGGGTCGGTGAAGATGCGCGCCGACCAGCTCGTGCGGTTGATAAGCTCGAGATAAATCTTCAAAGCCTCGTCAAAACGATCATCGGGCACGATGAAGGCGACCCTCACCAGCGGCGTTGAGATGCTCGCCGCGCCGTCGATCGCCGCCGTCAGTTCCTGATCATGCTCCGGAAAATCGAGCCGCGTCACGTCCCGTAGATCGATGAGCTGAAAGATGGAGCGATCTGCGCGCGCATCGCCGTAAAACTCAGCGTCCGCCAGCCTGGTTTCCGCCGCCGTCACATCGCCATAGTAACGCCAATGAACGCCGCGGTCGCTCCAGGTGGTTTCATATGGCATTGCACCCCCCCCCCCGGTACCTCAGGATGCGGCCGCCAGTTCCGTCACATTCGCCGCAGAACTCTCCACAAACAGATAATCGCTGGCGATGCGCGGCGCGCCGAACAGGGCGCCCTGGCCATAGTCGATGCCGAGCTTCAAGATCTCGGGCATCTGTTCTTCATACTCAACCTTTTCGACGATCAGATCGATTTCATTTTCGGCGAGCGCTTTCTTAAAAGCGCGAATGCGCGCCTGGCCCACATCGCCCTTGCAGCTTTCGCTTAAGAGAAGCGCGCCCGACGCCTTCACATAGCGGAAGTTCTGTTCACGCAGCGCCGTCCAGTTGAGATCGAAGCGACGGATATGATCCACCGAAAAGGAGAAGCCCCGATCGGCGACAAGACGAAGATTTTTCTTCACCCGGTCATGCATCATTTCTACGGCCGGATAGGTGAATTCAAACACAAGCCGCTGGGCGAGGTCTTCATTGGCGTCGAGGTAATCGGTGAAGCGTGTGAAGAAATCGACGTCGTAAATCGTCGCCGGCGAAATGTTGCAGAAAATACGGTAATGCGCGCTCTGGGGCCCAAGCTGGCGCAACGCCTGCACCGAGCGCAGCAAGATCATGTTGTCGATGACGCCGATGCGATTTGCGCGTTCCGCGGCGTCAATGTAATCCGCCGGCTTGATGACCCCGCCATCTTCATGGCGCAGGCGAGAGAACGCTTCGAAGCAACGCATCTTGCGCTGAGGCAGGCTGACGATCGGCTGCAGGTAAAGATCAACGCGGTCGTTTTCGATGGCGCTTTTCACGCAATTAAGCGCCTTGGCGTCGGCTTCATCGATGGAGGAAACAGGTTCGAATTCGAGCGATGGAGGCGTTTTCGCGGGCGATGGCCGGAAGCGATTGACGAGATTGCGCAGCAGTTCAATTTCCTGTTGCGCACGAGAAAGGGCGAAACCTGCGCGGGCATGCAGGATCAGCGTCACCACAAGCGCCGCAGCGAGCCAAATCTCAAGATCCGGTTTGAAATTCGCCCGGATCGCCGCCATCAAAAGAAAGGCGCCAGCCGCCCCGGCGGCAAACAGCACCGCGGCGCAATAGCGTGAACTTTTCTGACGCAGATTCATATTGGCGCCCCGCACTTTCATTCCCATACGTCGCCCTCCCCGATCGCGACTAAGGAAACAGTTTTAGGAAAACACTCTAAAAAAGCGCTTAAGATTAGCTCCGGTTCAGGACATGACCGACAAGATGAGAATAAAAAAGCCCGCCAGGCATGACGCCTGACGGGCTTTCGAATGACGCTTTAAGACCGCGTTAACTGTTGAACTGGCTGTCGATAGGATCAATGACGATTTCAACCCGGCGATTGGCCGCGCGGCCATACTCGGTGGAATTGTCCGCGATCGGATGAGTTTCGCCATAACCAACCGCCTGAAGGCGGGCGGGCGCTACGCCTTGCGAGGCGAGATAGTTCGAAACAGAAAGCGCACGCCGTTCGGACAGAGCCTGGTTATAGGAATCAGAGCCCGTGGAATCGGCGTGGCCGTACACGCTGACTGAGGTCTTTTTATATTCCTTCAAAACGAGCGCCACGGAATTCAGCGTCTCGTAAAAGCCCGGCGTAATATCCGACTGGTTCACCCCAAAGGTGATGTCCGACGGCATGTTGAGAATGATATTGTCGCCCTGACGCGTCACCGAAACGCCCGAATTGGCGAGCCGTTCGCGCAGTTTCGCCTGCTGGCGGTCCTGATAGACGCCAATCCCGACGCCCGTGGCCGCGCCGACGCCTGCGCCGATAATCGCGCCTTTCTTGGCGTCGCCAGCGATTGCGCCGACAATCGCGCCCGCCGCGGCGCCGGCGCCAGCGCCCGCTGCGCCTGACGTCACCGTCCGGCTCGCCCGCTTTTCGCCTGTATAGGGATTGGTGGTGCAGCCGACCGCGAAAACCGCGACCGACGCAAGAATAAGCATTTTCCGCATTGCTGTAGTTCCTTTCAGCGTTGCATTGACCCATCGTCCGGGCAGCCTCGCGCCCCCGTCCGGCCCTGAAATATCGCCCGGAATATGGGCTGATTGAGGGCGCTCCGCCATTAAAAACAGGTAAGTAGGATAAAAGTTTCCCCCCAACCGCGAAACAATTGTCAGCAACCGTAAATCTTCCTTCGAGCCCACCCCCTTGACGGTTCCCCCCCACGCTCCTAAATCGCCGTTAGCACTCGCTTGGAGTGAGTGCCAACAGACGCTTCAGCTGTCTGTTTATTGGATTAACCTGTTGTTTTTATTCAGAAACACAGCCTAGGGAGACCTCAATCATGGCTTTTCGGCCTCTCCATGACCGCGTGCTGGTCCGCCGCATCGAAGAAGACCAGAAAACCGCGGGCGGCATCATCATCCCCGACACCGCCAAGGAAAAGCCCCAGCAGGGCGAAGTGGTCGCTTGCGGCTCAGGCGCGCGCGGCGATGACAATGAAATCGTCCCGCTAGACGTTAAGGCAGGCGACAAGATTCTGTTCGGCAAATGGTCCGGCTCAGAAGTGAAAATCGACGGTGAGGATCTTTTGATCATGAAAGAATCCGACATCCTCGGGATTATCGACTAACCCTCAGTACACAGACTTAAGGAGAAGCATCAATGGCTGCCAAGGAAGTCAAGTTCGATGTCGAAGCGCGCAATAAAATGCTGCGCGGCGTCGATATTCTCGCCAATGCGGTGAAAGTGACTCTCGGCCCGAAAGGCCGCAACGTCGTCATCGACAAATCGTTCGGCGCACCGCGCACAACGAAAGACGGCGTAACTGTCGCAAAAGAAATCGAACTTGAAGACAAGTTCGAGAATATGGGCGCCCAGATGGTGCGCGAAGTGGCGTCGAAAACCAATGACGAAGCCGGCGACGGCACCACGACCGCAACCGTTCTCGCCCAGGCGATCGTCAAAGAAGGCGCAAAAGCTGTCGCCGCCGGCATGAACCCGATGGATTTGAAACGCGGCGTCGATCTCGCTGTAGCGAAAGTCATCGAGGACATCAAAAATCGCGCAACGAAAATCGCCTCTTCTTCTGAAATCGCGCAGGTCGGCACGATTTCCGCCAATGGCGAAAAAGAAATCGGCGAAATGATCGCAAAAGCGATGGAAAAAGTCGGCAATGAAGGCGTCATCACGGTTGAGGAAGCCAAGACGGCTGAAACCGAACTCGACGTCGTTGAAGGCATGCAGTTCGACCGCGGCTACCTGTCGCCTTACTTCATCACCAATGCTGACAAGATGATTGCGGAGCTTGAAGACCCCTACATCCTCTTGCACGAGAAAAAACTCGGCAATCTTCAGTCCATGCTGCCGCTTCTGGAAGCAGTGGTTCAGTCCTCGCGTCCGCTGCTGATCATCGCAGAAGATGTCGAAGGCGAAGCGCTGGCGACCCTCGTCGTCAACAAGCTCCGCGGCGGCCTCAAAATCGCAGCCGTGAAAGCGCCTGGCTTTGGCGATCGCCGCAAAGCGATGCTCGAAGACATCGCGATCCTCACTGGCGGCCAGGTCATCTCCGAAGATCTCGGCATCAAGCTTGAAAATGTCGGCCTCGACATGCTCGGCACCGCCAAAAAAGTCACGATCAATAAAGACGACACCACCATCGTCGACGGCGCTGGCGAAAAAGCGGACATCGAAGCCCGCACCAACCAGATCCGCAAGCAGATCGAAGACACGACTTCCGATTACGACCGTGAGAAACTGCAGGAACGTCTGGCGAAACTCGCTGGCGGCGTTGCTGTGATCAAGGTTGGCGGCGTGACCGAAATGGAAGTGAAAGAACGCAAGGACCGCGTCGATGACGCGCTCAACGCAACCCGTGCGGCTGTCGAGGAAGGCATCGTTCCGGGCGGCGGCGCGGCCCTACTCTACGCCTCAAAAGCGCTTGACGGTCTCGAAGGCGAAAACGCCGACCAGACTGCGGGCATCAACATCGTGCGCCGCGCCGTTCAGGCTCCGATCCGTCAGATCGTCAAAAACGCTGGCGGCGAAGGCTCGATCGTTGTGGGCAAGCTGATGGAGCAGGACAGCTACAAGTTCGGCTTTAACGCTCAGACCGACGAATATGTCGATCTTATCGCGGCAGGCATCGTCGATCCGGCGAAAGTCGTACGCACCGCGCTTCAGGATGCGGCTTCTGTCGCCGGCCTCCTGATCACCACCGAAGCCATGATCGCCGACGCGCCGAAAAAAGAAGGCTCCGGCGGCGGCATGCCTGACATGGGCGGCATGGGCGGCATGGGTGGAATGGGCGGCATGATGTAAGCCGGCTTTCCAGCCACAAATTCAGTAGCGTAAAAAAAGGGCGGCCCCACAAGGGCCGCCTTTTTTGCAGCGCACCCATACCCGTTTAACGGGTATTACAGGCGCCGTCATTGCGCGCCGCCCTTCTTTTGCTAGTCTCCCGGCGGGGCATTCAAGGCGGGGCTGACATGACATTATTCTTGCGCGCGGCGCGGACGGCGTTTCTTTCCTATTTCATCATGATGACAACGGTTTTTGCGCAAGATGCGCAGCCGGCAGACATCGCCGCCGCACTGTCGGAAGACCCGGCGCAGGAAAGCGACGGCTCCGAAAACGAACCCGCCGATTTATTCGCCCGAGACACCTTCCGCCTGCGCACCGTCATCTGCCCGTTCAAAGGCCAAGTTGACTACAAGCCCGGCGAAATTTCCTGCAGCCTTCTGGAAGTCCCGGAAAATCGCGAGAAATCCCGCTCGCGCATGATCGAACTCAGCATCACCAAACTGCACGCAAGACAGCCGGACGATTGGGACACAGAAGAAAAGGGTGAGTGGAAAAAGCGCGAAGACCCGATCATTTACCTCACCGGCGGACCGGGCGCGAAGGCCCAAGGCTATGTGAGCCGGTTCAAGGATCACGGCATTCGCGATGCGCGCGATCTTTATATTCTTGAACAGCGCGGCATCGGCTGGTCGGCGGATTTCTGTCAGGATTATTCGCTGTTCGATCCAGCGGCGGCGAACGCCCCCGACTGGGAGACCTATCAACAGGCTGGCCTCGAAGCGATGGAGGCCTGTTTCGCAAAGGCAAAGGCCGCCCGTGTCGATCTTTCCGGCTATTCTACGGTGGAAAACGCCCGCGACGTTCACGCCCTGCGTCGGGCGCTCGGCTTCGAGCAGTGGAATGTCTGGGGCATTTCCTATGGCTCGATCCTCGGCCAGGCCTATCTGAAAGAAGATCCGGAAGGCGTTCGCGCCGCTGTGATCGACGCCATTGTTCCCTTGCAACAGGACATCACCTTCTTTCATATCGCGCGCCATTACGACCGTGTACTGACGATGCTGGAAGACGCCTGCAAGGAAGACAGCGCCTGCGCGCGCGATTTTCCCGACCTTGTGGAGCGCTATAAAAACGCGATCAAGAAAGTCGCGGCGAACCCGATTGAACTCGATGCACTGGACGAGGAGCTTTTCCCGAGCGGGAAAGCCTATTTCTTTCATGACCTGATCGGCGGGGCGCCCTTCTCGCTGTTTTACGAGCAGAAAAATTACCCCTCGCTTCCCGCCTTCATCTCGGCGTTGACGCGCATGGTCGAGGAAGAAAATTATGACGCCCTGCGCATCGCCACCGCTGGCGGCGGGGGCGACGGCTTCGACATTAGCCAGGGAATGTACAACGCGATTTCCTGTAATGACGGCTGGGCGCCCGGCATCCGCAAATCATTTGAAGAGGACGGGCTCGATCATCCTGTCCTGTCGATGATTTTCGGCGATCCCTCTCTCGCCGACGAACAGGCGAAAATCTGCAAGCGCTATGGCGCGGACGCACGGCCGGCGGAAGAATATCTGCCGGTGGAAACCAATATCCGCACGCTCTTGGTGGAGGGCGCCATGGACCCGATTACGCCGCCGCCGCTGGCGAAACTCATCCTCCCCGGCTTTTCCAACGGCACCTATGTGGAGTTCGCCTATGCGGGACACGGGCCGACACGTTCGGTCAAATGCGCGGGTGAGTTCCTGACGAAATTCTATGACGATCCCGAAGGCGAACTGGACCTCTCCTGCCCGCAAAGCATGGAACGGCCGGAATTTTCCGGACCCCTGTTCGCCACGAACGGGCTCACCAATCTCGCGGTGATGTTCACGGAAGACAAGAAGTCCATCGCCTTTCCGGCAATCTGGATCGGCCTCGCCGCGGTGATCTTCGTCTTCGGCGCCATCGTCTACACACTTTCGCCTGTCGCCCGCATCATCAACCGCTCGGGCGCCATGCCAACCGGCGGGGCGCGCATCATCGCCTGGATCACAGCGCTCGCCGGCGCGGCTTCCATTGGCGGGATCGCAGCCGGCGCGGCCATGGCGGCGCAGGAAAATGCGCTCTTGTTGCTGACAGGCCTGCCGGGCTGGACAAAACTCGCAGCGCTCGCCGGTCTCGCCGCAGGCCCGCTCGGGCTCTTGCTGTTATGGCTCACCGTAAAGGCGCGCATGCGCACGCCCTTGCCCATCGGCGTCAGCCTCGGCCTCATCCTCACAGGCGCGGCGGGCGTCGCCCTCGCCGCCTGGATTGCGGTCTGGGGCTTCCTGCCTTTCTGACCGGGAGAGCATGATTTCCTGAAAAAGGCGGCTCTTTTGGGCCGCCTTTTTTCTTGCCCCGCCGGACGCATAAAGGCAGAAGGCGGGCAAAGGAGCCGATCCATGCTCGCCGATATCCTACCCGCCTTCACCACAGCCTTTGTGACGCTTTTCATCGTCATCGACCCGATTTTGGTGACGCCGATCTTCGCCTCCGTGACGAAGCACGAAGCGCCACGCGAGCGGCTGCGCATCGCCTTCATGGCGGCGCTTTACTCGGTCGGGATCTTGCTGGCGTTCGGCTTTGCGGGGAATGCGACGCTGCATCATCTCGGCGTCACGCTGGACGCTTTCCGCGCCGCCATGGGGATTATTCTTTTCATCATGGGCTTCAGGATGTTTTTCGATCCCGACTCGGAGACCCAGGCGAAAACGCCGGGCCCGAAAGCTTCCGCCCGGGACAATATTGCCTTCTTCCCTCTCGCGATGCCGATGCTCGCCGGGCCGGGCGCCATCGCAACCGTCATGCTCCTCATGGGCCCCGGCGTCAGCGGTCTCGACAAGACCGCCGCGATCATCGCTATGGTCATTGTACTGAGCATTGCGGTTTGCATGATGGCTTTTGCAAGCCGCATCGGCGATGCGCTCGGGCGGACCGGCATGAACGCCATCACCCGCATCCTCGGCATGCTGCTGATGGCGCTATCGACGCAATATGTCTTCGACGGCGTGCGCGTCGGAATTCTGGAAAAGATCAGCGCGGGCTAAAACGCTTTAGCGGGAACTGGCGCCATAAGTCATCGTTGCGCCGCTATAGTTTGCGCCGGAGCCGTCACCGGTGCAGACAAAGCGCGAAACACGCGGCGCTGCGCCCTTGCGGCAGCGGGTTTCAATATCGGAAAGCCCCCTGTCACACGCCTTGGCGACATTGGCGCCTTCCGGCCAATCGGAAAAACTGCGCCAGTTGATGGAGGCTTGCAGACTGATGCCGCAGAGCTGTTCGGTGAAGGCCGCTTCGCGCTGAAGCGCCTCTTCCTGGGCTTCCTGGGCGCGCATCGCCCGCAGAGACTGGGCCATCACCGCCGTTGGCGCCGCACATAAAAGGCCAGCGGCGGCCAACAGGGCGCGTCTCTGGAATATGCCTTTTGCGTGCATCATGGGCGCAGTCTTCCCTCTCATTGCGGCTGTTTTAAGACCGAAAACTGCGAAATTTCTAAACAACACTCAGGAAAAATGGGCCCTCTAAAGGGTTTCTTCCAGATAGCGGGCGACTTTCGCTGAGGATGGCCGCCCGCTGAGGTCCTGATTTGGGACATAGAGCACTTCAAGGACCGAACCGTTGAGGGCGACGCCGGGCGCCGCGCCCGGCAGGAACGCGACCCGGCGAATGCGCTCGGCGATGACCCGCGCGCCGATAGCGTCGTCAGCGACCATGGCGAGCCCTTTGGCCGCCGTCAGCACCGCATCCGACAACACCGCCGCATTATCGCCCGTGGCGCGGCGGCCGGCGCTGACGTCAAAGAAAATCGGCGAGCCGATAATCGCGCTTAATTGCGCGGAGGCGCCCTGCGCCCGCCGAAGCGCCGCATCATAGTCTTCATAGACAAGCGTCAGCGGACGGTCATCACCAAAGGATTTAGACGCCGCAACGCCCTGATGCTCGCCCGGCCAGAACACGGTCGCACCGCCATAGGCCGCAATTCTGAGCAGGGTCTCGCCTTCCGCCGTTTTGTAAATGACGTCACCGCGCGGTCCGCGCGTCGCGCTTAGCAGATGGATTTCCGGCGCCGGCCCTGCGGCGTCGAGAACGCAATCAAGACGCGTATCTTCCGAAGAGCACAAAAACCGGACGCGCGCGCTGGCGCCATGCTCCTCAAAAAGAAAGCTCCGGTCATCGCTCGCCAGCACATACCGCTCCACAGCGCGCGCCGGACCATAATCGCTGTCGCGGTCACTGCGCTTGCCCACAAGCGCCGAAAACGGATTGTCCGAGACCTGAGCGAGCTTGAGCAAGACATTGTCCTGCGGTGCCTCCTGCGCAGCCGCGGTAGAGATAAAGGCGGACGCAAACAAAAGGCTCGCCGCCATTAGAAATGGGGCGATGACAAGTGCAGCAAGCTGCGCCATCCAGAAGTCGCCCCGGCCGGGGCCTGTCATAGTCATGATCAAAACCTAGCCTGCGAATTTGGTGAAAAAAGGGCCCCGGCAGCAAATTTCCGCCCCGGAGCCCTTTTAGAAATCAACGCCTTACAGTCCTCAGGCGGCGATATACTGGCCGCCATTGGCCGTCAGCACCGTCCCGGTGATAAAGCCCGCCTTGTCATCGGCGAGGAAGGCGACGCAATCGCCGATCTCACAGGCTTCGCCGAGCCGACCCACCGGAATCTGGGCGGTGATTTTTTTCAACGCCTCTTCCGGCATCGCCGCCACCATCTCGGTAGCGATGTAGCCCGGCGCCACCGCATTGACGGTCACGCCCTTGAAGGCGCCTTCCTGGGCCAGCGCCCGGGTGAAGCCAATCATGCCCGCTTTCGCGGCGGAATAGTTTGTCTGGCCCATCTGGCCTTTCTGGCCATTGATCGACGCAATGTTGACGATGCGCCCGAACCCGCGATCTCGCATGCCCGGAAAAACCTGGTGGGACATGTTGAACACCGAATCGAGATCCGCGCGGATCACTTGTGACCATTGTTCAGGGCCGATCTTGTGAAACATCCCGTCGCGGGTGATGCCCGCATTGTTGACGAGAATATCGGTGGCGCCTTGCTCCGCCTCGATGTCGGCGACGCCGGCCTTGCACGCTTCGTAGTCGCCCACATCCCACTTATAGACGTTGACGCCGGTTTCTTCCTTGAACTTCGCCGCCGCTTCGTCATTGCCGGCATAGGTCGCAGCGACAGTGCAACCCTTTTCCTTCAACGCGAGGCAAATCGCGCGGCCAATGCCGCGCGTGCCGCCCGTAACAATTGCGTTCCTGCCCATGATGTTTCTCCCGATTTTTTTATCTGCTCTCAACTCCACCCGTTCGCCCGGCTTTAGCGCTCGACGCAAAGCGCGACGCCCATGCCGCCGCCGATGCAAAGCGTTGCGAGGCCTTTCGACTTGCCCGAGCGTTTCAGCTCGTAAAGCAGCGTTGTCAAAATGCGTGCGCCCGAGGCGCCGATGGGGTGGCCGATCGCAATTGCGCCGCCATTGACATTCACCTTCGACGCATCCCAGCCAAGCTCTTTACCGACGGACAACGCCTGCGCCGCGAAGGCTTCATTGGCTTCGATAAGGTCGAGATCGTCAAGAGACCAGCCAGCTTTTTGCAACGCAAGACGCGTCGCCGGCGCCGGGCCAATGCCCATGATCGACGGGTCAACGCCGCAATGCGCCCAAGATGCGATAGTAGCAAGCGGTTCGAGGCCGCGCGCTTTCGCCGCCTCCTCGGACATCACCACCAATGCTGCGGCGCCGTCATTGAGGCCGGAGGCGTTGGCCGCCGTCACCGTGCCGCCATCGCGCTTGAACGCGGGCTTCAATCCGGCGATGCCCTCAAGAGTCGCGCCCGCGCGGATATATTCATCTTCGGCGAAAACAATGTCGCCTTTGCGGGTCTTGATCGTGACCGGCGTGATTTCCTCTTCAAACTTTCCTTCCAGCTTCGCCGCTTCCGCCTTGTTCTGGCTGGCGACCGCGAAAGCATCCTGTTCTTCGCGCGTGATCTGGTATTTCTCGGCGAGATTTTCGGCCGTCATCCCCATGTGATAATCATTATAAACATCCCACAGGCCGTCGGTGATCATCGTGTCGATAAAGCTCTTCGGCCCCATCTTCTGACCATCGCGCAGATGCGCCGCATGAGGCGCCAGCGACATATTCTCATGGCCGCCAGCGACGACGACAGACGCGTCGCCAAGCCGCACCGCCTGCGCCGCCATGGCGACGGCGCGAAGGCCTGAACCGCAGACCTGGTTGATGGTCATGGCCGGCTTTTCCTGATCGATCCCCGCGCCGATAGAGGCTTGCCGCGCCGTATTCTGACCCTGCCCCGCCTGGAGAACATGGCCCATCACGGTCTCATCCACATCGCCGCCGGAAAGGCCGGCGCGTTTGAGGGCCGCAGCAATCACGGTTTCACCGAGTTTCGCCGCCGGAACGGACGCCAGACTTCCACCGAAAGACGCAACGCCTGTTCGCGCCGCCGAAACGATAACCGCCCTCGTCATAGGAGCCTCCTGACCTGAATTTATGCGCCAAATGGCGGGAGGGCCTCTTGCCCGCCCCGCCCTTCAAACGCGAAGGATAAACAATCTCAATGGTTTAAAGCCGCGAAAACTTGTGGTTAACGCGTATGCAAACCTTATTTTCATGCTATAGCAGGATTAGCAAGCGCACAAAATCACTGCGCCGCAGCGCCGCATCATTTCTGCAGCGCGGTAGGCGAAGGGAGGGCAAAACATGTCAGAAAAATCAAAAGGCCGGGGCAGAGCCGAAGGCGAACCGGTCGTCATCAAAAAATATGCGAACCGCCGCCTCTACAACACGGCGACGTCGTCTTACGTGACGCTCGATTTCCTCGCGGAGATGGTGAAGGAAGGCGAAGACTTTGTCGTCTTCGACGCAAAGTCCGGCGAAGAAATTACGCGCTCAGTGCTCACGCAAATTATTTTCGAAGAAGAAAGCAAGGGCCAGAATCTTCTTCCCATCCAGTTCCTGCGCCAGTTGATCAAGTTCTATGGCGACAGCCTGCAAAGCTTTGTGCCGTCCTATCTTGAAATGAGCATGGATGCGTTTTCACGCAATCAGGAAGAAATGCGCGGCCGCATGCGCGACGCTTTTGGCGGCGCGCCTGGCTATATGATGTTCGAGGAAAGCGTCCGCAAAAATATGGAGCTTTATGAGCAGGCGATGAAAATGTTTTCACCGCTCGGCCCGTCTTACACGCCCCAGCGCGGCGCCTCAGCGCCGAAAAAAGAAGCTGAAAGCGATGACGACATCAATGCGTTGAAAAACCAGGTCGCCGCGCTCCAGCGCAAACTCGACAATCTTGAAGGCGGCGGCGAGTAACCCCGAAATCCGGGCTTACGACTGACGGCGTTCGGCCCGTTGCGGCGCTTCATTTGGGGCGCCGTCGGGCAGCCAGTCCGGATTGGTTTCCGGCTTGCCGATCAGGAAGCCCTGCAGATAGTCAACGCCGAGACCTTTGAGAAGCATCGCATCCGCTTCATTGTCGACCCATTCGGCGACCGTTTGCATGCCGAAATTGCGGGCGAGGTCGAGTAGCGTCCTGACAAAAAGCTGGTTCTCGCGCGAGGAGGAAACGCCGGTGACGAAGGACCCGTCGATCTTCAGAATATCGATATCCATCGCCTTGAGATTGCGGAAAGACGTGTAGCCGGCGCCGAAATCGTCAATGCCGAAAGAGCAGCCGAGGCGTTTGATCTCGGAGACGAATTCGATCGAGGCGTCGATGGAATCGATAACTTGGGTTTCCGTCAGCTCAACCGTGATACGCCGCGTAAATTCCTGATTAGCGCGAAGAAGCGCAATATAGCCCTCGGCCCAGACAAAATCCTTCACCGTCTCCATGGAAATATTCACATTGAGGTGAATGTTGGGATTAACGGCGAGTGTATTGAGCGCCAGCTCAAGCACACGGCGATCGAGAAGGTGGACAAGGCCGAGACGCTCTGCGGCCGGAATGAATTCCGGCGCCGGGATGTTCTGGCCGTCATCGCCGCGCATGCGGATCAGGCATTCGAATTTTTTCGGCGTCTCATCGAGATCGGAGACAATCGGCTGGAATGCGAGTCTTACGCGGCGCTCATTCAGGCCGGTGAGGATTACATCCGACATATGCGTATTGCGGCGGCGCATGGAGACGACGTCAGTCTTGTCTGTGAACGCCGACCAGCTCGACTTGCCAATGCGTTTGGCGGCATCGAGGGCGGCTTCCGCCCGGGTCATGGCTGCGTTCGAATTGTCGGCCTGCTGCGGCAGACTGACCGCCCCCAGACAGATGGAGGCGGCGATGACGCCGCCCTTGGTTTCTATAACGCTTTCGCGCACGACGTTGAGGAGACGCACACAGATCTGGCGCAGACGGTCAGGATCGGTTTCAGCGATGATGACACCGAATTTGGTGCCGGCGACGCGGCCGATGCGATCATCAGGACCGAGAATGCTGGCGAGGCGCGCGCCCACTTCTGCAATGACCTTGTCTGCGGCTTCAAAGCCGAAATCGGAATTGACGGCGCCGAGATCGTCGATCCCCGCCATCAGATAAGCGCCCGCTGTCCCGCTTGAGATCATGCTGGCGATTTTTGCATCGAGCGCTTTCTTGAGATGGCTGCGATTGAGATGACCTGTAAGCTCATCATTGACGGCGAGCCACGATAGCTGCTCGTCGCGGCGCTTGCGGGTTTCGATGGAGCGAATGACGCTGATCAGGCGACGGCTCGCGCCGGCGCCGATCCAGCCGCCGCGCTCCTCCACCCAATGACCGTCGCCGCCATCGCGCTTCAACTGATATTCGCAGGCATAGCTCGTGCGCTCGCCCGCAAAGGCGGCGATCCGCGTTTCGTCTTCCCGGCCCTCGATACGTGCGGAAAAGGCGTTGCCCGTTGCGGCGACGTCCTCGCGCGCGACACCGAAAATGCGCGCCGCAGCCTCATCGTCCGACCATTTTAGGCTGCCCGCCGCCGGATCAAACTCGAACATGGTTTGAAGACCGCGATCGGACACGTCCCCGTCCTGCGGCGCGACAGATAGCGCGGCCGAGGCTTGAGGCTCACCCGCTTGAGGCGCCTTGCCAGAATCAGAATTCGCTTGAAAGAACGCCTTAGCGTTATCGGCCATTAAACCCACTCACTTATTTACGTAGGGACCTTAGACCCAAAGCCGTAAATAAAATTTGAAGCGTGGGGCGGTTAATCAATAAGCCGGAAAGCAGCGGGGATCCCAATTTAACCCCTTAAAACCGGCAATGGCGCCGAACTTGCTCCGAAACCGGGTATGCAGCCGGTTCTTAACCTTCCCGTTCTCGCCCGCCGCCCAGCCCCGCTGGCGCGCGCAGTCGCCCCGGTAGAGGCAACCCGCGTCATCCTCGCGACCGACACCCGCCGCGCACAGCCGCCTCGCCTACCTGACTCCGGCCAATCTGACACTGATAAGGTTTACGGACACGTCAAAACGCTTGCGTCCCAAAATGGGCCACATGCGCTTGATGTTTATTTCTAGGCCTTATTACGCCTCTCAATCGAGACGTGACATCAGCTAAGCTGATACGCCACCGCCGACGGACAGATCCCGGCGCGCCGTAACCGTGGTGACGATGAACCCGGCCATGAAGTCGAGAAACGTCATCGACATAAACAGAAAAAAGACCGAGTTGCCAAAGCCCTTCACAATGATGAAGAGCAGCAGCGAAACCACAAAAACCACCACCGACAGAGCATGGTTCATGATCGAGTCCGAGCCGGTCTTGGTGGAGCGCAGCAGCTCGACGAACAACAGCCCCATGCTTGCCAGCAGGAAGACGTCGCCCCAAGTGACGTTCCAGACATCGGTCGACACCATCGGCAGCTCGACAAAGGTGATTTCCCACCATTCCGGACCGGCTGCGCCCGTCAGCGACAACACGGCGAAAATAATCAGGCTGATCGCCAGCAATGGAAACATTTGATACATGGTAATCCTCGACCCTTCTTCTACCGCCGCCCCCCTTTGAAAATCGCCCCTCGCAGTGAAAGCGCGGGCGTCTGGCGGTCCCCGGTTAAGAAGACCTTAACACGGTGAAGGCTCCCCGCCAAAATGGAAATCCTGATGGAAAATCAGCGATCTTCCTCAATTCTGCCGGGCTGGCGGGCGCGGGCGTTGAGCCACATCACCCCCATCATGTCGCGAACCGCAACAAGTGCGCGCCCGAAATTGGTGTATTTGGACCGGCCATGGGCGCGGGCGCGATGCGAAACAGGGGCGAAGGCGACCTGATAGCCTTCGCGGGCCATGAGCGCAGGCAGATAGCGGTGAAGATGGTCAAAATAGGGAAGCCGCAAAAACGCATCGCGCCGAAAGACTTTCAGACCGCATCCCGTGTCGGCGGCGCCGTCCTTCAATAACCGCCGCCTGATCCCGTTCGCCGCGCGGGAAGCGATTTTTTTTGCAGCGCTGTCCTGACGGCCAAGCCGTTCTCCCGCGACCATGGCGAGGCTGTCATCCGCATCCATCAGTTGTGTGTAGAGCGTGGGAATATCGGCCGGGTTGTTCTGACCATCGCCGTCAAGCATCGCGATCACCGGCGCGCGTGCGGCGAGAACGCCGGTGCGCACGGCGCGGCTTTGCCCGGCGTTTTTTTCGTGGCGCAGGATGCGCATTTGGGGATGGCGGGCTCCGGCAGCCTTGAGGACGCTGACGGTGTCATCCGTTGACGCGTCATCGACAATGATGATCTCGTGATCGACGCCGCTGAGTGCGGCGGCGATTTCATCCACGAGAACACCAGCGCCTCCCGCTTCATTATGCATGGGCGCAATGACGCTGAGCGCAGGGGTGTTGGACAGAGCCTTTTCCATAAGGCAAGGCTCATATCTGATCTGCGCGCGCCGGTCACGTCATCAAGGCTGTAGAGCGAAGACAAATCCTGCGGATGCCGGTAAGCTTGCCCGGTCATGAGGGGCCAATCAAAGACCAGACTGTTCAGCGGGATCACGAGCGGGGCCGGCCTGTCTCGCCGCGCCGCAATGCTTGTCGTCACGCTGTTCGCGGCAGCGACAGCTGTTGCAGGCGTTTTCTCCCTTCCCCCGCGCGATCGCGACGAAGCCCGGTTCGCCCAGGCCACCGCCCAGATGCTCGAAAGCGGCGACTACATCGCCATCCGGTTTCAGGACAGCGAACGCAATAAAAAACCCGCCGGGATTTACTGGCTGCAGGCCGCAAGCGTCGCGACGTTCTCCGACGTCGAGAACCGCGACATCTGGGCCTATCGCATCCCCTCCATGATCGGCGTTGCCTTCGCTGCACTTTTCACCTTTCTCGCCGGGGCGCGGCTTTATGATGTGCGCACGGGATTTCTTGCCGGGCTGTTGCTCGCAAGCGCGCCGATCGTCGTCGCCGAAGGCGGGTTAGCCAAAACCGACGGGGCTCTTCTCGCCCTCATCTGCCTCGCACAATATGCCTTTGCCGAAATCTATGCGCGCATCCAAACCGGCGAAAAAATCGGCTGGCGCTGGCCGCTCGCTTTCTGGGCCGCCCACGGCGCCGGGATTCTCGTGAAAGGCCCAATCGCGCCATTGGTGTCGCTGCTGACCGGCCTTGGCCTTGCGACAGGCGCGCCGCGTTTCAAATGGATCACCGCTTTAAAGCCTTTTACGGGCGTTTTAATCCTTATACTGATGGTTGGCCCATGGACGTTCGCCATCTGGCAGGCGACCGAGGGTCGGTTTTTCACCGACGCCGTGGGCGGCGACATGCTGGGCAAGGTCGGCGACGCACAGGAAGGCCATGTGGGTCCGCCCGGCTATCATGTCGCCCTGCTGTGGCTGCTTTTCTGGCCCGCGGCGGCGCTGATCATCCCCGGCGTCGTCAAGGCGTGGAAAGAGCGTTCAGACTGGCGCGCGCGCTTTCTCCTGTCCTGGCTAATCCCCGCCTGGATCGTGTTTGAAATCGCGGCGACGAAGCTGCCGCATTATGTGATGCCGCTTTATCCGGCGCTGGCGATTATCGCCGCCCATGGTGCGGTCGCCGCAATGCGGCGGGATTGGACGCAAAAGCTCGGCGCGCTGATCTACGCAGGCGCCGGTCTCGCCGCATCTGCAATTATCGCCCTGCCGCCGGTCTATTTCAGCGACGCCCCGATGCTGGCGACCGGTTTCACCACCGGAGCGATCACCGCCGCGGCGACGCTTTTCGTGTCTTCTCTTTTCTGGCGCGGGCGGCCTTTTGATGGCGGCGTCGCTGCATCATTTGTCGCGGCGGCTTACGCCTGGGCGCTCCTGACCATGGTGCTCCCAAACCTCTCACAACTCGCCGTCAGCCCGCGCCTGTCAACGACGCTGGAGCTGGCCGACCGTCACCCCTTGCACGATGGATTGGCGCCGGTCGCGCTCGCCGGTTATTCCGAACCCTCGGCTATCTTCCTCCTCGGCACGCAAACCATGCTCGGCTCTGGCCGCGAAGCCGCGACGCGTCTGACATCCGGCGCCGCAAGCGCGGCTATTGTCGAAGCGCGTGAAGGAGAGGCCTTTCTCGCCCAGCTGAAAGGCGCGCGCGTCGCCAGCCTTGCCGTAATAGACGGGCTCAATTACTCCAACGGCCAGGATGTGAGCCTCACCATTTACATTCTCGCGCCGTAACCCACCGCCGGGAGCCTGATGACCGCCGACAACCACACCCCTCTCGCGGCGCCGTTCTGGCGAAATTTCTGGATGATCGCCGCCGTAATGACGGGGCTGCGCATCCTGACTCTCATCATGAGCCCGCTCGGTATCGGTCCCGATGAAGCGCAATACTGGTTTTGGTCGCGCGATTTCAATTTCGGGTATTATTCGAAGCCGCCGCTGATCGCCTGGGCGATCGGCCTGACCACAGGTCTGTTCGGAAACGCCGACTGGGCCGTTCGCCTTTCGGCGCCGTTCTTTCATCTAAGCGCCGCGTCTTTTCTCTATCTGGCGGCCAGACGCCTTTACGACGAACGTACAGCCTTCTGGACGGGTCTCGGCTGGCTGTTGATGCCCGGCGTCCTCCTCTCATCTTTCATCATGGCGACGGATGCGCCGCTCTTGTTCTTCTGGTCGGCAGGATTGTTTTTTCTCGCCCGCATCGTCACCGGGCCTGTAGCGCGAATAAGCGATTTTGCCGGGCTCGGCGGCGCCATCGGCCTCGGGCTGATGTCGAAATACGCCATGATCTATTTCCCTACAGGTCTGGCGCTCCTGCTTTTGTCAAAACCGTTGCGCGAGAAATTGCTGACGCCGCGACTGGCGATCACCGCACTTATCGCGGCGGCGCTGTTTGCGCCAAACATTGTCTGGAATGCGCAACATGATTTCCAGACGCTCTCCCACACAGCGGACAACGCCAATTGGGGCGCGCAGCTTTTTCATCCCCTGGCCTTTCTGGAGTTCTTTGGCGGCCAATTCGCCGTGTTCGGGATCATTCCCTTCGCAGCGCTGATTTATGTTCTCGCCCAGCGGTCCGCATGGCGGATCAACAACCGCGATTTTTTGCTGGTCGTGTTCACGCTGACGCCGCTCCTTATCGTCGCCGGACAAGCATTTTTATCCCGCGCCCACGCCAATTGGGCGGCGGCGGCCTATCCGGCGGCATTGATGCTCGTCACCGGATATTTATGCCGCGAAAAACGTGAAGGCGCCGTCAAGCTCAACGCCGGGATTCACGCCGTCCTGTTCGTGGCATTCACCCTTGGCGTTTTGAGCCCAGCGCTCATCGAGCGCGCAGGATTATCAAGCGCAGTTCGCGATTTGCGCGGCTGGAAGGCGCAGACCGATGACATCATGAGTTATGCGCCCGGCTATGACGCCGTCCTTGTGGACGACCGCTATCTCATCAGTGAAATGCTGTATCATCAAAAAGACAGCCCGGTTGAGATCGCCGCAATCGATCCCAATGCGTCCATCGATAATCACTTCGAAGCGTTCCGGCCGTTCGACCCTACTCGCATGAAGCGCGTCCTGTTCGTGACGACGCGCGATGACGACGCCCATGTGGATTACCGTTTTCATGACATTAAACGGCTCGGCCGGATCACAGCGGAGCCGGGCGCCGGGCAGATGCGCAGCTATACGCTTTACGAACTGTCAGGTTTTTACGGGAAACGGGTTCCCTAGAACCGCTCGAAAATATCTGTCACCGCTCTGACTGGCGCCGCGCCAGCGCCCGGGCGCGTGTCAGCCCGCGTCCGCCGACCCGCATCCGGAAACCGATAAGCCGCAGTCCTTTCAGGACCGCACGCTTCAAAAACAGAACGCCAAAAAGCGCCCAGAGAAGACCATCCACAAGCCATAGAAAAGGCTTCGGATAGGCGCCCGAAAAATGCGTGTGAAAATAGCGGATAATTCCGGCGGTTTTACGCGCTTCGATCTTCACCGGATTGGCGCGGCTTGAACTCTTGAAATGCACGACCGCCACATGGGGGTTGAACCAGACTTCACCACCCGCCTTTGCAAAACGCAGACAAAAGTCCACATCCTCAACATGGAGAAAATAATTCTCATCCATACCGCCGATAGCGTCGTAATCCGCTTTCGGAAGGAACATGACTGCGCCCGACAAAGTCGGCACAGTGACAACTTCATTGGGACACTCATCCGTATGAAGATTGAAGCGCCGAAAGTAAGGATGTTGCGGAGCCAGCTTGTAAAGACGCGTCGCCTCAACAAAAGCGGTCCCCGGCGTTAAGACGCGGCGGCGCGAGCCTTGTTGTTCGGCTCCGTCAGGATCGACAAGCTTCGCGCCCATGAGCCATGGCCGGTCAAGTTCAGCGCTGTCCGCCAACAGGCGCGCGGCCCCGCCCGGCGGCATCAGGGCGTCGGGATTGATGATGAGAAGATAGTCGGCGGACGCGTTCCTGGCGCCGAGATTACACCCTGCGGCGAAGCCCACATTGCCCTGGCCGGAGATTACCTGCACCGGCGCACCGGCACCCGCTGTGGCCTCTTTCACATCCCCCGGAAAGTTGCCGTTATCGACGAGGATAATCTCGGCGATCTCCGGCTGCGCGCGCAACGCAGCAATGGAGCGGGCCAAAACCGGCCCGGTGAAATAACTCACCATAACAGCGGAGATGCATGGCGTGACTGTGTTGTCGCTGCTTTCCACTACTGGCCGCCTTCAGCGTTTTTCGAGCATATGCGCAAGCGCGACGCCGCTCGCCGCAAGCGCCATGGCCGCAAGGCGCCACACCTGCCAGAGACTTCCCTCAACCATAACGGAAATCAGGATCGCCACAAAGGCGCCGGCGATCGCGGCGCCCACAGCGCGCGACAGGCGCGCGCGCAACAGCGTCGCCAATCCGAACCACAGGAACGCCGCCATGGCGAATACGCCCGGCAGTCCAAGCTCAAGCCATAATTGCATGAACACATTATGCGGATGGATCGGGCTGACCGAGAGCGCAACGCTGGCGCCGGGCACTTCCACCATGGGCGCAGTTTCCTTCCACATGCGGGCGTAGTCGGCGCCGCATCCGAATGGCTGGCAGGAAAACGCTTCAACGCCTACCGCCTTCCAGATCGCAAGGCGGTGCAGCGATGACGACAATTGGGACAACACCTCCGGCGAGAGATTTTTTTCAGCGCTGGCGTAGATCGCCTCTACCGGGATCTGCGAGGCGACCAGCGGCGCCAGCAACAGCATTGCAATCGCGCCGCCGCCCACAAGCTTTAGCGTAAAGCGCTGCGCATTGAGCGCCAGTAGCGCCGCAGCGACCCCCGCCCCGATGGCGAGAACATTGGCGAGGACGTCGTTGGTGGCCGCAGCGACAATGCCCAGCGCCAGCACGAACACCGCCGCTGTCCGCGACCACTGCCGCACGGCGATCGCCGCCGCGGGAAACAGCGCCGGCGCCAGCGCCGTCACGCCGCGCCCCAGAGCGATAATATCGCGAGATGTGCTCGGCTCGCTCGGCGGCAGAAAGCGGCGCAACAAGCCATCAGTAACGCCTTCGAAGGACAAAATGATCATCCCGGCGACGAGCGCCCACAAAAAGGCGCGGCCCAGCCGCCACGCCCATTCGCGTGTGAGAGTCAGTGAAAACCAGATGATGCTGGCGCCCACCAGCGCCGGGCCAAGCACGTAAAGGAACATGCCCGGATCGCCCTTGGGCGACCAGAAGCCTGACAGAAAAATCCAGAAACATAAAAACAGAAGCGCCGCGAAACTCGCGAATTTCGGATCGGTCAGGGACGGATGGTCAAACAGTTTGCCGAACGCCGCCTGCCAGAAGGCGCCGCGCGCAAAAGCCGGAAGGCTCGCCAGCAACAACCACGGCGCCAGCCCGCGATGCCCAAACACGACGGTTAAAGGCAGGAGGAAAAACAACGCATAAAACCAGCGTCGGCTTGCCTTGTCTCGTGTGTCTTTCCAGTGCGCGGTCATGAACCGGGCGCTATGCGCGTTTGAGGTCCGGCGCCAGCGCTTCATGCGCCAACGTCTCAGCCGCCTCAGTGAGCGACATAGTTTCCTGGTCTTTCGACCCGAGACGCCGGAGCGACACAGCCTTTTCCTCTGCTTCTTTCGCGCCAACGACGGCGATCACCGGGATTTTCGCGTGGCTGTGTTCGCGCACCTTGTAATTAATCTTCTCCGACCGGATGTCGAGATCGACGCGGAGGCCTTTGGCCCGCAGAGCCTCGGCGGTCTCTTTCGCATAATCGTCCGCCGCAGAGGTGATCGTCGTCACGACCACCTGCACCGGCGACAACCACAAGGGCAAGCGCCCGGCGTAATGCTCTATCAGCAGACCAATGAAGCGTTCAAACGTGCCGAAGACCGCGCGATGCAGCATCACCGGACGCTGACGCGCGCCGCTTTCATCCACATAAGTCGCGTCGAGCCGTTCGGGGAGCACATAGTCGAGCTGATAGGTGCCCGCCTGCCAGGTCCGGCCAATCGCGTCGGTCAGATGGAATTCGAGCTTCGGCCCGTAAAATGCGCCCTCACCTTCGGCATACTCGAACTCAAGACCGGCGGCGGTGAGCGCATCGGCAAGCGCCTTTTCCGCGCGATCCCAGGTTGCGTCATCGCCCGCGCGCGCTTCCGGGCGCGTCGCCAGCTTATAGGCGATCTCGGTCATGCCCATGTCGGTATAGACGCGGCTGAAAAGATCGAGAAAACGGCTGGTTTCGTCTTTAATCTGATCTTCTCGGCAGAAAATATGCGCATCATCCTGAGTCATCTGACGCACACGCATCAATCCATGCAAGGCGCCATGAGCCTCGTTTCGGTGACAACAGCCAAACTCGGCCATGCGGATCGGCAGGTCGCGATAGGATTTGATGCCTTGCTTGAATATCTGCACATGCGCCGGGCAGTTCATGGGCTTCAGCGCCATGAGATCAGCCTTGCCGGTCAGCACCGGGCCTTCATCTTCCGTAGACGGAATTTCGTCAGGCACGACGAACATATTTTCGCGAAACTTCGCCCAGTGGCCCGACTGCTCCCAGAACACTGAGTCCAGCAATTGCGGGGTCTTCACCTCCACATAGCCGTCCTCGTCGAGCTGGCGGCGGATATAGGCTTCAAGCTGGCGCCACACGAGATAGCCTTTCGGGTGCCAGAAGACAGACCCCTGCGCTTCCTGCTGGAAATGAAAGAGATCCATTTCGCGGCCAAGCTTGCGGTGATCGCGTTTTTCCGCCTCTTCAATGCGGTGAAGATAGGCCTTCAGGTCTTTCTCATTCGCCCATGCGGTGCCGTAAATCCGTTGCAAGACGGCGTTGCGATGGTCGCCGCGCCAATAGGCGCCCGCGAGTTTGGTCAGCTTGAAGGCCTTGCCGATATGGCGGGTCGAGGGAAGATGCGGGCCGCGGCAGAGATCGTGCCAGTCGCCGTGATAATAGATTTTCACATCCTCATCGCCCGGAAGGTCGGCGATAATCTCGGCTTTGTATTTTTCGCCGATCTCTTCAAAATGCTTGATCGCGGCGGCGCGGTCCCAGACCTCTTTGCGGGTCGGTCGGTCCTGATCGACAATCTGCCCCATGCGTCTTTCAATGGCGGCAAGGTCATCGCTGGAAAAGGGCTCGTCGCGCGCGAAGTCGTAGAAGAACCCGTCCTCGATGTTCGGGCCGATGGTCACTTGCGTGCCCGGATAAAGCTCCTGCACCGCCTGCGCCAACAGATGCGCCGCATCGTGACGAATGATGTCGAGCGCATCGTCATGATCGCGGGTGATGATCTCGACCTTGGCGTCATGATCGATTTCGCCGAACAGGTCGCAGACTTCGCCATCGACCTTCACCGCCAGCGCCTTTTTGGCGAGCGATTTGGAGATATTCTCGGCGATTTCGGTTCCCGTCACCGCCCCGTCAAACTGGCGAACGGAACCGTCGGGAAGGGTAATGGCGACCATGGCTTTCAGACTTCTATTCTACTGCGTTTGCTTTACAGGCGTTCCATCAAGGCGTCGGCGAAGCGCAACGCCGCATCCGGGGCATAGGTGAAAAACAGTTCCGGCTCAATGAGTTCGACTTCCATAAGCCGCATCGCCCCGTCAAGGACCACCCCATCCACACGGGCATAGAGCGGCGCGCCCGGAATCAGCCCCAATAGCCGCCGCGCCTCGGCGATCGCCCAGTCCGGCGGGGCCGCCAGCTCGGAGGTCCCGCCATATTCCGCCTGACAGCGGATTTCTCCGGATTTCGGGCGTTTGGTCACCGCATGGGTGAATTCCCCGCCAATAAACATGAAGGAGGTCTCGCCATTGGCCGCGATTTCGGGGACCAGCGCCTGAACGAGGCCGGGCATCCCCATTTTCGCCGCCGCTGCGGCAAGCCCTGCTTCATCAGCCCGGCGCACAAGAGAGAGCCCGCTGCCCGTGGCGCCGAATTCCGGCTTCACCACCGCCTCCTCAAGACCCATCTCGTTCATGGCCGCGAGGATGGCGCCCGCGTCCGGCTCCACCCAGCATGTCGGCGCCAGGGGCGCACCCTTGTCGGCCAGATCCAGCAAATAGCGCTTCGACATGTTCGCGCGCACCAAAGCCGGCGAATTAAAAACAGGCCGCCCATCGTCAAGGGCCTGAAGCCACCCGGCAAAGGCGCCCGGCGTTTTCTGATAATCCCAAGTCGAGCGAATGACGATCGCGTCGGCCTTCTCAAACGTCGCCTGATCGCCATTCCACGCCGCGGCCGTGACAACGCCGCCCCGTCCTTCTAGCGCGCGCGCCGCAACCGCATCGCTTGCCTGAAAAGCCGGCTGCGCAAGGCAGGTCGCAAAAACGATATTTTTTGTCATTGTGTTTGCCGATTCAAAGGGGCGTGAAACGTCAGGTGATATGTGGCAACCTATTGTGGGTCAAACAGGACTGGGAAGTCGATGAAGATACATAACTCGAGGCTGATTTCAGCGCTTTTCGCAATCGCCTTCGGCGCAATGCAGACAGTCTCCGCTGCGGCGGAAACGGTGCGCTCCCTTGATGACCTCGCCTTTCTCGAAGGCCATTGGCGCGGCGGCGAAGACTTTGTCTTCGAAGAAACCTGGAACGGCGCCGAAGGCGGCGTCATGACCGGCATGGCGCGCGGCGTTTCTTCGGGCGAATTGAAAGTCCTCGAATATATCGTCGTCTCTGCGGAAGAAGACGCGGTCGTCATGCGCTTCAAACATTTCCGCCGCGATTTTTCCACCTGGGAGGACGGCGGGCCGATCATCCTGATGCTGACCGATGCGAAAGAAAACGACGTCACCTTCAGCGCCGACCCGCCGTCGGAAACGGTGAAATCCATTCGCTATTTCAAGACCGGCGAAAACACATTGCAGGCCGACATCGTCCTCGTTGAAGACGGTGAGGAAGGCGGCTTCACACTCGTGTTTGATCGCGCCGACTAAAATAAATTCCGTCGCCCTGTTTTTCTAACGCTTTCCTGTGACACAGATCACAAGAGACGGGAAATCTCCTCGTCGCGGCCCCATTTGCGACATGTTTCCTGCCAATCCTTAACGTGCCTTGATGCGCATGCAGCGTTACTCTCAGGGCGCTTAAAAATGGGGGAGAACCATGATCAAGCAAGCTTTTGCTGCGGGCGCCGCAGCCTTTTTCACCATCACATCCGCCTATGCCGGTCAGCCGCTGAATGACTGGCTTGGCAATTACGTCAAAAACACAGACGGGCTCGACAGCCTGTCGGTTTCAAACAGCGGCGGCAACCTGAGTATTTCCGTCAAGGGAGAATGCACGCCCAATCCCTGTGACTGGGGCTCTGCGCCGGCGACCGCTTATTCCAACTCGGCGGCGACAGACCCGGCGTCAAACACCGAAGCGATCATCGCAACCTACAATCAGGGCTTCGCGACCAAAACCGTCGTTCTTGACGGGCGCGCGGGAAACACCATGCGCGCCCATATTTACACGCATTTCACCGACAATAGCGGCCGTGACGATTACGTCTCGCATGTCTCGCTGAAAAAGGCGCCGCTTGTCTTCACACCGGTTCCGGGCGTGATCGTCGCGACGCCGCTGAAAAACTTCAAGGAAGATTGCGTTTCCCTAAACCCGAATACAGTCTCCGTTGAAAACAAAAACGGCAGCTGGAAAGTTGTCGACGGTTCTCACTGGCTGCTTGATGCGGGCGCCAACAAATCGGAAATGGACCGCGCCAAGCAAATCATCCAGCATTACAGTTTCAACCAGCATTGTTTTGTGGGGCGACCCGATCCGTCGCTGAGCTACTGGCTGACAAGCGGCGCGGCGCCCTCGGGATCGTTTTCCGGAGAGGATTGCATCAACATCAATCCCAATAATCTTTCGATCCAGAATTCCGGAAGCCACTTCACCATTGTCTCCAATGGCAACCACTATGCGTTCACTGCGCCGACGCAAGCCGAAGCGCAGGAAGTGATCAACGTCATTAAATATTACGGCTTCACGAAGTCCTGCTTCGTTGGGCGGCCAGGCCCCTCCATGAGTTATTTACGCAAGTAACCGACGCCCATTATTGACCGTTCACTGCAAGCGGAGCGATGGGCAACCATCGCTCCGTTTTCAGTCGGGACCACTTCTTTCAGACCAGCGCCAGTCGCCGAGCTTCCAGAATTTCCACCCTACCTGCGGCGCGTCCTTAGGCACAGGATCGAAACCATGAGAGCCGAACGGATGACACCGCGTCACCCGCGAAAAAGTCAGCCAGAAGGCGCGGGCGAATTTGTGTTTATGGAAGGCATCGACGCCATATTGCGAACAGGTCGGCTGATGCCGGCATCTGACGCCAATCAGATAAAGCGCCGGCGAGAGCGTTCGCCGGTAGACCCAGATGAGGCCGAGGATCAACCGCCCCGCCGACCCCGACCGTAACCCCGCATTTTTCGCCGCCTCTTCCATGGAGGGGATATAGCCACGCAGCTTTTCCTTGCAATCCGTCCCTCTTGCATTCCGCGGCGGGGGCGTTAGGCAGGCGGCTTCGATTTTTTAACAGGCGGCCCCTTTCCATGTCCCGCATCAAAGCCCGCTTTGAAAAACTAAAAGCCGAGAACCGCGCCGCCTTCATCCCCTTCATCATGGCGGGCGATCCGGACGGCCCCCTGTCGCTTGAGCTGATGAAAAAGCTGCCAGGCGCGGGCGCTGACCTGATTGAGCTAGGCGTCGCGTTCACCGATCCCATGGCGGATGGGCCCGCCATCGCCGCCGCCGGGCTGCGCGCCCTCAAATCCGGCCAGACCCTCCTCAAAACCCTTGAAATGGTTCGATCCTTTCGGGCCGGAGACGATGAAACCCCGATCATCCTCATGGGCTATTACAACCCGTTTTACGCCTATGGGCCGGAGAAATTCGTCGCCGACGCGCATGAGGCCGGGGTCGACGGCCTGATCATTGTCGATCTGCCGCCGGAAGAAGACGCCGAATTGTGCCTGCCCGCCCGCGCGGCCGGCCTCGATTTCATTCGCCTCGCGACCCCCACCACCGATGACGAGCGCCTGCCCATGGTGGTGCGCAATACCTCCGGCTTTGTCTATTACGTCTCGGTCGCCGGGATCACCGGCAAAGGCGCAGGCGAGACCGAGACGGTCAAAACTGCGCTCGACCGGATTCGAACCGCATCGGGCTTGCCAGCAGCCATTGGTTTCGGCATCAAAACGGGTGAAAAGGCTGGGGAGTTCGCCGCCTTCGCGGATGCGGTAGTGGTTGGCTCCGCCCTGGTGGACGAATTTGCCAAGACCCTTGAAGCCAGCCCCGGCGAAGACGATAATGCCATTAACGCAGTTTTGAGGCTGGCGCAGGATATTTCGGGGGCGATCCGCGCCGCACGCTAATGAGCGGTTACGGCCCCAATACACGCAACTGTAATAAGGTAACGTAGAAAGCGCTGTCGTATATGAGCTGGCTCTCCAACATTCCTCCGGGCATCAAAAACATCTTCAAACCCAAGGACGACAATTCTGATGGGCTGTGGACGAAATGCCCGGGGTGCGGCGAGATGATTTTCCAGCGCGACCTCGACGCCGCGCATCAGGTCTGCCCGTCCTGCGATCACCATCTGGCGATTGGCCCGGCGGAACGCCTAGCGCTGTTGTTCGACAATGGCGAGTTTGAAGAGATTGACCTGCCGGAGCCGGTCACCGATCCCCTCAAGTTTCGCGACGAAAAGAAATATGTCGACCGGCTGAAAGAAAACCGGCGCAAGACCGGCCAGCAGGACGCCATGCGCGCCGCCCATGGAACGGTCGATGGCGTCACTGTCGTCGCCATGGTGCAGAGTTTCAGATTTATGGGCGGCTCCATGGGGATGGCGCTAGGCGAAGCGATGCTGAAAGCAGCCGAAGCCGCCATCGAGCGCCGGGCGCCGCTGATTGTCTTCGCCGCATCCGGCGGCGCGCGCATGCAGGAAGGCATTCTCTCGCTGATGCAGATGCCGCGCACCACCATCGCGGTGCAGATGGTGAAAGAAGCGGGCCTTCCTTACATTGTTGTTTTGACGGACCCGACGACCGGCGGCGTCACCGCCTCCTACGCCATGCTTGGCGACGTCAATATCGCTGAGCCCGGTGCGCTGATCTGTTTCGCCGGCCCGCGCGTCATCGAACAGACCATTCGCGAAAAGCTGCCGGAAGGGTTCCAGCGTTCCGAGTTCCTGCTGGAAAAAGGCATGGTGGACATGGTGGTGCGCCGCGCCGACATGAAAGCCACCCTGTCGAAACTCATCCGCGTTCTCGTCAAGGAACGCCGCCAGGGCGTCGCATCCGCGCCGGCGAAAGCCACAGCGCCTGCGAAAATTGCAAAACTGCCAAAGCCGAAAACAACGGCGCTGAAAGAAACGCCAAAACTCGACAAGGCGGCGGAATAGACCCCATACTGATTATTCCGATGACCGGAAGGAAGCGCCCGTGAGCGACATCGAACCCGTGCTCGCGCAGATCGCGAACCGGCGCCCTGTCATTATCGATCTGTCGCTGGACCGCATCAAAGCGGCTCTCACGCGGCTGGGCGATCCGCAACAAAAACTACCGCCGTTTTTTCATGTCGCCGGCACCAATGGCAAAGGCTCAACGGTGACTTTCCTGCGCGCGGCGCTCGAAGCGGCCGGGCATTCGGTCCACGTCTACACTTCGCCCCATCTCGTGCGGTTCAATGAGCGCATTGTCGTCGCCGGAAAAGAAATTTCCGATGCAAACCTGATCGACGCCTTGCAGCGCGTCGACAGCGCCATTGGCGACGACATGCTCACCTATTTTGAAACGACGACCTGTGCGGCGTTTCTCGCTTTCGCAGAGACACAAGCTGACTACGCCGTCATCGAAGTGGGTCTTGGCGGACGGCTCGACGCCACCAATGCCATGGGAACGCCGCTTGCGGCTGTCGTGACCCCGGTCGATCTCGACCATCAGGCGTTTTTGGGGAACACCCTCGGCGAAGTCGCGGGCGAAAAAGCCGGCATATTCCGCCGCGCCGCGCCCGCCGTCATCTCCCGCCAGACGCCGGAAGCCATGGCCGTGTTGCAGGATCATGCGCGCCGCATCGGCGCGCAGATTCACGCCTTTGGCGAACAGTGGAATGCTTATTCAGAGCACGGACGACTGATCTACCAGGACGATGACGGGCTTTGCGACCTCGACCTGCCGCGCCTGCCCGGCGCGCATCAAATTGAAAACGCCGGCACCGCCATCGCCGCCCTCCGGGCCGCGAGGCTGTCGCTGAGCGATGCAACCATTTCCAAAGGCATCGCCGCCGCTCACTGGCCTGCGCGGATGCAGCGCCTGACCAAAGGTCCGCTGATCGACCTCGCCCAGAGCCTGTTGAACCAGGAACCGGAAATCTGGCTCGACGGCGGCCATAACCCCCATGCGGGGCGCGCCATTTCGGCTCTGATGGCCGACATGGAGGCGCGCAGTTCAAAACCGCTGGTGATGATCTCGGGCATGCAGGCCAATAAAGACGCCGCCGGATATTTCGCGCCTTTTGCAGGGCTCGCCCGCGAGGTTTTCTGCGTCGCCGCTGACCATGACGGCGTTCTGTCGCCGGAAGAGGTGGCCAAAGCCGCGCGCGCTGGCGGTCTCTCGGCGCAAGCTTGCGCTTCTCTCGAAGAGGCCATGAAAAAGGCGTGTACGGATAAAGAAAACGAGCCGCCGAGAATCCTCATCAGCGGCTCGCTTTATCTGTCCGGCGAAATTCTCGCCGAAAACGCTTAAGCGGTGGTTTCGCTCAGCACTTGCTGAACCCAGGCGGCAAGCTGGCTCTTCGGCGCAGCGCCGACGCGGGTCGCCACATGTTCGCCGCCCGAAAAAATCATCAGGGTCGGAATGCCGCGCACGCCATACTTGCCAGGGGTTTCCGGGTTTTCGTCAATGTTCACCTTCGCCACGGTGAGCTTGCCTTCATAGTCTTTTGCAATCTCATCGAGCGCGGGCGCAATCTGCTTACACGGACCGCACCATTCAGCCCAGAAATCGATTAGTACAGTGTCGCCGGAATCGAGAACGTCGGCGTTGAAGCTGGCGTCGGTGACGGTTTTGGCAGCCATGGGAATCTCCTGAAACGCTGGAACTGAGAAGATAGCGCGCGCCGGGTTTGTTTCAACCCGTCAGTTTCAGGTCAGTCTCAGGCGCGCGAAAGCGTGATCAAGCATTTCGGAAGGGACCGCCATCAACCGGGCGTCAAAGGTCCATAACAGCGCGCAGACGATCTCATGGTCTGGATAGATTTCCTGTAAAAGCGCGCGGTAAGCGGCGAGCTGCGCCACATAGGCCGGGTCCGCATCCTCGACCCGTTTTGGCGGCGGCCGGTTGGTCTTGTAATCGACCACAAGGACGCGAGTTTGCGACACCGCCAGCCGGTCAATCTGGCCGTTCAGCCTTGCGCTATCCGGCAGCCCCTTGGGCCGCCCGACAATCGGCGTTTCCGCTATGGAGCCCGGCGCAAACACTTGCGCGAATTGCGGGTCATCAAGGACATGCAAAACTTCATCGCGCCAGCGCGCGCGTTCGCCATCATCAATATCCGGCGCCAATCGCTCAAGCAGCCGGTCCGCGGCGCCGCGGCGCTTTTCGGCAGCGACCTCGGGCAGAAGCTCAAGCAGCCTGTGCAATGTCCGTCCACGGAAATATTTATCGCCGCCCGCCACAGGGGAATAGGCGGCGCCGTCACCTACCAACGGCGCAGAAGCGCGCTCTTCCTCACCGTCTAGCTTCGACGGCGTCAGCCGCAATGGCGCCGGCTCTTCGGGCGCTTTTTGTTTCAGCCAAGGCGGCGTTTCAACACTCGCTTTGGCGCCGGGGGGGTCATCGTTTTTCACTGCCGCCGTTTGCTGACAGGAAAGGCGTAGCAAGGGCGCATCGCCGCCTTCCCAAAACGGCGTCTCTCCTGTTTCAACCCGTTCCAGCAGGCGCGCAAATCCGTCATGGGCCAGCGAATGCCAGGATTTAAGGCCTGTCTCTTTATCTTGCGGGTTTTTGCGGTTGCCCTGCTCGATGCCGCAAATGAAAAGCCGGTCGCGCGCGCGCGTCGCCGCCACATAAAACAGACGGCGATATTCCTCATAGGCGAGGCGGGTTTTTTCCTCCCGCGCCTCAGCGCTCAACGGCGCATCCTCAGCTTTGGACCAGGCCAGCAACGGTGCGCCATTCGGCAGCCCGGCGTCTGACGGCGGAACAAGAAGCGGGCCGATATTCCTTATATTCGCTTCGCGATGCGCATCGAGAAGAAAAACAATATCGGCTTCCAGCCCCTTGGCGCCGTGGACAGTCATGACGCGGACCGATTGGTTCTCCCGCTCCATCTCACGCTTGATGTCGCCCGACGCGCCGTCAAACCAGGCGACAAATTCGCGAAGACTACGCGGATTGCCATTTTCGAAATCAAGCGCCTGTCGCAGCAGCTCATCCATGGCGTCTGAAGACGCTTCGCCGAGCCGTTCAAAAAACCGCTGGCGGCCGGCAATGGAACCTGTCTCCAGCACATGAGAGAAAAACGAATAGGGCCCTTGCGCACGCGCCAGCACGCGCGCCGCCATGATTTCTTCAGCGGCGGCTTTCCATTTTTCATTTTCGCCGGCGCGCGCCCGTAGTGATCGCCAGAGAGTCACGCTCTTCCCCCGCCCATAGGCGAGCGGGAACAAATCATCGTCATCGTCAAAACCGAAAAGCGGGCTTTTCAATATCTCCGCAAGTGAAAGATCATCGCTTTGCGTCAGCGCAAACCGAGCATAGGAAAGAAGGTCTTCCACCGCCGGATCGTCGGCGAGCTTCAACCGGTCAGGGCCGGCGACAGGCACGCCCGCCGTGGAAAGGCGCTGGATAATCTCACGAAAAAGCGCCCCCCGGCTTTGCACCAGGATCATAATATCACCGGCCCGGATTGCCCGGCCGCGCGACTCTAACGGCTCCCCTGACTCCAACCAGCCCTTGATTTGTGCCGCTACGCGGTCACACAAAACGCGCACCGGATGGCTCGCCTCCGTCGCGTCCACCGGCGCATCCCAGGGATTGATTTCCGGCTTTTCCGGGCGCGGCGTCAGCGGCCAGATTTCCACTAGCCCCGCCGCGCCCTCGCGGCAGACGCCGTGCGCGGGGATCGGAAATTCGCCAAGGCCTTCCGCCGCCGCTGGGTCGTTGAACGCCGCATCCACGAAAGAGAGCACAGGCTCTGTCGTTCGGAAAGACATGGTGAGCGGTATATTTCTGTATTCCGTGATAGCGCTGAGTTTCTCACCAAGATCGAATTCCTTGGCTTTAAAAAGCCCTACATCAGCGCCCTGAAAGGAATAGATCGACTGTTTCATATCGCCCACGGCGAAGAAACTGCGTGAAATTTCGCGCGCTCCAAGGCCCGAGAAATAATCCGCAAACAGATTTTCAACCACCGCCCATTGCCCGGGCGAGGTGTCCTGCGCTTCGTCAATCAGAATGTGATCGATGCCGTAGTCGAGCTTGTACATGATCCAGGCGGCTTCATGGCGCTGAAACAAGGCTTCGGCGCGCGCAATCAGATCGTTGAAATCGAGCATCGCCCGCGCCGCCTTCGCCTCGGCGTATGCTGTCGCCAGCGCCGCCGTCAGCCGCCAGAAGGCGAGCGTGTCGTCATACAGCGTATGCGCCCGGATCGCCTGTAATTCCGAGAAAACAAGCTCTTTCAGCGTGTTCACATAAGGCCCGACCCACGGATCATGTTTGTCGGTCGCTTTCGACGCGATTTTGTCTACGGTCTTGGATTGATTGGCGACAAGAAAAGTTCTTGTGAGTGCGTCCCAACGCTCTTCATCGCTCTGCGCAGTAAAATAAGCGGATAACCGTTGCGCCGCCGCCTGGGGCTGCTTGCCTTCCGCAGCGAGACCGTTATGAGCGCGGCGCAACTCGTCAACAGAGATTTCTTTCAGGAAATCACGCTTGATCGTATCCGCTGTTTCATCCGGATTGATGGCAAGCTTGTTTGCAAGCGCCGCCGCCGCAGCGTCGATATCGGCAACACCACCGCCTGACGCAGCGGCAATCAACAACTGGCGCAGATCGCCTTCAATGCGTTTGCGCGAAAGCCGGTCGAACGCCGACGCCAGGGCGGCGTCTTCACTGGCGCTGAGGGCGACCGCATCAAGTGCAGCGTTCATCAGCGCCGCCGCTTGTGCGTCTTCAACCACGGTGAAGCCCGGCGGGGCGCCAGCCTCGATTGGAAAACGCCGGAGGACGCTTTCACAAAAGGAATGAATCGTCTGGATCTTAAGGCCGCCCGGTGTTTCGAGCGCGCGCGCGAAAAGCCGCCGCGCCTGCGCCAGATCGTCCGCCGATTTTGGCGTCGTATCAGCGCCTTCCAGCTCAGATAGCTCCTCCAGCAATTTTTCATCGCTGGCGAGCGCCCATTCGCCAAGCACGGAGAACAACCGTTCGGCCATTTCCGCCGCCGCCGCCTTGGTGAAGGTGATGCAGAGAATTTTCTGCGGCGGCGCGCCATCGAGCAGAAGCCGCGCCACGCGATTGGTAAGCACCCGCGTCTTGCCCGACCCCGCATTGGCCATCACAAAGACCGAACGCGCCGGGTCAGCCGCATGACGCTGATTATTGGTGGTTTCCTGAAGCGGGGTCACTCGCCGCCTCCGCCAAAATCACCGGCCCCGTCTTCGGCACCCCCATCGGCGCCTTGCGCATTGCGCTCCTTGCGGCGTGCGAGATGATCATAATCGCCAAACTCATTCATGAATTGCGGACGCGGCTGAGAAAGATAAGCCTGACCCGCGTCAGCGAAATGCCGCAGGATTTCTCTTAGCCCGTCCCGCGCATCCTCGATAAATTCTGTTGCGTCATCGCCTTCGGCGCCGGCGAATTTTTCGTCCGGCTTGCGGGAAATAACGCGCACATATTCAAACCCGGCGACCGGCGCGGCGCCAAGATCCGCGAACCCGCCCGCCTCGACGATCAATCCCGTCAGCGGCAGTTGCGGGCTGAAATTGGTCTTCACCTGGTCAAGGCTTGGCGGCGCGCCGGTTTTGTAATCAATGATAAAAGCGGCGCCGTCAGCGAGCCTGTCGATACGGTCCGCCCGTGCGGTGAGGGTGAAGCTTTCCCCATCGATATCGAGCGTTGCAGCGCCTTCGCCTTCAATGACCACAGGCTCGCCAATATTGCGGCGTGCATTTTCCCAGTCAGCCAGGAACCGGAACGCATCACTTACGCGCGCGCGCCAGAATTGCTCATGCGCGGCGTCAAGGCCGTGATCGGCCGCGTGGTTTTCATATAGCTCGGTAAGCCGCGCTAGTCGCTCCGCCTCCGACGCAAGCTGCGGCTCCGCGACATAGTCTTCCATCACTTTGTGAAAGAGAATGCCCAGATAACGCTGATCGAACGCCTCTCCCAAAGGGTTGAGCTTTCTGAGACCGAGAATTTTCGTTGCATAGATGGCGTATGGATCGCGTAGAAGCGTGCCGATCTGCGTGACTGAAAGAGATGGCGGGCGCGCTTCGACTGGCGGCGTCGGCCGAGGCGCGGGCGCCGCCACAACTGCGCGCGGTTTGTCCAGCAGCGCTGCGAGCGCCTCCGCCTCCGCGCTCTCTTCGACAAGCTCCAGAAGTTCGGCTCCTTTCAGAATGTTCTTGAGACGGACAATCCAGCGTGAGGGCTTTGTGGGCTTTCCCGCAGATCGCGATGATCGCGTCAGCACCACTTCAGGCGCGGCCGCAAGTTGTGCAAAATCATGAGCGGCAAGGCCGATGCGCCGCTCCGGCGACGGCAGGCCCAGATCCTTGCGCATAGGCCGCGACAGGAACGGATCAATCGCCGCGTCACGCGGCCACACGCCTTCGTTCAAGCCCCCTAAAATAACGAGATCAGCCGACTGTAACCGCGCTTCGAGAGGCCCGAGTATCGACAGCCGCGGATGAGCTGGCGCACGGCGGCGCACCGTCCCGCCGGAGATGAGCCGCGCGAAAATATCAGCATATTCCGCCGCTTCATCATGAACTATGAGCGCAAGACCCGGGCGGAGGTTGTTGAGCAGCGCCGCACCAGTATCGCCGTCTTCACCGCTCCAGAGCCGATCAGCGCCGGTTTCCACATCGCTCGCGGCCAAGCTTTCCGCCGCCGCAAGATGAGCTTCAAACCGTTCCGAAAACGCAGCATCTGCGCCCGGCCACAAGGCGTACGCCGCCTCCAGCGACATCAGCAGCCGCTCTACGCCTTCATTTACCGCACCGCTGTTTTCAAGCTTGCGGCGAACGCCGCATAGCCCGGCGCCCGGCTTCAACCCGCGCAATCCCTTATCCATACGGCGGATGGCTTTAGTGCAATCGGCCGCGCTGGCGCCGCCCGAAAACAGCCCGTGATCCATCATCGCCATCAGGCGCACTGGATCAGCCGGGTCGGTGAGCCAGCGCGCAACAAGCCGGAGATAGATGCCGCAAGGCGTATTGGCGAAGGGCGCGCCCGCAGAGTCATCGACAACAACGCCCCAGCGGCGCATTTTCATGGCGACGCGCCGGGCGAGATCGCGATCCGGCGTCACCAGCATCGCCGTTCGTCCCGGCGTCTCGATCACTTCGCGGAATTTCAACGCGATTGCAGCCGCCTCCCGCTCCTCGTCCTTCGCTTCCACAAGCGTGAGGCCGTCAAGCGCGCTGGCGACATCATCACGCGAGGCTTTCGCGGCTTCGGCCCAGTCGCGCCAGTCATCGGAAGCGTCAGCGGGGCGTAAGGCGACGGTGATCAACGCAGCGCGGCGATTTTCCGCGCGCCTCTCAACCGGCCATGGCCGCACATCTTCGCGGGCGATATCAAGGGAATCCAATAGCGCCTTCAACCCGCTTTGCGGGTGCGGCTCATCCACCGCCGCCCAGACATGAGGGCTGGCGGCGAGATCAAGCCCCGGCAACACAACACATCCATAAGGGAAAGACGCTGTCAGTTTCATCATCCGCGCCACCGCCGGCGTGGAACCGGTCGTGCCGGCGATGATCACCGGCTTTTGCGGCGGCGTCTCTTCCCAGCGTTTTGTCTGCAACTCAATGAGAGCGATGCGCCGCGCCGCAGGGTCGAGAAGGTCTTGCGCGGCGAGATGGTCGGGCCAGGCCTCCGTGACGATTTTCAGAAATTCCAGCGATTGGCCCCAATGGACCGCAAGATCCTCGGGTACAATCTTTTCAAGACGCTCCGCCGGTATTTCTTCCGTATAAAGAGAATCTAGCAGACGGCCGAGCTCATCCGCCGCCGAGATGGCGCCCGCCCAGCGCCGTTGACCATCGAACCAGGTCTTGTCCCGCTCCGCAATCCAGCGCGCCAGGACCAGCCGCCGCTCTGCAGACGGAACCGCCGGCGCGAGCGCCAGCTCATCCTCAAATCCTGCGCCGGTCTCAGGTTCGTCGAGCGCGAATTCATCTTCGTCGATATCGCTCAGCGCCTTGATATGCGGCGTCAAGGTCGCGGCCCCGGAAGCCGTCCCCAGAAACGCTTCGGCGAGGGCGCGCGCGGCGCGCCGGGTCGGCAGATAGATGGTCGCGTCGGGAAGATCGAACCCCGCCTCGTGGATCGCCCTCGCGAGCCCGCTTGCGAGATCGCTCAAAAACGGACGCCCCGAGGCGATGGAGAAGTATCGCGGGCCGGGCGCTTTAAAGATAAGCGCCATCACTGGCGCCCGTCTGGCGCCGATTGGGAAAGTCGCGCCTCAGCGTCTTGAAGGCCTTGCGGATCTCCCACATGCAACCAGTCACCGCCATAAACGACGCCATGAAGGCGCCCGCGCGCCGCCGCCTTGTCCCAGAGCATGCGCGTTGAAAACGCCCCGTCCGGCCCTTCATCGATCAGCGACGGCGACAAAATCTGAAGCCCTGTAAAAACATAAGGCGCCGCATCGCCCGCGCGCAGCGCAATTCGTCCGTTAGCGGAGCGATTGAAATCGCCGCGCCCGTCATAGCCGCTGGTTCGTGCAATCGGCACAAGCAGTAAAAGGGCGTCCATTTCTGCGCTTTTCCAAGCTTCTGAAAGCGCTGCACAGGCTTCCGGCCCATCGCCATCAATCATGATCGCATCAGTGTTCGTGCAAAAGACAGGATCGTCGCCAAGCCGCGCCCGCGCTTTTTTGAGGCCTCCGCCGGTCTCCAGCAACAGACCGCGCTCATCGGAAATAATGATCTCCGGCGCCGGACGCGCCGCCACATGGGTCTCCACCTGATCTGCGAGATAATGCACATTGACGACTGCACGCGTAACGCCCGCATCGGCGAAACGGTCCAGCGCATAATCCATCAACGCCTTTCCGGCGACGGGGATCAGCGGCTTCGGCGTGTCATCCGTCAGGGGCCGCATGCGTGTGCCGAGCCCCGCGGCAAGCACCATGGCGGTGTGCGGTATGCCCATTACACAAGCTCCGGCAAATGCTGGGCGAAGAAGGCGCGCAGCGGCGCAATTTCGCTTCGCGACAGATCGCGCCGGAAGTGAGCCTCGACCCGGGGCAACAGGTCAAGATAGCGCGGCTTGTTATCGCGCTTGGCGAGACGCGCGAAGATGCCGAGAATTTTGGCGTTTCTTTGCGCCGCCAGGATCGCGTAATCGCGCCTGAACCCGTCAGAGTCGAATTGCGGCCCGCCCAGGCTCCTATAATAGGCGATCATTTTTTCGGCGAGCGCCGGATCAACATCGCGGCGCGCGTCCTCCAACAGGGAGACGAGATCATAGGCGGCGTGACCGAACAGCGCGTCCTGAAAATCAATAACGCCCGCCTTTTCGACACCGTCCCGTTCCGGCAACCATAAGAGGTTTTCCGCATGATAATCGCGCAGCACATAGACATGCGGGGCCGAAAGTCCGCTGACGACATCGCACCAGAGAGCTAAATATTCCGCCATCAGATCATCGCTGGCGGACGCACCCTTTTTCAACGGCCAATACCACTCAATCAGCAACGCCGCCTCAGTTTCGAGCGCCAGCGCATCATAGTCCAGCATTGTATAGGCGTCGTCCCGCGGCGGCTTCGCGCCGCTGCCATGGAGCCGCGCCAGCGCATCAATCGCCGCGCGATAAAGTGTTTCTTCATCGACCTTCCCGACAACCCGCGCAAAAAGATCGTCGCCAAGATCTTCGAGCAGAGCAAAGCCGGCGACAGCATCCGCCGCGTAAACTTCCGGCGCGGAAAGCCCTGCCGCCCGCAAGGCTGTGGACAGGGAGGTGAACGCATTGAGGTTGGGTCCGGCGAGCCGCGCCATGGCGTTGTAGCCAAGGGCGCGCCGTGAGGCCTCATCCGCATCGGGAGGAGAAGCGGGCGTCTCGGCGCCTGGCGGCGCAATCATCAGCACGGCTGGTTTTCCATCCAGTTGCAAGCGCTGATAACTGCGCGTCGAGGCGTCGCCGGCAAGCGCCGCCGCCTCCGCCGCACCCCAGCCGGCGGCGTCCAGAAATTTGAGCCGCGCTTCATCCCGGTTATTCACAATTCGTCACTCGCTTCTGTTCACTGTTTACCACTGGCGTTTTACGCGATTCCCGCCGCACTGAGCCGGGGCTTCCACGGCGCATCGCCTTCGAGCCGGGCGACGCGCGCCGCGCCGGCGACCTCAAGCCGCACGGTCAAGGCGCCATCCGGCAGGAGGCCCTCTATGCGCTCGGGCCATTCGATCAGCGTGAGCCCTCCGTCTAGCGCCTCTTCAAGGCCAAGCTCCCATACATCCTCCGGCGCTTCGAGGCGGTAAAGATCAAAGTGCCATAAGGCGAAGTCAGGCCCGTCATAGGTCTCAACAAGGGTGAAAGTGGGGCTTGGCGCGTCCGGAACGCCGGTGAGCGCGGCGATCAGCCCCCGCGCCAGGGTGGATTTTCCAGCCCCCAGATCGCCCTCCAGCCGGAGGATGTCGCCGCCGCGTAAAACCGGCGCCAGGGCCGCGCCCAACGCCCCCGTCGCCTGCTCATCCGCCAAGTCCAACGCCCTCAAGAGCATGCAACGGCCTTTCCGCTCGCGAAACTCGCCCAAAAAAAGCTTGCCCTCTCGCCCTGATCCCTTACATCCACGGCTTCGTTTTCCATTTCAGTCGCTAGCCGAGTCTCATGCCCAAAATCACTTTTATCGAAAATAACGGAACCGAACATGTCGTCGACGCCGAAACAGGCGTGTCGGTGATGGAAGCGGCTGTCAAGAACATGGTGCCGGGCATCGACGCCGACTGCGGCGGGGCCTGCGCCTGCGCCACCTGCCATGTCTATGTGGACGAGGCCTGGGCTGAAAAAACCGGCAAAGCGGAATCCATGGAGGAATCCATGCTCGACTTCGCTTATGAGCCGAAGGCGAATTCACGCCTGTCCTGCCAGATCACGGTCAGCGATGCGCTTGATGGCCTCGTCGTGCGCCTGCCCGAATTCCAGGGCTAAGCCGCGACCCGCTCACCTGATTAACCTCTTTGTTCTTGACGTCGTGCAGCCTCGCGGGTTTCAATGAACAAATGCAGAACACCTTATTGCTCCCGGAAGCGGCTGACGCCGACCCTTGCCGCCCTGACCGCACTCTCGCCCTGACCCGTGGCGTGACACGCCTGTTTCTCGATCTTGGCCTCGCGCCGCTTTGCGAATTTCGTCTCGCCAATGGCCGGCGCGCAGATGTCGCCGGCATAGACCGTAAGGGCCGGCTGATCATCGCCGAGGTCAAATCCTGCCGCGCCGATTTCGAGGTCGATCAGAAGTGGCCTGACTATCGCGATTATTGCGACCAGTTTTATTTCGCCGTGGACACGGACTTTCCCCGCGATCTTCTGCCCGGCGATGAGGGCCTTATCATCGCTGATGAATATGGCGGCGCCATTGCGCGCACGGCCGAAGACCGGCCGCTTAACGCGGCGCGACGCAAGGCGGTCACCTTACGCTTCGCCCGTCAGGCGGCGGCGAGAAGTTTCGCCGTCGCCATTGATTCGTAAATTCAGTCCGTAAGCGGATTTATTGCAAAGCCTATTGAGGCGTGAGGCGCAGGATTTTTCCGCCTGTATTATCCTGATAGATTTCCGTCGCAACATAAATCGCGCCATCCGGCCCGACGCGAACATCGCGCACACGCTCGCCGCGATCCAGGAGATATCGCTCTTCACCGGCAGGCTTGTCGCCATCCATGATGATATGATGCAGCGCGGCGCCGGACAGGCCGCCCGCCAGCAAATCACCGTCCCATCCCTCGAAGAGATCGCCGCGATAGACAGCAAGCCCGGAAACGCCGATGGATGGCGTCCAGTATTTCACCGGCTGGGTGGTGCCTTCATATTCCGTAAACGGAGAAATCTTGGCGCCATTATAATCGATGCCATAGGTCGCCAGCGGCCAGCCATAATTATTGCCGCGCTCGATAATGTTGATTTCATCGCCGCCGCGAGGCCCGTGCTCATTTTCCCAGAGAATGCCGCGCTCCGCGTCATAGGCGAGGCCTTGGGGGTTGCGATGGCCCTTGGTGAAAAGCTCCGGCCGTTCGCCGTCGCCGAAGGTCGGGTTATCGTCAGGAATAGAGCCGTCCTCATTGAGGCGGATGATCGAGCCGAAGCTCGACGTCATGTCCTGCGCCTTTTCCTTGTATTTCGATCCTTCGCCGATGCTCGCATAAAGCTTGCCATCGCCGCCCCACACCATGCGGGCGCCATAATGGTGCCCGGTATCTTTCAACGGCTTGGCGTCGTACAGGACTTCGAGATCGGACAGCGAAGACCCGTCAAAAACCGCGCGCGCAATCCGCGTCGCATTGGCTTTCTCCGTGCCATGGGCGTAGCTGATGTAAAGTACGCCATTTTCCTCAAAATCGGGATGGAGGAGGATGTCAAAAAGGCCGCCCTGATTGAAGACGAGCACTTCCGGCACGCCGGCGACCGGCTCGGCCACCAGTTCGCCATCACGAATGACGCGAAGCCGCCCGTCCCGCTCGCTGAAAAGAATATCTCCGCCCGGCAGAAACGCGATGGACCAGGGAAAAGCGAGCCCGTCCGCCAGAACCTCGACATTGAGCGCAACCTCGCCCTCCTGCGCCGGATCGGCCAGGGTCTCCTGCAGACTTTCATCACCGCCGCCTTTTGGCGCCGACGCCTCGCCACCGCCGGAACACGCCGCCGCCAGCGCTGCACAGCAGGTCATCATGAAAAAACGGGTTGTCATCGCCATGGCCGGGCCCTTTCATTTGGGATAAAACTTCGCCGCCATGGGTAGGCGGCGCCAGCTATCGCCGTCAATATGAAGAACGAAGCAATTGCCGCCATTTTACTGCGCCGCGGCATGTGAGGGGCCTGATGAACGCCGGAAACGCCATAAAAACAGCAATCGCCTATCTGCTTTCTGTCATTGCGGCCTATCTCCTGTCCGTCGCGTTTTACACGCAGCAGGTGATCGCGAAGATGCAGGCCGTTGGCGCGGTCTATTCAGGCCAGCAACAGATCAACACTTTCGTCGACAATCTCACCGGCCTTTGGCAATTGGCCGCCATGATCGCGATAGCGCTCATGATTGCATTCGTCGTCGCTTTTTTTGTGAAGCGGGTTCTGAAACCGCTGGCGCCAATCGCCTATCCGGCAGCGGGCGGCGCGGCGATCCTGCTCATGCTGTATCTGATCGAACAGCAACTTGGCGGCGGCGCCGGCGTCATCGGCGGTGCGCGCGACGCAACCGGTCTCGCCTTGCAGACTCTCGCCGGCTTCCTTGGCGGCGCCGTCTTCGCCTTCATGCGCCCACGCTAACCCTTTCCTTGTTTTCTTTTTTGGAGTCGCCTTCATGAAATCGGTATTCCTGCGCAGCCTCATCGCCGGCGCATTCTTCTTTTCCGCAGCCTCAGCACAGGAGGAAGTGCAAGAAGAGCTGGCGCCAGCCATACTCGCGACTGAAGAAAACATGCAGGACGAAACAGCGCCGCCCGACACGCTCGATCAGATCATGGACGATCACTGGGCCTGGACGCTGTCGGAAAATCCGACCTTTGCGACCACGCTTGGCGTGCGCGATTATGACGACCAGCTTGGCGATCCCTCGCTTGAGGGCGAAGCGCGGCGCGAAACAAAAACTGCTGCCTTCATTGCGCGCCTCGAAGCATTGGACACTGAAAATTTATCCGCAGATGACGCCATCAATTACAAACTGCTCTTGCTCGACCTTAAAAACGATCTCGACGGGGCGCAGTTCGGCGGCAAATATTTCCTGATGAGCAATCGTTACGGCCCCCAGAACGAGATTACCGATCTCCCCAGTCAATTGCCGTTTTTCACCCTCGCCGATTATGAAAGCTATGTGGCGCGCCTCGAAGCCGCGCCGACTTTCCTGAAAGCCGCAACCGAAACCTTGCGTGCTGGCGCGCAAGCCGGCTGGACGCGCCCCTGCGCCGCCATGGACGGCGTTGAAGAAACCATCCGATATCATGTCATCGATGACGCGAATGACAGCGTTTTGATGAAACCGTTTGAAAAGCCGCTAGCGACGATTTCAAAACGCAACTGGCGCCAATTGAAAGCCGACGCCGCCGACGCCATCGACGATAAGGTTATTCCAGCCCTCACGGCCTTCGCCGATTTCTACGCGACGGAATATGCGCCAGCGTGCAAACAAGAAGTCGGCGCCAGCGCTCTGCCGGACGGCCTCGCCTATTACACTCATCGCGCTCAGGTTTATACGACCACCGACAAAACGCCGGCTGAAATACATAAAATCGGCTTGTCCGAAGTTGCGCGCATACGCGCCGAAATGGAAAAGGTGATTGAAACGACAGGATTTGAAGGCGACTTCAAAGCGTTTCAGGAATTCTTGCGCACCGATCCGCAATTCTACGCCAAAACGCCGGAAGAACTGATGGCGGTGAACGCACTGGTCGCCAAGAAAGCCGACGGCGCTTTGACGCAATTGTTCACACGCCTGCCGCGCATGCCTTACACGTTGAAGCCCATTCCGGAAGAAATCGCCGAAGGCACGACCACCGCCTATTACGAACCCGCAGCCGGCGACGGCAGCCGTCCGGGGGTATATCGCGTCAACACATCCAAACTCGAAACACGTCCGCTTTATGAAATCGAAGCGCTGACGCTGCATGAAGCGGTGCCAGGCCATCATTTGCAAATCGCGCTGGCGCAGGAAACGGAAATTCCCGACTTCCGCAAATATGGCTTCTTCACTGCGTTTGTCGAAGGCTGGGGCCTTTACGCCGAAAGCCTTGGACGCGATGCGGGATTCTATGAAGATCCCTATTCCGACTTCGGACGCCTGTCTTACGAAATGTGGCGCGCCTGCCGTCTCGTCGTCGACACCGGACTTCACGCGCAAGGCTGGTCGAAACAACAGGCGATCGACTATATGGCCGACAACACGGCCCTGTCGCTTCACAATATCGAAGCGGAAGTGAACCGTTACATCACCAATCCGGGCCAGGCGCTCGCCTATAAAATGGGCGAGTTGAAAATGCAGGAATTGCGCAAACGCGCGTCAGACGCACTCGGCCGCGAGTTTGACCTGCGCAAGTTTAACGACGCGCTGCTCGCCAGCGGCGCGGTTCCCCTGTCGGTGCTCGAAGACAATATCGACGCCTGGATCGACGAGCAGCAAAACTGATGTCTGGCCAAAGGCCCATTGCCGCTGCTTCGCTGAAAGGCTAAGGAGCGGCAATGCAGGACGACTTGGCAGCCATGATCCGCAATACCGCCGCGCGTGTGCGCGCGCGAGATTTCGCATGGGCGGCTGGCATTAGTGCGGGCGTCTGCGCCGGACTGCTGATTTCAGGCTATGCAGACTGGCAAATCGTGCTGATTGTCTGGGCCGCTTTTATGGCGGCGCTCGCCGTTCGCTACCGCTTTTCATCCGGCCGCGTCTGGGCGGCGCCGGTGCAGCGCATCGTCGACACGCAGATGGAGGCGCAACAGGCGGAGCTCGCACGGTTGCGCATTGTGCAAGGGGTGGCCCGCGCCCTGCCTGAGCCGATATTCGTTCTTGATGCGGACGGCATAGTCGAACACGCTAATCCCGCAGCGCTGGAGCTTGTGGGCATGAAAGAAGCCGCGGGCCGGCATTTCGCTTCCGTTCTGCGCGCGCCCGAAGTGTTTGAAGCGGCGGAAGCCGTCCTCTCCTCGCATGAATCCCAAAGCGTCGAGTTCACAACAATTGGCGGCGTCGAGCGCACCTGCCGGGCTTCGATCACGCCCATTGACACCGGCGACGCCGACTTACAGCCGCATCCGCGCACACTTGTTTTCATTCGCGACCTCACCAGCGAGCGTCGCGTGGAACAGATGCGCGCGGACTTTATCGCCAGCGCCAGCCATGAACTGAGAACGCCGCTCGCCTCTGTGCTCGGCTTTATCGAAACCTTGCGGGGGCACGCCAAGGACGATCCGGAAGCGCAGGAAAAATTCCTGTCGACGATGCAATCACAAGCCGAGCGCATGCAGCGGCTTGTCGCCGATCTCATGTCATTATCGCGGATCGAACTCAATGAACATGTCCCCCCGCGAGCGCGCGTTGATCTCGCCGACATCGCCAATGACGTCATCGATAGCCTTGCGCCCTTGCTCCAGTCCGGCGGCGCCATTGTCGACTTCATCAAGGATAATGATCAGTCTACGAATATTCGTGCAGATCACGACGAGATCTTTCAGGCGATTCAAAACCTCATCGACAACGCCGTAAAATATGGCGGCGATCCAGCGATGGTGAAACTGCGTGTCGGACGCGGCGCCTCCCCGACGCCGTTCAGCGACGGCCCGCCCGCCCATCGCGCCGGCGACAGCGCCGAACAGGTGGCCGCGCGTCTCGGCGTCGGCGTTGACGATCTTGTCTATGTTCAAGTCCGCGATTTCGGCCCTGGCATTGAACGGGCCGACCTGCCGCGCCTCACCGAACGGTTTTACCGGGTCAATATTGAGCGCAGCCGCAAAAGCGGCGGCACCGGCCTCGGTCTCGCCATCGTCAAGCACATCATGAACCGCCACAAAGGCGGCTTTCAGATCGAGAGCCGGCTCGCCGGCGGCGCCGCCTTTACCTGCTATTTCCAGCACGCGGACTGACACGCGGACCGGGCCTCACAGCAATTTCTCACTGAACGGCGCAAAAAATGCGCCTTTCCTTTGCGCCTGACAAGAATTTGTCATAAATAATGGGCATGTAAGCCCTCCTTTATACCTTCGGAAAAAATCAGACGCCCATGGCCGCTCACGCACCGCAATCCTCCTATCAGGCTCGTCTCGACCTTGAGACGTCGCTATCCCGCATGGCCGCTCAAGTTGAAAGCCAGCTGGCTGGCGCGGTTTCAGCGTTTGAGCGCCGCGATCTCGAAGCCGCCCGGAAGATTATCGACGGCGATGAACGCATCGACGCCATGGATCACGCCGTGGAGGCGAAAGTCATGGACCTTCTCTTGAGCGGCCCCTTGCCGGAAGAGGCCCTGCGCGAGGTGATGACCATTTCCAAACTCGCCGGCGAGCTCGAGCGCGTGGGCGATCTCGCCAAGAATGTCGCCAAGCGCACCCTGGTCGTCAGCCTGGAAGCGCCGGCGCGCCCGACCTCCGGGGTGGCGCGCATGGGACGAGCGAGCCTTCGTCAGCTTTCGGACATTCTCAACGCCTATTCGAGCCGCAACCTCACTGCCGCAAAAGCCGTCTGGGGCGGCGACGATGAACTCGACGAGCTTTACAATTCCGTCTTTGAGGAAATTCTCGTCGCCATGATGCGCGAGCCGGCTCTCGTGAACGCTTGCACTCATCTCGTTTTCACGGCCAAGAATTTCGAACGCGTGGGCGACCACGCCACCAACATCGCCGAAGCCCTGCATTTCCTGCTGACGGGCTCGCGCATGCTGGAGCGTCGTCCGAAGGGCGACAATACCTCGACAATCGTGGTTGCGCCCCCTAAGCAGTCCGGAACAGCCGCCAGCTAATGGGACGCGAGGATCATGCCTGAGACCAAGGTTCTCATCATTGAGGATGAAGACGCGCTGTCGACCATCCTCGAATACAATCTCGCCAAGGAAAAATTCGAAGTCGCGGTCGCCGCGGACGGAGAAGATGGATTGCTGAAGGTCGAGGAATTCGGCCCGGACATCGTCATTCTCGACTGGATGCTGCCCAAGGTTTCCGGCATCGAAGTCTGCCGCCGCATTCGATCGAAACCGGAAACCCGCAATATTCCCATCATCATGCTGACGGCCCGCTCCGAAGAAGCGGACCGCATTCGCGGCCTTGAAACCGGCGCCGACGATTATCTCACCAAGCCTTTTTCAACGGCGGAGCTGATCGCGCGGGTCAAAGCCATTCTCCGCCGCATCCGTCCGGGTCTCGCTGACGACATTGTTGAAGTCGGGGACATCTCTGTGGATCGCGTCTCCCATAAGGTGATGCGCGACGGCAAGGAGATCCATCTGGGGCCCACGGAATTCCGCCTCCTGGACCATTTGATGCAGCATCCGGGGCGCGTCTTTTCCCGAGAGCAATTATTGAACGCGGTCTGGGGCTCTGACGTGTTTGTGGAAGTCAGAACCGTTGATGTTCATATCGGCCGCCTCAGAAAGGCGCTGAACACCCATAAACAGGGCGAGGCGATCCGCACGGTGCGTTCCGCCGGTTACGCTCTGGACGTAAAATAGAGCGAATAAAAAAACCCGCCTTTTCAGGCGGGTTTTTTTTCATCCAGAATATTGAGCGCTTAACCCGCAGCGCGTCTCTGCGCGATCTGCGCTGCAGCCGGACGCCGCACAGGCTCACGGCGTTGCGGCGGCTGGAAGGCCATGCGCGCATGGTAGGTGCAGTAAGACTTTCCCGTTCCCGCAGGCTGGCCGCAGAAATGGAAATCATCGCGCGCCGGATCGCCAATGGGCCATTTGCACATGTTGTTTTTGATGGTCGCAACCGTGGTCAGGTCGCCGCTATCGAGCACCAGCGCGGTAATCGACTCCGGTTCCGGGATCACCGGCTTCATTTCCTGGCGCTGCTGCGGTTTGGCCGCCACCGGCGCCGTTTCCTCGCGGCGCGCCAAGGTCGGTCCGCAGCCGCGCTGAGGTTTCGCCGGGGTCGCGCGGCCCGAAAGGCCGAGGCGATGGACCTTGCCGATCACCGCATTGCGGGTCACGCCGCCCATCTTGTTTGCAATCTGGGCCGCTGACAGCCCCTCGGCCCAAAGGGTTTTCAAAAGCTCTACCCGCTCATCCGTCCAAGCCATGCGCCTGTCTCCTTGCTCTTTTTCCCGGATGGCGCTTTGCTGCGCCCGAAATCTATATCTGGTGGTTTGAAATTGCGCCGCTCCCTGCGCTCCAAAATATAGTATCCTATAGAACCGGAAACACAACATGGCGCCCCCACATATTTTTGCCCACCACATGTTGATGTTCTGTCATGCTCACGGAGCGCCTGTTCAACCCAACAGGAAAGCCAATCCGGTTCAGGGCCGCTTCAACTTCTGGCAAGCCGCTTCTGCGAGCGGGCACCCATCACATCTGCGCGCTTTCGAGGAGGCGCTGAGACGCGAGACTTGACGCAGAGCGCCCCACGGGGCGAGACATCGTTGCAACGCAAAAAGAAATGCTCATGACCCTGACAGACAACACCGCCGACCAGAAAACCCAGAACCCCGCTTACGCCTTTGGCGCCCGCCGTTTCGGCGCGGTGAACTGGCTCGGTCTCTGGACCCTCTACGTCAAGGAGGTCCGGCGCTTCCTGAAAGTTGTGTTCCAGACCATCATTGCGCCGGTGATTTCGACGCTTCTGTTTCTGATCGTTTTCACCCAAGCCTTTGGCGGCATCCGTCCCGACGTCAATGGCGTTCCCTTCGTTGAGTTTCTGGCGCCTGGGCTCACCATGATGGCTGTACTGACGAACGCCTTCACCAATTCGGGATCGTCGATCATGATTTCTAAAGTGCAGGGCTCAATCGTCGATGTGCTGATGCCGCCTTTGTCGGCGGCGGAACTCGCCATCGCCTTTATCGCCGGCGCGGCGACGCGGGGCCTGCTGGTGGGCGCCGTGACGGCGGCGACCTGCGCAGGCTACATGGCGGTTTACGGATCGCCGATGCATATCGAAAGCCTTTGGGCGATCCTTTATTACGCCGTCGTGGCGGGGATCATTTTCGGCGCCGTCGGCGCCATTGGCGGCATCTGGGCCGACAAGTTCGATCAGATGGCGGCCGTCACCAATTTCGTCATCACGCCTTTGACCTTTCTGTCGGGAACATTTTATTCCGTTGCAAATCTGCCTGAGCCATTCCGCACCATCAGTCACTATAATCCGGTTTACTATCTGATTGACGGTTTCCGTTCGGGCTTCACCGGCGTCGCAGAAGCGCCTGTCGGCGTCAGTGTCGCCGTCACGAGCGGACTCGCTTTCGCCTTTGCCTTTGCGTGTTATCTCCTCCTTCGGTCCGGCTACAAGATCAAGGACTGATGGCCGAGCCTGCAAGAGAATTTACCGCCATGGATGATGTTGTTCTTCCCTTTCAGGTCGCCGATACGGCGGTCCGCGGCCGCGTTGTCAGGCTCGCCGGCGCCATCGACGATATATTGTCCGCTCACGGATTTCCCGAGCCACTGTCTGAATTGTTGGGCGAAGCGGTCTCGCTGGTCGCCATGATGGGCGCCTCCCTGAAATTCGACGGCAAGCTGATTTTTCAGGCGCAGGGGAACGGGCCTGTTTCGCTGATCGTCGCCGACTACACCGCCGGCGGAAATTTACGTGCGACGGCAAAGACCTCTGCGGAAAACCTGCCGCGCGGGGCGCGCCCGCTATTGGGCGACGGCTCCATCGTCATGACCATCGATCAGGGACCGGATATGGACCGCTATCAGGGCGTGACCCCGTTGGAAGGCGAAAGTCTCGCCGAAGTCGCGGCCGCTTATTTCGCGCAATCGGAGCAGATCCCCACCATCGTCAAGCTCAGCGTCGGCCGCATCCATATTCCCGGTAAGGGCGAACATTGGCGGGCTGGCGGACTGATGGCGCAATTCGTCCCCCAGGAGGGCGGGGAGCGCGGCGTCGTGTCAGCCCTGGCGGGCGAGGATCGCGAGACCTGGGAGCGCGCGCAGGCCTTTATCGAAACGGTGCAGCCGGACGAGCTTCTCGACCCCCTGATCAGCGCAGAAACCCTTCTCTATCGTCTCTTCCATGAAGACGGAGTCAGGGTGTTTGACGCGTCGCCCTTGCGCGCCGCCTGTTCCTGCAATGATGAAAAAATTTCAGCGGTGCTATCGCGATATAGCGAAGACGGTCTGCGCGATATGGTTGAGGACGGCGCGATCACCGTCACCTGCGAATTCTGCCGCAAGGATTATCGTTTCTCACCTGAGGGCGCGCCGCTAACCGGGGAGTAAACCCATGAAGAAAAAACACTTTGAAGAAGAGCTGGAAGAGCTTGAGCTTGAACTGGCGAAACTACAGGAAACCGTCGCCCGCAAAAACATGAAGGTGGCGATCATCTTTGAAGGCCGCGACGCGGCGGGCAAAGGCGGCGCCATCAAAACCATTTTGCGCCGGATGAATGCACGGATCTGGCGCATTGTCGCCCTGCCCAAACCCTCCGACCGCGAACGCACCCAATGGTATTTCGAGCGTTACACCGCGCACCTCCCGGCAGGCGGCGAAATCGTTCTCTTCGACCGGTCATGGTACAACCGCGCTGTCGTTGAGCCGGTCATGGGGTTTTGCACGCAGGAAGAACACGAAACTTTCCTGCGCGAGGTTCCGCAATTTGAAAAAATGCTGATTGACAGCGGAATGATCCTGATCAAGTTCTGGATTCACGTTTCCGCCGAAGAACAGGAACAGCGTTTTCAGGACCGCGCGAACGATCCGAGAAAACGCTGGAAACTCTCTCCCATCGACTTGAGGGCGCGCGATCTGTGGATCGACTTCACGCGCTATCGCGACAAGATGTTCGCCCTCACAGGCGCCAATGGCGCTCCCTGGCTGGTGGTCGACGGCGATGACAAGGAAAAGGCGCGGCTCAACATCATTCACGCCATCCTTGAACGCGTGCCTTACGAATTCAACGAAGATGCTTTCAAGCCGATAAAACTGCCGCCGCGCCCCAATATCGAGGACAGTGATTATGATGAGCCGGCGCTGGAAGAGCTTAATCTCGTTACGGATTACTATTCGAAATAGCTAAGCGCTATACCCCATCATGATTGGAACAACAGTCGCCGCAAGCAACAAGGCTGCGGTGATATTAAACGCACGCAGCCGCGCAGGACTTGACAGGAAACGCCGCATTTGCGCCCCGGCGAATGTCCAGAGACTGATGCTCGGCAGATTCACAGCGCCGAAAACAAGCGCTACAATCAGGACACTGACGACCGGGTTCGAAGCCTGCGCATAAGCGCCGAGCGCCGTCAGCGCCATGGCCCAGGCTTTCGGGTTGACCCACTGAAACGCCGCCGCCTGCAGGAAGGTGAAAGGCTTGCCTTTGGCTGCCGGCGCATCGCTCGCCAGCGGCGCAGCATGGGCGATCTTCCAGGCGAGATAGAGAAGATAGAGAACGCTTGCGGTTTTCAACACCAAATACAAAACCGGAAAAGCCTCCAGCAACCGGGCAAGCCCCAGCCCCACCAACACGATCATCGCCATGAAACCAAGGCCGACGCCAAGCATATGCGGCAGCGTCCGCAAGACGCCGAAATTCGCGCCCGACGCCATCAGCATGAGATTGTTGGGCCCCGGCGTGACGGAGGCGATAAAGGCGAAGGCGGTGAGGGCGGCGAGGAGCTCCAGGGACATGCGCGCAAGGATACGGCGAAATTAAGTAAATTAGCTTGCAAAATTTGCTGAGATGATACAATTTTTGCATTTAATGATGAAAATTGACGCTATAAACGAGAAAATATTGCGCGAACTCGCGCGCGATGGCCGGATCTCCAATACGGATCTGGCCGCTCGGGCGGGGCTTTCGCCATCCGCCTGCCTGCGGCGCGTTCAGGAGCTAGAGCGCACAGGCGTCATCAAGGGCTATCGCGCAATCCTTGACCGCAAGGTCATGGGCGGAGGCTTCACCGCCTATGTGGCGGTCGGCCTGTCCGAGCACTGCAAGCGCGCGCAGAGCGATTTTGAGCGCGCTATTTCGACAGCGAGGGAAGTGCGCGAATGCCATAATGTCACCGGGACCGTCGAATATATCCTCCGCATCGAGGCGGAAGACCTCGACGCTTATAAACATTTCCACACGGAGGTCCTCGGCCAGACGCCAAGTGTTACGGCCATCACCTCCTATATCGTCATGTCTTCGCCCAAGGATGAGCGCGCATAACAGCGCCCGCCGGAACCATTAACCACAGTAACTGTTTCTATCACGTCTCAAACAGGAGGGTGTGATGAAACAATATGCTTTTGCAGGGCTTGCTGCGCTTGCGATGGCCGGTTGCGCAACTGGCGGCTATGGCCCCGTCTATCAAGCGTCAACCTCGCAATATGACGATGGTTATGCTGACGCGCGGATCGATGATAATCGCTACCGGGTTCAATACAGAATTGAAAATGGCGACCTGCAGCTCGCGCAGGACTGGGCGCTGCGCCGCGCCGCTGAATTGACGCTTGATCAGCGCTATGACTGGTTTCAGATCATCAGCCGCAACAGCACATTCCGCGACGATGACTTCAGACGTTACGAGCCATACCGCGCGTATAATGACAATTACAACGACCGTCCGCGCTATGACTCGCGCTATGACGATGACGCCCTTGTCGTGATCGAAGTCGTGATGGGCAATAACCCGCCGCCGCGCAGCGCCAGCGTTTATGAAGCACGACGCGTCCTCGAATATACGCGCGGCAGCCGCTACTAGGTAACGCTAATCTCTTTTTTCTTCCGGAGCGCGCAAGCCCTGCTTTGCGCGCTCCCACATTTTGACATCGCGCAGCCAGCGGCCATAGGCCGACATGGAGGCGAGCGAAAAGCCGTAAACGCCGCCGCGGAAATATTGCTGCAGGAAATATTTCTTCGCGAAATAAAACGGAAACCCCAGAATAATCCGCGCCGCCAGATAAGGTTTCGACTTCAGAGGCAGGGCCTCTGCGCGCACCGTTGAATTACGGTTGAGTTTATCCATGAACTGCGCAGCGCCGGTAAAGGCGTGATGCAACAGGGGCTCGTTTAGCCGCCCTGCTGTGACGCCGTCAGGAATCTCGAACTGATCCCACGCCTTGTGCGCCGGCGCGCGCACCGCCCGCCGGTCATAGAGCTTATGCCGGACTTGAAGACCGAACTCACGCCATGGCGCGCCCACAGGCGGCACAAGCGCCAGCATGGTGCGGTAAACTTTGTAGGCCGGTTCGCCGCCACGAAAAAGCAGGGCAATTTCCGCAGCCAGTTCAGGACTGACAATTTCATCCGCATCGAGATCGAGGACCCAGTCATGCTGGCAGGCATCTTCCGCCAGACGTTTCTGAAAACCATTGCCGAGCCATTCGCGCTCGATGATGCGTGCGCCGGCTTTGCGCGCAATTTCCTGCGTGCCATCCGTTGAGCCGGAATCGACGATGACCACTTCATCAGCGACCTGCAACGCCGCACACACCACATCGGCGATCATCCGCGCTTCGTTAAGCGTGCGGATATAGGCGGAAACAGGCGGGCGCGATTCGGTTTGCATCTGTGAGACATAAAAGAAAACGCGGCGCACGGGAACTCCATGCGCCGCATCGTCATTGTCTTATCTTAGCTCGCCTGTTTTTTAGCGACCCAGGCGTCCACATTCTCCTCAAGGATCGCCAGCGGCACGGCGCCGTCGCGCAATACCACATCGTGAAACTCGCGAACATCAAAGCCGTCGCCAAGCGCCGTCTCGGCACGGCGGCGCAATTCGAGAATTTTCAACATCCCGACCTTATAGGCCGTCGCCTGGCCCGGCATGACGATATAGCGCTCAATAGCCTTGATGCAGTCGCCTTCGGGGTTCGGCGTGTTCTCAAGCAGATAATTAATCGCCTCTTCACGGGTCCAGCGCTTGTCATGAAGACCGGAATCCACGACGAGACGGGCTGCGCGCCAAAGCTCCATGGCGAGACGCCCGAAATCGGAATAGGGATCGTCATAAAGCCCCATTTCCTTCGGCACGAACTCGGAATAGAGCCCCCAACCTTCCGTATACGCTGTAAAGCCGCCAAATCGGCGGAAGCTTGGGACCCCTTCCAGCTCCTGCGCGATCGCAAGCTGCATATGGTGGCCCGGAATGCCTTCGTGATAAGCAAGCGCGCGCATCTGATAGCTTGGCATATCCGCCATATTATAAAGATTGGCGTAGTAGATGCCGGGGCGCGATCCATCCGGCGCCGGGCGCTGATAAAACGCCTTGCCTGCTGCGCGCTCACGGAAGGGTTCAACCCGCTTAACGATGATGTCCGCCTTTGGTTTGGTCAGGAACAATTCGTCGAGCCGGCCGCGCATATCGTCGATAATCGCCGTCGCTTCGGCGAGATATTCCTCCCGGCCCTGATCAGTATTCGGATAGGTGAAGCGCTCATCCGGGTCCTCGCGCATATAGACGAAGAAGTCCTGCAAACTTCCGTCAAAGCCGACCTGGTTCTTGATCGCCTCCATTTCCGCATGGATGCGGGCGACTTCGGAAAGACCCAGATCATGAATCTCTTCGGCGCTCATTGTCGTCGTCGTCATCTGTTGCAGGCGATTGGCGTAATAGGCGCCGCCGTCAGGCAGCTTCCAGGCGCCGTCATCAACGGCCGCTGTCTCCATCTGTTCTTCAAACATGGCGATAAGCGATTCATAAGCGGGTTTTACAGAATTCAACATGGCGTCGACAGCCTGCGACCGCAGATCTTCCTTAACCTCATCGCTGATCTCGAGCGCGTTCACCTTCTTGTTGAAGTCCTCAAGGATCGTCGATGTTTTGCCGCTCTCGTCGAATGGCGCGCCGGAAATGATATTCTTCGACGTCGCGATCATCTGCGGATAGGACCATTTCGGCGGGTTCACGCCATTGGCGAATTGCGCCTCAGCGTTTTCCTGATGCTGGCCGAGAAAGGTTTCAACGCCGCGAAGCCGGGAAATATAGGCTTCTGCGTCCTCCAGCGTATCGACACGATGCTGATTGATGAGAAACGCCGGCACCGATGAGTGCGGTCCGCGGAACTGGCTGAATTCATACCAGTGATTGCGCCACGGGAAATTACGCTCCGACTGTTCGCCTTCATATTCATAGAGGCGATAGGAAAGCTGCGCCGACAGGTCGAGCGTTTCGGCGTCAAAGGTCTCGCGCATTTCCGAAAGCGCGGCCATTTCCAGCGCATGGGTCTCCTGCGCATATGCGTCCGTGGCGTTGTCCCATTCGCCGTAATTGGTTTTGCGGCCCAGAAAAGTCTGTGACATGGGCGAACGGGCGACGCCCGCTTCGAATTGTTCTTCAAACCAGGCGTTGATTTTTTCCGATTCCGTTTGTTCGGTTTCCTCGGCGCCGGCAGGGACAGCGGCGCTGTTTTGCCCTGGCGCTTCACCTTGTCCGCAGGCGGCGGTCAGGGCGGAAAAAGCAACAGCAGTGAGAAGAAACTTGCGGGAAAGGGTCATTCAAACGCTCCGAAATAGCTGGCGCCGGCGGCGCCGACGATTGGCGGAGAAGCTAGGCGATGCGGGGAAAAGGGGCAAGGCGCATAGTCATTTACTTCGTCCACGCCTTGCGAAAGCCTACGGCCGTATCGGGAAAGTCAGTGAACATTCCATCAACGCCTGCGCTGGTCATGTAGAAATACTCCATCATGATGTCTTCCGGCAGGCCTTGAAAACTATCACTGACAACGAAACTTATGAGGCCTTGCTTCGTTAAGTGGGCTTCAATGGCGGGATTCTTTTGGTCATCGCGAAATGTCCAGGCATGAACCATTAGCCCTTGCGCATGAGCGTCTTTGACAAATGATGTAGACTCACCGCCTTCGCCAAGAAGAAGAAACTTAGACGGCCCCACCCCATCGGCATACTTTACTATCTCCGTAAGCGGAATATTCGAGCCCGCGCCAGGCGTTTCTTTATAAACAAGCTGCACGAGTTTCGCGTCAGCTTTGCCCCGGAGGCGTTTCAAAATATCCGGCTCAAAAGACTGGATGAAAACCGGTCCCGCCTCAAAATCATCGAGCGCCGCCAGCAAAGGCTGTTCGAAATCCATGCCGATGGATTGAAAATAACCGGGGTGTTTCGTTTCCGGATAAACGCCTACGGGCCGTTCTATTTCATCCGCCCGCGCAGAAACCAGCGCCAGCACATCATCAAAAGTCGGTATTTCATAAAGACCGTCATAGTCTTTAGACCGGCCTGGAAACGGCTGCACCGCGCGCAGGGTTTTCACTTCTTCAAGCGTGAAATCCTCAATCCACCAATCTTCGCGCGGCGCGTCATTCGGGTCTGCGTTGGGCTTTTTACGGTCCGCAAATTCAGGATGCGCCGCGACATCGGTTGTCGTCGAAAGATAGCGGTCGTGACGCGCCACAAGGACGCCGTCCTTCGTGAATACGAGGTCAGGCTCGATCACATCGGCGCCCTGCTCAATCGCAAGGCCATAAGCCTCCAGCGTGTGTTCTGGGAGATATCCGCTGGCGCCGCGATGGGCGATGACCAGCGGCGGGGCGCCATCCAATGTTGTCCAGGCAGGAGTTATCTCAGCCTCTTTCCGCGCCGGGCCGCCGCACGCAGCCAACATCAACCCCAACGCTGCAAAAACCCATCCGTTTTTGACCATCCTCGCCCGCCCCTTTTCGTCTCAAGGAGAAGAGTGCGGGCTAGCTGTGACGGTTTCAAGACGCCGTTTCCAATTGCCGCCGCGGCGGCCTGTCCCCGCCGCCGCCCGGCGGACGACCGGAGCCGCTATCTCGCCCGCCTCTGGCGGTTTGAGGCATGGCTGGCGCAACAAACGCCTCCATTGTGACGCGCGTGAATTGCACAGCCTTCTGGCGCGCTCTTTCCTCCGCATCTGCGGAAAGGACGCTGGCGATATGTTCTGTCACAAGCGACGGCAGCGGCCGCAAACCATACACGTCGCGCGAGCCATTCGCCGTATAAACAAGCGACCACATCAGCGCCGCCTCGGGATCGGGACCAAGATGCGAGGCTGCATAACCTTGCGCGCCGCTGAGCGCTTCGGCGAGGCGTCCCTGGGCGCGCGCATCGCCCGCCCAGGCCGCACGCGACAGCCAGAACACGCCCTCCTGACGGAACAGCATCGTTTCCGGATCGCCGGCGCCGGTCATCTGCATGAGGCAGGCGCCCAGTTCATATTGCGCGATTTCATACCCCTCGCCATAGCTCGCCACGATGCGATAGGCGGGCGCGGCCTTTGCGCATCCCTCTTTCGCTTGCTGCTCGCGGGCGGCGGCCAGCAGCGCCGAAGGCCGACCAGCACCGGCGGAGGGGCCAGCAGCGACCTCGCCGCGCGGCCCGCCCCCTAAGCCGTCATTGGGGCCGCCATTGGGACCAACACGTCTCGGCAAGGCGCAAGCCGCCATCAGCGCCGCCATCAAAACGACAGAAAAAATCTCGAATTTCAGCTTCATCGCACGCAGCCCCGCGCCAGATTCTAAACCCAGACACAAATATTGATCGCCACAGGTCTAACGGCCGCGCGCGCGCATTCCGTCGAAAAATTTTTATGACTTTTCCGCGCCGGATTTTTCGACGCCGCACGTTTTCCTCTTGTGTGCGTTCTGATCCGGCTAGCGCCCCGACTACGGACACAGCGCGCCACAGCCCTCCGGCTCCCCGCCGCAGCTTGTCCATTCGCCCCAAAGAATGGCTGCGGCGGGAGCCCCCCACCTCATTGCACGCTAGTTGGCGCCCATGGTCAGCACAGCCGCATAGGCGTCAACGCCATAGAAGAGATTGCCAATCCGGATATTCTCATCGGCGGCGTGCTGATTGTTGTCGTAATTAGCGATCGGCAGGATCACGATCGGCGCTGTTGACGCCACCTCAAACATGTATAGCGGCAAAGACCCGCCCAGGCTCGGATTGAGGATCAACTCATCACCCGCGACCGTCCTCAAGGCGCCGACCAGCGGCGACACTCGCGGGTCGTCCATCCGGCTGCGCATTGCAGGATAGCCGCTGCTGCGCGTGACCTTTGCGATGAGCGGGTGACGCGCGCGAGTATCCGCGTCCGGGTCTTCACGCGTAATGAAATACCCCATCTTCTTGATGTGCCCCTCAAGAATGTTCAGCATCTCTTCGGGATCATTGCCTTTCACAAGCCGGACGCCGATTGACGCCGTCGCTGAAGGAGGGATGACGTTGCGCGACAGCGCTCCCACTTCCGCGCTTTTAAGGCCTTTGAGGTTCAATGCCGGCAGCAGGAGGCGCTCGGCAATCGGCGCATTGTCCATTTCCGTTTCAGCAAGCCCGAAAGTTTCGCGCAATTCATCGTCAATATCCGGCATGGCTGCAATAGCGGCGCGCTCCGCCTTGGAAATCGGCGCCGTGGATTTATAAAAATCCTTGATCAACACGCGGCCCTTTTCATCCTTCATGCTGGCGAGAAGCTGTGCAAGCCGCCAGCCGGGCCCCGGCGCCCAATTGCCGTAATGGCCGCTGTGCAGACCGCGATTAGGGCCGTAGACCGTCACCTCCATGTCGGTGACGCCGCGCACGCCAAATACAAGTTGCGGGCTGCCGCTCTGATGGGTTGGCCCATCACAAAAAAGCCAGAGATCGACATCAGCGAACTTATCTGCATAGGCCGCGAGATAGTCGTCGAGATAATCGGAGCCTGCCTCTTCCTCTCCGTCGAAGATGAGTTTGATGTTCGACGTGAAACCAATCCCTGTCTCGTCCAGCGCATCGATTGCGGCGAGAAGCGCCGGGATCGGCGCCTTGTCATCGCTCGCAGAGCGCGCATAGAGCCGCCAGTCTTCGTCAACCGCCTCACCCGCCAGAGGAAACGAAATTTCTTCTCCGCCTTCGGTCATCGCACGCGAATAAAGGCGCGGTTGGAAAGGCGGATGGGTCCATTCCGCAGGCTCCGTCGGCTGCCCGTCATAATGAACATAGATAGCGATCGTGCGTTCGGCTCCCGGCGTCTCGCGAAGGCCATATATCAGAGGCGGCGCCTCATCGCTCTCCAGCAACTCCATTTGAAAACCGCGCTCTTTAAAAAGACCGCTGATATAGTCCGCGTTGCGGCGAATATTTTCCGCATCATTGGCGTCATTGGGAAGCGACAGCAAATCAACGAACCCGCTGAGAATGTCGGCTCCATGCGCCGTGCGCCAATCGCGCGCCGCCGCCACCGCCGCCTCGGTATCATTTGCAAACGCGCCTGAGAGCAGCGCGAAACCGCCCGCCATCGCTGCAATCATATGTTTCATCGGTCGCCCCTCGTCACGTTGTAAAATAAAAAGCCCGGACGGGATAAAACCACGTCCGAGCTCTGTTCGCAAAAGCTTGCAAAGGCTTAGTGCATTGAATGTTGCGATGCCTGGCTCTCCATGTAGGCGTCAAGCTCGTCTTCAACTTCCGCTACGGCTTTCTTATCTTCCGGCGAGGCGGCGGCGACCGTCGCCATCATCATTTTCGCCTGCTCCATTTGCGCCTTCATTTCCGGCGGCATCATCTTGAGCATTTCCGGGTCGATCGCCTCCATTTGCGCCATGACGCCCGGATTTTCCTTTTCCATCTTCAGCGCCAGATAAGCGATCATCACTTGATCGCCGGCAAGGCCCCAATCCTCCGCGTTGAAGCCATGAGGCTTCAACGCGGAAGAAAGCTGTCCGTAATCGGAGGGATATTTCACTTTCAGCGACTTCACCGCATTGGAAAAGGGCTTGAACTCTTCGCCCGGCTTGGGTTGCGTATCAACACGCATCTCGTCCGTCCGGCCTTCGGCTTCAAGCTTTTTGCCGAGGCTCTCCACGGACGGAAGCGAGGCGACAAAGCGTTTCGCCGCATCCGCCGTCAGCGCGGCCTCTCCCGCGAAAGCCGGGCCCGCCGCAAACATCATCGCCGCGCCAATCGCCATGATCAGTTTTTTCATACCGTAAACTCCCCTTTGGTGAATCAAATAGTCCTGCGCAGTCTAGGCGACTTTCTCCGCCCGCGCGACTGGATTACCAAATATTATAGGGGACGCGATCATCGGGCGGTTAATGAGAATCGCGCCGATGATCTAAGTTTTATTGGTCGCGCCGCTAATGCGAAAAACCAGCTTCCCATTTTCGCCCGGCGCTCTATCGTCCGCGCTCTTTCACCATTTCGGCGCGGTTCGGATTGACCTTTTCCGGCGCGTCGTCGTCGGGAAACTTGAAATCCGCCTGACGCACGACATCGCGCCATTTTTCATCAAATGCGTATTTGGCGAAGCTGCCTGCGCGATCGACCCAGTGAAAAAAGATGTGCGCCGACCAGCGATTGGGGTTGGGGCTTATCCGGCCATGCAGATAATTGATGCCGTTATAGATGACCGCATCGCCAATCCCCATGGGCGCGCCATGCAGCCTGATGTCGCCTTCCTCATTGGCGATATCGGCGGGTCGTCGCTCTTTAGCATCATAATATTTATCGCTGATATTCAGCTCCCAGATATAGTCATTGGAATAGCCGAGCGTCAGCGACATGGCGTGCTCGCAATTCATGGCGTCGCTGTGCAGGTGACAGACATCGCCCTGACGGTAGACGCGGAAATAGGCGTGCGAGGGCAACAGGTCCTTTCCGACAACGGTCGACATATAAGAGGTCAGCCCCCATTGCAGCATCGCCATGGGCGTATAGTCGAAGGAATAACACTCATAGGCTTTCTTGTCGGTCAGAAAGGTCTTGATGTAATCGCCCTGATAACTTTCCCAGTCGCCGCCGAGCTCTTGCTGAAACTTGTAAAGCGTCGCATCGGCAACTTCGACGGGCATGACCTTGCGCGCCATGGTCCATCCGCGCTTTTCATATTCCGCACGCTGTTCTTCGATACTCGCCGCTCGATCCATAAATGTTCTCTTCTGAAAAGCTTTTCCGTTAATCCTGATCTTCGCCGGCGCGCAGCCAACCCGTAATCGATACGCGCGTCTCGCCCGCAAATGGCGATACAAACCCGACCGAATGGGCCGCCGGCACCGAAAACATATTCAGCGTATTAAAGGACGGCATGAACGCGCCTTCAATATGCCCGTCCTCGTCGAAAAAATTAAGGTATCCGCCCCAATCCTCGCGCCATTCCTTCGTCAGGTTCAGGACGAAGGCGGCGCGGCGGTTTTTCCCCTCCACCGCATCATTGTGGAGCGTTAGGAAATGGCCGGGCCCGTAAAGCGTCGCCTGCGCGTCGGCGAAGGCGATGTCGCCAAAGCCTGTCACGCGGCGCACGAAATTCAGGAACGGCTCGGCGTTTAAAAACTCAACCGCCGCTTTCAACTGACTTCCGAGTTCGGTTCCGGCCTTCCAGCGATCATAGACGGGAATATTTTCGTAGTAATAGGAAAAACCCTTCTGCGCCTCGACATAAATGATGTCTTCCGTCGTGCCGACTTTCTCCGCATCGAGATCGCGCCAGCCGGCGGCGTCGATATCGAAATGCTTGCCATTGGCGAAAAAGACGAGATTTTTATGGGGCTCCCTGTCGATCGCCTTGCGCAGCGCTTTTGCATCTTCGGCGTCAAGCACCTTTGGGATCGAGATGCGACCCAGCGCCTTGTAGCGCTGATGCAGCTCATCCGGGTCGAGAGTGGGGTTAAGTTTCATCGTAAAATCCGTCGCCTCCAGGCGCGCCTATCGTGGCATGGGCGCGACGGAAAAGGGAGAGGGCCCGTCGCGACTAATCGCCCGTCACTCTCGTCCTGCCTGCTTTTATCTCGGCGCGGCGTCGCTTGTCGTCGAGGCGCTTTCGCTTCTGGCTCGGCGTCACGCGAGTTTTGACCCGTTTCTTCGGCGGCGTCGCAGCGCGCTCAATCAGCGCGGCGAGGCGGTCGCGGGCGTCTTCGCGGTTTTGCTCCTGAGAGCGGAACCGCTTCGCCTCGATCACCAGCTCCCCCTCGCGGGTCATGCGTCGCCCGGCAATGGATTTGAGGCGCGCCTTCACGGGGTCGGGCAGTGACGGCGAGTTCTTCACATTGAAGCGCAACTGCACCGCGCTCGCGACCTTGTTGACATTCTGTCCCCCAGGCCCGGAGGCGCGGATGAATGTCTCAACAAGCTCCCAGTCGGGAATTGTGATATCGCCAATTGAAATCGCCATGAGGCTCAATACACTTTAGGTTGAAAAACGAAAACTGATTTTGAGGGCAAACGCCATGACCGAGATTTCGCCGGAGCTTCAGGAAAAACTCGACGCCGCCACGTTCCGGCGCCTTGTTTCGCATCTTCAGAACCGCCCGGATGTGCAGAATATCGACCTGATGATCCTCGCCGATTTCTGCCGCAACTGCCTCGGCGACTGGCAACGTGAAGCAGCGGAAGCGGAAGGCGTGTCGATGACGAAAGACGAAGCCCGCGAGCGCGTTTACGGCATGCCCTATTCAGAATGGAAATCGAAACACCAGAAAGAAGCCACGCCGGAACAGATGGCGGCATTCGAGGCGAGAGGGAAAGATAAGGCGTAGTTACAGAGCCATTCGCTCTTTGCGCGCGTCACTCGCGCGTTTCTTCACGCTTTCCGACTTCAACTGTCCGCAGGCGGCGAAGATGTCCCGGCCGCGCGGCGTGCGGATCGGTGAGGCGTATCCGGCGCGGGAAATGATGTCGGCGAAGCCTTCAATCCGCTCCCAGCTTGAACATTCATATGGCGCGCCCGGCCACGGGTTGAACGGGATCAGATTGATCTTCGCCGGAATGCCCTTAAGAAGACGCACCAGCGCGCGCGCTTCGGCATCGCTGTCATTGACGCCTTTTAACATCACATATTCAAATGTGATGCGACGCGCATTGGAAAGACCGGGGTAAGCGCGACATGCGTCCATCAGTTCTTTGATCGGATATTTCCTGTTGATCGGCACCAGCTCGTCACGCAGGGCGTCATTTGTGGCGTGAAGCGAAATCGCCAGCATCGCCGAGGTTTCCGCGCCGAGCCGGTGCATTTCCGGCACGACGCCGGACGTCGAAACGGTGATGCGGCGGCGCGAGATCGAAATGCCGTCATCGGCGGAAATGACGTCAATAGCGCGTTCGACATTATCGAGATTATAAAGCGGCTCGCCCATGCCCATGAAGACGATATTGGAGAGCCGCCGGTCGTCGCCGCCGGAGGGCCATTCTTCGAGATCGTCCTTAACCGCCATCACCTGATTGACGATTTCAGCCGAGGTCAGATTGCGCACAAGTTTCTGCGTGCCCGTATGACAGAATGTGCAGGCGAGCGTGCAGCCAACCTGTGACGAGACACATAACGCGCCTGCGCGCCCCACATCGGGGATGTACACGCATTCGACTTCAACGCCGGGGCTGAGACGGATCAGATATTTCCGCGTGCCGTCGACAGAGACAAGACGCTCCGTCACTTCGGGCCGCGCCACAACGAACCGCTCGGTAAGATCGGCGCGCATGTCCTTTGAAATATTGGTCATGGCCGCGAAGTCGGTTGCGCCAGCCACGTAAATCCAGCGCCAGAGTTGGGCCCCGCGCATGCGCGCCTTTTTCTCATCAAGCCCAAACGCATCGCGCAATTGCCCCGCGATCTCATCGCGGGTCATGCCGGCGAGATTTTGAAGCCCTGCTTTTGCGGGCCGCGCGGAGAGATCGAGTTCAGTCATGATGGCCGGGGATATAGGCGTTTGGGCCGAGCCGCGCAATTGGCCCGCAATTGGGCGGCGGCAATCACCCGGCAAGCCGCCTATTTCGCCGCAAACGCTTCCTTGGCGAGGCGCAAGCGCTCAACGCTCTCTTCCGGCCAGTACTCGCTCCTTTTGTAGAAGCCTTTGACCGCCGGAATATCGTGTTTCAACTCGAGCCAGGGTTGCTTGGACTCCGTGTAGATATGGATATCGGGGGGAATCTGGTCCGGATCATCAAGAGTTCCCACACGGATGAAAGCGATGGCCGGACCCACCCCGCCATAATGGCTCCACAAGGCGACCTGGCAGTTGGGACAACGATGAATCTTTTGTCCGCGTCCGCTCTCCGAAGGTGTATCGATGCAAACCGTGTCCACGCCCAGCATTTCGACGCAATCCATCTCGATCATGGCGTTCAGGGCGAAGGCGGCCCCGGCCTCGCGCTGACACCAGCGGCAATGACAGCAATGAACGTAAAGCGGGCGCGCCGTCAGGCGATAGCGCACTTGTCTGCAGGCGCAGCCGCCTTCAGCGGAAAAAGAGCCTTCCATCGCCGCCTCCCTCTATAGGAAGCCCCAGCTTAACGGGTGAAGTCGAAACGCCGCAAGGCCGACATTGGGCGCCATTCACGATTGCCATTGCGCGCGCACCGTGGTGAGAGAGCCTTTGGAGAACCCAGCCTCATGACTTCAACAGCGCCGCCGCCGGGCGCGGGCGCCACCACCGCCACGCAACGCAGGATCGCCATCGCGCTCCTGCTGGTGGGCGCCGTCTGCGCCGGTATGGGACAGACCATTGTCTTTTCCGTGCTGCCGCCGCTGGCGCGGGAAATCGGCCTGTCAAATTTTCAGGTCGGCGCGATCTTCGCCGTCTCCGCCACCGCCTGGGTGTTCACCGGCCCGATCTGGGGACGAATGAGCGACCACAAGGGCCGCAAGCCGTTCATCCTGATCGGCATGATCGGCTATGCGCTTTCCATGGCGCTTTTCGGCGGCTCGATCATGCTCGGGCTCGCGGGCGCTTTATCCGGCCTGCCGCTGTATGTGCTTCTGGTGGCGATGCGCAGCATTTACGGCCTTGTAGGCTCCGCCGGGCCGCCGGCCGCGCAAGCCTATATCGCCGACCGCACCTCCAAGCATGACCGCACCGCAGGCATCGCCAGCTTTTCCGCCGCTTTCGGCTTCGGCGCCATGCTCGGCCCCGGCTTTGGCGCGGCGGCGTCGCTGCTCGGCCGCATCGTTCCGTTTTTCGCGGCCTCCGCGCTTGGCTTTGTGATGATGCTCGCGGTCTTCGCCTTCCTCCCGGAACGCACTGGACCGACCCAGCGCAAGCACGGGAAGCGCGTCAAGCTCGGCGATGAACGCCTGACGTCGTTCCTCATCACCGCGCTGACATTCTCCGTGATCAACGCCATTCCGATCCAGACCATTGCATTTTATTTCATCGACCGCCTCGGCTATTCGACGGTTGAGGCGCCCGCTTATGTCAGCATCGGGCTGACCGCCGGCGCCATGGCGTCACTCTTTGCGCAACTGGTGATCGTGCAGCGTCTGCGTCTTTCTCCGGCGCGGCTGATGCGGATCGCGCCTGCGCTGATGATCGCCGGCCACTTAACGATCCTTTTATCCGACCACCTCTGGCCTGTAGTTCTTGGCATGGTGGCGAGCGGCCTGGGGTCGGGCATGGCCTTCCCCGCGGTGACCGCCGCCGCCTCCCTCGCCGTCGAACCTGACGAACAGGGCGGCGCCATCAGCCTTGCCGGCGCGGCGACGGCGTCAGGCTTTATCGTCTCGCCCGCCATCGCTTTCTGGCTTTACGCCCACACGCCGCAGGCGCCGTTCATCCTGTCGACCACGCTCGCTATGTTCTTGCTTGTTTTTGTCTGGAGAAGCCGGAAGGTCGGCGCGGCGATTGCGCCCCATGCGGATGATGTGCCGGAAGAAGCGACCAGCGAACCCGCCGCCGCGCCCTATCAATAGGGCGTTCTAATCGGCCGCCATCTTGCCGTCATCGTCGAAGAAAAGAATATCCCCCGGCTGGCAGTCGAGCTCCTTGCAGATCGCTTCGAGCGTCGAAAAACGGATCGCCTTGGCTTTGCCGGTTTTCAGAATGGAAAGATTAGCGATCGTCACGCCTACTCGTTCGGAAAGCTCCGTCAGCGACATGCCGCGGTCAAGCAAAACCCGATCAAGTTTGACGGAAATCGACATTAAACGGTGAGGTCCTGTTCTTCTTTCATGCGCGCGCCTTCACGGAAAACTTCCGCCAGCACGAACACGGTGATGATCGCGAGCCAGGCGAGGAACGTCATGTTGAGATCAACATCGGCGTCAAAAATCAGCGACAGAAAGCCGAAAGCGAATTTGGCGCCCTCGCCCATCAACAGCGCATAGCCAATGCCGCGAAACCGGTCAGCGTTCTCCCTGACAAAAGGCGAGCCGAAGCGCAGCGCCTTTAAAATTTCGAGAAGGCGGTTCACTACAAACAACATCACTGCGGTTGTGACAAAAGCGTAGGAGACCTTGATGAAGTCTTCAGCGTCGACGACGCCGTCAATATTGATCCCGTCAGACTGCGAAAAAAGGTCAGCGACAGCCGGCGCAAAGGGGAGAATGATTAACGCAAGCGTCACCAGGCCCAGCATGATCCACAAGATCACGCGCGTGACATGAAGGCCGACTGCGAGAATCGACGATAGCGATCCCTTGCCTATCGCGCGCATATTGAAATCTCCGTTTTGGCGAGCAATCGAAAAAGCCTTCCCGGTCCCTAGAACAGGGCGATCAGGCAGAAGGCTTTTTCGCAGCTTTGCCGGGCGTCGTCAGCCCCGGCCTCGGCGGGGGAGGCGACGGCGAGGGAATAAAGGCTCGCCGCCGCGAAGGCGGCGAACGCCGCCGCCGCTGTTCTGTGGAAAAGTTTGGACATTACGCCACCCCTGCGAAGGAGCCGATCGCCGAGACATAACCGGCGGCGATGACAGAAATGGTCAGGAATACGGCCAGTCCATTGACAAAGTAGCCAAATTTATCGACACTTGAGTTTGAGTTAGCAAAGCGCATGGGTTTCTCCTTTTCTTTCCTGTGTTAGCGGCTCGTTTTTGATCTTCTTGAGCGGCGGTTTTTCCGCCGCTCTTTTTTTCGGGCTGCTATTTGGGCCTTTCGGGCCCTGTTGTTTGGCCGGTTTTCCCTTTTTCTCGGGTGGGGCCGACCTTTCCCCGGGTTTCTCCATTTTGGCTCTTTTCGCCGGTTCTCCCGGTCTTTTCGGCCTTTTTCTTTTCACCCCGGGTCTGGTATTTCTCCGGCCCCCGGGGCCCTGTGCTTGCGGCGTTGATCACCGTCTTGTTGATTATCGATATAGACTTATCGAAAAACAATGCAAGTGGTTTTTGCCGAAAAACGATAATTTTTTTTCGATAAGGGATAAAAACATGGGCGAAAATGTGCGGAAATTAGGGCCTGGACGCCTTGTGATCGCCTCTCACAACGACGGAAAAGTAAGGGAAATCAATGAATTACTGGCCCCACTGGGGATTGAGGCGGTCTCGGCAAAAAAACTTGGCCTGGATGACCCTGAAGAGACCGGAACGACCTTCGCCGGGAACGCCGAATTGAAGGCGCTGGCCGCTGCGAAGGCTGCAAACCTGCCCTCGCTGGCCGACGACAGTGGCCTTGCCGTAACCGCCCTCTCCGGCGCCCCGGGGATATTTTCGGCCCGCTGGGCGGGCGAGCCCCGGGATTTCGGTGCAGCCATGAAAAAGGTGGAATCCGCGCTGTTTGACAGCGGCACGGAGGACTTTTCCGCGAAATTCGTCTGCGCCCTCTGCCTCGCCTGGCCCGACGGGCACACCGAAACCTTCGAAGGCGAGATCAAGGGCGTCCTGTGTTTTCCGCCGCGCGGGGAAAAAGGCTTCGGCTATGATCCGATCTTCGTTCCGGACGGCTATCATGTCACCTTCGCGGAAATGGAGCCGGACGAAAAACACGACATCTCCCACCGCGCGGATGCGTTCCGTAAACTGATGAAAGCGCATTTTTGATGTTGAAAAAATTTCTCGCCGCTCTAGCCCTTGTTGCTCTGGCAGCTTGCGCAACAAACGAAGAAACGTCCCAGCAAGCGGAAGCGCTACCCGCGCCAACGCTTGAAAAAATCGCCGACAATGTCTGGATTCACAAAAGCTATGATTATGTCGACCCTTGGGGTCTCGTCTTGTCGCAAGGTCTTGTGGTCAGGACCGAAGGCGGCGTCGCCCTTGTCGACACAGCCTGGACGGACGAAGAAACCGAGGCGCTTCTTTCACTAATCAAAAACGAAGTGGGAGAGAGTCCAGACATCGCCATCGTAACGCATGCGCATGCCGACAAAATGGGCGGCATGGGCGCGCTACAAAAGAACGGCATTGGCGGGAGAGCCCACCCTCTCACAAATGAAGACGCGCCGGCGCGGGGCTTGCGCAAGACCATGTATTCCATTCTCGACGGCACAGACCGCGAAATGCTGCTCGGCGCTGAAGATGAGGAAGGCGTGACGGTTTTCTATCCGGGCCCGGGTCACACACGCGACAATATCGTCGTTTATTACGCACCGGCGAAAGTGCTGTTTGGCGGATGTCTCATTCGAACCGGCGCGTCGAAAAATCTCGGCAACACTGCCGACGGTGATGTGGGCCACTGGGCGCAAGCCGTGAGGAACATCGCCGAGGCTTTTCCTGACGCCGAGATCGTCATCCCATCCCACGGACCCATGGGTGGACGGGAGCTTCTCGATCACACAATCGAGCTTGCGGAAAAGGCGGCCGCGGCGCAGTGACCAAGCTCCTCGGCGTCTATATGCATTGGCCTTATTGCGTGCGCATCTGCCCCTATTGCGATTTCAACGTCTATAAGAACCGCGCCGTGGATGAAGCGGCGTGGATCGCTGCGCTGAAGCGCGACCTCGAGCATTACGCTGCGCGAACGCAAGGACGTAAGCTGACAAGCCTCTATTTTGGCGGCGGGACGCCGTCGCTAGCGCCGCTCCAGGTCATCGAAAGCGTGATCGAAACTTGCACGCGCCTTTGGGGATTTGAGCCGGCCGCCGAAATCACTCTTGAAGCCAATCCGACCGACGCGGAACAGTCGCGTTTCGACGCCTTCGCCAAGGCAGGAATCAACCGCCTATCTTTAGGCGTGCAAAGCCTGCGCGATGAGGCGCTCAACTTTCTTGGCCGCGATCATGACGCAGCATCTGCCAAACACGCAATTGAAGCCGCAAAAACCGCCTTCCCCCGCGTCACTTTCGATCTGATCTATGGCCGCCCCGGCCAGACGCTGGACGACTGGCGCACGGAACTCGGCGAGGCGCTGGCCTTGAGGCCGCAGCATCTCTCACTCTACCAGCTTACAATTGAGCCTGGCACGGCATTCGCCACCGCTGTAGAGAAAGGCCGCTGGTCGCCGCCTGAGGATGACATCACCGCAGACATGTATGACGCCGCGCAGGAGATGACGGCGGCGGCGGGGCTTCCCGCCTATGAAATCTCCAATCATGCTGGACCGGGTGAGGAGAGCCGGCACAATCTCGTTTACTGGACCTATGGCGATTATGTCGGCGTTGGACCGGGCGCCCATGGCAGATTGACCGAAAAGGGCGACCGCGTCGCGACCGAAACGCCGCTCGCGCCGAAAGACTATCTCGCCGGGGCGCCTCATACGCAAACGATCCTGAACAAGAGTGGAGCGACTATGGAGCGCTTCACCATGGGGCTGCGGCTGCGCAAGGGCATCCCGTTGCACGAAACGGATCCGTTCTTCACCGACGTGGCCGCCGGGGCCGGCGCCTATGAACGCATCGACCGCCTGATTGGCGACAAGCTGCTTACCTGGGACGGAGAAAATCTCGCCGCCACCACCGACGGACGGCGGATTTTGAACCGCGTCCTTTACGAACTCTTCGCTTAAGGCCACAAAAGACGCTCATGAACAATATTTCCGACATCGCCCACATTATCCAGCTCGCGGTTGCGCCGGCCTTCCTGATCGCCGGCGCCGGGTCGCTCCTTGGGGTCGTCACGACCCGCCTCGCCCGGGTCATCGACCGCGCCCGTGTGCTCGAGGAGCGGATGCTAAATCCGCGCAACGAAGAAGAAGCTGGGCGTATGCGCGCCGAGCTGATCAGTCTCGACAAACGCATGCAACTCGCTCAGCGCGCCGTGCTCCTGTTTTCAATCGCCGCGCTGCTCATCTGTCTCGTCATTGCAACCATGTTTATCGGCGACTTCATCCATGTCGCGATTGGGCCCTTTATCGCACTGATCTTTATCGCCGCCATGTTCGCCATGGCCGGCGGGTTGATGTTGTTCGTGCGGGAAATTGATATTGGAACCCGCGCGCTGAAAGTCCGCGCCGAGCTATTGTCGAAATGACCCCCGAAGAAAGAGAACGATACGCCCGCCATATCCTGCTCCGCGAAGTGGGCGGACAGGGCCAGCAAAAGCTGATCGCCGCGCGCGTGCTGGTGGTGGGCGCGGGCGGGCTCGGCAGCCCCATTCTTTCCTATCTCGCCGCCGCCGGCGTCGGAACGATTGGAATATCCGACAGCGACGCCGTTTCGCTTTCGAACCTTCAGCGCCAGATCCTTTTCCGTACCGAAGATGTGGGCCGGGAGAAAACCGCCGCAGCGAAAGACGCCCTCGCGCAGCTCAATCCTCATGTGAAGGTAGTCACTCATCCGCGCATCACGCAGGAGAATGCACAGGAAATCATTGCCGCTTATGATCTTGTGGTCGAGGGCGTCGATAATTTCGCCGCACGATATGTGCTGAACCGCGCCTGCCTCGTGGCGGAAAAACCACTGGTCTCAGCAGCCGTCGGCAGGTTCGAAGGGCAGCTTGCGACCTTCAAACCTTTTGCACAGCCGGGCGTTCTTCCCTGTTATCGTTGTTTCGTTCCGGAGGAACCGCCCCGCGACCAGCAGGTCAATTGCGCCGAGGAAGGCGTTCTCGGCGCCGTCACTGGCGTCATGGGAACGCTCGCCGCCATGGAGGTTTTGAAAGAGCTTCTTTCCATTGGCGACAGCCTCGCCGGGCGGCTGATGATCTATGACGGCCTCAGCGCTTCGTTTCGCACTGTCAGGCTCAACGCCGATCCCGCCTGCCCCGATTGCAGCGCACACGGATCAAAATAGATTTTTTAGAAGACTAGTCGTCGAGAGTGATGACGACGACGCTGCCATGGGTGACGGAAACTTTGGTTTCATCAAAGCGCGGTTTTCTGAGCTTCGGCTTGACGCCATTGGAAAACGCCACGGGCTCTTTCGGCCGGCCGAGAATTTTACCGCGATTGAGAACGCCGTCGCCATTTTCGTCGAGATAGGCAGCGAAGGCGTATTCGCCGGGCTCAAGATCGCCGAGCGGCAGAACCGCAACGCCATCTTCGTCGATGCGCGCTTCATATTTCGCCCATGCCTGCTCGAGGAAAGCTTCCTCGCTATTATAGATGGTGAGGCGCACCGCCTGGCCCGGCGCGGCGTTGAACTCAGTGTTCACCGCGGCGACCACATGGGCCGGATCAGCATATTTGGCGAAAATGCGGTCAGCAGGCACAGAATCCGCATGAGCGGCGCCAGCAACCGCCAACAACACCCCGATCCCCAATACTCGACGCACGATACGCTCTCTTTCAACCGCCCCTTCGGGCTCTGTGAACTGGCGGTCCTGAATTTCGGATGGACCGCTTCTCAATCAGCTCGGGCGCTCTTCGCACCCGCAAAAAACTCATCTAGTGAAAAAGCGCCGCAACGCAAGCGCTTTTACTGATCGTTAAGCTAATCATGCGCCCGGAAACTTGCGATTCAACTAAAATTGCGGAAATTCCGCCGGTTGTGCCGAAGATGTTACCGGACAGCCACGCCGCCGGTGACGTAACCGGCGATTTTCGGCGTCCATGGCAGATATTGTTGATCCATCTCCGCAATCCGGAAATCCGCTGCGGACACCATCTCTGCGGGTTTGCGGTTCAAGTGGCACCCGCCCGCGACCTTGCTCCATAGCCCATCAAATCGGTCCTGCCAGCGGGCCACGCCCCGGTCGGGAGCCGCCCCATGCTCCAGAAACACCAGCTTGCCGCCCGGCTTCAGCACCCGCCGCATGCCGGCCAGCGCCTCTTCCACGCCGGGAATGGTGCACAAAGCGAATGTCACCAGCACACAATCCACGCTCTCATCGGCAAGAGGGATGTGTTCGCCAGGCAGGTCGAGCCACTCAACCGGGAAGGCGAGATCGCGGACCCGCGGCGCTGCAAGCTTGCGCCACGCCGCCGAGGGTTCGAGCGCATAAAGATGCGTGATCTTCGACTGATCGTAATAGGGAACATTATGGCCGGAGCCGAAGCCGATTTCGAGGACGCGGCCCTGCGCCTTGGGGACAATCCGCTCGCGTTGTTTTGATATCTGTCCCGACCCGCAGACACACGAGACGAGGCGCGGCTCAATATGATTGGCGTAAAAACCCATAACTTCATTTACCCGATTTCAAAGGAAACAGGAATTATCGCGATAGAGGTGGCGCGGGCACAGCCATCGGATATTAAAGCGTTGCTAACTTTTGTTATGGGATGGCGGGTGTTATCGCGCGCGCCTATCCCCCTTCGCGATACAACGGAAAACTAATGCAACAAGCCGCCGTCATCTCAGCATTGCTCGTAAGCCTCGCCCTTTTCAGCGCCACGCCGTTGCGCGCAGAAAATGCGCCGGAGCCTTTGCGGAACGACGATCTCGCCACCTGGTCCTTTGTCTGGGAGAACGATTATTTCGCTGACACCGATCGCAACTACACGAATGGCGTTCGAATTTCCTACCTGTCGGGTCTCAAAAAGCCCGAAGGCGTATCGAGCTTCTTCGCCTATGATATTCTAGGCGCGCATGATGACGCCGGCGTTCGCCGCGGCTTCGCCATCGGCCATTCTATTTTCACCCCTGAAGACACGGCGGCGACAGCGCCGCTCCCCGATCAGCACCCTTACGCCGGGTGGCTCTATGGCGAATATTCCGTCCTCGTGCAGCAGCGCCAGCGCGTCCATCAGATCACACTGCAGGCGGGCGTGGTCGGCCCGGCGGCGCAGGGCGAATGGGTTCAAAACAACTGGCATGACCTGATCGACGGCGACCCGGTCAATGGCTGGGACAACCAGATCGGCAATGAACCGGGCTTTACGCTCTCTTATGACCGGCAGTTTCGCGCCCTGCATGAATTCGGCGACGGCGGCTTTGGCGCGGATATCACACCAAGCGCCGGCGTCACCCTCGGTAATGTAGACACGCGCGTGCGCGGCGGCTTCACCTTGCGCATTGGCAATGATCTTTACGCAAACCCTTACGGCCCGCCGCGCGTGCGCCCGGCGCTTACCGGCATCGGCTCCTTCTCTGCGGCGGACCGGTTCAGCTGGTATTTTTTCGCAGGCGTGAATGGCGCGGCGGTGGCCCACAATATTTTTCTCGACGGCAGTCTGTTCAACGACAGCGATCCCAATCTCGACAAGAATGTGCTGGTCGGTGAGGTGCAGGCCGGCATTGCGCTGCAATTCCGCCGGGCGCAGATCGCCTACACCTACGTCACCCGCACCAAGGAATTTGAAACGCAGACGAGCGCCCAGCGCTTCGGCGCCGTCAGTCTGTCAGTGAAGTTTTAGAGCCGATTTAGCGCGCCTTTCCCGGCTTCTTAGGCTTAGCCTGCCTTTGGAAGGCGGCCGTCATCAAGTCCGAGGATCACCCGGTCCGGCGGCTTATGGCCGTCGGCGAACATCTTGATGTTGATGATCATGCGCTCGCCCATTTCGATACGGCTCTCCACCGTCGCCGACGCCATATGCGGCAACAGCACCACATTCGGCGCCTTGAGGAGTTTTTCGCTGGGCGCGCCGCGCTCATAAACATCAAGCCCGGCGCCGGCGAGACGTCCGCCTTCGATCATTTCAGCGAGCGCATCTTCATCGACGATTTCGCCGCGAGAGACGTTCACCACATAAGCTTGCGGCTGGAGGAGTTCGAGACGCCGCCGCGACAGGAGATGAAATGTCGCCGGGGTGTGCGGGCAATTGACGGAAACGATGTCAACGCGCGCCAGCATCTGGTCGAGGCTGTCCCAATAGGTCGCGCCAAGCTCTTCCTCGATATGTGGATTGATCGGCGTTCGGTTGTGATAGTGGATGGACAAACCAAAGGCTTTAGCGCGCCGTGCGATCGCCTCCCCCACACGGCCCAGGCCGATAATGCCAAGCTTTTTGCCGCGCACCCGCCGGCCCAGCATCCAGGTTGGCGACCATCCATGAAATTGACCCGTCTCCAGGGCTCTCACGCCCTCCACAAGGCGGCGCGGCACCGCGAGGATCAGGGCCATAGCCATGTCGGCGGCATCCTCAGCGAGGACGGAGGGGGTGTTGGTGACGGTGATCCCGCGCGCATTGGCGGCGGCGACGTCGATATGATCGATCCCCGCGCCGAAATTCGCCACAAGACGGAGCCGTTCCCCCGCGGCCTCGAAAAAAGCCGCATCGAGCCTGTCGCCGAGCGTCGGGGCCAGCACATCGGCGTCCCGGGCGCGCTCAATCAGCGCCGCCGGGGAAAGCGGAGCGTCGGCGCTATGCAGGACTGCGTCAAAAAGATCAGAAAGCCGCGCCTCCACCGGGGCCGGCAATTTTCGCGTCAACGCGACCCTGACCTGCTTCGCACTCATCGGATAATCCCGGCGACAATGGTGGAAAGGCTTGCGGTTTTCCGCAAATCCCAAAAAGAGCGCAAAGTTAACCCAAGATTAACGGCTTTGCCGCCAGGTAAGGCTTTATTCACCATCTTTGATTGTTTCGAGCGCTTGTACATGCCGCGTTTATATTCAGTGTTGTCCGTCAGCCTTTTCGCCGCCCTCTATTTGACCGGAGCCGCCCCCGCGGCGCAAGCCGCTAATAGTAAAGCTCCGGCGCAAGCCGTGAACACGATCGCGCTGGCCCAGGCCGCCACAAACGGAAATATCCAGGCCGCAAAGGCGCCCGCGCCGGTGAAGCTGCGCCTCGACACCCCATCTGGCCTGCCCGTCCCACGGCTCGTCTCCCTCAAGGCGAGCAAGACTTTCTGCCGTTCAGGCCCGACCTTTTCCCACCCGGTGCGGCTGACCTTCATGCGCGCCGGTCTGCCAGTGTTGATCGTGGCTGAGACCAAGGACCATTGGCGCAAGATTCGCGACGCGGAAGGCGATGAGTGCTGGACCCATAAATCCAAGCTCTCCGGCGACGAAACCGCGCTGGTGCTGGAAGACGGGCTTGCGCTGCGGACCCGTCCGGACCCCAGCGCACCGGCCCGGGCGAGGCTCGGCCGCGGCGTCATCGCTCATGTGGAAGGCGGAAAAGAGGGCTGGCTGCGGGTTTCCGCCGACGGGCGCAAGGGCTGGGCCCGCGCATCGGCGTTCTGGGGCGCAAGGGCAGATGCGCCGCTGGCGGGCAATCTAAGCCCCTGAATGTTGCGACGCATAATTGACCCTGTGCTGGCGCGCCTTTACCAAGCGACCACAGCGCGCGACAATCGTCTACGCGTAAACCACAACTGAACAGGGCGCATGACGGAACAAAAAAACAGTTTCAGCCGCGAGGAGCTCCTCGAGTGCGGCTATCACGGACTTCGCGGACCCGGCACGGCGCAATTGCCCGTGCCCCCGATGCTGATGTTCGACAGGGTCACCAAGATCACGTCCGATGGCGGCGGCTATGGCAAGGGCTTCGTGACGGCCGAACTCGATATCAATCCTGATCTCTGGTTCTTCGATTGTCATTTTCCAGGCGATCCGGTGATGCCGGGCTGTCTCGGCCTCGACGCGCTCTGGCAATTGGTGGGGTTCTTCCTTACATGGTCAGGGCATCCAGGCCATGGCCGGGCTCTCGGCGCGAAGGATGTGCGTTTCTCCGGCATGGTGGTGCCGAGCGCTAAACGCGTCACTTACGAGCTGAATGTACGGCGCATGATGGCCCGTCCCCTGATCCTCGGCATTGCTGACGGCATCATGAAAGTCGACGACCGGACCATCTACGAAGCGAAGGATCTGAGGGTCGGACTTTTCTCGCGCGAACAGCTCGACGCGGGACTGTCGCTGTAAGGCGGCGTAGATACGATTTCGGCGGAAGGCGAAAGGAATTTTATGCGGCGCGTAGTTATTACCGGCATGGGAGTCGTCTCTTCCATTGGCGCCAATGTGGAAGAGGTAAAGGCGGCGCTTTACGAAGGCCGTTCAGGCATCGCCCATGACGCCAGTTTCGCTGAGCATGGTTTCAAATGCCAGGTTTCGGCTCGCCCTTCCGTCAATTTTGAAGACGCCCTCGACCGCCGCACGCGGCGTTTCATGGGCGAAGGCGCAGGCTGGAACTACATCGCCATGAAAGAGGCGCTGGAGCAGTCGGGCCTCACCGAGGATCAGGTCAGCCACCCGATGACTGGCATCATCATGGGGTCGGGCGGCCCTTCAACCAAAGCCATTGTCGAAGCGGCGGACATCACCCGCAAAACCGGCGCGACCAAAAAGATCGGCCCCACCGTAGTGCCGAAAGCCATGGGCTCCACCAATTCAGCAACGCTCGCCGTGCCGTTCAAAATTCTCGGCGTCAATTATTCAATCTCCTCCGCATGCGCCACATCGGTGCATTGCATCGGCGCGGCCGCCGAACAAATCATGTGGGGCAAACAGGATGTTGTCTTCGCCGGCGGCGGAGAGGAACTCGACTGGACCCTCGCGAATATTTTCGACGCCATGGGCGCCATGTCGACAAACTTCAATGACCGCCCTGACGTCGCAAGCCGCGCCTATGACAAAGACCGGGACGGTTTCGTCATCGCCGGCGGCGCGGCGACCGTCGTGCTCGAAGAATATGAATATGCAAAAAAACGCGGCGCGAATATTCTCGGCGAGATCGTCGGCTATTTCGCCAATTCAGACGGCTACGACATGGTGCAATTATCCGGCGAAGGCGCCGTCAGATGCATGCGCGGCGCGCTTGACAGCGTGCGCCAGCCGATCGACTATGTGAACCCGCACGGCACCTCGACGCCCGTCGGCGACCAGAAAGAAACGCAGGCGATCCGCGAAGTGTTCGGCTCGGAAATCCCGCCTTTCTCTTCAACCAAGTCGCTGACAGGCCACTCCCTCGGCGCGGTTGGCGCGCAGGAACTTGTCTACGGGCTCATCATGATGCGCGACAAGTTTCTCACCGCTTCCGCTCATATCGAAAACATCGATCCCGAGTTTGAGGACCTGCCAATCATTCGCGAGCGCGTCGACAATGCGAAAGTCGATTGCTTCTTGACCAACTCCTTCGGCTTCGGCGGCACCAATGGCTGCCTCGTCGTCGCGAAAGTCTAAAAAATTGAGCCAGGAATCCCTGATCGCCGGGCTGGTAGCGGCGCTTATCGCCAGCGCCGGATTGTGGTGGTTCAGGCTGATCCTGCCCGTTGTTAAAAAACAGCCGAAAACGACGCGCTTCGGCGTTTACGCCATTGTCTGGCTCGCTTATTTCATAGTGGTCATGATCATGATCGGCCGCAGCGGCGCCTGAGCGCCCGGCGCAAACAAGGACAGAACTTATGAGCGACGAATCCGCTTTCCCCAAAGGCGATCTGATGAAAGGCAAACGCGGCCTCATCATGGGCGTCGCCAACAAGAACTCTATCGCCTGGGGCATCGCGCAGCAGCTCACCGCGCAAGGCGCGGAGCTTTGCTTTTCCTATATTCCAGCGATGGAAGGACGGGTGCGCCAGCTCGCCGAAACCGTCGGCGTCGAGTTTCTGGTTGAAGCCGACGTCATGAGCGACGATGACATGGACAAGGCGTTTGCTGAAATCAAAGACAAATGGGGCAAGATTGATTTTCTGGTGCACGCCATCGCCTTCACCGACAAGGAGGCGCTGAAGGGCTCCTTTGTCGAGAACACCACGCGCCAGAACTTCAAGGATACGATGGATGTGTCCGCGTTTTCATTTGTGGACTCAGCGCGGCGCTCGGCGGAGCTCATGCCTGACGGCGGCGCCATGATCACGCTCACCTATCTCGGCTCCGAACGCGTCGTGCCGAATTACAACGTCATGGGCGTCGCCAAAGCGACGCTCGAGGCGTCCATGCGCTATGTGGCGCGCGACCTTGGCCCCAAGGGCATTCGTGTCAACGCCATCTCCGCTGGGCCGATGAAGACGCTCGCCATGGCAGGCATCACCGGCGGGCGCCAGCTTATGTCCACGGGCCGCGACTGGTCGCTCCTGAAAGAAGACACCACCATGGAAGGCGTCGCCGGCGCAGCGCTTTATCTTCTTTCCGGCATCGGCGCCTCATGCACCGGGGAAGTGCTGCATGTGGATGCCGGCTTCCACGTCGTCGCCGTGCCCGACGGCATTGGCGCATCTTGACCGCTGACGAAATCATTGCGGCGCTGAACCTCCGCGCCCATCCCGAAGGCGGCTGGTTCCGCGAAACCTGGCGCGCAGATACAAAAGACGGCGAGCGCGCCAGCGACACTGCGATCTACTATCTCCTGAAGGCGGGCGAACGCTCGCACTGGCATCGCGTCGACGCAACGGAGATCTGGCATTATCACGCCGGCGCGCCGTTGAAGCTTTCCATCTCACCCGATGGAAAAGCCCAAGAAGATTTGATCCTCGGCCCTGATCTCTCAAACGGCGAGGCGCCGCAATGGATTGTACCGCCCCATGCGTGGCAAGCGGCGCAAAGCTTGGGCGACTTCACCCTTGTGGGCTGCACCGTGTCGCCAGCGTTTGAATTTTCCGGCTTTGAAATGGCGCCGAAAGACTGGACGCCGGAAAGCTGATTATTCCGCCGCCGCGTTTTCGAGATAAGGCGCAGGATCGATCAGCACATAGCCCGGCGTATTTTCCGCAAAATGATCGAGCCAGAATTTGTGACCGGCGCCGTAAACCACGACGACGCGATCGCCGGGCTTCGTCACTTGCGTCAGTTTTGAAAAGATCTTTGCGTTGCGCATGAACCAATAGGCCTGAAGCTCGGCGCCCGGCTGCGTCTCGCCGCGATCGTAAGTGAAGGTGCGGTAGTAAAAATCGGGGCTCGATAGAGGCCCGTCCGAATTGAACATCAACAACATGTCAGCGACAGAATTATCTTTCTGCGCAGCGCTGAAATCCGCCATTAATTGCTGAATATCCGCGATCTGTCCCTGCAGCGCCTCGGCCTGGCCGGTCTCCTCCGCATGGGCCATCAACGCGCCGAAGGGAAAATAATCAGGCTCGCCGTCGCTTGGCTGTTCATCAATGCCATAAACGCGCTTCACGCCCGACATGTTGGCAAGACGATAGGCGATCTGGTAACGCTCATCAGCGTTTTCACTCAGCATACCCGGCGTAAAAGCCTGAAATTTCGGATCGATATAATCCGGCGCCTCGGTGATGCGCTCAACGGCGACGATGGTCGGCTTGAACGCGACGAGCGCATCCGCCACGGCGGCGATTTCCGCCTGGCGTTCATCGGTCAGCATATTATCGACTTCTGCGTTGGCCACATCCTGAGCGGGATTGCCCATATGAAAGGCGCCGATCACCATAACCTGAACCGCGTCCGGCTCTGTCATCGTCGTTTTTTCAACCGGCGCTGCGGTTGCGCAGGCCGCCACGCTCAATGATGCGACAAGCGCTAATAATCTTTTCATGACCGTCCCCGTCTTTGCCAAGCGTCACCGTGCCCACGCGAAATGCGGCCGTAAAGGCGTTTGCGACGAACGGCTTCAACAACGCGATTATTCGATCCGCGTCACTCCTCTCTCGGGTGAGCAACAAAGAGGATTGGCAGATTGCCGTCCTGATCCGGAACACCGGCAACGCTTATGCGTGTGATGGAGCCATAGCCCAGATCGCCAATGTCAGCGGCGACATGCCAGACTGAATCATTGACTAAGTCATAGGTCGCTAATTGGGACCCCATGGAAGAATACGCCATGGCGGGAAACCCTTCTTCGCTGAAGACGAGGAAAAAATCCTGCGCTCCGGGCAGCAGCGGCAACAAAGTTTCGGTAGCGCCGCTGGCCACATCGACGGCGACGATTTCATAGTCTCCGGCCTCATCGCCGCGCGCCGCAAACAAGGTCGCGCCATCGGGAGACGACAACAAAACGCGTCCAACATTTTCAAAACCGTCGCGCGCCTCTCCGCTCGCAACATCTACAAACTGCAGCATTGGCGGTTCGCTGCGATAGAATACCGCCAGCATCGCCCCACCCTGCAGCCATTCATAATAGCCGACCGGGCCGGTTTCGATGACGGCGGCGCCCGCTTCGCCGACTTCGCGAAGCGCATGGACGCGAGTCATTTCACCGTCTTCGCTTTCCTGAATGAACGAGACCCCGCCATCGGGCGACGGCTTTGGCGAGAACTCGCTTTTCTCAAGCGTTTGCGTGACCTGACTCTTTTCGCCAGAGGAAAGGTCGTAAACCCAAAGGTCGGTTTTATCGTTCTCATTGCCGGCGACGTAGTAAAACCGGCCATCATAAGGCTGCAAAAAAGTCGGCTGATTTTGGTAGGTGGGCGCGGCCAGCAGGGACTCGATATCAATAATCGAAATTGCGCCGTCTTCTGTGTTCAGCGCCACCTTTCCCGACAGGATGTGAGCGATCGGCAGGCCGCCGACCTCAGCAGCATCCTCAGATGGCGCCGCAACTTCCTCCGGCGTGTCTGGCGCTTCCGATGTCGGCTGACAGGCCGCCGTAAAAAACAGCAGCGCCGCACAAGCGGACTTCAAAAAGTGGCTCATGGCTCGTTCCTGATAAAGCTGCGCACGTCTTTCGCCAGCGCCTCCAAAGAGGGTTGATGGATATACATCATGTGGCCGGCGTCATAATAGGTGATGGTCAGGCGCGAGCGGTCGAAGCCCGGCTGGGCCAGCGTCATTTCCGTTCCGAAAAACGGCGTCGCCAGATCGTAATATCCGTTAGCGGACAGGACGCGCAAATCCCGGTTCTGACGCATCGCCCGCTCCACCCAAGGCGCCACATTCACATAAGCGTTCTGCCCGCCGCCATCTTCCGCATCCCAGTTCCATCCGCGCACGCCGCCAAGGGTCGTGTAAGGTTCAGCGATATCGACGCCGAGATCGCGGCCGAAATAATCGAGCATGCCGGCTGTATAGGCGGCGTCGATGCCATAGGCGGATGGGTCATATTCAGGATTTTCACCAACGCCGTCAGCTTCCACGCCGGTAAAGCGTGAGTCGAGGCGGCCCACGGCGAGCCCTTCATCGCGCAGCAACTCACGCATGAAACGGCGCAGGGGAATACGCATATTGGAGCGCGTCACATAGCTTTCGGAAAGTCCCGTAAAGGCTGCAAGCTTCGCCGCAACCGCCTCGCGCTCCGCCGCCGAGGCAAGCTGACCCTTGAGCAGCGCCGGCATATAATCATCCGTGGCGAAGGCGCGCGCTTCATCGAGAAAGCGCTGCATGTCGCCTCCCCAGGCGGCTTTGTCGACTTTGTCATGATACCAGGCGGTCGCGGCGTAACCCGGCATCAGGCCGATATAGCCGACATCGTTACCTGCATCGGTGGCGTCGAGGCCAAAATTCAACACGGTCGAAATCAGGACCACGCCATTGACGGCAATGTCGGTCCATCCGCTTTCAAGCGCTTCGAGAAGGGCGGCCGAACGCGTTGTGCCGTAGCTTTCTCCAATCAGATATTTCGGCGAGTTCCAGCGCTTGTGCTCGACAAGCCAGCGGCGAATGAATTCACGCACTGACGCCGCATCCTGTTTGACACCCCAATATTCATCGGTTTTGCCTTCACCCAGGGTCTTCGACCAGCCCGTGCCAACCGGATCAATGAACACCATGTCGGCGACGTCGATGATCGATTCCGGATTGGCGATAAGATCGAACGGCGCAGCGCCGTCATCATCGGGTCCTTCCGGAAGACGAACGCGCTTCGGCCCGAAGACGCCCATATGCAGCCATAGCGACGCCGAGCCCGGCCCGCCATTGAAAATAAACGCCACCGGCCGCTCGCGCGGATCAGCGAACCCGTCTGCAATATAGGAGGTCGAAAAAATCGACGCGACAGGCTCACCCTTGTCGTTCTCGATAAAAGTTTCGCCAGCGATAACCCTATAGGCGACATTGGCGCCGCCGGCGGTCACCCGGGCCTTCGTTTCATAGCGGCGCGGCTCACTCCCGTCTTTCGCCGCCACAGCTTCCTGGCTTTTGTCTTCTTCCTGCGCCACGGCGCAGGCGCCGCTATATGACAGCAAAAAGATCGCCGCGAGAGTCCGGATGATCATATCGGCTCCTGTCTGTTTTTGTTGATGAGCAAGCGCGCCTTAAGCACCCTGTTTTTTCTTGATCCACGCAGAGACCTTGCGGTCCAGAACCGGCAGCGGCATGGCGCCAGTAAGCAGCACTTCGTCGTGGAATTCGCGAATATCGAAATCAGGGCCAAGCGCTTCTTCCGCCTTGTTGCGAAGCTCGTTGATTTTCAGCATACCGAGCTTGTAGGCGCAGGCCTGTCCCGGCCAGACCGAATAACGCTCAACCTCGCGCGTCACCTGATCGTGCGTATCGCCGGTCACGCCTTGCATATAGGTGATCGCCTGTTCGCGAGTCCATTGCTTGTGGTGAAGGCCGGTGTCGACCACAAGGCGCGTGGCCCGGAACAGCTCCGATTGCAACCGCGCCAGATCGCCGAGCGGATCGTCCGCATACATGCCCATCTCGGCCGCCACCTGCTCGGCGTAAAGCGCCCAGCCTTCTGAAAATTCAGAATAGCCAAGCATTGTGCGGATAAGCGGAAGTCCCGCGGATCGTTCAAGCGAACGCTGGAAATGATGGCCCGGCACAGCTTCGTGATAGGTCAGGGTTTTCAGCATGTGCTTCGGCCAATCGGCGGTGTTTTTGAGATTGATCCAGAAAATGCCGGGACGCGAGCCATCGAGCGGCGCCGCGGAATAATAACCGCCCGGCGAGGAATCCTGCTCATATACAGGAATGCGCCGCACCTCGACCTGCTGCGTCGGCAAGGTTCCAAACCAATCGCCGGCGCGGGCCATGATCTCGTCCACTTGTCCGTTGAGATCGGTGAGCAGCTCCTCTTTCGCCTCATCGTTATTCGGATAGCGCATGCCTTCACGTTTGCCGATCGCCGAAAACCGCTCAGCGACACTTCCTTGCGTCAGCCCCAGGGCTTTCAAAATCGCATCCATCTCGCCCGAGATGCGCTCGACTTCCGAAAGACCCAGATCATGCACTTCATCGGCGGTCATCCCGCCGGCGCCGTAAGACGATAGCGCCAGCGCATAAAACGCTGCACCTTCATCGCCGAGACGCCAGATCCCGGCGTCGGCGCTCGCCTGAAATTTGAGATTTTCGAGAGCGGCGGCGAGGCGTGTGTAGGCAGGATAGACATTCGCCTCCACCATTTCCGCAGCGCGCGCCGTCAAGGCCGAACGGTCTTCTTCGGAAAGGCCGTCAATATCTTCCAGTTTCGTCGCAAAGGTCTTGACCAGCGGGTTGTCCGCTGGGGCCGCCGCCGTAAAACCCGCGATTGAATTCATGGCGCCGTCAATGGCGAAGACCGGCGGCGTCACCAGCTGCGCGCCGTCCCCGGTTACGGTTTCGATGGTTTCATCGAAAACCCGGCTGAATTCTGCGAGGCGCGAAATGTAATCCTCCGCATCCTGACGGCTCTCCAGCCGGTGCTGGGTCAACATCAATCGGGGCAAGTAAAGATGCGGACCGGAAAGCTGCGTCACCAGATAGGGGCTCGCCGAGGCGTAGGGCGTCGCGCCGCCAAAGGAAAACTGGTTGCGCCGCGCGGCCGTCTGATAGGCGTCGCGCAAGACATCATAGGTGACGAGCGCCGGGCCGGAGAGAGAAGCGCGGTCGATGCTGCGAACATCCTGCAGGAAGTCTTCGTTGAGCGCGCGCACATCTTCGAAGGCGGCGAAGCCATACCCGCCTAGCCGCGCGCGGTAGCCGGCGCCCGCAATATCCTCGCTGACGCCGAGAAAGCTTGCGAGTTCCGGCGATGATTGCAGAACCGCCGCCGCGTGGCGCGACGCCATGGCCTCCAGCTGTTCATTGGCGGTCAGGACCGGGGCTGGCGCTTCCGCCGCCGGCGCTTGTTGTTCTTCCGGCGCTGGCCGGCGTTCACCGCAGGCGGCGAGGCTCATCATGGCAAGTCCGCTCATCACCGCCAGCATCGGTTTATTGAGATTGCGCATCCCCGTCCCTCCCTGGGCTCCCGCGGCCCGATTTCAGCGAAGTCTAACGCCCTACGCCGCTTCGCCAAAGGCTTGCGACTTGTATGGCGCGCGGAAAAAACAAAAGCGGCGCCTGATTGCCACAGGCGCCGCTTTCGCGTGATTTTTCAATGGGTTCAAGAAAAACCCGAAGGGATCGGCGCTTAGTCGCGCTCAATCTCCTTGCCGGTTTCCTGATCCACAACTTTCATGGAAAGGCGAACCTTGCCGCGATCGTCAAAGCCAAGAAGCTTCACATAAACTTCGTCGCCTTCCTTGACCACATCTGTCGTTTTCTCGGGACGGCCGTCGGAAAGCTGCGAAATATGCACGAGGCCGTCGCGGGCGCCGAAGAAATTCACAAAGGCGCCGAAATCCATGGCCTTGACCACTTTGCCTTTGTAGATCTCGCCAACTTCCGGCTCGGCGACGATGGAATGAATCCATTTATAGGCTGCGTCGATCTTTTCCTTGTCGCTGGAGGCGATCTTGATCAGGCCCTCATCGTCGACATTGATCTTGGCGCCGGTCTCTTCAACGATCTGGCGAATAACCTTGCCGCCGGAGCCGATGACGTCGCGGATCTTGTCTTTGGCGATCTGCATCGTTTCAATGCGCGGGGCGTAGTCGCCAAGATCGGCGCGCGATGTTTCGAGCGCTTTCGACATTTCACCGAGGATATGCATGCGGCCGTCTTTGGCTTGGCCAAGCGCGACCTGCATGATCTCTTCGGTGATGCCCGCGATCTTGATATCCATCTGCAGCGACGTCACGCCTTGATCGGTGCCCGCTACTTTGAAATCCATATCGCCGAGGTGATCTTCATCGCCGAGAATATCCGACAGAACGGCGTATTTTTCGCCTTCAAGAATAAGCCCCATGGCGATGCCCGCCACCGGACGCTTGATCGGCACGCCGCCATCCATCATCGCGAGAGAACCGCCGCAAACCGTCGCCATGGAAGACGAACCGTTGGATTCGGTGATCTCTGACACGAGGCGAATGACGTAAGGAAATTCTTCCTGGCTCGGAACAACCGCCTTCAGCGCGCGCCAGGCAAGCTTGCCGTGGCCGATTTCGCGGCGGCCGGTAAAGCCCATGCGGCCCACTTCGCCGACCGAATAAGGCGGGAAGTTATAATGGAGCAGGAACTGTTCTTTGTAGGTGCCGGCCAGCGCGTCGATGAATTGCTCATCTTCGCCGGTCCCGAGCGTGGCCACGACCAGCGCCTGCGTCTCGCCGCGGGTGAACAGCGACGATCCGTGCGTGCGCGGCAGAATGCCCGCTTCCGCAACGATCGGACGAACCGTCTTGGTGTCGCGGCCGTCAATACGCTCGCCCGTATCGAGAATACCGTTGCGGACAATGTCGGACTCGATGGACTTGAAGGCCCCGCCGACAACCGATTTTGACGGCGCAGCGTCGTCTTCATCATTGCAGAGCGCCTCAACCGCTTTGGATTTCGCTGCGGCGAGGGCGTTCTGGCGCTCCTGCTTGACGGTAAGTTTATAGGCGGCGCGAACATCGTCTTCCACGAGACCGCGCACTTTGCTTTCAACGTCGGAATTATCCGGCACTGTGAAATTCCAGGGCTCTTTCGCGCATTCTTCAGCGAAATCGATGATCAGGCCAATCGCCTCTTTCGCAGCCTTGTGGCCGAACGCCACGGAGCCGAGCATGACTTCCTCGGAAAGCTCCTTGGCTTCCGATTCCACCATCATCACGGCGTCGGATGTGCCGGCCATGACGAGATCGAGCTGGGTTTCCGGCATTTCGTCGATCTGCGGGTTCAGAACATATTCGCCATTGATGTAACCAACGCGGGCGGCGCCGATCGGGCCCATGAACGGCACGCCGGAAACCGTCAGCGCCGCGGAAACGGCGATCATCGCAACGACGTCAGGATCGTTTTCAAGATCGTGCGAGAGAACCTGCGCCACGACGAGCACTTCGTTCTTGAAGCCTTTGGCGAACAGCGGACGGACCGGACGGTCGATAAGACGTGAGGTCAGCGTTTCTTTTTCGGTCGGGCGCGCTTCACGTTTGAAGTAACCGCCCGGCACGCGGCCAGCCGCGTAATAGCGTTCCTGATAATGCACCGTCAGCGGGAAGAAATCGAAATTGGGGTTCGGCTCCTTCGCGGCGGTGACGGCGGCGAGCACGGTTGTGTCGCCATAAGTGGCGAGCACAGCGCCATCGGCCTGACGCGCGATGCGTCCGGTTTCCAGGGTCAGCGTGCGACCGCCCCATTCAATCGATTTTTTAGTGATATTAAACATGTTTTCTCTTCTCTTTCGTGATGCGCCATACGCGGATCGCATGACGCCCTTTACATGAAGCCTGAAATGAGAGCGCCGCCTCTGTAAGGGCGGCGCGGGAACTCACCTCGGCTGCATTCTGATGGCTCCATCGAGCCGGATTGTTTCGCCGTTCATCATCACATTGCGGCAAATCTCCACCGCAAGCGACGCATATTCCTCGGGCTTTCCGAGGCGTTTGGGGAACGGCACCATAGCGGCGAGCGCATCCTGAACCTTCTGGTCCATGCCCGCCATCATCGGCGTCCAGAATATGCCGGGCGCGATCGTGTTGACGCGAATGCCGATATTCATGAGGTCGCGCGCAATCGGCAAGGTCATGCCGACAACGCCGCCTTTCGAAGCGGAATAGGCGGCCTGGCCGATCTGGCCGTCAAAAGCGGCGACGGACGCCGTGTTGATGATAACGCCGCGCTCACCGTCAGCCTGCGGATCGTTCTTTTCCATCTGCTCCGCAACAAGGCGAATGCAGTTGAACGTGCCGATCAGGTTGATTTCAATGACCCGCTTGTAATGGTCGAGATTGTGGACCCCGTTTTTACCGAGGGTCTTTTCCGCCGTGCCGATACCGGCGCAATTGACGAGGATGAAGGGCGTTCCGTGCGCTTCGACAGCTTTCGCGATAGAGGCTTTTACGCTGTCTTCATTGGCGACATTGGTTTTGCAGAAAACCCCACCCAGCTGCTTCGCCAGCGCCTCGCCTTTTTCCTCATTGAGGTCAAAAAGCGCGACTTTGACGCCTTCTTTCGCCAGCGCCTCAGCGGTCGCGGCGCCAAGGCCAGATGCGCCGCCGGTAATGATCGCTGAGGTTCCGGAAAATTTCATATAAGCGTCTCCTGGCCGGGCCAGATTTAGGGATGTCGCCGTGCGCGCCGGCCTAAGACGCGCAGGGCGGAACGATTAGCGGCGCAGGCCGAGTTCTTCGATCAGCTTTTTATAGCGGTCTTCATCGCCGCGTTTCACATAGTCGAGCAGACGCCGGCGCTGGGAAACCATTTTCAGCAGACCGCGACGCGAGTGATTGTCTTTTTTGTGCTCTTTGAAGTGCTCGGTGAGGTTCGCAATGCGCTCGGACAGGATCGCAACCTGAACCTCCGGCGAACCGGTGTCGTCTGCTTTCGTGGCGAATTTTTTGATAAGTTCAGCCTTACGGCCAGCCGTAATCGACATGTCTTTTTCTCCGCGGCGTCCCCTGAAAATGGCGGCCCCGCCGGGACGCCGTCCAGCAGGGTCGAAATTGTGCGCGGCTTATGGGGGAAAAGGAGACGGATAGCAAGGGCGAGCCGACCCGCCTGTGCGACAAGCCGGCTTGCGCCTGAGGGCTGACCGTGCCATGGCCGAACTGGCCAGAAAATTAGGAAATTGAGGTTGAAAATGCGCCTTTTCTCCATCGCCCTGCTTACATTCACCGCTGCCTGTTCGGACCCGAACGCAGGGGAATCCCTCAGCGACAGCGCCTCGACGACGCCGAACCTGGAGCAAGCCTGGATCGCCGATGGCTTCAACGCACCCGAAGGCGTCGCCGCCGCCCCGCAGGGCGGGTATTTCATCTCCAACATCGTTGGCGAAGGCGCAGGAAAGGACGGTGAGGGTTGGATCTCGGTCCTTTCTGAAGACGGCGAGATAGTGACGGAGAAATTCGCCGAAGGTCTCGACGCCCCCAAGGGCATGGCGGTCCATGACAGCCGCTTATACGTCACCGATATCGATCAGGTGCGCATCTTCAGCGCTGAAACCGGGGAGCCCGCCGGGTCGATCGCAATCGACGGCGCGCGGTTCCTGAATGACGCAACCGTCTGGAACGGCGCGGTCTATGTTTCCGATTCCGGGGGCGCGAGCATTCACAAACTCGATGGCGAAACTGCAACCCTGTGGCTTGAAGATGAGCGTCTTGACGGCGTGAACGGCCTTCTCGGCGATGGCGGCGCGCTTTACATCAGCACCATGACATCCGGCTCCCTGCTGTCAGCGGACGCCGAAGGAAATCTGACCGAAATTGCAAACGGTATGGAAAACGCCGACGGCATCGGCCTTGTTCCCGGCGGCGGATGGCTCGTCTCGTCCTGGCCGGGCGCGATCTATTATGTCTCACCGGAAGGCGAAACAACAGAACTCCTCGACACCAGAGAGGCCGGAACATTGCAGAACGATCTCACAATGTTCGCCGACACCGTTATCGTTCCAAATTGGAATCCGGGCACGGTGACGGCATGGAAAGTTGTGCGTTAAAGCGCCGTCCGGCGGGCGTTCGCCACCCGCATCCTGCGCAACACCGAAGCCTTGAGGCGCGTCTTCAATGGCGCGCCTTGACGTTTATAGGGCTTGCATAAAAGACAGCCCGCCCGCCCCGATTTGGGCTTTTTGCGTTTGTGATGCGCCATGACGCCGTTTCCCTGTTGCACCCGCCCATATAGCTTATGCGTTGAAGACCCGGCTGGGTTTTAGTTTAAGGCCATCCAGTTCGCAAATCGCCACCGCCTCGTCATGGAGGACCGCAAGAACTCCCTCAATAAGGCCCGCCGCATCACCACGCACGCCCTTCGCCGTCGCAGGCGACACGACCGCCGCCTGGCCCCGGCGCAATTTATCCGCCTGCGGACCATCTATAATCGCCTGCGGCATGGAGGAGAGCGCGTGGCTGATCGGCAGAAGCGCCGCATCGCGGTCTTCAAGAGAGTCCATCGCCTCCAGTTCAGCGAGCGTAATTCCGTCTTCGGCGCGCAAGCAGCCAACAGCGAGGCGGCGAAGCGAGGACACATAACCTTGCGTGCCAAGCGCGCGGGCCATGTCGCGCACCAGCGCGCGCACATAGGCGCCTTTACCGGTCACCGCTTCGAAGACAGTTTCATCTTCAGACGGCGTTTCGACAACGCGCAAATCATAAATCATGACCTGGCGCGGCTCGAGTTTCACAGACTCCCCGTCGCGCGCGAGATCATAAGCGCGCTCGCCGCCCACCTTGATGGCGGAAAACTGCGGCGGGATCTGCTCGATCTCACCTGTGAAACGCCCGAGCACGGATTCAATTTCCTCTCGCGACGGCCGTTTATCCGATGTCGCAATCACATCGCCTTCGGCGTCATCGGTGGCGCGGGCCTCACCCCAGCGCGCGGTGAAGCGATAATGTTTCTCGGCGTCCATGACATAGCCGGAAGTTTTGGTCGCCTCGCCGAACGCGATCGGCAGCACGCCAGTCGCGAGCGGATCGAGCGTGCCTGCATGACCGGCTTTTTGCGCCTGAAACAGCCATTTCGCCTTCGACACCGCCTCGGTGGAGCCAAAATCATACGCCTTGTCGATGATCAGCCAGCCGGAAACCGGCCGGCCCTTTTTATTGCGCCGTCTTCCCATCTTTCGGGGGGTCCTGTTCTCTATGATGCAACTTGCAAATCCACCTCACGCGCCGGATCGGACGGCGGCGAGGGCATTGGGCGGCTTTCAATCAGCTTGCGGCGCTAAGGTCAAGCGGCGCATCGAGCGTATGCGTGAGCAGATCTTCAACATGCGCATCGCCCAGATCGCCGCGAATAATCGTGTAGTCCCGGTTTCCGGCGGCATGGGACAGCATCAGGAAAGCATTGTTCCACCAATCGTCCGAAACGATTTCCACAATGCGGCGCACGGGCCAGCCAAGCGAATTGTAAAAGGCGGACCCATGATCGAAGATGACGGTTTCCGCATCCAAAGCCGCGGCGACATAATCTCCACGCGACGCTTCGCCTGTCCGGATGATGCGCCCGCCCCGGGCTTTAACAATCGCTTCAACCACAAGGCTTGGATAGCCGCGGTCCGCGACATCGGAGCCCTCGCCGTGACGGGAGAGATAGATCAGGCCACCGCGACGAGGCTCTGATGCGGGCTCGCCAAAAACCCGGCGCAAAAGCCTCACCTCGTCTTCGGAGAAATGAACGAAAAACTTCTGCTGACGAAGCACGCACGCATTTTCGATATGGATCGGCCGGACAATCGCCCGCCAGTCAACGCCGAGCACGCCGAGGTCGCGCGCGACAAAAGGTTTCGACGCGATGTTTGCAGGCAGCAGCAAAGGCGCGGATAAGGGAGCCGCGCGCAGAACCGGGATCAGATATTCTGACACCCAATCTCCGTATGTATCGTTATGGGCGCATTGAATGACAACCGCTGCAGGCAGCGTTTCTGCAGCGCGGCGGTTTTCCAGAAGCAGGCGCAGCCCCGGCCGCCCTGCGCTGAACCGCTCCTCGAAGCAGCCCTCGCGCCAGGCGCCGCCATTGGGCGTGACGGTCAGCCCGGCGGCGGTTTCAAACTGAGGCCGGGGCAAGCGAAACGCCATGCGCCCCTGTTCATAGACGCCGTCCTTGATCTGAACCGGGACATCGCCTTTATACGTCATCCGCTTGGCGAGAACGAATTCCATTTCTTCGGCGGGAATCGGCCGATAGCGCCCGACGGCGGCGAATCCCATACGCCAGAAACTGGAGATGTCATTGCGCAACTCTGCAGCGCGCACAGGCCCCAATACGGCTGAAAGCGTCTTCGTCAGCCGCTTCACGCGTCCTCCACCGGCGCATCAAGCGCTGCGTTTAACCGCTCCGCCGCGCCTGGGCGATCCGTACAGATAATGGTGTAATCACGAACGCCGGAAGCATTCGCGAAAAACAGGAAAGAGCTCATCCACCAGTCGTCGCTTGCAAATTCGATTATGCGGCGCGGGCGCCAGTAAACCATATTATAGGCGGCCGAGCCGTGATCATACAAAAGCGTTTCCGCCTGCTCACCCGCCATTAGATAATCCTCAAGAGACGCGTCTGCGGTGCGCAGGACGGTTCCTCCGCGGGCGCGCACCTGCTCTTCCAGCATCAGATTTGGATGTGTCCGGTCAGCCACTTCGGAACGCTCACCATATCGCGATAGGTATAATAGCGAGCCGGGCGCGGGAGGGACCGGGTCGACCTTTAACAACGCTCTGAGCGCGCTGGCCTGCGCTGGCAGCCAATAGCGCACGAACCGGTTCTGGCGCATCACCTTTGCACGCTTGATCAGCAGAGGTTTATCTATACCGACAAAATCAACGCCAAGACGGGCGCCATCGCGTTGCACATACCCCTTTGCCGCCAAAGCCGCCGGCAAAAAAACCGGCGCATCAATCCGGGAAACCTGCGCGAGCGGCACCAGATATTCCCCCATCCAGTCACCAAAAGTGTCCACATGTTCCGATTGGATGAAGAACCCTTCCGGCGCTGTGCGCGCTGGCTGGCGGCTGGCCATCAGCATTCTGAGGCCGGGCTTCTGGGCGCTGTATTTCTCAAAAAGGACGCCATCCTTCCAGCCGCCGCCCCGAGGCGTCACCAACAAATTCTCAACTTCCTCGAAAACCGGCCGCGCCGTAACGAAAGTCATTCGCCGCTGGCCGAATTCGTCACCAGCGGAAAGAGGAATATCGCCTTTAAAGGGCGCCAGCTCACCCGATACAGTTTCTTTTTCACTGAGAGGGATCGGCTGATATCGGCCTATCGCGGAAAAGACCCCGCGCCACAAGCTGCCCGCGCGGCTGCGCAGATTCGCCAATGGAACCTGAATCTTCGAGTGCCGCAAAAAGGCCGTCAATGCCAACATCAGTCCCCACAGCAGACGGCGCTATCCGCTATTTCAAGCACAGATCATCAACCAAGCTGAAACTACAGACAGTCGGCGAACAAGGTAAATGCGGCCTTACTCTCCGCCAAGATCGCGGGCGACGTCAGGCCGCGCCAGAAGCTGGTCAATTTTTTGCGCTTCGGCAAAGGTTTCATCCACAGCAAACGTCAGGGCCGGCGTGAACTTCATGGCGATCTTTTTACCCAATAGCCCCCGCAAATAGGGCGCGACGCGGTTGAGCCCCGCCACAACTTCCCCCTCATGACCTCCGCCAAGCGGGGCCGCATAGGCGGTCGCCTGCTTCAGATCGGGCGAAACACGGACCTCACTGATCGTGATGGAGACCCCGGCAAGAGCCGGATCGCGCAGTGTTTCGCGCTGCAGAATCTCCACAAGCGCATGACGGATCAGCTCGCCCGCCCGAAGCTGGCGCTGTGAGAGACCTTTTTTACTGGAAAATCGATTAGCCATGAGAGGAAAATAGGCGTTTCAACCGCAAAGGAAAAGGGTTTTCGCGCATCGGCGCATTAACCCTTACAGCTTGCCGCGCAGGACGAGGCGCAAGGTGGAAGCTACAGCCGATGCGGGGCGCGCCAGGGCAATATATTGTCCCGGACGCGAAAGCTCCGTCCACGGATTTCCGGTTTCCAGAAAACGCGCCAATTCTTCTTCATCAATGGCGCCGTTTTGCTTGAGGCCTTTCGCCATGACATGCAGCACCGTTTCATTGCGATTTTCAAAATCTTCGGCAAAGACGTGAAACAATCTGGGCCGGATGGCGTGATAGGTTTTCGCCCAGATTTGCGCATTAAACGCCGGCGGCAACCATTCAATCTCAAGCCCGGAACGATGCAGCGCCGAATTGAGAAACACCTGATCGAAATAAAATCCGTCGCCCATACTGGCGCGCCATGTTTCAAGCGCGCCGCCGACAGCCGCATGTACGGAAGGGGTGTCGCGCATGCCCATCACGCCGGAGTTGAAATAGCGGGCCGGAATGGAAAGCCCCGATTTCTGCGCATAGTCGCGAATGTGGTCAGGCATCTCCGGCTTGTCCTCAACAACGGCGAACTCACCGCGATGGTTTGCGAGGGGCGTCAGATCCTTGGCGACCAGCGTATCGCAATCGAGAAAGACAACATCGCCTTTGACCAGCGACCGGCTGGACAGCTTTAACAACCGGCTGGACATAGCCGGGGAGAAATCGCCCGTCGGATGCGCTATCCAGTCCGAGGCGAGGTCGCGCAGAATCGCCGTCGCAGGCGTTTCAAGAGCAGCCGTCGCCTCGTCAGTGATGAATGTAATCCGCGCATTAGGCGTAACCCGTTTGAGCGTCGTCGCGGAGACAGCCGCCATTTCGGCAAAATAGCCGGGGCCGGGCGCAACCAGGACATACATGAAATGTGGAGACCGTGCGGTCAAAAACTCCCCCATACCTTATACCGCAACGAAACTAGCGGCGCGCCCTGAAGCCTGCAATCGCTCTTCGTGTTGCACTTGTGTAACCCTTACAGAATGAAAGCCATTTCTTATCCTGCCCTAAGGCGGCAGAAGGCGTTCGGTTCCCCGCCACGTCGGCCCCTTAACGCGCCCAAACGCGCTTATCGGATCGAAGAAGGCCAAAAATAACGCTGTCGCGTTCGCCGATATGGGTGAGCCAGGTTCCCCGCAACACGCCTTCGCGCTGAAATCCCAGCCGCTCAAACAGGCGGATGGAAGGCGTATTATCGGTGTCGATATCAGCGAAAATCCGCCGCGCGCCGCGATTGTCAAAGCCGTCATCAATGATGTCGGCAAGGGCCTTCATCGCAAGGCCGCGTCCCTGTGCGCCAGGACAGAGCATAATCCCGATCTCCCAGATATCGCGCTCACGCGGGATCAGCGTCGCCCGGCCCAGCGCGTCGCCATCCTCACGCTCGACAATCGCCCAAGTCGTATTTTCCGTCCCGTCATTCCATTTCTTCAGGAGGCTGACGGTTTCAGCGACAGACGTTGTCGCCGGGTCGGCGAGATAGGTGCAGCAATCTTCGTCGCCGAAGATCGCATGCAGCGCCCGCCCGTCGCAGTCGGGATCAAGAAAGCGGAGCATAGGTCTTCTCCGTCATCGAAAGCGGGCGTTACAGCGTCCGCGTAATCTTCTCAACGGAGAAGCATTCGATGACGTCGCCGGCGCGCATGTCTTCGTAATTGGCGAAGCTCATACCGCATTCCTGACCACCAGGCACTTCCTGCACGTCGTCCTTGAAGCGCTTGAGCTGAGAAAGCTCACCCTCATGGATCACGACGTTGTCACGGATGAGGCGGACTTTCGCGCCGCGCTCCACCTTGCCCTCGGTCACGCGGCAGCCGGCGACCTTGCCGTGTTTCGAAATGTTGAACACTTCGAGAATTTCCGCATTGCCCAGGAAGGTCTCGCGCAGTTCCGGCTCAAGCATGCCGGATAGCGTCGCCTTGATGTCGTCGATCAGGTTGTAGATCACCGAATAATAGCGGATTTCGACCTTTGACCGCTCAGCTTCGTCGCGCGCCTGTTTGTTGGCGCGGACATTGAAGCCGATAACCGGCGCGTTCGACGCCTCGGCGAGGATGACGTCGCTTTCGGAAATCCCGCCGACACCCGTATGCAGAACCCGCACGCGGACTTCGTCATTGTTGAATTTCTCCAGCGAGCCGACAATCGCCTCGATCGAGCCTTGCACGTCGCCTTTGATGACGATCGGCAGTTCTTTGATCTCCGAGTCCTGAAGCTGTGCCATCATCTGCTCGAGCGAGGTGCCCGAGGTTTTTGCGGCGGCTTTTTCGCGGCGCTGGCGATGACGGAATTCCGCGATCTCGCGGGCCTTGGCCTCGCTGTCGACCACGTTGAACGTATCGCCCGGCTCCGGCGCGCCGTTGAGACCGAGGACCTCCACTGGGAAAGCGGGACCCGCTTCCTGGACGGGTTTGCCTTTGTCGTCGGTCATGGCGCGCACCTTGCCCCATTCCGATCCGACGACGAGAATGTCGCCGCGTTTCAAGGTGCCGCGCTCGACCAGCAAAGTCGCCACCGCGCCGCGGCCCTTGTCGAGGCGCGCCTCAACCACCGCGCCATTCGCAGGGCGGTTCGGATTGGCCTTGAGATCGAGCAATTCGGCCTGCAGCAGGATCGCATCCTGAAGGCCATCGAGATTCATTTTTTTCAGCGCCGAAACTTCAACATCCTGAACGTCGCCGCCCATGCTTTCGACCTGGATCTCATATTGGAGGAGATCGGTGCGAACCTTGTTGGGATTGGCGTCCGGTTTGTCGACCTTGTTGATGGCGACAATGATCGGCACACCCGCCGCTTTGGCGTGACTGATCGCTTCTTCCGTCTGCGGCATGATGGAGTCGTCCGCCGCGACGACGAGAATGATGATATCCGTCACCTTGGCGCCGCGCGCGCGCATCTGCGTGAAGGCGGCGTGGCCCGGCGTATCGAGGAAGGTGATCTTGCGATCGTCGCCGAGCGTGACCTGATAAGCGCCGATATGCTGCGTGATGCCGCCAGCTTCGCCGGCGACCACGTCGGTCTGACGCATGGCGTCAAGAAGCGACGTCTTGCCGTGATCGACGTGACCCATAATGGTGACAACCGGCGGGCGCGGCTTCATATCCGCTTCGTTGTCCTGCTCGCCCTCAAGACCGACTTCAACGTCAGACTCGGCGACGCGTTTCACGGAATGGCCGAGATCTTCGGCGATGAGCTGCGCCGTATCCGCGTCGAGAATTTCATTCGACGTGACCATCTGGCCCTGCGTCATCAATTCCTTGACGAGATCGACAGCGCGCATGGACATACGCGCGGCAAGCTCCTGCACGGTGATGGTTTCAGGGATGATGACATCGCGCAGGACGCGTTCGCCTCCGCGCTGCTGGCGCGCGAGCTTTTCACGTTCGCGAGCGCGCTTCACCGACGCGAGGGAGCGCTGGCGCTCCTCGTCGTCGAGCGCATTCGCAATTGTCAGCTTGCCTGAACGCCGGCGCGGCGCTTCTTTCGTCTTCGTGGCGTCGCGGCGATCATCGTCGCCGCCCTTGCGCCTTGTCTTGAGACGGCCGCCGAGTTGAGCAAGCGGATTATCCGCATCCGCCGCCTTGCTGGCGTCGGCTTTCTGCTCTTCTTCCTCGCGCCCTTTGGCGCGCGCATCCGTTTTGGCGGCATTTCGCTTTTTACGTTCGCGCTCTTCTTCTTCAAGCGCTTCGCGGGCGATCTCTTCGGCCTTGCGGCGCTCCTCGGCTTCGAGGGCGCGTTTTTCTTCTTCCGCGGCCTGACGCTTGCGCTCTTCTTCCAGACGGCTGCGCTCTTCGGCTTCGCGAGCCTCGCGCTCAATCCGTTCTGCGGCGTCGCGTTTATCGCGCTCGGCCTTTTCTTTGCGCGCGGTCGCAAGCGCCGCCGCACGAGCCTGTTTTTCGTCAGCAGAAAGCGTGCGCAGAACTGCGCCCCGCTTTTTATCGTCAGCCGCTTTGGCGGCCGCCGCCGCCTTTGCCGCTGCGGCTTTATCCTCAACAGGCTTTTTAGGCGCAGCCTTTTTCTCAGGCGCTTCCTTTACATCAGCAGCCTTCGCCGGCGCCTCGCCGGGCTTCTTCGGCGCCAGGACGCGGCGTTTCTTGGTCTCGACAACAACCGTCTTGGAGCGGCCGTGGCTAAAGCTCTGCTTAACGGCGCCCGTCTCCGTGCGGCGCAGCGTCAGCGGCCGGCGCGGTTTGCTGGTTTCAGTTTCGACGTCGTCGCTCATCCAATCTCCAAATGCGCCTCTTCAGAAGCGCCTTTCTTAGCGGCGACCCCTGTTCGGGAAGCCGCCATCGACATACAGCCCCTCAGGGCCGGGGTCCACAGCGAACCCCTAATGTTTCACGGCTTTATACGCCGCTTCGAAATCCTTCGAGACGCCGCGCCGCGTTAAGAAAACGCTGCGCCGCCGCGCCTTTTTTGACGGCCACATGAACCGTCGGCTCTTCCCGCCCGAGGGCTGCCGCAAGCTCGGCCTCCTCGAACAACATAACAACAACCGCGTCACCGGCGGCGCCTTCCAGTTTCCGGCGCCCGTCCTCACCGCCATCCGCGGCGTTGACCAACGCCGCCGCAGCGCCGTCCGCCAGCATGGCGCGGACCTTCTCAAAGCCCGTCGCCACATCGCCGGTCCGGCGCGCAAGCCCAAGCGCAGAGAGCGCCTGTTTCGCAAGACCCGCTTCGACGCGCCCCGCAAGATCCTCAGGCGAGGCGACGCCCTGCTTGAAAGACCGCGCGAAAGCGCCTTTCTTCAGGGCCGTTTCAAGCGCCTGCCGTTGCGGCGTCAGCCAAGCGCCGCGGCCGGGAAGCTTGCCCGTAAAATCCGGCGCCAGCTCGCCCTGCGGCGAGAGCACGAACCGCAGCCCCTCCTCCGGCGTCAGCGCGGCGCCCGTCGCCACGCAACGCCGCTCGGAAGCGGCCTTGGCTTTTTCAATCGCTGACGTCAGTCGCGGCCTCCTCGTCTTCCGCAGCTTCTTCCGCCGCCTTCATGGCGTCGAGATCTTCCTGCGTCACCCACCCGGCCTGAAGCCGCGCGCGCATGATCAGATCTTCCGCGTCTTCAGCGGTGATTTTGTACTTCTCAAGCATACCGTCATAATGCTTGCGTTCGCCATCGACCCGCTCGGTCCAGCCGGTCAGGTCGTCCGTGGCGCAGCCGGCAAGGTCTTCAACCGACTTCACGTCATTTTCGCCAAGCGTCACAATCATTTTGAGATCGAGGCCGTCCATTTCAAGGATATCGTCGGAAACGCCCATTTCACGGCGTTTTTCGTCGAGTTTCTTGTTCTCTTCCTCGATGAAGTCCCGCGCCCGGGCCTGAAGCTCCTCAGCGGTTTCTTCGTCGAGACCGTCAATATCCATCAGCTCCTCGACCTCCACAAAGGCGATCTCCTCGATCTTGGAGAAACCTTCGGAGACAAGCAGACCGGCCATCATGTCATCCACATCAAGACCCGCCATGAACAGCTCGGACCGCACGCGGAACTCTTCCTGGCGTTTCGCGCTTTCTTCTTCCTCGGTCATGATGTCGATCTCGTAGCCCGAGAGCTGTGAGGCGAGACGCACATTCTGACCGCGGCGGCCAATGGCGAGCGACAATTGCTCGTCCGGCACCACCACTTCGATGCGCTTCAGGTCTTCGTCGAGGACGACCTTGGTGACTTCCGCCGGGGCGAGCGCATTGACGACGAAGGTCGCGTCATTGTCATTCCACGGCACGATGTCGATTTTCTCGCCGCCAAGCTCGTTCACCACCGCCTGGACGCGGCTGCCGCGCATGCCGACGCACGCGCCGACCGGGTCAATGCCGGGATCGTTCGAGAAAACGCCGATTTTGGCGCGGCTGCCCGGGTCGCGGGCGACGGCCTTGATCTCAATCACGCCGTCATAAACTTCCGGCACTTCCTGTTCAAAAAGCTTCGCCATGAATTGCGGATGCGAGCGCGACAGAAAGATTTGCGGCCCCCGCGTTTCGCGGCGCACATCCATGATATAGGCGCGCACACGGTCGCCATTGCGGTAATTCTCGCGCGGCAATTGCTGGTCGCGGCGGATGATCGCTTCGGCCTTGCCGAGATCAACGATCACATGGCCGTATTCCACGCGCTTGATGATGCCGTTGATGATCTCGCCGAGACGATCCTTGAAATCTTCATACTGACGATCGCGTTCGGCTTCGCGCACTTTCTGCGTGATGACCTGCTTGGCGCCCATGGCGGCCTGACGGCCAAAATCGATCGGCGGCAGCGGTTCAGACATGAACGCGCCGACTTCAGCTTCCGGATTGCGGTGAAGCGCTTCAGAAAGCGCCATCTGGGTCTGATCGTTTTCGACTTCTTCGACCACTTCGAGAAGACGCCACAGCTTGGTCTCGCCGGTCTTCGGATTAATCTCCGCTTTCACCAGCGTTTCATGGCCGTAACGGGTGCGCGCCGCACGGGCCAGCGCATCCTCCATGGCCTCGATGACAAGCGACTTGTCGATGGATTTTTCGCGTGCGACCGCATCGGCGATCTGGATAAGCTCCAGCTTGTTGGCGCTAACCGCGTTCATTGAGAGGTCTCCATCTCATCTTCTCCTGTAGCTTGGCGGGCTTGCTTGTCCGCCTTCATGGTTTGTTTGATCAACTCGTCCGTCAGGACGAGCTGGGCGCTGGCGATCCACTCAAGCGGAAACAACGCCGTATCTTCTTCGCCCTCAATATCGAAGGCGACTTTGCCGTCATCGACGCCAGCGACAACGCCCTTGAAGCGCTTCCTGCCCTCGACAAGACGGTTCAGTTCTAGCTTCGCCGGCCAGCTCTGCCAGTCGTGGAAATCTTTCAGCCGCACCAGCGGCCGGTCGATGCCCGGCGACGAGACTTCGAGCGTATAGGCCCCGTCAATCAGATCCGCCTCTTCCAGCGCCGGCGACAACGCGCGCGAAAGCTTGGCGCAATCGCCCGCACTCATTGTCCGGTCCGGGCGTTCAGCCATCACTTGCAGGGTCTTGGTCTGGCCGCCCGTGACGCGTACGCGCACAAGCTCGAAGCCGGCAGCGGTGGCCACGGGTTCGATCAGCGCGACAAGACGGTCTTCAAGCAGCAATATAAGGCCCTTCGGGTTTTCCGCCGCATTCGCGGAGGGGGTAATGAAAAAGCGGGCCCCGCGGGGCCCGCTTATCAAATCGATTAGCGTTTGATCGCGTATATAGGACTGAAAAGGCCCTTTGTCAGCCCCCTCGTCACTGATTTAAGCCCTGTGGAACGCCGGCAAAGGCTTTCGTTAAGGCCGGTTTCATATAAACCGCGGAAAACAGGGCGGATCGCCCCTCTAAAAGGTTAATATGGCCCGCTCGCCGCTCAACGTCATCATTCTCAATTACGGAACGCCCGACCTCGCTATTGCGAGCGCGCAAAGCGTCCTGCCGGAGATTGAGGCGATTGGCGGACGGCTGATCCTTGTAGACAACGCCTCGCCTGACAATTCCGCAGACTTACTCAGCGCCTGGGCCTCGCAACGGCCGGCTGCGCCGGTTGAGATCATCCTGTCGGCGGTCAATGGCGGTTTCGCCGCCGGCAATAATCTCGGCATCAAGGCGGGCGAGGCCGATTTCTATCTCCTCCTCAATTCCGACACGCTGGCGGCTCCTGGCGCGCTGGCGGCGCTTCTCAACGCCATGAAAGAACGGCCAAAGCTCGGTCTCGCCGGACCTCAAATCCTCGACGAAGACGGCGCGCCCGCCGTAAGCCGCTTTCGCAAACGCACGCCCTTCAGCGAGTTTGTGGAAGCGACAGGCCTCGACTTTTTTTATCGCCGCTATCGCGAACATGTGGTGCCTATCTTCGAGGGCGAAGCCGACGCCCCGGACTGGATCAGCTTCGCCTGCGTCATGATCCGCAAGGAAGTCATCGACGAGATCGGCCTCCTCGACGAAAACTACTTCATGTATTTCGAAGACAGCGCCTATGGCCTGAAAGCGGCCGCGAATGGCTGGCGCGCGGCGCGCATCGAAGAGGCGTCGGTCAAACATTTCGAGGCGAAATCTTCAGGGATAGAAGACGCCGCCGCTGCGCACAAACCCCTGCCGCGCTATTATTACGCCGCGCGGTCGCGGTACTTCATCGATCATTACGGGCGCACTGGGCTGATCGCCGCCAATCTGTTCTGGCTCCTCGGACGCGCGGTCAATTACGCCCGGGCGCTGACCCTGAAGGCGCCGAAAAAGACCGCCAGGGGACGCGCGCTCGACATCTGGACGAGCCCCGATTTCACCCCGCCGGACATAGCGAAAAAACCATAGACAACAGGCGCCGTTCTTGAATGTCCGTTCCTTCAAGTGAAGGACAAACGGGCCATGAATGGCAGGCTGAAAAAACGCGGGATACTGGCGTTGATCATCTATTTCCTGATGATCACGGCGGTTTCAACGCCTATCGCGTTCATGACAGGCAAGGCGCGCGGCGCCGACAGGGCGGGCCTCAATTCAGGCGCGCGCGACAGCCTGTTGCAAAATGGCACAGGCGCTGACGCGATTGAGGCGCCCATTTCTCTCGCCATGGCGCCGCAAGACGGCTCACCGGGAAACGATATTCAAGCCGCTCCGGAACGCCCGAATGCAAACGCCGCTTTCGGACCGCGCACGCCATCGGCGAAACCAGCGGCGTTGCGCGAGGCGGTTTTGCGCGCAATCTCCAGCGGCCCCTCCGGCGTGTCGGATGGCTCCGCGACTGGCGAAGACCAGGCGCCGTCACCTTTCAGCCTCGCCATGGCGCCCGGGCTCTCGCCGGGCGGCGGCGTCATGCAGGGCGGGGCGGTCAATAAACCCGGCGGATATCCCGGCGCGATCATCCCAGGCGCCTTCCCTCCCGTGACCAACACTCCGCCCGGCGAACCGGGAAGCCCCGTCAGCCCACCGACCACCAATGGCCCGGACGGGCCAACGCCCGGCATTGATGAGCCGCCTGTGCTGGTGACGCCGATACCGGGCGCGCTTCCCTTTATGCTCACTGGCCTCGCCGCGCTTTTCGCGGCCGGCAAGCGCGCACGCATCTGAAAACGCCCACAATTCCAGCGCCTTCCCCGACTCTGGATTTTCGCGCGCCAATCGGCCAAGATCGCGTTGGGGATTGATCTGCCGGAGGGGACCAACGTGGGAAGATTTCTAGCTTTTTTATTGGGTGTCGCTGGCGCCGTCATCGGCAGTCAGGGACCAGGCTTCACGCTGCAATATATGCAGAACCTGCAAGGGCGCATCGACGAGCTTGCCCCGATCGTTGAAGAATTCGACGCCAATATAGCCCAATATGGCTATGACCGGCCCCGCGCTATCGCTGAGTGCCAGTCTGCGGAAGGTCTTCTTGACGCGTTATGCACGGCCTATGTGTCGGCGGTTGAACGCTATGAAATGTTGCGCGTCCATATGGCCGAGCTTGAAGCGGCGGGAGATATGGTGCGCCCGCTCGTCCTCGCCAAAACGCAGATCGAAGACATTACGCTTTCCGTATACGAACAATATAAGCCCGCAATTCCGACAACTGCGGACGGGCTTATCTATGCGGGCGGCGGTTTTGCGGTGCTGTGGGGCGGAGCAAGCTTCATCTTCGGCTTGCTCGGCTCGATGACCGGCGGGCGGCGCTACGCCTAGGGCTTGCGCGTCAGCCCTTCAAAATCCCAGACCTTCTCATCGGCGAGATGGGAGAGCCGCACATTCTGGAGCGCGCGGAACATTACCTCGCGCCGGCCGGGACGGCGGCGTTCCCACTCGTCCAGCATCTCTTTCATCGCCTGCCGCTGGAGACCGTCCTGCGATCCGCAAAGATTGCAGGGGATAATCGGAAACTTCATGGCGCCGGCGAATTTGGCGATATCGTCTTCGGCGCACAGGATCAGCGGACGCAGGACAAACAAATCGCCCTCGTCATTGACGAGCTTGGGCGGCATCGCGGCCATCCGCCCACCATGGAACATGTTCATCATAAAGGTTTCAAGCGCATCGTCGCGGTGATGCCCGAGGACGATGGCATCGCAGCTCTCTTCGCGCGCCACGCGATAGAGAATGCCGCGGCGAAGGCGTGAACAGAGCGAGCAATAGGTTTTATTCTCGGGCAGCTTGTCCGTGACGATGGAATAGGTGTCTTCGGTGATGATGCGATGCGCGACGCCGAGGCCCTTGAGATAGTCAGGCAGGATATGCTTGGGAAAACCCGGCTGGCCCTGATCGAGATTGCAGGCGACAAGCTCCGCCTTCAGCGCGCCTTGCCATTTCAGATCCATCAGCGCGGCCAGCAATGTGTAACTGTCCTTGCCGCCCGACAGACAGATCAGCCATTTCTGCGGTCCGCCATCCGCGGCCGGACCGTCCATCCCGAAACGGCGGATCGCTTCTTGTGTCTGGCGCAAAAGCCGCTTCCTGAGTTTTTTGAACGAAACCGATGAGGGCGCATTGGCGTAAGCCGCCGGCAACATCGCCGCACCGGTTTCTTGGTCTTCTTCAAAGGCAAGGCCGTCGGCCATGGAAACGCATTCCTTTTGGACTGCGCCTCTAAAACCATAAAGACCGGGGCGTTGTCACGCCGAAAAGCGGGTCTTTGCGTCCGCATCCTGTTTTTGCAGGCCAAAGAGCGCCGCAAGCGTCTTGTCGATACGGCGCTTCACGGCTTCCTCAACATCAAAGCGCGCCGCATAACAATCGCCGCTGAACCGGCGCACGACTGTGCCCGGATATGTGCCCACGCCGCGGATATGAAGCTCGTAAGCAACGCCCGTCTGCAACGGCGCAAAGGCGCGAAACGCGGCGCCGCCGCGCGAGACATTGAGCATCACGCCAAAAGAATAGCGTTCAGAACCACGCAAAATATCCACCGGCGCGGCATAGTCGAAACGGAAGCTTTTGCGGCCGACAACACCGCCTTGTTTATTATCGTTGGTCATAGCGTCCTCCCAGGAGACGCCTTTATAAGGTAAGGAAGAAAACCTGGCGGAAAATATGCTGAGTCATTTAAGTACAATTTTCAGCATATTATTCCTTCCACCAATATTTTTTTCCGAATACGGAAATTTTGCAGGCCTACAAAACAGGCCCGCCGCGGCTGGAGACGCATGCGAGCCTGAAGTCGACAGGCGGCGCCTTGTTATTCGGCCTCTGTCTTTTCTTTGATCAGAATGCACGAATGCGGGGACGGATCTGGCAGATCGTGGAGGTGTCCATCGTGCCATCCATCATGCTCATCAGGATGCGGTCGATCTGACGCTTTTCCGTTTCAGAATTCTCAAAACGCACACCGTAGCTGCGCCCGTCAAAACGGCGCACCACAACGCCGCTCCAGGTGCCGATCCCGCGAACGTGAAACTTGTATTTCCGCCCCATATTCAAAGGCGTCATGCTGCGAATCCCGGCGCCGTCCCGGGAAAAGTCGATCAGCGTTCCAAAAGCATGACGCTCCACACCGTCCATCACGTCGACAGAAGCCGTTAGCCCAAAGCGGAAACTCTTGCGGTTTTCATCGGAGCTGTTGTTCATTCTCTCGCCTCTTGCACACGCCTCCCCCCGAGGCGTGGTGCAACTTATACGAGAAGGAGAAACCATCCCGCTAAGGGCAGAAATTGATTTGAAAATTTCCCGGCAAGACTTTTTTAGTTTTAGGACAGCGCTGCTGTTGTCAGTCACCAAGGTGAGCGTCTAGAAACTCAAGGAAAGCAGGCCAGTCTTCTTTGACAACGCCGTGAGTCCCAGGACGCAACCAGAAGGCGATTCCGGCCTGCGGCCGCCATTCATCGAGACGCAACTGCGACAAACCGTCCGAGCCCAAAAGCTCATAAACCGGATCAGCGCCCAGCGCCGCCCGGAAGGCCCCGTTCGGATCGGACCAGACGTCGCGGCGCGCATTGCCGAGGAGGACGGGCCGGGGAGCGATCAGCGCAATCAGAAGATGCTGATCGACATCCATCGTTTCTTCCTCACCGGCAATTTCAGCGTAACTTTTGGCAAACCAGTGAGGATAGGCGCTCGTAATGGCGCTGACGCTTTCGCCTTTCTTCTCCCGATTAAGGGAGGCGCCGCCCGTGCCGGATTGATGCGCAATGACGGCGGCGATGCGCGGGTCCCAGGCAGCGGCGACCAGCGCCGCCTTGCCGTAACGCGAATGCCCCCAGGTCGCGATGGCATTGGCGTCAATACGCGGGTCCTGCTCCAGCGCATCCACCGCTCGCGAAAATAGCCAGCCCCACGCGGCGACCGCGCCCCAGCGCGTATCATCATTTTCATAGCCGGCGGAAAGGCGGCGCAGTTCTGCAAGCCCCTCGTCGCGTTGATCCGGCACAGAGTTGGGATAGAGCACAGCGACACCATAACCGCGCTCCAGAATCATTTCGAAAGGCGGTGTGCAGATATAGCGTCCGAACACATAGGTCATGACCCCGCCCAAAGGTCCGCCGCCCATCTCCCGCGCATCGGAAGGCCGCGAAACAGCAGGGTCAGGAACAACTTCCCACGAGGGACAGAATGTCTCCATCAGAATAATCGGGACCGGTCCTGTCGCCTCTTTCGGCAACGCGACCTCGAGCAGAAACCCGTCGCGACCGGGGAATGGCTTTGTCTCCACTGTGCGGCCGTTGAAGGTCGCATCCGCCGAGAGGGTCCATTCTTCAAGCACGCCGCGCCCGTCAAAGGCGTTGTCATTGAGCACAAGCTTGCCAAGAATCCGTGTTGACGAGGCGTCAGGAAAGACGCCGTAAACTTCCGATTCAAACGCTTTTTGCAGAGCCGGCTTGCGCGCTTCCCAATCGGATGAATTTGTAACCGCGGCGTCTCCGGCGAAAGTCCCAAGCGCCTGCGGCGCGGCGACGGGCCCGGCCGGTTTGAGATCAGCCCATGCCAGGGTCATCTTGGCGCAGCCGGAAAGCAGCGCCAGCGACGCCATCAGGAAAAGCAGTTGCGTGAGGAACTTTGTCATGGGGCTATTTGCTTGCGCCCCGCCCATCACCGCAAGTCAAAATCCCGAAAGGGACGCTCATTTGCGACGAAAGACGAGATAGGCGGGCGTGCGCCCTTCGCGCAGGGATTTCGCCTCATAACGCGTCTGCGGCCAGTCGCCGGGCCGCTTCTTCCAGTCGGCGGCGCATGTGGCCGTCCATTCGAATTCACTCGCCTGCTGCGCATGCATCAGGGTCCAGCGGATATAGTCGCGAATGTCCGAAGCGACGCGAAGTTCCCCGCCGGACTTTAAAAGCCGCGCGGCTTGCGCAAAAAACCAGGGTGAAATCATCCGGCGTTTGTGATGACGTTTCTTCGGCCATGGGTCAGGATGGAGGACATAGATACGCGCGAGCGAGGCGTCCGGAAGCGCCTCGATCAAGGGGCGCACATCGCCGTGATGAATGCGTATATTTTCCTGCCTGCCTTCATCCACATGAACGAGCAGCTTGGCGACACCGTTGACGAAGGGCTCCGCGCCGATGAAACCGATTTTCGGATTATGCGCCGCCTGCCAGGCGAGATGTTCGCCGCCGCCAAAACCGACCTCGAGATGGATTTCCTCCGCCTGCGGAAAAAGCTCTTGCGGATCGATGGCGCCCTTGGCGGGCTCCTCCATCGGGATGGCGAGACGCGGCAGCAAAGTTTCCATCAGCTGCGCCTGACGCGGCTTTAAAGGCTTGTCGATCTGGCGGCCATAAAGCCGGGGGATGTATGTCTTGTCGCTCATTGAGGCGGTGCTTAGCGGCGCAAGACCGGCCACTCAACCCTTGTAGAACACCAGCGCGGCGCCGGCGGCGATCAGCGCAAATCCTCCAAGCTGGCGCAGGGTCAGGGGCTCGTTCAAATAAAGCACCGAAAACACGGCGAACACGGCCAGCGTGATCACTTCCTGCATGGTTTTCAGTTCGACGGCGGAATAGACGCCATGGCCGATCCGGTTCGCAGGCACCGCGAGGCAATATTCGAAAAAAGCGATGGCCCAGCTCGCAAGAATGACGATAATCAGCGGCGCGGCCTTGAATTTCAGATGTCCGTACCAGGCGAAGGTCATGAAGACATTCGACAGGGACAACAAAATCACCGGCGCCGCATATAACAAGATATTGGACTGCATTTGAAACCCGCTTCTTAAAGAAACGCGTTATATCGCGCTGCGCGTAAGGCGTAATCCGGTTTCAATCGACTTTTCTGGCGGCGCGAAAAAACCTGTTGTGGTTGAACTGGCGCCACCCATCTTCCGTCCTGATCCAGTCTGTCACATCGATCTCGCCGGAAGATAAAAGCTCATACCGGGTGCGGCCCTGCTTGGCGCCTTCGAGGCCCCAATGAGCGATCAGCGCATCGCCGTCCCGCTCGGCGCGGATCGGATGCAGATCGCCGGAATTGTCTGCCCAATAGGCCGACAGGACATCGCCTTCTCCAAGCTGATAATGAGCGACGCCTTCAAAGGTGAAAGCCGCGCCGTCATCGCGCGTCACCGCAACCCGGTAATCGAGGCGATAGAACTTGCCGTTGAGCGCGGGCGCCCAGACCATTTCGCTTTCCGCCGCGCCGCCAAAGGCCGAACCATCGGACCGCCACTCGCCCTGCAGTTGCACAAGAAGCGCAGACGGGCTCGCCGCCGCCACAGGCTGAACAAACCAAAACAATGTCCCCACAAGGGTGAACAACGTGCGGATCATGATCCCCTCCCGATAATGGTTGCGGTCATAGACGATCATGGCGGCTCGTAATCGACGACTTGCGCCCAATCGGTCCTTACCGGCATGTGGATAAAAATATATCCCTGAACCGAATTGAATTTCTCCCTTGCCGTTCCATATTTTCAACATTGCGGCGAGGAGTTCCCCCTTTGACGAGCCGAGACGCCACCAGCTATCTGCCGCTGCGCGAAACCGTCGATCACCGTATCCGCCGAAAATCCCTTTCCGATTGGGCTCATATTCTCGCCTTTGGCGCCATCGGCTGGCCATGGCTGTTGCGCAGCCTTTCCGGCGGCTCCGCCGAACGCCGGGCGGCTGTCTTGGAGAAAATTGGCCTGCCGCAAGACGCCCTGCCCAATCTCGGAAGCTGGAAGGCGGATGCGGCGTTGCTGGATATCATCGCCGAAACGGTTCTGGAGCGGCGCCCCGAAACCGTCATGGAATTCGGTATGGGCGCGACAACACTTGTCATTGCGCAGGCGCTCGCCTTGAATGATAGCGGTCAGCTTATCAGCTTTGATCAGCATGAAGAATATGTGGCGTTAGTTCGCGACTGGCTATGGGAGCATGAACTTGAAGCCGATCTCCGCCATGCGCCCCTTATCGCCACCTCGAAAGACTGGCCGGGGCGCTGGTATATGCATGGCTCGCTTCCCGAACGCATCGATTTGCTTATCGTCGACGGGCCGCCATGGGCGGTGCATCCTTTCGGACGGGGCGCAGCAGACTGCGTATTCGAGCGCATTCCGTCAGGCGGCGTCATTTTGATGGATGACGGCGCGCGACCGGGCGAGCGCATCATCGCCCGGCGCTGGCGCAAACGCTGGCCCGACTTCGATTTCCACCTGGAGAAGACGGGGACCAAAGGAACGCTGATTGGCGTCCGGCGCTAGACTGTTTTTTTCAGCGCCTCGACAAGATCGGTCTTTTCCCAGGAGAAACCACCCTCTGCATCGGGTTCGCGCCCGAAATGGCCGTAAGCGGCGGTGCGCGCATAGATCGGCTTGTTGAGGTCGAGCTGGCGGCGAATGCCGGAGGGCGACAGATCCATCACCTCGCCCAGCGCGCGCTCAAGCGCCTCTTCATCGACCTTTCCGGTGCCGTGGAGATCCACATAGATCGATAGCGGCTGAGCGACGCCGATCGCATAGGAAAGCTGAATGGTGCAGCGGTCGGCGAGATCGGCGGCGACAACGTTTTTCGCGAGATAGCGCGAAGCGTAAGCCGCAGACCGGTCGACCTTGGTGGTGTCCTTGCCGGAGAACGCGCCGCCGCCGTGAGGCGCAGCGCCGCCATAGGTGTCGACGATGATCTTGCGGCCCGTGAGCCCTGCGTCGCCGTCAGGCCCGCCAATGACGAACTTGCCGGTCGGGTTGACGTGCCAGACGCAGTTCGCCGCAATCGGCAGCTCAGCGACAGACTTGCGAATATAAGGCTCGACCACTTCACGCACCTTGGCCGAATTCCAGGAGGCGTCGAGATGTTGCGTCGAGAGAACAATCGAGGTGATTTCCACTGCTTCGCCATTGCGATAGCGCACCGTCACCTGGCTCTTGGCGTCGGGGCCGAGGCTGCCGGCGTCGCCTTTGCCGGCGTGACGCGCAGCGGCGAGGTCTTCGAGAATCTTGTGGCTGTAATAGATCGGCGCCGGCATCAGCGTCGGCGTTTCCCGGCAGGCGTAGCCGAACATGATGCCCTGATCGCCGGCGCCCTCTGCATTGGCGTCTGACGCCTTGTCGACGCCTTGCGCAATATCGGCCGACTGGCCGTGCAGCAACACATCAATATCAGCGGTCTCCCAGTGGAAGCCGTCCTGTTCGTAGCCAATCGCCTTGATAGCCTCCCGCGCCGCGCTTTCAAACGCAGCCGGCTTCACGCCGCCTTTCCCGTCCATCAACGCTTCCGGAGCCCGCACTTCGCCGGCGATGACAACCTTGTTGGTGGTGGTGAGGGTTTCAGCCGCGACCCGCACATCCCACGGGTTCATTTCTCCGGCCTGCGCCTCGCGATAGATCAGATCGACGATCTCATCGGAAATGCGGTCGCAAACCTTGTCCGGGTGGCCTTCGGAAACGCTTTCACTGGTGAAAAGATAGGACTGACGAGCCATAGAAATGCTGGACCTCACATATAAGGAAAACTTTATATGCCCGGCTATACAGAATCGGCGCGGCTGTGTCCAACCGAAAGAGAACCGTTTTTCCAGAGGTGCGAGACACCAGGGAAATAGCACAGCTGCGCAGGGCGGTCCTTATGAAATCTCGACACCCTCGGTTTCGGCGATGGATTTCACCAGATCGAGCACCCGTTTTTTGACCTGGGGATCCTTGATCTCTGCAAAATACCGGCAGAGCTGAACCCCGTCAGGCGAGTTCACCAGCGCCATAAGCGATTCGCTGGCCTCGCCTTCGGCAAAACCCGCAGCGGCCGATCCGTCGCCAAAATCGTCGTAAAAGAACTGCACCGGCACTTCGAGCAAACGCGAGAGCTCGAACATCCGGCTTGCGCCGATCCGGTTCACGCCTTTTTCGTATTTCTGGATTTGCTGGAAAGTCAGCCCGAGCGCCTTGCCGAGCGTTTCCTGGCTCATGCCGAGGATCATTCTCCGGAGTTTGACGCGCGACCCCACATGGACATCAATCGGATGCGGCCCGCTTCGCTTGCCCGTATCGTCTGATGTCGTTTCCGCCGCTTTCTGCGGTTTCGCCATGCTAAGTCCCCACGCATTACTGACGAGGCGTTCTCGCCCCGGCTACCGAACTGTCCGCTTATAGTGCAGCCCCCTGAAGGCGCAAAGCGATAAGGCCCAACTCATACACGGGCAAACAATTTTCCCTGAAAAGGCAGTATCAGGAAAATCAGCACAAACAGCAAAAAAGGCCAGTCTCCAGCGCGATCATAGAGCGTTCGCGGTAATTTCGGCGGCAAAGGCGCGTCAATCTTACCCGCCTGATAGAGCGGGATTCGGGCAAGGATGCGTCCTTTTGCATCAATCAGCGCGGAAACCCCGGTATTAGCCGAGCGGGCCATGGGCAGTCCGGTTTCCACCGCGCGCAACCGCGCCATATCGAGATGCTGGCGCGGCCCGGAGCTGTCGCCGAACCAGGCGTCATTCGTGGCGACGACGAGCCAGTCGGGGCGCTCGCCCTTGAAATAGGAGGCGCCCGGAAAAATCGCCTCATAACAAATCATGGGGGAGAAAGATGCGCCGCCTGCAGAGAGTGTCGTCGGGCCCAACCCGGATGAAAACCCCCGATCCTGATAGGGGGTCAGCGCTGCGACGCCGATCTGGCTCAGAAAATCGTAGAAGGGCAGATATTCGCCGATGGGCACCAGGTGATGCTTGTCATAATGGGCGGTTATGCGCCGGCGGTCTTCTTCCTGCTCGACAACAGCGATGGAATTATACCAGCGCTCCTCGCCATTCTCCGCCTCCTCGCGCCGCACCGTCCCGGCGATCAGCACTGAGTTTTCGGGGAGTTCTTCTGAGAGCGCCTCCAGCGCCGACGGCGATTCGCTCAACAGCGGCGCGCCGTTTTCCGGCCAGATAATGAAAAGCTGCGCATCGGGCGGCACGGCCCCACGCGAATGCTCCATCTGGCGTTCGAAATTTTTCGCCCAGTAACTCCACTGGATTTTTTCCCGCTGGGGAATGTTGGGCTGAACGATCCGCACAAGCTGGCGGGCGTCGCCTTGGGGCTCCGGCATCGCAAGGCGGATAGCCCCGGCGGCGAACAACAGCGCCGCGCCGCCAAGCATGACCCAGAAACCGGAAAGCGGCTTTGTTTTGTCATCGGCCTCAAGCCCGGCCGCAGGCGCCGCGGCCAGGAAAATTGCGACAAGGCTTAATCCGTATGCGCCATACCATGCCGCCGTCTGCGCCCCGACAGCGCTGCCTGCGAAAACCTGTCCCGTCAGGTTCCATGGCAAGCCAGTCAGGATATGGCCGCGCCCATATTCGACCAAGGCGAAAACGCCGGCGAAGAAAACAATGCGGGCCCAGCCGGTTTTCGGAAACGCCGCACAACATAACGCGGCGGCGCCTGTAAAGAGCGCAAGAAACGCTGGCATGCCAGCCAAGGCGAAAGGCGCCATCCAGGCGAACTGGTCTGCCTGCACAAAAAACGACAGGGCCATCCAGTAAACCCCGGCGAGGAAATAGCCGAAGCCCCAGAACCAGCCGGCGATGAAGGCGCTGCGTCCTGGCTTGCTGTGCGCGGCGGCGCCGTCAATCAGGAGCACCAGCACCGTCATCCCCACCGCCATCAGGGGCAGAAGATAAAGCGGCGCCAACGCCGTTGCGGCGGCAAGCCCGGCGACAAAGGAAATGAGCCAGCGCCGCCAGCCCGAAGCGCCGCGAATTCCTTCGGCGGCGCGCGTTAACAGCTCTGAACATCGAGACAAGACGTCTTGCAAACGCCTACTCCGCGGCCTTGCCCGGCGCATTCGCGGCGGACGGTCGGATGCGCAACTTCCTGACCTTGCGCGCATCGCCTTCAGTCACTTCGAAATCAAAGCCGTTGGGGGCGGACAAAACCTCTCCGCGCTGGGGCACGCGGCCCGCCAGCGAAACGGCGAAACCGCCGACCGTGTCGATCTCATCATCCTCCGTATCGAGGTGAAGCCCAGTCTCTTCTTCGAAATCGGCAAGCTCGACGCGCGCATCCACTTCCCAGCCGCCGCTGGGCAGGGGTGCTATAACAAGTTCATCCTCGTCGTCATGTTCGTCATTGATCTCGCCGACAATCTGTTCAACGAGGTCTTCGATGGTGACAAGCCCGTCGGTGCCGCCATATTCGTCGATGACGAGCGCCATATGAATGCGGGACGCCTGCATGCGCAGGAGCAGATCGGTGACGCGCATGGAGGGCGGCACGTAAAGCACATCCCGGCGCAAGGTTTTCAGGATCGGGCCCGAGGCCGGCAAAGGCTTGGCGTCGTCGGCGATGAGACCGATGACGTCTTTCAGATGCACCATGCCGACGGGATCATCGAGATCGCCGCGATAGACCGGCATGCGCGAATGGCCGGCGTCGGAGAACAGTCTGATGAGTTCCTGCAGCGGCGTGTCGATGTCGACCGCGGAAATATCCGCGCGCGGCGCCATCACGTCGAAAACTTTCTTTTCATCAAAGGCGATGACCCGTTCAATCATTTCGCGGCGGGCCTGATCGAAAGTCCGCGCCGTAGCCTCGTCCCCATTTTCGAGGGCGGCGAGGTCTTCTGCGCGGCCGGGTTTTCCAATCATGGAGCGCAGCCGCGCCATAATACTGTCGCCAAATCCGTTTTCGTCACTGCTATCGTCAATCGTCATCAGCTTCGCCGCTTATCTCTTTCATTCGCCATCTTGGCCATAGGGATCCGCCACGCCCATGGCTGACAGAATTTCCGTTTCGCGCCGCTCCATCAAAACGGCTTCGCTTTCCGTCTCATGATCATAACCGATCAGATGGAGCATGCCATGGATAATGAGATGGGCCGCATGATCGCGCAACGAAATCTGCTTCTCGGCCGCTTCCGCAGCGCAGGTCTCACGCGCGAGGGCGATGTCGCCAAGGAAGCCCTCCTCTTCACCTGACGGAAAAGACAGGACATTGGTGGCCCCCTCCTTGCCCCGAAACCGGGCGTTGAGGTCCGCCATGGCGGCGTCATCACAGAATAAAAGAGCGATCTCGCGTCCGATCGGGGCCTCGAACACAGCCGCCCGCCCCTGGCATTCCTCGGCAAGCGCGGCCGCGTCAGGCAGGATCACGGTCCAGCCCTCATCTTCGATCACGGCCTCAATCATCGTCTGATGGTCATTTCTGGGCGCCGCGGCTTTCATAGGCGGCGATAATGCGCGCCACCAGCGGATGGCGCACGACGTCGGACGCCTCGAAGCGGACTTCGGCGACCCCCTTCACGCCCGAGAGAACGCTCAGCGCGTCGGCGAGCCCCGAAACCTCTCCCGACGGAAGATCGGTCTGCGTCGGGTCGCCGGTGATCGCCATATGGGCGCCTTCGCCCAGACGGGTGAGGAACATTTTCATCTGCGCTGGCGTCGCATTTTGCGCTTCGTCGAGAATGACCGCTGCGCGCGCAAGCGTACGCCCGCGCATAAACGCAATTGGCGCAATCTCGATTTCGTTCGCCGCAATCCGCCGCTCCACATAATCCGCATGCATCATATCGTGCAACGCGTCGTAAAGCGGGCGCATGTAAGGGTCGAGTTTTTCGCGCATTTCTCCGGGCAGGAAACCGATGCGCTCGCCAGCTTCAAGAGCGGGACGCGACAGAATGATCCGTTCAACTTGGCCCGATAAAAGCAGGCCCACTGCATGGGCGACCGCGAGATAGGTCTTGCCAGTGCCGGCGGGACCGACGCCAAAGGTAAGGTCGCTTTCCGACAAGGCGCGCAAATAAGCCGCCTGATTGGGCGTGCGCGCCGTGATTAAGCGCTTGGGCGTCTTGATGCCCGGGCTCATGGACTGAACCTCCACCGGCGCCTCGGAAAGTTTCGCAGCCGCGCGCACCTCGCCGGCGCCCACCGCCTCGCCGTGGGCGAGCCGCGCATAAAGCGAGGACAGCGCCGCAATCGCGCGCGCGCGTGCGCCAGCCGCGCCCGTCACCGCAAAGCGGTTGCCGCGCGGATTGATGCGCACATCAAGGGCGTCTTCGAGAATGGAGAGATGGGCGTCATGTTCGCCTGAAAGGGCCGCGACCAGACGATTGTCGTCAAAGTCGATATGCTCGATTTCGCCTGAAGATTTCTGTTCGCTCAAGCGGCGGCCTCTTCCCTTTTCAACATAGCGCCCGCAAGGGCGTTCGGCGTGACGCCTTCAATCTTCACCTTAGCAATCGTTCCAAGACAAGATTGTGGCGCCTCAACGTGAACGCTTTGCAAATAGGGCGAGCGGCCAATGAGCTGGCCTTCCTTGCGGCCGGGTCTTTCAAACAGAACCGGGAGTTCGGACCCGATCCGGGCCTGATTAAAGGCCTGACGCTGGGCTTCAAGAAGGCTCTGCAAACGCGCGAGACGGTCATCCTTTTCGTCTTCGGCCACCTGTTTGGCCATCGCAGCGCCCGGCGTTCCGGGCCGGCGGGAATATTTGAAGGAATAGGCCGAGGCGTAGCCGACAGCCTCGACGAGAGCCAATGTGGCTTCAAAATCCTCACTCGTTTCGCCGGGGAAACCGACGATAAAGTCGCCGGAAAGGGCGATATCGGGCCGGGCGGCGCGAATACGCTCAATCAGCTTGACGTAGTGCTCGGCGGTATGGCCGCGATTCATCGCCTTCAGGATCTTGTCCGAGCCCGCCTGCACCGGAAGGTGGAGATAGGGCATCAGTTTCTCCTCCTCAGCGAAAGCGGCGATGAGCCCGTCATCCATGTCGCGCGGATGAGAGGTGGTGAAGCGGATGCGGTCGATCCCGTCGATTTTCGCCAGATGACGGCAGAGCTCTCCCAGCCCCCATTCATCTCCGGCGACGCCAGCGGGCGGGGCTGAGCCCCAGGCGTTCACATTCTGACCCAGCAGCGTGATTTCGCGAACGCCTTGCGCCGCGAGTGAGCGCGCCTCAGCGACAATTGCGTCCACATTGCGCGACACCTCGGCGCCGCGCGTATAGGGAACGACGCAGAAGGTACAGAACTTGTCGCAGCCTTCCTGCACTGTCAGGAACGCCGTCGGGCCGTCCGCCTCACGGGTCGCAAGCCGGTCGAATTTCTCTTCAACGGCAAAGTCCGTATCCAGAACATCTCCGCACTCGCGCGCTGTGCGCGCAATCAATTCCGGCAGGCGGTGATAGGCTTGCGGGCCCACCACCATGTCGACCACCGGCGCGCGGCGCGTGATCTCCGCCCCCTCAGCTTGGGCAACGCAGCCGGCGACGGCGATCTTCATATCGACGCCGGCATTAGCCTTGTCGGCCTTGAGCTGTTTCAGCCGCCCAAGGTCGGAATAAACCTTCTCCGCGGCTTTCTCGCGGATATGACAAGTATTGAGAATGACGAGGTCCGCCGCTTCCGGCGCATCGGCGACAGTGTAGCCCAAAGGCTTCAACAGACCCGCCATGCGCTCGGAATCATAGACATTCATCTGGCACCCATAGGTGCGGATGAAGACGGATTTACCTTGTTTTGGCCGCGGATCGGTCATGGTCTCTTGTCATCTATATCACGAAAGCGCCGCTATTTAGGCGGGCGAGCGCGGCAATGCAATGAGGCTGCGATATCGCCGCCAAATCGCGGGCTTGTGAGCATTATTGGTTTGATCGCGCACTGGTTGCGCGGCAAACTACCACTAGGGAGAGAGCGCGTATCGCTTTCTGAGGGTGTTGATGACGTCAAATCGGTATTTTTTGCGCACGTTATGCGGCGCAGCAGCAGGATTGAGCCTGGTCGTGAAGCCGGCGGGCGCGCAGGAACCTTCCTCCGCAGAGGGGGAGCCGCCCGTTCTGGTGGAGTTATTCCTGTCCCAGGCCTGCTCTATGTGCCCGCCGGCGGCGGCGCTTTTTCCGGAAATCGCCGCCCGCGACGACGTCGTCGCCCTGTCCTGGCATATCGATTACTGGAACATGACCAGTTCTGCGAACGGCCGCTGGGAAGACCCTTACTCAAAATCGGAATTCACCGCGCGCCAGAAGCGCTACAACAAGAATATCCGTCACAAAAGCTCGATCTATACGCCGCAGATTGTCGTCGGCGGCGAGATGGAAACAGTGGGCGGCAAGAAAGAAAAAATAAGCGCCCTCATTGAGACCGCGCCGCGAACCGGCGCGCCGATTGAGGCGTCGCTCTCGCGAGGCGGGATGCAGTTTGAAATCGGCGAAAGCGACGCCGGCGGCAACGCCTATATCGTCACCTTTAAAAAAAGCACATCGACGCGCATTACCGGCGGCGCCAATGCCGGCAAAATTTTCGCAGAGGCCAATGTGGTGACCGGCATTCGGCCCCTGGGCCTTGTCCGCAAACGCGGCGGCGAATTGTGGGTTGAAAAACCTTCAGAGGGCGAAAGCTGCGCCCTGATCGTGCAGGAGCCCGGACAAAAGCGCATCAGCGCGGCGGTCTATTGCCCGCTTTAGGCAAAGCACGCCTTAAGATTTCTTTTTTGTCCTTTTTGCCTGCGCGATGGCGTCCTTCATATCAGTGTAGCGATAACCGCCGACATGAAAATAATCGACCGGGACGCGTTTCACGCCATGTTCCCGCATCACCTGCGCCGCGTCGCCCTCAGTCTCTTTATTTATGAATTTTGTCGTCATGCAAAATCTCCTATGTTGCTATTTCAGTCGCCTTCGCCTTCATGTCTTATCAGCGCCTGCCATCATCGGATATTAATATTACGAGAATATATTTCGTATACGGAAATTCTATTGCCTTTACGTAGATTCAGGCGCATTAGATGATGACGACCCGAACAATTCGCGATTCTTCAGCAACTGGCATTCGCTGATAGCGCTAATCTAACACTACAAAACTTGGGGGAGACTGATCGCCTGCCGGTGTGCATATCCGGCAGGCTGATCTTTGGGCGGAGAGCGCAATCTCAAGCACCGCTCAACGCACAGTCGCGGGCTCTTCAGTAGCCATAGCAAATAAGGAATTTCTGTCATGGCCAAAGGTCAACAACGCAGCAATCGTGAAGCGAAAAAGCCGAAACAAAACAAACCCAAGAAGGTTGAACAGGCGGCCTCGCAAACGACAGAAGTCTTTCACGGAAAGCCAAAGAAAAAAGGCGGGAAGAACTAGCTAAGAGCGTATGAAAACAGTCATGCGTCTACGCAGCTATCATTATTGCGCCTGTATGGGGCGTCGCACTCCCATCCATCGCCAGCGTAATCCAGATGTGCGTTTTCAGGCACCCTGACAGCGATGCAAGCCGCGCCATTGGACTGAAACCCGCGCTCACACTGCCAGCCTGCGCCATATGACGCGCCCGTAAGATAGCCGCCCTCGGGAACAACCACTTTCTCACAAGCGTCCCTGGCCACTTTATAGCCGCGATCGCAATCCCAATCGCTTCCGCTCAGCCCATACGCCAAAAATCCATTCACCGGGGCCACGAGCCGCGCACATTCGCCGGCGCGTTCTTTATATCCGCGCTCACAGGCCCATCCCCGGCCATAAGTTGAATTTGTTGCATAGCCGTTTTCCGGAACAACTATAGGCTCACACTCATTCTCGCTGGCGCGAAATCCTCTTTTGCACTCCCAGCCTGAACCAAAGCTTTCGCCGGAAAGATATCCGTTCTCTGGAACAGTAATAAGCCGGCACGACGTATCGACCTTCTGAAATCCGCGAACGCAACTCCATTGAAAACCAAGCGATGATAAATAGGCGTTGTCAGGTATAATAACTTCGATACAGGCCTCACCCTCGCGGCGATATCCATACCGACACTCCCAGCCGCGGTCATAAGAGGAGTTCGTGGCGTATGCGTTTTCGGGAATTGCGATTTCAACACACGCATCAGATCGTTTCGTAAATCCTTGCGCGCATTCCCAACCCCCAAGATAGCCTTTGCTGATCGAATTGGCGGGAAGCGCGGACTCCTGCGCTGATGCAACTCCTGCGAAAACAAGAACCACAAGCATGAGCGCAAGCGTCGAAACCGCCCGGCGAACATCAATAAAATCTGCTCGAAAATTGTTCATAAAAATATCCTGATTGCCGTGCGCCGCGCAGCAGAAGGCGGCCGGATGATCTGCTCGCCAGATATATGCGCAGCATCACCCTCGCAGCCGGCGAGGCGCGAGGGTGTTGTAAGCGTCGTTTTAGTAAAAGCGCGGAGAAGCACGAAGCCTCTCCATTGAGCTTTTAGGCTTTTTTGACTTCGGCCGTTGCTGGCGTTGTCGTTTCCTCAGCCTTGGCTGCTTCATTGGCTGCGGCCGGCGCCTTTTCAGAGCCTTTTATTTCAGCTTGTTTCGGGGTTTTATCGCCTTGATTATCGCTTTTTTTAAACATTTTCTGAACTTCCATCTGCATCGGCACTGATTTGCCGGCGCCACTCTTAGATGGGAAGCTCATGACGACTATACAATGGGCGAATGGCGTTGCAGAAATTTATTTTGTACACGGAAAATATAACACTTCCTTCGTTATTTCACCCTTAACGCACAATCACGCAAACCGGTCGGTCGCCTTGACTAGCGCATCGATAATCCCTGGCTCGCTCGCCGCATGGCCGGCATCATCGATCAGCTTGAAATCCGCCTCGGGCCAGGCCTTGCGCAGCTCCCACGCCGTTTTCATGGGCGTGCAGACGTCGTAGCGCCCCTGCACGATGACCCCAGGAATACTCCGTATACGGTCAATATTGGCGAGAATCTGATCGTCTCGCTCGAAAAAACCGCCATGCTGGAAAAAGTGCGCTTCGATGCGCGCGAAGGCGAGCGCGAAGGCGTCGCTTGAAAACGCCTGCACCCGTTCATCGGAGGGCAGAAGCGAAACCGTGCCGCCTTCCCACATGCTCCACGCCTTGGCGGCGCGCATCTGCTCCGCCCGGTTGGTTCCCGTCAGCCGTTTGTAATAGGCGGCGATGAGATCGCCACGCTCTTCTTCGGGAATCGGCGCCAGATATTTCTCCCAGAGATCGGGAAAGAGCCAGCTCGCCCCTTCCTGATAGAACCACAAGAGCTCGGCCCGGCGGAGCGTGAAAATCCCGCGCAACACCAGTTCCGTCACAACGTCCGGATGGGTCTGCGCATAGGCGAGCGCGAGGGTCGACCCCCATGAGCCGCCAAACACCTGCCAGCGCTCAATGCCCAGATGCCGCCTCAATTTCTCCATGTCCTCGACAAGATGCCATGTTGTATTGTCGGTCAGGTCCGCATGGGGCTGCGACTTGCCGCATCCACGCTGATCGAAAAGAACAATGCGATAACGCGATGGATCGAAATAGCGCCGCATGGACGGCGTCGAGCCGCCGCCCGGGCCGCCATGACACACCACGACAGGCTTGCCGCCGGGCGCGCCGGAAACTTCATAATAGAGTTCATGGACATCGCTGACGCGCAGCATACCGGCGTCGAACGGCTCAAATGGCGGATATAAATTGCGGAGCGCGGTCATTTCCCTACTGACAAGCCTTTTTCAATCGGTTAGCGTTTAGTGGGGAGAGGCATGTGTAACAAGTCTTTCTGTGGGATAAGAGTTTGGTGATCAGGGGCGTTCAGGCCGCCAAGTCGTTTAATCGGACTTTCGCGGCAATGGTAATAGCGTTGACTTTCACGGCGTTGACCGGCGGATGCGCGGTGAACCCCGTTTCCTCTCAATCCAGCGTCAACCATCAACCAGCTGCGGAGCGTGATCTCCTCGCCGACGCGGCGCGCGATGTGGCGGATGCGCCCTGGCCAAAGCCGGAGCCTGTCTCCTTTGTATCGCGCATGACCGCCGGCGCTATTGATGACGGCTTTTCCAAGAGCGACGCCGCCGAGGTCTACGCCAGCACGCTTCAGCCCGTGGGCGAACGCTTTTCCCGCCTGGAATCAGACGCCAAATCGAATCTCAAAGCCGCTGAGCGGCTGCTGGGCGTCGCCGAAAGCGCCGTCATGGCGCCGCGCCTTACCGGCAATGACGTCGCGATCGTTGAGGGCGCCATTCAGACGCTTCGTGAAAATCGGCAGATTTATGTGAGCGCCGCGCATCAGATTGAAAAGCTCGGCGAGCGCGTGGACGATGATCGCCTCGATGCCATTCGCGAAGCGTATAATAATGCGATCCGCGATCTCGGCGAAGCCGCCGACGGGCTGGCCGACCGGCTCGACCGCGACCTCTCGGAAAATTACGCTTCCCCCGCCCCAAGACCGCTCATCAATAATCTTTCAGGCGTTTAAGCGAATTCAATTTATTGAAAAAGAAAAAGGCGCGCCCGATCAGGGACGCGCCATTTTGTTTTCAAGGCTAGGAAGACCTATTCAGCCGCGGCGACGCCGCCAGATGCGCCCAGCGCCGCAACACTCTCTACATATTCTTGCCGCTTGCGCTTGTTGATCTCATCGAACTCTTCGGCGCGTTCTTCATCGCGTTTGGAAAGCTCGGAATAATCAATATCAGCAAATCCGAGCACACCCATTTCGCCATAGGCCGCCTGGATTTTATCCGACCAGAGGCCGATATCGCGCACGATCGGCACGATCCGCTGGAACAGCATGGTGCGGAACATTTTCTGATAGCCCGAAGCGTTCTGCGCTTCGACAATCTCGTCCACCGGCAAGCCGAGGCTTTGATAAAGCTCGCGCGCCTCGAAGCGGTCGCGCATATGGTAGCAAGCCTCGACCAGAAACTCTTCGCGTTCGTCGCGCTCAGCCTGCGTCAGATGCGGGTAGTATTCCTTCAGCGTCAGCCGGCCAAAGGCGACGTGACGGGATTCATCTTCCATCACATAGGCGTTGACCTGTTGCGCCAGCGGGTTCTGCGAGGTCTCACGGATATTGTTGAAGGCCGCGAGCGCCAACCCCTCAATCACCACCTGCATGGCGAGATAAGTCATATCCCAGCGCGAGTCGCGCAGCGCCTGATCCACCAGCGTCTGCAGCGGATGGGTCATCGGATAGGCGACGCCGAAACAATGCAGCAGCTTTTTGTAAGCTTCCACATGGCGGGCCTCGTCCATAACTTGCGTTGAGGCGTAGAACTTGGCGTCGAGGTCGGGCACCTGCTGGACAATCTTCGCCGCGCAAATCAGCGCCGCCTGTTCGCCCTGCATGAATTGCGAAGTCGTCCAGGCCTGCAAATGCCGTCGCAGCTCCGCCCGTTCCTTGTTGTTCATCTTGCCCCAGACCGGCGTGTTGACGAGGCCGCCCATCTCATCCGGGATCTGCATCGGATTTTCATCATCGAGCTCAAGGGTCCAGTCGATGCGATTGAGCGCATCCCACTGCATGTCCTTGCCCTTTTGATAAAGGTGCATCATCTGCTTGCGGCCGTCGTCATACTCCCAGTCGAATGTCGTTTCGAAGTTCTGGGGCACGGTCCAGCAAGGATCGATATCGGGGATCGGATAAAGCTCGCGCAAAGACGCCATGTGTGGTTCCTCCCAAAACTGGCTCAAAGCAGATCAGAGGCCGCGCTGATGGTTTTTCTTCTGAACTCTACGGTCCGCCACGCTGGCTCTTCGCTATTACACTGACCAGTTTACCTTGAGGGCGTCAAGATTTCCTTATGTCGTTCGCTATTTTTGGTCAAAAATTTAAGAGTTTTTGGCTTTATCTAGCGGAACGCCGTAGAGTTCCAGCCGGTGGTCCACAAGCTTGAACCCGTGCTGTTCGGCGATCTTCTTTTGCAGCGCCTCGATCTCTTCATTAACGAACTCAATGACCTCACCCGACTTGAGATTGATGAGATGGTCGTGATGGGTCTCCGTCGCCTCTTCATAGCGGGCGCGCCCATCCTGAAAATCATGGCGCTCAACAACGCCAGCCTCTTCGAAAAGGCGCATGGTGCGATAGACGGTGGCGATCGAAATCTTGTCGTCGATCTCCGTCGCGCGGCGGTGGATCTCCTCCACATCGGGATGATCCTCAGCGACCGACAGGACGCGCGCAATCACCCGGCGCTGTTCCGTCATACGCATGCCTTTGGCGACACAAATTTTTTCTAGCCGATCCATGAAATCTCCTCGATCCGGCATGGGATAGCGGGCGTCTTTATCGCCGTCCCCGCCGCGCCATGCAACTCGAAAGCGAACCAGCGGCGAACTCTACAAGTCGAGCGCCATCACCACCGCATCGCCGCCATCGCGATAATATCGCTGGCGCACACCCACCTGTGCAAAACCCGCGCGCGCATAAAGCGCCTGCGCCGGAGCGTTACGCGCATCGACTTCCAGGAAACACCGCTTTGCGCCGCCAAGCCGGGCCGCCTCTAAAACGCCGGATAACAGAGCGCGCCCAAGCCCGCCGCCGCGCGCCTCATCGACGACCCCAATGGTGAGGATCTCGGCTTCCGGCCCAAGATCGCGCCAGACTGCAAAGCCTTGCGGCGCCGTTTCGCTGGCGCCGCCGAAAAGAACTGTCACGCGCGGCGCGACAAAACTCTCCTTCACGCTGTCTGATCCCCAGCTGCGCCCGCCAAAGGCGAGCGCTTCAAGCCGGGCGAGCATGTCGGCGTCTTCGAGGCCGGCAGGCCAGATCCGCCACTCAACGATCATCGCGCGGCGCCGTCAAACAGGCCGGGTTTGCCGGGCTTGGCGTCCGGCGCGCGCAGATAGAGCGGCGCCGGCGGTCCGTCCGGCGCGGGCGCTTTGGCGGCAAGCAGGGCGACGATCCTCGCGTCGATCTCCTCCCGGGCCTCAGACACGCTCCAGCCAGCCGGCGCCGGGCCAAGCAGCCGCGCCCCCGATCCCAGAACACGGACAGAACGATCCGCAGCCTTATCCTGTAGTTTTTTCAATGCTTCTTTCGGTTCCGAGACAAATGGCGGCAGGATGATTTCACCACCCCGACCATAAAGTGCAGCGTAAACCTGCCCCCGTCTGGCGTCGATAACGGGCGCGACCAGCTCTTGCGCCCAATGAGGCGCGGCCAGCGCCGCAAGGCTCGTAACCCCGACGACAGGGATGCCGGTCCCGACGCCGAGCCCGCGCGCAAAGGATAAGGCGACCCTGACCCCGGTGAAACCGCCGGGCCCGACCACCACGCCGACCCGCGACAGATCGCCAATGGAAACCCCCGCTTTAGCCAGCGCAGCCGCCGCCATGGGGGCGAGCCGCTCCGCATGGCCGCGCTCCATCCCCACGGATTCATCCGCGAGCACCTCATCGCCCCTTATGATAGCGACCGAGCAGCGTTGAAGCGCCGTATCCAATCCCAAGACCAACATGACGCCTCCATAGGCGCAGCGGCGCTCTCCCGCAAATCCCTTCTTGTTGAAGCAAAGGAGGCCGCCATGGCCGATCCGACAGAATTTCAATTCGACCTCCCGCCAGACCGTCACTGGGCGCCCATGCCCCTTGCCGAACGCATCCACAAAACCGCCTGGGCCGCGGCTGACGGCTGCGCCTCTTTACGGGGAGCCGAAACGCGCGAAGCGGTCCGAGTCATCGTCATTCACGCGACCGCAGGCGCAACAACCGACGGAGCCGTTTCCGTCATGGAAGAGGCGCGCGCCAGCTTTCACTGGATTGTTCCGGGTAAGGATGAACCAACTCATGGAGTCCATGTCTGGGCGACCTGCCCCGAACGCCTCGCCGCCTGGCATGTGCGCCGGTCATGTGCACATCCGGATATCTGCGGCGGGGCGAATAATCTCAACCGCGCCTCCCTCGGCATTGAGATCGTCAACCGGCAAGATGGAGAGAATCCGTTTTCTTCATGGCAACTTGAAGCCACCGCAGACATTGTGCGCTACGCCGCAGGGAAATATCCAAACCTCACTCATGTGGTGAGCCATGCGCGCCTAGACCCCACAAGACGCACCGACCCCGGCCCTAATTTTCCGTGGGCGGAATTTAAAGCGATGGTTCTGGATTAAGGACGGCGGGCGACAAACAGGGTCTGGCCAAAAAACTCCACCGGCCCTTCAAGAATTTCCCAACCGTGAAAGAGGTGATTTCTGAGCCAGCTTTCGGGATGATACGCAACATAAGTGCGCGAACCTTCTTTGACGCGGCCGCGCACCACCAGCTTCCCGGCGTCGAACCGCGCCTGTTCTTCCGGCAGGAGCTGGCCTGGCGCAAGATTGACGTGAAACGCGCCGAGAAAAATCCCGCCCGGCGCCAGCACGCGGGCGATGTCATGCATCCACGCGTCATGTGCTGCTTCGGACAGATGGGTGAACACCGACAGCGCATAAAGCGCATCGAAGGACGCCGCGGCGGCGGGCAAAGGCGGCATCAGGCCGTTGTGGAAAAACTGAGCGCCCTCAATATGATCCGCACACCACTGAACTGCATGTTCATTATAATCAAAACCCGTGCGTTGATATTGCGCCGGAAGGTGGCGCAGCACCCGCGCAAGCCCACATCCCCAATCGGCGACGCGCGGCGTATCCGTTTTCACATGCGCGTCAATCAGCCTGGTGAGCGCCGCGGCCGTTTCCCCGCCCGTCTTCCAGTAAAGATCGAAAGAAGTGTGGCGATACATATCATGCATCCACCACAGCGGCGGCGGGATAAAATCAGGATGCGCCTCGCAAAACCGGGCGTTCTCCTTCGCGCTCGCCCATTTCGAGCGCATGTACCGCAACGCATCGAACGCAGGCAACAAACCGGCGGCGCGCGCAAGAGAAACAAGCCGCTGTTTCACAGCCATTTCCAGAAAGCGATCTTAAACAACCTGACAGGCGCCGTCGAATTCCAGCCGGGGCGAGCGCGGGAAAAGGTTTTCTTCCGTGCCGTAACCGATATTGCAGAGGAAATTCGACTTGTAATTGGTGCCCGCGAAAAACTCCTTGTCAACGCCGGCATTATCAAAGCCGGACATGGGCCCGCAATCGAGCCCCAGCGCGCGCGCCGCAATCATGAAATAGGCGCCTTGCAAAGTGCCGTTGCGAAACGCCGTGGTTTTGATCAAGTCGTCATTCCCGGCGAACCAGCTTTTGGCGTCCGTATGCGGAAAAAGCTCAGGCAGCTTTTGATGAAACTCCATATCGTGCCCGATAATGACGCAGCACGGCGCGGCCATGGTTTTCGCCTTGTTTCCATCGCCGAGATGCGGCTCAAGCCGTTTCTTCGCTTCATCGGACGACACGAAGACAAACCGCGCCGGCGAACAATTGGCCGACGTCGGCCCCCATTTCATGAGGTCATAGACCGCCTGCATCAACGGCCGCGTCACCTTGCGCGCCTCCCAGCCATTATGGGTGCGCGCATCGCGGAAAATGATATCGAGGGCCTGGTCGTTGATCATCTTGTCGGACATGAGGGGCTTGCTCCATGGGCTCGGTCGTTGCCACCCTTCATGCTATTTTTCATAGCGAAAGCCAAGCTCCAGCGCGACCTGATAATAGGCGACCTTGTCATCATCAATCAGGCCGCGGGTTTCAGTGACTTCAAACCAGTCGAGATTTTTCAGCGTTTTCGACGCTGTCGCGATGGCGTTATGGATCGCGTCCTCGATCGAGGTTTTCGAGGTTCCGACGACCTTGCTGACGGCGTAGACATTATCTGACATGAGGCGTTCCTTTCGGTTCTAAGGCGCACATCCGGCGCGCCAGATAAGGAACACTTGACCGCCCGCCGGGGTTCAGCCCGCCGGGTGAAGAACAGGCGTTACGCCGCCTCGACGCGCGCAACCTCTGGCACATAATGCTTCAGCATGTTCTCGATGCCGTTTTTGAGGGTCAGCGTCGAGGACGGACACCCCGAACAGGCGCCTTGCATGGAGAGAAACACAACGCCGGTGCGCGGTTCATAATGCTTGAACACGATATCACCGCCATCGGCCGCCACAGCGGGACGAACGCGGGTCTCGATCAATTCAACGATCTGTTCGACGATTTCGCGATCCTCACCCTCATAATCCTCGAGCGGCGTCGCCAGAGATGACGATTGCGCGCCGGCGCCCTCAGCCAATACAGGCAGGCCGGCAGTGAAGAAATCCGCGATAGCGCCGAGCAGCGCCGGCTTGATATGCATCCATTCAACGGCCTCGGCCTTGGTAACGGTGACGAAGTCGGCGCCGAGATAGATCCCCATGACCCCGTCCGTTTCGAACAGCATGGCCGCAAGCGGCGAGGCCGCCGCCGCCTCAAGGGTCGGGAAGTCGATCCCCAGCGCGCCATGGCCAAGCACGGCCTGTCCGGGCAGGAACTTCATGGATTGCGGGTTCGGGGTGTCTTCGGTCTGGATGAACATGGCGGACGTTTCTTTCACTGTGGACTTGCCCCTTAATTAGGTCAGCCGAGGCCTTTATACAACGCCGCCGAGGCCAGCTGCGAACACAATGGCGCTGACACGCATCGCGCTATTTTCACCTACGCTGATAAAGTGTTTTTAGTGTCTTCTCCCAAATTGGGACGACTCTCAATTTAGCGCTGGCCAATATAGATCATGGTTAATACTATCTCCTCGCTGAAGGGGAGTCCGCTATGCTTGATGAGCACAATGCCGAGGAAGAGGACTCCGGAGACAAGGATCCACGCGGTTTCCCGACCGAACGGCTTCCCGATCCGGAAACGAACGCTGCGCACCGGGCCCCAAATGAAGCCGACACCACCCGCTCCATGCGCTCGCGTAATCGCGGCCGGCTCCCCTTGTCAGCCAAGCGCTGGCGCCTCGCGCAATCTTTCGTAACGCGCGGTGAAAAGTGCGGCGGCTATTACACCTTCCGCGAGGACATGGACGTGCCGCGAGAACCTCAGGATCTCGAAGTGTTCAAGGATTTCAATTCCTACGATCCCGATCTGCACCGCTATTTCAATTTCCGGATCGATTATTTTCCCGGCTATGAAGCCAGGGCGAGCCTGCTCGACTGGAACGCGCGCACCTGGTTCGCGGATATTAATGACGAAATGATGGAAGCGAAGTTTCCGCGCGACATGTCGCTTAGAGCCTGCATTTCCGCATATCACATCACCGTTCGTAAAAATCAGGCGACAAACATTCGCCGCAAACGGCTTTTTCAGTTTGCGGGCTCCTTTGCCATGCTGACGCCAGCCCTCGCGCTCTCTTTGTTTCAGGATGCGCTGCTGCCAGACGCGCTCGTTAAAGGCGGACAGAAGGCGTTGCTCTCTTTCGGGCCGCAATCCATGGCCTTTTTCGGCGTATTGGCTCTCTTTCTCCTGATCGGTTTTCTTGTCACTCGCATCACGATCGGCATCACCACAACCCATATGACATCGGCGTTTCGCGGCAATGCAAAGGATCTGAACGCGAAGTTGCAGCGGCGCATGAACACGCTCCGGCAGAATTATACCCGGTTCTACAAGGCGATTGCCGAAGAGGAATTTTCCGGGCGCGATTCCGACGGCGCCGAATGGACAGATCGCGCAAAGTGGTGGGCGCGTCTCGCGATGTGGATGCCCAAGCGGATCGAGTATCTGGAGAAGTTCCTTCAATCGGAAATGCAGCGTATTCGCGTATTCCGGATCTGGACGGATGCTCTGGGAAATCTTTCGGCGACCCTGACATGGCTTGCCTGCGCGGCTGCCATGTTGATTGTCGCGCAGATATCCGGCGTTTCAAACGCGCCTTTCCTGGCGGCTACCATATTGGGGCTCTCTGGCTCAGCCTTGTTGGCGGTCATGTCGACACAGGCGAAATTTTCGCTCGACAACAAGTTGATCCGCCGCTGGATCGGCGACGATGACTGGCCTCGTTTTTCCGGTATCGGGCTTGATGTCGATTTCGGCGAAATCATCCGCCGCGACAAGGACCGCATCCGTCAGGAAAAACTGCGCGGCGGCGGCTTCGGTCAGAACTAACAATCAGTCCCGGCCGCCCGCGACCTAATTCATTGAATTCCGGATTCCTCGCCCTGCAGGATTGCAGGGGCTTGGCGAGCCGCGTATGCCTCGGCGATACACCAGAACAGCGGAAAACGCCCCCATGGACGAAAGCTCGACCAAATACACCGATCAGGAAGCCCTCGATTTTCACAGCCGCGGCAAGCCGGGCAAGCTGGAAATCACGCCGACCAAGCCGATGTCGACCCAGCGAGACCTGTCGCTCGCCTATTCTCCGGGCGTCGCTGCGCCGGTCCGCGCCATCGCAGAGGATCCGGATAAGGCTTACGATTACACCTCCAAGGGCAATATGGTGGCCGTCATTTCCAACGGCACGGCGATCCTCGGCATGGGCGATCTTGGCGCGCTGGCGTCGAAGCCGGTGATGGAAGGCAAGTCGGTTCTGTTCAAACGCTTTGCCGACATCGACTCCGTCGATATCGAAGTAGACACCAAAGACCCCGAAGCCTTTATCAACGCGGTTCGTTATCTCGGGCCCGCTTTCGGCGGCATCAATCTCGAAGACATCGCCGCGCCCGAAAGCTTCATGATCGAGCAGCGCCTCAAAGAGCTGATGGATATCCCCGTCTTTCATGACGACCAACACGGTACGGCGATCATCGCCGCAGCGGGTCTTCTCAATGCGCTCGACGTCACCGGCAAGTCTATCAAGGACATCAAGGTCGCGGTTTCCGGCGCCGGCTCGTCGGCCCTTTCCGTCATCGGGCTGATCAAGGCCATGGGTCTGCCTCATGAAAACGCCTTTGTCTGCGACTCCAAAGGCATCCTGACCAAGGGCCGCCAGCTCGATCAGTGGCGCTCGGCCCATGCGGTGGAGACCGACAAGAAAAGCCTCGCCGACGCCATGGACGGCGCCGATGTTGTCATTGGCCTTTCCGTCGCCGGCGCGATCTCCCAAAGCATGATCAAATCCATGGCGAAGAACCCCATCGTCTTTGTCATGGCGAACCCGAATCCGGAAATAACCCCCGAAGATATTCAGGCGGTGCGCGACGACGCGATCATCGCCACCGGGCGCTCGGATTATCCGAACCAGGTGAACAATGTTCTGGGCTTTCCTTATATTTTCCGCGGCGCGCTCGACGCCCGCGCGCGCACCATCAATGAAGAAATGAAAATCGCCTGCGCCCAGGCGCTTGCCAAGCTCGCCCGTGAAGACGTGCCTGACGAAGTCGCCGCCGCCTATGGCAAGCGCCTCAAATACGGTCCGGGCTATATCATCCCGGCGCCGTTCGACCCGCGCCTGATTTCGGAGATTCCCCCCGCCGTCGCCAAGGCAGCCGTCGATAGCGGCGTCGCGCGCAAACCGATTGAAGATTTTACGAAATACAAAAACACCCTCGCCGCAAGGCTCGACCCCGCCGCCTCCTTCCTGCAGCGCATCTACTCATCGCTGCGCGCCGCCGAAACGCCAAAGCGCGTCGTCTTCCCTGAAGGCGAAGAAGAATCGGTCATTCGCGCCGCATACGGCTTCCAGCAGGAAAAGCTTGGCAAGGCGATCCTGATCGGGCGCGAGGAATATATCCGTCAGGGACTGAAAGACGCGGGCCTGCCCGAAGACGCGGATTTCGAGATCCACCATTCGCGCACCGCCAAACATAGCGATCTTTATACGGAATACCTCTACAAGCGTCTTCAGCGCAAAGGCTACCTTCACCGCGACGCCGTGCGCCTCGTGAACACGGACCGAAATGTCTATGGAGCCTGCATGCTCGCCCATGGGCACGCCGACGGCATGGTGACAGGCGTCACCCGGCATTATGATGTCGCCTTGTCGAATGTCCGCCTCGCGCTCGACTCCCGCCCCGGCGAACGCATGATCGGCGTCTCCATCATTCTGACCAAGAACCGCACGCTTTTTGTCGCCGACACAAATGTCACCGAACTTCCCGGCCCGGAAGACCTTGCGGAAATCGCCATGCAGGTGGCCCATGCGGCGCGCCATCTTGGTTTCCCGCCAAAGGTCGCGTTCGTTTCCTATTCGAATTTCGGCAATCCCGATACGGAGCATTCGCGCCGGGTCGCAGGCGCTGTGGAAATTCTCGACAAGCGCATTGATGTCGACTTTGAATATGAAGGCGAGATGACGCCGCGCATGGCGCTGAATGAAAATGTGCGCGGGATTTATCCGTTCTCACGACTCAAAGGCGAAGCCAATGTGCTGATCACGCCGGGCGTTCATTCCGCTGCGATCTCAACCAAGCTTCTTGGCGAAGTCGGCGGCGCTCTGGTGCTCGGACCTGTTCTCATCGGCCTTGAACGGCCAGTGCAGATTGCGCAGGTCGGCGCGCCCGTGGGCGATCTGGTCACTCTGGCGGCGATGGCGGCGTATGAGCTTGACGCCGAGCACCGCAACTGGGCTGAAAAGACCGCTTAAGCGCATTTGGCAGTTTGTGCGCGACTGGCGCACAGATCTGTCATTAAATCTTCTTAAACGCACCTCGTTCGCTTTTTACGAAGTAATTTTCGACGAACCGTTCAACGCACGCGGCGAAACGGCTTTCAAAAAATCATCCGTATTCCTATTATATTTTCATCAAGGCCAAGGACGCGTGAGTGCGATCCGGCGGCCTTGTGGCCGCGGGGCGCGGGTCAGTTTCAACAACAAAGGCGAAATCGCCAAAGGAGAAACCCCATGCCCCTTAACTCAAACGCTTTCAAAACTATTGCTATCGCCGCTGTTTCCAGCTTTGCCATTCTTGGCGCCGCACATGCGGGCGATCATGCCGAATTCAGCTACAAGCAGAGCGAACTGCAATCAACCGCCAGCCTAGGCAGTCTGTACAAGCGCATTGAAAATCGCGCCGAAAGCGTCTGCGGCGCCGATGCCGCCCGCGCGCTCTACGCGAAGCAATCCGCGGCGCAATGCGAAGCGACCCTCGTCGAGGACTGGATCGCGGGCATCAACGATTCCCGCCTCAACAGAATGCATGCGCAAAATGGCGCGTCTCAATTTGCGTCGGCGAAATAGGCCGGCGCAGGCTTCGTCAGCCTTGCAATAAAAAGACTATAGTCGCCGTGTGGGGAGCCTCCGAGCCTTGCCTGGCGACGCTGAAACGCTGGCGGCAGACGGCGTTTTCCGATCGCAAGCTGGCGAAGCCGCCCCATTTATCAACTCTGTTTCTTGCGAAACCGCGCTGACTGGTTCTTGACCATTCGCTCTGCGACAGAGCGCGGCAGCGTGCGCGCCAGCCAGGCGGCGAATTTGTTCCAAGCGCCCGGCACATAAACGGCGCGCTTGTTTTCAACCGCCTCAATCGCGCCCTCGACCACCGGCTCGGCTTCCATGAACATGTATTTTGGCAGCTGCGAGACCAGCCCGCGCGTGTTGTTCACATCATGGAATTCCGAATAGGTGAAACCCGGACACAGCGCCGTGGAATGCACGCCCATCCCATCGCATTCCGCCGCAATCGACTGCGCGAAGCTGACAAGAAACGCCTTTGACGGTCCATAAAGCGTATGCCCCGCCGAGCCGGGAACAAGCCCCGCAAGTGAAGCCACCTGAATGATGCGCCCGAAGTCTCGCTCCAGCATGCCGGGCAGAAAATGCCGCGTCATCTGCGCATAGGACGTCACCATCAACTCCAGAAAGGCGCGATGTTGCGCCCAGTCATTCTCGGTATAGGCGCCGGGCATGCCGAAGCCCGCATTGTTCACGAGGATGTCGACCGGCGTTCCTTCCGCCGACAGCGCATCGAAAATCATCTGCGGCGCGGAGGGCTCCGAAAGATCGGCTGCGAGGATGCGGGTCTTGACGCCATGAGCCTTTTCAAGCTCGCCAGCGAGGTCCTTGAGGCGGTCTTCGCGCCGCGCCACGAGAATGATATTGGCGCCTCTCGCGGCGTAGGATCGCGCAAAAGTCGCGCCGATGCCCGCCGAAGCGCCCGTGATCAGCGCCCATTTTCCGTTATACTTCATGGCGTCCATCCTTGCCCAATGCCAGCCTCAGTAAGACAGCCTGTCTAGATTGATCCGCACAGGCGGTCCATGAAAACGCTCAGGGTTAACGTCTGACCATGCCGTAGCATGGAGCTTGCATGGTAAACTGCGCCGCCGCCTGATATTTCCTTGCCCCCGGAAGAGGGACTATCATCGGCGGCGAAAGGATGATGGAACGGCCATGGACAGCATCGAATTTTTCCTGATCGTCGCGAGTTTCGCCGTCGTTATCATCTGGTATCTACGCAACGCCGAGGCCCGTTCCGATGGCCTTTTGGGGCTTCTCGCGCTCAAGGATGATCCCGATCTCGTCAAACATGGCCGTCGCCCCTCATATCGCCTGAAAGATCGCACGGCGCGCAAACCGGCTGGACTGCGTGACAGCCGCGAAGCGCAGAAGTCCGTCGCGACATACACCCAGAAAGATGACGATGAGGCGATGCGGCGCCGTTTTCGCCGTCAGGACGAGGCGCGCTACCGCGTCAAAGACAAGGCTGCGAAATTCAAACCGGCGAAAGACCGAACGGCTCCGAGCGATTAGCCGGCGAGTGACTGCGCCACAAAAGGCAAGCCAAGCGCCAGCACAACGCTGATGATGATGCCGACCGTCGCCTTGCCAATGTCGGTCAGAACGATTTTCGCCGTGTCGCCGGGCGAGCGGATTTTATCCAGCGTCGCGATGGCGAATTCCCGGCCGGCGATCAGCCCCAGAAACACCCAGGTCGTCGACATCGGGATATTGTTCACTTCCTTGAAGTAGAAAAGCAGCGACGCATAGGTGAAATCGATAATCGTCGCCGAGCGAATATCGGTGACGTTCGTTTTCGACTTCAGCACTTTCTGCACCGGACCGCCGCCATTCCAGAAGGTGTAGGCGAGCAGAACAATAATGCCGCCGATGGCGATGCTGGCTTCATAAGGGTTGAGGGCAGGCGCGCCCGACGCATCGACGCCCCGCGGCAGGAAAATGAAGATGTTGGCGAAATCCTGCATCAGCCAGACAGACCAGAGATAGCCCGTGGATATCCATTGCAGCAACACCCAGACAGGCGCGTGTTGCTGTTCGGCGGTTTTCAAAAACCAGCGCTCCAGCGTCGGCGCCAGCGCCACATAGATAACGCCGCCGGTTACGAAAGCGACGGCGTAACCCATCAGCGACTTGATCAGCATGGAATACATGCCGTCGAGCGTCGCGAAGATCGACAGGATCATGAAGCTCGTCGAAACCGGAATGCCGAGCCGCGTGATGATGACCAGCACTAACGGCGGAATTGCGTAATACCAGGTTGGCTGCAGGATCGGATATTTCTCTACATTGTTGAGACGCCCATAGGACGGGTCCCCGCCATTGGTGATGTAGCCATAGGCGAAGACAATCACGAGCACGGTGGAGGCGAACAGAAACAGCGCCCACCAGGGAAGGCGGCGGTTTGAATTGATAAAGGTGCCGAGGGTCTGCAGCGCGTCATTGCCGACGACCGCATAGGCTGCGAAAGCAAAGCCGATGGCGGCCCAAAATCCGATATCAATATCCATGTCTGCCTTTTCCGGCCGCGCCGTGATACAGGTCCGGCGCACCGAGAGCGCCGCCTCACAAAGTCGCGCGCACCCTCTATTTTTTATGTTTCACTATTGTGACAAAGGGGCGGATTTTGCCACAAGGCTGGTGGAAATCGTCAATTCACCAGAGAAATGATCGCAAAGAAAGCGAACAGAGAAGTTATGATGACGGAAACAGACGGGCGCGCGCCCTCTCCCTTGCCGGCGGATCACCCCCCGCTCGCCCCTTCGAAAATTGGCGTTCTGCTCGTCAATCTCGGCACGCCCGACGAACCGACGCCTGGCGCCGTGCGCCGCTATCTCAGCGAATTTCTGAGCGACGAGCGCATTGTGGATCTGCCCCGCGCCTTGTGGCTGCCCATTCTGCATGGCGTCATTCTCAATGTCCGCCCAGCGGCGACAGCGCGCAACTACGCCAAGATCTGGCGCAGCGAAAGCAATGAGAGCCCTTTGCGCTATTACACCCGCGCGCAGGCGGAAGGTCTCGCGGCGCGGCTGAACGGCGTCACCGTGGATTGGGCCATGCGCTATGGAAATCCGTCCGTCGCCTCGCGCCTTGAGACGATGAAAGAGAGCGGATGCGAACGCATTCTCGTCATTCCGCTCTATCCGCAATATTCCGCGACGACGACCGCCAGCGTCGCGGACGCCGTCTTCGACGCCGTCAAAGCCATGCGCTGGCAACCGGCGCTGCGCACCGCGCCAGCCTTTCACGACGAGCCGCATTATATCGAGGCGCTGGCCGCCGTGACGCGCCGTCATCTTGCCGCTCAGGATTTTGCGCCGGAGCGCGTGGTTATTTCTTTCCATGGCCTGCCGCAGCGCTATTTCGATCTCGGCGATCCTTATCATTGCCATTGCGCCAAGACCGCGCGGCTCTTGCGGGCGAGAATGGGGTGGACGGAGGATTTTGCGCCGCTGGCGTTCCAGTCGAAATTCGGACGGGAAAAATGGCTGGAGCCCGCAACGGAAGATACGATCAAACGCCTTGCCGGCGAGGGCGTGAAAAAGCTTGGCGTCATCATGCCGGGTTTTGTCGCCGACTGTATTGAGACCCTTGAAGAGATCGACATCGCCGGACGCGAGACCTTTACGGCGGCGGGCGGCGAGGCATTCACCGCCATCCCCTGCCTCAATGATGCGCCGGAAATGACCATGCTCCTCGAAACCATCGCTCGCCGCGAGACCGCGGGCTGGACCGCCTAACCGGTCCTCGTCCTGTCTTGCTGCCGCGGCGGCTCGCCGAGAGAACGCTTGCCACGGGGAAAAGCCGCGCCATCATGGGCTTTCCACCAGATCGCGAAACAAGGGGATCGCTGCATGGAATTTCTTGATCCCGCCTTCTGGTCTTTTCTGTGGGACAGCGAGCGTTATGAGGCGCTGATCGAAGAGATGGGGCCATGGGCGCCGGTGATGGCGGTCGCCGCCATGGTCATTGTTTCCTTCCTGCCTCTGCCCGCTGAAACTGTGGCCGTCGCCAACGGCATGGTTTTCGGCCGCGCCGAAGGCTTCGTCCTCACATGGGTCGGCGCCATGATTGCGGCCGCGCTCGCTTTTCTCCTCGCCCGCACGATCGCCCGGCCGCTGGTCCATCGCTTCATGTCAGCGGAGCGTCTCACTCATTTCGAGCACGCCGTGAAAAAGCGCGGAACGCCTTTTTTACTCCTGATACGGATGATACCGCTGATCCCTTATACGGTGGTCAATTACGGCTCCGGCGTGGCCCCGGTTCCGTTCCGCACGTTTTTATGGACGTCCGCCATCGGTATGGCGCCGCCGATCTACGCCTTTGTTTCCATCGGCGCGTTAATGACCGACCAGCCATGGCTCGGCTGGATGATGCTCGGCGCGGCAATCCTGTTCGTATTGCTGCTCGGCTGGACAACCCGGCGGTGGTGGTCGAAAGAGGCTTAATCGCAGACTTTTCTGACACGCTCTAAAAACTCGTCCACTTCTTCCTCAGTCGTTCGAAACGAACAGATGAGCCGGTGGCCGCGCCCGTCCGCCGGATCGCCGGGCGTGATCCAGGGATAGAAAATATCGCCGCCGTCGCGGAGTTTATCCGCAACGCCATCCGGAAAGGTCACGAAAAGCTCGTTGATATCCGTTGGATACATGATCGAGACGCCATTAATCGCAGCAAGGCCGGAGGAGAGCCGTTGCGCCATGGCGTTCGCATGGGACGCCAGCTTCAGCCACAGTCCGTCTTCGAGATAAGCGTCGAACTGCGCCGCGATAAAACGCATTTTCGACCACAGATGACCGGCGCGCTTGCGCATGAATTCAAAATCCATGGCCCGGTGACGGTCGAAGAAGATCACCGCCTCCGCCGCAATACATCCGTTTTTGGTGCCCCCGAAGCAAAGGACGTCAACGCCAGCCTTCCAGGTCAGTTCCGCAGGACTGGCGCCGGACGCAGCGACCGCGTTGGAGAAACGCGCGCCATCCATATGCACGGACAAGCCCGCCTCGCACGCGGCGGCGCAAACCACAGACGTTTCATCTACGGAATAACGCGTCCCGCATTCGGTTCCCTGGGTCAGCGACAAGGCGCTCGCGGGGGCGCCATGGGGCGGGCGGTGAGGAAATCCTTTTAATGTCTTGCGGATTGCATCGGCGCTCAGCTTGCCGTTCTCGCCGGCAATGGGAAGCAGCTTGGCGCCGCCGGTGAAAAACTCCGGCCCGGCGCATTCATCCATCTGCACATGGCTTTCCTCATGACACAGCACCATGCCGTAAGGCGGCGTCATCACCGAAAGCGCAAGACCGTTCGCAGCCCCGCCGGTCGCCACAAAATAAACCGCACAATCGCGTTCAAAGATTTCAGCGAACTTCGCCTCCACCTTTTTTGTCAGCGTGTCCCCGCCATAGCCGGGAGCTGCGCCATCATTCGCGCGTATAATGGCGTCCAGAATTTCAGGGGCGGCGCCCGCCCAATTGTCCGATGCAAAACTCATAAGGCTGAGTGTTCGGTGTTCTGATAAAGCGCGTCAAGTTGATCCGTGAAATCGGCGAAATTTTTTGCAAGCTGCGCCGCTCCGACATTGAGGAGCCGCTCCCCATGGCCATCGAAAATATGACCGCCGCCAAGAAACCCCCAAACGGTCATACCCGCTGCGACACCGGCTTTGACCCCGTTTTCACTGTCTTCAAGAACCAGGCACCGTGCGGGATCGACGTCGAGCCTTTCCGCTGCATAGAGGAAAATATCCGGCGCCGGCTTACCATGGGCGACAAGATCGGCGGAATAAACATGCGGGTGCGCCAGATCGTAAAGCCCGGTCCGTTCAAGCTTCGACGTCAGAAAATGCGCGCGCGAGGATGAAGCGACGCCAATCGCGCGCGCATAGAGCCGCGCCTTTTTAAGCGCAACATCAGCGCCAGCGACCGCCGTCAGCAAGTGCCGCTCGCGACGGCGGCCTTCCAGAATCTGCTCTTCAAAACCTTCCGGCGCGTTGCGGTCATGGGCCTTGCGATAATCATCGCGCAGCGCATCGAAAAACGCGCGGTCATGGAGACCTACAAATTTGCGCACATAGTCTTCAGGCGAATAAAAAATCCCGAACGCCTCAAGCGCAGTGCGCTCCCCCTTGATCGAGAGCACCTCTGAATCGACCAGCACGCCATCACAATCAAAGATAATAGCGTCGAAAGAAATTCCCGTTTGAGGCGTCATGACCGATATTTCATCTTTTCTGCGTGAGCCGCTTGTCTATTGGGAAAACACCGTAAACGCCATGGCTGACTGACCCATAAAAATGTTTTTGCGGAACTCTCCATCAGCGCAACCGTTTGCGCTCCATCGCCGGGGGCGCAGCGCGTCTGCACCCACCATCGGTGTCAGAACATAGGAGTTAGCCATGCGTAAGAGTTTGATTATCGCAACGGGAATTGGCGCCGCGCTGGCGGTCACTGCTGTTGGCGCCGCGATGACAGGCGCGTTTGAAGATGAAAGCGCGCAAACCGCCGCATTTGAAGCCGATAGCGCCGTCGTCGCCAGTGAGCCCCGCAACTGCCGCAGCTTCGCGACTGCGGAAACCGGCTTTGATCCGGCGACGACCCCCGTTCCGGTGCAGCAGGACGCGGGCAATAAACAGGTGCTCAAAGGCACGGCCGTGGGCGCCGCAATTGGCGCGGTCGCCGGTGAAGTGATTGGCGATAAGGCCGGCTATGGCGCAGCCGCAGGCGCCGCAGCGGGCGCCGCAGGCGGTCAGGCGGTGAAAGCCGACAAGCAGCAAAAGGCCGATGCGCGCTATGCGCAGGAGAGCGCTTACTATCAGCAGCAAAAAACCGCCTATGACGCGGCGCTGGCCGAATGTCTCGCTGACTAGACTATAACCACCCAACGCTGAAAGCCGGTCGCGCCTCAACGCGGCTGGCTTTTTTGTCGCCGGTTCTAGTCATTCAAGCCCTGCGCCCCCCGCGTGTGAGTCTTCAGCACGCCTCGCCTTTAAGGCGCGCACGTCAACGAAACTTCATGCTCGCGGCGCCGCTTTTCCTTGAAAACAGCCCCTAAAAAGAGGGATAGTGCCGCGAAGTAAGGGACTTTGCGTTAGGGGCGGACCATGCGGGTAGGAATTTTATTGGGCGCGAGCGCGGCGGCGCTGATCATGAGTGCGGGCGCCGACGCCCGCAAGGACAAGGATTACCGCGCCGACACGCAAGCCCCGGCGCAGAATATTGAACGGGACGTCAAGGCGCAGGTGAAGGCGCGCCTACGCGACCGCCTGGGACCAGCGGCGCCCGCCTTCCATCAGGGACGTGAGGTCAGGAGCTTTGACGGCTCGGGCAATAACCGCCGCGACCCGTCCGCCGGCGCCGCCTTTTCACAGCTGATCCGGATGATGCCCAACGACTATTCAGACGGAATTTCCGGCATGTCGGGCCCGTTGCGCAAAAGCCCACGGGAAATCTCCAATATTGTCGTCGATCAGGCTGGCCAATCCTATCCGAACCCGTTCGGCACCAGCGACTTCCTGTGGCAGTGGGGACAGTTCATCGATCATGATTTTGCGCTGGGCGACGGCGTTAAATCGGACGACCGCTCGCATGACATTCCCGTTCCCCTGGGCGATGCGCATTTCGATCCGTTCTCCGAAGGGAACAAATGGATCCGGTTCGACCGCGCCATTTTCGACGAAGAGACGGGCACCGATCTTTCCAATCCACGCGAGCAGATGAACGAGATCACCTCCTGGCTCGACGGATCGCAAGTTTACGGCTCCAGCAACGAACGCGCGGCGGCGCTGCGCGCCAATGACGGCACAGGCCGCCTGAAAACCAGCGCCGGCGATCTATTGCCCTTCAACACAAGCCTTCTTCCAAACGCCAATGAAGGACCGATTGATCCGGCGGACCTGTTTGTCGCCGGCGATGTACGCTCAAACGAGCAGGTGGGGCTGACCGTCATGCACACGCTGTTTGTGCGTGAGCATAATCGCTGGGCCGATCATATCCGGCGTACGCGGCCGTGGCTTTCAGGCGACGACGTTTTTCAGGCCGCGCGGCGCATGGTGATCGCGGAAATCCAGATCATCACCTATGACGAATTTCTCCCCGCCCTGATCGGCAAGCGCCCCCTACCGCGCTATGGCGGTTACACGCCCGGCGATCCGGGTCTTTTCACCGAATTTTCCGGGGCCGCCTGGCGCCTTGGCCATACGCTGATCAATGCCCGGATCATGCGCGTCAATCGGCGCGGCAATGAAATCCCTGCGGGCCACCTGCCCCTGCGCGACGCGTTTTTCAACGCGCCCTTGCTCCTGAAAAAACGCAATGACATCGATCCGGTTCTGCGCGGACTCGCTGCGCAAGAAAGCCAGACCTATGATAACATGATTGTTGATGATCTCAGAAACTTTCTCTTCGGACCGCCGGGCGCAGGCGGTTTCGATCTCGCCTCGCTGAATATCCAGCGCGGTCGCGATCGCGGCCTGCCCTGCCTCAACGATGTGCGCAAAGCCATCGGGTTGAAGCCGCATAAGGATTTCGACGACATCACCTCAGACCCTGCACTGCAGGAAAAATTGCGCCTCGCCTATGGCGATGTGGATGAAGTCGATCTGTGGGTCGGCGGCATTTCCGAGGACGCCCTCGCGCGTCAGGGCTCGCAGCTTGGCGAAACATTCCGCGCGATTGTCGTGATGCAGTTTTCGGCGCTGCGCGATCATGACCGCTTCTGGTGGGAGCGCGACCTGACCCGCGTGGAACAGAATATGGTCAAGAAAACCACGCTCGCGGACGTCATTTTACGGAACACGTCGATCAAACGCCGCGAGATTCCGAAAAACGTGTTTTACGTGGATTGATCAACGCTCACGAAGCTGGAAGATTGATCTGCCACGAGACGCCGAAACGGTCCGACACCCAGGCGAATTTTTCGCTGAAGCCATAATTGTCCGGAGGCATCATCACTTTCCCGTCTGCCGACAGGGCGGCGAATGCTGAGTCCAAAGCCACTTCAGTTTCCACATCGACGAAGATGGACATGGACGGAGTGAAGGTGAAGTCATGCACGGGCGGCGTGTCATTGAGGATGAAGCGCTGGCCGCCCAGCAGCATTTCAGCAAATTTGATCTGGCCCTTCATGGCCTCGTTTTCGTCACCATAGCGCTCGACGGAAACAATCTCGGCGCTGGCGAAAGTCTTTTCATAAAGCGAAAGCGCTTTTTCTGCGTCGCCGACAAACATCAAAAAAGCGCGGGCGGTTTCAGTCATGGTTTATCCCTTCTCCTTGGACGGCTTCTTATAACAAAAAGGGCCCCGAATGGGGCCCTTTTCTTTTCGTCTATGTTGTACCGCTTAACCGGCGAGCGCCGCGAGAAGCAGAAGCGCAACGATATTGGTGATCTTGATCATCGGGTTTACCGCCGGGCCCGCCGTATCCTTGTATGGGTCGCCCACCGTATCGCCGGTCACCGCGGCTTTGTGGGCTTCGGAACCCTTACCGCCGTGATGGCCGTCTTCGATATATTTCTTGGCGTTGTCCCAGGCGCCGCCGCCGGCCGTCATGGAGATGGCGACGAAGAGGCCGGTGACGATGACGCCGATCAGCATGGCGCCGACCGCGGACAAGGCCGCGACTTTCCCGGCGACCGCCAGCACGACAAAGTAGACGACGAGCGGGGACAGGATCGGCAGCATTGACGGCACGACCATTTCCTTGATCGCAGCGCCCGTCAGCATATTCACCGCGCGCGCATAGTCCGGCTTTTCGGTGCCCTGCATGATGCCCGGCTTTTCTTTGAACTGGCGGCGCACTTCCTCAACGATAGCGCCCGCTGCGCGGCCGACAGCCTGCATGGCGATGCCGCCGAAGAGGTAAGGCAACAGGCCGCCAATCAGAAGGCCCGCAATCACATAGGGGTTAGACAGCGAGAAGGTCAGCTCCGTCATGCCTTTGAAATAAGGATGCACGGTGGAGCCGGGCGCATTGGCGAGCGTGATGAAGTGCTCAATATCCTTGGTGTAGGCTGCAAACAGCACTAGCGCGCCAAGGCCCGCCGAACCGATTGCATAGCCCTTGGTGACGGCTTTGGTCGTGTTGCCGACAGCGTCGAGGGCGTCGGTGGTGTCGCGGACTGAACCTTCAAGGCCCGACATTTCCGCGATGCCGCCCGCATTGTCCGTAACCGGACCAAAGGCGTCGAGAGCGACAATCATGCCGGCGAGCGCAAGCATGGTCGTCACCGCCGTCGCAATGCCGAAAAGGCCTGCGAGATTATAGGCGGTGACAATCGCCACAACGATGACGATCGCCGGCAGCGCCGTCGCCTCCATGGAGACAGCAAGGCCCTGAATGACGTTGGTGCCGTGACCGGACTCCGACGATTTCGCCACTGACTTCACCGGACGATAGGCGGTGCCGGTGTAATATTCGGTGATCCAGACGATGAGACCCGTAACGACAAGGCCAAGCACACCGCAAAGAAACAGCGAGAGGCCGGTGAAGGGCGCGCCCTGTTCCGTCTGGCCGATGGTTTCAGAAAAACCGAACATCTGGAACGTCACGATCCCGACCGCGACAAGCGAAGTCAGGCCAGTGACTATAAGGCCTTTGTAAAGCGCTCCCATGATGTTCGTGGAGCCTTTACCGAGCTTCACAAAGAACGTGCCGGCGATAGAGGTCAGGATGCAGACCGCGCCGATGGCGAGCGGGTAGAACATGAACTGCGCAGCGTCGGCGGTAAAAAGGATCGAACCCAGCACCATCGTCGCCGCAACGGTGACGACATAGGTTTCGAAAAGGTCGGCGGCCATGCCAGCGCAATCGCCCACATTATCGCCGACATTGTCAGCGATCGTCGCCGGGTTGCGTGGATCGTCTTCGGGAATGCCGGCTTCAACCTTGCCGACCATGTCGCCGCCAACGTCTGCGCCCTTGGTGAAGATGCCGCCGCCGAGACGCGCGAACACGGAGATGAGCGACGCGCCAAGCGACAGGGCAATCAGGCCGTTCACTACCGAACGGCTTTCAGGCGCATGGCCCATGCCGACGGTGAGGATCGCGTAATAGGAAACAAGCCCGAGCAATGCGAGGCCGGCGACAAGCATGCCGGTGATCGCGCCTGCGTCAAACGCAACGGAAAGACCTTTTTGGAGGCTCTCGCTTGCCGCCTGCGTTGTGCGCACATTCGCGCGCACGGAAACAAGCATGCCGATGAACCCGGCGGCGCCAGAAAGAACCGCGCCAATCGCGAAACCGAACGCCGGAACAAAATCGAGTTTGAAAGCGAGCAGAAGAACGATGAACACAACCGCGCCTGCGATAGCGATGGTTGTGTATTGTTTGTTGAGATAGGCCTGCGCGCCTTCCTGAATAGCGGCGGCGATTTCTCTCATGCGGTCGGTGCCTGTGGGCAGCGACAAGACCTTATTGGCGGTGAATGCGCCGTAAGCGATGGCAAGCAAGCCGGCCCCAATGACCAGCCAAAGCGCTAAGCTCATGTCTTAACCTCTCCTGAAAAAATTTTTCTTGATTGATGGCCGCCGGCATGGCCGCAGCAACGGGATGGACTCCCCGCGCGCGCTTCAACCAGCCCCCTAGTTGATGTCGGCGCGAAACCTGACAAAGCCCTTGGGCAAAATCAACTAAAAGTTACAAGGGCGAGACGCAGCACAGCCCGCCGGGGTCGGATCCGGGGGCTGGGGAATAAACAATGGAGATTTCCATGTGCGCCGGAGAAAGAGCGCAAACAAGAAATCCTATGAAACCGCGCCACGATTGCGCATTGCCTTACGCGGACCAGCCTCGGCCTCTGTCAGCTCTTTTACCCAAGGAAACTTCTCGGCCATTTCGTCTGTGTAACCAAGATTGCGTGCCGTGGCGCTGCGCGGCGCATCCGCCGTTTCAGGATAGAACGTGCCGAACGTCCGGTCCCAGAAGAATTCGGCGATGCCGTAATTGCCGTTTTCATTGTGGAAGTGGTGGGCGAGGTGACGCCGCTTGATGTCGCGCCAGAATTTCGACTTCGGTTCGAAGGCGAGATGTTCTCCGGCGTGAAGGAATTCCGTGTACATGGTCATCGTGACCGTGCCCGCCACCGCCGCACAGGCGCAGGGCAGTCCGCCGATGAGCCAGCCCACAGGCCCGGCGATCAGCAATATTGGCGGCAACGTCGTATGGAGGCCGCCGAAAAGCACAGACAAATCATTGGGATAGCGGTGATGGTCGTAATGGACCCGCTTCCACAGCCCGGCGAGCCAGGGGGTCTTATACATCCAGCTTCCATGCAGAATGAAGCGGTGCGTAATGTACCAGGCGATCGGGAAAATCAGCGCGCCGAGAACAAGTGAAAGGAAAAACAAGGGGATAGACTGGATCGTGGCGACCCCCGCCGTCACCGCCGCGATCAGGATCAGCGCATACACCTGGATCGCCGGATAGGTCACATAGGCCTTTACGAGGTCGTCGAATGTCATCCGGTTGAGGAGATACTCTTCCTCTTTCCAGGCTTTATAGCCAATAAACAGGCGCATCAGGCGCTCCTCGGGGGGTCAGTGGGTCAAAAATCCAAACCTGCAACGGCGATCGTGACCGGCGCCTTGCGTCGCGAAATTAGGCCTGCCGCCCCGGCGGTTCAAGAAGCCAGAGCGTCGCAAACCGCGATGCGCGATCAATTATCGTGCCCGCTTTGCAACATGCTGTAATATCCGGCCGCAAATCTTGAAGCGCTGAGGGTCCGTCAAACCCCATCTAGGGCTTGCCCGTTGACCCAAGGCCTTGTATCGGCTCAAGATTACCCGGAACCATATGGCTAATGTCATGGGTTGGGGCGAGGGGCATACGCCCATGACGCGCTGCTTGCGGCGCATGCAGGCCGGCTTTCCGTCCGGCGGTTAAAGAGCCGGGATAGCCGGAGAGAGTGCGGGGCGTATCATGACCGTCAGTCAGCAAACGGAGCAGCAGACGGCTTTGCCGATCCGCAATGAGGCGCTGCCGCTGAAACTCAGCGGCTTTGCGACTCTTTGCGACGCGCTCGATTACGCCGCACAAGGCGAGACTGGCTACACCTTCTTCAACCTGCGCGGCGATGTCGCCGCTACGCTGTCCTATTCCGCATTGCGTGAGCGAGCGCTCGCGCTCGCAGCAAAGCTCGCCGGCAGATTCGAACGCGGCGACCGACTCGCCGTCATCGCCGAGACGAGCCCTGAATTCATCGTCACGTTCTTTGCTTGTCAGTATGCGGGCCTTATTCCTGCGCCCATGCCGATGCCCGTCAATCTTGGCGGCAAGGACGGCTATATCAACCAGATCCGACAGATGATTGCAGGCGCGAAAGCCGCCGCCGCGATCGGACCGGAAACCTTGCGCGAATTCCTAGACGAAGCGGCGGACAAAGCCGGCGGCGCAGCCGTTTACAGCTTCGTCGGTCTCGATGCGCTTGACGGCGACGGCGCCGAACCGCAGCGCTTCGGACCGGACGACTATTGCTACATTCAATACTCGTCAGGATCGACAAGCGCGCCCAAGGGCGTCATCGGCATGCAGCGTTCGGTCTGCGCTAACCTGACGGCGATCGCGCGTCATGGCATGGGTCTGCAGCCCGGCGACCGCGCGACAAGCTGGCTGCCGCTCTATCACGATATGGGCCTGATCGGTTTTGTGCTGACGCCCATGACCGCGCAGGTGCCGGTTGATTTCCTTGCAACCTCGGACTTTGTGCGCCGTCCGCTTCTGTGGCTTCGCATCATGACCGACCTCAAGACGACGATCACCTACAGCCCGTCTTTCGGCTATGATCTCGCGGCGAAGCGTTCCGGCCGGGCCGAGCCCGGCGCAATCGATCTTTCCACATTGCGTGTCGCCGGCATAGGCGGCGACATGGTGCGCCCTGAAGCGTTGAACGCATTCGCAGACGCCTTCGGTCCGGTCGGCTTCAATCGCAACGCCTTCACGCCGAGCTATGGCATGGCCGAAGCGACGCTCGCGATTTCCTTCCCTGAGCTTGGCGCGCCGGTGACCGTCGATGAAGTCGACATGCGTCATTATACGCGCTCTGGCGTCGCCCAGCCCGCCTCTGCGCTGACATCGCCGGAAAACACACGCGGCTTCGTCCTTTGCGGACGCGCGCTTGAGGGTCATGAGATCATCGTGCGCAATGAGAATGGCGAGCTTTGCGACGAGCGCCATGTGGGCCGCATCTTCATCAAGGGGCCGAGCCTGACGCCGGGTTATTTTTCCGACGCTGACGCCACCAACGCGATGTATGACGGCGAGTGGCTCGACACTGGCGACATGGGCTACTTCCTCAATGGTCAGATTGTGATTACCGGCCGCGCCAAAGATCTCATCATCATCAACGGCCGTAATATCTGGCCGCAAGACATCGAGTGGGCGGTTGAAAAAGTCGCTGGCGTGCGCGGCGGCGGCGTCGCCGCCTTTTCCGTCGATGACGGCCGTGGCGAACGCATTGTCGTCGTCGCGGAACGCCGGGGCATGGACGCCGAAGCGCTGGCGGCGCTGAAACGTGAAATCGCCAGCGTCGTGCAAAACGCAGTGGGCGCGCCGGCGGAAATCGTGCTCGCCCGGCCGCACTCAATGGTGATGACGTCGTCAGGCAAACTGTCACGCGCGAAAGTGAAACAGAAATATCAAAGCGGCGCCTTTACCGAAGACGCAGGCGAAGAAGAAGAGCCGCGCCCGCTCGCTGAAGCGCGCGTCTAGTTTGGTCGCTTTTTCGGCGGAAAAACGGTATCTGTTTTTCCTGAAAACGCTCTAGCCGCCGGAAGTCAGAATGAAAGCTGCGCTAACAGGAGGCACCGGCTTTGTCGGCGCCGCGCTTATTGATCTGCTTTTGCAAGAAGGCTGGGACGTTGCAGCCCTGGCGCGCGATCCGGCGCGGCTGCCGCAGGCCGGCAAGCTGCGCGCCGTCAAAGGCCCGCTTGAGGATGAAACCGCGCTCGCCGCGCTCGCCAAGGATGCGGATGTGTTTTTCCATCTCGCCGGGCTCACCCATGCGCGCGAGCGCGCCGATTATGAACGCGTCAATGTTGCGGGCGCGCGGTCGGCGGCCCGCGCCGCCAAAGACGCCGGCGCGAAACTCATTCACGCCTCCTCCATGTCGGCGCGCCGGCCCGATGTCTCGCCCTACGCCAGCAGCAAGGCGGACAGCGAAAGCGCTGTCGCGGAGCCCGGCGGCGACTGGCGGGCGCTGCGCCTGCCGGCGATTTACGGCCCCCGGGACATGGTGACCCTGCCCTTTTTCAAGCTGGTCAAAACCGGCTTCGCCCTAGCGCCGAAGACCGATCCCGCGGCCCGCGCCTCGATCCTTTATGTTGAGGACGCCGCAGGGGCGCTGCTCGCCGCCGTCAACGCGCCTTCAGGCGCCGTCTATGAGGTTGGCGACGAGCGCCCGGAAGGCTGGGCCTGGAGCGAAATCGGCGCGGCCCTGGGCGATGTTCTTGGCAAGCGGCCCCGCCCGATTGCGGTTCCACGGCCCCTGATCGCGGGCTATCATGGGATTGTGCGAACGGTGGAAGGCGCGCTCAGACACACGCCCAGCGTGCGGGAAGGCCAGATCAATGAGTTTTTTCATCCCGACTGGGTCGCACGGGAAAACCTCCTTGATGCGGCCTGTGACTGGAGGCCCAAGACACCGCTGAAAGAAGGATTTGCAAAAACCGCCTGTTGGTATCAAGAACACGATTTGCTTTAATCGGACGCGGCGCGACAACGTTCGACGCCGCCAGGGAGATACACTCATGTCCGGCATTCAGGAAGACGACGATCTCGTATTCCACAAAATCACAGCGCTCCTCGAGCCGCTCAACGAAAAGGGCGTGAAACTGACGCGCGAGACCGACATCATTGCGGATCTCGAGATCGATTCCGTTTCCCTTCTCGATGTCGTTATGGATATCGAGGATAATTACGACATTTCTATTCCGGTCAACACGATCTCCGAGATCAAGACCATTGGCGAGCTTGTGGACGCCATTCACAAGATCAAGAAAGAACAAACCTGACAATGAGCCTGTTTGACAAATTCGAAAAGAATGCGGCGCTCTTGGATCAACTGTCCGCAGCAGGAAAAAACCCTTTCACCGTGGTTATGGAAGAGGTGCTAGGGCCGACGCGCGCCAAGATTAAAGGCCGCGAAACCGTGCTCGCGGGCACCCATAATTATCTCGGACAAACATTCGAACCCAGGGCGATTGCGGCGGCGAAAGAAGCCCTTGACCATGACGGCACCGGCACCACCGGATCGCGCGTCGCCAACGGCACCTTCGCCGGGCATACAAAACTCGAGCGTGACATCGCAGACTTTCTCTCGATGAAAAACTGCGTTGTTTTCTCAACCGGATATGCTGCCAACCTCGGCGCAATCGCCGGATTTGTGGACCGCAACGAAGACGTCGTCCTGATCGACGCAGACTGCCACGCCTGCATCTATGACGGCTGTCAGCTCTCCGGCGCGGAGACCGTCCGGTTCCGCCACAACGATCCGGAAAGCCTTGATAAACGCCTCTCCCGGCTCGATCCAAAATATAACGGCAAGCTGGTCTGCATCGAAGGCATGTATTCGATGTATGGCGACATTGCTCCGGTTAAGGAATTCGTCGAGGTCGCCCATAAACACGGCGCACACCTTCTCGTCGACGAAGCGCATTCTTTCGGCGTCTATGGCGAGACCGGCAAGGGGGTTTCCGAGGCCGAAGGCGTGATGGACAAGATCGACTTTTACACCGGCACCTTTTCAAAAGCGCTCGCGTCAATTGGCGGGTTCATGGCGTCCAATCATCCGGAAGCAGAATATATCCGGTTCGCTTCCAATCCCTACCGGTTCACCGCCTCGCCTTCTCCATCAACAATCGCCTCGGCTGGAGCAGCGCTCGCCAATATCAGCGAGAACCCGGCAATCCGCGAGAAACTCTGGGAGAATGCGCGGCGTCTTCACGGCGCTTTCGTGCAATTTGGCCTTCGCCTCGCCGCCAAGCCGGCACCGGTTATTTCAGTGCTCCTGCCAACCAGGGAAGACGCCTTCGATGCATGGCGTTTCCTTCTGGATCAGGGCGTTTACGTAAATATGGCCATCCCGCCCGGCACCCCGGGCAAGGAATCGCTCCTGCGTCTGGCGGTGTCGTCCGCACATACGAATGAGGACATCGACCGGCTTGTCGCCGCCTATGGCGCGCTTGCCGAGGCTTTTCCTTCTGCGCGCGTCGACGGGGCCGCCTGAGCAGCCGCCCTGTTCTCACCGCAGCCCGGAACGCCCGTCAGGGCGGCGACATAACCCTGTCGCAAACCCTTGCTAAGGGGGCTGACTAACGCGGTGGTCACAAATGCGTCAGGCGCAAAACCGCCGCATTTGAGCCCTAGGGTCGGCCTTCAAAGCGACTATGTGAGTGCTGGCGTTAAATGTTTGATGAGGTGGCCAAAGTGAAATCTGTCGGGATCATCGCAGCAATATTTTTAGCGGGCGCAGCCGCGCCGGCTTTCGCCAAGAAAGTGGAGCTGAGTGAAACGGATTTCGCCTTCGAGCATGTCAGCTGTACTGGCGCGGCGAATGAAATCCGCGTTCTTGTCACGGGTGTGAAGAAGAGTGTGGGTCTCGTCACGGTGGATCTCTTTCCGAACAGGGAAGAAGGCTTTCTGCGCGGGCGCGGCCGTCTCGATCAGGTCAGGTTCGCCGCCAAGGCGCCAGTGACGAAACTCTGCCTGCATGCGCCGGAAAGCGGGCTTTTCGCGCTCTCGGCTTATCACGATGAAAACGCCAATGGCGATTTCGACAAAACCGGTCTCGGCCTGCCCGCGGAGCCATGGGGGATTTCAAACAATCCTAAAGTCGTGTTCGCCCCGCCGCCGGTGGAGAAGGCCCTTTTCAGCGTCAGCGCGGACAGCGCCGCCCATGTCAATATAGACCTTAATTGACGGCCTTTGCTTGAGCTGCGTTTTACTAGACCCTCATTCGCGTTAAGCTGCGAGACAATATCAGCTCAGGAAACCCGCATGCTCGACAAGACCGCCGCGCTGGAAATCCGCGCCGTTCAAACACCGGCCGATCTCAAAACCTTTATCCGCCTGGCGAATGACATCTATGCCGGCGACCCGAATTATGTGGCGCCGCTGGAATATGAGCTTTTGGCGCGGCTTGACGCCAACAAGAATCCGTCAATCAAGGACCGGCCACTGAAACGCTGGATCGCTTATAAAAACGGCGCGCCGGCGGGACGCATTCAGGCGCTGGTGAACCAGTCACATCTCGACCGTCACCAGGACGGCGCCGGTCATTTCGGCTTTTTCGAATGCATCGACGATCAGAAGGTCGCCCACGCGCTCATTGCGGCGGCAGGCGACTGGCTGAAAAGCCAAGGCGTGACAAAGATCCTCGGCCCCTTCAACAACTGCATCAATGAGGAAACAGGCCTTCTCGTCTCCGGCTTCGACACGCCGCCTTATGTGATGATGCCCCATGGCCGGCCCTATTACGCGCGCCTTCTTGAGGCGGAAGGGTTTCACAAGGCCGTGGACATGCACGCGCTGCAATATGTGCCGCGCCCGCAATTGATGCCGGAAAAGCGCCAACGCTTTATCGACAAGGCGCTGTCCAATCCCAAAGTCTCGTTTCGCAACATCGACATGTCGGATTTCAAAGCGGAGATCAGACGGGTCATTCATATCTTCAATGACGCCTGGAGCGATAATTGGGGGTTTATTCCGTTTACGGAAGAACAGATCGAGCATATGGCGGCGGAGCTGCGCCCGATCATCTCGCCACATAATGTTGTGTTCTGTTATTATGACGGCGAACCGGCGGCGTTCGCGCTGGTCCTGCCTGACGTCAACAACCTCACCCGCGATTTTGGCGGAAAGTTGCTGCCCTTCAACTGGGCGAAGCTGTTATGGCGGCTGAAAATGCAGCCAGTGCCGCGCGCGCGCATGCCGCTGATGGGCGTTGTCCGCAAGCTGCAAAGAAAACCTGTTGGCACTGCGATCGCCTATAAAATGATCATCATGGCCCAGGAAGCCAATGTCTCCCGCGGCGTGGTTCATTCTGAGCTGTCATGGATACTCGAAAGCAATGAATCCATGCTCACCATGCTCCTCGACATGGGCGCGGAGATTTACAAAACTTATCGTATGTATGAGAAAGCGCTGTGAAGATAATCCGGCTTATCAGTATCGTTTTAGTTGCGTTGATCGGCGCCGCGTCGGCGCAGGCGCCTGAGCCGATCCTTTATGGCTACCGCATTCTTGAAACCTATCCCCACGCCCGAGACGCCTTTACGCAAGGGCTCTTTTTCCATGACGGAGCACTGTATGAATCCACCGGCCAATATGGCCAGTCCTCCCTGCGCCAAGTGGATCTGACAAGCGGCGATGTCATGCGCAGAACCGACTTGCCCCAATCCTTTTTCGGTGAAGGCGCAACGCTGGCAGACGGCGATATCTTTATGCTGAGCTGGCGCGAAGGCTCGGCGTTTCGCTTTGACGCCGAGGATTTCGCCCTCAAGAACAGCTATTCCTATAAAGGCGAAGGCTGGGGCCTGACCTATGACGGCGAAAGCCTCGTCATGAGCGACGGCACGCCGCAATTGCGCTTTATCGATCCGGCCAACTTCGCCGAACAGCGCCGTGTCGAGGTGACGCTGCGCGGCAAGCCGTTAAAGCAGCTCAACGAACTCGAATGGATCGATGGCGCCGTCTACGCTAATGTCTGGAAGACCAATGCGCTGGTTAGGATCGATCCTGAGACTGGCGTCGTTACCAGCATCGTCGATCTGCGCGGCCTGCTAGAAGCCGAAGACATCGTCCCCGGTGAAACGGACGTTCTCAACGGCGTCGCCCATGCCGGTGAAGACGGCGTCCTTTACGTCACCGGCAAATATTGGCCGAAGCTCTTCAAGATCGAACTTGTCGAGCTGACGAACTAACTAAAAAGCCTAGCGGAAAAACGGCTCATCAAAACTTCTCAGCTTGCGCGAATGAAGCGTGCCGCCGCGCGCTTCCTGGCGCAGGATATCAATCGCGCGAAGGCCGATATCGAGATGCTGGCTGATGCGCTCCTGATAAAACGCATCGGCCATGCCCGGCAGCTTCACTTCGCCATGAAGCGGGCGATCGGAAACGCATAGCAGCGTTCCGTACGGGACGCGGTAACGATAGCCATTGGCCGCAATCGTCGCCGATTCCATATCTATAGCGATGGCCCGCGCCTGATTGAGGCGCACGGCGTTGCGCTCAAAACGAAGCTCCCAGTTGCGGTCGCCCGTGGTGACAACCGTGCCGGTGCGCAAATGTTCTTTCAGTTCGCGCTTTTCAACTTTCGACACTTCCTGCACGGCCTGCGTCATCGCAAGCTGCACTTCGGCAAGCGTCGGCAGCGGCACCGACGGCGGCAACACATCGTCGAGCACATTGTCTTCGCGGAGATAAGCGTGGGCGAGCACATAGTCGCCAAGCCGCTGCGACCGGCGCAGACCGCCGCAGTGACCGATCATCAGCCACACATGAGGCCTCAGCACCGCAAGATGGTCGGTGATCGTTTTCGCATTGGACGGGCCGACGCCGATATTCACCAGCGTCACGCCGTCATGGCCCTTCTGGGCCAAATGATAGGCCGGCATTTGCGGCAGCCGCGCCGTGGGCGGCGCGCTCGGCTCCTTGCCTTTCATGGTGACGCGGTCGCCGGGCTCGATCAGCGCTTCGGCGCGGCCCGCCTCAACTTCCGCTTTGGCGAATTCAACGAATTCATCAACATAACGCTGATAATTCGTGAACAGAATATAATTCTGAAAATGCTCCGGCTTCGTCGCGGTGTAATGCTGAATGCGGTGAAGCGAATAATCGATACGCTCCGCCGTAAATAACGACAAGGGCATGGCGCCGTGACGTTTCAGAATGAAATGACCGTCGACAATATCGTCATTAGTGGAGACGAGATTGGGCGTATGGAAATGATATTGAAGATGGTTGCGCTTTTCCGCCGTAAGGTTCGCCGTCGCCTTCTCAAGCGCGAAGGTGAGCGGGATGGGCGTGAAAGAGCGGCCCACATAAACTTTCGCCGAAAACCGGTCCATGATCCGCGCAAGCTGTTCTTCGAAATAATTCGAGAACAGCGATGGCTGCGTGACTGTGGCGCCATGCACGCTTACTGAGGCGATCTGGCCGAGAGCAAGCTTGGAGGTCTGCGGCGCGGCCTCCGCCGGCACCACGGCGCACAGATAGGGATAAACAGCCCCGCCCTCGCCATGATTAACATCATCGACCGCCTCGCCGGCGAGATACCGGTCGAACCGCGCTCGGATCTGCGCATGAGCTTCCTCATATAGCGCCTCGAGCCGCGCCGTCGCCTCTTTCGGGCTGGCGCAGGCGACGAGATCGCTGGCGGGGACATCAAAATCCAGCATTTCCGCCATGCTTGCCTCCTGAAAATCAAAAAAAGTCCCGCTCTTTACACCGCCGCGCCGTCAGAAGCCAGCGCACTGGACATCAAAGGATCAGGAGCGTCGAAGTCGCTCAATGACGCGGGACGCCAGCACGGCGGCGCGATCGCGCAGCGGGGCGTCGCCCGGACGCGGCGGCGCAACACCCCTCGCCCGCAGCCAGCCATTCGCCCGGCGCAAATGCGCCTCAGCGTCAGACGCCTCGGAGCGCCAGGTGATGGAAAGCGACACAGAAACATCCGGCCCGACCTTCACCCAATGCGGCGCCTTCACCGGCACATAAAGCGCATCGCCGGGCGCCAGCTCGATCTTGTCGCCTTTGCCTTCATACTCATCTTGGTAAGGAAGGTTTCTGTGTCCGCCCGGCTTATGAAACACCTCATGGGCCTCATCGCCGAGGAAACTATCTGCATCGCTTGGAAAAATCGTGAAGACTTTCGTTCCGCGCACCTGCATGAGGATGTTGTGTTCCGGGTCCATATGAAACGGTGTCACCGACCCAGGAGAAGAGACAAAAATAAAACCCTCGCGCATATGCATCTTGCCGGTTGCAGCCCGCGCCGCCGGAGCCACATCGGCAAGACAGCTTTCAAGAAGCGCCGCATAGTCCGTGTCCTGTTCGATGTTTTTCAGAACGATCCAGGACTTGTTTTCCGCGATCCGGCAGACCGTTTCTTCCGCCGACAGCCCGTTCATGGGCGTTTCCGCAGGGTTTTGACCAATGGGAAGCTCGCCGGAATTATATTCAACGGACGCTTCCGGCAGCGTCTGGGCGAGCGCGACCAGCCGGTCCATGGCGAATAGAGGATGGTCCGTCAGATGGTGGCGCAACCGCGCCGCCGCAGCCGGATAGCGCGCCGAAAACACAGAAAGACATGCGGGATCGAACGCCATCGCCCTACTCCTTCGGAAACCGGTCGCGCGCTTGTTCAAGCGCTTTCGCCAGCGCTAACCCCGCTTTCGATACGAGCCCACGGCCGCTGACATTCAGCCCGGTGATCACGCGGCGCGCCCGCCACAGGCCGTTAATCATAGAATGATCCGGCGCGGCGCAACTGTCAGCAAAGCGGAATTCAGCACGACCCAATAGTGAGCGCATCGCCTCAATCTCGATCATCACGCCCGGAGAAAACCGGTCGAAATCGGGATCGTGGCATATCTTGAGCGAATATCCGGCTCCGTTGATGACGAGCGTCGCCAGCATCGCAATGGGCCGCCAGTCAAGGTCGATGCGCATCAGGTGAAGCTCGCCCGCATCATGAGCGCGTTTCAATGTTTGACGGAACCAGTCGGCGTCGTGATCGCTCGATTTCAGGGAGGTGCCTTTCTTGCCCTTCCAGCCTTTGTCTTCGAGAAGCAGAAATTCCTCCGCCCATGCGGCGACATCATCCGTAGGCGTTGCTTCTCGTACGGCAATCTCGCCCAATTCGTTGAGGCGGTTGCGCAACCGTTGCAATTCCTTGCGTTTCTTTTTGCGCACATGGACCGCCAGCGTCGCCTCCGCACTCGCCCCGCCCTGCAATGCCGCGCGCGCAATGGCGCCAGCCTCATAGGCCATGCGCTTGTCCAACCCGGCAGTCGTTGCGGCCGCGGCATAGACCGGCCCATCCCGCTCGATACGCCCAAGCCGGACAAAACTGCGGCCCTCATCGCTTTCACATAATAGCGCAAACAGCTCCTTAAGCGCGGTCTCTTCAAATCCGCGCGCGATCAGCGGCGCGCCATAATAGCAATGAGGATGTGTCCAGGTCGCCCAGTAACGATAGGGAAGCTTGGCGTAGAACAGCCGTTGCTCGACGGGCCACAGGCCGATCAGCCGCTCGCCGAACCAGACACAGGCGAGGCGCGTTTTCTCATCGCCATAGGCCTTGAGCGCGGGGAACAGCGCCGCCGGGGCAAAAAAGGGATTGTCTTCAATCAGTCCTTCACACAGGGCCGGCATGGCGGCCTCGAGCGCCGCCGCCTCACCGCACGAGATCAGCGCCGCGCGAACTTTGTCGCCGCTGGCCCCGCCTTCGATGATGTCCCCCTGCGCAGTCACCGGCGCTTTGTCTCCGAACCTGTTTTCTTACGGCACATAAAGGCGCGGTTTTACGCCCGCCTGTCCCGAATTCTTGCACAGCTCTTGCCGGTTCGCGCCTCTCGCGGCTGCGGCTTAAAGCGCGCGCACTTCATCATCGGAAAGACTGCGCGCCTCATCCGTCAGCATGATCGGCACCCCGTCACGCACCGGATAGGCGAGCCGCGCTTTTTTGCTCAAAAGCTCGCCGCGCTCGCGGTCATAAACCAGGGGCCCGCGGGTCTGGGGGCAGACAAGAATTTCCAAAAGCCGCTTGTCGAGCTCCGGCGGCACCATTTCCGTCATGATCGCATGTCTCCTGTTTGCGCAAACGCCCTATTGCAGGGGCGCGCCGTCATCATCGCCGCCGCCCGCCAACGCCATCAGCGCGGTGAGGCATTCAGCCTGGTCCGCAAGAGTTTTGGCTTCGAGCAGCGCCTGTTTTTCATTGGGCTGGAACGGACACCCCATGGCGAGCGACACCACCAACGCCTCGATCGGCGCTGCGGCGGCCTTCTCCCATTCGACTTCCAATTGCTCCGTATCGAGATAATCGCGAAGCGCGGCGAGAAGCGCATCACGGTCGACCGCATCGGCGGTGATGTCGGTTTCATCATCGGCGCCGAAAGCCGACCAGTCCGGGCGCACCCTGCGGTAGGGCGCATCACCGGCCAGTTCTTCGGCCAGACGGAACCGGTGGGTGCCGGTGAGATTGAGCAGATAACGACCGTCAGCTGTTTCCGCGAAAGAAGTGATGCGACCGGCGCAACCCGCATCGTAAAGCGCCGGGTTTTCAGGGTTGGTCTCGTCGCGCGGCTGGACCATGCCGATCAGCCGGTCGCCCGCGAGCGCTGCATCCACCATGGCGAGATAACGCGGCTCGAAAATATTCAGCGGCAATTGTCCGCCGGGGAGCAGCAAGGCGCCAGCAAGCGGAAACAAGGGTAATGTTTCCGGCTTCGCTTTCAGTCTCGCGGGACCTTTCGTCCCCTTCATGGGCGTTTGCTCCGGGCTTTAGGAAAACAGGATCGAGGACAGGCGGCGGCGGCCACGCGCCGTGGCGGGATGGCCATGGCCCAGCGCCTCGAACACCGTCAGAAGTTTTTCGCGTGCCGCGCCTTCGTTCCAGTCGCGCTCGCGTTCAATGACCGCGAGAAGCGCGTCAATCGCCGATTCCATGGCGCCGGCGCCGAGAAGCCCATTGGCGAGCGCAAACCGTTTTTCAAGATCGTCCGGCGCCGCGGCCACCGCTTCTTCTAGCGCCGCAAGATCACCGCCCTTACCACCGCTCTCGGCTAGCGCAAGCGCGGCCTTGACGCTCGCCACCGCTGGGTCGTTTTGCTTGGCTTCCGGGATCATCGCGAGAGTGTCGCGCGCCTGATCCTTGTCGCCGAGGGCAAGATGACAGCGCGCGAGCCCCGCAAGCGCGGCAATATTTTCCGGGTCCGACTGTGCGGCCTGCGCATAAAACTGCGCCGCCGTCGTCACGTCGCCAGCCTCAAACGCCGCATCGCCCATAGCGAGATAATCCTGATCGGGGCCGCCCATGGAGCCCGCGGCGCCGTCCATCTGAGGCAAGCGATCGATAAACGCCTTGATCTCGCTCTCCGGCAAGGCGCCTTGGAAACCGTCGACAGGACGACCCTGGAAAAACGCATAGACCGTAGGGATCGACTGGATGCGCATCTGCGATGCAAGCATCTGGTTCTTGTCGATATCAACCTTCACCAGCCGCACCTTGCCGCCCGCCGCCCGGACGGCGCGTTCAATCATGGGGCCGAGCTGTTTGCACGGGCCGCACCAGTCCGCCCAGAAATCAACGATAACCGGAACTTTCATGGACGCGGCGAGAACATCCGCCTCAAAGGTCTCAATCGTTGAGTCCTTGATCAGATCTGCATCCGCCTGTCCTTGCGCCGCACCGCCGCCGATGATCTCAGTCATGCCTAGTCTCCATACCTTCCCTCATAAATGAGGGCGCACGCAGCGAAACGCAACCGGCAAGCGGGGCCGTTTCAGCCCTCAAACGGAGCTGCGAGGTCAAGAATTTGCGGCGTGAAGCCGCAGGCTTCCACAAAACGCACAAGATCGGCGGGGCGAATAGCGGTGGAAGCGGTGTTTTCCAGAGGGTGAAACCAGACCGGATCATGGTCAAGAAGCGCCTTGTCGAGGATCACCGTCGAGAGCGCCCGGGCGCTCTCATTGATCAAAGCAAAGGGGGTAACGGCCCCAGGAATGACCCCCATGGTGGCGGTCATGAGCTCTGGCTTGCCTAAGGAAAGCCGGCCTTTCGCCCCGAGCCTTTTACCAAGCCCCACGAGATCGACCCTGGTCTCGCTCAGCGCCACCGCAAGATAAAGAACGCCTTTCTTGTCCTTGAGAAAAAGGTTCTTTGAATGCCCGCCGGGCATGGACTTCTTGTAGTCGCGCCCCTCTTCCACGGTGAAGATCGCCGGATGCTCCACGGTCTTGTTGGGGATGTCAGCCTGATCGAAAAAACTGAAGAGCTCCGACCGCGTCTTGGCGTCCGGCCCAGGTTGGGGGCCCGCCGCCGAAGCCCTGTCTGCGCTGTCGGTCTTCTCCTCAAGGCTCATCGAAAAGCTCCCAAATCGTTTCTTTCACCGCTGTTTCCACCGCCACAGATTGAGGCTTGCAAAGCGCCGGGCCCTCGTGCATATAGCGGCCCCGATCGACCATCAAGACGGTCGAATACGTCAGTGAGCGGGCGTAGCTCAGGGGTAGAGCGAAACCTTGCCAAGGTTTAGGTCGTGCGTTCGAATCGCATCGCCCGCTCCAATTTTCGCAATAAAATCAATTCCTTGGATGAAGGTCGCGGCTTCGCGGCCAATCTTCGGCGTCGCCTCACCCGGTCGGCTCGCCAATCGCGCCGACATCGAGAACCGGCGCGGCGTCAAGCTCCTCGGCGTCAAGCAGCGCCACCGCCCGCTCCAGGCCCGCGACCAGAAAAGACTGCTCCCAGTCTTCCAGCCTTTCAAAACCGCGCTCAAAGCGCTGCTGTAAAATACTCGGCGCGTTTTCGAGAATGGCCGCGCCCTGTTCCGTCAACATCACTGTGACTCGCCGTTTGTCGGTTGCATCCGGCGTGCGTTGTAAAAGCCCGCGGCTTTCCAGCTTGTCGATCAGCGCAGTTACTGTTGCATGAGAAAGCGAAATGTCTTTTGCAAGCGCGCTCGGCGCCGCGCCGCCGGATTTGGCGATCATCTCCATCAGGATGAGTTGCGACGGCGTCAGGCCGCACTGTTTTGCAAGCGCGCGCGAGCTGATCTCTGTCGCGCGCAAAATCTGCCGCAGGGCGATAAGAGCGTGATCGATCCGGCTGGTCATAAGTCAGGTGGCTCCCCCTGCAAGGCTGGCTCTTTTCCTAACCAGTCAGTTCTTCCCTTAAGCCGCGCAAAAGACTCACGCAACACGCCAGCAACACCACCGTAAAGGGCAGGCCCGCAGTGATCGCCCCGGCCTGTAACGAAGAAAGCGCCGCAGAGCCGCCGCCAACGAGCAGAACGATGGCGATCAGCCCCTCCATGGTCGCCCAAAAGATGCGTTGCGGCACCGGCGCATGAAGTTTGCCGCCCGCCGTGATGCTATCGATGACAAGAGAGCCTGAGTCCGACGACGTGACGAAAAACACGATCAACAAAACAATCGCGACAAAAGAAGAGATCTGGTGGAACGGCAAATTCTCAAGCATCTGAAACAAGACAAGTGACACTTCCGTAATCCCAGCCGGCAACACGCCGACGCCGTCCTTGACCTGATCGATCGCGGTCATGCCGAACGCCGTGAACCAGACAATGGCGACCATCACCGGCACGCCCATCACCGCAATCAGGAATTCGCGAATTGTTCGTCCGCGCGACACCCGCGCGATGAACATGCCCACAAAAGGCGACCAGGAAATCCACCACGCCCAGTAAAAGATTGTCCAGCCATGAAACCATTCGGTGTCGTCGCGGCCGATCCAGTTACTGAGGCGGAAACTGTCCATCGCATAGGCGACGGCGTTGAGGCCGAAGCCTTTGAAGATGGCCAGTGTCGGGCCGGCGACAATCACAAAGAGCAGCAAGAGGATAGCAATCACGATGTTGATGTTGCTGAGCAGCTTCACGCCGCCATCAAGCCCGCGCACCACAGAAAAAATCGCCATGGAAGTAATGCCGGCGATCAGGACGATTTGCGTGCCAAGCCCGTTGTCAACGCCAAAGAGAAAATGAAGGCCGCTCGCCGCCTGTTTGGCGCCGAGACCGAGCGATGTCGCGAGACCGAAGATCGTGGCGACAACAGCCAGGAGATCGATCAAATGCCCCGGCCAGCCCCAGACCCGTTCACCCAGAAGCGGGTAAAAAGCGGAACGGATAGTGAGCGGCAGACCTTTGTTGAAAGTGAAAAAGGCGAGCGACAATCCCATCACCGCATAGACGGCCCAGGGCGTGACGCCCCAATGAAAAATCGTTGCGCTGAAAGCGAGCCGTTCCGCCTCGGGCGTGCGCGCCGCGACGTCAAGCGGCGTGCCGAACCAGTCCGTGTAATAGGCCGTCGGCTCCGCCGCGCCGTAAAACACCAGTCCGATGCCAACGCCAGCAGAAAACAGCATGGAGAGCCAGGACAAGACGCCGAAATCAGGTTTGGCGTCAGGCCCGCCCAACCGGATATCGCCGAAGCGCGATATGCCGATAAACAGGCAAAAAAGAAAAATGACATTAGTCGCGAGGACAAAGAACCAGTCGAAATGCTGAAGCGTCCAGTCACGCGCATGGGTCAAAACCCCGCCGGCGCTGTCGGGGAAAAGCAGCACCGACCCGGCGAAACTTAAAATCAACGCGGCGCTGGCGAAAAAGACCGGGTTATGAATATCAAGTCCCAACACCTCGATATTGTCCTGTCCCGTGGTGTAGTCCGTTTCATAAACGGACTCTTCGGGCGCCAGCTCTTCAGGCAATAATTCTTCATGCTCATTCGTCACGCGCGATACTCCGTCAGCGCTGGGCCGAGCGCTTTTTTCAAAGGGTCAAGAAAAGGATCGAACCGGCGCCATTGATCGACGCCGGATTTGTTGATGGGCTGGCGCACTTGTTCGGAACTCGCCGTGCGCACGGACCGTTCGGTTTTATGAAAATCCAGGCATGCGCTTTCGAAAGGAAGCCTGCAGAAATCGAGCATCCGGCGCACTTCACGTTCGAGATCGTCAATCACATCTTCATGCTGCACCCGCAGCACTTTCCCGGGCAGCGCCGCATCCCAATGGCGCATGAGCTCCACATAGCCGCGATAATAACGCCCGATATCCTCAAGGCCGTAGGTGAATTCCTGGCCTTCTGCGAAGAGTTGCTTGTAGCCGCTAAAACAACAGGCCATGGGCTCGCGCCGCGCATCGATGATCTTTGCGTTCGGCATGATCAGGTGGATGAGCCCGATATGCCTGAAATTATTGGGCATCTTGTCAATAAAATAGGGCGCACCCGCACGATGGATGCGCGTATCCTCAATATAGGCCTTGCCCATGTCGGCGAATTTTTCCGCCGGCAGGGTTTGCAGGATCTTCGGATAATCGGACTCGCCGCCAGCGCGACGGCGCCCGCGCAAACTTTGTGAAAGCGACAGGATATTCGGCAGCTCCAGCGTGCCGTCGACCTGACTGTGCGACGCCAGAATTTGCTCCAGCAAGGTGGAGCCCGCGCGCGGCAAACCGACGATGAAAATCGGGTCCGGCGCGTCGTAACCGGCGCCCGCGCGCGCATTGAAAAGCTCTGCGGTGCAGATATCGACCTGCGCTTGGAACTCCTTGTCCATGTCGTCGGCGCGATACGCGCTTTTCAGGCGCTTCAATTCATTGCCGCGCGCATAGTAAGAAAACGCCGTTTCAACATCGCCGCGATCTTCGCACGCTTTGCCAAGCGCAAAGCAAAGATGGAAACGGTCCTGATAGGCGGCCTCGCTGCGCGCCTCTTGCACCCGCATCGCCTCAATTTCTTCGTCAGTGAATTCATAAGTCTTGAGATTGGCGAGCGCGTAATAGGCGTCGCCCTGATCGGGTTTGGCTGCAAAGGCCGCGCGATAGGACTTGATTGCCTCGTCCGTGCGCCCCCATGTCTTCAAGGCGTGCCCGCGCGATGTCAGGGTCGCCGGATCGTCCGGCAGCGTCTCCAGCACCTTGTCGAAAAGGCCCAGCGCTTTTTCAAAGTCACCGGTTTGCAGGCTCTCAATGGCGTAATGCGACTGGAACAGGGGGTTGTGAGGGTCGCGCTCATACAGCGCCTTCGCCTGGTCCAGCGCCGCCTGAAATTTTTGCCGCTTGCGCAACAGCTGAATGTAATCAAGGCGAAGCTGAATATTGTCCGGCTCAAAGGCGATGGCGCTTTCCAGAAGGAAATCCGCGTCACCAAGCACACCCAGACGCGCGCCCACATCGGCCAGCAACCGCATTCCCTCCACATGGCGGGGATGTTGCTGAAGGAACCGGCGGCAGAGATTTTCCGCCTTGATGTATTTTCCTTCGTGAATGAAATTCGTGACGGCAAGCAACTCCCGGGGAATGCTCGCCAGTCTTTCGGCCTGTGCTTTCGCCTGTGCGGCGGCGGCGGTGCGGCCGAGCTCCCTCAGAATCTCTTCCTGCGCGCGCCAGCTCGCTTCAAGGCCCGGATTGGCCCGCACGGCTTGTCCGTAGGCGGACAACGCTTTTTCCAAGTCACCTGTCGAACGCGCGAGGTGGCCTTCTTCCTGATAGGCGCGGCCAAAATCCGGCGATGCGGACTTCAGCTGTTGCAGATACGCCGCAGCCTTTTCGGGCTGGCTCAGATAGCGCGCGCAAACAGCGCTCATATAAAGCGCATCGACATTATCCGGCGCCTCATCAAGCATCGGCGCCAACACCATGCGCGCATCTTCAAACCGCCCGGCGGTCATCAACCGCTGCGCTTCTCGAAGTCTGGCCTCTGTGCTTTCTTCCGTTGCCGACAAGGGCGCCGCCTTTTGACGAAAAAGCGCCCCTGACTAAGGGGCGCTTTCATGAGATGGGTTACGAACCGACTTTCACCGGCGCGTCCCCTAGTAAGTGTAGCCGAGCCGCACGCCGATGGTTCGCGGCCGCAGGACGGTGGTGCGATCGCGATCATAGACAAAGTTATTTGCAAGCTCGCCATAAGTGTTGCCGAGATTTTCGCCGAAAATTTCCATCGACCATTTTTCGCCGGCGACGCCGAAAGAGGCGCTCACCGTCGTCCAGGCGTTCACTTTCGCCTTGTTGATTTCAATGATGTCGCTGAAAGACGAGCCGGAATAAACAAGCTGCGATTGCAGATGCGCGCGCAGGCCGGTTGAAAGCTCCCATTCATAACGGGCGCGGATATTGCCCTGGAATTTCGGCGCATAAGCAAGATCGCCGCCGACAAGAACGTCATTGGTCGGGATCAGGACTTCCTTGATCTCCGTGTCGAGCACCGAAAAGGCGCCAGTGAGCGTCAGGCCGTCAATCGCGGTGGGCGCAAAAATGACATCGCCTTCGACGCCGAGAATTTCCGCATTCGCCGCATTGTCGGAGAAGAAGAGGTTGACGATGCTCGGATCGAAGATCGTCGTTTGCAGGCGCTCGATTTCAACAAAGAACGCATTGCCGTTGAGCTGAAGCTGATTTTCAAACAGCTGCATTTTCCAGCCAAGCTCGTAATTGGTCACCTCATCAGAATCGATGGCGAAGGGTACGGTGTAGCCGCTCCCGTTGGTCGCACCGCCGGGACGGTTGAGAAGCCCCGGGCGGAAGCCTTCGGAATAGGTTGCGTAGAACAACAGATCATCCGTCGGCGTCCAGCTTATATTGCCCTTGAAAATGAAACCGTCTGTCGCCGCTTTGTCGGGCGCGCTGAGGGCGTTGAAAATCTGCGTCGCCTGCGCTGTCGACAAGGCCGGGTCCGTCGCCATGATATCGGCGATAGTCTGGCCTTGATTGTAGGTGATGTGACGGCTGGTGTCGCACGAGCCGCGGAATGTTACCTGACCGTCGCCATTATAAATGTCGCTGATATCCGTGCCGAACGCGTTTGCGTCCGCCTGGAAGGAGTTACAGAAAGACGAGTTCGCGCTGCCTTCGAAATCGACTTCGATATCATAATAGCGCGTGCCGAAGGTCAGCGTCAGCGTATCGGGCACAAGCTCGAAACTCGCCTCACCGAAGAAGCCGAATTGTTTGTCCGTGCGGCGAATGTCATTTCTGAAAATCACGTCAGCCGGGAACGGACCCGCATCGGACGTGAAGCCGGTTGTGAACGGAAAGTTAGGCGCAAAACCGTTATTGGGGTGACCCGGCACCGGTTGTCCGAAAACATCGGCGAGGACGGAGCCCGGATAGGTGAAATCATTGCGCTCTTCCAGCGTCAGATCACTGTAGAAGCCGCCGACAGTGGCGCGAAGGCGCTTTTCCGCCGGCGTGTTGAAACGCAACTCGTGGGTGAAGACCTGTGTCTCTGTAACGGAATCGACCAGGAGGTTCGGCGCCTGACACGTCCCCATGGGCGCGCCGCCCGGGTAAGAAACCCCGCCGTCGCAAATATAATAGGGCAGATACTGACCGGCGAAGAGATAGTCGGAATAGTCAACGCGCTGATTGGTGTCGCGATCAGTAAAGGCGCCGGTGTAAAGCGCTTCCAGCGCGCCAAGGCGGCCTTCGATTGTCCAGCTTGTGTTGTTGAAGTCATCGTCCAGACGATCTTCGGAAAAGCGCTGGATCTCATATTCATCAAGATCGGGATCGGTGAAGAAAACCCCTTCCGAATCGAGCTTTTGACGCGCATGGGCGACCGTAATGCGCCAGTCGTCATTGATTTCGTATAGCGCCGATGCACGAAAGCCAGTGTATTTGGTGTCGTTGAAATCTTCCTCGACAAGATTGGCGTTGTCAGCGTCAAGGAAGGTGACGCCTGACAGATCATCCGTTGACTGAAAACCGGCGCGCTGCGCGGAAACCGGAACACCATTGGCGCGAACGGTTCCTTCCGGACGGAAGCGCGCGGACTCAGAGGCGTTGCGTGTGCCCGGCACATTGTCGATATAACCGCCGCGATCATCGATATAGCCGACGATGCGCACAGCAAAATCGTCCGTCACCGGAATATTGAGCATGCCTTCGAATTTGGCGCTCATCTCGCCGCCGTCAGTCGTCGAAACCCCGGTGGAGGCCGACGCCTGCAATTCGCCAAGGCGCGGCTTGTTGGTGATCAGACGGATCGTGCCGGCCTGAGAGCTGGCGCCGAACAAGGTGCCCTGCGGTCCGGGCAGAACCTCAACGCGCTCAAGGTCAACCGCATAAACATCAAGGTTGCGGCCCGGCTGCGCCAGGGGCTGTTCATCAAGATAAAGCGCAACATTCGGCGCAAGACCCGCAACGCCCGCTGTCGTCAGGTTCGGCGTCGTTGAGGCGAGGCCGCGAATATAGATCGTGTTCTGGCCCGGCCCGCTGCCCCCGGCGGTGACACCCGGAAGCTGAACCAGATAGTCGGAGAAATTATCGACGCGCAGTTCGTCGAGGCTGTCGGAGCCGAGCGCCTGAACGGCGACGGGAATGTCCTGTGCATTCTCGGTGCGCTTGGTGGCGGTGACGACGATCTGGTCCACCTGCGCATAGGCGGCGGAAGATAAGACTGTGGAAACGGCGAGCATGGATGCGCCGGTCAGGTACTGTTTCACTTGTAATCCCCTCGGATTGGTTGCCCCGCCTTTTCGGCAGGTTTTTGAATGCCGGGACGCGGAAGACGCATCAAAGCGCCTCAACGCAGCTCACACCGGCAAAATGATGGTGATGAGGGGGTTATAGAGAGTGTTTCGAAAAACGAAACATATCGGCTGCAAAATTCCATGACTTGATCATAACTATATGATTATAATGACTTAAATATATCCGCCGAGGAAGTTTATTTTGAATTTCAAAAATATATATGGCGCAAGGGCTCTTTTCGCGACAGGGCCGGCAGCCCGGAAAATACGGCGGGGCCGCTGACGGTTCAGGCTTCATGCCCAAGCGTCGTGAGAGCGCCGCCAAGGCATTCCACTTTTCCGCCCGGCGCATTAGACAGGGCCGGGCCAGTCTTTGGAGCCGCTCATGCATAATGTATTCGATCCCACTGCCGCCGCCGCAGGAGACATCGATTTCGACGCCTTCCTTGCAGTCGACATCCGGGTGGGAACGGTCATCGCCGCCGAGCCCTTCCCTGAGGCGCACAAGCCCGCCTACAAACTGAAGGTCGATTTCGGCGCCGGCATTGGTTTTAAAAAAAGCTCGGCGCAGATCACGGCGCACTACACGCCCGAGGCGCTGCTGGGCAGACAAGTGGCGGCGGTCGTCAACTTCCCGCCGCGTCAGGTCGGCCCGTTCATTTCCGAAGTGCTGGTGCTGGGGTTTCCGGATGATGACAGAAACATCGTCCTGTTTCGCCCGGACGTTGCCGTACCGAACGGCGCAAGACTGGTTTAAGCAAAAGCGTTCGCGCAATGCTGCGGCGTTCGACTTTCCCTTATTTTACAGGCTTATCTTGAACAGGAGAAGCGCACGTCAGAGCGTCGTAATCGATGCGCCCTTGGCTTCAAGCTCAGCGCGGCGGGCGCGAAAATGTTCGCCATAACCATAGAATGGAATGCGCGGATTCAAATGGTGGATGAGGTGATAATTCTGGAAAACGAAGACCGCCGTCACAATCGATTGAAGCGGACCGCGCGCAAGAATGACATTGCTTGAACGGTACGGATCGGTCTCGTCATGGGGGCGGTGCACAATGTAAGCGAAAAACATCGCGAGCACCGGCATCACCAGCATCGCCGGCAAAATCCAGAGGAAGAATGTTTCAGCGCCATAGCCAAGCGCCGTCAGCGTAATCCATGCGGCGAGGACAACAAGGCGCTGGCCGTAAATCGAAATCGCCTCGTTACGCTTCAGCGTCCCCTCGCGCATCATCCGCCAGAGCTGCAGCTCATACCCCCAGAGAATGGTCGAACAGCGCAGAAAAACCGTCACCGGATTTTCTTTCGCCACCCACATATCACCATCCGTCGCCGGATCGTTGGGCGCGCGGTGATGCGCAAGATGCACCGCCTTGAAGGCTTGGAAAGGCAAAAAGAACCAGATGCTGCCATAATGGCCAATGGCCTCATTCAGCCAGCGCAGGCGCGGATTGCCGCCGGAAATATTGCGGTGAATGGCTTCGTGATTGACATGCGCCAGCACATAAAGAAGCACCGCATTCACAAGACACCCCGCCCAGAGGGGAAACGCCCCGTTCAAAGAAGCCGTTACGGATGCGATAAGACCGGTCCAGAGCGCGAAGAAGAACGCCACGGTCGGCCATGCGGCGCCGCGGGCTACGGGCCGCGCCCGCGCAAAAGCATCAAGGGATCCAACATCCGTCATAAGGAAACATTAAGTCTTTGTTTACCTTCCCGCAAGCGACTTCCGCCGTGAAAAACCTACTGAAAATCAATCGAAAGGGCGCGTCTTTACTGGCCGCCGCCAAAACCTCGTTAACTCTCTTGCGGTAGTAAAAATCATGGCGCCGCCTCTTAATTCCGCCGGATTGGATCTTCAGAAGAAGCCAAATCCGCTAACCGTCTTCCAGCAAACCCTGGAACGAGACGGCATTTCGCCATGGACAGCCCGCTTCAGAGCCGATGACACGGAGCGGCGCTATATCCACAAGCTCGTGGAAACCACCCTGCCGACCGAGCGCCTGCTCTGGTACACGGTGATCTTCACCTATCTCGGCTACTGGATCCTCGACGTCCTGACTATTTCCGAAGGGCTGCAAACGGTGCTCACCATGCGGGTGATCGTCGCTTGCGCCATTGCGGCGTTGATCCCGCTTTCCTTCGTGCCGAAAGTGAAACCGCATTTCGGCTGGCTCAGCGCCGCCGGCATCTGGCTGTCAGGGCTTTCCATCATCGGAATGATCGCGATCATCCCGCCGCAGGGCGCGCCGCCCTATATCATCGGCGTCCTTGTCACTTTTGTTGCGGCGTCCTGCATCATGCGGATTCCCTTCCGGGTGGCGGCGGCGGCCTATATCTCGACCTCGGCGGTCTATCTGGCGGTTCTCAATATGCGACCCGCCTTTTCGAATGTGGATGTAATTTCGGGCCACTTCTTCATGCTTTCCATAGCCGCGGTCGCCGTGGCGACGAGTTACATGCAGGAGATCCGCTCGCGGATGATCTGGCTGCGCGACGAACAGCGCAAGCGCGACAATGAAGTCATCGAGAAACTCCTGATCGAAGCCACCGCAGCCGACCAGTCAAAGATCAATTTCCTGTCCATGATGAGCCACGAGCTCAGAACGCCGCTGCATCAGATCATTGGCTATGCCGAAGTTGTCTCTAATTCCTTCAAGGCGGCGAATGATCCCGGCAATAACGCCCGTCACCTGAGCGAGATTCACGGCTCGGCGCATATCCTTCTGTCGCGTATCCAGAAAATGTTGCGTTTTGTCGACGCCACTGCCGGTAAGATGAAATATGAAATCGTCGACACATCGGCGACAGAGCTTGTCGACGTCGCGATAGAACGCATGCGGTCATCGCTGGAAAAGGCCGGCATCCGCGTCGAAACGGAAGCGCTTAAGGATGCAACGCTCCATATCGACATCGTCCATACCTGCTACGCCATCAACAACCTGATCGAGAATGCGATACACGCCTCAGAATCGGGCACGACGCTGCATATCAGCGGAGAAAAACTTGAAGACGGCGCCTATGAACTCGCTATTCGCGATGAAGGCCGGGGCATGTCGCCGGAGCAAATCGAAAAAGCGATGAAGCCGTTCACCCAGAGCGAGTCGGCGCTGGTGCGGTCGCGCGAAGGGCTGGGTCTAGGGCTGACCGTCGCCAAGCATATTTTTGAAGATCAGAACGCGACTGTCAGGCTCGCCTCTGACGGGCATACAGGCACCTGCGCCATCGTCCGGTTCAACCCGCCAAAAGCGAAAGCTGAAGGCAAGCCCAAAAAGGCGCGCTACGCCTGACGAACCGGGGCTTTCCAGCGTCAAAATCAAAACAGAATGCGGCTTACTCGGCCGGTTTCTCGACAACGAGGAAGTAGATCGCTTCGAGCGGATCGGACACGACCGAGACTTTCGCGCCGGGGATATCGCAGGCCATGGCCCGCATCTCGTCCTCGTTGCGGAAGTAAAGGCTCCAGTCGGTGACGTATTCGAGCGGCCAGATCCGGCCAGTCTCGAGATTGTTCACATTGCCGATAATCACCTGACCGCCCGGCTTCACGAAATCATAAAGCCGTTTGACGAAGCGCTGGGCGAGCAGCGGGTTCAGGTAATCCACAAGACCTGAGGAATAAATCACGTCATTGCCGACAAAGACGGTATTGTCAGAGGACGGACGAAGCATCTCGCGGAAGGAAATATTGAGGCCGCGAATGCTCAGGCGATCCCGCTCCGAAAGGCGCGCGACGCTGTCAAAAGCGTAGTCGAGCGCGGCCGGCTCCTGATCGACGAGATTGATGCGCCAGCGCGTGTTTTCAGGCGCCAGCTCCAGAAGGTCTTTGATTTCACGAGCGGGCCCGGCGCCGACGCTGGTGACGGTAAACTCGCCGCCCTCGGAACCACGCGCCGCGGCATAGTCGGCGATAAGGCTCGCCACGGTTTCCATGCGCGTAATGACGAAGCGCGAGGCGCTCATGCCGAGAAGGTGGAGGAATTTCTGCGCGACCGTGTCGCCTTCCGGCCTCGGATCATACCCGTAATTCATGATCTTGTAGTCGCCCGGATAGCCCGCCGGTTTGTAATAGCAGCGCGCCCAGCCCGGGCCGCCCATAAGAACCTGGGAGACCGTGCGTTCGGTGTAGGATTTGTAGGCGATGCGTTTTTGCTTGTCGTTATGGATCCGTGCGGTCAGCTCGTTACCCCGACTGATGAGATCGAGCCACTCGGTCTCGGCGGCGGCGGCGAGATCGCGGGCGATGTCATTGAGATCGTCCGCCGTGCAACGGTCTTCGATCGGCGCCACATGTTTTTGAATGCGCAGGAGATAGCCGCCGAGAAAGGCCGTCGCGTCAGCGCAAAATGATTTATAGTGGATGTCGGGCTCAAGGTCCGGCGCGACGCCGCGCCCTTCGCGCGCAAGCACGCTGGCGTTTTCGCGGATCAGCCAGTCGAGGTCGAACCGGTTCGCCTCAAGCTCGAAGCCGACGCTGACGCCGCTCGAGCCGGCGAGCCTGCGGACCTTGCGAGCGGCGCCCAGAAAGAGTTCACGGCCATGTTGGGTGAGACGCAGGACGCCGGACGTACCTGCGGGAGCGCCAAGATCGCCGCCGCGGCCACGGGCGATGCAGCCGGCACCAGCAGCGCTGATATTGTCGAGATCGAAGACTTCATCTTCAAAGGTCAGGCGCGGGGGAGACCCGGCAAAGACCGTCGACGCCTCATAGCGGTTCGGGCGGAAAAACCGCGCCTTACCGGCTGCGCCGGGGAGATTCTCGTAGCTCTTCGACATTACGCCACCCCAAATAAAACTCTCCCCTCATTCGGAGTATGCCTAACAAATCGTAAAAAACAACGTATCACGCAAGCTTCCTGCGGAAAACCGATGGTTAAAACTCGGATTCGCAATCAAAGCAGAGAAAACTGGCGCGTGCGGAGCATTCTATATCGTTTCGGCTATCAAAAACGGGCATATTGAGGGATTTCCGCCTTGGACATAGCGCCGCACTGCACGAATTGCGCCAGCAACAAGCCGGTAAAACACGTCAGGCGGCGTCGTCGCCCACCAGAACGTCGCGCTTGCCCGCATGGTTCGCAGGCGAGATCACCCCTTCATCCTCCATCCGTTCGATGAGGGTCGCCGCTCGATTATAGCCAATCTGAAGCCGCCGCTGAACATAGGATGTCGAGGCCTTGCGGTCGCGGATAACGACCGCCACCGCTTTGTCATAGAGCGCATCGCCGGACCCGGTATTGCCGCCGAGATCCAGCCCGTCAAAGGCGCCGCCGTCATCCTCGCGCAATTCGGTGACTTCCTGAACGTAATCGGGAGCGCCCTGTTTCTTGAGGAAGCTGACGATCTTCTCGACCTCGTCATCGGAAACAAACGCGCCATGGACGCGGCGCAAGCGCCCGCCGCCGGCCATATGGAGCATGTCGCCCTGGCCGAGGAGCTGTTCGGCGCCGGGCTCGCCAAGGATCGTCCGGCTGTCGATTTTCGACGTCACCTGGAACGAGATCCGGGTCGGAAAGTTCGCCTTGATCGTGCCGGTGATGACATCGACGGACGGCCGCTGGGTCGCCATGATGAGATGGATGCCGGCGGCGCGCGCCATTTGCGCGAGGCGCTGAACCATCGCCTCGATGTCCTTGCCCGCCACCATCATCAAATCCGCCACCTCGTCGATCACGACGACGATGAACGGCATGGGCTCATATTCGAGTTCTTCGGTTTCATAGACGGGCTCGCCCGTCTCCTCGTCATAGCCGGTATGAACGGTCCGGCTCAGCAGCTCACCGTTCTCTTCCGCTTCGGCGACGCGGGTGTTGAAACCCTCAATATTCCGTACGCCAACCTTCGACATGCGCCGGTAGCGTTCTTCCATTTCGCGCACGGTCCATTTCAGCGCAACGACCGCTTTTTTCGGATCGGTGACGACCGGCGACAGCAAATGCGGAATGCCCTCATAAACGGACAGCTCCAGCATTTTCGGATCAATGAGGATGAGTTTGCACTGCTCCGGCGAGAGCCGGTAAAGCAGCGACAAGATCATCGTGTTGATCCCGACGGACTTGCCCGACCCGGTGGTGCCCGCAATCAGAAGATGCGGCATGCGCGCAAGGTCGGCGAAAGTCGGCTCGCCGCCGATCGATTTGCCGAGCGCCAGGGTCAGATCGCCGCCGGAATGTTCATAGTCTTCTGCGCCGAGCAGTTCGCGCAGGAACACCATTTCCCGGTCCTGGTTCGGCAGTTCGATGCCGATGGCGTTGCGTCCGGGGACGACTGCGACGCGGCAGGCGACCGCGCTCATGGAGCGGGCGATATCGTCCGCAAGGCCAATAACACGGGACGATTTGGTTCCTGCCGCCGGCTCCAGTTCGTATAGCGTGACCACCGGGCCCGGATGCACATTGATGATCTCGCCGCGAACGCCGAAATCGGCGAGCACGTTTTCGAGCATGCGCGCATTCTGTTCCAGCGCTTCGTCGGAGACCACCGCCCGGCGCGCACCGTTCGGCTTAGAGAGGAGATTAAGCGGCGGCAATTCGAAATCGTCGGCGGAGAAGACCGGCAGCGACGGCTGCGCCTCGCGCCGCTCACGCTTGCTTTCTTTCTTTTTGCTCTTTTTGCGGATGATCTTGCGGCGTTTGGAGCGCGCTGGCGCGGCGAGAATGGGCTCTCCATCCTCGTCATATTCCGTTTCGAGGTCGCCATCCTCGTCTTCATACTCATCCTCGTATTCGTACTCGTCTTCTTCCTCGTCGCCTTCTTCGTATTCTTCGTCATCTTCCTCGGCCGCTTCGCCCGCAAACCGCGCGCGCAAATCCTCAACCGCATCGCGCAAGGCAAGGGCGCCGTCTTCCACCGTCCACCATGCGTCGGCGAGGCGTTCGCGCGTGACCCCGCAAAGAATGGAATAGGCGACCAGCGTCGCCATCGCGAAAAGACCCGCCGTCAACGCGCGGGCGATCCCGGCGCCGAGAAAGGACAAAAGCCCGGTCACGCCATTGAACAGAACGCCGCCAATGAGACCGCCGGTTCCCACCACATAAGGCCAGTCGAGCGGCGGCAGCCAGGAGGCGAGAAACGCCGCGCCCGCCAAAATCGCGGCCGGAGCGACGGCAAGACGCCGCCAGAAATCGGAAGGGGTTTCTTCCGGCGCGCCGCGCAACAAAGCCGCGCCGCCCCAGATCGCCAGCGGCGCAACCAGCAGCACCGCCGCGCCGCCGATAAACTGCAGCAAGAGGTCCGCCGCAATGGCGCCCAGAGGCCCGCCGAGATTGCGCACCGGCGCCGGCGTCGCCGTGTTGAGGGTCGGATCTGAAATCGTGAAACTCGCCAGCGAAACCGCCAGCCAAAGCGCCAGCAGGATCATCGCGGCGCCGCCCGCGCGCATCAATGCGCCGCGCGAAAACGCCCGCAGGCGCTCAGCGAGATCAGCGAACGGATCAGGCCGGCTGCGGCCTCGGGCCGAACGGGAATAGGTGCGGGATGTAGACGACATAAGACGACTGAATCTGGCTTTGGAACGGACAGTTTGCGGACGAAAAAGCGTTAACGCGGACTTTGCCACGGCTTTTTCAAAAATGGGTTAACGGGTGTTAACGATTTGCAGCATCGCCCGGATGGATGGACTCCAGCGGCGCGGAGCGCACGCCAATGGTGTATTTCAACGCCGTCCAGATGAGGAGGCTCATCACAAAGGAAAAACCGGCGATGGCGCCCGTCCCCAGAAGCTGGCCCGGCAGCCAGATCCGCTCCGTCATCCAGAAGGCGACAATCGCCCCCCAGGCGCCGCAGAAACAATGACATGAAATGACAAACCCGGCGTCGTCGAGGCGCAGCCGGTCCAGAAAGGGCGGGGTGACGGTGACGATCACGCCGCCAATGGCGCCGATCATCGCCGCCTGCCACAGCAGCGGCGACACCGGATCGGCGGCGATCGAGACAATGCCGCCAACCGAGCCGACCATCGCCGAGACGAGACCCGTTCGCTTGTAGACCGTCTGTGTCAGGATCATCGCCGCGAGGGCACCGGCGGCCGACGCCACAAGCGCGTTCGCCGTGACGGCGCCGGCGGTGATCGCAGCTTCAACGGAACTGATCGGACCCAAAAGACCGATAATGATCAACAAAAGACCGGCGACGGTGAGCAGCGAACCAAAAGCCGACAGCGGCAGGGCGGTGGAGACTTGCGGGCGGCTGACGCCATGGCCGAAACGCCCGGAGCGCGGGCCGATTACGATAATGGCGGCAAGCGCCGCGGCGCCCGCGGATAAATGCACCGCCGCCGCCCCGCCGGCGTCGCGAAAGCTCCATTCATCGGCGAAATAACCGCCGCCCCAGACCCAGGAGGCGCTGATGGGATAGATAAGTCCCGCCCATAACGCCGTGAAAAACAGAAACGGCCAGAGCCGCACCCGCTCTGAAATCGCCGACGACACAATCACGGCACCGAGCGCGGCGAGCGTCATCTGAAAAAACCAGTGGGCGCCGGACGCGCGCCCCGTATCGGCCGGATTGTCGTCCATCAGGGACCAGCTTTGAAACGGCCCTAAAAAGCCGCCTTCTTCAATGCCGAACAGGAGATGATAGCCGACCGCCCAGAACGCAAAGACGCACACGCCAAGGGCGCCGATGGTGCGCAGACACACCTGCGGCGCGTTCTGGGTGCGCGCAAGACCAATGTCTTTCAGTGCAAGACCCGCAATCGCGATCAACGCCGCGACGCCAGCGACGATCAACAACCCGCTGTCGAGCACAAAGCGGGTCACGTCGCTGGCCGGGGACATATCCTGTGCGAACGCCGCTGAAGGAGCGAGGAAAAATGCCGGAAAAAGAAAACGGGCGTGGCGCATCATCATCCATCAAAGGTTCAAGGCCACACTCTCCTAGAAGTGTTTCCCGAAGGGTTAAAGCTCGGGATTATCTTCCCGAAGAGGTGAGCCGGTCCGCGCCATTCGCCGCAGCGGTGACCCCGTGAGTGGACGAAGGGGCCCCGACGCGCGATGTTGGCCCTCATGAGCGACACCCTCGATTTCGATATTGTCATTATTGGCGGCGGCCCCGCTGGCGGGCTCGCGAGCCTCGCCCTTGCCGCGCGCGGCTTTTCCTGCGCCCTAGTCGACGCCGCCGACCCGGGCGTCATGCGCGGCGCGGCCTTTGATGGACGCACCTCAGCGATCTCCTACGCTTCAGCGCGTGTGTTCAAGCGGCTGGGGCTGTGGGACGCCATCGCGCCTGACGCCGAAGCGATCCGCGATATACTGGTTACAGACGGGCGCGCTCGGTCATGGCTTTCGGACGGCGCCGTCTCGCCCTTCTCCCTGCATTTCGACAGCAGCGAGCTGGGCCCGGATCAGCCGCTCGGCTGGATCGTCGAGAACCGCGTCATACGCGATGTTCTGTTCGACGCCATCGACGCGTCTGACAATGTCACGCTGATGGCGCCGGCGTCACGCGCCGCAACGAAGTTCAATCCAGGCGAGGCGATTGTTGATCTCGCCGACGGGCGCCGCCTTTCCGCCGCGCTTGTCATCGCTGCCGACGGGCGCCGCTCGGCCTTGCGCGCCGAGGCCGGCATTAAAACCAATGACTGGAGTTACGGTCAGGCGGGGATCGTCGCCACGGTCGCTCATGAAAAACCTCATGACGGCGTCGCCCATGAGTTTTTCTTACCGTCGGGACCATTCGCGATCTTGCCCATGACGAACTATCGCTCGTCCCTTGTCTGGACCGAACGCGCGGAGGCGGCGCCCGCCTATATGGCGCTTGACGACGATAAATTCCGTATAGAGATTGAAAATCGTTTCGGCGAACATCTTGGCGCCGTAGCGCCCGCCGGGCCGCGCTGGTCCTACCCCCTCGCCTTCACCTTGGCGCAGTCATATGTTTCGCCGCGCCTTGCGCTGATTGGCGACGCCGCCCACGCGATCCATCCAATTGCGGGACAAGGCTACAATCTCGGCATCAAGGATATCGCCGCGCTTGCCGATGTTTTGACCGACGGCCGCGATGTGGGCCTTGATATCGGCGCACTCACCGTATTGCAGAACTATCAGAAATGGCGGCGGTTCGATTCCGCTGCGCTGGCGCTGGGCTGCGATAGCCTCGTGAGGCTGTTTTCAAACGATATCGGTCCGCTGCGCCTTGTCCGCGACATAGGCATGAGCGCCGCTGGAAAATTCAAGCCCATGCGCGAATTTTTCATGCGCCAGGCGGGGGCCGACATGGGCGCCCTGCCGAGCCTCATGGCGCGGGAGGGTTAGTCGGGCGTTGCAATTTCTGCGCGGCCATAAGGTGGGTCGAATCTATCTTTCATCGCATCTGTGACAAGACGAAAATAGCCTTCAGCAAATCTCGTATAGATGCGCGCGCCATCGTCATTTCGAGTAAATTCCACGATACCGTGATCCGTATTCGCATAGACCGCTATTGTGATCGGAAGGCCTTCCTTCTGCAGCATAGACAGTCTGTCGTAAGTGACTTTGCCCGGCGCAGCCCGGTCTTCACCGGCAAGAATCCAGACCTGCGGCATGGACAATGTTCGCAGCACAGCCAACGCATTATGGCGCCATGGAACTTCTGCATCATCAAATCCGTCGATCATTCCCAGCTCTAACTCTTCATCGCTTGCGCGCAAAATCAGTCCCGTGAATTCGCCTTCAATTTCCGCGAGCCAAGGCTTGTCTTTGTATTTCGTTTTTATGCGCTTTAGCTCATCGAAACCGTCTGAAAAATGCGATGCAACGATCTCTCCTGTTGCATCCGCCACTTCATGCGCAAGTTCAATTTCTTTGTCGTCATAACCGGCTCTGCGCATTTCGTCGAAAACCTGCTCGGCGTTTTCTTCAAGTGGAGAGAGAGCGAGACCAAATCCGATGACTAGATAGTCAGCGCCAGTTTTCTTTGCGGCAAGAGGCACCACCCATCCGCCCTGGCTGCCCCCGAAAAATCCGAACCGGCTGTAACGCCCTTTGGCCAAACGCCGCGCCTCAGTTGCAGCTGCTGCGGCGTCGGCGGCCAGCGCATGGAAATCCTGTGTGTACTCGCCTTCAGACGCGCCTGTGCCGCGTTTGTCGTAGACAAAAACGGACACTCCTTGAGCCGCGAAAAGATAAGGATAGGGAGAATATTCAACTGTCGGTGTTGATTCCGAACCGTGGACAAAAACGGCCAGAGGCGGCTTGCGGCCATCTGAGTCGTTTTCAAGCTCGATCAGTCGCCCTGAAAGCCGAAGCCCGTCGCTGGTGAACGTCACATCTGTTTGATTGAGTTTGATTTTCGCGAAACTCGAATGTTCGAAGGAAAAAAGCGCTCCATCTACACAGTCCAGTTCCGCGGCTTCGCCGCCAACAACACCGCGTCTTCCATCAGTGTAAATATATCTGGTTGCTATTACGCCATCGCTCGTTTCGCGCTCATATAGCACGAGCCTATCGACACCGCTCTTATAAGCGCCCGGCGCACAAACCTCGCCACCAATCGGGGCGGCCACGCAGGCGCTCAGGCATAACACAAGGCCAATAATTATAGCGCTCTGAATAAACTGTTGCTCACGCCGCACGAGTAGAGGCCTTTCTTCTCACCCTCTTGGCCGGCGCAGCATTCCGCACAGCGAGAGGTTTTTGCCGCAAAAGCTGTTCCGCTCTTTCAAGAAGGGCCATCAGATCAACCCCCAGCTCTTCATGGAGATCAGTGAAAGAGGCTGCAATTTTCAGGCTGACCCTTTCAGCCTTGCGTGCATCGATGGCGCCCGCCCGTGTAAAGCTCAGGATTTTTCGCCTTTCGTCTTCAGGATCTGTTTCCATTTTCACGAGGCCCGACTTTTCAAGCGGAGCCACGCGTGAAACGATCAGCTGGTGCGACCGTTCCTGACTGCGAGCAATATCGGCAATGCTTGCCGGCCCTTGTCGCAAGAGGTGCAGCATTACAGAAACTGAATGCACCGGCGTTTTAACCTCGGCCGCCTCTAAAATCTCTTTGGTTTGAGCACAGATGAGCGCGTCAAGCCGGTTCGCCATATGCGCTACAAAGCCAGGACGCAAATCAGGTGCGTATGAAAATGCCTGTTCGGAATTTTGGTCTGTTATTATCATACAAATGTTTGTACAAAAGTTTGTATTTCTAATCAAGACCTGACGGATCAGGTGTTAGGGATTTAGCCCCGGAGCACCAGCTCGCCCCTGCGAGCTTCCACGCTTTCAAGACGCGACAGGAAGCTCATGCCTAAAAGATTCACGGCGAGCTGTTCGTCCTGAAGGATAAACGCTTTTACGCCTTCGATCCTGAGACCGTCGATTTCAATCTCGTCGATGGTGACAAAGGCCGCCTTCGTCTCACCATTCGCCGTATGCACAGGATAAGTATAATCCGTGTAGGACGTATAGATGCCGGCGTTGCGGGCGTCGGAATCACGCAAGGCGACATAGCTTGCGCCGGTGTCCACAAGGAACCGCGCCGAGCGGCGATTGACATCAGCGTTCACGTAATACTGGTGGTCGGGGGACGCGGAAATGCGGACCTCATCGCCCCAAGCGCCTGAAACGCCGGAACCGGAGGGCGTCAGCGAGGCCGCGCGCACGGTCATGGATTCAAGCTCGGGAGCTTCAGCCACAGCCTCGCGCGCATCCATCACGCGCACACCAATAACAGCGGCGGCGACAATTCCGGCGGCGGCGATGATTTCCGTGCGCATGAAGGGCCCTTTCCTTGGGCCCTATTGTGGCAAAGCTTGGTTTCCCGAAGGTCTAGGGGCTTGTTCGAATTCTATTCTATCCGGTTAACCAAGACCGAGTACGTCACGCATGGAATAAAGTCCCGGCGGCTTGCCCATGGCCCAGCGCGCCGCGGCGACCGCTCCCTTGGCAAAAAGCCCGCGATCGATGGCGGAATGGGAAAGGGTGATGACTTCCTGCATCCCGGCAAAGGCGACCCGGTGATCGCCGACGATCCCGCCGCCGCGCATCACCGAAAAGCCGATATCGCCGCTTTCACGGTCGCCCGCCCGCTCGCCTGAGGCGATTTTGTCGTCGAGCTCGACCCCGCGGCCCGAAGCAGCGGCGCGGCCCAGCATTAGGGCCGTCCCCGACGGCGCATCGACCTTAGCCCTATGATGCGCCTCGAAGATTTCGATGTCGTAATCATCGTTCAGCGCCTTGGCGGCCGCCTCCACAAGGGCGGTCAGGACGTTCACCCCGACGCTCATATTGCCGGATTTGACGATGGGGATGGTTTTGGCGGCCTCGGCGATAGCGGCCTCGTCATCCGCCGAAAACCCCGTGGTCCCGATGATGTGGGCGACGCCTTTTTCCGCCGCAGCCCGGGCGTTGCCGACCGTCGCTGCGGGGATCGTAAAATCGATCAGGGCGCCTGCGCGGACAAGGCCCTTCTCCGCCGTATCCTCCACCGCGAGGCCCAGCGCATCGAGCCCGGCGAGAACGCCAATATCCTTACCGATATCGGGCCCGCCCCGGCGTTCGAACCCGCCTGCGAGCGCCGCGCCCGGCGTTTTCAGTATTTCAGCGACCACCGCGCGGCCCATGCGGCCCCCGGCGCCGGCGACAAGAATGGATGTTTTGGCCATGGATCACTTCACTCGAAATCTTCGCGCAATGGCCTAGCGCAACGGAGCAAAAGCGCAACCCGGTCAGCGCGCCATCAAATCGGTTACATTGCGCGCAGCAAAATCTCCGCGGTCTCAATCGGCGCCTCAAGCATGGTCATATGACTGCACCCAATTGTTTCCTTGCGCCATGACGGATCGTCTTTGACCTTTTCATAGAAGGGTTTGAAGATATCTCCGACCGCCGCCAGCACATATGTCTTGGTTGCAACCCGGTCGCGCGCGCCGTTGAGCGTCAGCGCTTCCTCAAAGCAGGCGCGCGGATGGGGCGTGCCGCCCTTTTCCAGAACAGCGCGCAATTCAAGATTGTCTCCGGCGAAAAACAACGGCGGCGGCACAGGATCATGATCGCCGGCGACATCTTTGAAATTAAGGGCGATGGAAGAAAGGCTCTGTCCGTTCTCGGGCAGGAACGCGTCGAGATAGACGATGGAGCGGATCGTTCCTTCCGGCACCTGTTCAGCGACACCTGAAATCACCATGCCGCCATAGGAATGGCCGACCAGAACAATATCCGTCAGCTCCTCCCATTTGATGAGATTGACGATGTCCTGAATATGGGTTGTCAGATTGACGCCATTGCCTGCGAGATGTTCGCGCGGACCAAGCCCGGTCAAGGTCGGCGCGAAAACCCGGTGACCTTCAGCGCGCAAGCGATCAGTGACATCACGCCATAACCAGTCGCCGCCCCACCAGGCGCCGTGCACAAGGATAAATGTGGTTGATCGCATCGCCATTGCTCTCCCCGCGTTGGTGATTAGTCTTCTACTTAACAACTATAAGGAGAAAAAAGAAAAATAAAGAATAGATTTTCCGTCATGGCGCACGGAAAAATGGGGGTAGTTGCACTATCCCGTATTTCATCAACCCATCTAGTCGCCGCAGAAAAGCGAAGCCCGCACACCGCAATTAGCGGGGTGACGGCGTTCCGTAACGATGGGTGAAATATCTGGCAATGTCGCGGGCGTTGTCGACAAAACGCAACCCATTCGCTGTTTGAACCTTTGCGGCCGAACCAGCGTCGACATCTTCGGCGAGAACTAGTGTCGGACAATTCCAGTCGCCGTCGCCGAGAAGCTCCACAAGACCGGGGCGCGGATGGCCAAGCGGCTGATAGCGAATATCGAGCGCTTCCTTGATCGCCGGAAAATAATGGAGAACGCCCCAGACCTCAGCGCATTCCGGGCAGAACTCGCGGCGGCCCATATCCTCAAAACCCGGCGCCAGCAGAAAGAGAATGTCCCGGGTCATCAAATCCGCCTAAAGATCGAGATGAAAAAACTGGTTGAAATCGCTGGTGTCATAGTCGGCAAAGACCTCGCCATTTTCAAAACCGCGCTTTTTGTAAAGCGCGATCGCGGGAACGAAACTCGGCGTTGAGCCGGTCTCAAGACTGAGGCGCTTGTAACCGCGCTCACGCGCCATCTTGATAATATGGTCGAGCATAACCGCGCCAACACCCTTGCCCAAATGGTTGGGATGAGTGCGCATGGATTTGATTTCGCCTTGCGTGGGCGACAGCTCCTTCATCGCGCCAAACCCGAGAAGTTCGTCGCCGTCCCACACCGACCAGAAACTGATCCCGGGCGCTTTCAGCCCGTCCACATCAAGCACATAGGCCATGCCCGGGGGTGAGTTCTCGTGCATCTGCTCAAAATGATAAGCGAGAAGATCGCGCACCGCCTTGCGGGAAAGGTCGTCTTCAAGGATCTGCATCGTCTGGTGATCTACTCTTTGCCGAAGACCTGCTCACGGGCGGCCTTGGGCATGCCCTTGCCGGCCATCATATCGCGGCCCATATCCGATTCCAGCATGGCGATCATGCCCTGCAATTCTTCTTTCGAATTGACGCGGGGGAATTCGGCCTCGGGAACATCAACGCCCAGAAACGCGCATAAAGGCGCCCATCCCTGTTTGGCCTCAAAGACCAGAAGACGGTCCGGCCCGAAGGCGGCTTTGACGGCGGCGGTGTGATCGTTGAAGACGCGGATCAGCGTGTCATGGTCATGAATATTTCCGTCAAACAGGGCGTCGATTGTGTTGCGAAGCATGGCGCGCCATGGCGTGCCCTCCAACATCGCCATCATCTTCCGGCTGAGGATGGTTTCCTGCGTCGAGTCAAACCAGCGCTCGGCATCGCGCAGGGAGAGGATGATTTTTGCGTCGGGATAATACTCGGCAAGCTCGCGCCAATAGATTGAGGCGGGAAAATCCGTCGTCGAGGCGTAGCCCTTGAAGATTTCGTCCCAGTCGGGCGAGCCCCCGGCGGCGGCGTTCCACAGATCCATATGGCCGCCATTGGAGAGCACTTCGCTCATATGATAGCAGGGACCAAAGCCCAGCTGCTCCAGCGCGAGCTTCAACGACGCCGTGCCTGTCCGGCCGAAGCCCGCCCCGATTACCTTTAGCGCCATAGTCCCCTCCTGATTTGCGCGGCGACGCTACTGCGCCCGCGGCGAATTTGCAAAGCGCGCGAATAATTCACATTCAATATTGCGCAAGCCCGAAGCCGTTCTATTGTCCGGCGCGCATGCGGTCGGTTCCTTCCTTTTCCATCTTTCGCCACCAGGGCTATCGCCATTACTGGATCGCGCGGCAGCTGATCAGCGCCGAACGCCAGATGGTCGCGATCGCCATTGGCTGGCAGATTTATGATCTGGCGCGCCTCACCCGCTCCATCGAGGAATCCGCCTTCATGCTCGGCCTTGTGGGGCTGACGCAGTTTGTGCCGGTGCTGGCCCTGTCGCTGCCCGGCGGGCAGGCGGCGGACCGTTTCGATCGGAAAAAAATTCTCGTTTACTCGAACGCCATCCGGTTTTTCGTCATCATGATGCTTCTGGGGGCGAGCTTTACCAAGCCGTCGCTGGCGATCCCGCTGATCTTTCTCGCCGCCTTTTGCAATGGCGCCGTGAGCGCATTCACGCCCGCCGCCTCCAACTCGCTCTATCCGCGCCTGGTGCCGCGGGACGAGTTGCCGCTCGCCATCGCCTGGAATTCGCTGGGCATGCAGGGCGCGGCGATGCTCGGCCCCGCCGTGGGCGGCTTTCTGTTCATCGCCGGCGCGCATGTGGTCTACGCCTTCGCCGGCGGCCTGACCGCGCTTGCCGTCGTGATGTTCGCCACCGCCGAAACCCCGGCGCATGAGCCGGTGGAAAATGTGCGCGGCTGGTCGATGATCATCGAGGGGCTTCGCTATGTGTTCGACAACAAGCTCGTCCTCGGCTCGATCACGCTGGATCTCGTGGTGGTCTTTTTCGGCAGCGTCACCGCCCTTCTGCCGGTCTTCGCCCGGGACATCCTGATGGTCGGCGCCGAAGGGCTCGGGCTCCTGCGCGCCTCGCCGGCTATCGGCGCCGCCATTGTCGCCTTCATCCTCGCCGCCAATCCCCTGTCTCGCAAAGTCGGGCCATGGCTGCTCGGCTCGATCGTGATTTACGGCCTCGCCATGTTCGGCTTCGCCTTCTCGAAAACCTTCTGGCTGTCCATGGTGATGCTCGCGATCACCGGCGCGGCCGACATGGTGTCCATGTTCATCCGCATGTCCATCGTCCAGCACGCAACCCCTGACGGCATGAGAGGCCGGGTCTCCTCCGTCTCGTTTATCTTTATCTCAGCCTCGAACCAGCTCGGCGATTTTGAAAGCGGCGTCGCGGCGCGGTTCCTGGGGCCGATCAACGCGGTGATTTTGGGCGGCGTCGTCTCCCTGGTCGCGGCGGCCTCATGGCTGAAGCTGTTTCCGACCTTGTCAAAAGCGGACCGGTTTGAGGAAGTGGATGCCGATATAATCGCAAGCGGAAGAACGGCCCCAACGCCCTAATCAGCCGCCGCCAGCTTCTCAAGTTTCCAGGTCAACCGATAGGTGACGAGATAAGCGTCATGATCTGACAGTACGCGGCCGTTGACCGGTTCATGAAACATCTTTTCGGCTCTGACCGGGCGCACCTCGATGTCCGAGCCGCTCACAAAGCCCTGAAGGTCCTGGGTCTCAAGCCATGGCGCCGCGCCGCCCTCAACCGCGTTGCTTGCATCGCAGCCTGCCGCCGCATCGAAACAATGCTGGCGCACAAAAACCCCCGGCAGGGTTTGCGCATTATGGCCGAACCGGTCCTTCGAATGGCGGGTGTTGAAATCGCCCGCATAGATGAACGGCCAGCGCGGATTAAGACCGCGCGCCACGAGATCGCCCAGCTCATCCACCTGCTGGCGATGGGCGGCGCGTGAGCGTTCCTCGGAAACGCCGGAACTGTGGTTGGAGTTCAAATGCGTCGTCAGGATTTGCACGGGCGCCGGCGCGCCGGGAATCTGGATGGAGGCGATCATGGCGCCCTTATTGGCGAGGCAATCATAACCGGCGCAGCTTGTCGCCCGGAACGGCGTCATCGACGCGTCGACCACCGGATAATCGCTCAAGATATAAAGCCCGGACGGCATCAGCTTGCCGGAGCGTTCGCCCTTTTCAAATCGCCGCGCGCGGATAAACGCGTCGCTGATCTGCGGCGCGCCTGTTACGCTCCGGTCTGACGCTGCCGGTCCCCGGACCCGGTTCGGATAGGCTGCGCCGATGCGCGCCGCAGCCGGCGTGAACGCCTCTTGCAGGACAACAATGTCTGGCGCACGGCCCGACGCGTGGAGCGTTTCGATTTCATGTTTGATATCCTTCAGGGCCGCTTCGCGCCCTTTTTTGATGGGCCAGGGAAGCCCGGCCACATTGTAGGTCATGACCGAAAGCTCGGCGCTCGCGGTCCCGCGCATGGGGTCGATCTGAAGCTTTGGGATTTTGGCGATGTTTTGCGGCGGCGGCGCATCAGCGTAAGACGACGTCGCGGAAAGCGCAGCGTGTGCGCAAAAAAGCAGCGCATTAAGAGCCAGAAAAGGCGCGCGAAAGAATTTTCCGACCTTCATAAACGCAAGACCGAGCCACCTTGATGGCCGCGCTTATGACTGATCCGTGTGACAGTATTTTAAGACGTAGACGGAGTTTTTGTGACAGTTGGGGGACGGTGCTCCAACGAACACACTACGACCTGCAGCTAGTTGTCAGAAGCGAAATCCAGAACCAAAACCCCGCCTGCACATGTTGTAGACAGCGTCACAGCTGTCCATACAAAATATTTCCATTACGGGATCATTTGGATATTTCAGTCCGCACGATACATAGCAATCTGCGCGCTGCTCGTCACAATTCGTGTCATTGACGCCAAAACCGCCGCCCATGCCCCCCAGTGCAGCCCGCCGCATCGCCCGCATTTCAGGACCGCAGCCGTTCGTTTTGCAACCACAACCCGATTCAGGTTTTTGAGAGGCGCCGATCATTGATCCGCAGTGCTTACATTTGATTGCTTCGGGGTGAACATCTTCTTTGCAATACGGACATTCGCCACCATGCGATGGCCCAGACGATTTCAAGCCGGAGCCACAATGTTTGCATTTTACTGCTCCTACCTTGATGGTTTCCTTACAAAACGGACAAGTCTTTATCTGCTTATCGTCATCAGCCATATTAAATCTCCCAATAAAACAAGTATAGTTTTAGCCGATACGGCTATTTTACCTTACCCAACTGGGGCTGCTCCGTCTGAAAACGGTTTCTTTTCAAACAGCTGACCGGCACACGGTCGCAAGCGCCACGTGCATAATCGTGTTATGCGGCACAAAACTTGGCGCAACCGAGGGTAGAAGAAAATTGGGCGATCATGCAATAGCATCGAATTATCGGAATAGAGCGAAGCATTGATAGATTTATGCGTTGCCGCTCGCTACTCGATCTGCCTGCTACCGACCGTCGGTGACGTTGTCCCAGAAATTTTTCGCGCGTTCGAAGAAGCCTTTATGCTGCGGGCAGGAGGCTTCGCCGCCGCCGGCCTCGCAGAACTGGCGCAAGAGCTCTTTCTGTTCGGCGTTGAGATTGGTCGGCGTTTCGGCCTGAATCTCCACATAGAGATCGCCGCGCCGGCGCACATCGCCCCGGCCGGAACTGTCGAGCTGGGTCATGCCCTTGCCGCGCACGCGGAAGCGCTTGCCGGTCTGCGACCCTTCAGGCACAGAGATTTTAACGCGCCCGCCGTCAATGGTCGGCGTTTCGAAATCGCCGCCAAGCGCCGCCGTGGTCATGGGGATCGGCATGACGCAGAAAAGATCGGGCCCATCGCGCTCAAACAGATCATTGTCGGCGACATGCACGAAAATATAGAGATCGCCCTCGGGTCCGCCGCGCGGGCCAGCCTCGCCCTCGCCTGACAAACGAATGCGCGTGCCGTTTTCAATACCCGCAGGGATGTCGACGGACAAGGTCCGCTCGCGCCGGACCCGGCCCTGGCCGCCGCAATCCGTACACGGATCGGCGATCACCCGGCCTTCTCCATTACAATGAGGGCAGGACCGCTCAATGGTGAAAAAACCCTGCTGAACGCGCACGCGGCCAACGCCCTTGCAGGTGCCGCATTCGGTCGGACCGGAACCAGGTTTGGCTCCGGAACCTTCACAGCTCTCACAGGAGACCGAGCCCGGCACCTTGATTTCGGTTTTCTTGCCGCGAAAAGCCTCTTCGAGGCTGATTTCAAGGTTGTATTTCAGATCGGCGCCGCGACCGGGGCCGGTGCGCCGCCCGCCGCGCTGGCCGCCCATGAACTCGCCGAAAATCTCGTCGAAAATATCGGAAAAACCGCCCGCGCCAGCGCCCATACCGGCACCGCGCGCAAAACCGCCGCCCATGCCGCCGGGACCGCCATTTTGAAAGGCAGCATGGCCGAAGCGGTCATAGGCTGCGCGCTTTTGATCATCGGAAAGAATTTCGTAGGCCTCGCCAAGCTCTTTGAACTTTTGCTCAGCGGTCGGATCATCCTTGTTGCGGTCAGGATGATATTGCATGGCGCGTTTGCGGAAAGCGGATTTGATCGCCGCGCTGTCTGCGCCACGCTCGATCCCTAGAACTTCATAATAACAAGCTTGCGCCATAACACTTCACGCGCCCGGATGTTCGGGTTTTCTGATCGCCGCCCCACTCAACCGATCCGGCCTCCCCCTGAGGCTGACATGGACCGGGAAGAAAAAAGGGGCCGCACTGATCGCACGGCCCCCTTGTCATTTTTTAGTCTTTCTTGTCGCCGTCGACTTCTTCGAAATCGGCGTCGACGATGTCGTCGTCGCCGCTTTCTTCACGGGCGGCGTCCGCAGCCGCTGCCTGCGCGCCCGCATCGGCTTCGTCGCCTGCGCCAGCTTTATACATGGCCTCGCCAAGCTTCATGGTCGCTTGCGCAAGGGCGCCGGCGGCGCTGTTGATTTCCTCAAGGTCGGCGTTTTCGGCCTCGAGTTTTTCTTTCAACGTCGCAAGCGCTTCGTCGATCACCTTGCGGTCGTCGCCTTCGAGCTTGTCGCCATATTCCTCGAGATTTTTCTCGGTGGAATGGACCAGCGCTTCGGCGCGATTTTTGGCTTCGACGCCTTCGCGGCGCGCCTTGTCGGCGTCGGCGTTGGCTTCCGCGTCCTTGACCATCTGCTCGATATCGTCATCGGACAAGCCGCCGCTCGCCTGAATGCGGATCGACTGCTCTTTGTTGGTCGCCTTGTCCTTCGCGGAGACGTGGACGATGCCGTTGGCGTCGATATCGAAGGTGACTTCCACCTGCGGCACGCCGCGCGGCGCCGGGGGGATGCCCACAAGATCGAACTGGCCGAGCATCTTGTTGTCGGCCGCCATTTCCCGCTCGCCCTGGAAGACGCGGATCGTCACCGCCGACTGATTGTCTTCAGCCGTGGAGAAGGTTTGCGACTTCTTGGTCGGGATCGTCGTATTGCGGTCGATAAGGCGGGTGAAAACGCCGCCGAGCGTTTCGATGCCGAGCGACAGCGGGGTCACGTCAAGCAGGAGAACGTCTTTAACGTCGCCTTGCAGAACGCCCGCCTGGATCGCCGCGCCAAGAGCCACAACTTCGTCCGGGTTCACGCCCTTATGGGGGTCCTTGCCGAAGAAGGCTTTCACCGTCTCCTGCACTTTCGGCATGCGGGTCATGCCGCCCACAAGGATGACTTCGTCAATATCGCCGGGGGTGACGCCGGCGTCTTTGAGCGCCGCTTTACACGGATCGACCGTGCGCTTGATGAGGTCTTCAACAAGGCTTTCAAGCTTGGCGCGCGAAAGCTTCATCGTCAGGTGCTTCGGCCCGGAGGCGTCTGCGGTGATGAAGGGCAGGTTCACTTCATAAGAAGAGGTCGAGGAAAGCTCTTTCTTGGCTTTCTCCGCTTCTTCTTTCAGGCGCTGCAACGCAAGCTTGTCCTTGCGCAGATCAATGCCCTGATCTTTTTTGAATTCGCTGGCGAGATAGTCGACGATGCGAAGGTCGAAATCTTCACCGCCGAGGAAGGTGTCGCCATTGGTCGACAGAACTTCAAACACGCCGTCGCCGATTTCGAGGATCGAGACGTCGAAGGTGCCGCCGCCGAGGTCGTAAACCGCGATTTTCTGGCCGCCGGTTTTCTTGTCGAGACCATAAGCGAGCGCGGCCGCCGTCGGCTCGTTGATGATCCGCAGGACTTCGAGACCGGCGATCTTGCCGGCGTCTTTGGTGGCCTGACGCTGAGCGTCGTTAAAATAGGCGGGAACGGTGATCACGGCCTGATCCACATCCTGGCCGAGATAGGCTTCCGCGGTCTCTTTCATTTTCTGAAGGATGAAGGCCGAGATCTGCGACGGGGCGTATTTCTCGCCGCGCGAATTGACCCATGCGTCGCCATTATCACCCTTGATGATTTCATAGGGGACCATGCCCTTGTCCTTGGCGACCGTCGGATCCGTAAACGGACGCCCGATCAGGCGTTTGATCGCAAAGAACGTGTTTTCGGGGTTGGTGACCGCCTGGCGGCGGGCGGGCTGGCCGATCAGGCGCTCGCCATCTTCGGTGAAGGCCACAACCGACGGGGTCGTGCGCGCGCCTTCGGCGTTTTCGATGACCTTCGGCTCTTTGCCTTCCATGACGGCGACACAGGAGTTCGTCGTCCCGAGGTCAATGCCAATAACTTTACCCATTCTTGTATTCTCCATTCGCAGCGAGCGGTCCCATTATTTCCGGCCTTCATATCGGCCCTTATGGCGCCGCAAAGCGCCGGAAGTGGACACGCCCCTAGGGGTGACAGTTGATGGATGCGGGGGAAAAGGCCGAAAACAGCCCAAACCCCCGCGTTCGGGCGGGATATAAGTAGGGTGTTTCGGCGCCGCAACCCGGTGAAAGCCCTTAGAGGGCAAAAAATCCCGGTGGATTTGGCCGCCCAGATTTACACATCGGTAAGGCATGGCTGCGCGTGCGGTAAACTGCGTCATCAATCGAGCGTTCTAACGACGCGAAAGCCCGTCTCGCTATTGCGGGTTTCGGAGGCCTCGCTCCGCCGGGAGGCCGAGCGCAACCGCCAGCCCGGCGAGCTCCAGGCGCCGCCTTTCACCACCCGGCGGGCGCAATTACCGTCGATCCGGGCGGCCCCGGTGACAGGCCCGCCATTATGGCTCGCATTCCAGCAATCGAGCGTCCATTCGGCGACATTGCCGTGCATGTCGAAAAGACCAAAAGCGTTGTGGCGGAAACGCGTCACCGGAACCGTCTGTCCACGGAAAATCGCCGCGCCCGCCCGATAAGGATAGTGGCCGTTGAAATTCGCCGTCTCTGCGGAAAGCTGATCGCCATAATGAAACGCGCCGCCCGTGCCCGCACGCGCGGCGTATTCCCATTCCGCCTCGCTGGGGAGATGATAGTAATGGCCGGTTTTCGCCGACAGCCAGCGCGCATAGGCCGAGGCGTCTTCAAAGGAAACATTGATCACCGGCCGCTCGCCGCGGCCCCAACCGGCGTCATCGGGTTCATAATTGCGGCAGCCGCCTTCGGCGACGCATAGCGCCCACTGGTCGAAAGTGGTTTCGCGCGTCGCGATGGCAAAGCGATAACCGATATCGACCCGCCGCTGCGGGCTTTCTTCGGGCTGGCGGTCTTGTTCGTCATTGCGCGCGCCCATCATGAAAGCGCCGCCATTAAGCGCCGCCATATCGGGGCAACCTTCGCAGTCGGTAAAATAATCACCAAGATAGGTATCGGGCGCCGCAGCGACGGCCTGATTTTCAGGGGCGACCTCGTCGCCGGAGAGGGCCGCCGCCTCCACCGCTGACGCAAGCTGGGCCAGCGCCGCCTGATTGAGATCCGCAGCAAGCGGCTCCTCCACTGGCGCCGGAGGCTTGAGGCTCGGAACCATGAGCGTCGCCGGCGCAGTCGCGGGCTCTTCCGGCGACGTTTCGTCGTCATCGGTCTCTTCCGCCGATAACGGCTCGGCTTGCGCAAAGTCAGCATTTTCCGCCGCGCCGGGAATATTCTCCGGAGCGTCCGATTCAGCCGGTTCTGGATTGTTGAGCGTCCGTCTTTCAGCAGTAAATTCTTCAGGCGGCGGCGCACCGGGGGCCAGCCGCACCAGCGCGATATTGGCGCCAGGCGCGGGTTTTTCTTCCTCTTCCAGCGGCGCCGATTGCGCGGACACGGGTGCGATCGGCGCCGGACGCGAGCGCAGCGACCCAACCATGAAAGAAACACCCGCAGCAAAGGCGAGAACACCGAGACCGCCGGCCAGAAGGGGCGCCGCTGGGAAAAGCCGCTTGCGCCACAAGGCCCGCGCCGGATGATGTGGAACAGCACCATCCTCCGTAAACAGATCATCGAGAAGGCGCGGCGCAGAACCATCAGCCTGCGTCCCGGCTTGCGTTTCTCCGCAAGCGGCGACGGGCTCAACCGGAACGTCCTCTCCCCTGAATTGAGGCGCGGAAACGGGTCCGCGAAAATCCTTATGGGCGGGCTGATCGAGTCCCGCCCGCGCCTTCAGCGCTTCGATATCTGAGAGGACGAAGCGCCAGCGCGGATCACCATCGTCGCCGCGCCATCCGGCGAGATCCATAGGCGCCACATCGCGAGAGCCAAAAGGCGGCTCAACCCGGCCGATGCTGACTGGCGTCAGGCGCCGGGCTTTCCAGGCGTCACGGGCGACCTCAATCAAACCAGGCTTATCGAGCGCGACGCCGGTCCATAACACCACCACCGCGTCGATGCGCGCCGGATCGAAGGCGCCGGGATCAAGCTTGTAGCCCGCACGCAAAAGCGCCTTCGCGATTTTATCCGCGAAGTTCGCATTAGCGCTCGCCGCTAGCAGCTGAACGACGCCTTTGGCGCCCGGCTCTATCTCTTGTTGAGGCATGATCCCCGGTCACATCGCCCGCGCAGGAAAACAGCTTAGCCCCCAAGCCGCCGCTGCTTTTAAGGCGCGCAAGATTGCACGACGGACCTCTCAACGACATTACGATGCGTTAAGCAACCCCGTCTTGCGGCAGGTGTTTGGGGAAAACCGAATGAAGTCTCCGGAAAATCTCAGCTTTTTTCCTTGTCGATTTTCGCCGCCGCACGCACGAGATTGATGAATTCCGCACGGTCGCCAAAGGGGTCGTCGCCCTTGGCGTCGTGCGCCAGCGCAATGATCTCCTCATAGGAATAGCGGTCCGTGTAACCGGCGCGTTGCAACTTTTGTCCGAAAGCGGCGACGGCGGCGGCAAAGCGCGCATCAGCCGGCGCTTTATCGAGCGATGAAAAAGCATCCGCGGTTGCCACCGGCGTTTCGATCAGGCGGCTGTCCTCTTCTTCCGGCAATTTGTAGCGCAGGCGCACAAAGGCGACTTCATCGGTTTTGCCTGAAACCGCAGGGGCCGCCCCATAGCGCCGGTCATCGATCAGCCTTGCATCCGAGCCCGCCAACGCCAGCTCATAAAGCGCCGTCACCGTATGGCCGGAACCGATATCGCCCGCGTCGATGGCGTCGTTGTTGAAATCTTCGCGGTTGAGGAGCCGGGTTTCATAGCCGATGAGGCGATATTCCGCGACCACCGTCGGATTGAATTCCACCTGGAATTTCAGGTCTTTCGCTATCGGGAACAGGGTCGAGCGAAACTCGCGCACCAGCACTTTGCGCGCCTCGTTCAGCGTATCGATATAGGCGGCGACGCCATTGCCAGCCTGAGCCAGCTTCTGGGCGATGACGTCATTGTAATTGCCCTCGCCGAAACCGAGCACCGTGAGATAAATGCCGCTTTTTCTTTTGCGCGCGACAAAGTCCTCAAGGCTGTCGGCGTCGATAACGCCGACATTGAAGTCGCCGTCAGTGGCCAGGATGATGCGGTTCACCTTGTCGTCAGCGAAATTTTCTTCCGCGAGTTTATAGGCCAGCGACAGCCCTTCGCCGCCAGCAGTGGAACCGCCCGCTTCGAGCGCATTCAGGGCTTCCATGATTTTGGTTTTCTTGTTTCCGGGCGTCGGTTCAAGGACGACGCCAGCAGCGCCCGCATAGACGACAATGGAAATACGGTCGTCTTTCGACATTTCATCGACCAGCAATTCCACAGATTTCTTGACCAGCGGTAGCTTGTTGTCGGCCTGCATGGAGCCCGAAACATCAAGCAGGAGAACGATATTCGTGTCCGGCGTTTCTGTGGGCTGGAGATCAAACCCTTTCACGCCGATATGCATGAGCCTTGTCCCGGCGTTCCAGGGCGATGGCGTCACCCAGACGGTCGGTGTAAACGGCGCGTCGGCGCTCTTTGGTTCAGTATACTGATAATCAAAGTAATTTACATATTCTTCGACCCGCACCGAATCCGACGGCGGCAGCATATTGTTTGAAGAAATATATCGGCGCATCACCGAATAGGCGGTCGTGTCCACATCCGATGAAAAAGTGGAAACCGGCTCTTCGCTGGTGAGCTTCACCGGGTTCGGATCGGTTTCTTCATATTGCTCGGTGATGGCGGGTTCCGGAGGGGGCGCCATCATCGGACGCGCTACGCTTGCGAAAGCCATGGATCCGGGCTGCGGGCCTTGCATTTTTTGCGCAGTAACGATGACAGTGTCCGACTCTTCAGCCTCCGCAAACTGATCTTCAAACGCTTCATCCGTGGTTGAACAAGCTGCGATCAACAGCATGGCTCCGGCGGACACCGCCGCCAATAATCTCATTTTCATGAAGTCCCTCTCCCAAATTCACGCCCGGACGAAGTCTGGCGGGCGGAAAGGGCGAAAATACGGCAGCCTTCATCTTCTGAAAACTGTCAGGCGCCAAGGAGGGGCGGCCCGGCGCCTGACCTGCCGTCAGCATGAAAGCGCCTAAATAGCGCCGCCGACGGTCTGGCCGATAATTCCGACGACAAAGACAAACGCGACAATCTGCAAAATGAATACGGTTGAATTGGTCATGATCTTTCTCCTGATGGCAGGCGGCGCGCGCTACAGGCGCTATACCTGCGGTAAGACTTAAACGCCGTTGCTGATGACGCTTTCGATCAATGCAAGCGCCACAGCGGTGGTCAGCAACAGAACTGAAATGAAGACTGCGTTCGGCATGGAGCGGCTCTCCCTTTATTGGCGGAACGGTGGGTTCCGGCTTGTAACCTTTCATATCCATATTGACGGTTACGAATTAGCGCTTATATTGTAACCGTTCAATCGATTTTTACTGGTTATGTGATGAGATTTTCTTCTTACGCCTGGTCCGAGAAGGACATGATCGGCGGCAACGCCGCCCTCGATTTCGTCAACACCGCCGCATATTGGACGACCGGCGACCCGGAAGACCGCCTGGGCGGGCCTGAAGGGTTCGGGAAATGGGCCGCGGCCGCGGGTCTTCTCTATGGGGATGACATGGCGCGGCTTGAAAAAGAGATCGCGGACGATCCCAAGGCCGGAGAAGAAGCCTTCAAAACAGCCGTCGCTCTACGCGCAGCTTTATGGCGGATTTTCAACGCCATCGTCACACATGGTGATGTGGATGAGGGCGACCTTGCTCTTCTCGATGAATGTAAGGTGCGCGCAGCGCGCCATTGCCGCATCGCGCATGACGGCGACGGCTTCCGACGGCGTTGCGCCGATGAAGCGCCGGCGCTTGAGCGCGCCTTACGCCTCATTGTCGAAGCGGCGGAAGAGTTGTTGCTTCATGGCCGCCTTGACCGCTTGCATGCCTGCGGCGGCGAGAGCTGCGAGTGGCTGTTTATTGATTTGTCCAAGAACGGCCGGCGGCGCTGGTGCGATATGGCCACCTGCGGCAATGACGCCAAGGTCAAAAAATTCCGTAAGCGGAAGAAAAAGGCGGCCTAGGCCGCCTCATCCTTAGTAATAACCAGTGCCGTAATAGACCGGCCGCGCAATGCACCTGACGCCATCCACCGGCCGGTCATATGTCCCGTAGGGATCAGTCGATACCGTCCCGCCATAAGAATAGACCGTACCCGGATAGCCATTGCCGTTATTGGCCCAGGAAGGGCAATAATAAACTGCGGCATAAGTTGAATAGCTGGCGCTTGCATCTTCCTGATAGCGGCGAAGCTGCGCGCGCTTGCGCTCCAGACAGACACTGTCATAGCCGGCGAAATCACCGTCTTCGTCATAGACGCTACATTGCTGGTAATCGCCGTTTGACAATTGCTGCGCCGAAGCAGGCGCGCCGCCCACACTCAATCCGAACGCAACGGCGCCAACCGCCAGAACGCACAACCGCTGAATTTTCATGAGATAGCCCCTCTCTCTCGCCCTGCCCGCTGACAGTTACGGCAGACATTGGGGCGAAAATGAGACGCGGGACGCGGTTCGACTATCCTAAATCGCGCGCGACGCGGAACCCGTTGTCAAACTCGCGCGCACCCGCAGGCTTGCCAATACGATGCGCCGACCGCAGGCGCCAGCCGCCCGTGTTCCACGCGCCGCCTTTCAACACATGCTTCGTGCAATCGCCGGTCGCCACCGCCGATCCGTCTGACGGCGCGCCCGCATGAGTCTCCGTCCAGCAATCGGCAGTCCATTCCCAAGCGTTGCCATGCATATCATAGAGGCCGAAAGCGTTTGGCGCGAAGCTCGCCACAGGAACCGTCCGTCCACGGTAGGTTTCTTTTTCGCCGCTGTAAGGATACTGGCCATTATAATTCGCCTGTCCCGCGCGCACCGTCGAGCCGGTGGCGAACGGCGCCGACGAGCCTGCGCGCGCAGCATACTCCCATTCGGCTTCCGTCGGCAGGCGGTAAGGCTGGCCGGTCTTTTTGGAAAGCCAGGCGACATAGGAAAGCGCGTCTTCGTAAGAAACGGAAACGACCGGGCGTTGGTCGCGCCCCCAGCCATGATCCGGCGCCTTGTAGGCGCAGCCGCCATCGGCGACGCAGGTGTCCCATTCCTCATAAGTCACTTCGCGCGACGATAGTGCGAAGCCATTCCTGAAGGTGATGTCGCGAACGGGGCTTTCAGCGGGCTTGGCGCCGACCTCGCCGGGCCGCGCGCCCATCTGAAACACGCCCGCAGGCAAGGCCGCCATATCTGGGCAGTTGGCGCAATCGCGGAAAATATCGCCCGCAGAGCTTTTTTCTTGCGGCGTCTCCGCAGCGACAGCAGCGATCAGGGTCTGGATCGCGTCATCATCCGCCGCGCCTGACGCTGCCATATCCGTTTCAGCAGAGGCGGGCGTCACGGTAAGCGCAAGCTGAACCGGCTCTTCGCTGTTAGCCTGCGCCCCTATCATATCGTCAGCGCTTTCCGGGGCGGGCGGAATTATAATTTCCGTAGACGGATTATCTTCCGGCTTGACCGTCAGCGAAGCCAGCGACGACGGCGTTTCAACCGAAGGGTCAGGGATCACGTTTTCAGCCGGACGTGAAGCAATCTCGGCGGAACGCGCGGCGAGTTGCGGTTGCGCCGCAAGCTCCGGCGCGGGAAGGATCACCGGCGCCAGCACCGCCGTCGCAACCGTCATCAAAACGAGGCCCGCGGTGGCGCCGAAGGCGACTTCCTTCGCACTGAAGCGCCGTTTCGGTTTTGGCCGGTGCAATAAGGCGGGGCGCGCCGTCACCGGCTCCGTTGGCTCTGACGGCGCATTGGCGGCGCTATAGTCTGTCGCCAGCATCTCGGCGCCGGGCGTCCACAACTCCTGATCGCCGATAAGCCCCGGCTCATCATTATGCGGCTCCAGATCGGGCGCTGACCAGACATCCGCATCGCTGAGCCCCATGCGCTGCGTCGTCAACTGGATCTCCTCCAGCACAAAGCGCCAGCGCGGATCATCCGGCGCGCCGGTCCATCCGGAAAGATCCACCGGCGGCAAATTCTCGAACCCGCCAGGCGGGAGAGCGCCGCCGACCGCCACGGGAATCAATGCGCCGCGATCCATCGCCTCTTCGGCCTGGCGGTGGAGCTTGGCGAGCTTTGCCGCCGCATGAGTCCAGACCACAATCGCGGCGCTGTCGCCATTGCCGCCAGCCTGCGGACCGGGGTCGCACTGATCAGCGCTTACGCGCGTAGCCGCGTGCCCGGCATGCGCAAGCGCGGCGGCGATTTTCGCGCCCAGCGCCTCATCGCGAGGAGCATGAAGAATGGAGATCGGGGACATCGGCATGTGTGAGGGTTAATCGTTTCTAAATCGCGACAATCAAGTTCGCCCAAGGGCTGCGGACTGGAGGGCAATCGCCCTTCTAAGGCGAATCGGGGCCGCAGGCCGAGAGGGTTAAGCTAAAAACTTTGCAATAAAAACATGGGGAAAATCGTAGGGTGATTAACCCTTTCCATTAGAGTTTGTTCCTGATATGTTCTAACGGCTTTACGGGGAGAGCTCATGGTCGCGCAGATCACCACTTTCGCCTTTCACGGGGTCGACGCCCGCCCGGTGACCGTTCAGGTCCAGCTCACCAATGGCAACGGCAATATTTTTTCCGTGGTCGGCCTCCCCGACAAGGCCGTTTCCGAGGCGCGGGAGCGGGTGCGTGCCGCCTTGTCTGCTGTTGGTCTCGGCCTGCCGGTCAAGCGGATCACCGTCAATCTCGCGCCGGCGGACCTGCCCAAAGAAGGCAGTCATTTCGACCTCGCCATCGCCCTCGGGCTTCTCATTGAAATGGGCGCGGCGCCCCATGACGCCGGGTCCGGTTTTGCCGTGATGGGCGAGCTTGGGCTCGATGGATCGATTGCGCCCTGCGCCGGGGCCTTGCCCGCCGCGGTCGCGGCGAACGCCATGGGGCTCGGCCTGATCTGCCCCGCGGCGAGCGGCGCGGAGGCGGCATGGGCAGGCGGCGACGCCGCGATTTTGGCGCCGAAATCATTGATCCAGCTCGTCAATCACTTCAAGGGCGCGCAGGTTTTAACGGCGCCGAAGCCCGGCGCCCTCGAAGCGCCCCCGGCCATACCGGATCTCGCCGACGTCAAAGGTCAGGAGACCGCCAAACGCGCCCTCGAGGTGGCTGCGGCCGGCGGTCATAATCTTTTAATGGTGGGGCCGCCGGGCGCGGGCAAGTCGATGCTCGCCGCCCGGCTCCCGGGACTCCTGCCGCCGCTGTCGCCCAAGGAAATGCTGGAAATCTCCATGGTGCAATCGCTGGCGGGGTTGCTTGAGGGCGGGCGCCTCACCCACGCCCGCCCATTCCGCGCGCCGCACCATTCCGCCTCCATGGCGGCGATGATCGGCGGCGGCGTGCGCGCCAAACCCGGGGAGGCCTCCCTCGCCCATCATGGGGTGCTTTTCCTTGATGAACTGCCGGAATTCACCGCGCCGGTGCTCGACAGTCTGCGCCAGCCGCTGGAGACGGGTGACGTCCTCATTGCGCGCGCAAACTTTCATGTCCGCTATCCGGCGCGGTTCCAGCTTGTCGCCGCCATGAACCCCTGCCGTTGCGGCTATGGAAGAGCGTCCGGACGCGCCTGCGGCAAAGGCCCCAATTGCGAGGAGATCTATCAGTCGCGCATTTCCGGACCGCTACTCGATCGCATGGATCTGTCGATTGAACTTCCCGCCGTCACGCCCGCCGATCTCGCCGGACCCGCAAATGGGGAAACCACCGCGACCGTCGCCCAAAGAGTGGCGCGCGCACGCGAAGCGCAAACGGCGCGCAGCGGCGAAGGCGCGTCCAACGCTGCGCTTTGCGACGCCGACCTTTCGAAGATCGCCGCACCCGATGCAGAAGGAGCGAGCCTTTTATCCCGCGCCGCCGAAGCCATGTTTCTCTCCGCCCGCGCCTATACAAGAATACTGCGGGTGGCGCGCACCCTTGCCGATCTCGACGGCGCCGATGGCGTCAAGCGCCGGCATATCGCCGAAGCCGTCAGCTTTAGAAAAGCGTGCGAAAGAAGCGCCGGCAGCGCTGCGACAACTCGGCGCGCGGCTCAGGCTTAGTCAACAGACTTGCAGGAAGCGCTTGTTATATGGGCATTTCCATCGCTTTTTACTGTCCGAATTAACCAACTCCATCAACCATTTTTCAAGGCCATGCCGCGATGATGAGGCCGGTTGCGTAATGGGGTTTCACTGTCAATGCCGAATCTTGGATCGCACAAAGGCGTTTCATCCAATTCAACTCGTGAGCTTATCGTCGTCTGTGACGGCGAGGGCGTCATTCGTTTTGTCTCGCAAAGTTTTGCGCGCTTTTTCGGCGCCCCTGCGGCGTCATGGCATGGCCGCGCCTTTGCGCCCGGCGGCAATGCGGCCGAGCCCGGCGCCCCGGCCTCTTATCGCACGGAAGCGCGCGCCGGCGAGCGCGCCTTCATTGTCGACTGGGTTGAAACCGTGCTTTCCGGCGGCGAGCGGCTTTATGTCGGCGCGCCCCAAAGCGACGGCGCCGAAACTGAAAACAACGACGCGCGCGAAGTCAACGCCGGTCCGAAAATGCAGTTGCTGGCGACCATGAGCCACGAAATGAGAACGCCGCTAAACGGCATTCTCGGCATGACGTCGCTGCTGCTCGACACGTCGCTTGAACCCAATCAGCGCGCATATGCTGAAAGTGTGCGCGAATCCGGCGTCGCCTTGCTGGCGCTGATCAACGACCTTCTCGACTATTCGAAACTTGAGGCGGGTCGCCTCGACATTGAACGCGCTGCTTTTTCTCCGTTAAACCTGGTTCAATCCGTGGCAGAGCTGTTGTCGCCAAAAGCCGCCGACAAGGGGATCGAGATCACCGCTTATGTCGACAGTTCGGTGCCTACCGAGCTTTATGGCGACGAAGCGCGTCTTCGTCAGGTGCTGATCAACCTCGCCGGCAATGGCGTCAAATTCACCGATGAAGGCGGCGTCGGCATCGAAGCGCGTCTTGTGACCCTCGATAATGGCGCGGCGCATCTGGCGTTTTCCGTGCGCGATACCGGCATCGGTATTCCCGAAGACAAACAGGCCGCGATCTTTGAGGAATTTTCCCAGACCGACACGGCCGGCGAGCGCAAACGCGAAGGCACGGGTCTTGGCCTTGCGATCGCACGTAAGATCGTGCGCGCTATGAATGGCGACATCGCCATCGCCAGCCGACCCGGCGAGGGCAGCGCCTTCACCTTCACTGTCGCGCTCGATTTTGAGGGCGACGCGCCGGCGAAACCGCAGCCCTTCGAAACGCCCGTGATCGTCGCGGCGCGTTCCGAGGTTCTCTCGCGCAGCCTGGAATTACAGCTCGCCGCCATCGGCGCGGAAAACATCATTTCCGTCACAACGCCCGCCGCCGCCATCGGCGCCATGACCAAACATCCTGACGCCATTCTTCTGTGCGATATCTACATCGCCGGGGAAAGCGCCCAACCGCTGGCGCGCAAGGCCGCGCGCTCCTATGTGCTGCTCTCGCCACTGGCGCGCGGACGCATCAATGAATTACGCGAAGCCGGCTTCGACGGCTATTTTATCAAACCGATCCGGCAATCATCCTTACACATACAATTGACCGACGATATGAATGAAGCCCCGGCGTTGCCAGAAACGCCGCGGGTCGAGGATAAACCCAAAACGCATAATGGCGAGAAAACCTTCCGTGTCCTTCTCGCCGAGGACAACCAGATCAATGCGGTGCTGGCCACCACCATCATCAAGCGCGCCGGACACACCGTCGATGTCGCCCACAATGGCGGCGAAGCGGTCGAAGCCTGCGAACAGGGTGATTACGATCTCATCCTCATGGACATGCATATGCCCCATGTGGACGGGCTTGAGGCGACGCGGCGGATCCGCAAACTGCCCGGCCATATGCGCAAGGCGCCGATCATCGCGCTAACCGCCAACGCCATGGCGGCGGACCGCCAGAAATGTCTCGCCGCCGGGATGGATGACTTCCTGTCGAAGCCCTTTGAGCCGTCAGACCTGACAGCGCTTCTCAACAAATGGGGCGACTGTGAAAGTGAGTGGAGTGAGGCGTCCTGACAGCCCGCTCTGTAACGGTCTCACGCCTTTCTTTCGCCGGAAAACGCCAGTAGCTTCCCGCGCCATGACACAAGAAGCAAATGCGCCGCAAACCCGCGACCAGACGATAAAACAGACTGGCGAAACAAAAACCCTGCTCGGGTCGTTATCGGCCTATTTGCGCGCGCGCAGTTTGGTCATGCTGCTGCTCGGTTTTTCAGCCGGGCTTCCGTTTTACATGATCTACCAAAACCTGTCGCTCTGGCTTGCTGAAGCGGGCGTGGAAAAGGGTGAGATCGGACTGTTCGCCTGGACCGGCTTCGCTTTCTCTTTCAAATTTCTCTGGGCGCCGGTTGTCGACCGTGCGCCCGTGCCGTTCCTCGAAAAGCTTGTCGGCCGGCGCCGCGCCTGGATGGCGGCCGCCCAGATCGGCATCGCGTTGACATTGGTCGCTATGTCCATGGCGAACCCGGCCGGAAATCTCTGGGTTGTCGCGGGCATCGCTGTCGCCATGGCCTTCGCCGCCGCGACGCAAGACATCGCCATCGACGCCTGGCGCATCGAGGCGGCCACAGATGAAGAGCAAGGCGTTATGGCCGCCATGTATCAATATGGGTATCGCGTCGCGATCATGGTCGCCGGCGCCGGCGCGCTGATCGTCGCCGACAATATAAACTGGCCGGCGGCTTATCAGTTCATGGCGCTGTTGATGGGGATCGGGTTCCTCACCGCGCTGTTCGCGCCGAAGGTTGAGGTGCGAGAATATGTGCCGCCGCCAAAGGCGTCCTTCACCGAAACCATGTCAAAATCCGTAATCGGACCATTTCGCGATTTCTTCGAACGCTATGGCGTGCACGCCCTTGTCATCCTGCTTTTTATCGCCCTCTTCCGCGTTCCCGACTTCCTGATGGGATATATGACCGGGCCGCTTTATATCGACCTTGGTTATGACAAAACGACGATTGGCGCCATCCGATCCGGTGCGGGGCTCCTCGCCACCATGGGCGGGGTTTTTCTAGGCGGGATTATCGTTTCACGCCTCAGCTTTAAGTGGAGCCTGTTGTTTGGCGTGCTCGCGCAGTCGCTGACCAATCTGATCTATAGCTGGCTGGCGCTCTCCGACGCGACCACAGGCGGGCTCGCCTTTGCGGTGATTGTCGACAATATCGCTTATGGCGCGGCGGGAACGATCCTCATCGCCTATATGTCGAGCCTCACCAACACCGCCTTTACAGCGACGCAATATGCGCTGTTCAGCTCCTTCTACGCCCTGCCCGGCAAGTTTGTCGGCGGGTTTTCCGGCTATATGGTTGAGGCGGCGGGCTTCGCCTGGTTTTTCGCGATCACAGCGATTGTCGGCATTCCCGCGGCCATCCTGGTTTTCTTCCTGAAATATTCAGAAGAGAAGTTTTCTATAGACCGAAAACAGGCGACGGCGGAGCTGGAAGCCGCCGACTAGCCCGCCGCGAGGCAATCGTTCAGGTCAGGCTTGTCAGCGTTTGACGTGGTCGCCGTCGCATCCACTTGCGTGACTTTCTGCACGCCCAGTTCATCCGGATACAGAATGATAATCAGCGTGCAAGTGGTGAGCGCGTAGCGGCGGTATTCGCCGTTTCCTTCGCGCCGTGTCAGCGCCGGTTCACCGAGAAGACCGTCAAGCGCAGTCGCGCCCGCGCCAAGGAAATCCTCCAGCACATAGACCGGCGCCGCAGGCGTTACGGGCGTTTTCGCAGGCTGTTGCGCGACATTCGGCGCAGTGGCGCAAGCGGCGGCGAGCAGCATCAGAGATGACGGCAAAAAGAAGCGCGTGAATTTCATGGAAAACCTTTACGGCGAGAATTCTGAAGCGATGATTAAGCCTCGTCATCGGCGCTATCAAGCGCCGCCGAAGTGACAAGCCGGAAAGGCTGGACCCCATACGCGCCTCTCCTTGCGTCTGGACTGGGCCCTTCCTATAAGCCCGCAAGACCTTTTTTCGCCTTGTAAGGATATTTCATGACCGCTTCTCTCGATGTGATCGGCGTCGGCAACGCCATCGTTGACGTTCTCGCCAAAGCTGATGACGCTTTTCTCGCCGCCCATTCAATCCCCAAAGGCGGCATGATCCTCATTGACGAGGCCCAGGCGAGCACGATCTACGACGCCATGGCGGCGGGCGTTGAAATCTCCGGCGGGTCGGCGGCGAACTCCATCGCCTGCATCGCATCCATGGGCGGCAAGGGCGGTTTTGTTGGCAAGGTTGCCGATGACGCGCTGGGCGAGATTTTCCGTCACGATCTTCACGCCATCGGCGTCGAGTTTGACACCAAACCTTTAGGCGATGGACCCGCGACCGGGCGCTGTCTTGTCAATGTGACGCCGGACGCCCAGCGCTCGATGACGACCTTTCTCGGCGCCGCCGGTCTGGTCTCCCCGGACGATATCGACGAAGGCCAGATCGCACGGGCGGAAATCACCTTTTTCGAAGGCTATCTGTTCGAACAGCCGGTGGCGCGCCAGGCGTTTATCCGCGCTTGCGCCATCGCCAAACGCGAAGGCAAGCGTGCCGCCTTGACGTTATCGGATGCAAGCTGCGTCGATCGTCAGTTCGATGTTTTGCAGCAATTCATTCCGCAGCATATCGACATCCTGCTCGCCAATGACCGCGAGGCTGAAACCCTGTTCGGCTCCGACGATCTGGATGTGATTGCGGAAAAAGCGCGCAAGCTCTGCCCGCTCACCGCTGTGACGCTCTCTGAAAAAGGCTCTATCCTGATCCCGCGCGATGGAGACGTCGTGAAAGTCGATGCAGTGAAACCGGCCCAGCTTGTGGACACCACCGGCGCCGGCGACGCCTATGCCGCCGGGCTGTTGCTCGGTCTTGCGCGCGGCTTTGAGCTGGAAAGCGCCGGGGCGCTTGGCTCCCTCGCCGCCAGCGAAGTGATCAGCCATTTCGGCGCCCGCCCGGAACAGTCTTTGAAAGCTTTGGCTGAACAGGCGGGTCTACTCTAAGCCTCTGAAACTCTTTTCAGAATTTCGCTATAGGCTAAACGCACCTGCGCCCGGGTTTCGTCCAACGGGGCGCCGGTGTCGATGACGTAATCCGCACACTGACGTTTTTCTTCGTCGGGAGTTTGCAGGCGCAGGATCGCGTTGAATTTTTCTTCACTCATCCCCGGCCGGGCGAGCACCCGCGATCGCTGCACTTCACTCGGAGCGCTGACGACAACGGTAACGTCAAAGAACTTTTCGGTGCCGTTTTCAAACAGGAGCGGAATGTCGAGCACCACTGCGTCCTCCCCGGCCGCCGCGGCGGCGAGCATGAAAGCCTCGCGGTCTTCCGCCACCAGCGGGTGCACCAGCGCTTCAAGTTTGGCGAGCGCTTGCGTATCCGCCAGCACGATCTTCGCCAGCGCCGCGCGATCAACTGCGCCGTCGATGATGGCGTCAGGAAACAACTCTTTTAAGGGCTCAACCGCCGCGCCGTCTTTCTCATATAAACGATGAACGGCGGCGTCGGCGTCCCATGTGGCGGCGCCGAGATCGGCGAACATCTGCAACACGGTGGATTTGCCCATGCCGATAGATCCGGTGAGACCGATGCGGATCATATCTTGGCCCGCCTTTCGAGTTCGCTCACCAGCGCCGCGCGCAACGCCTCATCAACTTGCGCATGCCCGCCAAACCATTTTTGAAATCCCGGAACCGCCTGATGCATCAACATGGCGAGACCGTCAACAATCGGATGGCCTTTGCTTTCAGCATCTTCAAGGAGGGCTGTTTTCAGCGGCGTGTAAACAATATCGGCGACGATGGCCGCGGGATTGAGCCCGCTAATGTCGATCTCCAGCGGCGGCTGGCCGGACATGCCAAGGCTTGTTGTGTTAACCAATAAGTCAATATTATCAATGGCTTCTGATTTCTTTTTCCAATCCATCACGGCCAAGTCAAACGCCCCCGCGAGATCTTTTGCACGCTCCATTGTCCGATTGGCGATGCGAATATCGGTGAGGCCCAGCGACTTCAAGGCAAGAACCACGCCCCGCGCAGCGCCGCCGGCGCCGAGCACCAACGCCGATGTTCCGGGTGCGGAGTTCTTTTCACGCACCGCTTCGGCGAAGCCGGTGATGTCGGAATTTTCCGCTAAACATCCATCTTCGGAAAAAGTCAGCATATTCGCGGCGCCAGGCTGGCGCGCGGCATCGCTGACAATGTCGGCATAGCGCAACGCATGCTCTTTATGCGGGATCGTCACATTGACCCCGGCGAAACCCACATTGCGCAAACTTTCCATAACCCGGGCGAAATCGTCATAATCAGGCGGAACCGCAATAGGGATGTAATAGCCGTCAATTCCGGCCCGTTGCGCCCAGATCGTGTGGATGATCGGGGATAGGGAATGACTAACGGGATGGCCGACAACACCGGCTAAAATGGGCGTTTGTTCAAGGGTCTTCGCCATCAGAACGCTATCGCCCCTTCGCGGCGAAGAAAATCGAGCAGCGGATAGAGGGAAAGGCCAAGCACTGCGAAATGATCGCCTTCGATCCGCTCGAACAACCGGCTGCCGAGCTTTTCGATCTGATAGGCGCCGACGGAATGGAGAATATCGGGGCCGGCGGCCTCAAGATAAGCGTCGATTTCCGTTTCCGAAAGCGCCCGCATAACCAGCGTCGGCCGATCGAGGTTGCGCCAGACGATCTCACCATTACGCGCAACTGCAATGGCGTTGATCAGCGTATGCGGCGCGCCTTGTGTTTCCATCAGCCGCGCCTTCGCTGCTGTCATGTCAGCGGGCTTGTCATAGGCGCGATCCTCAAATTCCATGATTTGATCTGAACCGATGACAATCGCATTGGTCTTTGAGGCAATGTCCATGCATTTGGCTTCCGCCAAGCGCATCGCGAGACTTTCAAGATCGAGGCCCTCGTCGCGCCCGGCCTCTTTGATGACGTCCTCATTCACATCGGGTTTCATGACCTCAAAGGGGATATCGGCGCCAGTCAATATTTCACGGCGGATGGCGCTGCCGGATGCGAGAATAATACGGGGAGTGCTGGTCATGGAATTACTGGTTCTGGCGGGCGGAAAGTTTGGTGAGGATCGCTGCGGCAGTTTCCTCCACGGATTTTCGCGTTACATCAATCATGGGCCAGCGATATTTCGTGCAAAGCCGTTTCGCGCGCAGCACTTCCTGGCGGATGAGGTCGAGATCGGAATAATCTTCCACAGCGTCGCCCGCATTTAATCCGCCGAGCCGGGATTCCCGGATCTGGGAAAGGCGTTCAGGACTCGCCACCAAGCCAATGACCAGCGGTTTTCGCAAGGTGAATAATTCCGGCGGCGGCTCTGATGTCGGAACCAGCGGAATATTGGCGGCCTTAATGCCCCGGTTCGCCAGATACATGCAGGTCGGGGTTTTTGAGGTGCGGCTGACGCCGACCAGCACAACATCCGCCGTCTCTAAATCCCAGGTCATCTGGCCGTCATCATGAGACAGCGTATAATCAAGCGCGCCGATGCGTTTGAAATAGGCGTCGTTTAGTTCATGTTGCGCGCCGGCGCGCAACGTCGTTTCCAGACCAAGATAATCGGTGAAGGCGTGCAAAAGCGGATCAAGCACCGAAATCGCCGGAGTCTGTAACTCGCTGCAACGGATTTCCAGAAGCCGCCGTAATTCCGGATTGATGACGGTGTAAAGAACAAGACCCGGCGAAGCTTCGATCTCGGCGAGGGTCTTTTCCATCTGCGCGCGTGAGCGGATCAGCGCATAAATATGCTCAAGCGGTTTCGCCGCCGCAAATTGCGAGGCGGTGGCTTTGAGCATTGCGTTCAATGTCTCGCCCGTGGAGTCCGAAACAAGATGAACATGGAAGAAAGTCGCAATCGGCTGCGTTTTGCGCGCGGCGCTCGTCATTTTCTTCTCATTGCTCTGCGCTCTCGCCATCGTCTCCGTCCGGTTATCCAAAACACACGCTCTGGTCTGGGGAACTATAGGGGAAAGTTCCGCCTTTTCGCGAGCCTGCTTTTTGGGGCGCCCAAAACTCCCGAGTCATACCGGGTTGGCGCCCAGCCCCCTCTGTAAAGTCATACTGGTCATACTTTCTTCACCATAAAGGCGAAATCCATGGGATGAATCCAGTTTCCCGGTAGGGCCTGGTGAAATTTCGCATGGAAGATGCGGCGTTTATGACGCTTTTCAACATCATAGTGATCTCTTATTCCTCATGGGAAATCCTGTGAGTCTTTTGCTGAAACTCAAGGGATAAACTCGACCCCGCCTGTTTTCCCCGGCTTCCCGGCTGACTCTTAATATTAACCCTTTATTAAGAATCCTTTATAGAAAGTTAAGAAGGAACATTCGCGGCATATGACGACAGATTCAAAATTCCTGCGAGTGTTTGATGGCGAGGTTTTCGCATCTCCTCCAACTTGGTTCATGCGGCAAGCCGGGCGCTATCTCCCCGAATACAGAAAGCTTCGCGCACAAGCGGGATCGTTCCTCGATCTTTGTTTTGATCCGGACCTGGCGAGCGAGGTGACGCTTCAGCCTATCAGGCGGTTCGATCTCGATGCGGCGATCCTGTTTGCAGATATCCTGCTGATCCCGCACGCACTGGGTCAGAAGCTAAGTTTTGTTGAAAATGAGGGACCGCGCCTTGAAGCGGTGGCAGCGCTGAAAGACCTCGACGCCTTTCGAAAACGCGATGTCCTTGAAACACTCTCGCCGATCTTTGAGACGGTTTCGAAAACCCGGGCGGGGTTGGGGTCGGATAAGGCGCTGATCGGCTTCGCTGGCGCTCCCTGGACCGTGGCGACCTATATGCTCGCGGGTGGGCCCATGAAGGATCCGGGCGTGCTGCGTCAAAAGCTCTATGAGGAGCCCGAGCTGATCGACGGGCTGATTGATATTCTCGCAGAGAAAACCATTGATTATCTTCTTGCCCAGATCGATGCGGGCGCTGATGCGGTGCAGTTGTTTGACACTTGGGCGAGTGGATTGCCCTGGCCCGTCCTCGATCGTGTTTCCATTCGTCCGCTCGACAAAATCGCCAAGGCGGTGAAAAAGGCGCGGCCTCATGTGCCTGTAATCCTTTTCCCCAAAGGCGTTGGCGAAAAGGCGCTGGATTACGTTCTGCTTCAGGGCTGTGACGGGTTCGGGATCGATTACGCCATGGACCCCACATGGGCGCGGGCGAATTTGGGAGAACGCGTTGTTGTGCAGGGCGGGCTTGATCCGCTACTGACCGTCACCGGCGGCAAACCGATGGAAGAAGCCGCAGAAACCTATCTCAGGCTTTTCCATGATGTGCCCTATGTTTTTAATCTCGGCCATGGCTTCACACCGCAAACCCCGCCGGACCATGTGGCGGCGCTGGTGAAGTTTGTCAGGAGAAATGGCTGATGGCTGAAATTCTGTCGGGCGCCTATCTGTGGATCAAATCTTTCCACCTGATCATGGTCATCGCCTGGATGGCGGGGATGATGTATCTGCCGCGCCTGTTCGTCTATCAGCATCAATCGGAAAAGGGCGGTGAGGCCGAACGATATTTCATCCAGATGCAGCGCAGACTGTTGAAGGGCATCATCAATCCTTCGATGGTTCTCGTCTGGGTCTTGGGGATTTTGATGCTGATCGCCAATCCGGCGATCCTGTCCGCCGGGTGGTTTCATGTGAAGCTGGCGCTGGTGGTCATCATCTCGGCGATCCACGGCTTTTACGCATCATCGCGCCGCAAATTTGAAAAAGGCGAGCGGCCGCGCACCGAAAAATTCTGGCGGATCATGAATGAAGCGCCATTCCTTGCGCTGATCGTCATTGTGATCATGGTGATTGTGAAACCGTTCTGACGCTGATTTTTACACCGCTGACCTTGCCGCCGCACCGGCTTGTCGAAAAACGGGTTCCAAAGCAGATCTCACGGCGGTAGCCGGATGTTGAGCATTGGAAAGCCGCCGCTATGAAAACCACTTTTGCCTTGATCATGATGATGATCAGCATGTTGAGTTCAGCGAGTGCTGAAAGCGACGCCATCGTGCCTGAGGTTATCAAATGGGGCGCTAGCGCCACTGAGATTGAAAAGGCGCTTGAGGGCAAATGCGCCAACGGCTTTATCAACAGGCCGATTGATCCGCCATTTCTCCCCAACGATCCGGCCAAGCAGGTTCAGATCGATTGCGATGGTCTTGAATTTATGGGTGCGCCGCGCTGGACGGAATTTGTCATTGGCGATGACCGGCTGCAAATGGTTTGGGTGATGGTCGAAGCCGCAGACAAGGACAAAATCGTCAAGGTTCTGGAAGAGGCTTATGGCGATCCATCCCATGAATCGGACATGTTTATCGCCTTTACCCAGAACCGGACCGCATGGCGTGAAGAGCCGCCGGAGGTTTTGTTTTATGCCGAGGAACTCGATGCGGCGATGAAGGGCTGGCTCGATAATCTGCAACAGAACGAAGACTAGCGCGGCCTATTCCACCTTCTGATAAGCAAGCCAGTGATCGTTGATATGGCAAAAGGCTGAGGCCGGCTGATTTTGACTTTGAAGCCAGTTTAGGGCTTCGTCATCGCAGCGATCGAAAGCGCGCATATTCTCCTCGCCCTCAGCAAAAGTCATGGCCATGCTGAAATAGACAAGGCTCACCGTATTCCAGTGATTGCCGGACTGATACCGCCAGAGAACCACATCAAGCTCATCCTTGCCGCTGTCGCCAATCGGGAAGAAGTCGATGAACTCGACGGGAATTTCTTCGCGGAGAAATTTAAGGAAGTCCGCATCCATCGGGTCGGCTTTCGTCGGGTCGCGCGAGGGTATCCGGACAAAGTCTTCGTAAGGGCCGGGATAGGCGGCCCGAACAGAACGCAGGAGACCTTCGTGATCGGCATAGATCGCGGCGGCGTCGAGAATTGTCGGCTTCGGGGTTTCATCGCCGCAACCGGCGGCGAAAAGAACCGCGCCGAAAGCCGCCACAGCACGGACCGGACCCTGACGAACCATAGAAAACGCCCCCATTGAGAGGGATTATTAAAGGCGAAAACGGTAAATAGGGGCTGAAGAAACCGGTTAGAACTGTCGAGCGCAGGGGAGCCTTCATGGCGCTCGCCCACAGAATAAGCCCGGATTGGAACACTCGCTGGGTCCGGGCGGGATTTGATCTCGATCATTGACGGCGCGGACTTTTCGCCTATATCTACTCCAAACTTTCCTTATCAGCGCCGTCCGGCCCGCAAGGCCGCCCTCTGCGCGCTCCGTATTTCCATCGTTGGTTTCCCCCCCTGCCCGCCTTTTCTGCGCGGGTCTTTTCCTGATTGAGGCTTTCCATGCTGCCCAAGACCATGACGCTCGATGAGCTCAAAGAAAAAACCCCGGCTGAGCTGCTGGCTTTCGCCGAAGAGCTCGAAGTTGAAAATGCCTCGACCATGCGCAAACAGGACATGCTGTTTTCAATCCTGAAAGAGCTTGCCGACCTGGAAGTTGAAATTCATGGCGGCGGCGTCCTGGAAGTTCTCTCTGATGGCTTCGGCTTTTTGCGCTCGGCGGACGCGAATTACCTCGCGGGTCCCGATGATATTTATGTCTCGCCGAACCAGATCCGGCGGTTTGCGCTGCGCACCGGCGATACGGTCAAGGGCGAGATACGCAGCCCGAAAGACGGCGAGCGTTATTTTGCGCTTCTCAAAGTTCACACGATCAATTTCGAAGAGCCCGAAAAAGCCCGCCACAAGGTGCATTTCGACAATCTGACGCCGCTCTATCCTGATGAGCGCCTGAAGATGGAAACCGAAGGCGAAAAGACCAAAGATCTTACCGGCCGCGTCATCGATCTCGTGGCACCGTTGGGTAAAGGCCAGCGCGGTCTCATCACCGCGCCGCCGCGAACCGGTAAGACCGTCATCCTGCAAAATATCGCCCACTCCATCGCAACCAATCATCCCGAATGTTACCTGATCGTTTTGCTGATCGACGAGCGCCCGGAAGAAGTGACTGACATGCAGCGCTCGGTAAAGGGCGAGGTTGTGTCCTCAACCTTTGACGAACCCGCGACGCGTCACGTAGCGGTTGCTGAAATGGTCATCGAAAAGGCCAAGCGCCTTGTCGAACATGGCCGCGATGTGGTGATCCTGCTCGATTCCATCACCCGCCTCGGCCGCGCTTACAACACCGTTGTGCCGTCCTCAGGCAAGGTTCTCACCGGCGGCGTCGACGCCAATGCGCTGCAGCGCCCGAAACGCTTTTTCGGCGCCGCGCGGAACATTGAGGAAGGCGGATCGCTCACCATTATCGCCACGGCGCTGATCGAGACCGGCTCGAAAATGGACGAGGTGATCTTCGAAGAATTCAAGGGCACCGGTAACTCCGAGCTGATCCTTGACCGCAAGGTCGCGGACAAGCGGACCTATCCGGCGATCGACATCGCCAAGTCCGGCACACGCAAGGAAGACCTCATCACTTCCAAGGCCGACATGCAGAAAATCTTTGTTCTGCGCCGTATCCTGTCGCCCATGGGCGTTTCCGACGCTATTGAGTTCCTGATCGACAAGCTCAAACAGACGAAGTCCAACCGCGACTTCTTCGATTCAATGAACACATAAGGATCAGGCGGAAAACAGGATCGCCCGCAGGAGATAAGCAAGGCTCGCCACCGCAGCGAGGCTTGCCAGAGCCAGCGCGAAAAACCAAAAGAACCGGCGTCCGAGCGGCGCCGGTTTTTCATTATCTGACGGCGGCCCTACGGGGGTGAAGCGCTCAGCCATGATAGCCGTCGCCGGGCTTCACCTTTCCCCAGAACAGGGAATAGACATAGACGGTGTAGATCAGGATCACCGGCAGCATCACGCCGGCGCCGGCGAGCATCAAACCCAGCGCATTGTCGCGCGCCGCGGTTTCCCAGATGGTTTTGGCGAAGGGCACATTATAGGGAAACAGCGAGATAGCGAGGCCGACATAGCCGGTGAGAAAAACCCCGGCGGAGAGAAGATAGGGCCGCCAGTCCGGCGCTTTTTCCGGTTTCATCACCACATCGCGCCACAGCCAGATAATCAGCGCCGCCGTGATAATCGGCACCGGCGCGACCGTGATGAATTTTGAAAAATCGATGGCGCTCATGGAAACGCCCCAGCGTTCCGTCACGCGCGGATCGATGGAGAGCGTCGCGAGGCTCACTGCGGCCATGGCGATGGTGGCGCCGAGCAGCGCCCGGCGGGCCCATTTGCGCGCGCCCTGTTGCGTGGGGCCCTCGGTTTTCAGGACCAGCCAGCAGGCGCCGAGCAGCACATAACCGATAATCACCGAGGCCGAAGTGAGCACTGAAAACGGCGTCAGCCAGTCAAACGGTCCGCCTGCATAGGCGCGCCCTTCAACTGCGATCCCTTGTACGAAGGCGCCGAGAATAAGCCCCTGCATCGCCGCAGCGGCGAACGAGCCGCCGGCGAAGGCGCCATTCCAGAAGCGTTTGGTGGTTTTGCGCACCGCCTTGTGCCGGAATTCAAACGCCACGCCGCGAAATATCAGCGCCGCCAGCATGATAGTGATCGGCAGATAAAAAGCCGGCATGATGATCGCGTAAGCGAGGGGAAAGGCCGCGAAAAGTCCGCCGCCGCCAAGCACCAGCCAGGTTTCATTGCCGTCCCAGACCGGTTCGATGGTGGCCGTCATCATTGATCGTTCTTCTTCGTCATCAGCGAAATGACAGAGCATGCCGACGCCGAGATCGAACCCGTCGAGGAGCACATAGAGCATGACCGCGACGGCGATGAGCCCGGCCCAGATCAGCGGCAGATCCATACTCGCCTCCTAATCCTCATCTTCTGCGGTTTTGGCGGGTTCATCGACGGCGCCCATGGGAGAGCCTGGCGCGCGCCGTTCTTCCTCTGGCGGTCCGGCGGGCTCATCGTCAAAGCCGCGCGTCGCGATGCGACCCATATAGACAACCCCGGCGGTGAAGACGATGGCGTAGACGACCATGAAAATCAGGAGAGTCGTTCCGACCTGGCCGGCGGCGACGGGCGCGACGCTGTCTTCGGTGCGCAACACTCCGTATACGGTGTAAGGCTGGCGTCCAACCTCGGCGGTCACCCAGCCGGAAATCACAGCGATAAAGCCGAGCGCGCCGCCGGGGACTGCGAGCCAGTGAAACAGACCCGGTTTCTGGATGCTGTCCTTGCGCCAGAGCCACAGGCCCCACCAGCCTATGACCAGCATGGCGAGCCCGGCGCCGACCATGATGCGGAACGCCCAGAAGGTGATGAAGACCGGCGGGCGATCCTGCTTTGAGAACTCCTTAAGGCCGTGCAACTCTTCCGCCCCGGGGAAGAGATAATCGCTGGTGTTCGGTATCTCGACTTTGAGACGTGTTTTCTCGGCTTCTTCGTCAGGAATGCCGAAAAGAATTGTTCCCTGTTTATCGGCGCTCTCCCACCAGCCCTCCATGGCGGCGACTTTGGCGGGCTGATATTCATGGGCGATCTCGCCGGACCAGTGACCGGCCCAGATCTGCAGCGGCATCAACAGCGCCAACGTGCCCGCCGCCATGCGCATCTGATAGCGCGTCGCCTGCGCCACACGGCCGCGCAAAACCTGGATCGCGCCGGCGGCCATCACCACCGCGGCTGTCGTAATATAGGCCGCCAGCATCATGTGCACGAAGCGCGAAGGAAAACTCGGGCTGAAAATCACTTCGAGCCAGTCCGTCGCATAGAAATTACCGGCGGCGTCAATGGCGTAGCCGACCGGCGTCTGCATCCAGCTATTGGCGGAAAGAATCCAGAAAGCGGAAATGGTGGTGCCGATGGCGACCGCGCAGGTGGCGATGAAATGCAGCCGTTTGCCGACCCGCTTCCAGCCGAACAGCATGACGCCGAGAAAGGTCGCTTCGAGGAAAAACGCCGTCAGCACTTCATAGCCAAGCAGCGGACCGATGACCGACCCCGCCTTGTCGGAGAACACTGACCAGTTGGTGCCGAACTGGTAACTCATCACCACGCCGGAGACGACGCCCATGGCGAAGGCGAGCGCGAAAATCTTTACCCAGTGCAGATAGAGCTTCAGGAAAACGTCGCGTTTCGTTTTCAGCCACAAGCCTTCACAGACCGCCAAAAAGGAAGCGAGCCCGATGGTGAAAGCGGGAAACATGATGTGAAATGCGACAACAAAAGCAAATTGCAGGCGCGACAAAATTAACGCGTCAAGTTCCATCAGGAAGCTCCGTTGCGTGCGCTTGCTATAGGCGGTCGCTTACTGGGGCGAAAGCTGCGACCCCAGAGACCTGTTGCCGCATTGGATCATTGGCAAGTCGTCTGCGCATCAGCCTTGCCCCGCGGCGGGAGCGTTTTATGCTGAGCGGAATGGAGGATTTATGTCATTGAAACTTATACATTTTCCCATGACGCGTAGCCTACGCGTCGCGTGGGCGGGCTATGAACTTGGGCTTGATCTCGAGATTGAGACACGGGTTTTTGATCGCGCGAAACTGAAAGAGCCTGAATATTTGAAACTCAATCCGCTCGGCAAGACGCCGGTCTTTTTCGATGGCGGTAAACGCATGATCGAATCCGTCGCGATCATTGAATATCTTTCAAATAAATACGCTAAGGGCGCGCTGAGCCGAAATGCTTCGCATACGGATTATGGCGATTATCTGCAATGGATGGAGTTCGGCGAGGCGGGCATGGGCGGCTATGTGGGACAGCTTCTCGGCCATTCCATGCTGTTGCCGGAAGAATTTCGGATTGAATCCATGCGTCTCTGGGCGGAAGGGGAGATGAAGACATGCCTCAACTTCCTTGAAAGCAACCTCGAGGCTGACGGCTATTTGCTGGACGAGTTTTCGCTGGCCGATATTTCTGTCGGCTACATCCTGTTTCTGGTGAAGGTCTCTCGTAATGGCGCATTGATGGGGGAAAAGACCGCCGCGTATTTTGCGCGGCTATCCGAGCGTGATGGATGGAAGCAGGCTTCGGCGCTTAAACCCTGAGAAGACGATTGCAATATTGGCGCGCATGAAAAAACCGCGGGCCTCACGGCGCCGCGGCGTTCCCATCCCCCCACGGGTCTCCCCTTGAGATGTCATGGCGGGCCGCCGTTGCGATAACGGCTCTCCCACTGGCGCGCCACGGGCGATCCTATGCCCCCTTTTTTCAGCGCATGATTGTATAAATTGGCCATGGTTTTTCATTGGTAGATCAAGGTGGCGTAAAATATATAGACATCTATATAATAGGCGTCTATATATGGCGGTGGGAGGAGAAAACCCATGGTCACGAGACGCGCGATTTTGTGGACCGGCGCCGGCGCCGTGGTCCTGTTGGGCGCCGGAGTTGCGCCGCTGCTGCATTCGGATCTGTCAAAGGCGCGTGCGCCGTGGCGGATGGCGGGAACGGGTTTTGGCGACATACGCCTCGATGCGCTTTCCTATGCGGTGCTGGCGCCCAACCCTCACAATATGCAGCCCTGGCTTATTCGTCTTGATGGCGATGACGCGCTTACGCTTTTTTGCGATGAGACCCGGCTCCTGCGCGACACCGATCCGCAGGACCGGCAGATCGTCATCGGCCTCGGGGCGTTTCTGGAGCTGCTTCGTCTGGCGGCGGCCGAGCAGGGTTTCGGGCTCGACATTGAGCGTTTTCCGGAAGGCGAACCGCAACCACGCCTTGACGGGCGGTCCATCGCCAGCATCCGGTTTGTTAAGAAGACTGATGTGAAAGACCCTTTATTTGCGCAGATTCTCAACCGTCGCACATCTCGCGTCGCTTTCGATCAGAGCCGGCCTGTCAGCGCAGAGACATTGAATGCGCTCGATAAGGCGTTGCGTCCCGGGGACGGCGAATTCGAATGGGTGAATGACGCCGCCAATGTTGCGGCGTTGAAAACCATTTGCCGCGCAGGTTGGCGCGTCGAACTGGAGACAGATGCGACACGCCATGAATCCGCCATGCTCACGCGCATCGGCGACGATCAAATCAACGCCAATCCGGACGGCATCTCCCTGTTTGGTCCGGCCATGGAAGCGGCGCATTTGATGGGTATGCTGACGAAAGAGAAGATGGACGAAAAAGGCTCCGCCGCCTATCAGGCGACCCTGGATTTCTATAATAAGAATATTGACACCTCGATGGCCTTTGGCTGGCTTTCCACGTCTAGTAATTCCCGTACGGATCAGTTGCGCGCCGGGGCGGGTTGGGTGCGTATGCAACTGGCGGCGACGGCGCTCGGTCTTTCCATGCAGCCATTCAGCCAGGCGCTGCAGGAGTTTCCCGAGATGGCGGATATATATGAGGAAATTCATGACTTTACTGGGATCGAGACGCCTGCGGGTCCGACCGACGGACGACTTCAGGGGCTGTTTCGCTTCGGCTACGCCAAGCCCGGCCCGGCCGCGCCGCGGTGGCCCCTCGAGACGAGGTTGATCGCCGCCGATGGATGATAAAAATGACGGCCTCGCGAGCGCGGAAGCCCAGGCGGGGCTGCCGGGCGATCCGGTTCTTTTCAAGGTGCTGACGGAGATCTCGATTATCTCCAATCTCGCCGATCGTGAGTTTGAACGGTTGATGCCGGGCGGGCTCACGCTCGCGCAGTTCGGCGTCCTCAATCATTTATTGCGGCTTGGCGTGCAGCAGACGATCGGTGAAATCGCGTCGGCTATGCAGGTGGCCCAGCCCTCTATGTCCTCGACTGTGAAAAAACTGACGGACAAGAACTATGTCGATCTTATTCCGGATACGGAGGATCGCCGGGTGAAGCGCGTGAAGGTGACGCCGACGGGTCGGGCGGCGCGCGACCGCGCCGTCAAAGCGGTTGCGCCGGGCCTCGCCGCCTTGAAGGACGGAACGCCCGGCGCTGACTGGGGCGCCATGCTGGGCGAACTGACGCGCCTTAGAATCCTCATTGATTCAGTGCGTTAGAGCGCATTCGGAAAAGCGGAAACCGATTTTCTGATGAAATGTGCGGCGATAATCTAGCGCGCCGGAAACGCTTTCGGGTTGCGCAGGATCGCGGCTGAGATCAACGCCACGATGAGACCGACAGGAAAGATTTCCAGGAAGGTGATCGGCAACCGGTAGAGCGGGTTTTTATATTGCTCTGCAAATTTCGCCATGTCGTCAGTCAGCTTTTGCAGTTGTTCCGGGCTTGCCCCGGCCGCCTCTTTCTGGGTGATGACTGCTTCGGGATATTGATTGACGAAGGCGTAGTCGGTGGCGGCGAGATTGATCTCCCAGCCAATCACGTAAAAAACGCCTGCGACGCTGGCGATCGCGAGGCCGAGGCCGAAGGCCGGTGCGAATTTGATGACGCCGCCAAGATCGCGATCGCGATAGCGCTTCACCCCCAGGAAAATGAGGATCAGCGCAACCAGCATCACCGTGTAACCGAAAATCGCGCTGCTGGAGCCTTCGCCGAGCGTGTCGGTGCTGTTGATGCCGAGACTCATGACGGCGATGGTGATGGCGCCGGATATGGCGCCGTAAATCAGAGCGATGCGAAGCATTTGGGTCTCCCGTTTTGTTGATGTTTATGCTGTCGCGGGCGGCTCGAAAACCGCCAGTTGATTGCCTTCGGGGTCCTTGAACCAGGCGAATTTTCCGCCGCCGCCCGGGGCCTCACCGGGGATTTCCACCGGCCCGACCGTCACTTGGCCCCCCTCGGCGCGGATCGCCTCGCAGGCCGCATTCACATCCGCGACTTCGAGATAGATCATGACATAGTTGTGCGGTTCATGGCCGAGCGCCGTGACGGCGCCGTCGATGCCCTTGCCGCCGCCGGTTTCCATTTCGGTGTTGAACGGGGCTTGCTTCGGGGTCCAGTCAAAAACCTTTTCATAGAACGCGACGGTTTTCGCCTTATCGCGGCAGCCAATGTCAAAACGGATTACAGGCGCCCCCATAGTTTCCTCCTATTGTGCGGCGAGTGTTTTGCGGCGGGCCCGGCGCGCATAGCGCTCAATCACAGGCTGGAAGTTCTGGCGTGCGTTGCAGCCTATGAAGTCGCGGAACCCGGGAAGGTCGAACGCGCAGGGGGCGGTGATGGTGAAACAGCCCTTTTGGAGACGCACACCCGTCAGCCGGGCCCGGGCGAAGCGCAGGGTTTCGTCGCTTGAATACATCACCATGGAATGAAAGCTGAGGCCGCGCACTGTGTGGGTGAGGGCGTATTTGATGACGTCCTGTTCGCGATAGCGCAGGGCGGCTTTTGCGTTGTTAAAGGCGCTGAAACTCATGGTCACGGTCTTGTCTCCCTGACGGACGGCGTCATGGATCGCCTTGGCGAGCGCGGCTGTCATGTCATCGAGACCCTGACAGAATTCGTCCATCTTTTCCCTCTTTCGGCGCCGTCATTTGCGCAAAAGTCTGGGATGGGTGGAGGGGTTTCGCCATCGCCCGAAAGGGTGAAATACGGCGATTTCAGCAGGTTAAGGGATCAGCGCCAGCGCGCGCGCCTTCTGAATGGCCTGGGTGCGGCGCGAGACCTCGAGCTTGTCATAAAGGCTCGACAACTGCGTCTTCACAGTATTCGGGGAAACGTTGAAGCGCCTTGCGATCTCCTTGTTGGAGAGGCCTTCGGCGAGCGCCGCCAGTGTTTCGTGTTCGCGGCCGGTAATGCCGAGCGAGGCGAGGGCCGCGCGGTTGATCTCAAAAGCGGGCGGCGCCGATTTGCGGGTGAGGCGCGAGCCCGCCCAGGCGCCGAGCCCCGTGAAAGCCGCCGCAATCAGGAGAAGATAAATCTCGCCCGCATGGACCCGGGTCACATATTTGAATTCGAGCCAGGACAGCGCCATGGCGGCGAGCGCCAATCCGAGAGCGTAAAGGGCGATAGTGCGTTTCATGCGGCCATTCTGCCCAAAAGCGGCTGCGGCTTCCAGATCAGCTTTTTGGCCAATCAGCCCTTCGGCGCATGGGCGTCGATATCGGCGAGCTGATCGCTGAGCGCCTTTTGGAAGGCGGGCCGGCCTTCGCAGCGTTTCAGATAGGCGGCCAGGCGATTATCGCGCGTTACAAGATCAGTGTGCATGACGATCCTCAACACCGTCGCCATGGCGATGTCTGCGACGGTGAGCCGGCCGCCAGCGAGGAAGTCGCGGCTTTCGAGAACCGATGCGAGATCGCCTAACCGCTTTTTTGCGATCTCCTCTACGCCGTCGCGCGCGCCTTGATACCAGTCCTTGTCGCGGTGGAAACGGTCATGCATGACGAGCGCTTGTAACTGCGGCTCTACGGTGTTGAGCGCCGCGAACAGCCAGGTCGTCATCTCCGCTTTGGCGTCTGCGTCGCCGGGCGCCAGCTTGTCTGACTTCTCTGCGAGATGAAGCAGAATGGCGCCGGTTTCAAACATGGTCTTGCCGTCTTCTTCATAGACCGGGATCTGGCCGAAGGGTTGTCTCGCGCGCCAGTCCTGCGCATCGCGCCCGCCCAGCGGCACAAATTTCATTTCATAGGGAAGGCCTGCTTCTTCAAGCGCCCATCGCAGGCGCAGATCGCGCAACAGGCCGCGCGCGAAATCCGGAACCCAGTCGACGGTGTGGATGGCGATCATGGCGCAAGCCTTTGTAAAACAATATAAATTAAGGAGCCTCGGTAATCTCCGGCGGGGTTGGCGGGCCCAGAAATTCAGCGTCGATGCGGAACTCGATTTCGTTGCTCAAGGCGCCCGGCGACTCATTCGTCGGCAGATACTGGGTCATGCCGAAATCGGCGCGATGTAATATTCCGTGTGCGGAGAAACCGATCCGGGCTTGCGGATCATGGGGATGAAAGCCGGGATAGCCGCCGACAAATTCAGCCTCCATTGTCACCGGCGCGGTGACGCCCAGCAATGTCAGCTCACCCTCGACATTGGCGGTTCGCGCGCCGGTCCGGGTGACCCTGGTCGAGGTGAAGGTGATGTTTGGGTAATCCGCGGCTTTGAGCCAGTCGGGGCCGAGCAATGTATCGTGAAAGCCTTCCGGCGGGTTGGGAATTGTCAGGGAACGGACATTAATGACGGCGCTGACATTCATGGTCTCTGGCGCCGCCGGATCGAAATACAACGTTGCGCTGAAGTCCGAAAACCCGGCCGTATAATGCGACAGGCCCATATGGAGGATGCGAAATACGAGGGTCGCATGAGCCGGGTCGGTCCGGTATTCGCCGGCGGGTGCGTTGATCTCGGCCGCCGCTTCTATGGGCGGTGTTGCGTTGGCGCCGGCGCTTTCCGGGGCGTCGCTACAGGCGGCCAGCAAGATTGTGGACAAGATAGCTAAGGCATTGAATTTCAAGAGGAACTCTCCTGGGTAATGCCGCACTCGCCGGCTTCCGGCGCGCGTCCCGCGGCTTTCAGCGCCGCATAGGCCTCGCGCGGTCGGTCGGTGGCGATGATGTCGGCGCCCTGGCTCGCGATATCGGCGTAAAGCGCTTCATAGCCGGAGCGGGCGATATCTTCGTCAATGGAATCGCGCCCGCCCAGCGTGCCGAAGATCACTTCCACATCGCGGCCATTGAGAATCGAGAATAATCTCGGGCGCGGATCTTCGGTTCCGGTGAAACCAATAAGGTGATCGTCGGGAATGCCAGCGGCGACGGCGCGATTAAGCTCCGACTGGGTGTCGAGGGAAAGCGAGATCATGGCGCGGGGCAGCAGCTTGTGGAGCTTCGCCGCCGACGCCATGGAATAGGCGATCAGGATGACGCGATCTTCCGCATCCTGATTTTTTATTTCCGCGATCACGTCTTCATAGCGCGTCGTTTTTTTGAAATCGATCTGGAGGATCGTGCGATCCTCAGCCCAGCGCAGCGCGTCCGCGAAATAGGTGGGGGCGAACGCCGTCTTGCGCCCGTCATTGTCTTCAAGGGTGAGCCGGGAAATTTCAGCCCAGGAAAGCGCGTCGGCGGGTCCGGCGCCTGTCGTTGTCCGCTCCAGCGTGTCGTCATGATGGAGATAGAGCGCGCCGTCGGCCGAGGTCGCCACATCGATCTCCATGATCGCAGGGATATCCGCTATCAGGGCCGCCATGGTCTCGACCGCGTTCTCCGGATAGCCCGGATAGGGCCCGCCGCGATGGGCGGAAATGAGCGCCGCGCCGTTCCCCTCAAGGCACTCAAAAAAGCTGTTGAGGTCGCCGTCCGGCGCGATCGACCAGCCGTCAGAAGACGAAAGCCCATATGAATCCGTGTTGGTTACAGAGTCACCGCAAGCAGCGAGCGCGCAAAAGCTAACGGCGATTAACCATCTATCCATTTGAAAACACTTGAATACGTAAGGTTAACACATTCGCCCCGACGCCCATCGCCATATGAAGGCGGGGGCGTCGGTCGGTGATGCGGTTATTGAAGGAAGTTGTGAATGGCGTATTCCGCCGCTTCTTTCGCGGCCTTGTCCAGCGCGGACTTGAACGATCCCCCAAAGAGGCCGCCGGAGATTTCTCCGCCGGTATGGATTTTAGAGAGTTCCACGCCTTCTGGATCAAGGAACAGAATTTCGATGGTCATAGAGCCTTTACCGGCAATCGGTCCGAGCATGTAACGGGCGGCGCGGCTGCCTTCGTCGAGCTGCAGAAAACGGTAACGCAAGGTGACGCCGCCGCCTTCAGCAAAACCACCTTCATTATAAAGCTCTTCGCCCAGCTTGGTGCGGAAGTAAGCGCTGTATTCTGGATCAATCGGCACCGTGTCGTCGCCATGCGCGACGGCGATGGTGGAGGATTTTACGGATACGCTGGTTGGCTCAAGCACAGTCGTGGTCGCGCTGGCGCATCCAGCGATCGCCAGGAGCAGACCGGCGGCGGCTATGTTCAACAACTTCATTGGGAATCCTCTCTTTATTATTAGCGGCATGAATAACCGCAGAATAATCGGTAAAGTCTGCTTTTGAAAGCTGAAGACTTGTCAGACGGACAGCACAATCGCCCCGGCGCTTTGTCCGCTCTCCAAGAGGCGGTGGGCGCCCGCAACATCGCTTAAGGGAAAGCGGCGCTCAATCTTCGGTTTAAGGGCGCCTTTCGCGACCATCTCAAACAGGGTCGCGGCCATCGCCGGGAGCCGGTCCGGGGTGGCGTAGTGAAACAGAGAGGGCCGGGTCAGCGTCAGGGAGCCGCGCCGCATCAACTCCAGCGGGGCCACCGCCGGGACAGGGCCGGAGGCGTTGCCGAAGGTCACCATGTGGCCGCGCAACGCCAGACTGTCGAGCGAGGCTTCGAATGTCGCCTCGCCGACGGAATCGTAGACCACCTCGACGCCCTTGCCGCCGGTCAGGCGGCGCACATCGCTGGCGATGTTATCCGTCTGTGTACGAATGATAATCTCATCGGCGCCGTTCTCGCGCGCGATGCTTTCTTTCTCGGGCGACCCGACAATCGCGATCACGCGCGCGCCAAGATGTTTCGCCCATTGGCACAGCAAGGTGCCGACCCCGCCGACCGCCGCGTGAACAAGACAGGTGTCGCCGGCTTTCAGCGGATAGACCTGGCGCACCAGCATCTCGGCGGTGAGCCCTTTCAGGAAGACCGCCGCAGCCTGTTCATCACTGACGCCGTCGGGGACTTTCGCGCACATCACGGCGGCGCAGTTAGCGCGTTCCGCATAGGCGCCGGACGAATAGAGGCAAGCGACGCGATCACCGGGGGCGAAGCCGGAAGCGCCCTCGCCCACAGCCTCTATCACGCCGGCCGCCTCCGACCCTAAAATCGCAGGTAATTCAACCGGGTATAATCCCTTGCGCTGATAGATATCGATGAAGTTGAGACCGATGGCTGTGTGGCGCAGCTGGATCTGGCCAAAGCCCGGCGCAGGAAGGTCATGATCGCGCAGGGAGAACCCTTCGGGTCCGCCATGGTCATCGAGAAAGACGGCTTTGCTCATGGCTTCAGAGGGTCTCCTTCATGCTGGTCGCTACTCCTTGCTTAGCAGAAAGATGAAGCGAGGCCACGCAGACGTCCCGTGAAAATCCATCTTGCGCAGCGTAAAATTCGGCGTAGCCTTTTGCGCGCCGGCGTTTGGCCGGTTTTCTGAAAGTCCTCTCTCATATGATTTTCGATCGGGTGAAGTCGCTCGACGCCATCCTGGCCACCGCCGGGAAGAAGGCGTTGCCGCGCACGCTTGGCGCTTTTCATCTCACCATGCTGGGCGTCGGCGCAATTATCGGCACAGGAATTTTCGTTCTGACGGCGGAGGCGGCGCAAAAGGCCGGGCCTGGCATGATGGTTTCCTTCGTCATCGCGGGCGCGGTCTGCGCCGTGGCGGCGCTGTGTTACGCTGAGCTCGCGGCGATGGTTCCCGTCTCGGGCTCCGCCTATACCTACACCTATGCGGTGCTGGGCGAGCTTTTCGCGTGGATGGTGGGCTGGGCGCTGGTGCTGGAATACGCCATTGCGGCGGGCGCGGTGTCTGTGGGCTGGTCCGGTTATGTTGTCGGGCTTTTGAGCCATGTTGCGGGGATCGATCTGCCCGCGAGCCTGACCCTGGGCCCCGCCGCCGGGGGTGTCATCAACCTTCCCGCCGCGCTGATCGCGCTTGCGGTCACCGCCTTGCTGGTGGTGGGCACGACGGAAAGCGCGCGCGTCAACGCGGTGCTTGTCTGCGTCAAGATCGTCGCCCTGACGGCGTTTATCGCGCTCGCGCTCCCCGTCATGAGGGCGGAGAATTTCGAGCCTTTCGCGCCGCTTGGCTTTGGCGGGATTTCCGCCGCCGCCGCATCCATTTTCTTCGCCTATGTGGGCTTTGACGCGGTGTCGACCGCCGCCGAGGAAACCCGCAATCCCCAGCGCAATATGCCCATCGGCCTGATCGGTTCGCTCGGGATCTGCACGGTCTTTTACATGCTGGTGTCGGCGGGCGTCATCGGCACGGTCGGAGCGCATCCGCTTTTGACGCCTGAAGGCGCGGCGATCCATCCGGGCAGCGCTGACCTCACTGCCGCCTGCGACGCCATCAATAACGGCGCTGTTGTCTGTTCGAAGGAAGCGCTCGCCTGGACCTTGCGCGAAATCGGCTGGCCGCAGATCGGCAATCTTGTGGGGCTGGCGGCGGGCATCGCCCTGCCTTCGGTGATCCTGATGATGATGTTCGGTCAGACCCGGATTTTCTTCGTGATGAGCCGCGACGGGCTGTTGCCGGAAGTGTTTTCATCCGTACACCCCCGATTTAAGACGCCTCACGTCATCACCATCGTCACCGGGATCTTCGTGGCGATTTTCGCGGCTTTCTTTCCCGTTGGCGCGCTCGCCGATATTTCCAATTCCGGGACATTGTTCGCCTTCGCCATGGTCTCGGTCGCGGTCATGGTGCTGCGGCGCACTGATCCGGCCCGCGCCCGCCCATTCCGCACCCCGGCGGTTTATGTGATCGCGCCGGTTTCAATTTTGGGCTGCGTCTATCTCTTTTTCAGCCTGTCGGCCTATACGCTGGCCTTGTTCGCCGGCTGGGCGGTGCTCGGTCTGGCGGTCTATTTCGTCTATAGCCGCGGCCACAGTCATCTCGGGCGGGGCATTGTCGAAGTGGCTGAAGCGGAGCCAGACGCCCCGCCGGTTCCCGTCCCGCCGATTTAACCAATTTGGGCCTGCCGCGACCGCAGTGATTGTCCCCTAGCGCCGTATTGCGCTATGGGCTGGGCCCCACCATTTGTGGCCCAGCCAAGGAGCCCCCAAAGATGAAACTCACCGTCAATATCGACTGCACCCCGGCGGAGGCCCGGGCGTTTTTCGGCCAGCCGGACCTTGAGCCCATGAACAACATGATCGTCGAGGAAATGAAGAAGCGGGCGAAAGAGAATATGGACACCCTCGCCGACCCGGAGCGGCTGATGGCGCAATGGATGGCGATGTCCGGCAAAAGCTTCGAACAGTTCCAGTCGATGATGGGCATGGCCCCGAAGAAGAAGTAGCGGAAGGCCGGACGCCATGGCTGTGGACACCATTTTCGCGCGCGCCTCGGGCGCCGGAAAAGCCGGTGTCGCGGTCTATCGCCTGTCGGGCCCCGAAGCCTTCAGTATTTTCAGGAAATTAGTTGGTAAACCGATTGTTAATCGCGAGGCGGCCTATGTCGCCGTGCGCGATCCGGCGGATGGGTCTGTCATCGACCAGGGGTTGGCCATACTTTTTGAAGGGCCCAGAAGCTTCACTGGCGAGGACACTTTAGAGTTAAGCCTTCATGGGTCGCGGGCGGTGGAGGAGGCGCTTTACGACGCCCTCTCTCGCGCCGGCGCCCGGCCCGCCGAGGCTGGGGAGTTCACGCTCCGCGCCCTCAAAAACGACAAGCTCGATCTCGCCCAAGTTGAGGCGCTCGCAGACCTTATCGATAGCGAAACGAGCCTGCAAAGAAAGCAGGCTTTGGGTCAGCTCGAGGGGCGGCTTTCCGAGGCCGCGGAGCGCTGGCGAAAGGACATTCTGGCGGTCATGGCGCCGCTGGAAGCGGACATCGATTTCCCCGATGAGGGCGATGTGCCGGCCGCCGTCGCCGCGCGCGCCGGGCCCGCCATCGCCGCCCTTAAGACTTCCTTAACCACGTTTCTTAACCAGTCCGTCAGTGCACGGAAGATCCGCGAGGGCGTTTCCATCGCGATCATCGGCCCGCCAAACGCCGGCAAGTCATCCCTTGTCAACGCGCTTGCGGGATCGGAGGTCGCCATCGTCTCCGACATCGCCGGGACGACGCGCGATATTGTCGAAACGAGACTCGATCTTGGCGTTGTGGCGACCATCGCGGACACAGCCGGCCTGCGAGGTATGGCCAGTGACGTCATCGAGGAAGAAGGCGTCAAACGCGCGAAAAAGCGGGCCGAAGAGGCCGATGTCCGCGTACTGGTGTTGGACGCCGCCGCAGTTGTTTCACGTGAAACATTGTTATCGGGGGGTGTGGAAAATGTTCCACGTGAAACACTCGATCTGCTTCAGCCCAGGGACATCATCGTCTGGAACAAATCAGACAAGTTAAATGCTGTTGCGAGTCCCGAAAATGAACACTCTCCGTATACGGAGCTCAGCGTGTCGGCGAAAACCGGCGCCGGTATGGCCGAACTTGTTCAGGCTTTGACGCAGAAGGCCGTGGAGGGCGCGCATCATGACGGCCCCGCCCTCACCCGCGCGCGGCACGCCGCTGCGGTGGAAGAAGCGATCGCGGCCCTCACCCGGGCGGAAGCAAATATTGCCGCCGCGCCGGAACTGGCGGCCGAAGACGCCCGCCTCGCCGCCCGGTCCCTCGGCAAGATCACCGGGGCCGTGGGCGTCGAGGATGTTCTGGGCGAGATTTTCTCGCGTTTTTGTATCGGGAAGTGAGCCTATTTGGCCGGTGGGGCGTTTTTCAGCATCCTCGCCTTGCCTGCGGCGCGGCGTAATAGCTCCGCCGCATCGTGATCGCCCCTGAGTTCGAGCCGGGCGGCGGCTTTTTCGTAATTGCGGTATTTCTCTCTCAAGCGCTCATTGAGCTGGTCGGCGAGCGCCTGGCCTTGTGTTGCGGCCAGACGGGACGTGTCGGTCTGATCGGCCCCGCCGAATAAAGGTTTTCCCCCGGAACGAAGAATTGCGATTTGCGCCATAGGTATGAGCCCCTTCTTGTCTTGTTGCGCTCCGATAGGGGTGGTAGTGCAGCACCCGTGCCCGAAAAGGGGCTTCGGGCTTATGCTTTCCAAATTGTAAAGTTCGGGCCTTTCGCACTCCATATTGCGCAACAATTCGTGACGGAAAAATCCATCCCCCACGTTCCGCCAGGCCTTATGATTGTGGTCGTGAACGGATTGGAAAGCGCGGGCTGCTAGGCTTTGGCTATGTGTTTTGCGCCAGACAGCCAGTTTTTCTGGATCATCTCAGGGCTCTTGGTTCTGGTGAGCCTTTTGTGCCTGTTGACGCTGCGCCAGCTTTTTCGGCAGGCGCTGGGCGCGCGAAGCCCGATCGGGCTTGTGCAGGTTCTCCTCGATCATGTCCCGGCGCTGATCGTCAACGGGATCTGGCTCTTCATCGTCGTCACCGTCGCCGGCGCGTGCTTTTACTGATCTGTTCCACGTGAAACATTCCGGGCCTCAAAAACAAAGAGTGCGCCCGGAAAACAGGTGCATTGCGCCGGGCCGGGGCCTATATCCCGCCTCCATAGGAACAGGACATGGATAGAGACTACGACGTCATAGTGATTGGAGGCGGTCATGCGGGCTGCGAGGCGGCCGCCGCCGCCGCGCGCGCGGGGGCCCGGACTCTGCTCGCCACACACCGGCGCGACACGATTGGCGAAATGTCCTGCAATCCGGCGATTGGCGGGCTTGGCAAGGGCCATCTGGTGCGGGAAGTCGACGCTCTGGATGGCGTCATGGCGCGGGTCATCGACCAGGCGGGCATCCAGTTCCGTATGCTCAACGCCTCCAAGGGCCCGGCGGTTCGCGGCCCGCGGGCACAGGCGGACCGCAAACTTTATCGCGAGGCCATGCAGGCGATCCTGGGCGACTATCCGGGTCTCGATATTCTGGAAGCGGCGGTCGAGGATCTGATTGTCGAAGACGATGTTCCACGTGAAACAGTGACCGGACCGCGTGTCACGGGAATCGTTACATCCGACGGGACGCGTATCGCCGCCAGAGCGGTGGTGCTGACCACCGGCACCTTCCTCAAAGGCGTCATCCACATTGGCGACAAGCGCATTCCAGCGGGACGCGCCAATGCGCGCGCGCAGGACAAGTCCTGGGGCGGCGGGGTTGAGGCGCCGTCGGTCGGTCTGGCTGACCGGCTCTACGGGCTGGGCCTCAAAATGGGCCGCCTGAAGACCGGCACGCCCGCGCGACTGAATGGCGCCACCATCGAATGGGACCGGCTGGAAATGCAGCCGGCGGACGCCCGGCCCGTGCCGTTTTCCTTCCTGAACTCAGAAATCACGGTCCCGCAGATCGCCTGCGGCGTCACCTATACGACGGCGGAGACCCACGCGATCATCGAGGCGAACCTCAGTAAATCCGCGGTCTATGGGGGCGCCATCTCCGGCCGGGGGCCGCGCTATTGTCCGTCCATCGAGGATAAGGTGGTGCGCTTCGCCGAGCGCGAGAGCCATCAGATCTTCCTGGAGCCGGAAGGCCTGCCCGCCGGGGAAGACGGCCAGGGCGGTGATACGACGGTTTATCCCAACGGGATCTCCACCTCCCTGCCCGAGGATGTGCAGGCGGCGTTTCTGAAGACTATTCCCGGGCTCGAGAATGCGGAGGTCATACGATATGGATACGCCATCGAATATGATTATGTGGACCCGCGCTCACTGACCCGGACGCTGGAGACACGCACCCTGCCCGGCCTCTATCTCGCCGGCCAGATCAACGGCACCACCGGCTATGAAGAAGCGGCGGCCCAAGGGCTGATGGCCGGGGTGAACGCCGCCCGGACAGCGCTCTCTTCGGGGACCGACAAGCCGGTGCCTTTCATCCTCGACCGGTCCGAGGCCTATATCGGCGTGATGATTGATGACCTTGTAACCAACGGAGTTACAGAACCCTACCGCATGTTCACAAGCCGGGCGGAATACCGCCTGACGCTTCGCGCCGACAATGCCGATCAGCGCCTCACACCCATCGGCATCGCCGCTGGAATTGTCGGGACGCATAGAGCCGAATTGTTCCACGTGAAACAATCGGCTCTGACGGCGGCGCGCAAATGGGCGGCGGAAACCGCCTTGACCCCGAACGAAGCGGCGAAACATGGCCTCAAACTGAAGCAGGATGGCCGGAGGCGTTCAGTTTCAGACCTTTTGGCCCTGCCCGAGGTCGATCTGGCGGCGCTGAGCGCGATCTGGCCGGAAATCGGCGAGCTGGACGATGCGGTGGCGGAACAATTGGCTTTCGACGCGCTCTATGCCGGATATCTGCACCGGCAGGAGGCGGACATTGTCGCCTTCAAAAAGGACGAAAGCCTCGCCCTGCCCGCCGATTTTGACTATTCGGCGATCTCTGGCCTCTCAAATGAGGTGCGCCAGAAGCTGGTTGACGCCAGACCGGCGACCCTCGGTCAGGCCGGACGGATTGAAGGCGTCACCCCGGCGGCTCTAGCCCTGTTGCTGGCCTGGGTAAAAAAGCAGGCGAAGGCGGTATGATTTGCTGTGGCGATCTTCTCCTCCCCCGTTTACGGGAAAGGAGAAACATCCCGCCGACAGACCGCCGCCAATGACCCCCGAAGACTTTCTCAGCCATACGAATGTTCCACGTGAAACATTCGACCGTCTGCTGGAGATGGACCGTGTGCTGATCGATTGGTCGGAGCGGCATAATCTGATTGCGCGCTCGACCATTAAAGACCGATGGGAGAGGCATTTCTTCGATTCTGCGCAACTGGCGCCGCTGCTTCCCGGGAACGCCAAAAACCTGGTGGATCTCGGCTCCGGCGCCGGTTTTCCGGGGCTGGTGCTCGCGGCGATGCTGGCGCCCAAGGGAGTTCAGGTCACGCTGATTGAATCGACGCAGAAGAAATGCGCCTTCCTGCGCGAGGCCGCCGCCAAAATGGGCCTCGAAAATTTGCAGGTAGCGCCGGAGCGAATCGAATCGGTAGGGCTTGGTTTCAAGCCCGATATTATCACCGCGCGCGCCCTCGCCCGGCTTGATAAATTGCTCGCCTATGGCGCTGGAATTCAAGGTAAAAATACCCGGTATTTCCTGCTCAAGGGACAAGATGTAGAGGGTGAATTGACCGAGGCCGCTAAATCTTGGCATATGGAGGTCATAAAACACCCGAGCCGGACCGACCCCCGCGCCGCCATTTTAGAAATCGGAAATCTTGCCCGTGTCCGGAAATAGCGCCTCACGACGGACCTCCGCCCCCCGGGTTCTCGCCATCGCCAACCAGAAGGGCGGCGTCGGCAAAACCACGACCGCGATCAATCTCGCGACTGCGCTTGCGGCGGTGGGCGAAAAAGTGCTGCTGATCGACCTCGATCCTCAAGGGAACGCCTCCACAGGCCTTGGGATACGCGCGGCCGACCGCGGCGTGACGACCTATGAGGTGTTGTCGGGCGATTACCGCCTCGAAGCGGCCGTCACCGAGACCGACATCCCGGGATTGGTGCTGGCGCCGGCCGGGGTCGACCTCGCTGGCGCCGAAATCGAGCTGATCGACGCCGACCGGCGCCATTTCCGTCTCGCAGACGCGATCGAAGAGTTCGCGGCGAGCGAAAAAGGCGCGCCCATCACTTATGTGCTGATTGATTGCCCGCCCTCTTTGAGTTTGTTGACGGTGAACGCCCTCGCCGCGGCGCAGGCGGTGATCATTCCCCTACAATGCGAGTTTTTCGCCCTGGAGGGTCTCAGCCAGATCGTCCGCACCATCGAGACAGTCCGTACACGAATTAATCCGGATCTGGAGCTTCAGGGCGTGGTGCTCACCATGCATGACCGGCGCAACAATCTCACTAACCAGGTCGAGGATGATGTGCGCGGCCATTTCGGCGACAAGGTTTATCGCACCGTGATCCCGCGCAATGTGCGCATCTCCGAAGCGCCGTCGCACGGCAAGCCGGCGCTTCTTTACGATCTCAAATGTCCGGGCAGCCAGGCCTATATCCAGCTTGCTTCGGAAGTCATTCAACGCGAGCGCACGCGGCCGAAAGCGGCGTAAGGGAAGGCGACGCAAAATGGCGATGGCCGAGAAAAAGAAGAGCAATGTCAAGGGATTGGGTCGCGGTCTCGACGCCCTTTTGGGCGATGCGCCGTCCTCTCATGCATCGGCGCGCCAGCCGGCCGGGGAGGCGCCCGCGCCCGCCGGGCCGAAGCGTGAGCTTCCGATCGAACAGTTGAAACCCCATGCCGACCAGCCTCGCCGTGTCTTTGACAAGGACGCGATTGAGGAGCTTGCAAACTCCATCGCCGCGAAGGGCATGTTGCAGCCGATCCTTGTCCGCCCCAAAGGTCGCGACAGTTACGAAATCGTCGCTGGCGAGCGCCGCTGGCGCGCTGCGCAAAAAGCGCAGCTTCACAAAGTCCCGGTCATCATCCGCCAACTGACGGACGAAGAGACGGCGGAGATCGCTCTGATTGAAAACGTCCAGCGGGTCGATCTGAATCCGGTCGAGGAAGCAGCCGCCTACGCCCGACTTTCTGATGTATACGGACGAACCCAGGAAGACATCGCCAAGGCCGTTGGCAAGTCGCGCAGCCATGTGGCGAATATCATGCGGCTGCTCGGCCTGCCGCAAAAGGCGCTCGACGCGCTTTCGGCTAACGCTATTTCCATGGGCCATGCGCGCGCGCTTCTCGGCTCCTCAAGCCCGGTGCAGATGCTCGGCATCGTCCTCAAGGGCGATCTGTCGGTTCGCGAGACCGAGAAATATATCCGGGAGGCTGAGGCCGAGATCAAAGGCGGGGCGGCGTCCGGCAAGGCAGGCGACTCTGGAAAAAGCGAAGCAAAATCAAAAGCTTCTGGCGGATCAAAAGACGCCGACACCCGCGCCCTTGAGCGCGACCTTTCCGCGATCCTGGGTCTCGATGTCGCCATCGAGCATTCCAAAAAAGGCGCCGGGTCGGTGACCGTCAACTACCTCACTCTTGACCAGCTCGACGATATTTGCCGCCGCCTCATGGGCGCCAAGGTCTAATGGAGAGCGACAGTGATATTCCGGATACGGAGCAACTAACCGAAGGATTTCAGACCGCCCTCGCCGCAATGGCCGACCGGCTCGGTGAGCAGCTTTCCTCCGTATCGGCGCTCTATCAGGTCGGGGCCATTGCTGCGGCTCTGGTCCTTGGCTGGCTCTTTGCGCAACCGACGCGCAAATCCGTCGCCGCGCGAAAGGCGGCCGCTGTGAACTCCGCCGTCGCGCGGTTTTTTGAAAACCTCTCCCTCCTGATCCCCCTCGCCCTCGGCGCCGCCTTCCTGTGGGCGGCCATCGCGATTTTCAACGGACTTGGGCAGCCGATCAGTCTGATGCGGATCGTCGCCAGCCTCCTCACCGCCTGGGTCGGCATTCGGCTCGTCTCTTCCCTCGTCAGCGATCCTTTTGCGGCGCGGGTTTTCGCCCTGTTCGCCTGGACCGCCGCGGCGCTCAACATCCTGCATCTTCTGGCACCGACTATCGCCTTTCTCGACGGGCTCAAACTGCCGCCGGGCGGTGAAAACGCCGTCTCCGCTTTCGATGTTCTCTGGGCGATCGCGCTAGCGGCGATCCTTTTATGGAGCGCCAATTTCGCTTCGCGGATTATTCAGGGACGTCTCAATAGCTCATCGAAGCTGACGCCCTCGGTGCGCGGTCTCCTGGGCCAGCTCATCCAGATCAGCCTCGTCTCCGGCGCCATTCTGCTGGCGCTTTCTGTCGCGAAGGTGAACCTTACAGGCCTTGCGGTCCTGACCGGCGCCATCGGCGTCGGCATCGGTTTCGGCCTGCAGTCGATTTTCTCCAACTTCATCGCCGGAATCATCATCCTGCTGGAAAAGACCTTGAAGGTCGGCGACTTCGTCGATCTTGAATCCGGGATCACCGGCGAAGTGCGCGAGATCAATGTTCGCTCCACGCTGGTGACGACCAACGATAATGTCGACATCCTGGTGCCGAATGCGGAATTCATCACCAACCGAGTCACGAACTGGACTTTGCGCGAGGTGAACCGGCGCATTCGGGTGCCCTTCGGCGTCGCCTATGGCACCGACAAGGAATTGGTGAAAAAAGCCGCGCTGGAAGCCGCCGAGAAAGTGCCTTTCACCTTGAAAAATAACGCAAAAAGAGCGCCCGATGTCTGGCTCGTCGGATTTGGCGATTCAAGTCTTGATTTCGAGCTTGTCGTCTGGCTCACCGACGACGCCGTCAAGCGGCCGGCCAAGGTTCACGCCGCCTATAATTGGGAGCTTGAAACCGCGCTGGGCAAATACGGCATCGCCATTCCATTCCCGCAGCGCGACCTGCATATTATTCCGCGTAAGGAAGACTAGCGCCCTTGCTTCGGCGCTAGCGCCAGAAATAGGGATCGAACAGCACGAGCAAGGCAAACAGCTCAAGCCGTCCCAGCAGCATCAATCCGAGCAGGATCCATTTGGCGAGATCGGGCAGCGTTGAAAAATTTCCCGCCGGTCCGATAACCGCTCCAAGGCCGGGGCCGACATTGCAGAGCGCCGTCGCCGACGCCGAAAGGGCGGTCGGGAAATCGAGGCCGGTGAGCGCCAGCGCAAAGGCGCCAACACTGAAGGCGCCGACGAAAAGCGCCAGAAACGCCAGCACGCTGAGGCCGGTTTCGCGGTCGAGCTTGACCCCGCCATAGGTGGTCGCTTGGACGATGGAGGGTGAATGCAGGCGCCGCAAATGGGCGCCCGCATAAAGGCCGAGGAGCTGCAGCCGGTAGATCTTGATGGCGCCGCTGGTCGATCCGGCGCAGCCTCCGAAAAAAGTGAGTGCGAAGAAAAAGCCAATAAATCCGGCGCCCCAGAGCTGGTAATCCTCGCTGGCGAATCCGGTGGTCGTGATCACCGAAGTGACATTGACGGCGACGCGGGTGAGCGTCGTGAAATAGTCTCCCCCCTCATTGAGAAAAGCGGCCCCGATCAGCCACATACCGACCAGCATCAACAGAAAAAGCGGCGCCTGGGGGTCGCTGGCGATGATCCGGGGACCCTCCTTTATCGCCCGCAAATACATCATGAAAGGCAGCGCGGCGGCGGCCATAAAAATGATCGCGACCCAGTAAATCGCAGCGTTGTTGAAGTATCCGAGGGAGGCGTCATGAGTTGAATAGCCGCCCGTCGCCAGCGTCGACATGGAGTGATTGAGGGCGTCAAAAGCCGACATGCCGGCAATGGAAAAGCACGCCGCGCATAACAGCGTCAGCGCGACATACAACGCGGCGATATCGCGGATGAGCGCGCCCGGCCGCGTATGGAGCCCGGTTTCCGAACGCGCCGAGCTTTCAAGCTGGAAAAGCTGCATGCCGCCAATGCGCAAAAAGGGCATCATCAAGACCGCCATCAAGATGATGCCGACCCCGCCGATCCACTGCAGGACGGAGCGCCACAGGAGCAGCATCGGATCGAGATGATCGAGATCCGTCAACACGGTTGAGCCGGTTGTCGTCACCCCGGAGATGGTTTCAAAAACCGCGTCGGTAAGGGAAATGTCGAGATCGCTGAAGAAAAACGGAAAGGACGCCATCAGCGGAAAAACCGTCCAGCTCAAGGCCGTCAGGATAAAGCCGCTGCGCAAATCGAAATGTTTGTCATGGGCCGCGCTCCAGAAAGCGCTGACAAGGCCGACGCCGATCAGCCCGGACATGATCGCGCTGATTAAAAAGCCCTGCCAGTTTTCATCGCTGACCGTGGCGTCGAGGGCGGCGAAAATGAACTCAACGCCTGAAAGGCCGCACAAAAGAAGTCCGAGCGCTAAAAAAGGCCGGCCCAGCATGTGTCGCCCCTTCCCTGAACTTTTGCGCCTGGCTTAACGCGACCCCATCACCGCAAGCGCCAGCGCGGCGCGCTCGACAATCTCGCGCTGCGGGGCGCCGGTGGTTTTGGCGTCGAGCTCTGCGTCGACCAGCATGCGCAGCGCCCGCTCCAGCTTCGGGCCGCGCCATTTGTAGAGCCGATTTTCGAAGGCGCGCTCTTCCGCGAAAAACACCGGCGGGCGGAGCTTTTTCATGGCCGCCGAGGCGCTGGCGCCGCCCTCCATCAGATCCTGTGCGGTTTTAAGACGCATGAAATTGCGCTGCAGCGCGCGCAACAGACCGATGGGGCTTGCCCCCGCGGCGGCGGCTTTGTGGAGTGCAGCGGCGAGCCTTGCGGGCGCGCCATCGGCCGCCGCAGAGGCGGTGTCATCCATGGCGTCGCCGAGCCCGTCCACAAGCGAGGCGCGCACATCTTCGAGGGAGATCGAGGCCGGTCCGTTTCGCACAACGGCGGGGCCCTTATAGAGGATCAGCTTGTCGATTTCCGCGCGGGAGATGCCGTGATCTTCGCCGAGAATGGCGACAACGAGATCGAGCGCGTCCGGATCGAAACGCAACTCTTCGGCGGCGGCGGCTTCCTGCGCCATACTGCGCACATCCGCCGGACCGTCAGCGTAACAAGGGAGCGCCACGCCGCATTTCGCTTTTTCGAACGCTTTTCTGAGCCCCGATCGCGGGGTCAATTCCCCCGCCTCAATGATCACCATGCCATTGGGTTTCAGATGACCGCTATCGAGGCCGTCGAGGAGATTTTGCACGGCCTTCACCGCCGCCTCGCCGCTGGTCCGCAGGCGGATCACCCGCTCGCCGCCGGCGAAGGAAAGCGCGGTGATCTCGTCGGCAAGACGGCCCGGCTCTTCCTTCAATTCCATGTCGGAAAGCTCAAGCGCGTTGAACGGATCTTTCAGATCGGCGACGACGCGGGCGGCGAGCAGCAGCGCGCGCTCACGCGCAAGCCCGCTGTCAGGTCCATAGAGCAACACGGCGGCGATGCGCTCGTCCCGCGCCGCGAGAAAACTCTTTATCGCTTTGCCTTTAAGGGCGGCCATCAATCACCGGGTCCGGCACATCGGGCGTCGCGTTTTCGCTCGCTGAGGCAGCGCCGGTTTCAACAACGCCTGTGTTATCTGAATTTGTCGTCGTGTCCGCCGGCTGCTCGGTCTCCGGCTCCAGATAATACAGGTCTTCAGGCAGGTCGATCTGCTGGTCCGGCGCCGGCTGGCGGCGTTCGTTCAAGATCTCATCAGGGTCCAGAACGCTTTCAAACGCTTCCGGGTCAACATCGTCGCGTTCATCGGCCGGTCGCGAAAACCGGATCAGCATGTCGCGCTCAATCTGTTCAGCGAGCTGGCGCGCCGCTTTTTCCACCGCTGCACGTTCTGCGAAAAGCGTCGAATATTGCGAGTTGACGATGTTGTAGGAGGTGATGGCCCGGGCGACGCCGCGCACTTTTTCTCCGGTCTCCTTGTCGATAACCCAGTAGCGCGCGACGAGACGGTAATTATAGCGCGTCACCGTGGCGTCGATCTGAACGGCGAGGCGGTCGGCCTTTTCGCGCGCCTGCACATAAAGATCGTAACGCGGCGCCACGCCCTCGACCGAGACGATCCGGGCGTTAAACGCGTCCTCAAGATAGGGCGCGACATTTTCCGGCGCGACGATCCGCTCAAGATTGATCTGGCTGCTGATCAGCGCGTCGCCGTCTCTTGTGGCGTAGATCGGCTGAAACCCGCAGCCCGAAACAGCGAGCGCGCCCGCAATGACGGCGAAAAGGGCGGCGGTGCGTTTCATGCGGGCTCCGTTCTGAGGGGTCAGTTCGCGACGATGTTGACGATGCGTTTGGGCACCACCACCACTTTGCGAACGGTCTTGCCGTCAATATGCCGTTTAACGTCGGCGTCGGAAAGGGCCGCCTCTTCCACAGTTTTATTGTCGGCTTCGGCAGGCACGGTGATCTCGGCGCGGCGTTTGCCGTTGACCTGAACGCCGAGGACGATTTCGTCTTTGGCGAGCAGCGCCGGATCGGCTTTTGGCCATGGTGCGTCGCAGATAAGGCCTTCTCCGCCAAGGGTTTCCCAGCATTCCTCGGCGAGGTGGGGAATAAATGGCGCGACCAGGCGCGATAGCGCGGAAAGCGCTTCGGCCTTCGCCCAGTCAGACGCGCCGCCGGCTTTTTTCAGCGCGTTCAGAAATTCATAGACGCGCGCAATCGCCTTGTTGAAACGGAAATGGTCGATGTCGTCGGTCACCCCGGCGATGGCCGCATGGGTCGCCTGACGCAACTCGGTTTTGTCATCGCCGGCGGCGGTTTTTTCGAGATCGACGGTTTTGAGAATGCCGGGCGACGCCGCAACCGCGTCCCAGATGCGGTTGATCAGCTTCCAGGCGCCTTCAACGCCGCTATCCGTCCATTCCACATCGCGTTCGGGCGGTGAGTCTGACAGCATGAACCAGCGCGCCGCGTCCGCGCCATAGGTCTGCGCGATCCCTTCCGGAGAGACCACGTTCTTTTTCGACTTCGACATTTTTTCGATGGCGCCGACAATAACGGGTTGGCCGGTTTTGTTCCAAATGACGCCATTATCTTGCTTTGTAACGTCTTCTGGAAGAATCCATCTTTCACTTAGTTTTTTTGTGTCATCCGGGTCGAGGTAAGTCTCGTGCGTCACCATCCCTTGTGTGAACAAATTCGCAAAGGGTTCGTCCACGGATAAATGCCCAACTTTCTTCATGGCGCGGGTGTAAAACCGCGCATAGAGAAGGTGCAAAATGGCGTGCTCAATGCCGCCGATATACTGATCCACAGGCAGCCAGTAGTCGGCGACGTCTTTATCCACCGGCTTGTCATCGGGCTGTGAGGCGAAGCGCGCGAAATACCATGAGCTATCGATAAAGGTGTCGAAGGTGTCGGTCTCGCGCCGGCCTTTGCCGCCGCATTGGGGGCAATCCACATGTTTCCAGGTGGGGTGACGGTCGAGGGGATTTCCGGGGACGGAGAAATCCGCTTCCTCGGGCAACACCACCGGCAGGTCTTTTTCAGGAACCGGAACGATCCCGCATTTTTCGCAATGGATGGCCGGGATCGGACAGCCCCAATAGCGCTGGCGCGATACGCCCCAATCGCGCAGGCGATATTGCGTGACGCCCTGGCCCAACCCCATCTCTTCGATCTTTTTGATCGCGGCGGCGATGGCGTCGCTGACCGAAAGGCCATCCAGAAAATCAGAATTGAAGATCTTGCCGGGCCCGATATAGGGCTCGCCATCCAGCTTGTATGTCGCCGCATCGGCCCCGTCCGGCAGGACCACGGGCGGGATCGCAAGACCGTATTTGGTTGCGAAATCATAGTCGCGCTGGTCATGGGCCGGGCAACCGAAGATTGCGCCCGTGCCGTAGCCCATCAATACGAAATTCGCGACATAGACCGGCAGTTTGCGGGCATCAAACGGATGACCGGTTTCCAGCGATGTTTTATAGCCGCGCTTTTCCGCCTTTTCGATCGCTTCTTCGGATGTGCCGGCGCTTGCGCATTCGGCGATGAACGTCGCCAGCGCCTTGTCGGTTTTGGCGAGTTCCGTGGTGATCGGATGGTCCGGTGAAATAGCGACGAAGCTTGCGCCGTAAAGCGTGTCGGGCCGTGTCGTGAAAACCTCAACGCCGCCTTCGAAGCCTGCGGGTGCTTTTACATCCGGTGCAAAAGGAAACCTCATCTGCAAGCCTTTCGACTTGCCGATCCAGTTTTTCTGCATCAGCTTCACATTGTCCGGCCAGCCCGAAAGGCGGCCATCGTCAAGCGCCGCCAACAGATCCTCGGCGTAATCGGTGATTTTGAAAAACCACTGCGACAGCTTGCGCCGTTCAACCGGCGCGCCGGAGCGCCAACCCTTGCCGTCGATCACCTGTTCGTTGGCGAGCACCGTCTGATCGACCGGGTCCCAGTTGACCTGGCTTTCCTTGCGGTAGGCGAGGCCTGCCTGCCAGAATTCCAGAAACATGCGCTGCTGATGAACATAATAGCTGGCGTCGCAGGTGGCGAATTCACGCGACCAGTCGATGGCGAGCCCCATCTGTTTGAGCTGCCCGCGCATGATGTCGATATTGCCATAGGTCCATTTCGCCGGGTGCGAGCCCGTCTGCATGGCCGCGTTTTCCGCCGGCATGCCGAAGGCGTCCCAGCCCATCGGGTGCAGGACATTATAGCCGCAGGCCTTTTTATAACGCGCGATGACGTCGCCCATGGCGTAATTGCGCACATGGCCGATATGGATGCGTCCCGACGGGTAGGGAAACATCTCAAGGACGTAGTATTTCTGTTTGTCTTTGCTGGCGCCGGTTTCAAAGGAGCGCGCTTGGTTCCAGCGCTGCTGCCATTTCGGCTCGACTTCTTTCGGATTGTAGCGGGACATTTTCTTGATCTTCCGGCAATAAAAAACGGCGCCGCGCATTTCCAGAAAAAGTGGCCACCGGTTTTTTGCAGGAAATGCGCAAACTTAGCTTTCGAGCCTGTTTATCAACAGGCCCGGGGCGCCGTTCTTTCCATCATTCTGGCGCTGAATTCTAGTCTTCGATCTGGTTTAGGCGAAGCTGGCGCGCGCGGGTGAGAATCGCATTCTCGATCTCGCGGCCGGTGGCCGGGTTCACCGTAGCGTCGTTCCACACGCCATTTTCGCCCTGGGTCTGGCGGAAGACGGAGACGCGCAAGGCGTCCGCGCGGAGCGCCGAGTCAAGAATGTAGACATTGGTCTTGAATCGCTCGCCCGGGGTCTCCGGGTTCACATACCAGTCGGTAATGATCAGGCCCGCGATCGGGTCCGCTGAAAAGACCGGTAGAAAATCAAGGGTTTCCAGCGACGCCGCCCATAAATAACGGTTCACCGTGGTCGCCTGGGCGCGGCCGGCCTTGTATTCAGCCAGGGTCGCGTTGCGGCTGCCGCCAGAGCTGTTGCCGCCGCAGGCGGCGAGAATCGCAGCCGCGGTTGCTAAAGCTAATACCTTGAACATAGTAACTTTTTCGGTCTTCATTACCGTTAATCCTGTGTCATGGAGGGGCCGGTTGCGGTCCATGCCGCATGAGCCGTGGCTTTCCTACCACAAACCGCCAATTACACAACGGGCGGGCCCCGCTTCCCTTGTATGGAGAGAAATCGGGCGCCAATATGGAGGCTGGTCATAAAGCTGTTAACTTTATGCCGTTAACCCTTGCGTGTGACTCGCAACCTTGTGAGGCGCATGATCGGATAAAGGGAATCTGCGTGGGGCGGATTTTCTCCGGGTGCGGCGAAGCTTTTGGGCTCGGGGCGTTGCGTTGGGAGAAGCGCCGGTTTACCGGGGCGGAAGGTCTGAAGCGGTTTGGGGAAACGGCTTTGGGCGCATGGAAGAAACAACGAGGCGGCCTCGCGGCTTTAAGGTTTTGCGGGTGTCTGTTCAAAGGTAGAGACGGATTAACGGCTGTGACCAGTCTGCGGACAATTTTGTTAGGCGCGAGCGCTGCGGTTCTGACCGCGGGCGCTGCCTATGCCGCGGACCCGATCAAGATCGATGTCAGCGGTGAAGCAAGCGCCGTCGCCGGTCTCACCGATGGCGACGCCAAAGGCGATGTTAACGCCAAGGTCTCTTTCAAGGGCGCAACGGTTCTCGATAACGGCGTTGAAATCGGCGCCGTGCTCACGGGCCGTCTTGATGCCGACCAGCCGCGCCAGCTTTTCGGCGGCGGGCGCTATTCGGGCCTTCTGATCGGCGGGCCACGCGGCGTCGGGCCTGACACAAGCGATGCATATCTCCAGGGCGCCTACGCCTATGCGCGCGGCTCCTTCGGCCAGATAATTGTCGGCCGCGATGCGGGCGTTGCGCGTATCCTTTCAGTATCATCGCCGACGATCTTCTCCTCTGTGAACGTCAATGACTGGCAAACGGATCTTTCCGGCCTCAATGATGTTCATACGATCAACGATTTCAGCGGCTATTCTTCAAAGCTCACCTATATGCCGCCGGCGAATTTCCTCGGTGGGGTTCTGGGCGGCTTGCAGCTCGGCGTTTCCTATTCACCGGTATTGAAGAATTGCGGCGATCCGCTCTGCGCGCCCCAGACCGGTTTTGTGATTGCGCCTGACGGCGTCATGCTGGCCACGGACAGTCATTGGGACGACGCGATTGAAGCGGCGCTTTATTACGAAAAAGGCATCCGGGTGGGCGGTTCCGATCGCCTGTTTGTGGGCGTCGGCGCGAGTTTCGTGACTGCGGACGAGCATGCGGTGCTCAACACGCCGCAGACTGTTTACGACGATTATGAAGCCTATTCGGTGGGTCTGAACCTCGCCTATCGCGGCATTACGCTGGGCGGTTCGGTCAAGACCACGAATGCTGGCCTCGCCTCGTTTGAGGATGACGGCTATCTCGCTTTCGATGCGGGCGTCACCTTCCGCACCGGCGAGGAAGAAGGCGATGTCGCCGTCATGCTCGGTTATGGCCAGTCTGAATCGAATTCTCTGGGATTTGATCCGCTTGACCCAACTCTTTTCCGCGATACGCGCACCGCACAAGCGGGCGTGACCTATGTTCTTGGCCGCGGCATTACGGTCGGCGCCGCCGCCCAGTATACCGAAGCCAAGAAACCTGCAGCCGCAGGCGGACCTGAAGAAGCCGCCACGGTTGTGATCGAGAGCTCGATCAAATTCTAAAGTTTCTAAGCGCCTGCTGCTTAGAGGGGATATGGAACAGGGCGGCTCTTCGGGGCCGCCCTGTTTGCATCTGTGAACGCTGTAGTAAAAGCGCAAATACCGCAATGGGGAGAAAAGAGCCATGCGTCTCATGTTTCTGCTTGCTACGCTGACGTTTGCGGTCGCCTGTTCGCCCGCAGATAAATCCGAAACGTCAATTTCCGGGGAGACCGTCATGGGCCAGAAGAACAATCATATCGATTATGTGGAGCTGGCGGCGGAAGATCTCGCTGTCGCCAAGGCGTTTTACGGCGCCGCATTCGGATGGGAGTTTCAGGACTGGGGCGAGACCTATGTGAGCTTCACCGGCGCCGGTCTTGATGGCGGGATAAGAGGCGGCGAAAAGCCGGTTCGAGGGTCTACGACCGTTATTCTCTATGCGGATGACCTTAAGGCGAGTGAAAAACGCGTTGTCGATGCGGGCGGGGAAATCACCGAGCGTCACGACTTCCCCGGCGGGCGGCGGTTCCATTTCCGCGACCCCTCCGGCAATGAGCTTGCCGTCTGGACCAAGGCGGAAGAGTAACTAGTCAAGAAAAGCGCCGATGGCGGCGAGGCCCGCTACATTCGGGCCTACGAGAAGGCGGGCGTTGCGTTCATCGACGCCGCCTAGGGCCAGCACTGGCAGTAGCGATGAAGCCGCCAGCGTTTTAAAAGCGGCCGCGCCCATGGCGCCGTCGCCAGGATGGCTGAACGTCACGAAAGCTGGCGACAACAGCGCCAGATCTGCGCCCATCGTCTTGGCGCGCTGAAGCTCCTCCATGCTGTGACAGGCGGCGGTCACGATCATGTTTTCGGGGAAAGGCGCGGCGGGTGAAAACCAGCGCGGGACATGAACGCCGTCCGCGCCGATCCGCCGGGCGAGGTCAATGTCGGCGCCGATGATCAGTTTCAGGCCGCGGGCGCGCGCGATGGATTTCAGTTGCGCCGCGAACCCTTGCCGATGGGGCAGCCCATAATCGCGCAGGATCACCGCGGCCCCTCGCGGCATCGCTCGGACGACGGTGAGTGGATGGGGAACCCGGCGCTGGTCGGTCAGAAAGGCGAGCGAAAAAGGCGCCGCAACACCAGAACGGCGTTTGAGGTCGGCAGCCGCGGCTGCTAGTTTCGCGGCCCGCAAGCGGAGCCCTTCATGTCTTCTCACAATGTTCAGTCCAGTGATGACGCAATTGATCCAGTCGCCAATCTCGCAAGCATAACAGCAGAAATCGAGAGCGCACTGAAAGAGGCGAACCGCGCGCCGGGCTCCGTCGCGATCACGGCGGTCTCGAAATTCCATGAGGCGGCGCGGATTCGCCCGGCGCTGGAGGCCGGCCACAAGGTCTTCGGCGAAAACCGGGTGCAGGAGGCGATGGCGAAATGGCCGGCGCTGAAAGCCGATTTCCCGGGTGTTGAACTACGACTGATCGGCCCCTTACAAACGAACAAGGTGAAAGAGGCGGTAGCGACTTTTGATGTCATTGAGAGTCTCGATCGGCCCAAACTGGCTCGGGCGCTTGCCGCCGAAATGGAAAAGCAGGGCCGGCGCCTGAAGCTCTATATTCAGGTCAACACAGGCGAAGAGCCGCAAAAGGCCGGTATCCCCCCGGCGGAGGTTCCGGCTTTTTATGCGCAATGCCGGGATGAGTTCGGCCTCGATATCGACGGGCTGATGTGCATCCCCCCGGCCGAAGATGACCCGGCGCCGCATTTCGCGTTGCTGGCGAAGATGGCGAAAAATCTGGGGCTGGCGGGTCTCTCCATGGGGATGAGCGGTGATTATCTCCTTGCAGCTCAGCTTGGGGCGACCCATGTCCGCATTGGGACTGCGATTTTCGGCGCTCGTCCTGTTCCTTAAGGCGATCACGGGCCTATAACGAAAAGTTGTAGAAACGTTGATGTGCAATCTCAGACTAATCGGCGCTATGACCCGCCGGACAAAAATTATCATTTGGGCGAGAGAACCATGAACCGCGTCAAGAAAATCCTTTTAGTCGACGATGACGAATTGCTGCGCGATGCGCTGGTCGATCAGTTTTCCGTGCATGACGATTTCGCCGTCGAGCCGGTGCTGACCGCGAGCGCCGCGATAGAGCGCGCCAAGGAAGAGGCGCATATCGATCTGATGCTGCTGGATGTGGGCCTACCGGATATGGATGGACGCGAAGCCTGCCGCATCATGCGCAAGAACGGGTTCAAATCGCCGATCATCATGTTGACCGGCGCCGACTCGGAAGCAGACACAATTCTCGGGCTGGATGCCGGCGCCAATGATTATGTCTCAAAGCCGTTCAAATTCGGCGTTCTTCTCGCCCGTGTGCGGGCGCATTTGCGCAGTCATGAACAAAGCGAAGACGCAGTTTTCAAAGTCGGGCCCTATGAGTTTCGTCCTGCAGTGAAAATGCTGGTGACGCCGGAAGACAAGAAAATCCGCCTCACGGAAAAAGAAACCTCGATCCTCAAATTTCTCTATCGCGCCGGCGGCAAGCCGGTCACCCGCGATGTTCTGCTGGACGAGGTTTGGGGGTATAATTCAGGCGTTACGACACATACGCTTGAAACCCATGTTTACCGTCTGCGCCAAAAGATTGAACCTGATCCTTCCAATGCTTCGATCCTCCTGACCGAAAGCGGCGGGTACAGATTATCTCTTTAGGAAATACGATGCCGGTCACGATCTACCACAATCCCCGATGCTCGAAATCACGCCAGACGCTGGCGCTTCTGGAAGAAAAAGGGATTGAGCCGGAGGTTATCCTTTACCTTGAAAACCCTCCATCGAAGGCGACGTTGAAAGGCCTTGTGAAAAAGCTAGGATTGTCTTCTGCGCGCAAGATGATGCGGGTCAAAGAGGCGCCTTATATCGAGCTTGATCTCGCCAGCGCGACGGCGGAAACGGCGCTGATCGACGCTATGGCGGAGAACCCTGTGCTGATAGAGCGACCGATTGTCGTCAATGGCGAGAAGGCCGCCATTGGCCGGCCGCCGGAAAACGTGCTGGATATTCTGTGAGCCTTAAATCCTTTCACCCGCATCCAGCTTTTCCAGTGTCGCTCTTGCATGGGCGCGATAGGAAAGTTTCGTTCCTTTCTCCATTTTCGCCCAGGTCCGGTACATCTGTGAAAGGCGCGGATTGTCTTTCAGTTTCATTTCATTGCGGGCGAGGAAGTCCCAGTAAAGCGCATTAAAGGGACAGGCGCCCTCTTCGCTTTTTTTTGTCACGGCGTAGCGGCAGGTTTTGCAGTAGTCCGACATGCGGTTGATATAAGCGCCGGACGCCGCATAGGGTTTGGAGCCGAGCGCGCCGCCATCGGCATATTGCGACATGCCGATAACATTGGGCGCCTCGACCCATTCGAAAGCATCAAAATAAACGATCAGATACCATTCGTGCACGTCATAAGGCTCGACCCCGGCAAGCATGGCGAAGAGCCCTGTCACCATCAGCCGCTGGATGTGATGAGCGTAGGCGTCCTCGCGTGTTTGCTCTATCGCCTCGCGCATACACGCCATATCGGTGTCGCCGGACCAGTAAAAAGCGGGTAATTTTCTCCTGTTTTCGAAATAGTTCTGGCGGACGTAATTTTCTCCGCCGCGCCAGTAATGACCGCGGACATATTCGCGCCAGCCTATAATCTGGCGAATGAAGCCTTCGACAGCATTGATCGGCGCATCGCCCGATAAATACGCATTTTCCGCGCGCTGACAGACTTCGAGCGGATCGAGAAGACCAATATTGATATAGGCCGACAACGCAGAGTGATAAAGGAAGCGCTCACCCGTCAGCATGGCGTCCTGAAAGTCGCCGAACCGCGGCAACGCTTTACTGATGAAATGATCAAGAGCTTTCACCGCTTCTTTGCGAGTCACCGCGTAACGAAAAGGCTCGGCATCGCCGAAATGATCAGCGAATTTGGTCTGCACCAGATCAATCACATCCGATGTTATACGGTCCGGCTTGAACGCTTTTGGGGCAGGCATGAATAGATCGGCGGAGGCTGGTTTGCGGTTTTCCTTATCGTAATTCCATGCGCCGCCTGTGGGCTTGTCGCCTTCCATTAAAAGCCCGGTTTTTCGGCGCATCTCGCGATAGAAATACTCCATGCGCAATTGCTTGCGGCCTTCCGCCCATTGGGAAAAGTCGTCATGGCTTGCGATGAAACGGTCGTCTGCGCGAATATCCACGTCAATGGAAAGCGTCTTTTTAAAGGCTTCAACCTCTTGTCTCACGCGCCGTTCGCTCGGCTCCGTCACCACAAGCGTTGCAGGCCGGTGTTTCTTAACGGCGCGTTTAACTAGTGCGGAAAAAGACTTTACGGCGTTTTCATCATCGAGTTTTTGATAGTCGACACGCCAGCCGTCTTTTTTCAGCGCCTCAGCGAAATGGCGCATGGCCGAGAGAACGAGAATGATTTTCTTTTTATGATGTTTGACGCTGGTCGCTTCATCCCAAAGCTCGCCCATGACAATGACGTCTTTTGTCTTACGTGCTTCTTTGAGCGCGGAAATATCGCGCGAAAGCTGATCGCCCATGATCAGGATGAGGCGCTTATCACTCACCAGGGAACAGCCTCGCCGGCGTAATCGAAAAAGCCCCCTGACTGCTCCGGAGTGAGACGTGCAAGCACGCCGAGGAGGTCGCGGGCGCATGTCTCGGTGCTCGCCGTATAGCGGCCCCGGGCGTATTTTCTCGTCAAGGGCGTTTGGATTGTGCCGGGATGCAGGGCGACGACGATGCTGTTTTTGTTGCGCCGGGTTTCTTCAATCGCCGCGCATCTGACGATCTGGTTGAGCGCGGCCTTGGACGCGCGATAGCTCATCCAGCCGCCAAGCCGGTTGTCGCCAATAGACCCGACCCGCGCGGACAAAGTTGCAAAGGCGCTTCGACCGTTGCGTTTCAACAGCGGCAGAAAATATTTGAAGGCGAGCGCAGTTCCTGTCGCATTGACGGCGAAGGCGCGCATCATCGCGGCGGCGTCAATGTCCTTGAATGCTTTTTCGGGCGCTGCGCCATTTGCTTCGAGGATGCCGGCGGCGTTGAAAATGAGATCGAAGCCCTCGCCCGGAGCGATATTTAGCGCCGCGGCGGCAACGCTTTCCTCATCCGCCAGATCCAGGCCGTTCCTGCTGCGCGAGAGCGCGACAAGATGCGAGCAGTTCCGGTCCGCGCGAAGCGCGGCGGTCAAGGCTGCGCCAATGCCGCCGGACGCGCCAAGGACCAGCGCTGAAAAAGGCTGTTCAGAAAAATACGCCAGCGCATCGCTCTCCCTGTTTATGCGCCCAACAAGCGCTCAATGTCATGGCGCTGTTCCATCAATGCGCGATAGCCCTGCTCGATAAATTCATCGGCCCGGTCAAAGGCGGTAGGCATGGCGTCGCGCATGTCGGGTTGCACCAGAATATCGGGGGGTTCGGCGATGGCGCGAGCCCGGGCGAGCTGCATCTGGAAAATATCGGCGGCGGCGTAGGCGGTTTCAAACAGATGCGGCTTCGCCCCGGCGCGCGCCTTGGCCATGGCGACCTGGTGGTCGATGGCGGCGACAGTGTCGTCTATCAGCTTGGCGACGGCGCCGGTCATGGTGGCCGGATGCGGAGCGGAACCGGCGACAGGGATCGGCAAGCGCTGGTCCGGCGCGTCGAAGCGGTCGAGAACCCGCGGCACCGCATTCAAATCAACAGAAATGACTACGTCTGCGCCCAATTGCCGGGCCAGCGAAACCGGCGCCGGATTGGTGAGGGCCCCGTCCACCAGCCATTTACCGCGCGTGTGAACGGCATGGAAAACCACAGGTATGGCGCTCGACGCGCGCGCCGCATCAATGACGGAGCCAGAGGTGATGATCACCTCCTCGCCGGTGGCGAGGTCGGCGGCGACCGCGCCATATTTCACGGGCAGGTCTTCGATATTCTTGTCAAATTGCCGGAAGGCCTCGAAAGCGGGCGCGGTGTCGATAAACCCGCCGCGATGGACTTTCAGGTTGAAGCTTTGCAGCGCCGAGATCGGCTTCAGGGTGCGCGCCCAGCGCTCGAACTCGTCGAGCGCGCCAATCAGATGCGCGCCGCCAACCAGCGCGCCGACGGAGCATCCGGCGATGGCGTATGGCTCGGCGCCGATTTCCTTGAGCGCTTTCAAAACGCCCATATGGGCCCATCCGCGCGCGGCGCCGGAGCCGAGGACCAGTCCGAGTTTTTTCGTCATGAGCCCGCTTTCATGTTGTCTGTCGGGGAAATGGGGGCAGCGCCCGCGCCCGTCAACGGCGCCGCGGCCTTGCAGAAGCTTAAGGCGGAGGCGGCTTCCGTGAAACGCCCAAATGGCCGAAAAGGGCTTATAAAAGCGGGGAAAACTAGGCGGCCCCAAGGTGGCGGCAACTGGCGAAGCGCGCCATAGTCATCTGTTCGAATCACCTAACTGGAGAAGCTCGCAAGTGTCCGGCGCAGACAATGTCAAAACCCTGCGGGAAGAACTCCTAGACCAGACCGGCGACGGCTCGGATGGTCCCCGCCCCCATACGCGCGAGGAAATTATCGCGCTGATGGACGCCGCCGCCGCGAAGTCGGGCGGAGAGGCACAGGTCAAGCCCGACAAGGATGATGGCGGTTTGATCAACGCCGCCGCCTTCTGGCTTCTCTGGGCAGGCGTTTTCACGGCGATCGCGGCCATTGTGTATGTGGTGATCAGCGCGCGCGATTCGGGCGGCGCCGGGATCATTCTTGCTGGCGGGCTCGCCCTGCTCATCGCTGTGTTTCTCACTGGCGCGGCGATGAAGATGTTTTCACCGGTTTTGGTTGCTGGCGTTATGCTGCGCAGGGCGACCGGTAAAAAACCGGCCGAAGCGGTCGAGCTGGCGGGCGCAGAAATTCTTGGCGCGCTGGGGCTGGCCGAACGGGTGCTGGACGCCGATCAGGATGCGCGACTTGTCGCCCGCCGCGATGGTGTCGTCACTTATGCGAACCGTGTCTATTTTCAGCTCGCCAAGGCGGCGGGCGTCATGGGGCCGTCTGGTCTTCCGCCTCGCATTGACCGGCTTTTTGCGCAGCAGGGCGCCGAAGCGACAAAAGTTTTCCGTCTCTGCAAAGCGGCCAAGAGCGCTGAAGCCGCCGAGGAAATCATTTATCAGACCATGGGGCTCGCTGGCGGCGGCGAACGGCGCCGGTTTGAGGTGAGCGTGCGCCCTATTCGCGGCGCTGACGATCATGTGGCCTGGCGCCTGCGCGAGCTTCCGGTCGAAGAGGAAGTGCAGGACAGCCTTGCGGCGGCCTATGCGGATTTCCCGCGCCCTGTTTTTGCGCTTGAGAAATCCGGCCAGATCGCCTGGGCGAACGCAGCGGCGCGTGAAAAGCTCGGCGCCCAGCGCGGCCAGTTGCAGGCGATTGACGATATCGTTCTTGGTGAGACGAGCGATCTGGTGAGTGGTCTGTGGCGTATCGATCGCGAGCCGATCACGGCGCAGGTGCGCCGGCGCAACGCTGAGCCCGCCGAAGCGAGCTTTTCCGCTTTCCGTCGCGGGGGCATCGGCGAAGGCTTTGCTTGCGTGGAAATGAGCATCGACGAAAGCGCCGATGAAGTCGAAGATGTAGCGCTTTCCGGCGACATCTCTGAATCGCCTTTCGGCGTCGCCATCATTGAAGGCGAAATCAATCGCGACGGCCGCGTTGTGGAAGCCAATAAGGCGTTCGCCGATGCTTTCGGCGCGCACAAGAAAAATGCGCCGCTGGTCAAATCCGTTGCACAGGCGACGTTAGAAGAACTTGCCGAGGAAATTCGCCGCAAGACTCGCGCCGGCGGTTCGCCAAAGCCCATTGAGGCGACAGTCGGCGCCGGCGCCGCTTCGCGCACCTATGCGCTGTTCGCCCGCCCGGTTCGCCGCAAACGGGGCAGCTACGGCGTACGCCGCACACTGCTTTATTCTGTCGACGTTACTGATCGCAAGCAGATGGAAGAAGAATACGCGCAGGACCAGAAACTGCGCGGCATTGGCGAACTGGCGAGTAAGGTCGCCCACGACTTCAACAATTACCTGCAAGTGGTGATCGGCCATTGCGACCGCTTGATGCTGAAACATCCGGCGGGTGATCCGGCCTATGCCGATCTCGTTCAGATTCAGGAAAACGCCCAGCGCGCTGCGAACACGACGAAGCAACTTCTGGCCTTCTCGCGCAAGCAGACATTGAAGAAAGAAGTCCTCTCCATCACCGAAATCCTTCGGGATTTCTCGCGCTTCCTGACGCGCTCCATCGGCGAGAAGGTGAAGCTGGAACTGGTCAATGGCCGCGCCCTTCCTTTCGTCAAGGTTGATCGCTACCAGCTTGAAACGGCGGTGATGAATCTCGCCGTCAACGCTCGGGACGCCATGGGCGTAGGCGGCGGCGCCCTGACCATCCGTACCCAGAGCGTTTCCGCCGAAGAGGCGAAGGCGCGCAATATTCCAGGTCTTCTGGATCAGGAATATGTGTTGATCGAAGTCTCTGACACCGGTCCCGGCGTCCCACAGGAAATTGCTGACAAGATTTTCGATCCTTTCTTCACGACCAAGGCCATGGGCAAGGGCACTGGTCTGGGTCTCTCTACGGTTTACGGCATCATCCGCCAGCTTGACGGCGTTATCTCGCTGAAAAGCGAGGAAGGGAAAGGCGCCACATTCGAGATTTATCTGCCCGCTTATGATGCGCCGGAGGCGGTCGTTGAGACTCCGAAAGAGACCAAGCAGACGCGCGCAAGAGAGCCGCAGGACCTCACCGGCGCTGGCCGGGTTCTGATCGTTGAGGACGAGGATCCGGTGCGCAATTTCGTCGTCGCGACGCTTACCGATTGCGGCTATGAAGTAAGCGAGGCGGCGGACGCCGAAGAGGCGCTTGAGCTTCTCGAAGAAGACATGGATTTCGACCTTGTCGTTTCCGACGTGATGATGCCTGATATTGACGGCCCCACCATGGTGAAACAGGCGCGCGAAACTCTGGGGCTTCAGTCGAAAATCATCTTCATGTCCGCTTATGCGGAAGCGGCGGTGCGCGACCAACTCGACCTGATTGAGGGCGCGGGCTATATCCAGAAGCCTTTCACCCTGCAGGGCATCGCCTCGACGGTGAAGGATACGCTCTATCCGCCTGCGGAATAAAGCGCGCTGGCGGCGCGCGGAATTGGCGGATGCGACACGAGAGTAAGGAAATCAAAGGGCGGCGGCATGCGGCAGATCGTATTTGACCTTGAAACCACGGGCTTCAAATTCTCTGAAGGCCATCGGATTGTTGAGATCGGCGGCGTTGAAATGGTCAATGGCGCCGTCACTGGCCGCAATTTCCATACCTATGTGAACCCGGAGCGCGATATGCCCATCGGCGCCTATCAGGTGCACGGGCTGTCGGCGGAGTTCTTGCGCGACAAGCCTGTATTTACCGATGAAAGCGTCGCGGCGGCTTTTCTCGACTTTATCGGCGACGCCCAGCTGGTCGCCCATAACGGGATCGGCTTCGATTTGCCTTTCCTCAATGCGGAACTGAAAGCGGCGGGGCTCAGGACGCTCGACAAGGATAATATCGTCGACACGCTGCATCTGGCGCGGCGGAAATTTCCGGGCGCTCCGGCGAGCCTCGACGCCCTTTGCTCGCGCTTCGGCATCGACACCTCGACGCGCGAGCGCGACGGTCACGGCGCCCTGCTCGATTCAAAACTGCTCGCTACTGTCTATATCGAACTGACAGGAGGCCTGCAGGCGGGGCTCGATTTTCGCCGGGACGACAGCGCAACCGGATCGAATGGCAAGCGCATGCGCGCGCCGGCGCGCCAGCGTCCCCACGCGCTCGCTTCACTTGTCACCGATGCGGAACGTGAGGCGCATACAGAGTTTGTCGCCGAACTCGGCGACGATGCGGTCTGGAAAAAAGTGCTGGCGTCCTGAGGCTTAGGCCTGTCCGGCCTGGGCTTCGCGGCGCTGGGCGTTGGCGATGTAGATTCCCATGAAATCGATGGGCTCCAGCATCAGCGGCGGGAAGTTGCCGTTGCGTGTGGCGTCGGCGACGATCTGGCGCATGAACGGGAACAAAAGCCGCGGACACTCAACCATCATCACCATTTCAAGCTGGTCTTTCGGGACATTGACGATCTCGAAAACGCCGGCATAGGTCGCCTCGACCACGAACATGGCGTCGCCATTTTCGCGATTGGCGCGAGACGCGACGGAAAGTTCGATTTCATACTGATTCTGGTTCAGTCCGCGGCCCTGCACATCCACATTGACGTCGATCTTCGGCGTTGAATTGGACTGATACACCGCTGGCGCGCGAGGGTTCTCAAAAGAAAGGTCTTTCAGATATTGCGCGAGAACCGTCAGAGAAGGCGCGGCGTTGGGATCGACCCCTTGCGGATCGGCGTTAGGTGTGGCGGGGGTGTCGGACATGGAGCGCACCGTCTTGGCTGAGGAAAAAGAGGGCGCTCAATACACGCCCAACCCCGAAGCTGCAACCCGGCTTAACCCATCCTGTCGTCGTGGCGCACGATATGACCGCGAATGGCTTTGAGGGCCCATCGGGCGAGAAGCCGGCGGACTGGCGGGACAAGAAGCAGGAAGCCGATGCTGTCGGTGAGAAAGCCCGGCGTCATCAGAAGCGGCGCGGCGACCACCAACAGGGCTCCATCCACAGCAGAGGCTACGGGCAGCCGGCCGGTCTCAAGGTCCATACGCGCGGCGTTGAGCGCCCGAAGGCCCTGCAAGCGGATCAGAAAGCCGCCCAGAAAGGCGGTCCCAAGACAGGCCGCAATCACGGGCAGGATGCCGAAAGCGTCAGCGGCGGTCAAAAGCACGTAAATTTCCGCGATTGGACCAAGGATAAACACGGCAAGGAGGATAAAGAACATAAGACCCGGGTGCATTCTTCAGCTATCGCTCCTATATAGAACGAACTTGAGCAATATTAAGGTTTCGGAGCGATATTGGACGATATGGATCCAGTGCTTCTTTTTTTCGCCGGTGTAGCGGCGTTTGTCATTTTCCGCCTGATCTCTGTGATGGGCACGCGTACCGGTCATGAGCAAAATCATGATCTGGAGGCGGTGCAACGCGCGGCGAGCGCTCAGGCTGCTGAAACCCTGCGCGACGATGACGCGGAAGCCGAAGAGGCGCGTCCGCCCAAGCCGGTCTCCACCAACGCCCGCATATTGCGTGACGCGGACCCCGCTTTTGACGAAGCGGAATTCCTCGCCGGCGCCAAGGGCGCGTATGAGATGATCGTCGAGGCGTTTGCCGCCGGCGATCTGAAATCCATTCGTCCCTATATCGATGAATCTGTATATGGCGCGTTCAAGTCCGCCGTGACGGAACGCGATGCGGCTGGCTATTCCTCTGATCTGAAATTCGTCGGCATCGAGCATGCTGGCGTTGTCGATAGCGCTGTTGAAAATGGCGTAATGTCGGCGGTGGTTGAGTTCACCTCGGATCAGGTGCGTGTCACGCGCGACAAGGAAGGCGAGATTGTCGACGGCGATCCCAATCGCATTGATCTCGTCAAGGACCGCTGGACCTTCGCCCGCAAAACCGCGAGCAACGATCCCAACTGGATGCTTGTAGGGACCGGCGGCGCCGAATAAAACTTTGCGGCGCGAGTTTTCAGGGAGCGCCGTTTCTCCATGACGCTAGTCACGCCAATATGAGAGCGTTTTCCGGAACACAACTGCGCCTGTTTTTCGCCGGCGCAGTAATGATCGCGGCGATAATGGCCGCGCTCGTTTTCAGTGGCGTCTTGCCGCCTTATTATGAGCGCGAGTTCAGCGATGATGATTTCGGACCGCCCACGCTCGATCTCAAACTTGTGCGCTTTGACGATCTTTCGGGGTGGCTTCAGGACGATCCCGGCCCGGCGCTTGAAACCTTTGTGCGGTCTTGCGCCAGGTTTGAAGAAAGCGATCCGGAGACGCCCGCCAACCCTTTGGAAAATCTCGGTATTGACGATCCTGCGCTAAGCCTTTCCGGGGCGGTGGCTGACTGGTTGCGGCCCTGCGCCGAGGCGCGGGCGCTGCTTGTCAGCGCCTATTCCGATCCCGGCGGGCGGCGCGGCGCGCTCCGCGCGTTTTTTGAATTTCATTTTTCGCCCGTCGAGATTGCCCTTTCGCGCGCGCCTTTGCCGGACGGTCCTGCGCGTCGTGCGCCGCCGCGCATAGAAGACACCGGAACTTTCACAGGATATTTCGAACCTGTCTATGAAGCCTCATTACAACAAGACGGTGATCATACAGCGCCGGTTCTTCCGCGTCCGGACGATCTGATTGAAGTCGATCTTGGCCAGTTTCGCGATGCGCTGAAAGGCGAACGCATCGCCGGCCGCGTTGAGGGGGGAAGGCTCATTCCTTACGATACGCGCGCCGCCATCGACGCCGCCGATCATGGAAACCAAGCTCCCCTCGCCTGGCTTGATCCCAACGATCTGTTCTTTTTGCAGATACAAGGTTCGGGCCGGCTGGTGTTTGACGATGGCGCGATGATGCGCGTTGGCTATGCTGCGCAGAACGGCCATGCCTATAAGGCGGTGGGGCGCGTCATGGTGGAACGCGGGATCATGCCGCTTGAAGCGGTAAGCATGCAGTCGATCCGCGGATGGCTTGAAGAGGCGCCGCCGGAAGAGGCGCAGACGCTGCGTGAAGAAAACGCCTCTTATGTTTATTTTCGCTCTCTCGATGATGTCGATCCAGCATTGGGGCCGCTGGGCGCGCAGGGCGCGCCGCTGACGCCGGAACGCTCACTTGCCGTCGACCGGCGTTATCATGCTCTCGGCGCGCCTGTGTGGGTCAATATCGAGCCGGTCGAAGAATATGACGAGAAGCCGATCCGCCGATTGATGATTGCGCAGGACACAGGCGGCGCCATCAAGGGGCCGGTGCGCGGCGATGTCTTCTGGGGCTCAGGGGATGAAGCAGCGGCCATCGCCGGGGCGATGAACGCGAAGGGGCGGATGACCGTGTTGTTGCCGCGCCGGCTCGCTGAGCGCATCCCCCGGAAATATCTGAGAGACGCCCCGTGAGCCGTCGTCGTGGTCGTGGCCTCACGCCTGAAGAAGAGGCGCTGTGGCGCAAGGCGATGCGCGATGTGGCGGCCTATGGGCGCAAAAAGCCTGTCACGGAAAGCCTAGTTTCGGGGGCGCAATCAGGGACTCCGGGGCTTTTGAAACCGCGCCAGACCCCCGGATATCCCCCAGTCCGCCATGCAGACCCCCTGCCCAGCCGCCAGCAGCACCCTTTCGTGGCCGGCGACCCGCGCCTCGATAAACTTGCCGGGCGCGGCCGTCTCGCCATCGACGCCTCGCTCGATCTCCATGGCCACACGCAGCGGACGGCGGAGATGACATTGAAGCGGTTTGTGGCGGAGGCGCATGCGCGCGGCGCCAGATGCGTCCTCGTGATTACCGGCAAGGGCGCGCCCGATCCGTCAGGCTCTGTCACTTCAGGGGCAAGAGGCTGGGAGGCGTCGGGCGGTAAAGGAGTCCTCAGAGCGCGGTTGTCGGACTGGCTCGCAGAAGACCCTCTGCGCAAGCTCGTCTCTCGTGCGAGCCCGGCCCATCAGCGCCATGGCGGCGCCGGGGCGTTTTATCTGTTCCTGAAACGGTAGAGCTGGGCGCCGCAAGCGGACGCCTTTCAAGTCTACCAGGCGTTGAGGAATTTCAGCGCAACGGCGAGAACAAGCGCGACCGGGAAAATGTAGAAGAACAAAATGCGCGACAAGCGGATGAACCACGTTTCCGTCGCATCGGCGAGCCAATCGCCGATCGCCTCGCTCCACCAGCGGCGCGCCTGATGCTTCGGCAATTGCGACTGACCGGCTTCGACCGGCATTGCGGCGAGAATGGTGACGCCGCGATTTTTCCAACGCGCAAAGGCTTTCTTGACCGCGCCATTGACGACAGAACCGCGAAGCCGCCGTGTCAGCAGCGCAAACAATCCGTATTTGAAATCTTCCGGATCGAATTCGACATCCAGCACCATGGATGCTGGCGCATCCTTGTTGCTGTCCTCATCAACGCGCACCACCGTATGACGCACGCCGTAATTGCGTAGATAATCTTCGATGTCGCCGATGGACGCTGCAGTCTTGTCGCGACGGAACAGGAACATGACGCGCACGCCACGCGATCCAGTCGCTTGCGACGAAAGCATGACGAAGGAAGCAATCGCCGCTGCGACGCCCAGCCCTAGAGCGCCGGTCGCGGTCAGGGATGAAATCCACTCAAGACTGCTCGGCAGGTTGAGCGCCGTCATGGAAGCGCTCCAGCCGTAAAGGCCGAACACCATCAGGAGAATGGCGACAGCGCCGACAGCCATGCCCAGCATGCGCATCAGGCCCGCAGGGATCGCATCGCCGAAATTGGGGTTCGCAATCGTTGCAAGGCGCTTTGTCCAGTAGCCGGTTTTGGCGTCTGTGGTGCGATAGCGATCTTCGTAGAGCGTATGGTCCGGGTTATTTTCAACCACCATGAAGCGGGTCTTCATGGGGTCGCCCTGTTCGAAATTGTGATCGATGATCAGATAGTCCGAGGAGCGCATGGCGACTTCATATGGCAGCACCATGGCGAACAGCTTGCCGTTCTGGGCTTCTGCGCCGAGCGTCGAGAAATGCCGCGTATCGCCAGAAATCGGATCGAAAAATGTGTTCGTCTGACGCGTGTTCGACACCGCGGAGCGCGCCATTCGCGCAAGCTCGCGATGAGGTTCGACCATTTGCGCGGTTTCCTGCACATCGACGCCAATAGCGCGCATGCCGTCAAGTTTCGCCTTGCAGCGGCGCGAAGCGTCAGGACCGGCGAAAACCATATCAATCCGGTCACGGATCATTTTCTGGTCAGCCATGTCGATGGGCAGACCAGCGCGCGGCATCTCTCCGTCATAGCCGGCGTCGCCGCCGGGTGTGTTGCCGCTGCCCGTATCAATCAGGCCCCATGATTTTCTCATGCGCCTTTGCAGCGCGGAGAAGCCGGTGCCGGGATGTGATGATTGTACGATGTCGTAAAGCTGGGATTCATGTACGGCGAGACAGAAATGATCGCTCGCTTCAATCTGCTGCACACCGCGCAGACGCGAAAGGCTCGCCACCGCACGCAGCGACTCGTAATCGTAACCCGAATAAGGATTGTAAAACGGAACGAGCGCAAAATCGGCGATGTTCTGTTGCACCGCCATGAGCGCCTGCTCTTTGGTGCGCAACGGCTGGGTGTCGGGGTTTTGATAGTCGAAGCGGTTATTCTTGCTCGCCTCGTCAAATTCGCGTTCGACCCGAAGCTCCATGGCGCCGAAGCCGGCGTCGGGCACGGTGCCGCGCTTGCGGGCGCTATCGAGGAATTGTTTCGTCGCCTGGTAGCCGAAGCCCCACTCCTCGCCGGTGAAGGCGATGCGCGCGGGTTTTTTCTCAGGCGCCCCGAATTTCTTCTTGGACTTCTCGTCCGTTTCGACGCTTTTTTCAGTGAACCGGGGATCTGCATCCTCGGCAAAAGCCATCATGGTTTGCCGTTTCCAGGGCCGTGATGCGCCGTCCGCCATGAGTAATCCCCGCTCCTACTCCCTCAAGAACAAACAGATTAACCTGTCATTAAGCATCGTGAAAGCCCGCATTTAGCCGGGATGGCGCGGATTCGGCCCTGCAGGGGCTCCTGGAGGGGTTTCAGACCGGAATTCTTCGCCGATGACGCCAAAAGGCATCACTGAGAAATCGTTGCGGCACCGAAATCGATCTTTATAACTATAGGATATACTTGGACAAATCGGCGTTCTTGGCGATTTCGCCCAACCGCGCCGTCACATAGTCCTTATTGATGGCGACGGTCTCGCCGGATTTGTCCGCCGCCGTGTAGGAAATCTCGTCCAGCACCGTCTCCATGATGGTGGCGAGGCGCCGGGCCCCGATATTTTCCACACCCGCATTCACTTCCGCCGCCGCATCGGCCAGCGCGTCGATGGCGTCCTCGGTGAAATCAAGGGTCACGCCCTCTGTCAAAAGCAGCGCCGAATATTGTTTGATAAGGCTCGCCTCGGGTTCGGTCAGGATGCGGCGAAGATCGTCCCGGGAAAGCGCGTCGAGCTCCACCCGGATCGGCAGGCGCCCCTGAAGCTCCGGCAACAGATCCGAAGGTTTCGACAGATGAAACGCGCCCGATGCGACGAACAGGATATGATCGGTCTTCACCGGCCCGTATTTGGTGGCGACGGTCGCCCCTTCGATCAGCGGCAACAGATCGCGTTGCACGCCCTCGCGGGAAATGTCGGCGCTCGCGCGATCCGATGAACGCGCGATCTTGTCGATTTCGTCGAGGAAAACGATGCCGTCATTCTGGACGAGATCCACGGCCTCGCGAGCGATGGCTTCCTCGTCCATCAGCTGGTCGGCCTCTTCCGCAAGTAACGGATCATACGCGTCGCGGATCTTGATGCGGCGTGTTGTTTTCGGTCCTTGAAACGCTTTGCCGAGCATGTCGGAAAGGTTGATCATCCCCATCTGTGAGCCCGGCATGCCGGGGATTTCGAACATGGGCGCACCGCCGCCTTGAGGCTCACGCAGGTCGAGGTCGATTTCGCGATCATCAAGCTCGCCGTCTCTGAGTTTTTTGCGGAAGGCCTCACGCGTCGCCTCGGCGCCATTTTCTCCCACAAGCGCGTCAAGGACTCTCTCTTCAGCGGCGCTTTGTGCAGCGGCCTTCACGCCCTCGCGTTTTTTCTCGCGCACCATGCCCATGGCGATTTCCACGAGATCGCGAATGATGGAATCGACATCGCGGCCCACATATCCGACCTCAGTGAATTTGGTCGCCTCGACTTTGAGAAAAGGTGCGCCGGCAAGCTTTGCAAGCCGCCGTGAAATCTCGGTTTTACCGACGCCTGTGGGGCCAATCATCAAGATATTTTTCGGCGTGATCTCATCGCGCATGGCGCCCTCGACGCGGCGGCGGCGCCAGCGATTGCGCAGGGCGATGGCGACGGCGCGCTTGGCGGCGTTCTGCCCGACAATGAAACGGTCGAGCTCGGAAACGATTTCGCGTGGGGAAAAATCAGTCATTGAAGCTTCAGGGTTTGAACAAACATCGCCCTGACATAGCCCTCCCGCCGCAAATCTCAATCCCGCGGCCGAAAAGAACCCCAAAAAGAAAAGGGCGCGCTAAAAAGCGCACCCTTCATCCCCTCTTCGCAAAAGATGCGGCGTTCAGGCTTGTTTCTTGCGGCTCGCAAAGCCGAACCCGGCAAGGCCCGCCATGAACAGCGGCAGCGCGGCCGGAAGCGGCACATCCGGCACTTCCTCGAACGCCAGCTTCTTCAGCTTCCATGCTGAAGAGTAGCTGTCGCACTTTTGACCATGCATCGTCATCCGGCAGTTATAGGAGTAAGAGCTGGTCCCGATGCCGAAAAGTTTGCCGACCAGGTTCAAAGAAAGAAAGTCTACGAAAGCGGTGCTGTTGTTCGGCATCGACAGGTTTTCGAAAACCCGCTCGAGGATGCCGTCATTGTTGCTGTCGATAAAAAGATCGAAAGTGTCGTAGGTGTCCACATACGTAAACAGCGCGCCGGTGAGCTGCACAGTCTTGTCAAAGCTGAGGATCGCCACTTCCGGAAAATAGCCGTCGACCAGATGCTGGCCATCGTTCTGGTTATGGGTGATCCCAGTCCCCGGGCTGTAGGCAATTGGTCTGGCGCCATATTGACCAGGTGTAACGACCGCATCGCCGGTGACAGGCGTATCGGTGAACAGGCCCGCTGACAGGGTCATGGTGACACCGTCATCTTCGTAGACTTGCGAGCTGCCGTTGTTGGACACCAGGTCGCTGCTGCCCGAGGTTGTGTAGATGGTTGTCGCGTGTGCGCTGGAGATGCTCAGCGCTGCGACGGCGGCGAGGCCGATAATCGACTTCATGATAGTACCCTTACGCAACATTAGAAAACTGTAACTAATCCGAACGCGGAATTTGTTCGGCCGTCAATCATGTATCGTTGCGGCGCAATACAACCGCCAGATGCAAGGGTTATGGCAAACAGGCGAAGCTCTTAATGGGGGAGTGTAAAGAGCATACGGGCCGCCAATAAAATCAACTTGTTTTTAAGTTAATCACCTGCGCTTGACGCTGCGCGCCGTGGTTAACGCGTCGCCTTGCGAAAAGCGGCCTTGTATGATTTCTGGCCAGTGTTGTGAAAGAGATACTTAACGGCGGGAACGCCGCGGCGCTTATTCTGAAATGGTTTCGAGCGTCAAAGTCTCATTCGTGTAGACGCAAATCGAAGCAGCGATCGCCATCGCTTTTTTCACAATCTCTTCGGCGGAAAGATCGGTCTCTTCCATCAACGCCCTTGCTGCGGACCGCGCATAATCGCCGCCCGATCCAATCCCGGTGACGCCGAATTGCGGCTCCAGAACGTCGCCGACGCCCGATAGCGTCAGCGTGACGGACTTGTCGGCGACGATCATCATTGCTTCAAGGCGCCGCAAATACCTGTCTGTGCGCCAGTCCTTGGCAAGCTCTACGCAAGCGCGGGTGAGCTGGTCGGGATATTGTTCTAGCTTCGCCTCAAGACGTTCGAGAAGGGTGAAGGCGTCCGCGGTGGCGCCGGCGAACCCGGCGATCACCTTGCCCCCGGCGAGCCGGCGCACCTTGCGAGCATCCCCCTTCACCACCGTATTGCCGAGGCTAACCTGCCCGTCGCCGCCTACGGCGACGGCGCTGCCCTTCCGGACCGCCAGAATGGTTGTTCCGTGCATTGACGCATTGCTCATGACTTTGCCTTTAAACTCTTCATAACCGTTTCAGGGAACGGGCTTTACATGGACGGCGGCGGGTTTTTTCACTAAACCGGGCCCCGGCGCCTGAGATTTTAGAGGTTCAATGCCACCCTCGCAGGGCGGCGTCAAAGGAGACAATCATGCGCGCGGCGACGGTTGAACGGAAAACGCGGGAGACGGAGATTTTCGTAGCGGTCGAGCTTGATGGCTCGGGCGATTACGATATCGAAACCGGCGTTGGGTTTTTCGATCATATGCTCGAAGCCTTCGCCAAGCACTCCATGATTGACCTTAAAGTGCGCGCCGAGGGCGATCTCCATATCGATATGCATCACACGGTGGAGGATGTTGGCATTGTGATGGGCCAGGCCGTCGCAAAGGCCTTGGGCGACTGCGCGGGGATTCGCCGTTTCGGCGCATCCTACATTCCCATGGACGAAACCCTGTCGCGGGCGTCTATCGATATCTCAAAGCGCCCCTACCTGATTTGGCGGGTCAATTTTGCGAGACCTAAAGTCGGCGATATGGACACCGAGCTATTCAAGGAATGGTTCCACGCTTTCGCCATGAATGCAGGGCTCACCCTGCATGTGGAAAACCTCTATGGCGAAAACACGCACCACATCATTGAAAGCTGTTTCAAGGCGACTGCCCGCGCGTTTCGCCAAGCGCTGGAAATAGATCCGCGCAGCGACGGCGGCGCGCCCTCAACCAAAGGCTCGCTCTAGACGCTCTTTCTAAAATACATAGAGCGCCAGCAGGATCGCAAACACAAACGCAATGCCTGCGATCGACGCAATCAGAATATAACGGACATGGTCGCCTGTATGTCCCTGGCGGACCTCTTCGGTTGTGCGCTTCTCGGAAGCGGGAGCAGCGGTGTCCTCATTGGCGACGCGCAATGTGGCGTCGGTGTTTTCGGCTTCTTCCGGTGATTTTTCCATAGGCTTGGAGCCGGGTTCATATGCGGTAGTTGCTTGGGTCATGTAGGAAAAACAGCCGCCGGCGCGGTTTGTTCCCTCTCCTTTCCCCAAACCCGCAGCATAAGACAATTGACGCTCCCGGCGCTTTCAGGTGACATCCCGCCCGGGGACTGGGAGGAAACCAAGCGCTCCTGTTGCGTATCGCCCGGAAACAAGGGCTTGCGAGCGCGCCAAGCAACAAGGGAGTATTCATGCTTTTCAAAATAGGTCTGCCCGCCGTCATGGTTGCGGGCGTCATGATGTCCGTAAGCGTTGCGGGGGAATGGGCGGACGCCTGCACGGCGACGCTCGAAGCCGATGGCCGGGACCCGTCGGGTTGCGCCTGTCTCGAGGCGGAAATCGAGGCCGGCGATCTCGCCGATGAATTTCTGGCGCTCGCCGACATCGCCGATCCCGCCGAGCGCTACAGCGCGGCGTCCGATGACGCGAAATCCGCCATGGATAAATGCACACGCTAAAATCTGAACAGAACAAAGGAAGGAAACGCTTATGAAAAAACTTGTGATCGCCCTCGCCGCCTCAGGTTTCGCTCTCAGTCCCGCCCTCACCCCCGCTATGGCGAGCGAGCTGGAAAGCCATTGTGAAGCCTATGCGGCGGAGAACGGCACCGACCCATCAGGATGTTCGTGTCTCGCAGAAACCGCTGATGCTGATGCGACAGCCGAATTGATGGCGGTTGCTTCGGAAGCTGACCTTGAAGCGCTGAGCGATAACGCTAAAGGCGCCATTCAGGCCTGTTTCCCGGCTGCCTGAGGCCATTTTCCGTCTCTAGGTTGAAAACCGCGCCCCGCTAAAGGCGCGGTTTTTGTTTGCTTCTCCCCTCGCCCCTCTTGCTCTGGGACGCTGCGCGGTTACAAGCCTCGGCCATGGCTGAGACCTTGGCGATCATAGATTACGGCTCCGGCAATTTGCGCTCCGTCGAAAAAGCGGTGGAGCGGGCTGCGCGCGAAGCTGGTCTCGCGCGTCATGTATCGGTGACTGATGACCCTGACATCATCCGGAAGGCCGACCGGATCATCCTGCCGGGCGTTGGCGCCTTCGCCGCCTGCATGGAAGGACTGTCTGCCCGCGACGGGGTTCTCGAAGCGATCGAACATGTGGCGCTGATTGAAGGCCGGCCATTTCTAGGCATTTGTGTCGGGATGCAGCTTCTTGCGACCAAAGGCCTTGAATTTGGCGGCTCGGAAGGGCTCGGCTGGATCCTCGGCGAGGTCGTTCCACTGCCCCATTCAGCGGAATTTCGTGCGCCCCAGATGGGCTGGAACGAGGTGCGGCTCACGACCCCGCATGCGGTGTTCGAAGAGCTCGATGGCGAGTCTTTCTATTTTGCCCATTCCTTCCATTTCGAAACCGAAAATGATGCGCATCTTTATGGCGTTACCCGCCACCAGCATGATGTGGCTGCGCTAATAGGCCGGGATAATCTGCTGGGCGCGCAGTTCCACCCCGAGAAGTCCCAGACTGCCGGTTTGGCGTTTCTCGGCCGCTTTCTTTCTTGGTCCCCTTCATGACGAAAAGCCTCACCCTTTATCCCGCCATCGACCTCAAGGGCGGCGAATGCGTGCGCCTCCTTCATGGCCGTATGGAGGATTCAACAGTCTATAATACAGACCCAGCCTCGCAGGCGGCGGCGTTCGAGGCTTCGGGCTTTAATTGGGTGCATATTGTGGACCTTGATGGAGCCTTCGCCGGCGCCGCCGTGAACGGCGAGGCCGTAGACGCGATCCTCAAGCGCATATCCCTGAAAGCCCAGCTTGGCGGCGGGGTGAGGGATCTCGCGGCGGTGGAGCGCTGGTTAGAGGCGGGTATGGCCCGTGTGATCCTGGGTACGGCCGCCGTCAACGACCCGGAATTCGTCACCGAAGCCTGCAAGCGTTATCCGGGCCGGATTGTTCTCGGCGTCGATGCGCGCGATGGCCGGGTGAAAACCGATGGCTGGGATGGAGATACTGAAACAAGTCCTGCCGATTTGGTGAAACGCTATGCAGATCAGGGTGTTGCCGCGGTGGTCTATACCGATATCAGCCGCGATGGCGCGCTCGCGGGCGTCAATCTGGAAGCGACGGCGGCGCTTGCCGATGTCTCGGCCATACCGGTGATCGCATCAGGCGGGGTAGCGTCGCTTGACGATATCAAGGCCTTGAAAACCGCCCATGACAATATCGAGGGCGTGATTATCGGCCGGGCGCTCTATGACGGGCGCATCGACCCGGCGGAGGCTATCGCCGCGGCCCGGTAGGGCTGCAATTGGTCATTTGCCGCTGGGTCCAGTATGATTGACCCTGTTGCGTATTTTGGGGGCGGGCGCCGGGTCATGGATAGGGGCCGCATCGAGTTTGAACTGAAATTCACCGGTCCGCCGGCGGACTTGGCCGCACTCCCGGCCAATGACTTCTTTGCCGCGCTGGCGCCTTCATCTGGAGAAGGCGGCGGGTCGTGGGAGCGGCTTTCCTCAGCCTATTATGACACGATTGACGGCGCCCTGGCGGCCCGGGGCCTCAGCATGCGTCTGCGGGAGGAGGGGGCGGATCTCGTTCAGGCCGTGAAAGCCAAAAGCAAGGATGCGACGCGCCGGTTGGAGTTCGAAACTTTTCTGGACCGCGCATCTGACTTTCCGGTCGCGACCGGAGATGAGGATATTGACCGGTTGATCGCCGGACATCGTGATCGCCTCTTGCCGCTGGCGAAAACCATCGTTGATCGCTGGGCGTCGGTCATTCGGTTCAAGGGCGCCGAAATCGAACTCGCCGTTGATTTAGGCTCTGCCGAAGCGCTGGACGGGGAAGGGCGCGCCCATATGGGCCCGCTTGCCGAGGTCGAGTTGGAGCTGATTGCGGGCGAGCCGGCGGCGGTGTTCGACTTCGCACGGCTTCTTGTCGCGAATGCGCCCTTGCGCTTTTCGACAGTGAGCAAACTCGAAACGGCTTTGGCGCGGCTTCCCGGCGCGGACCCCGTCGGTAAGGCGGCGCGGGTCGATCTCGATCCCGAAATGAGTGCGGGAGAGGTGCTGGCCATGTCCCTTTCCGCATGTGCAACTCGCGCGTCATCGCTTCAGGGCGCGCTGGTCGATCTTCGCCGGACCGAGGGCGTTCACCAGATGCGGGTGGTTCTGAGGCGCTTGCGCGCCATGGAGCGGATTTACCGCCGCCACCTGAAATCGGGCGAGATTGCCGACCTCGCCGCAAGGGCGAAAACTTTCGCAGCAGGTTTGGGCCCCGCCCGGGATTGGGACGTGTTCCTTGGCGAGACCTTGCCGGCGGCGCTGGAGGCCGACTATGCGCCGGAGAGCCTTCGGGCGTTAAAAGCCACAGCCGAGGCGAAGCGGGCTGAGGGTTGGGCGAAAGCCGTCGCCATCATCTGTTCGCCAGCTTTCACGCGGTTTCTGATCGATCTCGCGGCGGCGGGCTCGCTTCAACGCTGGCGGGAGGACGTCAGGGCGCCGCTCGACCGGCCGGTCACGGAGTTTGCGCCGAAAGCGCTCGACCGCGCCTTGCGCAAGACCTTCCGTACGGCGGAGGAGGTGAAGGGCGCTGTTGATCTGGCGGCGCGCCACCCTTTGCGCATCGCGCTCAAAAAACTGCGCTACCCGGTCCAGCTTTTCCGGGACCTTTATCCGAAAGAGCGGCGCAAGCCGTATATGTCGGCCTTGTCAGAACTTCAGGACGCCTTTGGCGCGGTCAATGATTCAGTTGTCGCGCAGCATCTCGCGGACGAGGCGGCGCAAGGCGGCGCAAAGGGGAATGGTGAGGGCGCCATGCGCGCGGCTGGGTTTATTTCAGGCTACAAGGCCGCTGAAGCGCGCGAGGCCGCTAAAAAGATTGACGCCGCCTTTGAGGCGTTTGAAAAGATGACGCCGTTCTGGCGGGAGACCTAGCGTTTTCCGAAAAAGTGGAGGCCGGTTTTCTGTCAGAAAACGCGGCGCAGATAAAGCTAATGCTCAATATACGGATTATTCCCTGTCTCGATGTAAAGGACGGCCGCGTCGTCAAAGGCGTCAATTTCGTCAACTTACGCGACGCTGGCGATCCCGCCGCCGCCGCAGAGGCCTATGACGCAGCCGGCGCTGATGAGCTTTGTTTTCTCGATATTTCGGCGAGCCATGAGGGCAGGGGGATATTGCTCGACAAGGTTTCAACAGTCGCCGAGCGTTGTTTCATGCCGCTGACCGTGGGCGGCGGCGTCGCTTCGATCGATGATTTTCGTGCGCTCCTGCTCGCCGGGGCCGACAAGGTGGCGATTAACACGGCTGCGGTGAAAAATCCTGACCTGATCAACGCGGCGGCCGCGCGTTTCGGCGCTCAATGCGTTGTTGTCGCCATCGACGCCAAGCAGGTCGGAGATAGCTGGGAGATTTTCACTCATGGCGGACGCAATGCGACAGGCGTCAACGCAGTCGAATTTGCAAAAGATGTTGTGAGCCGCGGCGCCGGAGAAATCCTGTTGACCTCCATGGATCGCGACGGTGTCAAAACCGGTTATGACATTGCCTTGACGCGCGCCATCGCCGAAGCGGTGGACGTTCCTGTTATCGCTTCTGGCGGTGCGGGTTCCGTAGAGCACCTCATTGAGGCGGCGACAGAGGGCAAGGCCTCCGCAGTGCTTGCCGCGTCTATTTTCCATTTTGGCGAGATCACGATCGCTGAGGCGAAGGCGGCCATGGCGGCGGCGGGCCTGCCCATGCGGCTTCCCAAAGCGGCATAAGGAGAAAGCATGTCCGGAAGTAACGATATCGGCGACGTGTTGCGGCGTCTTGAGACGACCATCGCTTCGCGCAAGGGCGCCAGCGCGGATAGTTCCTACACCGCGTCACTGCTCGCGGGCGGTGCGCAAAAATGCGCCAAGAAATTCGGGGAAGAGGCGGTTGAAGCTGCGCTTGCCGCCGTTTCCGGCGACAAAAGCCATCTCACCGCCGAGGCGGCGGACGTGCTTTACCACCTCATCGTTATGCTGGCGCAGCAAGATGTTTCTCTCAATGACGTCGCCGACGCGCTCGCCGCGCGGGAGGGAAGGTCGGGACACGACGAAAAAGCATCTCGCAAAACATGAAGCCGGTGAGGCGGAAAATCACGCTTGGCGTGCTTTTTTTGTGCGCTGTTTCGTTTGTTTTTCTTATCCTTACGCGTGAGCGGCTGCCTGCTGGCGATGATGCGGCGCTGATATCCGCCAGTGTCTGGAGCGGCTACAAGCGAGAAGCAAAAACCCATGTGACGCGCCGGCTTCGCGAGCTTGAAAGTCTCAGGTCCATAACAGGCGGCGCGCTTTTCATTGGCGATTCCATCACTAAAAATGCGCCTCTGGCGTCGATGTTTCCCGGCGTTCCTGTCGCCAATCACGGTATTGGCTGGGGGACAAGCGATGGCGTGTTGTTACGCCTTGATCAGATCGCCCGCAATCAACCGGACCGCGTATTCATCCTGATCGGCACCAATGACCTTCATTACGATCACACACCGGAACACATTGCAGGCAATGTTGTTTCCGCCGCCGCGTCGCTTCGACAGGATATGCCGGATACAGAGTTTTATGTGATCTCGATCCTGCCGCGCCAGGACAAAGCGATGGCGGCGGTGACAGCGACAAATATGCTGTTGGAAGAACGCGCAGCGGCGGGCGGGTATGTTTATCTTGATCTGACGCCGGTGCTCGCGGCGGCGGACGGAACGTTGCGCACCGATCTGACGACGGATGGCTTGCATCTCAATGCAGCGGGTTATGCGGCCTGGGCGAAGGCAATGGGGCCTTGCGTTCTTTATGGCTGCGCGGCGCTGGCGCAATAAAAAAGCCCCGGAGAACCGGGGCTTTTTGCTGTTTTAAGGATCAAATCACCAGCCGCAGGAGCGGCCTTCATTCTGTTCTTGCAGCCAGTCTAGCAGCGGCTGGAAATAATCGACCATGGCCGACCCGTCCATTTCGCGCGAGCCGGTGAATGCCGCGAGCGCTTCCGGCCAGGGCTCGGACGCGCCAAGCTCCAGCATCGCGTTGAAGCGCGCGCCAACCGCCTTCGATCCGTAGACGGAACAGCGGTGCAGCGGGCCTTCCCAGCCGGCGATCTCGCACGCCGCTTTATGGAACTGGAACTGCAGGATACGGGCGAGGAAGTAACGCTCATAAGAGACGTTGCCGGGGATGTGATATTTCCCGCCGGGATCGAAATATTGCGAACCGCGTGCGACGGGCGGGCGAATGCCCTGATATTGCTCGCGTAACTTCCACCAGCCTTCATTGTAGGTTTCCGGCGTCAGCTCGCCGGAGAAAACCTCCCAACGCCATTTGTCCATGAGGAGGCCGAAGGGCAGGAACGCAACGCCTTCCATGGCTTCGTTCATGAGAAGCCCCAAGTCTTTCGAGGCGTCCGGAACTTCGTCAATAAGGCCGATTTTGTTGAGATATTCCGGCGTAATCGACAAAGAGATCATGTCGCCGATGGCTTCGTGAAAGCCGCCATTGGCGCCCGTCTGGAACAGGACCGACTTGTCCTGATAGGCGCGCTGGTAATAGTTGTGGCCAAGCTCGTGATGGACCGTGCGGAAATCGTCGGCGTTGACCGATGTGCACATCTTGATGCGGATATCGTCGGCCCAGTCGAGGTCCCATGCGGACGCATGACAGGCGACTTCGCGATCGGCCGGCTTGGTGATCATCGAGCGCTCCCAGAATGTTTCGGGAAGCGGTTCAAAGCCGAGCGAGGAGAAAAAGCTTTCGCCGGTTTTGACGATTTTTTCAGCGTCATAGCCATTTGCGACGAGCTGGTCGGTGAGGCTGTAGGAGGGTGCAGCGCCTTCAGGCGCGACGAGATCGTTGAGCCCGCTCCATGTTTGCGCCCACATATTGCCGAGAAGATCGGCGCGGATCGGCTGATCCAGCGGCACGACATCGTCGCCATATTCTTCGTTTAGCTCCGCGCGGACATAGCAATGAAGCTCATCATAAAGCGGCTTCACCTGACCCCAGAGGCGGTCCATCTCGGCCGCGAAGGCGTCAGGGTCCATATCGTAGCGCGACCGCCACATGGCGCCGGCGTCGGCGTAACCAAGCTCGCGGGCGCCTTCATTGGCGAGCTTCACCATCTTGGCGTAGTCGGATTTGATGGTGTTGCCGTCTGCGTCGGCGGTCACCGGCACTTCGCGCCATTTGGTCCAGATTTCCTGAAGTTTCGCCGGGTCGCGCACTTCACCCATCATCACTTCGAGGTCGGAGCGGGGGACCATCTCGCCGTCGAGCTCAATCTTGCCGGTCTCGTATGCTGCGCCCATGCGGGTGTTGACTTCGGCGAGTTCAGCGGCGGCGCCCGGGCGCGACGGCGCCGGGAGATTGACGCCAAGTTTGATCGCTTCAAGTTTGCGGCGCATGCCGGCAGGCAGGTCGAGATCGTTGAAGCGTTTTGCTTCATTGGCGAATTCAACGCCTTTTTCCGTGGCTTCTGTGTCCGCTTTTGTGACGAGCCAGTTTGTGTCGTAGTTTATATAGGTCGCCTGCACCCAGGAGATGCGGGCGTAATATTCACCGAAATCCCGGGTCCATTTCTCCACTTCTGCGATGAAGTTGGCGGCGTCGGCGTCGGTCGGCGCAGCGTCTTCGGCGGTGTTTTCCGGCGCGGAGGCGGCGGGCGCTGCGGCGCTGGTTTCGGCGTCGCCTGTGTCCTGGCCGCAGGCGGCGACAAGCGCCAGCATGGAAACGGCGGCGAGCGCGCCGAATGGGCGCGCGAGGTGTCTTTTTGTCATGGAAACTCCCTGAGACAGTTTAGTTGGCGCTATGATAGCGGGACGGGAGGAGGGAAGCAAAACCGCCCGTCGCAAAGTTTGGGCTAAACTTTCTCCGCAACCCGGATGGCGGCCTTGCAGCCAAGCCGGATTGCCCTTGAGAGCAGGCGGTAGCCCGGCGCCTCGCGCGCGCCCTCTTCTTCCGCCGTATGCTTGTGCCCGAGCTCATCCTCGCGGAACTGGCGCACGGTTTCGCGCAATTCCGGCTCGCGTTCGCCAAGATCTTCGATCTGCTGTGCGTAATGCTTTTCGATGACGTCCTCGACCGCCTCGGTGCAGGCCATGGCGGCTTTTTCGCCCAACAGCGCCGTTGCGGCGCCCAGCCCGAAGCCGGCGGCGTTCCAGAGGGGCGCCAGCAGGGTGGGGCGGACGTTGCGCTCGGTAAGCAGCCGGTCAAAGGTCGACAGATGATGGTGCTCGCCTTCTTCCATGTCTTTCAACAATGCGGCGGTGCGCGCTTTATGAGGCAGGCGGTCAAAGACAGCGCGCTGGCCGCGATAGATCGCGACGGCGCCATATTCGCCCGCATGATCGACGCGCAGCATGTCGCCGATCTGGGCGGCTTTTGGCCCCGGTTTTGGGGGCGCTTTACTGTGGGAATTGTTCATGCGGACGCCGTCCGTCGAACGAGCCGCGCGGCGCGGGTTTCAGTAAACGCCGCAAACAGGGTCAAGGCGAACAGGCCGGCGGAAGCGAGCAGATTATAGCCCGCCATGGAAACGCCGAGAAACCGCCACTGCACATCTTCGCAGGACGGCGCGTCGGTTTTTTCCGTCAGGGAAGCGCCAAGATTGTTGATGTCGATATCGCCAAGTCCGCCGCCGCCGGAACAGATTGCGGGGCCGGGCCAGTAATCGTATTCAACGCCCGTGTGATAAAAGGCGAGGCCTGAGCTTACCGCATAGACAAGCGCGGCGGCGCCAACCGCAGCAGCGGCGGCGAGCTTAGATTTGAAAAGACGCGAGGCAGCAAGGCCGGCGGCAGCTAAGCCTAGCGCTGTCCAATGGGCTTCGCGCTGATCAAGACAGAGAATGCAAGGGACAAGGCCGCCGACTTTCTCGAACAGATGCGCGCCAGCGAGCATGGCGCCGCTCGCGGCGAAGGAAAGACCGAGCGCGCGTTCCGTCAAAGAGAGGTTTTTCACAAAACCGAACATGCCCGATATATAACCTTTCAAGCCCTGCGACGCCTCTGGCGGATCGTCACATGCAGGTAGGCCGAATAATGTCAGCCTCGCGAAAGGAGCCAGGCTTTGACCAGGCTCAGGGTTTCTGCGCCGAGAAACACCAGCAGAAACACCCAGATAAACCCGATCAACAGGCCGCCAATGACGAGAAGGCCGTCACGCTCAATCAGGCCGAGCGCGATCACTGCGACGCCGATGCCGGGGACGGTGTTGGTCAAGGGAAAGGGCGTCAGGATCGATGCGATGGGGACCAGCATCAAGGCGCCGATAATGCGCAGCGCCAGATGGCTTGTCACCGGACGGAAGCGTGGCGATGCGATGCGCTCAACCCAGCCCACATATTTTTCCGCGCGGGTCAGAACAGATGAAAAAGCGGGAATGGCGAAACGGCGGTCGTGAAGTTTTTTCGGCAGCCAGGGATGGCGTCCGCCGATCGCCATCTGTCCGGCGAGAAACAGCATGGGCAGGGCGACTATCTGCGGCAGGACGTAGATGAAAGGCAGACAGCAAGGCAAGGCGAGCAACAGCAGCAGAAAGCCGAAGGCGCGTTCATCCAGCCGGTCGACGACATCGCCCAATCTGGCGGTCGGGTCTTCATTGTCGGCGGCGGTGTTTTCCGGGGCCAGGCGCGTCAGCTCGTCGAGAATGTCGCGCAGCACGCGCGTCGCGCCGCGCATGGGTTTTGTGTCATCGGCAGGTATGGTCATGAACGGCAACGCCCTTTCTTGCGCCGTGATCTAGGCGGTTTTGCTCATGCTACATAGCCCGGCTTAACAAATCTTTCGGGAGCCATTGACCGCGCCTTCGCGCTACCTAATATGCCGCCCTCACGTCGCCCGTGATCTGTGCCCCTCTGGCGGAACTGGTAGACGCGCTGGATTCAAAATCCAGTTCCTTCGGGAGTGCCGGTTCGATTCCGGCGGGGGGCACCATTCTTGTTGTGGCGGCAGCTCGTTTTTTCAGAGCCTAGGCTTTTTTCACAAATTCCGATTTCAGCTTCATGGCGCCGACGCCGTCAATGCGGCAATCAATGTTGTGATCGCCGTCCACAAGGCGGATGTTTTTCACTTTCGTGCCGACTTTCACGACCTGCGAGGAGCCTTTTATCTTGAGGTCCTTGATGACGGTGACGGCATCGCCATCTACGAGCGGCGTTCCATTGGCGTCGACCACACCGCTTTGTTCGGTATTAGCGCCTACCCCCGCAGGGCTCCACTCATGAGCGCATTCGGGGCAAACCAGCATTGCGCCGTCTTCATAGCTAAGCGTAGATCCGCATTGCGGGCAGGGTGGCAGATCACTCATTTTCGGCGTCCTTTCAGGAATGAAAAAACCCCGCCGAAGCGGGGTTTTTCAAAACGGTTGTTTTTAGACCTAACAGCGGCCTTTGCGGCGATCCTTTTTGGAGCATCTGTCGCCGCCATTATTGTCGATCGTGTTGTTGGTGATCTTCGGCTCCAGGCCGTCACGCAGGAAGATTGAGAGACCGCCATTGCCGATGATCTCATTGTCTTCAATGACGCCATTGACGCCGAACGGAATGGCGACGCCGTCGCGCGTGTTCTGGGCGATTTCGTTATAGCGCACGAGAGAGAGCTTGGCGTATTTGTCGAGAATGACGCCGGAGCCTTTGTTGTTGCGGATCTTGTTGCCGATGAGGCTCGCCGAACCGTAGCCCGAAGATTTTACGCCAGCGTCGAGATTGTCGAAAATCTCGTTGCCGGCGATGACCACGTCGGAACGGGTGCCATTGGCGATGTCGACGCCAACTTTGTTTTGCAAAATCTTGTTGTCGATGATGAAGCTCTGCGAGAGCGAGTGTTGCTGAGCAACATAGACGCCCTCGGAGCCAGCGGAAATGCGGTTTTTCTCCAGCATCACAGTGCCGCCATTGATTTTCACCGCAGGCCGCACGCCGGAGCCGAGCACGTCGCTTTCCTTCAGCGTGAAGACGCCCTGATGCACGTTGATGCAGGCGTCGGCTCCGGAATTGATCTTCGCGGCGAAATGCACATTGGCTACTACCGCGTGGGCCGTGCCGTCTTTGGGAGCGAAATTAAGGCAAGGCATGTTCATGGGCGCGGAAATCTCAACGCCGGAGCCAGGGCCGCGATCTCCCTGAATGAATACCGATTTCTCGAGGGAAATGGATTCATTGTAGACGCCGTGCATCACATAAACGACGCCGCCTTCGGCGACATCGTTGATGGCGCCTGAAATGGTTTTGTAGGGACCCGGTCCGTTGACGTCGACAATGATCTGCATCGGGCCTTTTTTATTCGACCCGCCGCCGGTGGAGCCCGACGAGCCAGAAGACCCGGCGCCAGGCTCGCGGATTGGAAAGCCGCCGAGCGATTGCGCGTAAGCGCTGGTCGCCACGACGCTCGCCGCCAGGAGGCCGACGGCGCCGGCTTTGGCCATCTTCAGGGCGAATTGGGATTTATTCATGCGTTTCATCTCAAGTCCCCCTACTGAATATCACGCGTGGATTCGAAGCTCAGCCGACGCAGCGCGTCATTGGCCGGGCGGTAGCCGAGCGCCGAAGCGCGGGCGAGGTGAAAGGCCGACTGGCGTTCATCCGGCGCCACTTCATTGAGGCCGGTCGTGCCGTCGCGGAAGACGACGCCAAGCGCGTAATGGGCGATGGCGAGGTTTTGGTTCGCCGCATCGGAGAGCCATTTCACAGCCTGCTGGCCATCCTGTTCGACGCCAATGCCGCGCACAAACATGATGCCATAGACATATTGAGACATCGGATGTTTCGCCTTGGCGGCGTCGGCAAAGAGATCGACGGTCTGGCGCGGCGTCAAAACACCGGTCACGACAGCGTCTTTTTCTTCCGGCGTCATCTCATAGTCGCGTGCGACCTGTGAGTACTGGAAGCGGCGGATGGCGTCGCGGGTTGATGGCCCGAGCTTGTTGTCGACCGTACCAGCGCGGAAGCCGAGGGCGTTCAGCGCCCGCTGGACCAGTTCCACATCGATGTCGGAAACCGCTTCAAGCGCGTCGGCCATGCGGATTTCTTCGAGCTCACGCTTGAGACGCTCAAGCTCTTCCTGCTGGCGCGTCTTGCCGGTGTGCTCGGGCGGCAGCGGCGGCTGCCAGTCTTCGACAGATTCTTTAGCGAGCTTGATTTCGTTAGACGTCATCAGAGGTTCGAGAAATTCGTAAGCGGCGCTCGCCTCTCCGACGCCGCGCTCCTTGGCGAGCGCATACATCTGAAGGGCTTTCGAGTTGCTTTTGTCGACGCCAGCGCCTTTCTGATACATCTCGCCGAGGCGATAGATGTCGTAAGGGCTGCCAGCCTCGAATGTCTGCGCCACGAGGTTTTCCGCTTTCGTCACATCGGATGAACTCATGCGGAAACGGATATCCGTGAGGCGCGCTTCGGCGAGGATCTGTGCATTCACCTCATCAGCGGTGGGAAGTTGGTATGCGGAGAAATCGTGATAAGCGGCGAGGGTGTACCAGAGCAGCGACTGGACATTGTCCACCGGAAGCTCCTCGAGCGGCGCAGCGGCGTTACGCGCGGCTTCAAGGGGTTTGCCAGAATAGACATCGCCTAGAATTTTCTTCGACCGGATATCGCCAGCGAACGCGAAACGCCGCCAGATATCGAGCGCCTGCGAATATTGCCCGTTTTTGTAAGCCTCAAGACCGGCTTCGTAAGTTGCGTAAGACGGCGAAACCGCCGCCAGCGCCAAAACAGACGCTGCCGCCATGCCGCCGACCAGACGGCGCGCTTTTCCAAACAGCATTTTTGGATCTCTCTTCATATCCCCGCTTCCCCTGACAAACTCCCCCGGCCCTAGCAGACCCGGATCGGCGCTTCACACGACCAGCGCGCTTGCGTCGCTCGCTAGTCCACGACCTCCGTCGAATCCGCATTAAAGCACGGCTCGGCGTGTCTCTCCATATTAACCTTTACCATTTCTGAAAGCAAAAGGGCGCCCCAAAGGCGTCACTCAGACTTGAGGCCCGCTGAATCAGGCCGGATTCGGCCCCCGCGTGACCAGAAAGACGCAAACTGGCCTGTCGGCCGGCCCTTCATCGGGCTGGCGTACGGACTGATGGCGCGCTTCCTGACAGAAATGGGGAATATCAAGGGCGGCAATGGGGTCGTCCGCGCGAACGAGCAGGGCTGTGCCTGGGGTCAGACGCCGCAGCGCCGCCTCCATCCGGATGACCGGCAGGGGGCAACGATAACCAGTGACATCCAGGATTTGAGGGGCGTCATCGGTCACGCGGCTCTCCAAAAAAAGAATAGGCAAAACAGAAGGATAGTAATGAAGCCGCGGCGACGTTCAGGCAAGACCGAGTGGCTGTTGCGTTAAAAAAAGCTCCGCATCCGAAGATGCGGAGCCCGGGCTTGCAATGGTTTAGCCCTTAATTGGTCGCGAGTTGCAGCTCTATCCCCACGATGCGGCCTTTATTCAGCGGTGCAAATGAACCGCCGCCCAGAGACCCCGGAAGCTGGGTGTCGCCGCCGAACTGGACCTCATTGAGGAGGTTCTTGCCATAGAGCGAGATCGTCGCCCGATTGCTGAATGTGGTCAGGCTGACGCTGGCGTCGATCGAGCTGACCGGGTTCAGTGTGCCGAGATTGTTATCCGTGTAATAGGATAGATCCCGGTGGTAATAGCGGAACCGGGCGTCGACGGATCCGGTTTCGCCAAGATCCCAAGAATAGAGAAAGCCTGCGCCATAGGTCCAGGGCGCAAGCCGCGGGATTTCGAGATTGAGATCCGCCTCGTCAACGACGCCGGGGCTGACCGCCGGGGCGCCGATGTCGAACAGAAGCGAGTCGTAATTGCCCCTTGTGTGACCAAGAGATCCCTCAAAAAGGAAATTGTCCGTGAGGGCGATCTGGCTCTCGATCTCGAAGCCCCAGATAGTGGCGTCTGCGGTGTTGGTGATGACCTGCACCACGCCGGCGATGGGGTCGGACAGGTTCAGCTCGCGCTGCATATCGCTGATGTCGTTATAGAAGAGCGCGGCGTTGATGACCGCTTTGCCCTCAGCAGGCTGCGCCTTAAAGCCGACTTCCCAAGCGTTGACTTTTTCTTCGTCAAACGGGCCTGGCAGGAAGATTGGATCATAGGCCGGGTTTGGCACGATCGCCGGCGGCGGCGCCGGGTTTGGCACGAAGGGCAGCGACGCCGCAGATGTGTTGCGGAAGTTATAACCGCCGGAGCGAACCCCTTGTGTGAAATGCGCATAGACATTCAGGTCTTCGCGCGGGCGCCATTCGAAACCGATCTTGCCGGTGAAGTTTTCCCAGCTGTCACTGTCGACGAAATCTTCAGAACACGATCCTGAAATGCGGACGTCGCAAGGCGTGGTGTTGGCGACAAGGGTTGAGATCACCGCGTCTTTTTCTTCGTGGGTCCAGCGCCCGCCGAGGATCAGGGTGAAGTTCTCACCGAGATCAATGTCAGCCTGACCGAACGCCGCATAAGTGGTCTGGTCCTGAACGCCGCCACCATTGAAGAAACGGAAGCCGCCCAGAATGTTGCGGATCTCGTTATATTCCAGATCTTGCGTGAACCAGTAGCCGCCAACGGTTATGTCCACCGTATCAAAGAAACGTCCGGCATAGCGCAGCTCGTTCGACATCTGGTCCTGATCGGTTGTCGAATTTGAGTGGAACAGGAACAGCGGGGTCGCATCAATGTCGCCTCCGGTTTCGCCTTCGCCCTGACGCCAGCCGAAAATATTCGTGATAACGCCGTCGCCGAAAGGCACGTTCCAGTTAATCTCCGCTGTCACAGCATCACGTTTGGACGTGTAAAAGCCCGGATTGTCGATGGAGAAATCAAAGCTGTTGCGATCGGCGCTGAAGAACGGGTTTGTAACGCCTGCGCCATTGGTATGGTTCTGGGCTGGCGGGCCGTCGCCTTCGCTATCGAAATGCTCGTAACGCACAAGAATTTCGAAATCATCCGATGGCGTGAAGGAAATTGATGGACGGATCATCCATGTTTCCGCCGCGCCGAAATCCTCAAAGGCGTCGGGACCGGATGTCGCCACAAGTGGGGCCAGCGCGCCAAACACGGCGGGCGCTATCGCATTAGGCACCGGCCCGCCGAGATAGCGGCGGAAATAGCCTTCATCCTTGTTGTAATAGACAGAGACACGGGCTTTCAAAATATCTTCGATGATGGGGCCGCCGACAGCGGCCATGGCGTAATAATTCGCCCCGCCGCCATTGAGGCCGCTTTCTGCTGCGCCCTTGAAGGAGGCTTCGAATTCGTCAGTCGGCCTTTTCGAATTTAGCAACACAGCGCCGCCGGTAACGTTGCGGCCGAAGAGAATGCCTTGAGGTCCGCGCAAGACTTCAACGGATTCAAGATCGAAAATGTCGAGCACGACACCGCCATTGATGCCGAGATAAACGCCGTCCACAAACACGCCGACAGTCGGGTCAATCGATGGAATGGAAGAGTTGATGCCGACGCCGCGAATGGAAAAATTCGCCGTGCCTCTGGTCGTCCCGATATCATCAAAGGAGACGTTGGGGATCGAATAAGACAGGCTTTGAAGATCGCGAACTTTCAGCGCGTCGAGCTGATCGCCGCCATAAGCTGTAATGGCGAGCGGGACGTCCTGCACGTCTTCTGCGTTCGCTTTCTTGGTGCCAGTGACAAAGATCGTGTCACGGAGCGTTTCGACGGATGTCTGGGCTGAAGCGGCTGTTCCTGCGGCCATGCTTGCGGCGAGCGCAAGCACAGACGTTCTGGCGATTAGGCCAAGTTTCATGGTGTCCTCCCTGATGTTGCCGCGCCGGTTTTCCGGCGTCATGCGTTTTTTTTGGGAGAACCGGCGCCTGTTCCTGTTACTCCCACCGCCAGTGTAGCGCGGAAGCGGGGTCGGTAATAGAAGTTCATGCAGATAGACGCAGTCGTTGCGCCCCTGTTGCTTCAATTCAACAGGCCTTCGCATGCGCAAAAGGGGCGCGCAGTTTCTGCGCACCCCTTTTTTATTGTGGAGAACGCCTGACTAAGAGCGAAGGCGGTTCGCCAGATCGTTCATGGAGAAGGGAAAGACAATGGTGTTGGTCCTGTCGCCGGCGATGTCCTGGAGCGAGTTGAGATAACGTAACTCCATGGCGCCGGGCGATGTGGCGAGCACCTGCGCGGCTTCGGAAAGTTTCGCCGCCGCCTGAAATTCGCCTTCCGCGAGGATGACTTTCGAGCGCCGTTCGCGTTCGGCTTCGGCCTGACGGGCGATGGCCCGGATCATGGACTGGTCAACATCCACATGCTTGATCTCCACATTGGAGACCTTGATGCCCCAGGCCTCGGTCTGGGTGTCGAGGATTTCCTGAATGTCCTTGTTGAGCTTGTCGCGCTCCTGCAGCATTTCATCGAGATCATGCTTGCCGAGAACGGAGCGCAGCGTGGTCTGGGCGAGCTGGCTCGTCGCCGCCATATAATTCTCCACCTGCACTACCGCGCGAACCGCATCGACGACACGGTAATAGATGACTGCGTTCACCTTTACCGAGACGTTATCCTGCGAAATGACATCCTGCGTCGGCACGTCGTGAACCAGCGTGCGCATGTCCACCTTGCGCATGGTCTGGATGATCGGGATCAGCAGAATGAGGCCGGGACCTGCGGCTTTCCGGCCGACGCGGCCAAGGGTGAAGATGACCCCGCGCTCATATTCTTTGAGGATTTTGATGATGCTGGTGACGATGACGAATGCAAACGCCAGCAACGGGATGAGAAAACCTATTCCGCCCATGGGGGCCTCCTTGTTTATCGTTCTATTGGCGCGGCTGCGCCCGCATTGCGCTAGGGCGCGTTCTTTTTAACGTGAAGCAATAATCCGTTGACGGAGAGAATAGTCACGGGGTCGCCGGGCTTGAGGTCATCTTTAGAGACTGCACGCCACAACTCACCACCAGCTGAAACATATCCTTTTCCGTCCGCCCATTCGGTGACATCCGCACGGTTGACGTTCATGGCTTCTCCGACGCGGAAGGGCGTTTTCCAGCGCATGAAGAGAAGACCGTAAATTTTTGCGGCCGCGACAGCGGCGAAACCGCCGACGACCATAATGACGATGAATCTTAACGGATCGTCTGGAAGCCCTGTTACCTCAAACATCCGTTCACGCCTCTTTTGGCTGCATCGCTGAGAGCAGACCGGAAGCCTTGGCCTGTTTGACCACCAGGACAAGTCCGTCGACTTCGACGACGCGGATCTTGTCGCCGGGGGCAAGGGGTTTGTCCGACCGCGCGCGCCAGCGCTCGCCCTCTACGATCACCCACCCGTCCTTGCCGTTCCATTCGTCGACCAGGCCTTCGCGCTTGCGGATCGCCTCTGCGCCGATCATGGGGCCGTGTCCGCGCGAACCGACAATGGCGAAGAGGATGAGGCCGAGAAATGCCCCTGCAATCACGAGAATGGTTCCGATAACGCTTGCGGAGACACGGAAGCCTTCGGGGAAGACGACAAACATGCCGAACCCAAAGACGGCGAGCCCAGCGAGGCCGACCAGTCCCAAGGTCGGCGTATAGGCTTCAATCAGGATCATCACCGCGCCGACCGCCATCAGGGCGAGGCCAAGCGAATTGAACGGCAGAACCTGAAAGGCGTAGAAGCCGAGCAGGAGACACAAAACGCCGACAACGCCAGGGAAGATCGAACCCGGATTCCACATTTCGATGATGATGCCTGTCGTCGCCAGCGACATCAGGATCACCGCCACATTGGGGTCGGCGACAAAGTGAAGGATGCGCTCCACAAGGGTTGGCTCAGCGCGTTCAAGGCGGACATTGTCCGTGTTCAGCGTTTTCTCGCCGGAGGCGACTGTTACTGTGCGGCCGTTCATCTGGGTCATCAGGTCGTCAATGTCGGTGGCGATAAGGTCGATGACGCCGAGCTCCAGCGCCTCATTGGCCGTAATGGAAGCGGCGTCGCGGACAGCGCTTTCAGCCCAGTCGGCGTTGCGGTCGCGTTCTTCGGCGAGCGCGCGGATATAGGCGACGGCGTCATTAATTGCTTTGGAGCGCAGCGCGTCGTCGTTGGAAAGAGTGCGATCGGCGTCGCGAATTGTGTCGGGCGCGGCCTCTCGCGTGTCGTCGGTCTCTTCGGCTTCAGCGCCGCCTTCGGTGGCGATAGGGTTGGTTGTCTTATCCGTTCCTTCCGCCGGCGCTTTATCGTCAAGCGGATTGTCTTCAGACGGAGCGCCGCCGATTTCAACTGGTGTCGCCGCGCCGGTGTTTGTCGCGGGCGCCATGGCCGAAACGTGGGCCGAATACATGATGTAAAGACCAGCGCTCGCCGAGCGTGCGCCTTGCGGCGAAACATACGTCGCCACCGGCGTATCGGATGCAAGGATCGCCTTGATGATGGTTTTCATGGAATCCATGAGCCCGCCGGGCGTATCGATTTCGATGATGACGATTTCGCGCCCAGCATCTGAGGCGGCCTTGATCTCGCGTTCAAGATATTGTGCGGCAGGAGGCGTCACGGCGCCGTTGAGGGTGAGGATGACGCCGGTGCGGGCGTTATTAGCGGGCGCTTGCGCGAAGGCGCTGAAACACGCCATCGCCGCTGCAAGCGCAAAAATTGCGGAAAATCCCCAAAGCCGTTTTAATCGCGTCATCTCGCCCTCGCCCCTGACGTGCATCTATAAAGATAAGCTCGCGCGGGAGAGATTCAACGGAAAAGAACTTTTCCCATAGTTTCAAAATGATACGGGAACGCGCAAAGGGCGCGCCTAATAGGCCGCAATCTCGACTTCGTAGCCTTCCTTGCGGAGATTCTCGATGATGCGGTTCAAGTGCTCTTGCCCCTGGGTGTCGATGGTGACGTCCATGCAGGTCATCTTGGCGGGCAGGTCTGAATAGGTGCGGTGGTGCCCCACATCGATAACGTTGCCGTCATTCTCGGCGATGATCGAGGCCACGCGAACAAGTTGTCCCGGCATATCGAGAAGCTGAACGCGAAGCCGTGCAAGTCGGCCGGAACGCGCAAGGTCGCGCATGATGATCATCGACAACAGTCGTGCATCGATGTTGCCGCCGCATAGAACAAGCCCGATAGTCTTGCCTTTGAAGCGCGAGGGGTCGGCAAGGATGGCCGCGAGCCCGGCGGCGCCGGCGCCTTCTACCAGAAGCTTCTGATCCATGATCAGCATCGACAGGGCGCGCTCGAGGATGCGTTCCTCGACCAGCACGATATCATCCACATTTTCGCGAACGATCTGGCGGGTCAGGGCGCCGGCCTCTTTCACGGCAATCCCTTCGGCGAGGGTTGAGCCCCCGGTGTTGCGCTTGCCGCCGTCAATGGCGTTCGCCATGGATGGAAACAGCGCCGCCTGAACGCCGATGATTTCTGTTTTGGGCGACAAATCCTTGATCGCGAGGGCCATCCCTGCGATCAGGCCGCCGCCGCCAATCGGAACGATCATGCAATTAAAATCAGGTCCGTCCTCAATCATCTCAAGGGCGACGGTGCCTTGCCCTGCGATGACGTCGGCGTCGTCAAAAGGGTGAACGAAAACCAGTCCGCGCTCTTTTTCGATTGCCGCGGCGGCGGCTTTCGCCTCGTCGAAATCGTGGCCGGTCAACACCACTTCGGCGCCAAGTTCACGGGTCTGGCGGACTTTGACGTCGGGCGTCGTCACCGGCATGACGATGACGGCGGGAACGCCTAGCGCTTGCGCATTGCGGGCGAGCCCTTGGGCGTGATTGCCGGCCGATGCGGCGATGACGCCGCGCTTGTGGTCAGCCTCGGAAAGCAGCAACAGTTTGTTGAGCGCGCCGCGTTCCTTGAAGGCGCCTGTATATTGCAGGTTTTCAAGCTTCAGATAGATGTCGGCGCCCGTGATCGCCGAAAGCTTGCGCGCATGGACGAGCGGCGTGCGCTTAATCCGGCCGGCGATCCGTTCGGCGGCGGCGCGAACATCATCAGCGGTGGGAAGGCGGGCGGCGTCCATGGTCAATCTCGGTTTCGAGGTCTGAAAAAAACGGGCCAGTCTTTCGCGCCCGCAGCAAGCGCTGACTTTTGGCGCAAATGGTCAAGAAGGTCCATATTCGCGGTGGAAAATAATCATGGCCGGGCGATTTATCGAAGATAACCGTATTGGTTAGCGCCGCGATGGTGGTTCTCGCCGGTCCCGGCGGCTATATCTCGGACGCGGCGGTTGGCCGGGCGAGCTAAGGGGAGAAATGATGCGGCGTGTGTTCGGTGCGGTGATGATGGTTGCGGTGTTTTCCGTGAACGCAGGGGCCTCGGGCCAAGGAGATTTCTTCGCCACGATGCAAAAAGTCATGACCGACCGGGCGAATTTGTGCCAGGGCGCGTTGATCCTTCAGGCGACGAAAGAGCGGGAGCGGGTGGCGGATGAATATAAAACCGCCGCTTCTTATTATGCGCTTGTCGCCACCTCGATGGCGGGATTTCAACTCTCGCAAGATGTGTTTGCAGGGAAGGGTATGTCCCGGTGGAAGCTTCGCTCTATCGCCAGAAAATGCGCATCCTATATGCCCTCAGGGTTGGATTTTTCTCTCGGCGCCGTTTCCGGGTATCCTGCTAATGACTATCTGCGTGCTGAAGCCTGTGCGGCAACCTTGAATTACGGGGCCGCCTTACTGGAAGAGTATGAGAGGCTGGAGCAGAACAGCAGGACAGAGACCGTTAAAAAATCTCTTACTGAAATCCGTGGCCGGTTGAATGTCTACGCCCGTGTTCGGCGGGAATCGCTTAGTCTTCCTGCAGGCTCCACGCTTCCCTACGCCAATGGCGACGCGTATTTGAAAGAAAAGCATGGCCAATTATATGCGACCAATCAGGACGTTGAAGACTGTCGTGAGGTCGGGCAGAAGATTCTCATTTCCATGCCCGATCCAAACGCAAAATAACTTTGCAGGCGAACGCCTTTGACCGATCCTATACCCGCGGCCTACCGTCCTGATCCCGCCTTTGAAACATTTGAAGGCGCTCCCTTTTACGACGTTGTCCAGGCGGCGGCGTTTTCAGATCATATTGTGCGCTTCCGCAACCAGCGCTGGGCGGAACAGGTTGGCCTCGGAGGGATGTCGCATGATGATTGGATCGCCCATTATGGCCGGTTTGAACCGCTGCCCGGCAACTTGAAGACGCCTTTGGCCATTCGTTATCACGGCCATCAGTTCCGCACTTATAATCCCGATATTGGCGATGGCCGCGGGTTTTTGTTTGCGCAACTGCGCGACGGCGACGGGCGGCTTCTTGATCTTGGCACAAAAGGCTCCGGTCAGACGCCTTATTCGCGCTTTGGCGACGGGCGCCTGACGCTGAAGGGGGGCGTTCGTGAGGTGCTGGCGACGGAAATGCTCGAAGCGCTCGGCGTTTACACCTCCAAGAGCTTCAGCCTTATCGAAACAGGCGAGAAACTTTATCGTGAGGATGAGCCATCGCCCGCGCGGTCATCTGTCTTGGTGCGGCTTTCTCATTCCCATATTCGCTTCGGCGCCTTCCAGCGTCTTGCCTATGAGAAGGATGCGGAGGCGATCGCTGCGCTGGTGGATTACTGCGTTGAGCATTTTTACCCCTCGCTGCTTCATGAAATGGGTGAGGAACGGGTCGCCGCTTTTTTCCGGCGCGTTGTTCAGCACACGGCGCAGCTTGTCGCGCAATGGATGTCTGCGGGTTTTGTTCATGGCGTTTTGAACACCGACAACATGAATGTAACGGGCGAGAGTTTTGACTATGGTCCGTGGCGATTTGCGCCGGTCGCCGACCCTTCCTTCACGGCGGCGTATTTCGATCAGACGGGACTTTATGCTTTTGGCCGGCAGGCTGAGGCGGTCGCCTGGAACCTTGCACAGCTCGGCGGGGCGTTATCGCTCTTGGCGCCGGCGGATGCGCTGAATGAAGCCTTGCAAAGCTTTTCCGACGCCTATGAAGAGGCGATGGCGGAGGCATTTTTTGCACGCCTCGGATTGAAGCGATCAGGCGAAGGGGACTTTGCTTTTGTCGCCGATTTCCTGAGATGGATGACCGAGACTGGCGCGCCCTATGAGCGGGTTTTCTTCGACTGGTTCTGCGGTTCAGCCTCGGCGGAGCGAGCGGCGCAGAGCCCGGCCGCCGAGCTTTATGACCAGGAAAAATTCAAAAGCATTCGCAACGCGCTCACTTCCGCGACGCCGGAAAGTCCGGAGCGGCTGGACCATGATTATTTTAGAGGCGCCAAGCCTTGCACCATGCTGATCGATGAGGTCGAAAAGATCTGGGCGCCGATCGCCGAAAATGACGACTGGGCGCCCTTCGAGGCCAAGATAGAGGAAATCAGCCGAATGCGTGAGGCGTTCGGCTTTGAGGCGAACCGGTTTATTCCTTGATCCGGGCGGGCTCGCGCTGGACGCTGCGCTCAATAAGGCAAACTGCTGCGATAAGGGCGTTGGTCCCGATAAATCCGAAAATCAGCCATTCGACGAGGCTGAGATCGGTGAGATAGCTTGCTACGATGTCTAAAGCCATGGGGCTCTCCTCCCTGAGACATGGACAAATGTTCATCTGGAGAAGTGAAAATTTTGCCTAGTTTTTCAGGGGTCTTGGCTAATTCAGGGTAACCGTCCAAAGGCCTGATTTCGCGATATTTCCCGCCAATCGCCTTGCCCGCGCTTGTTTCCAAACCGGTTTTTTCCAGTTAACATCCCCTTAACGCCGGGCCGGGAGGGGCTCGCCCGGCCTGCTTGGGGAGTCGTGAGGGTCGATGACGTCTGAAGTCGTGTTGATGAACCGTCAGGCGGTGGCGATGGCGGCGGATAGCGCCGTGACCATCTCTGGCGACCGTTATCTCAAAACCTATAATTCGGCGGACAAGCTGTTTCCGCTGGTCGATGGCCAGCCGATCGCGGTGATGATCTATAACAACGCCGAAATTATGTCGACGCCCTGGGAGACGGTGATCTCTCTCTATCGCGAGCAATCGCGGGGGCGCTCACTGGAGACAGTTGCGGCCTATGCCGAGGACTTCATGGAGTTCCTTTCCGGCAATCCCGATATCTTTCCCGCTGACCATCAGGATACAGAATATTTCAAGGTCGTGGCCGTCGTTTATACGGTGCTTGCGGAAGAGTTCGACTATCAGGTCCAGAAATTCCAGCAGACTCATCCAGGCGGAGTGCGTGATCATATCTCTTCCATTTTCGAGTTTGTGGTTGGGGAGATGCATGCCGATTATCAGCGCTGCCCCGACGATTCGCCGCGCGGCGATCTGGGCTGTTTTCCAAAAGGCATGGGCGAGCAGGTGCGCCGCCGCTATGGCGGAGAGGTTGACCAACTGATCATGAGCCTGACGGGCTCCTTGAAAAACGAATATCCGGGCTTGTCGATCAGTGAAGAAACCCTTGGACGGTTGCGGGAAATCGCAGTCTTTGCGGTCACCAAGGATGCGTTTTTCGAGCACTATACGGGCGTTGTTTTCGCGGGCTTCGGCTCTAAGGAAAAGTTTCCCTCCATGCGCTCCTATCTTGCGTCTTCGGTGGTGCTGGGCATTCTCAAGCGCAAGCAGGACCGGCGGGCCGATATCGGCGCGGATTCGGGCCCTGTGTTTCAACCTTTCGCTCAGGACCGCATGATCCGGACCTTCCTGACAGGCATGGACCAGTATTTGCGGATGTTTATCTATTCCGAGACGCTGAAACTGTCGCGCGGGCTTGTCGCCGATATTGTGGGGCGCACGCCAAACTTAAGCGAGGCGCAAAAGACCACCATCTTCCGCGATTACTCAAACAACAATCTAGCCGGCGCGGTGAACGAGTTTTTCAACTCGGTCGATAATTATCAGTATGCAGTGCATACGCGGCCGATTCTGCGTGCGATCAACACGCTGCCGAAGAAAGAGCTTGGCGAGACGGCGTCCTCGTTAATCAAGCTCAACTCTTTCCAGCAGAAAGTCATGCATTCGGTTGAAACTGTGGGCGGTCCCATTGATGTCGCCGTCATCACCCGCAATGGCGGGCTCGAATGGAAACGCGAGAAGCCTGAGCTTTAGGGGTTAAATAATGACCGACAGACTGAACCAAATCTGGAGCGGATTTACCGAAACGACGACCCGCCAATTGACGGGTCGGGGCGTCGAAAACATCCCGGTTCCTCATCGCACCGACTATTCTCCCGTTGATGCGGGCGCATTGCCCGAAGATTTTTCGACACCGGCGGCGGCGGCGTTTTCTGCTTTGCGGGAGAATCTGGCGAAGAAAGAGAAACTGTTTTCGCCCAAGAAGAAAAACGCTAAGGGCGACGCCGCTCTACCGAGCGAGGCGGAGGATTTCGTTGCGGCGACGGCTTTTTCCGCCTCGGGCGATGATTTGATCCGCGGGCTTCGCGCGACCGCTTTACGTGTTGAGCGCCCGGAGCTTGATTACAACGTCTTTCTCTCCTCGAAGGAAGGCAAGGCGCATTTCAAAAAGCACAAGCGTAAGAAACTCTTCGGCCTCTTTTAATCGCAAGATGACGACGGCTTATCGCGATGCGGCTTGAAGCGACGGGCGCGCTTCCCATGTTTTTAACGCGACAGGGAGGCGACACGATGATCGTAACCACCACAGATTCCGCGCCTGGCCGCGAAGTGTCGGACAGCCTTGGGGTTGTCGCAGGCGAAGCGATTTTGGGCGTCAATATTTTCCGCGATCTTTTCGCCGGGATCACCGACATTCTTGGCGGGCGTTCGCAAGGCTATCAAAAGGCGCTCAGGGAAGCGCGCGATCACGCCATGCGCGATATGGAGGAAGAGGCGGCGCGCCTTGGAGCGCATGCCGTTATCGGCGTCGATATCGACTATGAAGCCATGGACACCCAGAAAGGCGCCATGTTGCTGGTTTCCTGCAACGGCACCGCGGTGATCTTGCGGTAAGCGTCCTACAAAAAAGGCTTCGCTTTAAGCGAAGCCTTTTTGATTACTGAAAGTGAAGGTTGTTAGTGGCCTTCGGGTTCCGGGTTGGCGTCGCCAGGGCCTTCAACAGGCTCGTTTTCAAGCACTTCTTCGGCAGTGTCGATTTCGGGCGCGGCCGGCGCGGGGAACGCAACCGGCGTGTCATCAAGTGTTGAGAGATAAGCTAGAATATCAGCGCGTTGCTCGTCTTTGGCGAAGCGCTGCACCATGGCGGTGCCTGGAATATATTCCTGCGAATTCTTCAGATACGCGTCGAGGCGGTCATAGGACCAGGCGCCGCCGGCTTCCTGCAGCGCGCTCGTATAGTTGAAGCCGGCATGGCTCGCGAGTTCGCGGCCGACAACGCCCCAGAGATTAGGGCCTGTGCCGTTAGCGCCGCCTTTGTCGAAGGTGTGGCAGGACTTGCAGAGCGCCGCCCGGCGCTCGCCGCCGGCTGCGCTGGCATTGGCGAGCAGCGTGCCGAGATCGACTTTCGGCGCAGCTTCAACGGGGCCGGCGCTCGCGCCGAGGTCAAGTTCGCCGCCATAGGCCAGATGCAGTTCGCCCCCATGGCCGCCATGATGACCGCCGCCGATCAGCGCCTTCGTCAGCTGTGGCAGGCCGAAGACCAAAAGCGCAGCGGTGAGGAGCGCCGCAGCGAGCTTGTTCCCAAAAAGCGGATCTTTCATGTGTCGTCCCGGTAGGTTGGCCCGGCGCAAAGCGGGCGGGAATGCCAGATAAAGCCGGGCGGGTTCTAACGGCCTTCTCCGCGGCGCGCAATGCGGCTTTGGCGCACGGCCCGCGCGGCCTTTTCGCGCGGGGGATGCGGCCCTGCGATTGCCCTTAAGGCCTTGTTTGTGCATAAGCCCCGACGGCCCTGAAGGGGTTTGGAAGAACGGACAGGAACGCGCCATGACCGACGCCGCGGCAGGACAGAAGAAACGCATCGCCTATCAGGGCGAGCCGGGGGCTTTTTCAGAGCTCGCCTGCCGCCGCTATGCGCCCGATTACGAGCCCTTGCCCTGCGGCGCTTTTGACGAGGCGGTCGAGGCGGTGGCCGAAGGGCGGGCAGAGCGGGCCATGCTGCCCGTGGAAAACTCCCTTGCCGGCCGGGTCGGGGACATCCACCACCTTCTGCCGCGCGCGGGCCTCCATATCATCGCCGAGCACTTCCTCCCCGTTGAGCACCATCTGATGGCGAAGCCCGGGGCGAAGTTCGAGGATATCAAGATTGCGCGCTCCCACCCGGTGGCGCTCGCGCAAGTGCGGGAGTTTCTCCACGCTCACAATATCCGTCCCGAAACCGCCGGGGACACGGCGGGCGCCGCACGCCGCCTTGCCGAGTCAAACCACATGGATGAGGCGGTGGTCGCCTCTGTTCTGGCGGCGGAGCTTTACGGCCTCAATATCCTGAAGGGGAATATTGAGGATGCGCCTCACAATACGACGCGCTTCCTTGAGATGGCGCATGAGCCCATGGACGCCTCGCCTGATGACGGCCCGGTGGTGACGAGCTTCATCTTTGAGGTACGGAACATTCCGGCGGCGCTCTATAAAGCGCTTGGCGGTTTCGCGACCAATGGCGTCAACATGACCAAGCTCGAAAGCTATCAGCTTGGCGGATCGTTCTCCGCGACCATGTTTTACGCTGATGTCGAAGGCCACCCGAGCCACGAGCCCGTGCGCCTTGCGCTTGAGGAATTGAGCTTCTTTTCGTCGTCGCTGAAAATTTTGGGCGTCTATAAAAAAGGCCGTGAGCGCGGGGAATAGCCGCTATTCCTTCACCCAGCGTTCCAGCAATTGCCGGGCGATAGTGAATTTGGGCGGGACATTGAAGTCGCGGGTTTCGTTATTGAGGACGGCGATCACGTCGGCCTTGTCGCACCAGCGCGCTTCTGCAAGCTCCTCCATATCGAGATTGATTTCGCGCCCTTCGGCCTCGGCGATAAAGCCCATCATCAAAGAACAGGTGAAGGGCCATGGTTGCGAGAACTGGTAACGGACATCGTCGATGACGACGCCCGCTTCTTCGAACAACTCGCGGCGTGCGCATTCTTCCGGCGTTTCGCCGGCCTCGACGAAACCGGCGAGCGCAGAGACAAAGCCTGGCGGGAACTGATGTCCGCGGCCTAGCAGGCAGGCGTTGTCATGAATAGCGAGCATGATGGCGACCGGATTGATGCGCGGGAAATGTTCTTCCTCGCATCGGGTGCAGCGGCTCTTGGCGCCGCCCGCTTCAAGCCGCGTTTCTCCGCCGCAATTGCCGCAAAATCTATGTTTCCTGCGCCATTCGAAATACCAGCGGCCTTGCCCGATAATGGCGAGGTCGTCGCGTGTTAAAACCCCGGCGGCGATGCGAAGTTGAACATAGTCGCCAATATCAGCAAAGGGCGCCGTCTCCGCGCTCTCGGCGGCGGAGACATCGACGGCGAAATAGGCGCGCTCGTCTTTCATTCCCAAAAGAATGACTGGCGCATCTTTTGGAAATTGCGACAGCGCGCCGACGGAAAGAAACGCGGGGCTTCCATCCGTCATCAACGGGTCGCCGCGCCATAATGGGATGACAAGGCTTTTTGGGTCTGCGAGGCGCGCGTTGAAAAACGCCTCCTGATCCTTTTCGATATTGACGCGCGACAGGGGGCTGTTCGCAAACCAGTTCGGATTGGTTCCGTGTTTCATGGGCGTGTTTGTCGCCCGCCCGCGGCCCCTGCGCAAGCTTCATGCGCTGTGGAATTACACCTTCGGGCGCAGGAAAAAGCCAATGGCGCTGCGGTGAATGAAGAGAATAATCAACGCGCAAACCCAGCTGACGCATGCCGCATAGAAAAGCGCCGGGGAAAATTCTGTCGGCGCGCCGTTCACCCACTCTGTCGGCGTCTCGATGCCGAGCGGCGTAAACAGGTGAAAGGTGATTGCGCCGCTCATGATGCCAATGGCGACAAGGGCGCCGAGAAACTGCGCCGGCGCAACCAGCGCCTTGCGGTTCATGAGAAGAAACAGCACCGGCAGACCGATCAACAGTATAGACGATAACAATTCGCCAAGCCCGATGATCCAGGGACCTGCCGGATAAAACAGCCCGATGCCGGACCATTCCTTCAGCGTTGAGAAGATATGCTGCGGCGTTGGGTGACCGGTGAATTTGAAGCGCAGCGAGTCGAGAAAGATCGCCGAAATGAAGAGCCCGCCGGCCCAGGGGAAAAGTGAGATGAGTTTTTTCATGGGTTCGCCCCCCCGTTGATGCGTGCCATGCCCCGGCGACGCCGTTCTGATCTGAATGCTGAAGCGCCATCTATCACAAGCGTCCGGTCACGCGGGATCACGAAGCGGCCCCCTTGCATTCACGAAGCCGAGCGCAGATATAGGCTCCCGGAAGACTGGCGGACGTAGCTCTCGCCAACCTGGTCAGGTCCGGAAGGAAGCAGCCACAACGAGTTTCAGCCGCGGGTCGTTCAGTCTTCCACCCTGATTTTCATGACATTTTAAGCCTGTACGACAGAATCTCCCGCGGTAGGGTGTATTTTCTGTGTTCTATTATTGACATAATGTAAAACATATCTAACATTATGTTGCATTATATAAACAGGAGAGACAGCCATGTCGTTCAGGGAAATCAGTTCGTGGATCGTGCTCGCGGCCATGGTCTGGGTGTTCGGCTGCTATGCGCTTGCACTCCGCGAAGCTGAAAACTTCGGCGCCGGGACGACGGGAATGATGCTTGGAACCATTATCGGCTTCGTGGTGATCGTGGTCGTCGCGCATGTCATTGTCGCCATCTTCGCAGTGCGGACTGGCGATGAGGCCGCCGATGAGCGCGACCGGCGGATCTCGTTGCGGTCGGACGAACTCGCGGGCTACGTGCTCGGCGCCTGGACCTTCGCCGCCCTCGCGGTGGCGCTCTTCAAGGGCTACTACCTTATCGCGAACATTCTCTTTCTTGGCCTTGCCGCGTCTGAGATCGCCAAGAATGCCTATCAGGTGTTCCTTTATCGCCGGAGCGCCTGACCCGGATGGGGAAAACGCCTGTCACCAACCGCATTCGTGTTTTGCGCGCTGAACATGGCGATATCAGCCAGGGCGATCTCGCCGCGCGCATTGGCATGACCCGCCAGACCGTCGCCGCCATCGAAAAGGGCAAATACGCGCCCTCGCTGGAGGCGGCGTTCCGCATCGCCGCGGTCTTCGGCGTTCCCTTCAGCGATGTCTTTCAGTACGAACCGGACGCCGACGCCGCCTTTTTGAAGCTCCAGAAAAATGCGGTGAAAAAGGACGGTTGAGAAGCGCGGCCCGCACCGCCATATTCGCTGGCGGGGGGTATGGCTGGAGCGTAATGGCGGAACAGGAAACAGATAGCGGGAAAAGCGGCGGCGCCTATCAGGTGCTGGCGCGCAAATACCGTCCGCAAAATTTCGATGATCTGATCGGCCATGGCCCCATGGTGAAGACGCTGAAAAACGCCTTCGCCGCTAACCGTATCGCCCATGCTTATATTCTGACTGGCGTGCGCGGGGTCGGGAAAACCACAACGGCGCGCATTCTCGCCCGCGCCCTGAATTATGTGGGCCCCAATGGCGAAGACAATGGCCCGCAGATCGACATGGCGGAGAACGGGCTTCACTGCAAAGCCATCGCTGAAAGCCGCCACCCGGATGTCATGGAAATGGACGCCGCCTCGCGCACGGGCGTCGGCGATATTCGCGAGTTGATTGAGGGCGTGCGCTACGCCCCGGTTGAGGCGCGCTACAAGGTCTACATCATCGATGAGGTTCACATGCTCTCGACGGCGGCGTTCAATGCGCTGTTGAAGACGCTCGAAGAACCGCCGCCCCATGTGAAGTTTATCTTCGCGACGACGGAGATCAGAAAGTTGCCCGTCACGGTGCTGTCGCGCTGTCAGCGTTTCGATCTGCGCCGCATTGATCCGGAAGTCTTGACCGACCACCTCGCCAGCATCGCCGAACAGGAAAAGGTGAAGGTCGATCGCGATGGTTTGTGGATGATCGCGCGCGCGGCCGAAGGCTCGGTCCGTGATGCGCTCTCCATCCTCGATCAGGCGATTGTTCAGCATGCTGCGCAAGGAGAAGAAATCGTCAGCGCTGACATGATCCGCGATATGCTGGGTCTTGCGGACCGTTCCTCGGTCTGGGCGCTCTTGGAAGCGGCGATGAAGGGCGACGCCAAAACCGCGCTCGAAAACTTCCGGTCGCAATATGCTGCAGGCGCGGAACCGGCGCAGATTTTGCGCGACCTCCTTGACCTCACGCATTTGCTGACACGGATCAAGGCTGCGGGCCCGACCGCCGCGTCACATGGGCCCGCAGGTGAGGCGGATGCAGAGCGCGCCAAAGCCATGGCGACAGGGCTGGAAATGAATGCGCTCACGCGCGTCTGGTCGCTATTGATGAAGGGCCTCACGGAAACGCAAATGGCGCCGGATGCCGCCGCCTCGGGAGAGATGGCGCTGATCCGTCTGTGCTTCGCGGCGGATCTGCCGACGCCTGATGAGGCGCTCAAAGCCTTAAAAAAAAACAATAGCGACGGGGTAGGCTCGACGGCGCAATCATCTTCGCCGCAGCGGGCGCCCGCCAGCGCGCACCATCAAGAGTCGCCGCCGCAACACACCGCGCAGGTGATCGACATCAAGCCGTCCATGTCGCAACGGCCTGCGGACGGAGGTCCGTGGCTTCGCGCGTTTGATGATGTGGTTAAACTCGCGGGCCGCATGCGCGACGCAAAGCTCCGCACCGAGCTTGAGTCCTATGTTCACATCGTGTCGTTCCGCGAAGGCAAGATCGAGCTTCGACTTCACAATGATGCGCCGCGCGATCTCGCCAACCGGCTGACCCTGCGTCTGAAAGAATGGACAGGAAAGCCATGGGTCATCTCGGTTACTTCGGAGCATGAAGGTGAGGAGACGGTGCGCGACGCGCGTACGCGCGAAGTGATGGCCCATCCCATGGTGCAAAAGGCGCTGGAACTATTTCCCGACGCCAAAGTGACGGCGATCCGCGAGGCCGACACAATTGTCGCCCCCGTAACTGACGAAGACGAAGAAGACGCGCCTATCGACCCCGATGACGATGCGGTGGCCGATGCGATAGCGGCGCGCAAAGAGACAGGAAAAGCGTAATGGATTTGAACGAGATCATGAAGCAGGCCGGCCAGATGCAGGCCAAGATGCAGGAAATGCAGGAAAAACTCGCCTACATTGAGGCGACGGGTGAGGCCGGCGCCGGCATGGTGAAAGTGGTGCTGAACGGCAAGGGCTATGCGAAGGCCGTCGCCATCGAGCGTTCCCTGATGAAGGAAGACGACGCCGAAATCCTCGAAGACCTCATCGCCGCCGCGATCAACGACGCGAAAGCGAAACTCGAAAAACAGACCGAAGATCAGATGAAAAAAATGACCGCGGGGTTGCCGCTGCCGCCGGGCATGAAGCTGCCGTTTTAAACCACTCCCCGGTCATCCCGTTTCTGCGAAGCAGCGCTGACGCGCCGCATCGCGTACGGGAGATCGGCTAGGTTTATGCGGTCTCATCTTTCTTTGCGCCGAAGATAAGCAGCCACAGCGCCGCGCTGATCTCGCCAAAGGAAGAAGGCATTGAGGCGATGTCGTAAGCCATCGTGCCCTTATAGGCGGGAAAGAGCATCGGCCCGAAATCATTGGCGATATAGCCAAGCCCGCCGAGCACCAACAGCAGGCCGAGAAGACGCGGAATATAGCGGGTTTTCAGAACCAGCATGCCAAAGGGGATCAGCCACAAGCCCCAGAAAATTTCCGCCATGCTCGTATAGGCTGAATAGGCGTTCAGCATCTCCGCAACCGCCGCCGGACGTTCGCTGGCGGCAAGCGCTGCGAAATCGCCCGACCCGCGCGCAATGTCGAGCACTTCAACCTTTTGCGCCATGGCTATGTAAGAAATCGGCACGCTCGCCGCGACGAGCACCAGCATGATCAGCGACAAAGACGGCGCGCGCGAGGAGAACAGGCGGTATAAAAACACGCCGACAATTGCGAACAGCGCATAGCAGACAAGTTCCGTCACCACGCTCGCGCTGTAAAAGAATGTCGCCTCGCTAATCGCGTTATAAACGGCTTGCGGATCGTCGGAAGAAAGTCCCAGCTTTTTTGGCGCATAGGCGAGCCCGAAAATGCCGGTAATCACAAGGCTCACATAGGCGGCGCCGGCGAGCCGGCCGAGCGTTGCATTCGATGTTTCCGGCGCTGCGACCATGGTTCTCTCCTCTGCATATTCCAAACAATTTCTAGGCAGTATTTGGGATGATGGGCGCGGCGGCAAGGCCTTTGCCGGCAGACCGGTAGGAATGCCGGAGGGATCAATCCTGCGCGAGGGCAAATCGATGGCTTGCCAGTTCATGGCGGAAGGCAGCATAACCACCTTTTGTGATTGCCTTGTGAAAGCGTCCTCATGCCCGCCGCCACCATCGGTCCCGAGTTACAGCGCCTGATTGACCTCCTTGCAAAGATGCCGGGCTTGGGGCCGCGCTCGGCCAAACGCGCTGCGCTTTATCTTTTGAAAAAACGCGATCCGGTGATGCGCCCGCTCGCCTTCGCCCTCGACGATGCGGCCAACAAAGTGAAGGCGTGTTCGGTCTGCGGCAACTGGGATTCGATCGACCCCTGCGCCGTCTGCGCCGACGTTGACCGCGACAGTTCCATTCTCTGCGTGGTTCAGGATGTGGGCGATCTCTGGGCGCTCGAACGCGCCGGGGCGCATAAGGGCCGCTATCATGTGCTGGGCGCGTTGCTCTCGCCGCTCGACGGAATTGGCCCAGACGACTTGAATCTGGGTTCGCTCATTGCGCGGGCGAAAGACGGGCTGATCAGTGAAATCATCCTCGCGCTCCCGGCGACCGTCGACGGTCAGACGACGGCGCATTATCTGACCGAGCATCTCGAAACCTCCGGGCTTGCCGTCACGCGGCTTTCCCAGGGCGTACCTGTCGGGGGTGAGCTTGATTATCTCGACGAGGGAACGCTGGCGGCGGCGATGAAATCAAGAAGGCCTTTTTAGGCCGCTTTGATCTGCGGGAGCTTGAACCCGCATTCATGCGCCGCGCGGCGCGCGCAAATGGCGAAGGCGGCGAAGGCGATCATTGCCGGAACCGGAATCGCGTGGGGCCCCGGCGTTAGCACCGGCAGGAACCACAAGGCGATCAGCGCCTGTTTTTCAAAAGGCAGCCAGCCTTTTTCCATGGCGCGTTTTGCAAGAATGATCAGCGCCGGGATGAAGATGGGCGCTTCATAATAAAACGCATAAGGCGTCGCCAGCGCAGCGGCGGGGATGAGCGTGAAAAGACGCGTCTCCCATGCGTCGCTCCGTCGCCACACCATGAAAACAAAGACGGCGAGCGCTAGACTGGCCGCGGCTTGTACGGCGAAGGCGAGCGATGACAGCGCACCAAGGGTCATGAAAAACCCATAAGGCGTAATCAGCTTGTGATCGGGAAAGATCAATTCGCTCATGCGCTCGCCATGGGCGGTGATGGCGTCGAAAAAGGCGAGCCATGTGTCGGCGCCAAAGAACAGAACGCTAAGACCCGCCATCAACACGCCCGTCACCGCCGCTGCGCCAAAAGCGCGCCAGCATCCGGCGGCGGCGTAGGCGACCGGGATGAGAAGACCAAGCTGCGGTTTGAAGGTGAGTAGCCCGGCCGCGATCCCTGCGATTAGGGGGCGCCGGTCGGCATGTCCCGCCGCGAGCGTCAGAAGCGCCGCCGTCAAAAATCCGGTCTGACCGGTGATCCATCCCTGATAGGCGGCGGCTGAGGCGAAGCCGACAATTAGCGGCAAGCGCGCGCGCCACAGACTTCTGATTACGCCGGCGGCGAACCCTGCGGTTGCTGCGCCCCATGCGGCAAGCGCTGCAGGATATGGCAAGGCGGCAAGCGGGGCGACCAGGAAATAGATTGTCGGCGGGTATTGCCAGAACAGCGAGAACTGTCCGTAGGTGGGAAAGGCGGCGCCGAGCCGCTCATTCAACACGCCGGGCTGATAAAGCGCGCCCGGCCCTTCGGCGAAAAGGGTTTTGGCCGCCATCCAGAAGACAGTGAAATCGCCGCCGATCACGGCGATGCCGGGCAGGACAAAGTTCTCAGATTCGAGCGCGCCTCGGATGATAATGGTCGCGTAAAGCGCAAAAGCGAATAGCGAGACCAGCAGGATCGTCCTCGGCGAAGGAGCGCCAAAAAGCGCATAGAGGATTGGGTAGCGCTCGGCGAAGCCGCCGGGCGGGCATATGCGCTCCTCTGCATGAGGAGGGGCGGAGCTGGCGGCCTCTGTGGTCATGACCCATTCCGTTTACCTCTGGGAAATAAAGAAAGGTTTAGTTTAGGGCCGGTTAACCGACTGCTTTGAAGAGCGCTTTTCCATGACGCCCAGCCAGAACAATACAAGTGACGCCCCTCCGGGCCTGCGCCCGCGCGCCGAAACCGCGCCCGCGCTCCTGTCGATTGTCTGCCCGGCTTTTAACGAGGCGGAAAACATCATTCCATTTCACAAGGCGGTGGCGAAAGTCATGCGCCATATCGCGCAGTCTTTTGAGGTCGTGTTCGTCAATGACGGCAGCCGCGATGATACGATCCTGAAAATGCGCGAATTGCGCGAGGCTCATGCCAACACGACGATCATCGATCTCAGCCGCAATTTCGGTAAGGAAGTGGCGGTCTCCGCCGGTCTCGACCATGCGCGCGGCGACGCCGTGGTCATTATCGACGCTGATCTTCAGCATCCGCCGCAGGTGATCGAAGAGATGATCGCCGGCTGGCGCGAAGGCTATGACGTTGTCTATGGACAGCGTAGAGGCCGCGAAGATGAAGGCTTTCTGCGCCGCGCCACGGCGACCGCGTTTTACCGCGTCATGAACAGCATCGGGCGCTCTCCCATTCCGCCCAATGCAGGCGACTTTCGCCTCATGAGTCGGCGGGCGGCGGATGCGGTGCGTTCCGTTCGCGAGCATCACCGTTTTATGAAAGGCGTTTTCGCCTGGGTCGGCTTTCCCGCCAAGGCGGTGCCATTCGACGTGGAAACGCGCTATGCCGGGGCGTCTAAGTGGAGCTTCTGGAAGCTCTGGAATTTCTCGATTGAAGGCGTCACGTCGCACACATTGGCGCCGCTAAAAATCTCCACCTATATCGGAACCGCCGTTGCGGCGCTTTCTTTTGTGTACGGAGCTTTTGTGGTTGCGAAAGCGGCGATGGTGGGCGATCCGGCGCCGGGCTTTCCGACGCTCGCCGCGCTGGTCCTGTTTCTCGGCGGATTGCAGCTCATGGTGCTGGGTGTGATGGGCGAGTATCTCGGCCGGATATTCAATGAAACAAAGCAACGCCCGCTTTATTTTACAACGAGCATTGAAGCCTCTACCGTCGAAGCGTCATCACAAAACATCGCCGGCCCGGTGTCGGTCTCGTCCGTCGCCTAGGCGACAAGTCCCTTATTCTTTGTAGAAAAGCTGTAGTCGCGTAAGTCCAGCGGGCAGTCGTGCAGGACGCGGCATGCGCACAAGCCGAATGCGGCGAAGGCGATCAGCGCTGAGATGGGCAACCAGTCCGGCCCTGGCGTAAAGGCTGGCAAAATCCACAAAGCCATCAGGCCCTGTTTTTCAAAACGGAGCCAGCCGCGCTCAATTCCGCATTTGGCGAGCATGATCATCGCCGCGAAAAAAATCGGCGCCTCATAATAAAAGACATATGGCGCCGCCAGCGGAGTTGCTGCGGCCAGTGCGATCAGCCGGGTCTCCCATGACAGGCTTTTTCGCCAGACGCCAAAAACAAACGCTGCAAGAGCGAGCGCCACGAGCCCCTGAATGAAAATCGCCAGGCCCGCCGGCGTCCCCAATGTGGTGAGAAAGCCGTAAGGGGTGATCAGTTTGTATTGGGGGAAGCTGGACAGGCTCAAGCGTGCGCCCTGGGCGCCCATGGCTTCAAAAAAACCAACCCAGCTCTCAACGCCAAAGAAGACAACGCTCAAGCCTGCGAGGAGGATGGCGGTGACCGCCGCCGCGCCAAAGGCGCGCCAGCATCCGGCGGCGGCGTAAGCGACAGGGATCAAAAGGCCAAGCTGCGGCTTCACCGTCAACAGTCCGGCCGCAATGCCTGCGATAACAGGCCGCCGGTCCGCCCAGCCCGCGGCCAAGGTCACCAGGGCCGCGGTCAGAAACCCCGTTTGTCCTGTAATCCACGCCTGCCATGCGGCGGCTGAAGCGAAAGCCACGAGTAGAGGGGTTCTGCTCCGCCAAAGAATGGCAAGAGCACCGCCGGCGGCGCTGGTGGTGACCGCCATCCAGCCGCAAAGCGCTGCGGGGTAAGACAGGAACGCTAGCGGCGCCACAATGAAATAGAATGTGGGCGGGTATTGCCAGAAAAGCATGACGTCCCGGCTCAACGGAAAGGCCGCTTCAAGCCGTGTATTCAGTGTGTCCGGTTGGTAGAGCGCGAGCGGGCCGTCGGCGAGGAGGGTCTTGGCCGCGATCCAGAACGTCGTGAAATCGCCGCCGACCACCGCGATGTCGGATATGACGAAATCCTTCGATGCAAGCACGGTCCGGGCGAAGGTCGCGCCATAGAGCAAGAGCGCGACAGCGCTCGCGGCCCATAGGACTTTCAGGCCGGGATTGGTCGCAAGCCCATACAGCAAGGGATAGCGCGCCGCGAAGCTTCCGGATGGCGCGCTGGGCGCGTCGCCGGGCGAGGGCGCAGGGCTGGCGGTCTCTACGGTCATAACGGCTTTCCGTTTACCTCTGGGAAATAAAGAAAGGTTTAGTTTGGAACTGGTTAACCAACCTTTTGGAAAGCGCCCGCCTCATGCTGCCAGCCCCGAACGACGTCATCGATCCGGACACAGGCGTTACGCCGCGCCCGCAAACGGCCCCGGCGCTTTTGTCCATTGTCTGCCCTGCCTATAACGAGGCGGATACGATCGTCGCCTTTCACAAGGCCGTGTCGAAAACTATGCGCCGCCTTGCCCAGCCTTTTGAGATCGTCTTCGTAAATGACGGCAGCCTCGACCTCACCCTTCTCAAGATGCGTGAGTTGCGGAATATTCATCCCAACACGACGATTGTGGATATGAGCCGCAATTTCGGAAAAGAGATTGCGCTCACCGCCGGGCTTGATCATGCGCGCGGAGACGCCGTCGTTGTGATGGACGCCGATCTTCAGGATCCGCCATATGTGATCGAAGACATGATTGCCGGGTGGCGCAAGGGATATGACGTCGTATACGGACAAAGGTTGACGCGCGCCGGCGAAAGCTGGCTGAAAAAGGCGACCGCCGCCGCGTTCTATCGGATGATGCGTCATGTCGGTCCAACCCCTATTCCGGAGAATGTCGGTGACTTTCGACTGATGAGCCGCAAGGTGGTTGACGCCGTCTGCACCTTGCGCGAGCAGCATCGATTTATGAAAGGTGTTTTCGCCTGGGCCGGGTTTCCTTCGACGACCGTTCAATATGATCGTGCGTCCCGTGAAGCAGGAACGACGAAATGGAATTACTGGAAGCTCTGGAATCTCTCGCTTGAAGGAATGACATCATCGACGCTGGCGCCGCTGAAGCTTTCCTCCTATCTGGGGTTTGTTGTCGCCGGTTTCGCATTTTTGCTGGGCGTCTTTTACATTGTGAAAAAACTTATTTTCGGCGATCCGGTGCAGGGATTTGCAACGCTCGCCGCGCTCACGCTGTTTCTTGGCGGCGTGCAGTTGATGGTGCTCGGCGTGATGGGGGAATATCTCGGCCGGGTCTTCAACGAGACGAAACAGCGCCCGCTCTATTTCACCAATGCGGTCGAGGCGTCTTCCGTTGAAGCGGCTACAGGTGACATGGCCACAGATGAGGCGGGCGCCGCAAGCTCTACCGGACGGTCCGTGGCGTGACTTCATATCCCGAGAAAGTAAAACAACACGGGCGCGGGCTCATCCTTTTCGGCATTGTGGGCGTCGCCAACACGATCGTCGATTTCAGCGTTTACAGCGCCGGTGTGTTGTTGGGGATTCCCCCGGCGATCGCCAATATTCTCGCCTTCGGCGTCACCAATCCCTTCAGCTATGTGGTCAATTCTCGGGTGACATTCCGGGGGGTGAACGGCCCGGCGGCGCTGTCGCTTCGGGGGTATGGCAAATTCTGCGCCGCCCATCTTTTATCTCTGGCGATTTCCACAGGGCTGGTTTTCTGGCTCGCGCCTCTTATCGGGCCTTTCCTCGCCAAATTTTCCGCCATCGCGGTCACCGTTTTCATCAATTATTTCGCGAGCGCGATGCTGGTCTTCAAGGCTGGGGAAGAAGCGCCGGTAAAAGAGGCCGAATCGCCCTAAAAATGGGCGATGATCTACGCTTTTCTCAAAGATGCAGGACTGCCGCCGGACGCCGCCGCCTTCTGGGTGGTCCTTGGGTTGTGTGCCGCCGCGGTCTTTTTCGCCGTTCAGTCCTGGCGCGCGGGCAAGAACGCCAATGCCCGGCGCAGCGAGCTTGAAGACGCGCGTATCCGCCTCGCCAAAGCGGAAGAACAACTCAGCGCTTTTGATGCGGTTCGTGACGAACTGGATCACGTCAAACAACAAAGAGAAGATCTGCAAAGCGATGTTGCGGTAAGCCGCGCCACCATCGCAGAGCGTGAACGCGCGCTCGCCGAATTGAAAACCCGGATGGAAACGGAATTCAAGGCGACGACAGCACAGCTTCTGGAAGGTGCTAATGAGGCGTTTCTGAAACGCGCAGCGGAAACATTCCAGCGCTATAGCGAGAAGGCGCAGAGCGAAGGCGAAAAACGCAGCAAGGCGCTTGATGATTTGCTCAAGCCCGTCAGCGAGACCCTCACCCGCTATGAAAAAGGCCTTGCGGAAATGCGTAACGAGCAGAACAAGTCTCGTGGCGAGTTGGCGAGCCAGATCGGCGAGCTGACAAAACAAACCCATGATGTTCGCGCTGAAGCGCAAAAACTCGCGGCGGCCTTGCGCGCGGGCCCGAAAACAAGAGGCCGCTGGGGCGAAGAACAGCTGCGCAATGTGGTCGAGATTGCGGGTATGGCGGCCTATGTGGATTTTGTCGAACAGGCGAGCCATGACGACGCTGAACAGCGCCGCAAACAACCCGATATGGTGGTGCGCCTGCCCGGCGGACGTGTCGTCGCCGTCGATTCCAAGGTTTCCCTTGGGGCTTATCTCGACGCGATCGATGCTGAGGCGGATGATGCGCGCGCGGCGCATCTTGCGCGCCATGCGGACGACCTCTGGAAGCATGTGAAGAGCCTGTCGGCGAAGGAATATGCTGCGTCGCTGAAGGATTCGCTGGATTACGTTGTCATGTTCGTGCCGGGTGAAAATTATTTCTCCGCTGCGCTCGAAGCGCGCCCACAGCTTTATCAGGACGCTTTCGACCGCAAGATTCTCATAGCATCGCCGACGATCCTGATAGCGATGTTGAAATCGGCGGCGCTTAACTGGCGTCAGGAAAAAATGACGGAGAATGCACAAGCGGTCGCGGCTATGGCGAAGGACTTGTATGACAGCTTGTCGGTCATGAGCAGAAATCTTGGCGGGGTCGGAAAGGCGCTGTCGACCGCCATCGGCAAATACAATTCTACGGTGGGCGGATTTGAATCCCGTGTTCTTTCCCGGGCCCGTAAATTCGCGGAATATGAAATTCCGGGCATTGAAACCGACATTGAAGCGCTTTCGCCTGTGGAAGAAACGCCGCGGCTTTTACGCGACGTCAGCGGCGATCTGTTCGAAGAGGACGATGGCGACAATTCTCAGGATGCCGCGTAAGCGCAATTAACGCAGCGGGAAGGGCGGTTTATCTTCGCCGCCCGCTTCATGCGGAACGTTTTCAAAGACATCGCTGTACTCCGCCGGCTTGTAGGACGTTTCCGGTTTCGGCGCAGGCTTTTCCGCATGCGTTGAGGTCGACCCGTTCTTGCGCTGGCTTTCAAGCGTCGCGACGCGGCTGCGAAGATCGTGAAGCTCGTCGACCATATTGACCGAGCTCATTTCCTTGATGCCGGCGCCGGCCATGACGGCGCTTATGGTGTGGAGCGTCGCCATTAATGAGGTCGGCGACACCATCCAGACTCGCGCACGATAGCTTTCCTGCACCAGGTCGGAAAAATGCGCATGCAGTTCGGAGAGGATGTTTTCTGACGGCACGAACATCATTGCGCAGTCTGTGGTCTCTTCCGGCGAGATCAGTTTTTCGGCGCCGTCCGCGATATGGCGCAGGATCGCCCGGCGTAATTCGGTTTCAGTGCCGGCGTTGCGCGATAGCTGCCAGGCGTCGAACGCCTCCGTGGGAAAACGCGCATCGACGGCGATCGGGGCCATGGGGCCCGGCATGATGATGAGCGCGTCTGCGGTGCGGCCGGTTGAAAGTTTTTGCGCCAGTTTGAAGCGTCCGGGCGCCAGCGCATCGCCAAGCAGATCCGATAGCTGAACACGCGCCGCCGTCGCCGTTGCTGCGGCGGACTGCGCCACAGGCAGGGTGTCGATGCGCCGGGACAGTTTCTCGATAGCGGCGTTGACGGCGCCGCGCAGCGCATCAAACTGCTCGCCCATCAGATCGGCGAATTCAGCGAAATGCGCTTCGGAAACGCCTGTGGGGGCGTCATGGAAAGCAGCCGCTTGCCCCGGTGAAAGTTGCGCAGCTCGCGCCTCCGCCTCGCCGCGCTGTTGAAATTCGTCGGCGAGCGCCGCAAGCCGTTTCTCCATGGCGATCAGCGCGCTGGCGCGTTCGTCGAGGGCCGCTTCTCTTTTCCGCAAACCGATATTCATGACGTTTTGCGCTTCCTCATTGGCGAGTTTTAAATCGCGGGCGAGGGCTTCGGCTTCTTCGGCGCGCTTTAGCGCCGCTTGCGCGGCCTCTTCAGCGTGCGCCAGGCGTTCGGTGTCGACGCTCGAAGGAGCTTCGTGGCGGATGGGTTGCGCTACCGGTTCGGCTGTATGCTCTTTAGCGGCGGCGAAGAAGCCTTCTTCTTCCTCTTCATCATAGAAAGGTTCGCTTTCCGGCTCAGAGGCTACCTCTTGCGGTTGCTTCTTCGAAAACAGGCCGGCGAAAGCTGACTTCTTTTTCTGAGGTTTATCGAGAGGTTCGTCAAAAAGCGGTTCGACTTCTTCCTCGTGATGGGCCTCCGTGCTTTCGGCTTCCTGGGCGTCGCTGCGTTCGATGATAACTTCAGTGTCGCCAACCTCTTCGTCACGCCAGCGCGCGTCGTCAGGGTCCGCCGTTTTAGCATCGGCGTGAAGCGAGTCGTCATCATCGAATGTGATGTCGGCGTCCTCGCCAGCCGGTTCGAAATATGTTGTGCCAGCGACTTCGGCGCGACGCTTGGCCGGACGAGTGACGCGTCCGCGAATGATCAACATCATGCCGATGATGAAGATAAGCAGAAAGGCGCCGACTCCAGCCCATAGAGCAGGGGCCGGGCCGCTGATCAGCGGCGCCGGTGTCTGGGTTTCAGTCTGCGCAGTTTCTCCCACGCTTTCGATGCCTTCGGCCTGATTTTGGACCGACGGCGACAGCGTCTGCATTGTCGAACCCCCAACAAGGAACACAAACTGAGCCGACCATATGGGAAAATCCCATCAAAAGCGAGGGTTTAGCGTTAACCATGTTTCGCCCGGGAGTTGCGCGTGGGGTAATTGGGAAGCCGCGCCGGAGTCTTGACGGACAAGGCCGCCGACCATAGGTGAGGGCCATGGCCATTAGAGAAATCCTGACCGCGCCCGATCCGCGCCTGCGCGAGGTGTCAAAGCCCGTCGACAAGGTGGATGACGCGTTGCGCGCGCTCATGGATGACATGCTTGAGACGATGTATGACGCGCCGGGGATCGGGCTCGCCGCGATCCAGGTCGGCGCGCCCGTCCGCGTCATCGTCATGGATCTGGCTGGCAAGGACGAGGAGCCGGCGCCGCTCTATTTCGTCAATCCGGAAATTCTTGATCCATCCGAGGACATGAGCGTCTATGAAGAGGGCTGCCTTTCCGTGCCCGAATATTTCGACGAGGTGGAGCGTCCTGCTCGCTGCCGCGTCAAATATCTCGATTATGACGGAAATGAACAGATCCTCGAGGCCGAGGGGCTGATCGCCACCTGTATCCAGCATGAGATGGATCATCTCGAAGGGGTTCTTTTCATCGACCACCTCTCGCGCCTGAAGCGCGAACGGGTGTTGAAGAAACTCAAGAAAGAACAGCGCCTCGCCGCGGCCATGTAGGGCGGGGCTTCCCGCAGCAGCGATTTCGGCAGGAACCTGACCCATGCGCCTCGCCTTTATGGGAACGCCCGATTTTTCCGTCGCTGTGCTCGCCGAGCTGATCGCGGCGGGCCATGAGATTGCGGCGGTCTATTCCCGGGCGCCGGCGCCTTCAGGGCGCGGCCACAAATTGAAGCCCTCGCCTGTGCATGCTTTCGCCCAAGCAAACGGTCTTGAGGTGCGGACACCGAAAAATTTCAAAACCCGCGAAGAGATCAACGCCTTCTCGGCACTCGATCTCGATGCGGCGATTGTCGTCGCCTATGGCGTCATCCTGCCGCAAGCCTTGCTCGACGCTCCTCGCCATGGCTGCCTCAACCTCCACGCCTCGCTCCTGCCGCGCTGGCGCGGAGCCGCGCCGATCCAGCGGGCGATCATGGCGGGCGACAAGGTGACCGGCGTCCAGGTGATGCAGATGGAGGCGGGACTCGACACGGGCGCGATCCTGCTCTCTGAAACCGTTCCCATCGCAGCCAATGACACTGCCGGCAGCCTCCATGACAAGCTTTCCGGCGTTGCGGCCCGGATTGCGCCGGTTGCGCTGGCGGCGCTTGAGCGCGGCGGGCTTGTGGCGACGCCGCAGGCGGAAGAGGGCGTCATCTACGCCCATAAAATCAGCGCGAAGGAAGCGCGCATCGACTGGTCGCGCCCGGCTGCTGAGATTGATTGCAATATTCGCGGCCTGTCGCCTTTCCCGGGCGCCTGGTTTGAGGCCGATGGCGAACGCGTGAAAGCGCTGATGTCAAACCAGGCAGCTGGAACCGGTACCCCTGGAGATATTCTCGATACGGATGGAAAGCTCGTGATCGCCTGCGGCGACGTCGCTGTCGAGCTGAGCAGTCTCCAGCGCGCCGGTAAAAAAGTACAAAACGCGGAAGAGTTTCTGCGCGGATTTCCTTTGAAACAAGGCGCGCGTGTTTCGTAACGAGGCGGCGTTTTATTGCAGGGGCGCCATGAAACTGCGTTGGCGTTTCAGTTTCTTCAGGTCTTCTTCCTCACGCTGTCTGTTGAGAGAAAACATCAACAGATCAGCGCGCCCGACAAGATTTTCGACAGGCAGGAACCCAACGCCCGGATAAGGAAAGCGGCTGTCGATGGAATTGTCGCGATTATCGCCCATAACAAAGAGATGGTTTGCGGGAATGACCGCCGGGCCGAAATCATCGCCGCGATAATTGTCACCGCGCTCATAGATTTCATGTTCGCGCCCGCCAGGAAGGGTTTCGGAAAACGCCGCGACGCTGGCGACGCCGCCGTGATGTTCGCGATAGCGGAACAGGTCGTCGAGCACGCGCGGGGCTTCTGCGTCATTGAGGAAGAGGCGGCCTTCGCGCAGCTCGATAGTATCGCCTGGCAAGCCGATGACCCGCTTGATCAGCGTTTCTCTGGAGTCCGGATGTTTGAATACCACAAGGTCGCCGTGTGCGGGTAATCTGCCGAAAAGGCGTCCAGTGGGCGTCGCGATTTCCGGCCCGATGGAAAAGGGTACGGAGTGGCGGGAATAGCCATAAGCGAATTTATTGACGAGAATGCGATCGCCCACCGCCAGGGTCGGCAACATGCTTTCGCTGGGGATGAAATACATGCCATAGGCGGTCGTCCGGAAGGTCAGCAAGACCGCGAGAATACAGGCGAAAAACAGGAATTCCGATCTGATCTTCTTCCAGGGCAGTTTTGAAAGCATTGCATCCTCCGTGAAGTTGGAAATATAGCTCCCGCCATGGTTCGCTACAAACTCATTCTCGAATATGACGGCGCCGATTTCGTCGGCTGGCAGCGCCAGGAGAACGGGCTGTCGATTCAAGAGGCCGTTGAGCGCGCCGTTAAGGCTTTTTGCGGTGAAACCGTAAGCGCTCATGCGGCGGGACGAACCGATTCGGGCGTGCATGCGCTCGCGATGGCGGCTCATGTTGAGTTGGAAAAGGACTGGCGCCCCGATGTTGTGCGCGACGCGCTGAACCAGCATTTGCGGCCAGCCCCGATCGTTATTTTGGCGGCGGAAAGGGTCGCGGATGATTTCCACGCCCGGTTTTCCTGTGTAGGGCGGGCCTATGAATATCGCCTCGTCAACCGGCGGACACCGCTGGCGCTTGATCGCGGCCGCGCATGGCGGGTTTCCTCCAGGCTCGACGCCGAAACCATGGACAACGCCGCGCAGGTTTTGTTGGGCAAGCATGACTTCACCACCTTCCGGTCCGCTAAATGCCAGTCGGAGACGCCGGTGAAAACGCTGAATGAAATTTCGGTCTTGCGTCTTGGCGAAGATATTTATATCCGATGCGCCGCTCGGTCTTTCCTGCACAATCAGGTACGGTCTTTCGTTGGCTCGCTTGTTGAAGTCGGCAAGGGCAAATGGCGCGCGCGCGATTTGAAGGCCGCGCTGGAGGCTGCCGACCGCGCGCGCTGCGGCCCGGTCGCGCCGCCTGACGGCCTCTATTTTCTGCGCGCGGACTATTGATCGCTATTTAGCAGCAACCTCAAAATAGCGTGCAATGATTGCCGCATAGATATCGGCTAGAAGCTCGATATCGCCCACATCCACATGCTCGTCCACTTGATGCATGGTCGCGCCAACGAGGCCGAACTCCGCCACGGGCGCATAGTCCTTGATGAAGCGGGCGTCGGATGTTCCGCCTGAGGTTGAATATTCCGGCTTGCGTCCGGTTTTCTCTTCGATGCAGGAGGAAAGCAGCCCGAGAAACTGTGTGTCCGTTGTCAGAAACGCTTCACCGGAAACGACGCAATCAAGCTGGTAGGCGGCGTTGATCTGTTTCGCGATGGGATCGAGTTGCGCGCGCAACCAGTCCTGAATGCTGAGCCCCGTCCAGGTGGGATTGAAGCGGATGTTAAACCGCGCCGACGCCTTGCCGGGAATGACATTATGCGCCGGATTGCCGATATGGATGTCCGTCACCTGAAGGCTCGACGGCTGGAACCGTTCATAGCCTTCATCAAGCGGCGTTTCGCTCAAATGCAACAGCTTGCGCAGTAATGCCGGGATAGGGTTCGAGGCGCGGTGGGGATAGGCCACATGGCCCTGTTTGCCGGTGATGGTGAGCCAGCAATTGATCGATCCACGGCGACCGACCTTGATCATGTCGCCCATGGCGTCGGGATTTGAAGGTTCGCCCACAAGGCAGTGGTCGATGTTGATATTTTGATCGCGCAGCCACTGTAAAACTTTGACGGTGCCGTTGACGCCCTTGGCTTCTTCGTCGCCAGTGATGAGAAGCGAGAGCTTGCCTTTGGTCTTGCCGTCTTTGAGCGCCCGTGACGCGGCGGCGACAAAAGCGGCGATGGCGCCTTTCATGTCGGACGCGCCGCGTCCCCAGAGCTTGCCGTCTTTCACTGCCGCATCGAAAGGCGGTGAGGTCCAGTCTTCGGTGTCGCCCGGCGGCACCACATCGGTATGCCCCGCGAAACATAAATGCGGGCGCCCCTCGCCAATTTCTGCGTAGAGATTGTCGACTTCCTCAAAGGGAAGGCGCGTGCAGCGGAATCCGAGACCGGTCAGCGCTTTTTGCAAGACATCCAGCGCGCCTTCATCTGCGGGCGTGACGGACGGGCAGCGGATGAGCGCGCGCGCGATCTCCACCGGGTCGTATAATTGTGTATCGATCTCGCTCATGGGCCTGAGGTAGACTAGCCGCGAAGCCGAAACAAGCAGGAGCCTCTTTATGCCCAAACTCGACCTTTCCGACGCTCCCGTGCGGACGAGCTGCGTTTATCCGGGCAAGCTCGCGGACCACTGCAAGGGCCGGTCGAAAATCGCCCTTGGCGATCTTGGGGGCCTCGACCAGTTCGGCGTTAATCTGACGCGTCTCGCGCCGAGCGCCGCCTCCGCCCATCAGCATTGGCACCTCAAGGAAGACGAACTGATCTATATGCTCGAAGGCGAAGCGGTGCTGGTCGAGGATGATGGTGAAACTGTGTTGCGCGCCGGTGATGTGGCGACGTTCAAAGCGGGTGCCCCAAACGGTCATATGGTCGTCAACCGTTCAGACGCCTATGCGGTCTTGCTTGAAGTGGGAACCCGCGCGCAGGACGAGGTCGCGAGCTATACCGATCCCGCGGGTGATATGAAAGTCGTCAAGGAAAACGGCGCCTGGAAATTCTTCCGCAAGAACGGTGAAGCTTACTGAACGTGTTCAGGAAGGGGAGAGGCCGGTTTCCGTTGGAAAATGCAATCGGCGAGGCCCTAGTCGCGCAGTAATTCGTTCACAGATGTTTTGGAGCGGGTCTTTTCGTCGACCTGTTTGACAATGACGGCGCAATAAAGATTAGGTCCGCCTTTCGCTGACGGCATGGAACCGGAAACGACAACGGAATAAGGCGGGACTTCGCCATAGGTGACGGCGCCGGTCTCGCGATTGACGATCTTCGTCGAGGCGCCGAGATAAACGCCCATGGACAGGACCGAGCCTTCGCGCACGATGACGCCTTCGGCGACCTCTGCGCGGGCGCCGATAAAGCAATTGTCTTCAATGACGACCGGATTCGCCTGCAACGGCTCCAGAACGCCGCCGATGCCTGCGCCGCCGGAGATGTGGCAGTTCTTGCCGATCTGCGCGCAGGAGCCGACTGTCGCCCAGGTGTCGATCATCGCGCCTTCATCCACATATGCGCCGATATTGACATAGGACGGCATCAGAACAGCGTTTTTTGCTATGAACGATCCGCGCCTCACGGTCGCGGGCGGAACGACGCGAAAGCCGCCTTTCTTGAAGTCGTCTTTTGTCCAGCCTTCAAATTTCGTTGCGGCCTTGTCCCACCAGGGGCCGTTCGCGCCTTCGATCAGCCCGTTGTCATTTAGCCGGAATGAAAGCAGCACCGCTTTTTTCAGCCACTGATTGACGCGCCAGTCGATGACATTGCCGCCTTTATGCGGCTCAGCGACGCGTGCGGCGCCTCTGTCGAGCAATAAAAGCGCTTCGTTCACGGCGTCGCGAATTTCGCCTTTTGTGCCCAGCGACACGTTTGCGCGGTCTTCCCATGCGGTGTCGATGACGGCTTGGAGCGAAGAATGGTCTGTCATGATTTTACTTTGGCTGATCGTTTAGGATGAAATGGTCGCGGCCTTCAGGAAGGCGGTGATGTCATCGGTGACATAATGCACATGGGCTGCATTGTCTCCCCGCCGCGCCGGTCTTTTTTCGTGGGGTTCGTCATCGAGCCAGGCGGCGTCGGAATGAACCAGCACCGTCGTCATGCCCAGCGCGTGCGGCGCTTCGAGGTTCTGGACGATGTCCTCGAACATGACGGCGCCTTGCGGTGCGATCCCATGAGAGGCGAGGAATTTTTCATAGGGCTCGCGTCGCGGCTTTGGCGCATAGCCAGCGGCCTTGATGTCGAAAATTTCATCAAAGTGATGAAGTACGCCGAGTGCGCCTGCGACATTCTCCGCATGTTTCACCGAGCCATTGGTGAAAATAAATTTTCGTCCCGGCAGGGCCGCCAGCGCTGCCCCAAGGTCCGGATTTTCATGCACGACGCTCACATCTATATCGTGCACGAATTCGAGAAACTCATCGGGGCAGACATCATGGCGAGTCATCAGCCCGCTCATGGTCGTCCCATATTCGACATAATAGGCTTTTTGCAGCCGCCGCGCTTCGCCGCGCTCCATCTCAAAACGGCCGCAAATGAATTCGGTCATGCGCGCGTCGATTTGTGCGAAAAGCTGGCAGTCGGCGGAATACAGCGTGTTGTCGAGATCGAAGACCCAGCTTTCCACATGGGTGAGATCCGGCGTCACGTTCTGGCTTTTGGGCGCCGCCGTCACTGTGCGGCGTCGTCCTGCGAGGTCGCGAACATCGCTGGCGTGAAGTCGAACGTCGCCGACTCGGCGCCGCCGATGTCGACGCGCCGGAACGCAGCCTCGTCAAGATCCTGATCCGCGCAGGAAAGATCGTTGGCGCTGTTGAACATCACCAGATTGGTGCAGAAATTTTTCTCGCCACCGGTCATGGCGCGCTCACCGGCGGGATCTTCGATCAGGCCATAGACGTAATAATGATCTTTCCCGAGCGCGCCCTTGATGATCTTGGCGCAGTCGCCGGGCTCGATCTTCCACCAGCCTTTGGAGCGGTATTTTTCATCGCCTTCTGATTCCGCAACTGCGGACCAGACCGCATTGTTGGTTTTGTTGCAGTAGAAAAGACCTAGCTTGGCTTCGCTCGAATTGGCGTCTTCAATCAAGGCGTCGATTAGTTCGTCGTCGATATTGTAGCCATCGGGTAGGCCCTTTTCCTTACGGTAATTTGCGAGCGCGCGCTGTGTTTCCCGGCCCATGGCGCCGTCGATATCGCCGGAATTCTTGCCGATATCGGAAAGAAGCCGCTGTACGCCCGCGACTTCGGCTGAGTAGACCGTGTAAGTTGATGCTTCGGTGAAATCAGTTTGCCAGGCGCCGCCTGCAGCCTCGGTGACTTCAACATTGAAAAATTTTCGCTGGCGCATGGGATCGTCGCGGCAGACATCCTGATTGCGCAGATTGAAGAAGCCGTTGTTTTCCACACAAAGCGCAGTATCGCCGGACCATGTTCTCAATGGGCCCTTGTGTCCGGGGATGGCCTCTGCGTAAACAAAATAGCGGCCTGGTTTCGCCGTTTCCGTGAGCACCACCTTGCATTGTCCGGGTCGAAGCCGCCACCAGCCTCTTGTGGCGAGCCGGTCGCCGTCCACATAGCCGATCGCCGCAGAAAGCGCGTAGCTCGACTTGTTGCAGAAGCTATATTTGGCTGAGGCGCCGCCGGCGCTGAGGGCGAATAGCAGGATCGATAAAAGGATAAGACGCATTGCGCAGGGCCCGGAAATTACTGATCGCCACATTGGCGCTTTGTTTGGTGCGTAATTCAGCCGAAACTGACCTGAGGATCAAGCGCGTCTGAGATGAATAAGGCTCCACCCCTGACGGAAAACCGCCATGAAGACGGCGCGGCGGCGCAAAAACCTGAGCGTGTGAGCGTGCTTTTCCCCATGCCGCTGCCCAAAGCCTATGATTATGCGTGCGATGGCGACGTCCCGCCTCTGGGCTCTTTCGTGACGGCGCCCTTTGGTCCGCGGGAGGTTGCGGGCGTTGTCTGGCCGTCCAAGGGGGAGGCCCCGCCGCTTGAAAAGCTGAAAACGCTGGCTGGTGTGTTCGATGCGCCGCCGCTCTCGCCTGATCTGATCGCCTTCATCGACTGGGCGGCGGCTTACACGATGTTTCCCAAGGGCGCGCTCCTGCGGATGGTCATGCGGGTCTCCGATGCGCTGGAGGGCCCGCGCATGCAGACGGCTTTTATTCGCACCGATGCCTCGGAAGGGCTGCGCATGACGGCGCAGCGCAAGGCGGTGCTCGCCGCCGCCGGGGCTAGCCCACGCTCTGCTTCGGATCTGGCGGCGCAAGTGAATGTCAGCGAGGCGGTGGTGCGCGGTCTCGCCGATGCGGGCGCGCTTGCCCGCGTGGACATCGATCCCGACCCGCCATTTGCGCAGCCCGATCTTGACCGCCAGGGCCCCGAGCTTTCGGACGACCAGCAATTTGCGGCGGAGACGCTCGCCGCCATCGTTGAGGAGGGCGGGCACAAGGCGGTCCTGATCGATGGCGTCACAGGGTCCGGCAAGACCGAAGTTTATTTCGAAGCGGTCGCAGCGGCGCTGAAGAAAGACCCGGAAGCGCAGGCGCTGATCCTGCTTCCGGAAATTGCGCTGACGCTTCCGTTTTTGACCCGCGTTGAGGAGCGCTTTGGTGCGGCCCCCGCGCCTTGGCATTCGGACCTGACGGGCGCGCAAAGGCGGCGCAGCTGGCGGCGCGTGGCGGATGGAAGCGCGCGGTTGGTGGTGGGCGCGCGATCGGCGTTGTTTCTGCCGTTTCAGAAATTGCGTCTCATCGTTGTCGATGAAGAACATGACAACGCCTATAAACAGGAAGAAGGCGTTATCTATCACGCCCGTGATATGGCGGTGGCGCGCGGCAGTCTCGGTGGTTTTCCGGTGGCGCTGGCGTCGGCGACGCCGTCGCTGGAAACCGTCGTCAATGTCGATGAGGGCCGCTATGAAGCGGTGGGGCTGTCCTCGCGTTTCGCCGATGCGGCGATGCCTGACATCCATCTCATCGACATGCGCGAAGATGCGCCGGAGGCGGGGCGCTGGTTGTCGCCGGGGCTGGTGCGCGAGATCGACAAGAATCTATCCGCACACGAACAATCTCTCCTATTTCTCAATCGCCGGGGTTATGCGCCGCTGACGCTTTGCCGGCGCTGCGGTCACAAGATGACGGCGCCGGGCTCGGATTCCATGCTGGTGGAGCACCGGTTTGAAAACCGCCTGATCTGTCATCACACCGGTTTTTCCATGCCGAAACCAACAGCATGTCCCGCCTGCAATGCGGTTGATGCCTTGACCCCCTGTGGGCCGGGCATCGAGCGCGTCGCCGAGGAAGCAAAAGAGCGCTGGCCGCAAGCGCGCATATCAGTCCTGTCGTCCGACACCGCGCCGGGACCGCGATCTATGCGCGACGTGCTCGACGCCATGAAGGCGGGCGAGATCGACATTTTGATAGCGACGCAAGTCGCCGCGAAAGGACATCACTTTCCAAATCTTACGCTGGTGGGTGTGGTTGACGCTGATCTCGGACTTGCGGGCGGTGATCTGAGGGCGGCGGAGCGGACCTATCAGTTGCTGTCCCAGGTGACAGGGCGCGCCGGGCGCGCAGAAAAGCCTGGCCGCGCCTTTCTCCAGACCTATCAACCTGAGGCGCCGGTGCTGGCCGCGCTTGCCTCCGGCGATCGCGACGCCTTTCTGGCGGCTGAGGCGATCGGCCGGCGCGATCTCGGCTTTCCGCCCTATGGGCGCCTTGCCGCTGTGACCTTGCGCTCGCTCGATGAGCAGGCGCTCGATAGGACGGCGAACGCCCTGAAGGTGGCGGCGCCTTATGCCGATGGTGTCGAGGTGTTGGGGCCGGCGCGCGCGCCGATTTATCGGCTACGGGGCGTCGCCCGCATGCGCCTGCTCGTCAAGGCGCGCCGCAATGTGAGCCTTCAGGCTTATCTCGCAGACTGGCTTGCCGCCGTGAAAGTGCCGGGGCCGGTTCGCGTCACCGTCGACATCAATCCCTATTCTTTTCTCTAGGTTTTCCGTGGGCTGATGAAAGTTCTGACGGTGCCGATCAGCGGACGCTCCAGCCACAGATATACGCCATGAGCGACGATAATGCAGACAAGGGTCAGCACAACTACAAGGGCGATCGCTGCCCATAGGCTTGCGCCGAAGGCGCTCTCGGCGAGCATCGTCAAAGGCGGCAAGAGCATTGCATGAACAAGATACAGCGAATAGGAACTGTCGCCTAGCGGACTAAGGCGTTTGATAGTTTGCGAAAGACGGCCTGCTTTTCCATCAAGACAAGGCCGCAGATCAAAAGCGCGCTCGGTCCGCCATAGCTGATGACCGTGGGCAAGGCCGCCGGACCGATAAGCGCGGCTCCGGCGAAACCTACAAGACCCGCAGCCACAAACGCCGGTGTGGCCCATCGCGGCAAGGCAAGGTTCGATCTGGCGACCACGGCGATCCATGCGCCCATGACAAATTCGAGCAACAAGGTATCGGTCGCCACATGCAGGGCGGGGTGTGTGGGATTGAAGAGAACACCAAGGGCGGCGAGCGCGGTGAACAAAAGGGAAAGCGCAATCACGCTCATGCGTTTTGGCAACAAGAGCAACACGGCGAACACACCGTAAAAGAAAAGCTCGAAGGTTAGCGTCCATCCCACAAAAATAAGTTTTGACGAGTGTCCGGGCGCGAGCAGCGCTGCGCCTATAGCCTCACTGGTGGATTGGGGCAGGCCGAGATGAAAGGCGTAGGCGATGAAAATGTTGACCGCCGCAAGCGCCCAGTAGATCGGATAGATTCTGATAAAGCGCCGGTGCAAAGCCGCTGATGCTCGACGCTTTGCCGAATTTGCCTTCGCTCGTCCACACCATGATGAAGCCGCTGATGACAAAGAATATATGAACGCCAGAGGCGCCGAAGGTCGTGAAATGCATCAGCCGCTCGCTAAGGGCGAGGACTTTCAGATCCACGAAATGAAATGAATGATAAGCGACCACCAGCGCCGCTGCAAGAAATCGCAGAAACTGGATTGAGTGAACGGTTTTTATCTGGGGCGCGGCGGGTGTCATGAATTTCCTTTGAAAATCGGAGAAAAGCTTCCCTCGCAGAGCAAGAATTGCGCCGTACGGCCTTGCGTCCGTGATTTCGGTAAACGCTAGGTTAACCCTTTAGGGCTCTAATATATCCCGCTTTTTGGGGTGAGACGGAAAAAATGAAACGACTGTCACATATCATATTTACAGCGTTCGCTTTGGCATCGCTTATTGGCCAAGCGCAGGCGGTGGATCTGGATGAGGTGCGTTTCGGCGTCTTTGCCCAAAGCTGCTGCGGCTTCGGGTCAAGCAAGGAAGACGGCGCGGCCATCAACGGCGAAGCGGTGTTTTCGTCGCCGCGCTTTCTGAGCGTGCTGGCTTCGCCGCGCCCGGTCGTGGGCGCGACGGTGGCGACGGATGGCGACGCCACCAGCCAGATTTACACCGGGCTGGAATGGCGCGTTGAGGTATCCCGCTTTTTTGTGGCGGCCGGCGTTGGCGCCGCGATCCATAATGGGGAAACCGACCGTTACGACCCCATCGCCGATGCGGCGCGCGTCGATGACACGATCTTTTTCGGATGCCGGGCGTTGTTCCGCCTCGCCGGCGATGTCGGCTATCGAGTCACCGATCGCCTTTCAGCATCGTTTCACTGGAACCACATTTCCAATGCCGGTCTGTGCTCCGACAATGAAGGCCTCGATCAGATGGGCCTGCGCCTCGGGCTTTCGATCTAGTCTCGGGGCGGCCGCTTTTGCCGCACATGTTCGTAAATCGCCATGCTGGGCGCGCACAATTGGCGTATCTTTGTCATCTGCGACGGTGTGAACTCGCCGCGCCATGATCTTTTGAGGTCTGTCGTTTTGTTTTCATGACCGGCTGTGATCCGGGCGCCCAGAAGCGTGCTGATCTCATCCAGAAATGCAGGAAAACAGTCCAGATAGCCAACGGCGTCGAGTGAGAGAATATTTTCCCGGGCGTCGTTGATATGTTTATCGGTGACAGGTTCATCAAGATCGGTCCAGCCGCCGAAACAATAGGCGTAAAGGGCGCCATTATATCGCGCGCGACGGCTTTCGAGAAAGGCGTCGACATCGCCGCCAGCCGATGTTTCCATGCCGCTATTATATGCGTAGCGCAAATGCGAACAGAAGCGCTCCAACGGCTCGCGCAGGACAGTAATGAATTTGTGCGTGTCACCGTATTTGATTTGTAGCGCCGGGGTGTATGGCACATGTCCGGTTACGCATTTGACGCCACGCTCCAGCGCATAAGCGACAAGAAACTGTCGTTCTGCGGAAGCTTCTGCTTCCGGCAACGAGGCGTCTGGCCCATCTTTGAGGGTCCGGGTCGCAAACCGGGCTTCGATCGGAAAAAGGCGCTCTCGTGACAGGCGGTATTGCCGGAACAGCGCCGACTCTAGTGATGATCCGCCGCATTTTTGCGGATGAATGAACACCACGCCTGTTTTGTGACACGCGTTTAGCCTGTCTCGTATCTATCCCAGCACACCCATTGACGGTCAGTTTCGTCCGCACACCTTGAAGTGAAATTAAGGCAGTCGCCCTTTCACTGACCGATATGCTTGTCAATGAAGTCGATTGATCGCTGCAGCATTTCTGTGCGCGCGGTAGATGTGGACAGCCAGTGGTCTTCACCTGGAAGCTCGACGATTTCATACGGCTTGCCATTTTGCTTTAGCGCATCACGCATTTGCGTGCTTTGCCATTGTGGCACGACGACGTCGTCTTTCGATACAATGAGAAGGATTGGCGCGCCGGCTGTTTCTGCGTTGCTGGCGGGGCTGACTGCCGTGAGTTGATCGTTGTCACGGTACCGGCTGCCGATTCGCGTCGTCCAATATTGTTCGCCCAATGAGCTGTCTCGGGCGACATCGCCCAGCATGCCTGGCAGATTGGAGATGCCATTGATGCTAACGGCGCAGGCGTAAAGCTCTGGCGTTAGCGTGGCGCCGGCCAGCGCAGCGTAACCGCCATAACTAGAGCCAACGATGCAGATGCGATCCGAGTCGGCGATTCCGTCAGAAATCAGCTTCTTAACGCCGTTAGAAATGTCGTCCTGCATCTTGCGGCCCCATTCGCCATAACCGGCGGTGCGGAAAGAAACGCCGTATCCTTCACTGCCGCGGAAGTTTGGCTCGTAGACGGTGTAGCCGCGCGCCGCATAAAAGAAGGATTGGTAGTCGAACTCTTGATCGGCCCGGCTTTCCGGTCCGCCATGGGGTAGAACGATGAGCGGCGCATTTTCTTTAGAACCGCCGGCGGGTACAGTCAGATAACCATGGATGGTTAGTCCGTCAGGGCTTGTGTAGTCATATTTCTCTTTTTTTGCGACGATTTTACCATCGAGTTCGGGATAGCTGGCGGCGATCATGTTCAGCGTGCCTGCCGTCTTGTCATATAAGTAGAATTGCGGCGGATGATCAGTGTACAGTACTTTTACAACCATCCGCGTTCCGTCGGCTGACTTGGAGATGATCATGGGTTCTGAGCCGGGAATTGCATTTCGCAGGCTGTCCTGGGTCGCGCGCTGCGTCTCGTCGAAATGATAAGAGCGTGACAGATCGCCCACATAGCGGGCGCCGGTGACCTTGGCTTTGCGGGGGTCATAGATCATGTCGGCTACATCATACGTCGGGTTCGAGTACACAATTGACCGGTCGCCGTTGGCGAGATTCACTTCGAATACAGCGGCCTTGTTATTGGCCGCGGCGCCCGCGAAGAAGGTGTCCGGCTTGTCCGCCTGGCTGTAGAAATCAAAATTCCAGATGTTCTGATCCATAAGCTCAAAGCGAGCCTTGGGGTCTTTTCGGTAGTAGACTTTTTTGCCGCCTGTCGCGGGGTCAATGTCAATACGCATGACCGCCTCACCATCGGCGTTTACGATCCAGTCGATCGTGTATTCATCGCCGGTCTCGAGGCGCTTTTGCGAGCCGTTTTCTGCATCAACAAGAAAAAGCGAATAGACGAAAGGTTGCACCGTATTGTCTTTCAACCGCGACGGGCCGCCGCTGGTGGTTCTTTTGCCGCTAGACGAATGGCGCGCGAAGACCGCTTTCTTTGGGTCGTTCGGCATTACGGAGAGGAGGTCGCCGGCGTTGGCGACAAAGAAGCCGGGTTCATTGCCGAGAAGAATTTTGGCTTTCTCTTTTGATTTCGAAACTGTCAGCCAGCGAAAGAATTCGATCGTATCAATGCCGGACAAAGTGCTGACCTGGCTTGACTGAGAAGCAAGAAGGAAGACCCGGTCGTCATTCGCCCAGACAATGTCGCGCGCGTCCGTCTCTCCAAGCCCAACGCCTTTTGGTGCGGCGTCCGGATTGTCGAGATCGTAAAACATGAGGCCGGTGGCGTCGCCGGCGTTCTGGAGAACGGCGATGGTTTTTCCGTCCGGTGAGATGGCGGCCTCTGACACGCTTGGAAGCGCTCCATAAACAGTCGGGTCAGCCTTTTGCGCCATTGAAGGCGCTGCGCCCGCCATGGACACGGTGAGTCCCAGAAAAAAAGAGATGACGGCGCGCGAATGGCGCGGTTGATACGACATGATGGAGCCCCTCCAGACAATGAACCATTGAGCGTTCGCCGCCCCTCTGCCCCAAGCTTTCGATACTTTTCCAGGCAGTGCAACCATGGGTTGGTGGCAATGGCGCAAAAGGATCGCCATTCCGCCGCACCGGTCATTGTTGCGTCGCGGCGGGGCCCATGCTACGCCCACGCGCGTTCTCACAGGGAAGGCGCGGCTGTCACCGGACGACGTCTTCTTTTCGTATGTAATTTCAAAAACTTAGGCGCCCCCATCGGCGGCGTCCATGTATCAGGAGCGAACAGCGCCAGTGTCGACCAGCACCGCGTCAGCCAATCTCGCCCCCGTTTCCGGAGTCGCAGGCCGTTACGCCTCAGCGCTTTTTGAGCTTGCGCTCGACGCTGGCGCGCTTGAGGCCGTCGAGGGCGAGCTCACAACCCTGCAAGGCGCGATCGACGGATCGCCCGACTTGAAGGCGTTTTTGAAGAGCCCGGTCTATGACCGCGACGATCAGCTCTCAGTCATGGGCGCCCTTGCGGAAAAAGCGGGCTTCAGCGCCCTGGTGACTAACTTTCTGAAGCTTATCGCCAAGAACCGGCGCCTGTTTGCACTCCCCGATATGATCCGCGCCTTCCGCGCCCACGCCGCCGATCACCGCGGCGAGGTAAGCGCCGAGGCCGCGACCGCCGCCCCCATGACTGAAGATCAGGTCAAGGCGCTTCGCCTTGAGATCGAGCGCATGGTTGGCAAGGCGGTCAACCTTGAAACCCGTGTCGACCCGGATTTGCTGGGCGGTCTTGTCGTCAAGATCGGCTCTCAAATGGTCGACGCATCCTTGAAGACCAAACTTAATCGTTTGAAGACCGTAATGAAAAAGGCCTGAGCGACATGGAACTCAATGCGGCGGAAATCTCCTCCATTCTGAAACAACAGATCAAGGATTTCGGCAAAGACGCCGAAGTCTCTGAAATCGGCCAAGTGCTGTCGGTTGGCGACGGCATCGCGCGCGTCTACGGCCTCGACAATGTCCAGGCCGGTGAGATGGTCGAATTCGCCAATGGCGTAAAAGGCATGGCGCTGAACCTCGAAGCCGACAATGTCGGCGTCGTGATCTTCGGCGACGACCGCGCCATCGGCGAAGGCGACACCGTCAAACGCACCAAGGCCATCGTGGATGTGCCGGTCGGCAAGGGCCTTCTCGGCCGCGTCGTCGACCCGCTCGGCAATCCGATTGACGGCAAGGGCCCGATTGAAGCGACCGAGCGCCGTCTGGTGGATGTGAAAGCGCCCGGCATCCTGCCGCGCAAATCCGTGCATGAGCCGGTGCAGACAGGCATCAAGGCCATCGACGCCATGATCCCGGTTGGCCGCGGCCAGCGCGAGCTTGTCATTGGCGACCGCCAGACCGGCAAGACCGCCATCTGCGTCGACGCCATGCTCAATCAGAAAACGGCGAACCAGGGCGATGACGAGTCGAAAAAACTCTATTGCGTCTATGTCGCCATTGGTCAGAAGCGTTCCACCGTTGCGCAGATCGTGAAGACGCTCGAAGATAACGGCGCCATGGAATATTCCATCGTCGTCGCCGCGACCGCGTCAGAACCTGCGCCGCTGCAGTTCCTCGCGCCGTTCTCCGGCTGCGCCATGGGCGAATATTTCCGCGACAACGGAATGCACTCGCTGATCATCTATGACGATCTGTCGAAACAGGCTGTGTCCTACCGCCAGATGTCGCTCTTGCTTCGCCGTCCGCCGGGCCGCGAAGCTTATCCGGGCGACGTCTTCTATCTGCACTCGCGCCTGCTTGAGCGCGCCGCGAAGCTCAACGAAGACAATGGCCTTGGCTCCATGACGGCGCTGCCGATTATCGAGACGCAGGCGAACGACGTGTCGGCCTATATTCCGACCAACGTGATCTCGATCACCGACGGTCAGATCTTCCTTGAAACAGATCTCTTCTTCCAGGGCATCCGTCCTGCGGTGAACGTTGGTCTGTCTGTGTCGCGTGTGGGCTCCTCGGCCCAGATCAAGGCGATGAAGCAGGTCGCGGGTAAAATTAAGGGCGAGCTTGCGCAGTATCGCGAGCTTGCGGCCTTCGCGCAGTTCGGCTCCGACCTCGACGCGACGACCCAGCGCATTCTGAACCGCGGCGACCGCCTGACCGAGCTGATGAAGCAGGGCCAGTTCTCGCCGTTGCAGGTCGAAGAACAGGTCTGTGTTATCTTTGCGGGCACGCAAGGCTATCTCGACAAGATCGCCAAGAACAAAGTGCAGGAATTTGAAGCGGAACTCCTCCGCAAACTGCACGCCGATCATGGCGACATTCTCAAGTCGATCCGCGAGACCGGCAAGCTTGAGAAAGATGTCGAGGACAAGCTGAAAGCTGCCCTCGACACGTTTTCGAAAAACTTCGCGTAGATAAGGACGAAAAGGCGACGCAATGCCGTCTCTTAAGGACCTCAAAAACCGGATCTCGTCGGTCAAGTCGACGCAGAAGATCACCAAGGCGAAGCAGATGGTCGCCGCGGCGAAACTGCGCCGGGCCGAAGAGCGCGCCACCGAAGCCCGTCCCTATACGGAGCGGATGGAGGCGGTGCTCGCCAATCTGTCAGCCGGCGCCAAAGGCAATCCGAACGCGCCGAAACTGCTTGCCGGAACCGGCAAGGACGAGACGCATCTCCTGATCGTGGCGACGGCGGACAAAGGTCTGTGCGGCGGCTTCAACTCGTCCATCGTTCGTCTTGCGCGCGAACGCATTGCCAAGCTTCAGGGCGAAGGCAAGAAGGTGAAAATCATCACCGTCGGCCGCAAGGGCAACGACCAGTTGAAGCGCCTTTATAACGAGCTGATCGTCTGGAAGGCGAATTTCGTCGATGTGAAGCAGATCGGCTTTGGCGAAGCGCGCGAGATCGCCGACAAAGTTCTCTCGATGTTCGAGGCTGGCGAATTCGACGTCGCGACATTGTTCTACGGCAAGTTCAAAAATGTCGTCACCCAGATCCCGACCGCGCAACAGATTATTCCGGCCGTGGCGCCTGAAGGCGTTGTCGCGCCCGATCTCGGCGGTGCGATCTATGAATATGAACCGGACGAACAGGACATTCTGACCGCGCTGTTGCCGCGCTATGTGGCGGTGCAGGTTTTCCGCGCGCTGCTCGAGAACGTGGCGTCCGAACAGGCCGCCTCCATGTCGGCCATGGACAATGCGACGCGCAATGCGGGCGAAATGATCGACAAGCTGAATTTGAGATATAACCGCGCCCGCCAGGCGCAGATCACCACCGAATTGATTGAAATCATCGCCGGCGCCGAAGCCCTTTAAAGGCCAAGCCCGGACGATAGACGCATAGCTGAAGGAAGAAGTCATGACCAACGTAGGCCGCATCAGTCAGGTTATCGGCGCTGTCGTGGACGTCGTTTTCGACGACGGGTTGCCGGCGATCTTGAACGCGCTGGAAACTGAAAATAACGGGCAGCGGCTCGTTCTTGAGGTGGCGCAGCATCTCGGTGAAAACGCCGTGCGCACCATTGCCATGGACTCCACCGAAGGCCTCGTGCGCGGCGCCAAGGTGACCGACACCGGCGCATCGATCTCGGTGCCCGTGGGCGACGGCACGCTTGGCCGCATCATGAACGTCATCGGCGAGCCGGTGGATGAGCAGGGCCCGATCCCGCACGAAACCAAACGCGGCATCCACCAGGAGGCCCCGCCTTTCGTCGAGCAGTCGACGGAGTCGGAAGTTCTCGTCACCGGCATCAAGGTTGTCGATCTGCTCTGCCCTTACGCAAAAGGCGGCAAGATCGGCCTGTTCGGCGGCGCGGGCGTCGGCAAGACCGTTCTCATCATGGAGCTCATCAACAATATCGCCAAGGCGCATGGCGGCTACTCCGTGTTCGCCGGCGTCGGCGAGCGCACCCGGGAAGGCAATGACCTTTACTGGGAGATGATCGAATCCAAAGTGAACGTGAACCCGAAAGAAACTGGCGGCAAGATGGAAGGCTCCAAGGCCGCGCTCGTCTATGGCCAGATGAACGAGCCTCCGGGGGCCCGCGCGCGTGTTGCGCTGACAGGTCTTACGGTTGCGGAACATTTCCGTGACCAGGGCCAGGACGTTCTGTTCTTCGTCGACAACATCTTCCGCTTCACGCAGGCCGGTTCGGAAGTGTCCGCGCTTCTCGGCCGCATTCCTTCGGCGGTGGGCTATCAGCCGACGCTCGCCACCGACATGGGCATGATGCAGGAACGCATTACGACGACCACCAAAGGCTCGATCACCTCGGTGCAGGCGATTTATGTCCCCGCCGACGACCTCACCGACCCGGCGCCGGCGACCTCGTTCTCGCACCTTGATGCGACGACGGTTTTGAACCGCGCCATCGCGGAAAAGGGCATCTATCCGGCCGTTGACCCGCTCGATTCGACCTCGCGCATTCTCGACCCGCGCGTCATCGGCCAGGAACATTACGATGTCGCCCGTTCGGTTCAGGGCATTCTCCAGCGCTACAAGTCGCTGCAGGACATCATCGCGATCCTCGGCATGGACGAGCTGTCGGAAGAAGACAAACTCGTCGTTGCGCGCGCGCGTAAGGTTGAGCGCTTCCTGTCGCAGCCTTTCCACGTCGCAGAAGTCTTCACCGGTTCGCCGGGCAAGCTCGTCTCCATCGAAGACACGATCAAAGGCTTCAAAGGTCTCGTTGCTGGCGATTACGACCACCTGCCGGAAGCGGCGTTCTACATGGTCGGCTCTATCGACGAAGCGCTCGAGAAGGCCGAACGTCTCGCAGCGGAAGCGGCGTAACCAGCCATGGCGGACAAGCTTCACTTCAATCTCGTCTCGCCGGAGCGCGAACTGATGTCCACGGAAGTGGACCAGGTCGACATTCCGGGCGCCGAAGGCATGCTGGGCGTGTTGCCGAAGCATTCCCCGGTGATGACCATCCTCGCCCCCGGCGTCGTCCGGGTGAAGGACGGGTCGGAAGAAACGCGCATCTTCGTGCGCGGCGGCTTCGCCGAGATCTCGCCGGCAGGTCTCACCGTTCTCGCTGAAGAGGCTGTGATGGTGAAGGATCTCGACGCCGACGGGCTCGCCCGCCGCATCAAGAATTGCGAAGAAGACCTTTCCGACACGGACACACTGCCGGAAACACGCCGGCACGCCGAAATGGAGCTTAAGCAGCTGAAAGAGCTTCAGGTCGCGCTTTAGCTTCATTAGGTGTGGAAAAGAATGTGAGGGCGCTTCGGCGCCCTTTTTCTTTTGCACGGATTCTGGAAAAGTCCGGGGATAAATTGGGGAAATAGGGCTGCGCTTATTCGAAGACGAAAGCGGCTGTCCGGTGATTAGCGAGGGGCCATGTCCGAATCTGAACACAAGCCAGACCCGGCGGCGGCTCCGGCTCAGGCGCCAGAAAAAAAGGTTGAACTCACCCGTTCCGACCGCATCGCAATGCGCATGTCCCTTGCGCAGACAGTGCTGGCGGTTGTCGGTTTTCTGGTTGGCCTGATCGCCCTTTACGCCGCGCTCAATGAGGCCGACGCCGTCAGGAAACAACAGCAGGCCTCGGTCTGGCCGCATCTGGAGATTGCCGTCAGCAACAACAATGTTGTCGATAATGAGTTCACAATGATCGCCGTTTCCAACAAGGGAATCGGTCCCGCCCGCATCAGAAGCGTTGAAGTTCTCCTTGATGATGAACCGGTTTCAAATTGGTGGGCGCTTCTTGGCTCCCTTGTGGAGAGCGATGGCGACGCCATTCTCATCTCCAACGCCGATATCTATGGCAAGGTGCTGGCCGCCGGCGAAGAGATTGAAATCATGCGGCTCGATCAAACCGCTTTGCCGGTGACCGGGGGCGAGGCCAAGGATTATAGCGAGGTGCTGGCGAGCCTGCGCGGCGCGATCTCCGAGGGCCGGGTGCGGATGAATATCTGTTACTGCTCTGTTTTCGATGATTGCTGGCTTTTTGATACAACCCGCTATGGCGACCCGGAAGTTGTGCCTGCGTGCAAGCCTCAGCCCACAGGCGTTCAATTTTAGCGCGCCTTTTTACGGTGGTGAAAATGACGGGGATAAATTGGGGAATAAAGTCGGGACGAGTCAGGCGATAGTGACGGCGAATGAGTAAGGAGCCCCGCATGTCCGCGACTGCATTGAAACCGCAACCCGAAACCGCCGCCTTGAATGTGCGCATCAAGCGTTTGCCGCACGCCCAAGGGCTGGAGCTGCCGCGCTATGAAACCGAGCTGGCGGCGGGGTGCGATGTGCGCGCCGCGGTGACGGAGCCGCTGACCCTGAAACCGGGTGAGCGCTTCATGGTCCCGACCGGCATCGCCATCGCCGTGCCGCCGGGCTGGGAGGCGCAGATGCGCCCGCGCTCAGGCCTTGCCGCGAAGCACGGCATCTCCTGCGTCAACGCGCCGGGCACGATCGACGCCGACTATCGCGGCGAGTTGAAAGTCATCCTGATCAATCACGGCGCGGAGGATTTCACGATCAATCGCGGCGACCGCATCGGCCAGATGGTTTTCGCACCCGTCTATCAGGCGGCGTTCGAGGAAGTCGATGAACTTGATGACACCGCGCGCGGAAGCGGCGGGTTCGGCTCGACGGGCGTGTAATGAAAGCGTTCTTAAAAGTGTGCGCGCACTTTTACCTCTTGGCGCTGCGTGTAATCTTATTAGTTAGCGTAGTGTTTTTTCTGATAATTGTTTTGCTTAATTTATTGGCTGGACTAGAGCCCATAACTCAAGAGACGAGAGAGTATTTGGTTCAGCAGTTGCTAATCATTTTGATTGTGCCGATCATTGTCGCACCCGTTGTTCCGCTGATCGCACTGATTTTTTCGAAGTTTTCTAAGCCAAAATAGCAGACTATTTTCCGAAAAACCGGAAAATCACCGTCAGAACGACCGAGACGATGATCATCGTCGTCAGCGGAAAATAAAACGCAAAACCCTCGCGCTCGATGCGGATGTCGCCGGGCAGGCGACCCAGTCCGAGCTTGGAAATCACCGGCCATAACAGTCCAGCGACGAGGAGAATGATCCCGGCGGTGATCAGGAATTTCTGCATGGCCTGATTATAGGCTTTTTAGCGCGCCTTAAACAGCGCCTAGCCTTCGTCGCTTTCTTCCGCCGGGACTTCCACCTGTTCGATCTCGGAAAAGATCTGCCGCGTGTCGGTGGAAAAGGATTTGAACATCGCTTCGCCCTCAATATGGGCTTCGCTGGAGACGATCAGGGCAGGGCCGTTGCCTTCGGGCGCTGCGAAACGCTGGGTCTGGACAAGCTTCATCACCTTGGCGACGGGCGCCGGTTTGAAAGGCTTTTTCGACTTGAGTTCGATCGAAGAAATATAGGCGTCCGGCTTGTTGAGCGTGATGAAAACTTCAAGCGCGTCTTTTGGCGCGTCATCGTCATCCAGCTGCGCGACATAGACGGCTTCGGTCTCGTTTTCGGAAGCAAGTTCGACGTCGTCGATCATTTCATCAAGGCTGTCATAGAGAATGGGGCTGTCTTCCATCTCGCCCTTTCGCAATTGTTTCAGCGCTTTCGCCTGCGGTTTGTCGAGAGCATCTTCAGCAGGCGACAGGACTTGCCAGCGCGCATCGCCCTCAAGGCGCGGATCGAAACGCAGCGTGATCGCGACTTCCTTTTCGCCGGTGCGGGTCAGGTGCTCGACCGTATAGGCGTAACGATAGTCAGCGAAGTCCCTGGCCTTTTGCGCCGCCTGCGCCAACAATGCGGTGCTCGCTGACGCTGGCGCGGTCTCGGCGTTGGCGGGCGAGAAGAAAAGCGCTGCCGCGCAGGCGCCGGCGGCGAGGCGGGAAAGAAAGACGCTCAATTTTTACTCCGTACCAAGATGGGCTTAGTAGCCAGGGGAGAAACTCCGCGGCGCAGGATCGATCACCTGAATGCCGCCGGGCTGAATCTCGAGGATTGCAAGGCCGCGTTCTACGGTGCCGTCGGCGTTGAGACGGAAAAGACCGTCCGCGCCGAAATATCCGTTGGGATCGGCGATGGCGTCTTCCGCGAAACGGTCGCGGCGGCGGCCATTCGCGGCGAGCCGCGCCGACAGCAAGGTTGCGTCATAGGCGATCGAGGCGAGGCGGGGTGGTTTGGCGCCGAACGCGTCCGAATAATGTTTTTCAAACGCTTCTGTAATGGTTGGGTCCGGGGCGGCGAACCAGCCGCCGCGAAGCGCGGGTTCACGCGTCAGGCGCGGATTGTTCCAGGAGGAAACGCCGAGGATTTTCACCCGGTTGATGTCAACATTGTAATAGGGAAGCAGCGGCGCGAGCGCGCGCAACAGCGTTCCCTGTTCGGGCATCAGGACGGCCTGATAGCCTTGCGTGTAGCCGGCTTCGGCGCTGGCGTTTTCCGCGATCGGTTTGCGGTCGCCCTCATAGCCGTGACGCATTTCAAGCGGGATAATCTCTTTCGAATATTGCGCGAGGCGTTTCGCCGGCGCGAGCATTTCATCGGGCTCTTGAACATAGCGTTCCTCATGCACGATGACGCCGCCGCGCGCGAACACTTCCTCTGCGAAGGCGCCGGAAACGCGGTCGCCATAGGCGGTCATGGGCGCAAGCACGCCAAACCGCACCATTTCCTGATTCATGGCGAATTCAGTGACGCGAGAGATTTCAAGCTCGGGCGGGAAAGAGAGAAGGAAAACGCCGTCGCCCGCCGCCTTGAGATCGGACGAAAACGCAATCATCGGCGTCGATGCGGCGCGGGTGACAATTGCTGCGGCGTCGACGGATTCTGAAAACAATGGTCCGAGAATAATTTCGGCGCCATCCGCCAGCGCTGAGCGCGCTGCGGCGGCTGCGCCTTCGGCGTCGCCGCGCGTGTCTTTCGGGATCAGGAGGAAATTCTTTTCACCGGCGTCAAAGACCGCGAGTTGCGCGGCGTCGAACATGGCGGCGGCGATGCGGCGCGCAGCCTCATTGTCTGAGGAGAAGGGCAACAGCAAGCCGACCCGCACCGGCTCATCGCCATCCATATGCGGCGGGCGCATGAAATTGCGGCGGTCGTAACGCTCCGCCTCGGCGAACAGGCCGCCTTCATCGTAGATAGTTTCCTGATCTGGAACTGGCTCGTCGGGCCGTGCGATCACCGGGCCGGATGGGCGTGTCGTCGTGCCGGTGGAGCTGCAGGCTGCCATCAGCGCCAGCAGCGCGGCCGCGGCGCCCGATTTGACGCCTGCCCTGGTGATCTTGGTGAGACTGAACCGCATCCCCGTGAATCCCTTAATTTCCGCCCGCTTTCGGGGCCTTGTCAGCGGGCGCGAGACTAGCCGGGCCCGGCCCCCGCGTAAACGGCCAGACTGCTGAGCTGGCGGCTTATCCCGAGGGCTTGTCTTCACGCCCCGCGCCGGTCATCCCTTATTTCATGGCGATGAAAGATTTACACCCGGAACCGGGCCTTTATGTGACCGCGACGCCGATCGGCAATCTCGCCGATATCACCTATCGCGCTGTGGAAATCCTCAAGAAAGCCGACCTCATCTTGTGTGAGGATACGCGCCAGACAGCGAAATTGTGCGCCGCTTACGGGGTGGATACGCATCGTGCGCCCTATCACGATCACAATGCGGCGCGGGTGCGTCCGGAGATCATTAAAAAGCTGCAAGACGGCGCCGTGATCTGTCTCGTCTCCGATGCAGGCACGCCGCTGATTTCAGATCCGGGCTATAAGCTGGTGCGCGATGCGCGCGAGGCTGGCGTCGCGGTGTTTCCGCTGCCGGGGCCAAGCGCCGCCATCGCCGCCCTGTCGGCCGCGGGCGCGCCGAGTGATCAGTTTTTGTTTGCGGGATTTTTGCCGGCGAAACAGGGCGCGCGGGGGAAGGCCCTTGAAAAGATCGCGCATGTGGATGCAACGCTGATCTTTTACGAAACCGCGCCGCGTCTTGGCGATGCGCTTTCCGCGATGAAAGCTGTTCTTGGCGACCGCAAGGCCGTGGTCGCGCGTGAGCTGACAAAACTGCATGAAGAATTCCGCACAGGAACCTTGTCAGAGCTTGCGGGCGTTTATGACGCCGCGCAGCCAAAGGGCGAGATTGTTATTATTGTTTTCCCGCCGGAGGAAAAAGCCGCCGATGCGAGCGATATAGACGCATTTTTGAAGGCCGCGCTTGATGAAAGCAGCGTCAGGGAAGCCGCGGCGGCGGCGGCGGAAACATTCTCAATCCCGCGCAAGGAAGCTTACGCGCGCGCTTTGCAACTGAAAGGCGCCGGGTGAGCGCGGCGCCGACAAGAAGGTCGCGCCAGTCGGCGGAGCGTGGCGGGCGGCGCGCTGAAATGCTGGCGGCGATGCTGTTGCGTCTCAAGGGATTTTCGATTCTCGCCAGCCGGCACAAAACCCCGCTTGGGGAAATCGATCTTGTGGCGAGGCGCGGACGTCTAGTGGCTTTCGTGGAAGTGAAGGCGCGGGCGCATCATGACGCTGCGATCGAGGCGGTGACCTATGGCGCACGGCGGCGGATCGCCGCCGCCGCCGGACTTTTTCTGTCGCGTCGGCGGGACCTTGCGGATTGCGCCATGCGTTACGATATCATCGCCGTCGCAGGCTGGCGGCTCAAACATCTGCCGGACGCCTGGCGCGACGGAGAATAACGCCGGGGCGTTTCCGGTTTTCATTATTCGCGAACCGGCCCATGCAATGGGGTGTTCCGGATCATTCACCGAGTTGAGGGAGTTTCACCCATGACCACCCGCACATCACGCACCATTCTCGCCGCCGCCGGTCTTGGCGCCTTTCTCGCGCTCGGCGCTTGCGCCTCGAGCCGCAATCTCGATCAGGCTTTCACCGACATGTCGAGCAACGCCGAACTCAAAGGCGTGCTTTTCTCAGACCGCACTCACGATTACGGCGATGTCGACATCACCCTTTATGAAGGCCGCCTGATGCTCACCGGCACCATGAAGTCGGAGGATGGCCGCACGAAACTGATCCAGAACGCCTGGAAGGCTGATGGCGTCAAGGAAGTCATCGACGAGATTTTCGTCGGCGACGGCACCGGCTTTGGCCAGGGGGTCGAGGACGCCCGCATCGATCAGGTGTTGCGCGCCCGGCTCATTGGCGACAAGGACGTCGTCAGCGGCGACTACAAGATCGCCGTCTCGGGCGCTGTGGTCTATCTTTTGGGCGTCGCCCGCAGCCAGGCCGAGCTGGAGCGGGCTGTGGAGCTTGCCCGGACCGTCGCCGGGGTTGAAAAGGTCGTGAGCCACGTTGCCTTGCGCGGGCCGCTGGTTCAGTAGATTGGGGGCGCATAACGCTTAAGGCCCCCGGAGACCAAGACTCATGTTGAAGATCGCCATCCAGATGGACCCCATTGAGGCGGTCAATGTGAACGCGGACACCTCGTTTGACCTCGCGCTCGAAGCGTTTGGCCGCGGCCACCAGATCTGGATCTATCAGCCGCAAATGCTGCAACTCGATTCTGGCGTCGTCAGGGCGCGCGCGCGCAAGGTCGAACAGCTCAAGCGCGAGCAGGGAAGCCATGTCACGCTCGCCGCGCCGGCGGTGATCGATCTTCATGATGTTGATGTGGTGCTTGTGCGTCAGGACCCGCCCTTCAACATGGCATACATCACGGCGGCGCAGATTCTGGAGCGCCTCATGCCCGAGGTGCTGGTGCTCAACAATCCGCGCTCCATTCGCGATGCGCCGGAAAAGCTGTTTGTCACCGACTTCAAGGATTTAACGCCGCCGACCCTGATCACCCGCGATATCGAGGCGATGCGCGACTTCCGCGCGGTCCATGGCGATGTCATCATCAAACCGCTCTACGGCAATGGCGGCGCCGGCGTGTTCAAGCTGGCCAGCGACGATTCCAATTTCAACGCGCTGCTCGAATTATTCTCGGAAGCCTATGCCGAGCCTTCAATCATCCAGAAATACCTTCCCGCTGTCACCAAAGGCGACAAACGGATCATCTTGGTCGATGGCGAGGCGGTGGGGGCGATCAACCGCATCCCGGCCGCGGGGGAGACCCGGTCCAACATGCATGTGGGCGGGCGCGCTGAAGCGGTGGAAATGAGCGAGCGCGATCAGGAGATTTGCGACCGCATCGGTCCGGTCCTTTCCGAGCGCGGCCTGATCTTTGTCGGCATCGACGTCATCGGCGACTATCTCACTGAAATTAATGTGACTTCTCCGACCGGGGTGCAGGAAGTCCGGCGCTTTGGCGGCGCCGACATCTCGGCCTTGTTCTGGGACTGGACCGAGGGTCAGCGAGAGGAGTGACGCGAGACTGGCGCACCGTCACAGGGAGTTGATATATCCCCCATATAATGCTTGCTTCGCCCCTTTAATGCGGCTGTGAATGACGGCCCCGGGCGCCCTGATCCTTTGCGCCGGAGCGGCTGGCCCGGCAAGCGACCAAGAGTATTTAAATGAACGCGCCTTTGACGCCATCCCACAGAAAGCTGCGCGTAGCGATTTTCTCCGGCAATTATAATTACGTCATGGACGGACCGGTGCGCGCGCTCAACACGCTTGTCGCCTATCTTGAACGCGAAGGTCATGAGGTGCTGGTGTTCGCGCCGACGACATCAACGCCGGCGTTCGATCACGCCGGAAAACTGATCTCCATTCCGTCTGTGCCGCTGCCGGGCCGGCGCAGCGAATATCGTCTGGGCCTCGGCCTTCACGGCAAGGCGAAGCGCGCGCTCGACAGTTTCCGTCCGGACATCGTTCATATCGCCGCGCCCGATTACACCGGTTACGGCGCGCTCAATTATGCGCGCAAATTCGGCGTTCCGGCGGTGGCGTCTTTCCATACGCGTTTCGACACCTATCCGCGCTATTACAATCTCCGCTGGCTTGAGAAATACGTCACTGACTATATGCGTTACTTCTTCAACCGCTGTGAGCATGTATATCCGCCGTCCCATTCCATGGCTGATGAATTGAAACGCGACGGGATCGGCCGCGATATCCGCTTGTGGGCCCGCGGCGTCGATGGCGATATTTTCAATCCTGCGCGGCGCGACATGGCCTGGCGTGAGGCCAACGGTTTCCATACGGACGACGTGGTCGTCGCCTTTGTCGGGCGGCTGGTGCTTGAAAAAGGCATCGACATTTTTGTCGACGCGTTCAACCGCGCCAAACTGAATGCGCCGAACCTGAAGGCGCTGGTCGTGGGGGACGGGCCGGAGCGCGAAACCTTCGCCAATCTCCTTCCCGGCGCAGTATTTGCGGGCTATTTGCAGGGCGAGGATCTCGCCCGCGCCTATGCCAGCGCGGATATTTTCTTCAATCCGTCGATTACCGAAACCTTCGGCAATGTGACGCTCGAAGCCATGGCGTCGGGGCTTCCCTCCGTAGGCGCGTCTGCGGCCGGATCGCGTTCGCTTATTGAAGACGGCGTCACCGGCTATGTTGCTGAACCCAATGCGGCGGGCTTTGCGGAAAAGCTGGCGATGCTCGCCAATGACGCGCCTTTAAGGCGGCGGTTCGGCAGGGCGGCGCGTGAACACTCGGCGCGCTTCAGTTGGGATGCGGTGCTCGCAGAACTTGTCGGCCATTATTACGAGGCCCTCGACCAGTTTCAGCCCAGCCGCCGTCATGCGCGTCCACGGCCCGAAGCATCTGCGCGCAAGCGCGCGGCCTGACCCACACCGATGCCTGACAGACGCCAATGATCGTTCCCCTGATCAAGTCCGCCGCCAATGGCGCGGCGCGCCGCTGGTCTGTCTTGCGCGAGCGCGAAGAGGTGCAGAAGGGTCTGAAAGTTCTTCAATACAGCCTTCTGGCGGCGATCATCGTCTATCTCCTTTACAAGCTGACCCATATGGGCTGGCGCGACGTGATCGGATCGCTGCCGGAAAGCCCGTGGTTCTATCTTTTCTTTGGTTTGCGGTTTTTCGCGTTGCCGGTCTCGGAGCTGGCGCTTTACGAAATTGTCTGGTCGCGGCCGCTGGTGCGCCATTTCTTCGTTTTCATTCGAAAGCGCGTCTATAATTTCGCCGTGATGGGCTATTCCGGCGAGGCGTTCCTGACGATCTGGGCGCGTCGCTGTCTATCGTTGCCGCACAAGACCATCCTTGTCGGCGTAAAGGACAACAACCTTCTCTCGGCTTTCGCCTCCAACGCGGCCACTGTCGTCCTGCTGGTGACGCTCGCGGCGACCGGCGGGCTCAAAGCCGGGCTGGAGGCGTTTCCGGGCGCGCGCTGGCTATTTGCGCTGGCGTTCCTGTCCGCCGGCACGCTGTCGGTGCTGGTGATGGTTTTCCGCGATAAGCTGATGGCGCTGCCCAAGGGGGTGATGCCCCGCCTCATCAGCGTCCATGGCGGGCGGCAGGCGCTGATTATCCTGCTTCATGCAGCGATGTACGCATCGGCCCTTCCGGGGGCGCCTGTTATGGCCTGGATCATGTTCATCACCATGCAGCTTGTCCTCAGCCGCGTCCCGTTTCTGCCCAATCAGGACATCGTCTATCTGGGGGCTGCGCTCAGCCTCGCCCCGATTGTGGGCGCCCCGGAGGCGGCGGTGGCGGGGATGCTGGTGGCTGAGGCCGGGCTTTCCCAAGTCTTCAATATCGCCATGTTTTTTGCGACCGCCCATATAGCCCGAACCGAGATCGGCGCTCAAAATCGGAATAAGCCGTTGCCGGCCGGGGCGGTGTCCTAAAATCGACTTGAAAACCTGCGGTTTTTGGGTTGCTGGCTTTCGAAACGGTCCGGAATTCGCTAGAGACCGTTGTCCCAGGCGTTGCCGGGCCGGCGGAGCCCGGCCGGGCGCCGCCAGTTTTGTTTTTCGGCAGGTGCGCTCCCGCCCATGCAGCTCATAGATCGTTACATTCTGCGCTCTGTTTCGACGCCGCTTATTCTGGCGCTGACGGTGGCGGGCATGTTGCTCCTGATGGAGCACATGTTGCGGTTGTTCGATTTCGTGCTGGCCGAACAGGGGCCGGTGGATGTCGTCTGGCGCATGCTCGCCAATCTGGTGCCCCATTATCTGGGGCTGGCGCTGCCGCTGGGCGCCTTTCTCGGGGTAATGCTCGCTTTCCGCAATCTGTCCATGTCGTCGGAACTTGACGCGCTGAACTCGTCGGGCGCGTCTTTCGGACGGCTGATGCGCCCCGTTTACATGCTCATCCTTGTTCTGATGCTGTTCGACTTTCTTCTTGTCTCCTACATTCAGCCTTTCGCGCGATACAAATATCAGCAAATCCGTTTCGATGTGACGTCCGGCGCGCTCGGCATCAAAATTCCGGCTGGCGAATTCATCGAGATCAGCGACGGCGTCACCATTCGTCTTGGCGAGATCAATGCGGAGACCCGCGATGCGCGCGATATTTTTCTTGAGCGCAAAACGCGCGACGGGGGCCGGACAGTGATTACCGCGCGTTACGGATCTATTTCGACGACGCCTGAAATCACGTCGCTGCTGTTGAAATTACAGAGCGGGCGTCAGGTGATCATCAACGCGCTGGGCGACCGGATTCAGTCGCTGGATTTTGAAAGTTTCGATCTTGAGGTCGATCTGCCGGCCATCGGCGTTTTCCGTGACCGCGGCGGCGACGAGCGGGAGGCGACGATCAATGAAGTCATTCGCTATTTACGCACGCAGCCGAAAAACGCGGAGCTTTACGGCGACTATTACGCCGGCCTTCAGTGGCGCATCCTGCATCCGCTGACGTTTCTTGTCCTGCCGATCCTCGGGGTCGCCATGGGCGTGACGGGCCGCCGCCGCGCTTCAAACCTGAAGCCTGTAATCGGCGTCGCCATCCTGATCGTCTATCACGAAGTGGTGGAGGAATGGGGCAAGGTGATCGCCGCCAAGGGCCAGCTTTCCCCGTTCATCAGCATGTGGGGCATCTTCTTTATTTTCGCGTTGCTCTCGGCCTATCTCTATAGCGGCGCGATCGATCAGGCGCGCAAGACGAAAGTCATGTCGCGGCGGGCGAGCGAGCCGGTGCGGATTGCGGCGCCGACGGCGGATGCGGCAGAATGAAATACGCGCGCAACATTCTCACCAATTATGTGGGGCGGATGTTTTTTGTCCGCTTTATTGGGCTCCTGATCTTTTTTGTGATCATCCTTCAGATGCTCGATCTGTTGAATCGCTCAAGCGACATTTTGTTGGCCGAAGGGTCGGGCTGGCCGTCACTGCTGCGCTATATCTCATTGCGTACGCCTCAGATCATCAGCCAGTTTACGCCCTTTGCCGCGCTGCTAGGCGTTGTCCTGACGCTCGCCGGTTTGTCCCATACCAGCGAGATTACTGTGATGCGCGCCGCGGGCATGTCGGTGAACCGCGTTCTGTTTCCGCTCGGTTTCGTTTGTGGACTGATTACGCTCGCGCACTTCATCTTTCATGAAACGGTGACGGTGCGAACCTCAGAGCTGCTCGATTACTGGGAAGTGAATGACTACGCGGTTGATCTGCCACCCGAAAGTGATACGCGCACGGATATTCGCATCAATTACGACGGTGAGTTCATCTCCGCGGAAAGCGCCGCGCGCTACGGCGACGCGGTGGTGCTGACCGGCGTGAATATTGACGATATGAATGACGGCCTGTTCGTGGAGGCTATTGAGGCGCGCTCGGCGCGCTATGCCGACGGCGCTTGGCGCCTTTACGGCGTGCGCAATCTCAATGCGCTCGACCAGACCGTGTCGCAGGCCGATGAAGTGATCTGGACAAACAGCCTCGATCCCGAGCTGTTATTCGCGATGACGCTTGAGCCGGAGCAGACCAGTCTTGTGGAGCTCTCCGCCAAAATCGAACAGCTCAATAATGACCGCGCCGATACGCGCGCGCCCATGACGGCGTTTCTGTCGCGCTTTTCCAAACCCATGGCGACGCTGGTGATGCCGCTTCTCGGCGCCATCGCGGGGTTCGGCGTCCATCGTCAGGGTGTTCTGCTCGCCCGGGCCGTGACCGGCGCCGCGCTTGGTTTTGGCTATTTCGTGGCGGAAAACCTCGCCCTCGCCTTCGGCTCTCTCGGGGTGGTGCCGGCGATTATCGGCGCTTTTTTCCCGCTCGCCATTTTTATGGTCGTCGGGTTCTCGATTATTCTTTCAATGGAAAACTGATCGATTCTTCTTGCTTAACAGCTTGTCAATGTTCTCGGTATAGTTGTATATAGTGCAATCTATAGTTGCAGTATTCGCAACGGCCAGATGCGGGCTGAGCTAGAATAGGCGAGGGGCTTATGAGCGGGTTGATCCTGAAACTGCGTCCTCATGAAGAGCTGATGATCAACGGCGTGCTTGTTGAAAATGGCGAGCGCAACGCACGGCTCAGAGTGAAGACCGAAGGCGCGCATATCCTTCGCCTCAAAGATGCGCTGAAGCCGGAAGAGGCGACAACCCCTCTGAAGCGGGCTTATTACATCGCCCAGCTCGCTGTGGCCGGACAGTTGTCCGGCGTTGAGGCGGGAGCGATCCTGACCGAAGCGCTGGAAAACGCCTCGGAACTCTCCCCTGACCTGGATGTCGAGACCGATCTTGGCGCCTGTGTCGCCCGGCATGATTTTTATCAGGTGATGCGATCCTTGCGGGGATTGGCTTTCGCCGACCGGGCCCCTGATGAAGACGAAGGCGCAAGCCCGTCCGGCCGGGCCGCCGCCGCTATCTAGCTGCCAGTCAAAACTGCGCCGCGCCTTGTGCGCGCGCGCCATATGCCCCAAATAGCCCGCCATGGCGGAACCCACCGACATCATCACCTTTGGCTGCCGGCTCAACGCCGCTGAAAGCGAAACCATGCGCCGGCTTGCGGCTGGCGCCGGGCTTGCCGATGCGGTGGTGTTGAACACTTGCGCGGTCACCAATGAGGCCGTGCGCACAGCGCGCCAGCGCATTCGCCGTGCGAAACGCGAACGCCCCGATGCGCGCATCATCGTCACCGGCTGCGCGGCGCAAACAGAACCCGGCGCTTTCGCCGCCATGCCGGAAGTCGCCGCGGTTATCGGCAATCAGGAAAAACTCGACGCCGCGCAGTGGGAAACGCTGGGGCAGGCTTTAGGCCAGGAACCGGCGCAGGAAGCGGACGAGATTATCAGCGTCAATGACATCATGTCGGCGCGCGAAACCGCCGGGCATATGATCGACGGTTATGGCGACCGCGCCCGCGCTTTTCTGCAAATTCAAAATGGCTGCGATCACCGCTGCACTTTCTGCATCATTCCTTATGGCCGCGGCAATTCACGTTCAGCGCCTGTCGCGCAGGTGGTCGAACAGGCGAAAAAGCTTGTGGGTGCGGGCCATCGCGAGCTGGTGCTCACGGGTGTCGACATCACCTCCTGGGGCGCCGATCTTGACGGGGCGCCAAAGCTTGGCGCGCTGATCGCCGCCATTCTTGACGGTGCGCCTGACCTTTACCGCCTGCGGCTTTCCTCCATCGACGGCGCGGAAATTGATGACGAGCTGTTTGAGCGGGTTTCGGGCGATGCGCGCGTGGCGCCGCATCTTCATCTCTCGCTTCAGGCTGGCGACAATATGATCTTGAAGCGCATGAAGCGCCGACACAGCCGCGAAGACGCGATTGAGTTATGCGCAAGCATACGAAAGCGCCGTCCCGACATCGCTTTCGGCGCTGACATCATCGCCGGGTTCCCGACGGAAAACGAAGAGATGTTTCAAAACAGTCTCGACATTGTCGACGAGGCGGGGCTGTCCTGGTTGCATGTTTTTCCGTTCTCGCCGCGGGAGGGAACCCCGGCGGCCCGCATGCCGCAATTGCCGCGCGCGACGGTTAAAGACCGCGCGGGGCGTCTGCGCGCCAAAGGCGATGCGGCGGCGACGGCGTTTCTCGACAGTCTGGTCGGGCGGACCGAAGACGCCATTCTCGAGAGCGGCGGTCGCGCACGACTCGGCAATTTCGCCGTGGCGCGGATTGAAGCGCCGGGGCGCATCGGCGATATCGTCCGTATCAGGATTACCGGGCGCGATGATGGTGCCCTTCTCGGCGAAGCGGCGTAAAGTTCAAGTTCAGGAAAGGTGAGGGCCCCCTTTGGCAGGTAATTTCTTCTCCGGCATGTTTGGCAAGAAAAAGCGTGAGAGCGAGGACGCACCTGCGGAAGATTCTGCGCCCGCCGCTGAAATGAAAGACATTGAGACAGAGCCTTCCGGCGATCTGGCAGGGGAGGCGATTCCGGAAGCGGATATCTCCACGAGCGCCCCTGCCCCTGCCTCTGACCCGGTCCCGGTGTCTGCCGCCGCTGACGCCGCGCCGCCGCCTGAGAAGAAAAAAGGCTGGCTGTCGCGCCTTCGCGACGGGCTTTCGAAATCGTCGGACAAGCTCACCGAAGGCGTCACCGCCATCTTCACCAAGCGCAAGCTCGATGACGATACGATTGACGAGCTGACGGACCTTCTCATCACGGCGGATCTCGGCGTTCCCGCCGCGACGCGCATCACCACGGCGCTTGCCAAAGACAAGTTCGACAAAGACATCACAGACGAGGATGTGCGCAGCGCGCTTGCGCTCGAAGTCGCCGCGACGCTCGCTCCGCATGAAAAGCCGCTTCAGATCGATAGCGCGAGAAAGCCCCATATTCTTCTGATGGTGGGGGTCAACGGCGCCGGGAAGACCACCACGATCGGCAAGCTGGCGAAAAAATTCGCCGATGACGGAAAATCCGTCATGCTCGCCGCCGGCGACACGTTCCGTGCGGCGGCGATTGAACAGCTTCAGGTCTGGGGCGACCGGACGGGTGCGCCGGTGGTCGCCCGCAAGGTCGGGGCCGACGCTGCGGGGCTCGCTTTTGATGCGGTGAAAGAGGCGCAGGAAAAAGGCGTCGATATTTTGATGATCGATACGGCGGGGCGGCTTCAAAACCGCAAGGAATTGATGGACGAACTCGCCAAGATCGTGCGTGTGATCAAAAAGCTCGATGAAACCGCGCCCCATGACGTGATTTTGACCCTCGACGCCACGGTGGGCCAGAACGCGCTCAGCCAGGCGAAGGTCTTCACGGAAATCGCCGGCGTTACAGGCCTCGTCATGACCAAGCTGGACGGCACGGCGCGCGGCGGCGTCCTTGTCGCGCTTGCGGATCAGTTCAAACTGCCCATTCACTTCATCGGCGTCGGCGAAGGCGTTGAGGATTTGCAAAGCTTTAACGCCGATGCCTTCTCCAAGGCGTTGGCGGGCCTCGCCGCGTAACGCCGCAAAGTAAAATTCAGGGATTTCCGATGAGTTCAGACGTGCAAGTGAAGGGTCAGAAACTGACCGGCGGCGCCAAGTTCGCGGTGGAGATGGGCCCGCTCGCCATCTTCATGATTTCCTATTTTTTCGGAGGCCGCCTGGTCTCGCTTGCGGGCGCTGTCACCGGGCATGAATGGTGTCTGCGTGAAGGCTCGGAAATGTATCTCGCCGTCGCGGCTTTTATGCCGTCTTTCGCGCTCGCCTTCGCCTATAGCGTCTGGAAAGAAAAACGCATCGCCCCAATGCTGCTTGTCAGCGGCGTCATTATCGGCGTTCTCGGCACCCTGACGCTTGTTTTACATAACAAGACGTTTTTCTACATGAAGCCGACAATCGTCTACGCGCTTTTTGCGGCGCTGCTTTACGCCGGGCTGCGAACAGAGCGTAATTTCCTGCGCACTCTTTTTGACGGCGCCCTGCATCTGCCTGACGACGCCTGGCGCACCCTGACCATCCGCTATGCGCTCTTTTTCGCGGCGCTCGCCGTGGCCAATGAAATCGCCTGGCGCTGGCTGACCGCCGGATGCCCGCCGGAGCCTGCGCTTCCTGCGGCGTCCGAGGCGGGCGGCTGGGCCTGGCTTCTGACTGAGTGCGGCGTCGAACAGGTCGCTAAATGCGCGGGCGAGGCTAATTGGGTGAAGCTCAAGGTGTTCGGCTTCACGCTTGTCAGCCTGATCTTCACGGCGGTGCAGGCCCCCTTCATCGCCAAGCACATGCCCGAAGAGAATGAAACCGAAGACGACACGCCGTCGTCTTAAAGTCCGTCCACAGGATTGGAGAAGGGCGCAAAGTCGCTGCGGTCTTTCGTCTCGAAATAATGCCGCAAGGCCCAGCCGACTGATGGAAAAGCAAGATCGGCCCAGGGGATGTCCGCCCAGTCATAAAGTCCGACCGCTTCGCTTTCGGGGCCGGTGGCGATATCGGGATGTTTCAGCTTCGCCCGGAACATGAGTTGCACCTGCGAAATCCGGGGGATCGAATAGACCGCAAGCAAGCGTTCAATTTCAATATCCGCGCACGCTTCTTCCCGGGCCTCGCGCGCGGCGCCGTCTTCGGCGGTTTCGTGCAATTCCAGATAGCCGGCCGGCAGCGTCCAGTAGCCGATGCGCGGTTCGATGGCGCGCTTGCACAGGAGAATCTTTTCTCCCCAGGTAACGACAGAGCCGACGACGATTTTCGGATTTTTATAGTCAACAAACCCGCAAGTCGCGCAGACGTCGCGCTCCATCGAATCGCCATCCGGAACCTTGCGGATGAATTCGGGTTCATGTTGTGGCGTTTTCTGCATCGTCTCCACCCGGAAGAGGCATACGGACGATCCGTTCAAATCGGATATTTTCCGCATACGTAGGTATTGCATTTTCGCATATGGCGCGCGATATGCTACCCCACAAGACAGACAGTCAAAACCGTCCGCATCGGGCGTATTTTCAAAGGCGTATAGACACGCTTACGCGGCGCCGCACCCGGGCGGCGTTGCAAAAGATCAAGAGTGGAGATCATGAATAAAAAACCGTTATGCCGGAATGCGTTTGGAATTTCCGCCGTGACCGGAGTGTTGGTGATCTAAGATAGCTCAAAATCGCTTTTTTACGTTCTATTCGCCTTTTAGTAGCCAAAAACGGAGAATAATATGGCTTACTCACTGAAGAACTCGCCAGGCCATCTGTTGCGCCGCGCGCAGCAATACGCCCATGACCTTTATTCCACCGAAGTTGGCGCCAGTGGTCCGACCCCGCGTCAATATGAGGTCCTTCACGTCGTCGCCCAGAATGCCGGTCTTAGCCAGACCGATCTGGTGCAGCAGACGGGCATCGACCGCTCCACTCTCGCTGACATGATCGCGCGGATGATGAAAAAGGGCCTTTTGTCGCGCAAACGCACCAAGGAAGATGCGCGCGCCAACGCCGTATCGATAACGCCGGCTGGCAAACGCATGCTGACCGCCGCCAATGCGAAAGTCGCCAAGGCTGAAAATGCTGCGCTCGCCGTTCTGCCGAAAACCCAGCAGGCCGCGTTCATGAAATCGCTGCGCACTTATGCCGAGGCTCTCGACAAGATGGCCGAAGGCGCCGCCGCCCCGGCGAAAAAGAAAACCACGCGCAAGGCCGCCAAGAAAAAGGCGCCCGCCAAGCGTAAAACGACCGCGAAGCGCAAGACCACGAAAAAGCGCCGGACGAAGCGTCGCTAGAGCCTTTTACAACAGATCAAGTCTCACGGGATTTTGATGACAGGCAAACGCCGCTCCAAAAGAGCGGCGTTTTCTTTTTTACAGCGTTTAGCGCCTTCGCGGCGCGCGCCATTCAGCTGTCGGAGGCGGGCCGCCAATGCTGTTGCTTGAGCTTACCGGGCGCGGCGGATAGCCGCCCATGGAGATCATGCGGTCATACATGACCACAGCTGCGGCGATCGAAAGATTGACGCAAAACCGCGTTGGAATTTTCACAAGGTGCGTGCACAGCGCGCTGGCTTCGGGCGACAGGCTGCCCTTTTCCGGGCCCAGGAGATAGGCCGCGTTCAAGGGATGACGAAAGCTTGGCAGGTCGACCGCGCGATCATCAAGCTCGACCCCGACCAGAACGCAGCCCTTGGGTAGGCGCATGTCGTCAAGCGTCGCCCATTCGTAAAGCGGCAGATGTGTGTCCGATTTCGACGTATCGGCGAGATTGACCTCTCGCGCCTTGTAATGGGCCTTGATGCTGAAGGCGAAGCTCGCGTTAAAGGCGTGGGCGGTCCTCAAGACCGCGCCCAGATTCATCGCCTTTGAAATGCGTTCTGAACCGATGCCGAAATAACCGCGCATGAGATGCCCCTTCGCCCTGGTCGCGCCTACCGGGTGGGGCGCATGGGGTCAAGCCGGGCTTTCTTTATTATGTTCGGGTGGGCGCCCACATGGACCTTCAAGCCCGTTTCAGGGCATGCTGGGTCTATGAGTGAAGCCAGCAACGAAAACGGCGACGACGATCGCATCAAATTTCTGGTGATTGCCTCCGCCGCGCCGGAAGCGCGCCTCGCCGCGTTTTTTGCAGGCCGGCGCGCCCGACGCTCCAATGCGCGTGTGGCGTTGCTTGCGATTGTCGAACCGCCGGAATTCGGTCATTGGGCCACGGTCGCGGAGACCATGCGGGCCGAAGCCCATGAAAAGGCCGAAGGCATCCTTCGCGAATTCGCCGCCGAGGTGAAAGCGCAATCGGGCGAGGACCCGGAAGAGATTGTGCGTGAGGGAGTGATGGTGGACGAAATCCGAAAACTCATCGACGAGGACCCGGCGATGTCGATCCTCGTGCTTGGCGCTTCGACGGAAAGCTCCGGGCCGGGTCCGCTCGTGTCGGCGCTTGCCAAAAATCCGGCTTATCTCGGCGCGCGGCGCATTCCGGTGACGGTGGTGCCGGGAGAGATGACGCGCGATGAATTGCGACGGCTTGCAGGCTGATGGACGCGGACAGGTTTCATCTGCCGGGAAAGCATTATTTCCTGTCCCATTCGGTCGGGGCCCAGCCAAAGTCCTGGGAAAGGGCGGTCATGGCCGGCTATGCGGATCCCTGGCGCACCGAAGGGTTCCATGTCTGGGGCCCGTGGTTTGAGACGCTAGAGCGTTTCAAAGCCGGGCTGGCGCCGATCATCGGCGCGGCGCCGGGCGATATTTGTCCGCAGGCGAATGTTTCTGGGGGCGTGTCAAAAATCCTTTTCTCCCTGCCGGAACGAAAAGGCCGTACAAAAATTGTGCTGACCGAAGACGCTTTTCCCACCGTCGGTTTCGCGCTGGCGCAGGGCGCGCGCCACGACTACGAGCTTGAGTTTATCCCCGGGGGCGACCGTCTCGCCGACCCGGATGCCTGGGCCCGCGCCTTTGCCGATGACGTGCAAATGGTCGTTCCCATGCAGGTCTATTCGAATTCGTCGGTGCTGGCCCCGATTGAAGAGATTGCAAAACGGGCCCGCGCGGCGGGCGTTTTCTCGCTGGTGGATGCGGCCCAGGCGGCAGGCGCGGTTCCTTTGAAGCTCAATGACTGGCGGCCGGATTTCGCTGTGGGCACTTCGCTTAAATATCTGTGCGGCGGGGCTGGCGCCGCCTGGCTTTGGGCCAATCCGGACACTGCGAAGCAATGCAGGCCGCTTGATGTGGGCTGGTTCTCGCATGAAGATCCATTCGAGTTCGATATTCATCATTTCGATTATGCGCAGGGCGCTGCGCGCTTCACTGGCGGCACGCCGTCGGTCGCGCCTTTCGCCGGGGCGGCTGCGGCGCATGAGATTATCAACGCGCACGGAGTTGATGCGATCTATGCGCATAACCAGCGCCTGTTGTCGCGCCTCATCAATGCGCTGCCGCGCGATGCATTTATCTCATCTACGAACGAAGGCGCGCGCGGCTCCGCCGCCTTGATAAAAGTTCGCGATTATGAGGCGGCCGCGCAAGCGCTGGCGAAAGCGGGCGTCGGCCATGACACACGCCTCGGCGCGGTGCGCATTTCGGTTCATCTTTATAATGAAGAAAACGACATCGACGCGTTTATCGCGGCGATCGAGCCGCAGCTATAGATCGAATTTCAGCGACACCGGCGCATGATCCGACGGTTTCTCCCAGTCGCGCGCGTCGTCATGAATGCGATAGGCGTCGCGGCCCAGCGCCAGCGCCGGTTTTTTCAGGGCCGGGCTGACCCAGATATGATCGAGACGGCGGCCGCGATTAGATGCGCGCCAGTCCTTCGCGCGATAGGACCACCAAGTATACAGCTTTTCCGGCTCGGGGATCAGTTCGCGCGCCACATCGACCCAGCCGTGAGACGCGATGACGGCGTTCAGTTTTTCAACTTCGATAGGCGTGTGCGAGACGACTTTCAAAAGCTGTTTGTGGGACCAGACATCGTTTTCCGTCGGCGCCACGTTGAGATCGCCCACCAGCACCGCTTTCGAGCGCGGGCCCAGCTCACCGAACCAGTCGCGCATCTCGTCAAGGAAATCGAGCTTGTGCGCGAATTTCTCGTTCTTCTTTGGGTCCGGTTCGTCGCCGCCCGCGGGCACGTAAAAATTGTGGATGCGGATGCCGCCCGCGACGCTCGCCGCGATATGGCGGCAATCGCCCTTGTCGCAGAAGCCGCGGATTTCAACATTTTTCAGCGGCAGTTTCGAAATGATAGCGACGCCGTGATAACCGGCCTGTCCCGACACCGCCTGATGTTCATAGCCCGCGGCGCTCAGCGCCTTTGCCGGGAAATTATCGTTCAGACATTTTATTTCCTGAAGACACAACACATCCGGCGCTTCTTCCTTGAGGAAACGGGTGACGTGATCGATCCGTAGGCGGACGGAATTGATGTTCCAGGTGGTGATTTTCATGGGGCGGGCGGGCTCTCATGGGGGGCGGGAGTATGGCCCCGGATAGGGGGCGGGCGCGGGAGCGTCAAGACGCAAGCGGCCCCCCAGACGCTCTGCGCAATTGCCGGATGGGCCGGCGCGGCGTAGGAGCGGCGGTCGATGGAGAGCCTCGCGCAATTTTTGCCGGATGCGATCCCCTTGTGGGCCGCCATACTGGTCGTTTTTTCAAGCTTTTTCACAGGCGCGATCACGGCGGCCTTCGGGCTTGGGGGCGGGCTGGCGCTGCTGGCCGTGATGAGCGCGGTGTTTCCCGCCGCCGCGGTGGTGCCGGTTCACGGGGCGGCTCAGGCCGGGGCCAACGCCGGGCGGTTCTATCTCCAGCGCAGGGAAGTGGTCTGGCCGATTGTCCTGTGGTTCAGCCTTGGCGGGCTGATCGGCGCCGGGTTCGGCGGCCGCCTTGCGGTGGAGACGCCGGTCTGGCTGTTGCGCGGGGGTGTGGGCGCTTTTGTCATCTGGAGCCTTTGGGGGCCGAAACTGAAAGGCTTCGCCCCCGGCAAGGCGACCTATTTCACTGTGGGGGTCGTGACCGGGTTTCTCACCATGTTTTTCAGCGCCACAGGCCCGATTGTGGCGGCGATGCTGTCGGCGACTGCGCTCGGCCGGCTCAATATCGTCGCGACCCATGCGGCGGCCATGGTGATCCAGCACATCATGAAAATCACGGCCTTTGGCCTGCTCGGCTTCGCCTATGGGGAATGGGCGTGGCTTTTGGGAGCGATCCTGATCTCCGGTTTCGCCGGCACCTATATGGGCACCCATTATCTGCGGGCCATGCCGGAGGAGACTTTCCGCAAGGGGTTTCGCTTTATCCTGACGGCAGTCGCGGTTTATCTGCTCGCCGCGGCGCTTCTGGAAATCAGAACAGGTTGAAGGACGAGCCGGTGATGCAAACCGGCCAACGGCCGAATTCAAACAGGCGAAACTTGGCCGCCAGCGGGTGATTTTCGGCGTCGAAATCACTATCCGCCGCCGCGATCAGAGCGAGCGCCGCGCCGTTGGCGGCCTGCACAGCCGCGCCGACGCAGAGCGTCTTGATCTGTTCGTCGTCGAGGTCGCTGAGATAGGAGAGCTCCTCGACGGCGTCCTTGGCGGGTTCGGATACTTTCTCGGCGATCAGCGCCATGCCGATCCGCAAGGCGTCCTCGGAAAGAAGATCGAGGGCCCGGCCCGTCAGGTCCGCGCGTAGGGATTCTTCGGCTTCCCAGGCGGCGCTCTGCCAGTCGAGGCTCTCGGCGACTGAGGCCGCATCCTCCCAGTCCATCAGCATGGCGATCTCGGCGTCCGGAAAGCCAAGCCCCGCGCAATAATCCTCCGCCGCCGCTTTCGCGCCGGGGGTCAGCGCCTCGCCGATATTGGCGAACCACGGAATGCGGTCGAGGGAGCGGGCGAAGCGCGACAGACGGGCAAGGCCCGGCAGCTCTCGTTCCAGGTCTTCGAGATCGGTTTCGTCCATGAAAGGGTCCTTCCGGAATCGACGGTTCGGCGGGCGCCCGCGAGTGCGAGGCTGCGTCAGACATAGGCTCGCGGCGCCAAAGAAAAAAGGCGTCCGATCACGAAGATCGGACGCCAAGCTGCGCTGTTGCGCCTACGCCGGGAGGGGATATTCCGGCGACGCGGTTGGCATATCAGGCCTGCAAGCGGGGGGGCAACGCCGGCCCAACATCATTGCCTATCGCGTAGTGTTACATTAACGCATCAGGGGGCGTTTTTTCAATAGGAAGACGAAAAAAAACTTGCGTGTGACACTGTTACAAAATGGCAAGCATTCGGTGGACCAGAATGACCTACCTGTCCAGGAACCGGCCACCCGCATCAGGCGCCCGGAAAAGGCTGTTGGCGAGGCGCTCGCCATAAACCACCTTGTCGAGGGTGACGACGGTGATCCCGCCCTGAAGGTCGCGCACAATCCAGCGGCGCAGTTTCAGATCGGGCGCATCGGCGATGATGGTGAGTTCGCCTTCGGTTTCTTCGTCCTCGGACGCAAAGGTGATGGCGACGGTGTCGACGCCGCGGTCGACGGAGACAACGCGCGCGTCATCGCGATCGATCTTTTTCTGTAACAGAAATTTCAACGGCGTTTTGCCGGCGGGATAAGAGTCCGTTGTCTCAAGTTCTTCATCGCGCACATAGACCATGCCGCCATTGGCGACGATCAAAAGCGGGGCAGGCGGATCATATTCAAAACGCAAAAGACCCGGGCGCCGCAGGTAAAACTTGCCTTCCGAGATAGCGCCGGACGGTGCGATCTGGGTGAAGTCGCCTTGCAACGTATCGAGCCCTTCAAGCCAGCCGATCAGTTTTTCAACGACCGCCTCGTCGTTTTCATCTTCAAAGGCGAGGGGGCCGTCATAGTCATCGCGCAAGTCAGCGCTCACGGCGTCGGCGCCGGGTTCTGCTGTGTTCACCGCCGCCGCGCTAACGTCTTCAACGGCGATCTCTTCCGGTTGTGGTTGGGGCTGCGTTGCTGCGGGCGTTTCCGCCTGCGCCAGAATAATCGGTTGCGCAGGCTCATGCGCTGCTGGTCGCGCGGCCATGGCGCCGTCAACGCACATCAGGGAAATAGCAGACAAAAGCGCAAGGCTCATGGGTCGTCTCCTGTTGTCTTGAGCTTTATCTAGGAAAGGCCGGTGTCCAAAGGAAGTCGCGATTATGGCGTGGAAATGGCTCCCTTGCACAAATCCCACACGAAATTGTGACTTACCCCATCAGCGCGTAAGGGCCGCCGCGCTCCAGCGCGCGGGCATAGGCGGGCCGCGCCTGAAACCGCATCCGGTAGGCCGCGATATTGGGGTAGGCGTCGCCGCCAGCGCCGCGTGCAGAGAATGCCTCCACGGGAAAGCTCATGATGATGTCCGCTGCGGTGATGTCGTCTCCGGCGAGCCATGGCGTGTTGCTCAGCGTCGCTTCAAGGAAATCATATTGCGCTTTCATCGTGTGGTTGAGATAGCCTTCGCGTATGGAGTTGGCGATTTTCTTTGCGATTGGTTTGGCGAAAAACGGCATCGGTGCCGTTTCAATCCGGTTCACGAACAGCGTGAACACAAGCGGCGGCATGTAGGTTCCTTCCGCCGCATACATCCAGTAGCGGTATTGATCGAAGGCCGGGGTTCCCGGGGCGGGGCGAAACTTGCCGTGGCCATAGGCGTCAAGAATATGCTCGATCATCGCGCCCGTCTCGGCGAAGATTTTTCCGTTGTCGTCGATCACTGGCGACTTGCCGAGCGGATGCACGTTCATCAGTTCCGGCGGCGCGAGATTGGTCTGTTTGTTTCGCTCATATCGCTTGACTTCGTAAGGTGCGCCAAGCTCTTCCAGGAGCCAGAGAATGCGTTGCGACCGGGAGTTTTCCAGGTGATGAACTGTCAGCATAAAGAGGTTTCCTAATAAAGTTTCCCAAGTGCGTCTTTGGTGAAATTCTGCAGATCGCCGTTGCGGCCGTCGCGAATTTTCACAACCCATTCCGGATCCTGCAACAAGGCCCGGCCGACGGCGATCAGATCGAACTCTTCGCGGTCCATCATTTCAACCAGGCGGTCAAGGCTGGCGGGCTCTGATGCCTCACCGCCATAGGCGGCGATAAACTCACCGGACAGTCCCACAGAGCCAACTGAAATCGCCGGTTTGCCGGTGACTTTCTTCGCCCAGCCGGCGTCATTGAGCGCTGAGCCTTCGAAGGACGGCTCCCAGAAACGGCGCTGCGACATATGGAAAATATCAATGCCGGCCTCGACTAGCGGCGCCAGCCATTGCTCCATTTCCTGCGGCGTCGCCGCCGTCTTGGCGCTGAAATCCTGTTGCTTCCATTGCGACAGCCGGATGATCAGCGGATAGTTCGCGCCGACTTTTTCCCGTGTCCGGCGAATGATCTCACAGGCGAAATGGGTGCGGCCTTTCCAGTCGCCGCCCCATTTGTCGTCGCGCAGATTGGTCTGATCCCAGAAGAAGCTGTCGAGGAGATAGGAATGCGCGCCGTGAAATTCGACAGCGTCAAAGCCGAGCTCTTTTGCGGCGACGGCGGCGTCGACAAACTCGGTGATGGCGGTTTCTATTTCGGCTTCCGACATCGGCTCCCAAATCGCCTTGCCCGGAACCTTCACCCCGGAGGCCGACCAGGACGGAATATCGGGATGGGCCGTTTTTTCAGGGTTGCGGTAAGGCCCTTCATGCCAGAGCTGGACGCCGATCTTGCCGCCCGCGCCATGGACGCCGTCGACGACTTTTTTCCAGCCTGCTTTTGCGGCGTCCGTGACGATATTGGGCACATTCGGTGTGCCGCTCGCGGTCGTTTGATTGGTCGAGACGCCTTCGGTGAGAATAAGTCCGACATCTCCCTCGGCGCGGCGACGGTAATAGGCGGCGACATCCTCGCCCGGAATATTGTCCGGCGAAAAGCTGCGGGTCATGGGCGCCATGACAATACGGTTTTTAAGGTTGAGATTTTCTGATGTGAACGGCGTGAACAGAATATCGGTCGTCGCGGACATGAAGGGCTCCTTTTGAACCTCGCTTATGTGCGGGAAGGAGCCCGTGCATACAAGACTGCAACGCAGCCTCAGCCGGTCACTGATTGGCGAGGGCCGCCATCAGGCTGGATTTTTCGCACTGTTCGTCAATGCTGACAGAAGGATCATCGCGCAACCAGGACTGGTAGTAAGTTGTCAGTTTTCCATGACCTGTCTCGAAGGCGCGAACCGGTTTTGCGCACAGCATGGCGAGAATCAGGCCGTGCAGGCGGTTGGTCACCACCTCTTCATGTTCCTGAAAAAGGCGAAAGGCGCGGATTACGAGTCCTGTGCGCCAGGCGCGCCACAGCGCTAGCGGCAACGGTGTGTGCAGGGTCTTTTCGTCGAGGCGGTGCAGGTAATGTCCGGCCTTCATCATCCGCCAGTCATGTGCAGACAGGAAACCCGGCCAGTCGAGGAGGCTGTCCTGCGGCGCGCCGGCGATGGCGTCGATGTCGGCGTTTGCAAATCCCGGGTGATCCTGCCGGACAAAATACAGCGTTCCTGCGGACGGGGTCTGCCCGTGCTGCGCGATAGCGCCATCGAGATAGTGCGCGATGTCCGGCAAGGCTTCGATGTTGTTGTGAAAGTGTTGCTGCAACATGGCGACGGTTATCTGGTCGCGCCCGCATATCGTGAGATTTTCGAAGCGGGCGAAAAGCGCGGCGGTGCTTTCCAGCGATTTCGGGTCTTTGAAAAACACTGTTTGTGGAAAGATGACGGCCTGCTGCGCCGGATGCGCCCGCATGACATCTTCGCGCAGCCGCTGATGCGCCTTGTGCACATCGCCGAAATTGCCGCCGCCCTGAAACACGAAGACCGTGTCCGGCGAAAACTGTTTTGACAGCGCCTTGCGGTAATTCTGGATGCAATAGCTGTCGATGACCCGGTTGCCGTTATCCCTGAAAAACGCCTCCGTCGCGTAGGAAATCAGGATGTCGCCGACATTGTGGTAAACGGCGTAATCGAAATGAACGACAGGCGCGCCTTCTGGGACGAGCCTTTTCAGCGCGCTGAGGCGTGACTTCAAAAAGCCGGTATGGGGCGCATGCTGGTTCATGAGGCTCGCAGGGACGGACCGGGGCATTTGGCCCCAATCGCCTTATTAAAGTCTTGAAAGGGCGGCGAAAGTCGTCCAAGTCGCCGCGCCTTGCAATTAAAGTTTCCGTAGGGCCCGATCGCCCATGGCCTGCGGCGTCTTCTCTCGGTAGAACCCGACCATGAAATTCCTTGATCGCGCGAAAATCTATGTCCAAAGCGGCGCCGGCGGTAATGGCTGTCTGTCATTCCGGCGGGAGAAGTTTATCGAATTCGGCGGCCCCAATGGCGGCGACGGCGGCGCGGGCGGCCATGTCTGGGCCGAGGCCGTTGAAAATCTCAATACGCTCATCGACTATCGCTACCAGCAGCATTTCAAAGCCAAGGGCGGGCGTCCCGGCGAGGGATCGAACCGTACCGGCGCTTCGGCCGAGGATCTTGTGATCAAGGTGCCGGTTGGCACGCAGATATTCGAAGAAGACGAAGAAACGCTGATCGCTGATCTCGATACGCCGGGCGAGCGCGTGTTGCTCGCCAAGGGCGGCAACGGCGGTTTCGGCAATGCGCGGTTCAAGTCGTCCACGAACCAGGCGCCGCGGCGCGCCAATCCCGGCCAGCCGGGAGAGCAGCGCACGATCTGGCTGCGTCTGAAACTGATCGCCGATATTGGCCTTGTGGGTCTTCCCAATGCGGGGAAGTCGACCTTTCTGGCGGCGGTTTCCGCTGCGAAACCAAAAATCGCGGACTATCCGTTTACGACGCTTCACCCCAATCTCGGTGTCGTGCGCGTCGGCGAGGGGCAAAGTTTCGTCCTCGCTGATATTCCCGGCCTGATCGAAGGCGCCCATGAAGGCGCGGGGATCGGTGACCGCTTTCTCGGTCATGTGGAGCGCTGCGCGGCCTTGCTTCATCTCGTGGACGGCACGCAGGAAGATGTCGTGGGCGCCTGGCGCACTGTGCGCGGCGAGCTTGAGGCGTATAGCCAGGACCTCGCGAAAAAACAGGAAATCGTCGCGCTCAACAAGATCGACGCGCTGACGCCGGAAGAGATCGAGGCGCGCAAGGTCGCCCTCTCAGATGCGTCCGGCGTTGATGTGGAAATCATTTCAGGGGCGACCGGCAAGGGCATTCAGCCCTTGTTGCACAAGCTCATGGCGCTGGCCGCCGCTGCGCGCGGTGAACAGATAAAACCGGTCGAGATTGACGAGCCGGAAGACGAGCAGTGGACGCCGTAACGGCTGTTTGATCGCCGCGCCGGTTGGATTCTCCTCTCGGCCCCCTTAAGTAGGGCCCGCCGCAGCCGGGGGTGGTCCTTGCCGTCAAGTCAGAAGACAGAGCGCCGTCGTATCGGGCTGCTGGGCGGCTCGTTCAATCCGCCGCATCAGGGCCATCGCGAGATTTCACTTGCCGCGCTGGAGCGGATGGGGCTCGACGCCGTGTGGTGGCTGGTGACGCCGGGCAATCCGCTCAAAGATCCCAAGATTTACGCGGCCTATGAAGACCGCCTGAGGTTGGCGCGGGTCGTCGCCAATCATCCCGATATCGTCGTCAGCGACTTTGAGCGCCGCCGCGGTTTGCAATATACCGCTGAAACCCTCGACGCGCTGCAGGCGATCAATCCGAACGCCGCCTTTGTCTGGCTCATGGGCGCCGACGGGCTCGCGAATTTTCATCGCTGGAAAGACTGGCGCCATATCGCCGAAACCGTGCCGATCGCGGTTTTTAACCGCCCCGGTCACAGCAATGACGCACTCGTGAGCGAAGCTGCAAAAGAGCTCGGCGTTTTTCGCATCGACCCTGAAGACGCCATGTCGCTAAGTGAAACCGACCCGCCCGTATGGGTGTTCTTTGCGGATACGGAAAATCCGCTTTCCTCAACCGCCATCAGGAGCAGAAAAATCAGCCATTCCCTAACCATAGACCGTCCCGATGACCTTATCGCCCCTTGTGGCGCGCTCGCCTTTTTTCTCGATCTTCATCCTGATCTCGGCGATTTCCGCGCCGATGTGATCGAAGGGCTGTCGCTGCCGCAGAAAACCATTTCACCGAAATATTTCTATGACGACGCGGGCTCCAAGCTGTTCGATCAGATCACCGGGCTTGATGAATATTATCCGACCCGCACCGAGAAAAAGGTCTTTCTGGAAAACGCTGCTGAGATCACCGCTGCGATCGGGCCGCGCGCGGCGATTTTTGAATATGGCTCCGGCTCCAGCGAAAAAATCGAATGGCTCGTGAACGGATTGAAAGAGCCGGCCGCTTATGTGGCGATGGATATTTCCCGCGATCATCTGCTTGAAAACGCATCAGCTATTGCGGAGGTGCTGCCGATCCCTGTCGCGGCGATCTGCGCCGATTTTCATTCGCCTATTGAGCTCCCGAAAAGCGTTCTTCCGCCCGCCGATCACTGGCTCGGCTATTTTCCGGGCTCGACCCTTGGCAATATGACCCTGTCGGCGGCGAAGAGTTTTCTGGAGCGGGCCTCGGCGACGCTCGGGCCCGGCGCGCAATTCCTGATTGGCGTCGATCTCGTCAAGGATAAAGCTGTGCTTGAAGCCGCCTATAATGATGCGCGCGGCGTGACGGCGGCGTTCAACATGAACCTCCTTGCACGGATGAAGTCGGAATTGGGCGCCAAGCTCAATATCGATGATTTCGAACATTACGCCTTTTACAATGACATTGAGGACCGCATCGAAATGCACTTGCGCGCCAAGCGCGCCACGGTGATTGAGGTCGATGGCGAGCCCTATGGCTTTGTTCCCGGCGAGACGCTGCATACGGAAAACTCGCATAAATTCACGCTCGAAAAGCTTAAGGCTTTGGTTAACCAAACCCCCTGGCGCCTTGAAAAATCATGGACTGACGAAAAGGCCTGGTTCGGCGCGTGCCTTTTGAGCAACAGCTAATTTGGCCGTTCCGGTTGGAGCGGGCCGGAAACGGCACTATATCTGTCATGCGGGAACGTTCCCGCGCAGCGTATGGAGAGCGGAGCTGAACGCACAGCATGGCGCCGCGGCCGCCGGTAAGGCCGCAATAGGACTGGCTGCAAACCAGTCCCATCTGGGGCAGGAGACTGAGGGCGCATTGGCGAACCTCACTCCCGAAGAACGCAGCCAGGCAATTTTATCCCTCATTCTTCAAGAGCTTGATGACGATAAAGCCGAGAATGTCGTCACCATCCCGCTGGCGGGAAAGTCCGATATCGCCGACGCCATGGTGATTGCATCGGGCCGTTCGCAGCGCCATGTGAGCGCCATGGCTGACAAGGTCATGCGACAGCTCAAGGCCGCCGGCATGGGCCGGGCGCGGATCGAAGGCGCAGGCGCCTGCGACTGGGTCCTGATCGACGCTGAGGATGTGATCGTTCATCTCTTCCGCCCTGAAGTGCGTGATTTTTACAATCTTGAACGCGCCTGGTCGGAAGCGGCGCACATTCCTGCGAAATCCGACGCCTGAGAACCGGCCACACACAAGCCGCACACACAAGGAAGTCCCGCCCATGCGGCTCATGATCGCCGCCATCGGCAAAATGCGCGGGCGCGCCGAGGCAACGCTCGTCGAAGACTATCTCGACCGGGCGTGCGGCTTCGGGCGCCGCATCGGATTTTCCGACGTCGCCTTAAAGGAATTCGAGGCGCCGAGGGCGCTGTCGGGCCCGGCGCTTAAAAAACGCGAAGGCGAACTTCTCCTCGCCGCCGCGCCTGACGGCGCCAAACTCTTCGTTCTCGATGAAGCTGGGGAAAATATTTCCAGCGAAAAACTAGCCGCCCTGCTTGAGCGAATGCGCGATGACGGCGCGCCGGAGGCGGCGTTTTTCATTGGCGGCGCCGACGGACATGATGCGCCGCTGCGTGAGAAGGCCGATCATCTCATCTCTTTTGGAAAAGCAACCTGGCCGCATATGCTTGTCAGGGCGATGCTGGCGGAGCAACTATACCGGTCCATGACCATACTCTCCGGCCACCCTTATCATCGTTCATGACGCTGCGGCTTTTCCTTTTCGCGCTTGCTTTTCTCACGCCGCTGCATGCGCGCGCGCAGGTCGATTCCGATGAGCTCAAGGCGGTGGAGCAACAGCTCAAGGAACGCGCGGAAGAAGAAAAGCGCCTGAAAAACGAAGCCGCCGCCAAGCAGCGCGAGGTCTCGGCGCTGCGCAACAGCCTGATCGAAACGGCGAATTCCATTCAGGAATCGGAGCGCAAGGTCGCCGGGCTTGAACAATCCATCGACGAACTCGAAGCGGAAAAGATCGAAGCCGAGGCGGCGCTGAAAAAGGAAAGCGAGAATCTTTCCGATGTGCTTGCCGCGCTTCAGTCGCTGGAAATGTCGCGCCCGCCGGCGCTGCTCGTTAACCCGGAAGACGCCAACAAAGCGGCGCGTGCGGCGATGCTTCTGTCTGACGCCGCGCCGGAAGTCGAAGCCCGCGCCGCGCGCCTTCGCGGCGCTATTGAACGTCTCGCCGCCCTCGCCCGGGATCTGGATCGGGACCGCGCAAATTTCACCAAGGAAAGCGGCGCCCTCGCGGCGCGCCGCGATGTCTTGGCTGAGCTACTAACGAAGAAAGAGCAGGAGCATAATGTGGCCGAGGCGCTCGCCGCCTCCGCCCAGCGCGAGACGGCGCGGATCGCCGCGCAGGCCTCAACCTTGCGGGAGCTGATCGACCGCCTGTCCCGGCTCGCCCATCTGATCACCCCGCGGCTGAAGCCCCCGGCACCCAAAGAGGCCCTGCCGGAGCCGTCCTCAACCCCGAACCTGCCGAGCATCAAACGCACCGCGCCGGAGCCGGTTATCACCGCCAAAGCCTTTGGAGAGGCGCGCGGCGCCCTGCGCGCGCCGGTCGCAGGACGGTTAACAGGAGATTACGGCAAGTCCCGTCCGGAAGGCGGGATTTTCGAAGGCCTCCGATTTTCCGTGCGCGATCAAGCCATTGTGACCTCTCCGTTCGAGGGAAGGGTCAAATTTGCTCAAAGCTGGCCTGAAGTTGGCAATCTCATCCTGCTGGACGTTGGCGATGGCTACCATATATTGTTTATGGGCGTTGGTCGTTTCCTGGTGGAGGAGAACCAGCGCATCACGGCCGGGGAACCGGTGGCGGAGATGTCCGGCGGGGGCGCGCTGGATTTCGAGATCCGCAAAAATGGAGAGCCCGTTAACCCGGCGTTGTGGCTCTCCCGTAAGACTATGGAAAGCCTCCAATGATGGAGGCCCAAGCAAGGTGTAGATTATCAATGGTCAAAAGCCCTAAAAACGCTCTCCGCTCTTCGACAGTTCATTCGCGCGGCAAGCGCTATTCCAGCGGCGCCCTGATCGCGGCCGCTTGCGGCGGCGCGCTGGTCTTTGGCGTCCTGTCGAGCGCTGTCTTTGCGCGACCGTCGATTTCCGCGGACACATTCCGCCAGCTCGATCTCTTCGGTGAGGTCTTTGAGCAGGTGCACGAGAATTATGTCGCCGACCCGGAAGACGCCGATCTTATCAAAGGCGCCATCGACGGCATGCTCGACACGCTCGATCCCCATTCGAGCTATCTCACCGCCGAAGATTACCAGACCATGCAGGAGCAGACGCGCGGCTCTTTCGCCGGTCTCGGCATCACCGTGCAAATGGACAATGAAGGCCCCGACAAAGGCTATGTGAAGGTCGTCAGCCCGATTGACGATACGCCTGCGGCCCGGGCCGGCATGAAGACCGATGATTTGATCGTTGAAATCGACGGCGAAGATGTTTTCGGCATGTCTCTCGACGAAGCCATTTCCAAGCTCAAGGGCGAGAAAGGCACCAAGATCGATATTGGCGTCGTGCGCGACCGCGAGAAAGAGCCGTTCGACCTGACGCTGGTGCGCGACATCGTCAATGTTCCCTCGGTGATCTCGCGCGTCGAGAACGACCAGTTCGGTTATGTGCGCATCACCAATTTCAGTGAGCAGACCCGCGACGGCCTGATGAAGGCGATCAAGAGCTTTGAAAAAGACATTCCCGGCGGGCCTAAAGGCCTTGTCCTTGATCTGCGCTCCAATCCGGGCGGGCTTCTGGATCAGGCGGTGGCGGTTTCCGACACGTTCCTCAGCGGTGGTGAGATCGTCTCCACCCGCGGTCGCCGTCCACGCGACACCATGCGCGAAATGGGCACGCCCGGCGACCGGCTGAACGGCAAGCCTGTTGTGGTTCTTATCAATGGCGGCTCGGCGTCAGCATCCGAGATCGTCGCCGGCGCCTTGCAGGACCGCAATCGCGCCCTGCTGCTGGGCACGAAATCATTCGGCAAGGGTTCGGTGCAGACAGTGATCCCGCTTCAGAACGGGCTTCAGGGCGCCCTGCGCCTCACGACGCAGCGTTATTACACACCGTCCGGCCGCTCCATTCAGGCCATGGGCATTGAACCGGATATCGCGATGCCGGTGATCTATCCGGGCCAGGACGAACTGGTTGAACGCCCCGGCGAAAAAGACCTGCCAAACGCGCTCGACGTCGCCGATGAAGAGACGGATGCAGAAGCCGAAACCGAGGAGGTTGCGGCCGCAGAAGGTGAGGATGGCAAGCCGAAAGTCGAGCCGTTCCTCTGCTCCTTCGAGGAAGACGGGGAGACCCCGGTCGACTGCCAGCTCAACCGTGCGCTTGAAATTCTCGCTGACGCCACAGCCTATAATCAGGCCCTCGCCGATGCGGGCGCAGCGCGCACCGAGGAGCATGCTTCGGCGCATTAAAGGGAACTCCTGATTTTACAGAAGAAACGGTCCAATGGGCGGCGCTTGCGCCGCCCATTTGTATTATGGGCGCGGGATCGGGCGAAAAACCGGCTTCCACTTTTTCTGATCCCGCGCGGATAATGGGCCCCGTTTTCGTTTGGTTAACCCTATTTTCCCTAGGGTGGGGGCGCAGGACGCCGCCCCATGCCGGGCGCGGCGCCGTTAGCGCGTGTCGAAGGTCGTCTGAAGATTTATGCCTCGCCGCAGACGTATGAAACCGCCGGTTTTGAGCCGCCTGACATGGGCCTGGCTCGGCTCGCTCGCGCTGTTTGCGGGAGCCGCCGGCGTCATGGTCTATTCCGCGCGGACAGGCGAAGGTCCGGGCCGCATTGCGCTGCCCGTGGATCGCATCGAAATTTTCGCGCGCAATGCGCCGCCGGCCCCCGGATCGGAAGAACGCATCGAGGCGCCGGTCCTGCGGCAGCCGCCGGCGGGTGAAATAAAGCTCGCGCAAACGGCTCCCGGTGAAGATTCCGAAGACGGTCTGGTTCTGATCTATCCAGGCGGTGATGATCTTCGTACGGATGATGAAGACGATCTGCTTTATGAAGATGACTATTTGGATGATGAGTCCGACGACGTTCGCTACAGCGCCGATGACGTCATCATCACCATCCCCGGCGCGAAGAAGGCGACGCCAGTCGCCGCCGCTTCCCTAGGGCCTTCGATCAGGCCCATTCCCGACCCTGACAGCGCCATGCTGCGCGTTACGGCGCTCGGCAACACCCCGCGCGTCGCCGCCGACGGCCGCCGCCCGGTCAGTTACTACGCCCGCCCCTATGAAGGCTCGCGGTCAAAGCCGCGCGTCGCGGTGATTGTCGGCGGGCTCGGCCTCAACGCCGCCGTGACCGAGCGCGCCATTGACGATCTTCCGCCGGAGGTTTCGCTGTCTTTTGCGCCTTACGCCAAAAATCTCGATTTCTGGACCAAGAAAGCCCGCGACGCCGGCCATGAAGTTCTGATCGAACTTCCCATGGAAGGCTATGGCGTCAATGCGCAGGCGCTGGGCGCCGCGGGGCTTCTCACCTCCCGCGCGCCAGAGGAAAACCTTCAGCGCCTTGATTGGCTGATGGCGCGTTTTGGCGGCTATTTCGCCGCCACGAATTATATGGGCGCCAAATTCTCCGCCGACGCCGATGCGCTCGGTCCCGTGCTCGACCGGCTGAAAAATTCCGGCGTTGGTTATATCGATGACACGGGCGCCGCTTCGCGCAGCGCCGGCGGGCTTCCCATCGCCACCGTCACCCGCATGATCCCCGCCGCAGCGGATGACGCCGATCTTCGCGATGTGAAGCGGGAGCTTGCGGCCCTTGAAAATGCGGCCAAACGCGACGGCTTTGCGCTGGGTAAGACCTACGCCTACGCCGCCACGATTGACGAAATCGCCGTCTGGGCGCGCGGGCTCGAACAAAAAGGCATCGCTCAGGCGCCTGCCTCTGCGCTCTTGCGGACAAGCGCCGCAACCCGGTAAGGGCTTGGTCGACGCGCCGCCACCAGAGTTCCCATGAGCCAGAAAGACCTCCTGAAACGCTTTCGCCCCAATGTGGGCGTCGTCCTGTTCAACGCACAGGGACAGGTCTGGTATGGCCGCCGCGTCGGTGATTTTTCCGGTCTGGGCGAGAAGCCTGATCTTTATCGCTGGCAAATGCCACAGGGCGGCGTCGATCCGGACGAAGATATCGCCGCCGCCGCCTTTCGCGAGTTGAAAGAGGAAACCGGCGTTTCCTCGGCGACGCTTTTGTGCGTGACGCCCGGCTGGCTCGCCTATGAATTTCCCGCCGACTACAAAAAGAAAAACTGGAAAGGTCAGCGCCAGAAATGGGCGGCCATGATCTTCACGGGCGAGGATAGCGAAATCGATCTGGAGGCGGACGATCATCAGGAGTTCGATGACTGGCGCTGGGGCGAGTTGGAAGAGGCGCCGTCGCTGATCGTGCCGTTCAAGCGTCATGTCTATGACGATATTGTTGAGGGCTTCCGGCCGTTGCGCGACTTTCTGCGCGCGCAAGCATAGATGAATAGGGAGTGCTTCATCCTGAGGAGCAAAAAATCCTTCATGTCCTTCGAGACGGCCCTCTTCATTCTGAACGAAGCCGAAGGCGGCTTCGAAGGGCGGGCCCCTCAGGATGAAGGATTTTTTGCGTCTCGAAGGACGAAGCATCAGGGCTGAATGGCGTACGCACCGGATTTCCTCCTCGACCGCCTGCTTTATCGCGACGGCTTGATGCTGGTGATCGACAAACCGGCGGGGCTGCCGGTGCATGGCGGTCCCGGCGGCGGCGATAATCTTGAAAATTATTTCGACGCGTTGCGGTTTGGCCTGCCGCGCCTGCCAGCGCTGGCGCACCGGCTCGACCGCGACACATCCGGGTGCCTGGCGCTTGGGCGCCACCCCAAAGCCTTGAGAAAGCTCGGCAAACTCTTCTCCGACGGCAGGGTCGAAAAGACCTACTGGGCCGTCACAAAAGGCGTGCCAGAAAAGCTGTCGGGGACGATCGAGGCGCCCCTCAAAAAAGAGACACGCGGCTCCGGCTGGCGCGTCGTCATCGCGGATGACGGCCAGCGCGCCGTCACCACCTATCGCACGCTGGCGCAAAAAGACGGGCTCGCCTTTATCGAGGCGAAGCCGAAAACCGGGCGCACGCACCAGATTCGCGTGCATCTTGAAAGCCTCGGCGCGCCGATCCTCGGCGATCCTCAGTATGGGGAGCTTTCGGCAGCGGAGCGCGCCCATCCGATGATGCTCCACGCCCGCCGGCTTGTGATTCCCATTTCCAAAAACAAGGAGCCGGTCGTCGTCGAGGCGCCGCCGCCGGAGGCGATGGCGGAGATGGTGCGAAGGCTCGGCGGCGACGTCTGAGCCGCGCCCGCCAGTTTTGCCCCGCGGATTTCCTGGGCTGCAGGTGAGTCTGGCGCCATTTGGAATTTCCTGCTCATTGCGATTTTCCAGCCTTTTCTCCGGCGCATGGCGCCGCCGCGCGCGTCCCGAACCTTTTCTTCGCGGATGCCGCTTCATTGACCTGAGCGCTGGTCCCCGCAGTCAAGCCGCAGGGACGCCAAACACTCGCGAATGGGCACTATAAGCCCGTCCATGAGGTGGTGGATAAGTCTTCACCAAACCTCAAAAAACAGGCCTTTTTCGCCATTTTGGAGTGTTTCTCGCGTTATTGGGGTGGGGAGTGGAAGGTTGAGTTTCTCCTCCCCCGCTTGCGAGGGAGGTGTCGAGCGGAGCGAGACGGAGGGGGCGTTGTTAAGCCCCCATCCCCCGCTTCGCGGGTGCTTCCCCCGTAACCGGGGGAAGGGGGTGCATCAAAATTGCTTGACCATCCGCTCGGCCACACTCACCGCCTGGCGTTCGCGGTCATCCCAGTCGGCGCCGGAGATGATGGTGTAGGACGCCTTCCACGCGTCGAGGCGTTTTTTCGCGGCGTTGAAAAACCACTCGCGCTCTTCCTGTTTGCCGGCGTAACGAACGCCATCATCCGTCCACGGTGTTTCCGGCGTCAGCAAAAGATAATGATCGGCGAGCGATCTGCGCGCCATGGCCTCAATCTTTACCGACGGTGCATTCAACAGATATTCCGCCCATACCGCCGTCATCAGCGCGTCGGTGTCCTCGATCAGCAACGGTCCGGCGAGCGGCGAGAGCGCCGCGCGCATGGCGGTGTGGGTCTCGGCGATGTTGATCAGGTCGTCCTCGCGCCAGCCTTTGCCGTGTTTATAGCGCGGCTGCATGATTTTCTCATCGAAGGTGCGGCCATATTCGCGCACCAGTCTCGTGTCGAACCGCTTGGCGAGGCGCTCGCCCAGAATGGTTTTGCCGACGCTTTCAGGCCCGAGAAGAGTCAGGCGTTTTTGCGCGCGCTCGCTCACGTCACAGCCTCGCCGCGGCTGTAGGCGCGGCGCCAATTCACATAGCCGATCGCCGAAATCACAAGAAACATCAGGTAAAGCACCGCAGTGGGATAAAGACCCTTGGTCCAATAAAGCCCGATGGCGACGATGTCGACCGCGACCCAGACAAGCCAGTTTTCAAGAAGGCGCCGGGCGAGCATCACCTGTGCGATGACGGAAAGCACCGCGACTGACGCATCCCAAAAAGGAAAGCTGGCGTCGGTCCATGTGGCCATAGCGCCGCCCAGCGCGGCGGTTCCGGCGAGCGCGGCGAGGGCGGAGGCGACGGCGGCGCGCGGCGTGATGCGCGCGACAATGACAAGACCTTGCTCATCGCGTCTTGTCAGCCAGTGCGCCCAGCCATAGGCCTGCACCACGAAGAAAAAGATTTGCAGAAGCGCGTCGGAATAAAGCTTCGCGCCATAAAAGATCCACGCATAGAGCGTGACCATGGCGATGCCGAAGGGATAGTTCCAGATCGACCGCCGCACGAGGAGCGTGATGTTGGCGATCCCAAGGAAGAAAGCGATGATCTCCACCGGTCGCGCGCCGATCATCCCTGTCAGAAACTCAAGAACCTCCCCCATCGCCCCGTTAAAGCCGCCTATTCAGCCGCTTTGACGAGCGTCGGGCCGCGCAGGGCCTCGGCGATACTGTCGGCGAGTTTGCGCGCAACATCCGCCTTCGACATTTCCGGCCAGGCTTCATCGCCCTTGTCGGTGATGAGGATAATGGAGTTGCGGTCGCCGCCCATGGCGCAATGTTCGCCGGGGGAGACGTCATTGGCGACGATCCAGTCGCAGCCCTTGCGATTGCGCTTGGCTTCCGCGTGGCCGAGGACGTCATCGGTTTCCGCCGCAAAGCCCACAACGAGGCGTGGGCGGCCCTCTTTCATTTGCGACAGCGTCTTCAGAATGTCCGGATTTTCCGTGAGCGGAATATTGGTGAGGCCGCCGCGCTCTTTCTTGATCTTGTGCGTGGTCTCGATCTCCGGGCGATAGTCGGCGACGGCGGCGCAGCACACAGCGCAATCGAGCGGCAGGGCGGCGTTCGACGCCTCCATCATCTCGCGCGCGCTCTGCACCTGTTTGACTTCGATGCCAGCCGGGATTTTTTCATGGGTCGGGCCGGTGACAAGGATCACCTCGGCGCCGTGATTGCGCAGCGCCTCTGCAATCGCGTAACCCTGCTTGCCCGACGACCGGTTGGCGATGAAGCGCACCGGGTCGATGGGCTCCACCGTCGGGCCCGCCGTGACGAGAATACGCCGGCCTTTCAAGGGCCCGTGCGCATTTTTCAGGAAATGCGCCTCGATTTCGTCGGCGATCTGCACCGGCTCGGCCATGCGTCCAAATCCGTATTCGCCGCAGGCCATGTCGCCCTTGTCCGGGCCGACAATCATCGCGCCGTCGCCTTTCAGCGTTTCAAGATTGCGCTGTGTCGCTGCATGTTCCCACATGCGGACATTCATCGCCGGCGCCATCATCACTGGCTTGTCGGTGGCGAGCAGCGCGGTCGAGGCGAGATCATTGGCGAGCCCGTTTGCGGCCTTGGCCATCAGATCCGCCGTCGCCGGCGCGACCACCACAAGATCCGCCGAGCGCGACAATTCGATATGACCCATCTCCGCCTCGTCGGTCAGGTCGAAAAGATCGGTGAAACATTTTTCACCGGTCAGCGAGGCGACGGATAAGGGCGTAATGAACTCGGCCCCGGCGCGGGTCAGGATCGCGCGGGTTTTGATCCCGCGGCGGGAAAGCTCGCGGATCAGTTCAAGACTTTTATAGGCGGCGATCCCGCCGCCGATGATGAGAAGAATGCGTTTGGCGTCCATGACCCCTAAATAGGGCTTTGGTCCGCCAAAGTCACGCGATCTGCTCGACCCGCGCGCGTTCGCAAAGGGGGTATTCGCTGAGGAACGGCTCCAGAGCAGCCTTCATCTCAGCAAAGGACGCGCCATAGCAGAAAAGCGCGGTTTCGCGGTCGCCCTGCCAGTGGCCGCGAAAGGCGCCCTTGCCTTTCAGCAGCCGATCGAACTCGTCGATCACATGATTGACGTCGCAATCGCGATAGACTTCGTCCGCAAGCTCCGTCCCGTTGAGATAGACGGCGATCCCTTCGGTGACGCCAAAGGGAATTTGCCGGTCGGTCGCTTCGATAATCAGGCGCGAGCCCTTGGGCGCGCCCAGCGCTTCCAGCCGTTCGATGATGGCGGCGACGGTTTCCTCGCCCGACTCATGAACGCAAATTTCCAAATCGCAGAATTCGATTCCGCAAGGCTCGTCGGACAGCTGTGTGCCGCCGCCGGTGACCTCGCCGAGATGACGCGCCGCGAGCGTTTCCGTCAGCGGGTCTTCATAATAATCGCCGCGGTCAATCGGTTGAACCTTGGCGTTAAGGCGCGCGATGATGAATTCGCCATCGGGCGCCGTGTCCTGTTTTCTCGCTCCCCCGAACTTTAAGCCGAACATATGTCGCCCTCCCGTTCGTGAACGTTACCTATCGGATAGGACTGCGAAAAAACGGTTAGGCGGATAGATACAATTTTATCGACTGAAGATGATGGCGGCGAGCAGTGTGACGGCCGCCGCCAGCGCCCACAGCGCGAGGCGCGCGGGCCTGTCATTGCGCGCCGGTTGTTGCGCCGGTCCCTGCGCCGCATAGATTTCCGCCGCCTTGCCAATGGCCTCAACATAATGGGGCAGCTTCGGCGCCACTTCGAGCGCCTTCACCGTCGCGGATTTCAGCTTTTCGGCTTGCGCCATGGGACCGATGGCCTTGTTCACATAGTCCTTCACAACCGGCGTCGCCGCCGCCCACATGTCGATTTCGGGATCAAGCGAACGCGCGACCCCCTCGACCGTCACCATGGTGCGCTGCAGGAGAACAAGCTCGGGCCGCAAATGCATGTCGAACAAAGCGGTGACGTCAAACAACTGTTGCAACACGCGGGACATATCGACCTGCGCGGCGTTTCGCCCTTGCAGGGGTTCGCCGACAGCGCGCAGGGCCTGCGCAAAGGCCTCCATGGAATGGCCCGGCGGCACATAGCCGGCGGCGAAGTGGACCTCCGCCGTGCGGGCGTAGTCGCGGGTGATGAAGCCGTAGATGATCTCGGCGAAGGTGGTGCGCGCTTCCTCATCGAGGCGGCCCATAATGCCGAAATCGATCAGGGCGAGGCGGTCTTCCTTGTCGACGATCATGTTTCCCTGATGCATGTCGGCGTGGAAGAACCCCATATGGAGCGCCTGTTTCAGAAAAATATGAATGACAAGCTTCGCCAGCGCCTTGCGATCGATCCCGCGCGCATCGAGACCAGCGAGGTCGCCCATGGGCGTGCCGTCGATCCATTCAACGGTCAGAATGCGCCGCGCCGTCAGGGGCCAGATGACTTCGGGCACGCGCACGCCGTCTTCGCCAGCAAGGTCTTCGGCGAGTTCCGATGCGGCGCCGGCTTCCATCCGGAGGTCAAGTTCAATTGCGGCGGCGGCCTTCAGGGTTTCGACAAATTTCACCGGCTCCATGCGCCGCACGGTTTTGGAAACGGCTTCAAGGTTGCGCGCCGCGCGTCCGAAGGCGCGAAACTCTTCGCCGGCTTTTTGTTCAATCCGTGGGCGGAGGATCTTGACGGCGACCTTGCGGCCGTCTTTCAGCTTCGCCTGATGCGCCTGGGCGATCGACGCCGCGGCGATGGGCGCAGAGAAATCGTCAAACAGCGCGTCCACCGGCTGTCCGAAGGCGGCCTCTATCTCCTTGCGGGCCTGCGCCTCGGGGAAAGGCGGCATCTTGTCCTGCAACCGGCCGAGATCGCCGGCGAGTTCAAAGCCGATAATGTCGGGCCGCGTCGCCATGAACTGGCCGAGCTTTACATAGGCAGGGCCGAGGCGTTCGAAGGCGTGGGCGAGGCGCTCTCCCGGGCGGCCCTGGCGGTTGGCGCCAAGGCGCGACAGCGCCCCGAAGGCGCGCAGGGCCGCCGGCGTCAGATGCGCATATTCATGGGGGATCAGCGCATCCCGGCGGGACAGGGTCCAGCCGGCGCGGAGAAGGCGGGCATAATCTGCGAAGGCGGAAAACATCAGCAATCAACTAGCGACAAAAACTCAGCTTTTTCCTATCGTTAAGTTGGGGCGAGGGATAGCGCCTTGTAGTCGCGGGGGCGAAAGCAATGACGGAAGCATCGGATGAGACCGTGAAACGCCACTATTGGGTGGCAGCCCTTTTGGGTTTGCTCGGTGTGGGGCTGGGTTATTTCTATGTTGGGCGTCCGCGGTTTGGCGTCGCGATATGGATGCTGGCGCTAGCGCTGCCTTTTGCGGCAATGCATTTCCTCGGGCTATACTTAGCGGGCGCATACTCTGCGGTCGCAATTGTCATCATCTTGATGGCTGTTCTCTATTTCGGGCCGATTGCCGTTATAGCAGGCAACCGAACGATCCCTGCGGAACGGCAACCGAAGCGCTGGCATTACGTGATCTGGGTGATCGCCGCTGTTATTCTCGGCTATCTCTGGGCGCTCACGATGAAGCCGCTTGCTAATTATCGTTTTTACCATATTCCGGCGGGCTCGATGGCGCCAAGTCTTGTCCCAGGCGATATTGTCATCGCCAAACGCATAAATGCAAAGCATCACAACGTTTCCCTAGAGCCCGGAGCTGTTGTTATCTTCAAGAATAACAAAGACACCGACGAACTCGGTCGTCCGCACGAATATGTGAAAAGGCTGGTGGCTGTCGGTGGGCAGTCTGTCAGGCTTACCGATGGAGTAGTCGAGATCGATGGCGTTTCCCTCCCGCAGACATCAGAAGGGCTGAAGGAAATCATTCAGTACGGGGGCGCTAAAGAAAAGCTGCTTCAACTTCGTGAGCAGATTGGTGAGCATTCTTATTCAATTCTTGATGCAGCGCCTGGGAACGGCCCCCTTGATAACACCTCGGTTTATGAGATTCCTGACGGGCACTATTTCATGCTCGGCGACAATCGCGACCGGTCACAGGACAGCCGGGTGATTTCCATGGTCGGCTATGTTCCGGAAGGCAATGTGATTGGAGAAGCCCTCTATATTGGTTTTTCGCTCAGCGATTTAAGCCGCATCGGCAATCGGTTAGATGATTAAACCCGCCAGCCGGAATGAATGGCGGCGACGCCGGCGCTTAGGTTTTCATATTTCACCTGCGCGAACCCGGCCTTATTGATGCGGGCGGCGAAGGCTTCCTGCGCCGGGAATTTGCGGATCGATTCAACAAGATACTGATAGCTGTCGCGGTCGTCCGCGACTTTCTCGCCGAGCCAGGGGATGACGCTGAAAGAATAGGCGTCATAGGCCTTTTGCAGGCCTTCAGTAATCGGATGAGAGAACTCAAGACAGAAGAACCGCCCGCCCGGTTTCAACACGCGATAGGCGTTGCTGAGCGCTGCGTCCATATCGGTTACGTTGCGAATGCCGAAGGCGATTGTATAGGTGTCGAACGATTTGTCCGGGAACGGAAGGTTTTCCGCGTCGCCGGTGACGCGGGTCAGGCGCTCGCCGAGGGCGATCATGTCGGGCCGCGTTTCGCCGGCTTTGAGCATTTCGTAATTGATGTCGCAAATGACGGCTTTCGCGGGTGCTTTGCGCTCAGCTGAGGGGCGTTCGTCTGCGCGTTTCAAAAACCCGGCGGCGATGTCCCCGGTGCCGCCCGCCACATCGATGAGCTGTTCTCCCGGCTGCGGCCCGATGCGGTCGAGGAAGACCGATTTCCAGACCCGGTGGACCCCGCCCGACATGAGGTCGTTCATCAGGTCGTATTTCGACGCGACGCTGTCAAAGACAGAGCGCACGAGGCGCGCCTTCTCGCCCGTTTTCACGGTGCGAAAGCCAAAGGATGTTTCATCGTCGCGGGGTTCAGCCATGAAAAGGGCTTAATCCCTTGACCCGCCTAACAAAAGCGCCTTGACGCCGCATCCGCCTTTTGACAGTGTTAAGCAATTGAATTTCGCGGTGTTTTTGGCGCCGCCGCTAATGGCAAGGGGACCCGCCATGATCAAGTCCGAACTCGTTCAAAAGCTCGCTGATGAAAACCCGAACCTGTTCCACCGGGATATCGAGCGCATTGTCTCCATCGTGTATCAGGAAATCTCCGACGCCTTGGCGCGCGGCGACCGGGTGGAGCTTCGCGGTTTCGGCGCCTTTTCGGTGAAACACCGTCCGGAGCGCACGGGCCGCAATCCCCGCAGCGGCGAGGCGGTGCATATCGAAGAAAAATGGTCGCCTTTCTTCAAGGCGGGCAAGGAGCTTCGTGATCGCCTCAATGGCGAAGGGCGTTTTTCGGGCGCGGCGCGCGGACCCGCAGAATAATTGCGCTGAGCGATCCCGCGCTGTCTGACCCCGCGTTGAGGCCGCCGCCGGCGGAAGGTTCATGAACACCAATCTGGCGAACCAGTTTCTCTCGGCGCTTGGCGGCGATCCGGGCGTTTTTCCCCATCAATATGTGCCGGTGATGGACCAGATGCTGCTGGCGCGGTTGCCGGTTGCGACCTTGCGAGAGGCGAGCTTTCTCGACGAGCGCATCATGACGCGCGAGACGCAAGGGATCTGGGTCCCTGCGGATCAGGTCGCCGCGGCCGCCGCTGCGCTGCCGGCGCCGCCTGTCAGTTACATCTTTCATTCCGGGCATTGCGGGTCGACGCTTGTTTCGCGCCTTCTCGGCGCGGCGAGCGAGGCGATTGCGTTGCGTGAGCCTTTGCCGCTGCGCGCCTTCGCGTTCGATGCGGCGGAGGGCGGGGCTGCGATGCTGGCCCCCGATATGGCGCGGGCGAGGCTTTCGTTGCTTGAAAAATTATGGGCGCGCGGCGCATCCGCAGCGGTGGTGAAGGCGACCAGCATCTGCACCGGCCTCGCCGCTGATCTTTTGCCGCCGGACCGCAAGGCGGTCTATGTCTCGCAGCGCCCCGACATTCATCTCGCCGTCCTGCTTGCGGGACGCAATGCGGTCAATGATTTGCGCGCCTTTGCGCAATTGCGCTGGCGCAGGCTCAATGCGCAGATATCCCTGACGCCGCTGGCGAAATTTTCCAGCGGCGAGCTTGCAGCGCTTGGCTGGCTTGCGGAAATGGAGGCGGCGGCGCGCGCGGATCTGCCGGTGTTCGATTTCGACGCGGTGCTGAGGTCGCCCGAAGAGACGCTAAGCGCTGTCGCGGCGGCGCTCGGCGTTAGCGCGCCGCCGGACCGGATCGCCGCTGCGGCGTCGAGCCCGATCATGAAGCGCTATTCGAAAGCGCCGGAACATGATTATGACGCGGCGCTGCGCAGTGAGGTGATCGCCAAGGCGCGCCTCGATCATGGCGCTGAAATTCAAAAAGGCCTCGACTGGCTGAACCGGCTCGGCGCGCGCGAAGCCTCGGTGAAAACCGTCCTCGACCACTGGGCCTGATTGACTGTTCTTCAGTCCGTTGACCACATCCGGTGCAGCGACTGGCGCACATGTTCAAGCCGAACCCGGTTGTCCCATTCCATCTTGAGACCTTCGAGCGCAGCGACTTCGTTCAGCGTATAAAGCAGGTCTCGTTTTTTCTCGTCGCAGATCTGGCTTTCCATGAAAGTGATCGCAGCGAGCCGCTCGCCGCGCGTCACCGGCAGCACTTCATGGATCGTCGTCGACGGATAGAGCACCGCCGAGCCGCGCTTGCCTTTGATCGAAATAGGCTTGGAGCCGAGATGGATGGTCAGCTCGCCGCCATCATAGGTCGACGGATCGGCGATAAAGATGGTGCAGGAGATGTCGGAGCGCAGCGCCGTCGGCTGCATCGGCAAAAACGCATTGTCCGGGTGCTTGCCGTATTTCATGTCCGGCCGGTAGCGCACCATCAAAGGCGGCGCCATGCGGTTGATGAAGGCGAAGTTGCGAACTTCCTCCGAGCGCAACAGACACTGGCCGAGTATATTGCTCGATTCCCGGTAGAAATCGGTCGTCATGTCGATTTGCAGATTATACTTGGTCTGGTTGTGCGGGTTGGAGACGCGCCCGTCGGCGAATTTGCCGGTGGCGAAGATCTGGTCGAGCCGGGCCAGCTCCTGATCGGTCAGCAGGTTTTCGATCTCGATAAAAATGGCGGCCTCCCGCGGCTTTTCTGCGTTTTCGTGATGCCGAGATAGCGCAGTGCAGGAAAACCTCCAATCCCTACGGCAATCAATCCGTAATCGGCGTTGCCTACACCCTTGAGAATGTGAGAAAATGCCGGGCAATGAGCAAATGGCTGTTTCGCATAATCTGGATCCCGATCCTGATCGTGGCGGTTCTGTTCCTGGTGGCGAACCGCACCCTGGTTCCGATCAGCCTCGATCCTTTTCGCCCCGACAATCCGGCGCTGTCGACGCCGGCCCTGCCGCTGTGGTTCTGGCTGATGGGCATGCTGTTTCTGGGCGTCGCCCTCGGCGCCGCCGGCCAGTGGCTGTCAGGGCGCGAGACCCGGGCCCAGGCGAGAGACAATCGGCGTGAGCTGCGTGCGGCGAAAAAGGAACTGGCGGCTTTCGCGGCGCGGGAACAGACTAATCGTTCAGACAGCGCCGCCTCCGATCCTGCCGATCCCCCCAAACTCGAAGCAACCAGCATCTGATGACATTCCATGAGCGGACCTAACGTTAAAATCTGCGGCCTCAAGGACGCAGATCACGCCATTGCGGCGGCCCGGGCGGGCGCCGACTATCTTGGCTTCGTCTTTTTCCGGAAATCCCCGCGCTTCGTCACGCCGGAAGCCGCCGGAGAGATCATTCTCGATCTCAAACAGGCGGCCTTTGACGAGGGCTTTAACATGCCGCGCATTGTCGGCCTGTTTGTGGATGCGGGAGAGAAGGAGCTGTCGGAGGCGGCGCCCCTTCTCACCCATTTCCAGTTTCACGGCCATGAAAGCCCGGAGCGCTGCCGCGAGCTTGGCGAGGAATTCGGCATAGAGGTGATCAAGGCGATCCCCGTGACCGATGCGTCCGACATCGCTGAGGCCAAGGGTTACGAAGGCGCGGCGGATATTCTTTTGTTCGACGCCAAGCCGCCCCCGGGCGCACGCCCCGGCGGCAATGGCGCGACCTTCGACTGGGCGCTGCTCAACGCCTATGACGCGGAAACCCCTTATCTGGTCGCTGGCGGGCTGACGCCAGACAATGTCGCCGACGCAGTGAAGGGGCAGGGCGGGCGCGAAAGCTTCCTCGGCGTCGATGTCTCCTCAGGGGTTGAAACCGCGCCGGGCAAGAAGGACGCGGACCTCATCAAAGCCTTCATCTCGGCAGCGAAATCATAAGAAGGGAAAGCCATATGTTGCGGTTTTTGTGCGCAGCATTCGCTGCAGCATTTTTGGCCTCCTGCGCCACTGGCCCGGTCGTTCGCGAGAACGAGGCGGCCGCCTCTGTCGCTTTTGAGGCCTTGAAGCGCGGCGGCTATGTCATCGTTATGCGCCATGCGAACTCGCCGGGCGGACAGGTGGGGGCGGTCGGGCTTTCCGAGGGCTGCAAGCTCGCGCCGGGCCGCGGCCTAGACGCCGAAGGCTTCTTTCAGGCTCGCGCCATGGGCGAAATCCTGAAGCAAAACGGCGTCAAAATCGCCAAGGCCTATACCAGCCCCATGTGCCGGTCCTGGGATACGGCGGCGCTTTCAGCCGCCGGCGCGCCGGTTGAGCCGCACCCTTCGCAGATCAGCGAGAAAGCGGTTGACGTCGCCGCCATGAAGGCCAAGGTGGCGAAAGAACTCGCGGCGAACCCCGGAACCAACATCATCCTCTCGAGCCACTCCAACATTGCGCCGCTCTATGGCGCCACGGTGCGGCGCGGCGAGGACGAGGTTCCCTCAGGCGTCATCTGGCTCGTCCATCCCGGCGACTGGCAGGCGATTGCGCGTGTCGATCTTCTGGTGCGCTATCCGAAGGTCAGCCCAGCGGTGGAGTAAGGCGGGGGCCGACTTCACCGACATTCCTGAATTTGTGCAGTGCATTCGCGCGTCAGGGTGTTATGACGGCGCTGACTTTTTGACGGATACCAAGACGTGACCCAGCAACTCAACTCCTACCGCACCGGACCCGATAGCGAAGGCCGCTTCGGCATTTATGGCGGGCGCTTCGTCGCCGAGACCCTGATGCCGCTCGTCCTCGCTTTGGAGAAGGAATACAATTCGGCGAAGAACGACCCCTCCTTCCGGTCGGAGCTTGAGTACTACCTGAAGCACTATGTGGGCCGGCCAAGCCCGATGTATTACGCCGAGCGGTTAACCAAGTATGTCCGCGGTATGGCTGACGAAAAGTCGGGTAGCGCCGGGAAAAAAGGCGCGAAAATTTACTTCAAGCGCGACGAGCTGAACCACACCGGCGCCCACAAGATCAACAACTGCATGGGCCAGATTCTCCTCGCCCGGCGCATGGGCAAGACCCGGATCATCGCCGAGACCGGCGCCGGGCAGCATGGCGTCGCGACGGCCACCGTCTGCGCGCGCTTCGGGCTGCCCTGCATCGTCTATATGGGCGCGACCGATGTGGAGCGTCAGAAACCAAACGTCTTCCGCATGAAGCTTCTGGGCGCGGAGGTAGTGCCGGTGACGTCAGGCACCGCGACCTTGAAAGACGCCATGAACGACGCGCTTCGCGATTGGGTCACGAATGTGGACTCAACATTCTACATCATCGGCACGGCGGCGGGCCCGCATCCCTATCCGGAGTTGGTGCGCGATTTTCAGTCGGTAATCGGCGTGGAGGCGAAAGAACAGATGAAGGAGATGGAGGGGCGCCTCCCCGACGTCATCATGGCCTGCATCGGCGGCGGCTCGAACGCCATCGGGCTTTTCCACCCCTTCCTCGACGACAAGGATGTGGAGATCATCGGGGTCGAGGCGGCGGGCCTCGGCGTCGATACGGACAAACATGCGGCCAGTCTTACCGGCGGTAGGCCCGGCGTGTTGCACGGCAACCGGACATACCTGCTGCAGGATGAGGATGGCCAGATACAGGACGCCCATTCCATCTCGGCCGGGCTCGATTATCCAGGCATCGGGCCTGAGCATTCCTGGCTCCATGAAACCGGCCGGGTGAAATATATTTCCGCGACCGACAGCGAAGCGCTCGACGCGTTTCAGCTCTGCGCGAAACTCGAAGGCATCATCCCGGCGCTAGAACCCGCCCATGCGCTCGCCCGCGCCGTCGACAAGGCCATGGAGATGGACCGCGATCAGATTCTGCTGATGAATATGTGCGGCCGCGGCGACAAGGACATCTTCACAGTGATGGATTTGCTGGGCGGGGCGAGTTGAACGCGCAGCCCACGCCTTAATCCCGTGCTTTGCCAACCACAATGCTGAGCGGCGAAGGCGTCTCGACAATCTCTTCGAAATCGAAACCGGCTTGATCGAATAGCACCCTGAATTCGTTGGCGGTCCGCTCGCGACCGCCCGCCATCACCATCATGTTCAGATCCATCCATTTGCCCATGTCGAATTCGGCGCTTTCAGGGATCACCGACTCCACGATCATCAGGGCGGCGCCAGGCTTCGCGGCTGCATGCACATTCTTCAAAATCGCCCGCGCCTGCGCGTCATCCCAATCGTGAAGAATCCAGCGCAAGAGATAAGCGTCGGCTTGGGGAATGTTCGAAAAGAAATCGCCGCCCAGAGGTTCCATTCGCCGATGTTCGGGCGCCTGAGTGATCACTTGCGGCTGATCGAAAAGAACGCCGCGACAATCAGGATGCGCATCTAGAATGTCTATAAGCTGAGACCCGACCCCACCGCCAAGATCGGCGATCACTGGGAAACGGCCCCAGTCATAAGAGCCTGTCACCGCGGGCGTGATGGCGGCGGCGAGATCGCGCATCGCTTCATTGAAAACGGCGCCTTGCTCGGGATTAGCCTGCATGTATTCCCAACCTGTACAGCCGTTCAGTTCTTCAAAACCGGGTTTGCCCTCTTTGAGTGAGACCATCAGGCCGCGCCAGCCATTATTGACCATGCCGTTGGAGCTCAATGTGACGCGAAGCCATGCCCATGACGAATTCGGCGCTCTCCGGCGCAGGCATTCGCTCGCTGGCGTATTGGCGAATGCGCCGGACGAGACTTGCGTGAAAATTCCGGTAGATTCGAGCGCGCGCAACATGCGGTAAAGACTGGACGCATGGGTTTTGGTGCGCTCAGCAAGAGCGGCGATGTCAAGCGGGCCGTCGGCAAGGTGATCAGCGATTTCCAATTCCGCCGCTGCGCCGACGGCGCAGCCTTGCCAGTAATTGTTAACGATGCCTAGAATCTGGTCCTGAGGCGAAGCCTGCTCCGACATGTGTTGTTCTCCCCTAACCGTCAAACTTTAAGCCGAGACTCTGTCGGCGACAAGGATATCCCCACGGTGATGGATTTCTCCGTGCGGCGCGTAATATCGGCGATCTAATTTTTGGGAGGGTAGGGCATGCCGAAGAAGAATGCGAAGCCGTCCACAACCGTCGGCGTCGCCGAGCGTGGCAATTCCGCCGAGCTGGTCACAATCGGGCCGGGGGCTGAGCTGCTTGACCGAAGGCGGGTCGAGCTGACCCATGATCTGCCAGCCATGCCTGATCACCACGAAGGGGCGTGGGCGGTGGGGCGCTATCGCGACAGCTTGCGCCACATCCATAAAATCCGACCTATCCGGTTCAGCGCGCGGAAACCAAGATCGCCTAGCCTTGGCCTCGTCTGAAAACGCTGGATGAGCGCGACATGATCGGCATTCAAAGCGCGAATATTGCCTCGGCCCTGATAAGCCAGACGCGCGCCGCCATGGCGACCGCGCCGGTCGGGCGCGCCAATGCGGCCGTCGGCGCCAATCCGCCGGCGCTGATTGTCGATGTCTCCGGCGGCGTCAAGCGCGAGCCGGAGGGCTATGACCTCTTCAAGATCAAGCGCAATGAATCCCTTCTCGACAAACAGATCGAAATTGCGACGGAGCTTGGCGAAAGCGAAGGCGCGTTCGCCGCGGCGCTCGAAAGCGGCAACGCCAGTCAGATTGTCTCGGAGGCCTATAAATTAAACGGCCTCCTGAAAGCGGAATCCGCTCTCGCCGATGCGGTTGAAGACGCCAATCAGGATGATGCGAAGAAAGATGTCGCCGCTCTTGAACTCGACGGAAAAGAAGCGGTGAAGGACCTCATCGATGACGCCGCCGACAGCGCCGATGAAGCGGCGGATGCAGAGAGCTCCAGCGATGACGTTGATCTCGACGCCATCGCTGAAGAGGCCGAGGCCGCAGCCGCAAAAGAGCGCGCTGACGCGGCCGCCGCCGCAGCCTAAGCTTTCGCTGGTGCTGACGGGCGAACGCTAAACGACAATCGCCCCGCCGCAAGAGAACCATTCTCCCGCCCTTCTGTTGCCTCTCTATGCCTGAATGACGCTAGGCCGGAGGTTTCCATGATCAGAACAGCAGTTTTCGCCGCCATGCTCGCCGCGCTTGCCGGGTGCGGCGGCGACAGAGACGAGCAAGACGACTACGTAACCGATGCGGAGCGGCTCGCGCCTCAGCCGGCGCCTGCGCCGACGCCCCGTTCCATGGCAGAGCAGGCTGAAGAGGCCGCGGACGATCCGGCGCCGGCGGCGTCTTCGGATACGCTGACCGCCGATGGCTGGAAAGGCCTGCGCATCGGCATGACGCGCGAAGAGATTACGGCGGCCTACGGTCCCGACGCCAATCCGGATGCGGTCGGCGGGCCGGACCCTGAAAGCTGCGATGAATACCGGCCGGAAAATGCGCCGGACGGATTTCTCGTCATGCTCGTCAATGAAAAGCTCGCGCGGATCAAACTGATGCGCGACGCCGATGTGAAGACGGATGCGGGACTCGGTCTCGGCGATGACGCTGATGCGGTGAAGGATGCTTATGACGGTGACGCTATCGTCACGCCGCACAAATATGTTGAGGCGCCGGCGGAATATATCACCGTCTGGAAGACCGGTCAGACGGGTCCCGACTATGTGCAGGATGAGGCCGCGCGCGGCATTCGCTATGTCATCGGAAGCGATGGCGCAGTCGAGAGCATACAGGCCGGCGGCCCCGCGATTCAGTATGTGGAGGGGTGTCTTTAGGAGCGAGCGTTGCTGACGGGAATTGCCGCCGTCAGTTTTTCTTTTCCGCTTGTGCGCGGCGGATCATGACTTTGGGGTCGATGCACGATGCGCAAAGAATACCGCCCCACATGGCTCCGGGCACGCCGGGCGAGACCACATCCTGACCGGAAAGATAGAGGCCCTTCACGGGCGTTTTCATGCGCAGCGCATCTGAGAGCATTCGCGCTGGCGTCGCCTCGACGCCATAAAAGGCGCCCTGACGATGGCCCGTAATCGCGGCGGTCGCCAGCGGCGTCGAAAGCTCCTTGAGGACGACCAGTTTAGCAAGTTCCGGAAAATAGGCGGTGAACTGTTCGAACAGTTTTTCTTCAACCTGCGCCTTGAACGTCGCGTAACTTTCTTCGCGCTCTCCGGGCAGGCTATCCGCCCAACGCTCAACAACTGACCAATCCGTCCAGGCGATCAATTCCCCCGAGTGCTGCTGCTTCGGACCGGGTTCATGCGAAGGGTCTTTCAGGGATGCAAAAGACGCAAACATGCCCGGCGGCGTCCCGTTGGGCGCATCGGTCCAGATGACGTCAGTCTCACCTGTCGGATAGAGCCAGTGATTGGCTTTCGTGGCGCCGGCCTCCTCGATGTCGCCTTCGAACCCGAGAAATAAGGAGAAATGGCAAAGGCTCGGGCCGAAGGAGCGAATTTCGCGCACCCATTCATCTTGGCCATGGCCGTCAGGCAGGAGCCGATCCACCGTCTCCCGGGCGCCGATATTGGAAATGACCGCGTCAGCGAAAATGTCTTCGCCGCCATCTGTCCGCACGCCGATGACGCGCCCCTCTTCCATCAAGAGTTGCTCGACCCGGACGCCCTCGCGCGCTTCGCCGCCTGCTTTGGTGATGACGGGCAGCATGTGTTCGGCAATGACGGCGGCGCCGCCTACCGGATACCATGCGCCGCATTCAAGATAGGAATGCGCGACGAGCGCGTGAACTGCGAAGCTCGCAAGGCTTGGGCGTCCACCGTGATCTCCCCACTGAGCAACAAGCGCATTCCTTAGCTGCGGATTATCAGAAACTTCCGCAGCGACCTCGGCAATTGTCCGTCCACACCATTTTTTAATGGCGCCGCTTTTCCACCATTCAATGATCTCGCCGAAAGGCTGCGGTATTGCTCGTGTCTGAAAGACTGCGTAGGCCGCCTCGCGGCCTTTGTGCACAGCGTCAAACCAGGCGTCGATTGCTTTGGCGTCGTCCGGGAACCGCTCCTTCAAATCGAGCGCATGGGCTTCGTAAGGCCGCGAAAGGGCCAACGGTTCTGCGTCGCCCAAATGGAGATAGTCATAGATCGCCCCCAACGGCGTGAGGTCGACCGGCGTATCGCAAAGCCAATCCAGCGCCTTGCGGTCAGGTTCTCCGGGGGCGAAACCGCTCAAATAATGAATGCCCGCGTCCCAGCTGAACCCGTTTCGTGAGAAACTATGGGTCTGACCGCCGAGCGTGTCATATTGTTCGAGAAGCAGCACCTTGTGACCGGTTTGGGAAAGCGCGCTTGCGGCCGCCATGCCTCCCATGCCTGACCCGATAACAATGACATCCCAGGTTTTTGCGAATTGATCGCGCTTAGGGTTGCTCATTTCGTCTCCCCTTATCGCTTGGCCGATGCAAATTCTGAATGGTCAGTATTCAGGCGAAGGAGACAAATGCATTGATCGTCGTCAAATACGCAGCATGCACCCGCAACTCAATGAGCGTTCAGTAAATCGAAAAAGCCGATGGGAGAGGGGAATGTTGCAAAATTACTTTTCTCGATGGTCGGCCGCCTAATGCCCGCCGCCGAAAATTCCGGTGCGTACGGAGTAATCCACGGCCAGCGCATATTCGGGATCGTCATCTGAATCGACCAGCAATTGTCCGGCGTGATTGAGGAGCTTGTGACAATCTCGGGTCAGATGGCGCAGGCGCACAGTCTTGCCGCGCGCTTCATATTTGTAGGCCAGATCCTCAATCGCCTGCAGCGCCGACTGGTCCACCACGCGTGAGCGCAGGAAGTCGACGATGACCACATCGGGGTCGGCGTCCGGCGTGAACAGTTCGGCAAAACCGTCGGTGGAGCCGAAGAACAGCGGCCCGTCGATCTCATAGACTTTGGCGCCTGCTTCTGTGTGGCTTTCGCGGGTGACGGCGTGGATGCGCCTTGCATTGTTCCAGGCGTAAGCGAGCGCCGAAACGATGACGCCGACAACAACGGCGACGGCGAGGTCGTGCATCACGGTGACGGCAGTGACGAGCACAATGACAAAAGCGTCGGTCAGGGGAATGCGCCGCATGATCCGCAAGCTTTGCCAGGCGAAGGTGCCGATCACCACCATGAACATCACGCCCACCAGCGCTGCGAGCGGAATTTGCTCGATGAGCTGCGATGCAAACAGGATGAAGGCGAGCAGGAACAAGGCCGCCGAAATGCCGGACAGGCGCGTACGTCCGCCCGATTTCACATTGATCATGGACTGGCCGATCATCGCGCAGCCGCCCATGCCGCCGAAAAATCCGGTGACGAGATTGGCCGTCCCTTGCGCTACGCATTCGCGCGAGGCGCCGCCGCGCTGATGAGTAATCTCTCCGACGAGATTCAATGTCAGGAGGCTTTCGATAAGGCCGATGGCGGCGAGGATCAGCGCATAGGGAAATATGATTTCCAGCGTTTCCAGATTGAGCGGCACCATCGGCAGGTGGAGCGCCGGCAGGCCGCCCTTGATCGAGGCGAGGTCGCCAACGCGCGGCGCATCGAGGCCGAGCGCGAGAACGATGGCGGTGGTGAGCGCGATACCGGCCAGCGGCGCCGGAATCGCTTTGGTGAGTTTCGGCGTCGCCCAGATGACGGCCATGGTCAGCGCGGTCAGCGCCAGCATGATGACCAGCGGCGCCCCGGTCATCCATTCGCCGGTGACGCCCATGGCGTGCCCTTCGCCGGCGCCAGCCGCGGCGCTGCCCGGAACCTGGAACTGGCTGAGCTGCGCGAGGAAGATAACGATGGCGAGCCCGTTGACGAAACCGAGCATAACCGGATGTGGCACCAGGCGGATAAACTTTCCGAGGCGAAACAGCCCTGCGAGAATCTGTATGACGCCCATCAAAACGACGGTCGCGAACAGATATTCAACGCCATGATCGGCGACCAGCGCCACCATGACGACGGCGAGCGCGCCAGTGGCGCCGGAGATCATGCCCGGCCGGCCGCCCGCGAGCGCGGTGATCAGACCGACGATGAACGCCGCATAAAGACCCACCAGCGGATGCACGCCCGCAACAAAAGCAAAGGCAACCGCTTCGGGCACCAGCGCCAGGGCGACGGTGAGTCCGGACAGCACTTCCGTTTTCATCAGGCCCGGAGTGAATTTTTTGAGATCGGGCGCCGTCCAGTCGGCAAAGGTCAAACGTTCAGCGAACGCAGCGAAGGTTGTTTTCGTCACGGATGGGCCCTGTGCAGTGTGAGGGAGAAAGGAAGGCGAGGCTCTCCATAGACTATTCATGCTGCAATGCAACATCTCTCATTCGAGGAAGGGCGGGCGGTTAGCCGTGATCTCAGACCGCAACCGCTTCGAGGAGACTCTGGCCGTTCGGATTTTCCGTTACCCTGTCGAGCGCGAAGCCGGCTTTGGAAAATATCTCCTCGAACTCCGAGAGGCGGCGTTCACGCCCGCCGGCCAACAGGCATAGCATGTTAATGTCGAGCGCATAGCCGGGATGAGGAGTCGGGGTTTCGGGCAGGATAAAGTCGATGATGGCGAGGCGACCGCCTTGCGCGATGGCGGCGCGGATGTTTTTCAGGATTGTCACGCATTCCTCGTCGCCCCAATCGTGCAGGATCTGTTTCATCAGATAGAGATCGCCGCCTGCGGGCACGGCCTTGAAAAAGTCGCCGCCAATGATTTCGATCCGCTCTTTCAGCGGCGAGGCCGCGAGGTTTTTCTCAGCCTGCGCCGCCGTGCCCGGCAGGTCGAAGATGACGCCCATCGCCGAGGGATATTCTGTCAACAGGCGCGACATCAACTGGCCGTGGCTGCCGCCAATGTCTACCGCCCGCGTGAAAGGTTTGAAGGCGTGATTGGAGAAGATAAAAGCCTCGATGCCGCTGGTGATGCTCGACATCAGCCGGCCGAATTCGTCGGCGATCACGGGCCGCTCGCTCAGATAGTCGAAGAGCGGCTGGCCGTAATGATGTTCGAATGCGGCGACGCCGGTGCGCAGGGCTTCATCGAGCTTGAGGCCGGCCGGAAAATTGACATTGAGCCAGCGCACCGCTTCCTGGCGCGCCTGAAAGGCGCGTGAGCGGGCGGTGTGGCTGACGCGGTCCTCGCCGTCGATCTTGACGACCTCCTGCGAGGCGAGAAAAGTCATCACCCGCCGCAACATGTCTGTTTTTAGGCCCGCTTTATCGGCGAGGGCCTCCATGGCCATGGGCTCATCGCCCAGATGATCGAGCACACGGGCGCGCGAGACTGCGTGCAGGACCCATAAGGCGTTTTGCGACTGAACGAGCCAGGTATGAAACTCGCCGAAATCGTCCAATAGCGCGCCAAGTGTTTTGGCCATGAGAGGGTCCCCCTTTTCACGTCATCATTCCTGCAGCGAGAATTTTTTGCGCAACAATAAGCGCAGCAAAAGATACAGCAAAAGTCCCACGGGGCCGAACATGAAGGTACCCAACAGACAGGGGATCACGGTGAGATGCGGGAGATTGCGGCGAATGGCGTCGCGGCCAATCCATGCGCCCACAAACAGATCGAAAACGAGATAATGCGTCCAGCCGATGATGATCCCGTTCGGGTGATCGAAGATCGCTGCGACGCCGTCGATGGAGGAAAAGCCGGCGCCTTCCGCCGACTGGCCGAGGAAAATCCCGGCGCCAAGTCCGGCCACATAAATCGACCCCATCAACGCCGGATACAGCATCGAGTGAACCAGCGCGGATGTGAGTTTTGAGCGCGGGAGGAAGATCAGCAGCGCCCAGCCCGGCACGACTGCTGCGTTGATGAGTTGATAGGCCCTCGCCCAATCGTCTGCGCTCATGGTCATAAAAACCTCCCTGTCGCAAAACCTTGCGGCGGGAAGGATCGGTCTTTTTCCGGGTTGCGTCTAGGTTGACGCTCAGGCGGCCTGTGTTTTTGACAGCAAAGTGTAGCCGTAAGCACAAAGACAAAGCATGACGACATTGCCTGCGGCGTCGAGGAGAATGAATTCGTTGAACATGGGCGTCACGAAAAAGAACCACCAGTCGAAGACGAAAAAGGGCAGGAGCGCGATTCCGTAAGCGAAGAATGTCCAGCGCGTGAAGATTGAAAACCCGGCGAAAAGGCCCGCCAGCATGGCTTGCGCCCCGAACGCGCCTAGCGCGACAACGGCGAGCGACGCTTCGGTGTGGAAATCGGGCCGCACCGTCATCGCGATAACGCTTGTCGGCGCCGCCAGACACCACCCGCCGAGAATGATAAAGACGGCGGCGATGGCGTATTGAAGACGGCGGGCGAGGGCAGTGTGTGCATCAGGCATGAGCTTTGCCTCTTCGGTTTCGCCCACGCCGCATGAGCTCTTTAGGCGGCCGCGTCAAGCTGTGACGACAGCGCATTGCGCCACTCCGCCATCGTGGCGGCGTAGGATTGCTCCGTATGCCCATCGACAATGACGCGTCCCTTTGGCGACAGCGCCGTATGCTCATAGCTCGCTGTCACTGTCGCGCCGCCATTCGTTTCGTCTACGGCGATGTCGAGGCGGGTCACGCATTCTTTCGGGGTCACCTTGATCATGGTGAGGCGGCGCGTTTCCGGATCGTGAAACGGCGTCACCCAGATCGCCTCGGCGCTGTCGTTATTACTGGCAATGGAGGCGCCGGCGGGCGTCGTGAAGATGCAGTCTTGTTCCACCAGGCCCGATGCGGAGAGGATGAGATTGGTGGTCCAGCCCGGCGCCCATTCATATTCGCGCACTGGACACATCATGGCGAAGACGGCGTCTGGTGCGGCGGCGATCTCAAAGTTGGCGGTGCGTTTGCTGCGGTAGGGTTTTTCAACAGCAACTGTGGAGGCGATAGGGGATGCGGTCATGGCGTTTTCTCATCGAGCAAATGGCTGTCATCGGCGGTCAGATCGAGGCCGGTGGATTTTTTCGCCTCGGCGATCAGCTTCAGGGTTTCGTCGCCAAAGGCCGGCTTGCCCTCAAAGGCGTGCAGCACGATCCCTTCAAGGAGATCGCCGAGGCTTAACTCCTTGTGGGCGGCGATGATTTTCAGGGTTTTCAGGATGCGTTTTTCAATGCGCACCCCGGTCTGAACACGGGTGACGATTTTGCGGGTCTCGGTCATTTTTGAATTGGTACCATGGTACCTATTTGTACGCAAGCCTGGCGGGCGGCCGCCCGGCGCCGCCTTTGTGACACGTCGCGATTTCCCTTTGCCGGAGAAACTGGTTAAGCAGGGCCTAAAAATCGAATTGGAAACCCGCCAGCCGGATTTACAGAACCGGCGTAAATGACGAGTACTCTGCGTTTCATGCCAAATACACTTCCTGCCGCCGTCTCCCGAAATTTCGCAAAACTTCAGGAGGCTGCCGATCACGCGGCCCACAATCTCTCGCAAGGGGCTGCTCACGCCGCTGCGGATGTCCGGGCCGAAATTCTGCGCCGTATCGTCTCCCATTGCGCCCAGTTCCAGACGGTCGACCTGCGCCGCTCCATCGGTCAGGCGGCCTTGTCGCTGGCGCTTTATTTTGGCCTGATGGCGGGGCTGTTTGCGCTGGTCAAAACCGGCAACTGGCCGCTGGCGCTTTTGGCGTCGCCGGTCGCGGGACTGCTGCTCGTCAAGCTTTTCACGATCCAGCATGATTGTGGCCATGGCAGCTATTTCAAGAACAAGCGGGCCAATCATGCGCTCGGTTTTCTGATCAGCATCCTGACCTTTACGCCCTACGGTTTCTGGCGCGACGCCCATAATCGTCATCACGCCAGCTCGGGCGATCTCGACCGGCGCGGCGTCGGCGGCGTCGATACGCTGACGGTTGAGGAATATCGCGCCTTGAGCCCCGGGAAGCGGATCATGTACCGGGTCTATCGCCATCCGGTCGTGATGATTGTCATCGGCGCGCCGCTGTATTTCTTCATCCTGCAACGCTTTCCCCTGGCCGGGCCGATGCCGTTTGCGGAAATCTATCACGGCATGAAGCTGCGTCAGATCTGGCGCTCGGTGGCGACGCTCAACCTGGCCCTCGTCTTGGTTTATGGCGCGCTCGCCTTCTGGCTGGGGCTGGGAACGGTCGCGCTGGTCGTGCTGCCGGTGGTCTCTATCGCGGCCTGGGCGGGGACATGGCTGTTCTTCGTCCAGCATCAATATGAAGACACCTACTGGGCGAGCCGTCCGGAATGGAATTATGCGGAGGCGGCGATTTTCGGCTCTTCTCACTACAAACTGCCGACGCCGCTGCGCTGGTTTTCAGGCAATATCGGCCTGCACCATATCCACCATCTGGCGTCCCGCATCCCCAATTACCGGCTGATGGAATGCTACCGCGCGAGTGAGGATCTGCTGGCGCTGCCGGTGATGACCATTCGCGATTCCATTCACTGCGCCCGTCTGGCGCTGTGGTGCACCGAGCGCCGCAAGATGGTGAGCTTCTCAGCGGCCTAACCTTCCCGCCCATCTGTCCTAACTTTCCTGTTCGGTCTGACATCGGGCGCCAATTCGTGTTTACTGCTCCCCTGACCATAACGGGAGCCATTCATGAAACACCGCCTTTCGGCCTGCGCCGCCTTTGCTGCGCTTCTCATCGCCATGCCCGCCGCCGCGCAATCGGACCTTACAACCGATGTCGCCGCTGACTATGACGCCAATCTTGAGGCGCTGTTCCAGTGGTTTCACGAAAACCCGGAGCTTTCCCATCGCGAGTTCAAAACCGCGAAGCGCCTCGCCGATGAGATCCGCGCGCTAGGGTTTGACGTGACCGAAGGCGTCGGCGGCACCGGCGTTGTCGCGGTGATGGAAAATGGCGACGGGCCGACAGTGATGATCCGCGCTGACATGGACGGCTTGCCGGTCAAGGAAGACAACGACCTTCCCTACAAATCCACAGCGACGCAGGAAGACATCGACGGGATCGTCAAGCCGGTGATGCATGCCTGCGGCCACGACACCCATGTGACGGGCCTTGTCGGGACCGCGCGCCAGATGGCGGCCCGCAAGGATCAGTGGTCAGGCACGCTGGTGCTGATCGGCCAGCCGGCGGAAGAACGCATTTCCGGCGCCCGCATGATGATGGAAGACGGGCTCTACAAGCGTTTCCCGAAACCAGATTATGCGCTGGCTTTTCATGTCTCGTCCGGCACGCCCGCCGGCCGGATTGAAGCGCCGCTTGGCATCACCGGATCAAGCTCCGACAGCGTCGACATTATCGTGCATGGCGTCGGCGCGCATGGCGCCTCGCCCCATAAGGGCGTCGATCCGGTGCTGGTCGCCTCGCAGATTGTCGTGTCGCTGCAATCGGTCGTTTCGCGTTCCATCGCGCCGCTGGACCCCGGCGTGATTACGGTCGGTTCAATCCATGGCGGGACCAAGCACAACATAATCGGCGATGAGGTGCATATGCAGCTGACAGTCCGCTCCGACGATCCGGAAGTGCGCATGCAATTACTCGACGCCATTGACCGTGTCGCGGAAGGCGTCGCGATTTCCCTTGGTGTGCCGAAGAAATTGATGCCTGAGGTGATCCGCTCGAAAACCGAAACGACGCCGCCGACGATCAATGACGCCGCGACCGCGCAAATCGTACGCGACGCGATCGCCGCGGGGATGGGCGATGACGTTCTTTATGAACAGCCGCGGACCGGCATGGGGGCGGAAGACTTCGCCTATTTCGTCACGCCCGAGACCGGCGTGAAAGGCGTTTATTTCGATGTCGGCGGCACTCCTGAAAAGGACGTGGACAATGCGCCCTCGCATCATTCGCCGTTTTTCATCATCCAGCCGGAACCCGCGATCAAGACGGCGGTGGAGGCGATGACCCTGTCGGCCCTCGCTTTGTTTAATCAGAACTAGGGACGTTTTCAGCATATAGAGCGGTTTGACGGAACAGAAGACCAGTCAAACCGCTCCGGGGGATCAGCCGAAGCAAAGGTCAGGCGGAAGCGGGTTGGCGGGGCGTGTTTTCATGAAGATGCGGCGCCCAGATTTTCATGCGGTGGGTCAGGTCGTTTTTCTTCAGCGGCTTTGAAAGGTAATCATTCATGCCGGCGTCGATACACACATGCTGGTCGGCGGGCCTGATATGCGCGGTGATGGCGACGATGGGCGTTTGCTTGCCGCCGCGCTTTCTTTCAAGGGTTCTGATTTTTCGCGTCGCTTCGAGCCCGTCCATGATCGGCATCATGATATCCATCAGCACGAGATCGACATCGTTTCGATAGAAAAGCCTGACAGCGTCCTTGCCGTTTTTGGCGACAATCGCCCGGCACTCGAAATTCGCGAGATAGTGCTCAAGCACTTTCAGATTCACGTCATTATCCTCAGCGATGAGGATCGTTGGCGCTTTGGCGGGATCGCCCTGCGAGGATTGGTCAGCGGCCGGAATATTAACATCGGACATCAGGATATTCCCCTGGCTGTTAAAGCGGGCGACGGCGTGAACTTTGCCCGTCGAGCCTAAAAAGACTGCAAAACTTTGGATAAATTTTGAGGGCGGGCTTTAACCTTGCAGCCCGCGCCGGCGGTGTCCGGCTGGGCTATGTCCGGCGAAAAGTTTTTCGTTTTCAGCTATTTGGGCGCGGCCGCATAGCCGCGCGCTTTTGCGCAAGGTTAACGGCCGCCGCCAGATTGCAAACAGTTCTTGATGCGCCCGTAACAAAGAGGGCGAGATTGTGGCGGCGGCGCGTAGGACTTGATCTAGTCGTCATCTCCATACTGCACGCCGCTGATTTCGATATCGCCGTCGCCGCGTGCGCGGATCTCGCCTTCATAACGGGCGATGTGCACCGTTCCGCTGCGCCCGGCATAGACCGTCGGATTGACGGCGACGCCGTCAAACTCAAATTCGCCTGAGCCGCGAATATCGACCAGCAGATTTTCCGCGCGCCCGCCATTGATCTCTATATCGCCGCTGCCGTTGATTTCGGCGCCGGCCTTGCCGCGAAGGCTTGCAAGCGCGACATCGCCGGAGCCGTGAATGCTGATCACGGCGCCGTCCTCGACATCGCCGGTCTTCACATCGCCGCTGCCCTTGATGGAAAGGTCAAGCGCGCCGTCGACGCGGCCCAGCATGATGTCGCCGGAACCGTGAATGTCGAGCGAGGCGGCCCCCCCGATGTCGCCAATGGAGATATCGCCGGAGCCGTGGATTTTCGCTTTAAGCGCGCCGGCTGATTTTGCGGTGAGGTCGCCGGAGCCATAGATCGCAGTCCTGAACTCGCCCTCAATATCGCCAGCTTTCAGATCGCCGGATCCGTGAATTGAGATATCCGCCGTGGCGAGATCGCCGACGACGCCCACAATATGCCCTTCGCTGATGGAAAGCGCGCCGCGTGTGTCGCCGACAGACAGCATGATGACGGCGCTGTCGAAGTCGAGCGCGGTTCCGACAGGAACGCGCAAGGTGAGCGTCGGATAGTCTTCAAGAAAAACCCGGAAGGCGTCGTCATGATATTTGCGCCAGTTGACGTCATCCTGCCAGCGGATGTCGTCAGGGTCTTCGTCGCTTGAAATCACCAGAACGCCGTCGCGCGTCGTGACATGAACAGGATAGCTCGAATCCTTGCCGTCGATACGCTCCAGGCTGACGCCGCCGCCACTTGTTGTCTCGACCTTCACCGTGCCGATGAAATTCTCAACATCGAGTTCCCTGATGCTCTGATGCGTCGTTGTCTCCGCCATCGCCGATGCGAAAAAAGGCGCGCAGAACGCCGCCGTAAAAAGGAAGATACGCATTGTCTTTTTCCCCCTCGCTGGGTTGGAGCCGCCCGTCCGGAGGAAGTCTATCCGTCCGGCCCGTGCTGGGCAAACCCGCCTTATTCCAGCCGCAAAAAGACCCCGGAAAGACCCCCGCCTCTTCCGACGGCGACAGCGCCCTCGGGCGTTTATCTGTCATGAGACGGCCCGGGCTTGGGGCTCTCCAGTCTCTGGGAGTAGGAGTTGAGATCATGATGAAGAAAGTTGTGTCGGGCGCTCTTGGCGCGGGGCTTGTATTATTCGGAGCGCAGGCTTTCGCGGGGGAATGGAAGTTCAATCCGCGCGCCTGTCCGGACCTTGTCGAAGACCGCTATGATCGCATTGAGGATCGCCGCGACTACCGAACCGATTATGGCCGCCGCGACCGGCGTGAAGATCGTCACGACCGGCGCGAAAACCGCCGTGACGAAGCGATCACCGTCTGTCCGAGCCGCGCCTTTTATTATCAGCCCGACCGGCGGGAATTACGCCGCGCCAATAATCGCGGCCGCGGTTACGCCTGGGGTCATGAGGCGCGTCCGCCCGTGAAATATGATCGCCGCATCGGCATGTATTACCGCTACGCCGAGGGCCGGAAGATTTATATTCGCGGCTAAAGCGTTCGCGAACCAAAACATAAAACGGCGCCCCATGGGCGCCGTTTTCATATCTCCGTTTTGGTAGAGCGCAGCAAAGAGGATGCAGTCATCACTCTCCAGTAAAACGCCGCCACCATCTTTGATCTGTTGCGCATTCATTCGTGTCGCGCTTTTCTTTCAAGGCCGCCAGGTCTTCTTCCGCGGCGATGATCGCATGGGGCAGGCCGTCGGTTTGGTATTTTGACCATTTGCCGCCTGCGGTCGTGTATTCGATGCGCACCGGCGCCGCGCGAAGATCGGCCATGATATCCGGCGGCGTGTTGGCTTGTGTGACGGCGAAATTCGCACTGACCGGCACGGTGAAGGAGCGCCCGTCATGCAGGTGCATGGTGAAGTGGCCGCTCTTGTAATTATGCCAGATCTTCAGTCTTGGCTCGGCGCCCTGACTGGTGTCGTACGCTAACCGGATGCCGAAATGAGCGCTGTAATCCCGCTCGGCGCTCCAGGTGCTGACGATGAAGTCGCCGGAATCATCGGGCGCCAGACTCGCATTCACCAGCCATCCGGCGACGCCGCGCTCACTTTCGCAAGACGGTTTTCCCGCGGCGTTGGCATGCGTTCCTGGTGTTGCGACAACCATAATAGCGCTGACCGCCGCAGCCAGACGCCAATTGTTCTTTGTGATGACCACGAAGCCCCCTCATCCGCCTTTACCCCGCGAAAGGATGGCGTAGTGTCGAGTGAGGGGCAACCCTCAGTTGCGGCGGCTTAAGGCGCTGTTTCAGTGATTGCGCAGTGCGCTGATCAATTCGGGTTTGGTCATGTTGGAGCGGCCGTTAATGCCGATCTCTTTCGCGCGGGTGTAAAGATCGTCCTTGGCCCACTCCTCATAGGGCTTGGCGGCGCCGCCTTTTTCCGAAGGGTGCTGGTTCTTGTTCGCTTGCGCGTTGGCGATGCGCGCGGCTTTTTCCTTGCTCGCGCCGTCGTCGCGCAGGGCCTGATAGGTTTCATCGTCCTTGATGCTGGGGCCGTGGTTCTGGGGCATGCTTATTCCTTTTCGTCGCTCTTGCGCACGCGCGTCACGCCGGCGGGGCGTTCGCTCGCGCGCTTTTCCTCATCTTTCTTGCCAATCTTTTCCTGAAGGTCGCCGCCGGAAACGCCGCCCTGAGAGGGCGCGCCCGGCTCCCCAAGATATTCTTTTTCTTCAAGGGATTCCTGACGGGTTTTCGGCCGGGTCATAAGCTCTCCTTTTATCCGCATAAGTCAGCGCGGCGTGGGTTGCTGGTATGAAACGAACACGAAGATCGGGCGCATGTTCCGCAATCGCGGCTGGCGCTTCCTTCGCAGGTGCGGTATAGCGCGCCGCGCAAGTTACTAATGGGGACGTCCATGACCGCAAAAAAAGACATCAAGAAAGTGGTGCTCGCCTATTCCGGTGGGCTGGACACCTCCGTCATCCTGAAATGGCTTCAGGTGGAATATGATTGCGAGGTTGTGACCTTTACGGCTGATCTCGGTCAGGGCGAGGAGCTGGAGCCCGCGCGCCGCAAGGCCGAGCGCGCCGGGATCAAGGAGATTTACATCGAGGATGTGCGCGAGGAATTCGTGCGCGACTTCGTTTTCCCCATGTTCCGGGCCAACGCCGTTTATGAGGGGCTCTATCTCCTCGGCACGTCGATTGCGCGTCCGCTGATCGCCAAACGCCTGGTTGAGATCGCAGCCGAAACCGGCGCTGACGCAATTGCGCATGGCGCGACCGGCAAGGGCAATGATCAGGTGCGGTTCGAACTGAACGCCTACGCCCTGAACCCCGACATCCACGTTATTGCGCCATGGCGCGAATGGAATCTGAACAGCCGCGAAAAACTGATCGACTGGGCGGAAAAGCACCAGATCGAAATCCCGAAAGACAAGCGCGGCGAAGCGCCGTTTTCGGTGGACGCAAACCTTCTGCACACCTCTTCCGAAGGCAAGGTGCTTGAAGACCCGGCTGTCCCTGCGCCCGATTATGTCTATCAGCGCACGGTCGATCCGGAAGATGCGCCGGACAAACCGGAAGTGATCGAGATCGGTTTCGACCGCGGCGACGCGATCTCCATCAATGGCAAACCATTGTCGCCGGCGACGCTCCTCACCGAACTTAACGAATATGGCCGCAAGCATGGCATTGGCCGGCTCGATCTCGTGGAGAACCGTTTTGTCGGTATGAAATCGCGCGGCATTTACGAAACGCCGGGCGGGACGATCCTGCTCGCCGCCCATCGCGGCATCGAACAGATCACCCTCGATCGCGGCGCAGGCCACCTGAAAGACGAATTGATGCCGCGCTATGCGGAGCTGATTTATAACGGCTTCTGGTTCGCGCCCGAGCGCGAGATGCTGCAGGCGGCCATCGACAAGAGTCAGGAGCGGGTGTCCGGAACGGTAATGGTGAAGCTCTATAAAGGCTCCGCCAATGTCATTGGCCGGTCATCGCCCAACACGATCTATTCCGAAGCCCACGTCACCTTCGAAGAAGACATGGTCTATGACCAGAAAGACGCTGAAGGCTTCATAAAACTGAACGCGTTGCGGCTTAAGCTGCTCGCGCGCCGCAACATGAATGCAGAGTAGAAGAGAGTAATGGACCTTTCAAAAATTACGCCCGGCGTGAATCCGCCCAAGGACATCAATGTCGTTGTCGAGGTTCCGCTTGGCGGCGAGCCCATCAAATATGAAATCGACAAGGCGTCCGGCGCGATGTTCGTCGATCGTTTTCTCTATACGTCGATGCGGTACCCTTGCAATTACGGGTTCATTCCTCAAACTCTCGCCGATGACGGCGATCCGGTGGATGTGATGGTGATGGGCAACCGGCCGCTGGTGCCGGGCGCGGTGGTCGCCGGCCGTCCGGTTGGGGTTCTCCTGATGGAGGACGAGGCGGGGCTTGATGAAAAAATCCTGGCGGTGCCGTCGGAGCGTCTGACCCGCTACTACGCAAAGATCAGAACCTATGAAGATCTGCCCGACATCATGATCGAGCGGATCAGCCATTTCTTCGAGCATTACAAGGATCTCGAGCCCGACAAATGGGTCAAGATCGTTGGCTGGCGCGGCGCGGAGGAGGCCGAAAGGCTGATCATGGAAGGCCTCAAAGCCGAACAGGCCCGCACGGCCAAGTCTTAACCCTTTTTTAACCACGGCTTTTGGGTTAGCATCCCCCTGTCCGATCAGGACATTTGCCCCGTATTGAAGAAGTACGGGGCGAGGGGCGGCGAGAGCGAGGGGTGGAGATGCGTAATATTGAAGCCATTTTTGGGGGCGTCCTGGCGCTGGTTGTGCTGGGAGTCGCCCTCTATGCGGTGATGAACACCTCTTTCAGTTCAGGGTCAGGCGGCGAGACCGCGCCTGCGGCCACCCAGGTGACTTATTCCTCCGGCGCTCCTGCGCCGACCATCTCGGCCGCATCCGGTCAGGATCTGGTCTGTGAGTGCTATGACGCCGCATTTTCGCTGGCGTCCCAGGCCAATGTGCTCTCGCCCGAATACCGCACCGGTTTTCAGCAATGCCGGGCCCGGGGCGGCGTGGATGCGGGCGACGCCTGGACCGCAGGCTGGAATGCGCGCCTTTCCGGCCGACCTTACGAGGCGAGCTGCCGCTCCTACAAGCGCCGCCGCTAATTCAAGCCTTGTAAAGGACTGCAAGGAGCGGATTTCGCATTCCGGTCCCGTTGCCGCAATCCGCTATTTCGCCGAATAATTCTCAATCACGGTCTTGAAGGGAACGACCCCAACATCAGCGAAAAGGCCCGCCTTGTTATAGGGGTCTTCGTCGGCGATGGCGCGCGCCTGCGCTTCGTCAGCGGCCTCGATGACCATCATGGAGCCGATGGGATCGCCCTTGCCGTCGAGCATGGGTCCTCCGAGAAGAAGCTTATTTCCATAAGATTGAAAATATTCGAGATGCGCCGGGCGGGTCGCCATGCGCAGCTCGAGAGAATCCGGTTTGTCCCGGCAAAGTAAAACAAATTGGGGCATCGTTACGTTTCCGATTTTAAGGGCCGCGCCATCAGGGCGGCGATGATTTCGTCAACAGACTTGGCGCCCGAGACGAGGGCGGCCACAGCTTCGCAGACCGGGGCTTCTACCCCGGCCTTCTCGGCGAGGGCGTGGATGGCGCCGGCGGTGGCGACGCCTTCGCTCACGGTTTTGCGCTCACCGAGAATGTCGCTGAGCGTGCGGCCTTTGCCGAGTTCGATTCCGAGGGACATATTGCGCGATTGCGGCGAAGAGGCTGTGAGGATGAGGTCGCCAAGGCCCGAAAGCCCGGCCATGGTCTCCTTTTTGGCGCCGAGCGCCACACCGAGCCGCTGAAACTCAGCGAATCCCCGCGCGATCAGGGCGGCCCGGGCGCTTTCGCCGAGGCCGCGGCCCTGAACCACGCCGGCGGCGATGGCGAGGACATTCTTCACAGCTCCGCCGAGCTCCGCACCGGTCAGATCGTCGGAAAGATAGGGCCGGAAATGCGGCGCCCCGATGGTCGCCATCCAGCGCGCGCCAAGACCGGGGTCGGCGGCGGCGAGCGTGACGGCCGTCGGCAAGCCCATGGCGACGTCCCGGGCAAAGCTCGGTCCGGACAAAACAGCGGGCTGCGCCTCCGGCCATACCGCGCCCAGAACCTCGGTCATCATCATGCCGGTCGACTGCTCGATGCCTTTGGAGCAGAGCGCTACCGGCGTTGCGGCGCCATGGGTGGCGTCCCGCAGGTCTGCGAAGACGGGGCGGGCGTATTGCGCCGGAACGACGAAAAGTATGGCCTCAGAAGTCGCGGCCATACCCAGTGTTTGTGCGGCTTTGAGGCCCGCTGGCAAAGGAACGCCCGGGAGGAATTCAGTGTTCTCGTGACGCTCGTTGATGGCGCGTATGACCGCGTCTTCGCGCGCCCACAGGGTCGTCTCAACCCCGTTCGCCGCACAGAGCGAGGCGAGCGCAGTGCCCCAGGCGCCGCCGCCAATAACACCGACTGACTGAAAGGGGGCGCCGGAATTCATAGGAGGCGATTCACTTGTTTCATTGCCGAATGACGACTGAACGGTTTATAAAGATGTCAACATAAACATGCGGACCCCAATGCCTATCGAAAATCTCGACGACACCGCTAAGCAGATTCTCGACGCCGCAAGCCGGCGCTTCCTGCACTATGGCTATGGAAAAACGACCATGTCGGAGATCGCCCAGGACTGCAACATGTCCACCGGCAATCTCTATCGCTACTTCCCGTCGAAGCTTGATATCGCGGAAATGTTCGTGCGCGTGCTGCGCCGGGAGCAGGTGGCGAGGCTTCGCGCCGTCGCCGATGATCAGACCCTGAACCCGGCGGACAAGCTAAGATCGTTTTTCCTCCGAAAGTTTAAGCTCGCCTATGAGCGTTTCCACGACAAACCCAAGGCCTATGAACTTTCCAGTGAGCTTCTGACATCCCGCCCCAAGGTGGGGATCGAATGGGAGAACGCGGAAGGACGGGTGCTGGCGGAAATCCTGATCGAGGGAGACGCCAGCGGCGCCTTCGCGGTGGAGAACCCGGCGGAGACCGCCAAGATCCTTCAGGATGCCGGATATCGCTTCACCAGCCCTGCGGTGTTTCACGAAGGCGACTTCGATGAGCTGGCGGCGGAGCTAAACGGGGTGATTGATCTGATCCTTGACGGGTTCTCCTATCGGGCGGCCAGGCGCGCCGCCATTGAAAAGCGCAAACACGCCTGATCTGCAGTAGATTAGTTCAAAAGATCACCTGAAATTGTTAACGGAGGGGCGCTCGCCTCTTCGTGAATTCCCATAAGCCATTGAAATATATGAGGCTATTCACCTTTTTAGAAAAATTACGATTAAACAATGAATATTTATGAATTCGTTCATTGACAAGTCTTCAAAGGACGCATAAGTCCCGCCTGCCGCTGGCGGGAGCCGTCATCGGAAATGCGCCTCAACGGCGTAAAAAACCAACAAAAGACCGACGCGCCGTCATGGCGCCAAGATCAAGAAACGAACTGACAAAGAAAAGAGAAATCCATGAACATGCTTCGCAATTTCGCCGTCCAGGCGACCGTCACCCTGACCCTGACCAGCGCCCTTGGCGCTATCTTGTTCAATGTCGCTGATTACGCCACCCGCGGCGTCATCACCGGCTAACAGAAGACTTAAAAGGACCCTGCTGCTTCCGTCCCTTATCCCCTTAAGAGACAACCCTCCCTCAGAAGCAGCACCCCTGGCGCGGAAGCCTGCCCCGGCTTCCGCGCTTTCTTTTTGCCTGAAATCCGGATGGAGGCTGATGCGCAAAATGAAACTGTGTGCGTTACACAATCCTAAGATTGTCGGATAAGACTCGGCGCGAACCTTTTAGGGAGGGCGCCATGCCCGGTTCCACCCGTTTCGCCGCCGCGACCCACATCATGAGCCTGCTGGCGCTGCATCGCGAAAGTCCGCAAACGTCGGAGACGCTGGCGGCGAGCCTTGGCACCAACCCGGCGGTGGTTCGCCGCCTGTTGGGCGCCCTCGCGAAATCGGGTCTCACTCTCTCGGATCTCGGCAAAGGCGGCGGCGCTCGCCTCGCCAAAGGCCCGAAGAAAATCACCCTCGCCGACATCTATCGCGCGGTGGAAAGTCCCGGCCTCGTTGCTCTGCCGCGCGGCGCCGCGGACCCTTCCTGCCTCGTCGGCCGCAATATCTCCCCAGCCCTCACGGCGGTGGGCGATGCCGCGGAATCCGCCTTTCTGGCCTCGCTTGAGGCGTTAACCCTGAAGCAGTTCGTGAAAGAAATTGCTGCAGATAATGCTGCAGCAAAAAGTGCAGCATAAATCCTGATCCGGGATGTTATGCTGCAGCAGAACGCTGCAGCAAAATAAATGATATCAAGCCTTTGGGCCCTTGCGGCCGGAGCCGAGGCGGCCGCCGTCAGGCGGGTCTGCAAGGGGCCAGCGCGCGCGCGGCGCCAATGCCATGGCGTCGTCTTGCTGCGGCGCAAGGCCGGCGGCCAGACGCTCCGCCCCCGCCCAGGCGATCATCGCCCCGTTATCGGTGCAATATTGCGGCGGCGGGGTGATCAGCGTCCATGAACTTGCTGCGCATAATTGCTGCAGCATTTTCTTGATGGCGCTATTGGCGGCGACGCCCCCGGCGACCACCAGACGCCCGGATTCCGGCATCAGCGCCATGGCCTTTTCCGTGCGCTGGGCAAGATGGCGGGCGGCGGCCTCCTGAAATGATGCGGCGAGATCGGCGACGTCCTGCGGCGCGGGGTTTTCGAGGCTTTGCGCCGCTTCGCGCACGGCGGTCTTGAGGCCGGAGAAAGAAAAGTCACAGCCTTCATGTTTCAACAGCGGTCTTGGCAGGTTGAACCGGTCGGCCCTACCGGTCGCTGCGGCGGCTTCAACCTTCGGTCCGCCCGGCGCGCCAAGCCCCAACAGCTTGGCGGTCTTGTCAAAACTCTCTCCGGCGGCGTCGTCGATCGTGGTCCCGAGCCGGTCATACTTGCCGACGCCCGTGACCCGGATCAGCTGGGTATGGCCGCCGGAAATCAGGAGCAGGAGATAGGGGAAGGGCGCGTCTTCGGTCATCCGCGCTGACAGCGCATGGCCTTCGAGATGGTTGAGGGGAACAAGCCGGAGGCCATGGGCCATGGCGACCGCTTTCGCGGTGGTCAGCCCGACCATCACCCCACCCACAAGGCCGGGGCCGGCGGTGGCGGCGACGGCGTCGAGATCGGCGAAACTGACTCCGGCTTTTTTGACCGCCCGCTCGATCGTCCCATCGAGGCGCTCCACATGGGAGCGCGCAGCGATCTCCGGCACGACCCCGCCAAAAGCGGCGTGATCGTCATGCTGCGCCCAGACCTCGTTGGAGAGAATGACGCATGCGCCGTCATCCTCCCGGCGCACGATCGCGGCGGCGGTGTCGTCGCAACTTGTCTCAATTCCTAAAACCAGCATCAGACTGTCTTCTTGCCTCAGCCTTGAGGACTGCGTTAAGCCCCGCAATAAAGAAACCGCATGGACAGCAAAGCTTGCCGCGACGCAAGGCCTCGCCCAGAGTTTGCCGCCCGCCACACTTGCGAAAGCGAAACGAGTGAGCAAGGAAAAGACTTTCGCCATTGCCAGCCGGCGCTCACCGCTTGCGCTGGCGCAGGCGCGCCAAATCCAGGCGATGATCGTAAAGGCCGCCGGCATTTCGCCGGAAGCCGCGCCGCTTCAGGAATATGTCTCTTCCGGCGACCGCAATCTTCAGGGGTCGCTCGCCGATATAGGGGGCAAAGGGCTTTTCACCAAAGAGATTGAGGAGGCGCTGTTGTCCGGCGCCGCGCGTTTCGCGGTCCATTCCATGAAGGACATGCCGGCGGAAAGCCCGCCCGGCCTCGTCACGGCCGCGATCCCCGCTCGCGAAGACCCGCGCGATGTTTTCATTTCTTACATAGCGCAAACCCCATGGGATTTGCCTGAAGGCGCGAAAGTGGGGACGGCCTCGGTGCGGCGCGCGGCGCAATTGCTTTCCCGGCGGCCCGATGTGGAGACTGTTCCCTTGCGCGGCAATGTGGGCACCCGACTCGACAAGCTTGAGCGGGGAGAGGCGGCGGCGACCTTCCTGGCGCTTGCTGGTCTCAATCGGCTTGAGCTTGAGGGGCATGCGACCGCGATCATGGCGATCGATGAAATGCTCCCGGCGGTGGGCCAGGGCGCGCTTTGTGTCCAGACGCGCGAGGATGATGTCGAGGCGCGCGAGATCGCGGCGTCGTTCAACTGCGCGCAAACAAGCGTTTGCGTTATTATGGAGCGGGCTTTTCTGACCGGGCTCGACGGGTCCTGCCGCACCCCCATTGGCGGGCTTGCAATTGTGCAGGATGGTGAGGTCCGGTTCCGCGGCGAATTATTGTCGCTCGACGGCAGGGAGCGGTATGTCACCAACAGACGTCTTCCGTATACGGATGATTGCGCCATGGCGGCGGCCCGGACCGGCGCCGAGGCGGCGCTGGAGCTGAGGGAAAAGGCTGGCCCCGATTTCTTCAAAAGGCTGATGGGGTGACGTCAGTCCTGATTACCCGCGCTGAGCCCGATGCGTCGGAATTCGCCGCTGAATGCCGGTTGCGGGGGCTTGATCCTGTCATCTCTCCGGTGATGCGCATTGAGATTGAAAAGACGGAGCCGGACCTCTCCGATGTCGGCGCTCTCGCCTTCACCTCGGTCAATGGGGTGCGCGCCTTTGCGGCGAATTCGCCGGAGCGGTCCCTGCCGGTTTTTGCAGTGGGGCCGGTTACGGCGGCGGCGGCGACAGCGGCGGGCTTTCAGCAAATCGGTGTCGCGGGCGGCGATGTTCACACCCTGACCAATCATATCGCCGCCGAAAGCGCTCTTTTGGGTAAAGCCATATTGCATATCGCAGGGGCCGATCGGGCGGGAGACCTCGTCGCCATGCTCGGCGAGCGCAGCGTCGCCGCCCGCCGCCAGACCCTTTACCATGCTAAGGCCGAAGACATGCTTTCCGCCGAGGCGGTGGCGGCGCTGAAGGGCGAGCCCGGTCTCTGGGTCACGCTTTTTTCACCACGCACCGCGACGCTGTTTCTGGCGCTGGCCGAAAAAGCGGGGCTGACCTCGCAGCTCGCACAGGCGCGCGCCCTCTGCCTCAGTGCGGCGGTGGCGCAGGCGGCGTCCGCCGTCATTTGGGGCGAGACCGTGGTAGCCTCTGACCTGACGGCGCAAGGCATGCTCGAAACCATCACGGGCGGGGGCCCACGCGCTTGAGCGCAACCCAGCCGGGCCTTATCTACAAAAGGCGGGCAGTTGAGGATGAAACGTGACGCAGAATGGCGACGCACAGGATAAGAAGGATGAGGACAGCCTCCCTGAGGTGGAGGCGGAACTTGTCAGTAAGACGCCGCCGGTTGAGGACGCGTTTGAAGATGACGCGCCGGCGGATCAGGCGCCGCCGGATGCGCATGAAAGCAATCCGGGAGATGGAGACGGCGACAACGGGGGAAAGCGCAAATCAACCCTGACCCCCGGGGTCATGTTGTTTCTGGCGTTTGTCGTCGTGGCGTTGATCGCCTTCGCGGTCTGGCGCGTTCAGATGAAACCCGTCAGTGACGGCGCCGCGGTGACTGCGCCGCCCGTGGAAGAAACGGCGCCTGCAATTTCTGAAGCGCAGGATGATTCTACGGTCGCGTCTGAGCCGGAAACGGAGTCAGAAGCTGCGCCTGAGGCTGATACGCCTGAAACGCCGCAGCAGAAAATCGAAAATCTCGCCGCCGATGATCTGGCGCCAGAGCCCTTTGAAGAAGCCGCAGGCGAAACCGGCGAGCAAAGCGGTGGGTTTTTGCCGCCGGTGACGGAGGCGGGCGGCTCAAAAATCTCCAATAGCGTTGAAGAAGGCGCAAAGGAGGCCATGCGCCAATTCGGCGAGGCTGAAGCGGTGCAGGATAAAAATCCGCCTACGGATGAAGCAGCGGAGGCTGTCGCCACCGATGACGCAGAGGTCGCTGGTGACGAGGCGCAGGAAGATCTCTCTGTCGCGCCTGTAAGCGAGCCTTCTGAAGACGTAGCGCACGAGGCTGAAACTGATGCTGATACGGAAGTTGCTGTATCGCCCGAAACGTCAGCCGAGGACGAAGCGGTCGCCATGCAGTCGGAGATGGAATCCATGCGCGCGGCCTTTGAAGAGGAGCGTGCGGAACTGGCCGCCGCGCTGGAAAGCGCGCGGCGGATCAACACGGATCAGAATGATGAGCTTCAGGATATGCTGGAGACGCTTCAACTCGCCAATGCGCGCGAAGAAGCGCTGAAACAGGAAATCGCAACTATGCGCAGCGAGATGGAAAAGCTGCGCAGGGAAGGCGCGACGCTCTCCAGACAGCATATGAAAGCCTCCTATGCGCTCGCCGCTCTCTCTCGTGCGGTTGATCAGGGCGCGCCTTTCACGGAGGAGCTTGCTGTGCTCGCCGAGTTTGAGCCCTCTGCAACGGCTGCGCTCGAGACGCATGCGCAAACCGGGGTCAAAAGCGACGTTCAATTGCGCGAAAACTTCGATGCTGCGGCGCGCCGCGCGCTAGCCGCCGCAGGCCAGGCGGAGGCGGGCGGCGGCTTGTCCGGCATTATGGCGCGGGCGAAAAGCCTCATCAGCGTGCGCCCTGCCGTACCCATGGATGGAGACGATCCCGGCGCGATCCTGTCACGGGCGGAAAATGCGCTGGAACAGGGTGAAATTGGCTTTGCGCTGCTTCAGCTTGAAGATCTGCCATTGCCTGCGCAAGAAGCTATGGCCGGGTGGATCGCGAATGCGCGCGCACGCGCGGAAGCGCAGGCGGCGATCGCGAGGCTCACGGTGCAGCTTTCCGGCGACGCGGAATAAGGGGGCGTTATGATCCGCATTCTGATGTTTTTGCTGGGCGCTGTCTTTTTCGCCTTTGTCATTACTTATTTTGCAAGTCTCGATAGCCGCATCACCGGCGAGGCGTTCGGCTATCATTTCGACGGACCCTCGGGCCTGATCATGGGTGGGCTGATGGTGCTTTTTCTTGCGGCGATCTATCTGACCCACAAGATCAAGGACATCTTGGCGATCCCGGCGAAGATCAAAGCCAAGGACGCCCAGACAAAACGTGAGCGCGGCATCGCCGCCCTGACGCGTGGGCTTGAAGCGGCGGCGGCCGGCGATGGCGAGGACGCGGCCCATCATGCGCGTGTTGCGCGCCGCAATCTGGAAGATGTTGCGCTGACGCGTCTCCTGACGGCGCAGGCGGCGCAGCTTTCCGGCGACGCGGCGGCGGCGAAGGAAAGCTTTTCGGCCATGCTCGCGGCGCCCGAAACGGAATTTATCGGCCTCAAAGGTCTTTATGCGCAGGCGATGGCGGCGGGCGAACATGACGCCGCCAAGGGCTATGCGGAGCGCGCTTTCCGCTTGCGTCCCAACGCCGCCTGGGCGTTCCAGTCGGTGTTCGATCTGGGACTGGAGCGCGGCGCGTGGAACGAAACCCGCGCGGCGGTGATCAACGCGCAAAAGAACAAGGTGATCGAAAGCGCCCGCGCCGACCGCGCCCGCGCAGCCTTGTTGACAGCTGACGCTCATGCGGAAAGCGATCCGGCGGCGGCCATGAGTGAGGCTGAGGCGGCTTTGAAGCTCGCGCCGGATTTCACCCCGGCGTCGGCTCTTGCGGCGCGCATCGCCATGGATGAAGGCAAAACCGCCAAGGCGGCGAAGATTTTGGAGGCCGGTTTCACGGCGAGCGCCCATCCCGCGCTGATCAAGCTCTATGATCGTCTTTGCAAGGACGATGCGCCGGAAAAACGCGCCGCCAGGCTGACCAAGCTGGCCGAGAAAAATCCGGCCTCCGATGAGGCGGCGCTGTTAAAAGCGCGCGCAGCGACGCTCACCGAGGACTGGCAGGGCGCCGTCGACGCGTTGGAAGCGCATGTGTCGAAGACGGCGAGCCCTGCGGCTTTCTCCCTGATGGCGAAAGCGGCGGCGGGCCTTCGCGGCGAGGCGGCGGCGCAAGTGTGGTACGAACATGCGGCCTCCGCGCCGCGCGATCCGCGCCCCGGCGCCGACGGCGCGTTTCATCTGACGCGCGAAGGATGGGCGCGCCTGATCCGCGAATATATGGACTTCGCCCGGCTTTCGCCGCCGCCGATTGAAGAGGCGACAGCCGGTCTCGCGCCCGAAGAAGTGCGGCTACTGCTCGCGCCGCCGGTTATTGAAGAACCAGAGGCGGCGCCGGTTGATGAAAGCGCCTCAGACGAGTCAGAGGTGCCATTGGCGGCGCCGGCTGAAAAAACGGCTCCTGCTGACAAGGACGGCTCGCTTTACGACGACCCGGAAGGCGACGATCACATCCATGACGACGAAGAGGCAGAGCGCGCGGCCAACGCAGCCAGGAATGTGTCCTGACCGGGTTCGCGTCCTTCACTTGCGCTATTCGCTCACCGTTATGGTCGTGAAAAGACCTTTGCTCTTAGGATCAGGAATTTCCGCAAGCATGCCATACTCGCCCGGGGCGAGGTCGGCTGTGAAATAGCCGACGCTTCCCGCCGGCATGTCATGAACGCCGCCCACGAATTTCGCAGGCGCAGGGGTTTCCTGACCATGGGGAAGCATGAAGTCCATCCAGGTCGCAACGGCGTCTGTGTCGGTGTCGTCTTCCAGGCGGAAAATGTGTGCGTCATGGCCAACCAGGCCATACGCCATCTGATCGGCAAATTCGACGCGAACCGTGTTCGGCCCTGCGCGAAATGCGCCGGATGTCGTCTCGTAGCCGTTGCTGGAAACAGCGATGGTGACGTTTGCATCTGGTTCCACAGCGCCGCTGTCCGTTTCGGTCACGGTCAGCGGATGCATCATCCCGAATTCTCCGGGAGTCGGATTGTAATTATGCAAAAAGCCGTTGGTCTTCACATAGCATTCGATCATGTAATCGCCGGGCTCAAGATACATGGTTGCCTCGGTGGTGGTGGCGCCGGCGACGAAGCCGGGCCCGCCGAGATAGACGATATCTGCGGTCCAGGCGGGGAATTGCTGCACCAGAGCCGCAACTTTTTCGTCGTCCCCTTCGAGTTGCGCGGTTAGCACGGCCTGGAAAAGGTTGGCGGCTTCATCCCTGACCTGTTCTGCGGTTACGCCGTCGGGAAGGCGATAGACGAGCGCGAAATGCGTCATGCCGGACATGTTGTTGAGACGGATCGTGGTCCAGCCCGACGCAATTTCATCGGGGCCTTCAAACAGCATGCCGGCGACATCGAGCTCGAGTAGGTTTTGGCTGGCGGTTTCGCTTTGATCGCCCGCCGGAGTGTCGGCGCCTGTTGCGGTTTTGTCGCCGCACCCTGCTATAGCGATGACGAATAGCGCAGCGGTCAGCTGCGGGATAAATGATTTCAAGATGTCCCCCTTATTTGTCAGTAGACGGCGCATCACGCGCCAGAAAAACTCTATTTACTCCGCAGCGTCTTTCTTTTCGATGTCATCGTCGTTTGCTGCGGTGTCCGTCGGCTGCTCTGCTTCCCTGGCCTCTTTCGCGGCGGCCTTTTCGGCGGCTTTCGCTTCTTTTTCGAGGCGCTTTTTCTCGGCTTTTTCCGCCGCTTCCCGCTTTTTGAGCTCTTTCCTGTCAAAGGCGGTCATGGGCGGTTCTTCCTTCGCCGCTTCCGCCGCCTCCAGCGCCTCTTCGGCGAGGGTTTTGACTTTGAGGAAATCGATCTTGCCGGTGCCGAGCACGGGGATTTCGTCGACGGAGACGATCTTTTTCGGCACGGCGATTTCAGGCACGCCGTGCGATTGCGCCCAGGCGAGGAGGAGCGGGCGCTGCGCGTCGGCGCGGTCGGTGACAAGGATCACCTGCTCGCCTTTTTTCGCATCGGGCATGATCGCCGCCGCGTGGAGATTGTCCGGCCAGACGGCCGACGCGCAGTTCTCGACAACCGCGAGCGACACCATCTCGCCGCCGATCTTGGCGAAGCGCTTCAGACGCCCGCGGATCGACATGTAGCCTTGCGCGTCGAACGAAACGATGTCGCCCGTATCGTGCCAGCCATCGGCGAGCGGCGTAATGACGCCCGGATCTTCCGGCGAGAGATAACCTTTCATGATGTTCAGGCCACGGACGAAAAGCCGCCCTGCGCCTTCAAGGCCCTCAACCGGTTCCAGCCGGTGTTCTATCCCTGGCAGGAGCTGGCCGACCGTGCCGGAGCGAATGTCGCCGGGCTGGTTCGCGGCCAGAACCGGCGAGCCTTCGGTGACGCCATAGCCCTCTAACACCTCGAAACCAAAGCGTTTTTCCGCCGCCTGCCGGGTCTCGTCGCGCACACGCTCGGCGCCGCAAACGGCGATCCGCAGCGACGACATGCCGCCATCGGGGCTCGCGCGCATATATTGCGACAGGAAGGTGTCGGTCGCGAACAGAACGGTTGATCCGGTTTCGAAAATCCGCTTGGGAATGATTTTCGTCTGCAGGGGCGACGGGTGGAACACTACTGGATAGCCATTGAGGATCGGCCACAACGCGCCCGCCGTCAGGCCGTAACAGTGAAAGGTCGGCAGCGGGTTGAAGAAAATATCCGTAGGCAGAAGCTCCACATGCGCGGATATCTGTTCGATATTGGCGATGATGTTCTGGTGCGAAAGAACGACGCCCTTGGGCGCGCCTTCTGTGCCCGATGTGAAGAGAATAACGCCCGGGTCTTCGGGGTTCGGCGTCGCCGCCAGCACCGAAGGAAAAACAGGGCCCAGCAGCGCCAGCGCCTTGTCGCGCGGCTTGATCTGTTCGCGCACATCTTCGAGGTAGATGACCTCAACTACGGCGGAAAGCTCGCCAATAAGCTTTTCAAGCCCGGCAAGCTCAACGAATTTTTTGGAGGATATGATTTTCGTCACTTCCGCGGCCTTGCAGGCGGCGAGGAGGTTTTTCGACCCTGAGGTGAAATTGAGCATCGCCGGCACGCGCCCGCGCGATAAAAGAGCGAAGAGGCCGATAATGGCGCCCGCGCTTGTAGGCAACAAAACGCCGACGCGTTCATGGTTCGCCGTCAGCCGCGCCAGCGCGCCGCCCAAGGCAAAGGCGCCCTGTGTGATGTCTTTATGGGTCAGCTTGCGACCGTCGCCATCGGTGATGACGACTTTGTCGTTTTTCTCGCGCCGCGCATTGTCGAGATAAGCCTGAAAGATCGCACGCCGTGACCGGCGTTCGATCCGCTTGACCGGATCACTCATGGCTCAAGTCCGCCTTCCACCCCGAGGATTATTGTCCCTGTGCATTCCCCTGATTTTCCAATTTAGGGGAGGCGGTGCCGAATATCCAGAAAAAGCAGAGCTCTATCGCCGGATTTGGCCTAGATGGCGCTGGGCTTTCCGCAAAGAAAACGATAGGGGCGCAAAAAAGCCGCCGCCATAGAAGGGAATGGCGGCGGCCAGTCGGGGCGCTTGGGTCGTGTGGGGGGAGAGTAAGCGCCCGAGGGGTTAGAAATTAAATCGGAGGCCTGCCTCGACGATGGAGGCGCGATTTTCGATGTCGAAGTCTGCGGAGAAAAGATCCGCCTCTACGGAAACGTCTGTCGTGGCGCGGTAGCGATAGGCGACCGTAAGATCGATAGAGGGAGAGACTTCATACGCGACGCCTGCAACGCCCTGATAAGCGAATTCAGTCGCCTTATCCTGAATGATGTCGACGCCGGATGGCGAGAAGTCCACATCCGCAAACCCGACGCCGATTCCGGCGCCGATATAGGGTTTTAGCGATCCGCCGGTATTGAAGTCGTAAAAGACGTTGGCCATGACGAATAAGTTCGACACATCGCCCTGACCATCGGCGACAAGATCGCCAACGCTTATGCCTATATTGGGCGATCCGGTGATCAGCACGCCGGCGTCTTCGGTATTGAGAGCAACGCCAGCGGCGGTGACGCCGGCGTGAGAACCGACACCGTTTGACTGATAGGCGACTTCAATCTCGCCGCGAAAGGCGCCGTAGCGTTTGCCGAGCGCGCCTGCGACGGCGAATCCGGCGTCAAAGTCCGTCTCCCATGCTACTGGCGCCTGATCGGGCAGCACTGTCCCCGCCGGAATGGTCGTTCCTTCACCGGTTGTGAATGCGCCATCAAAAACGCCGTCATTTGTAGAGTTACTGAGCAGCGAAACGCCGCCGGAAACCGAGGCGTAATAGTCGTCCGCATATGCTGTTCCTGAAATCGCAGCGGCTGCAATAAGAGCGGTGGAAATAGCTTTTTTTGCGTTCATGATTTCATTCCCTAAATCTGCAGGCTGATTTTTCATCAGCATGTTTCACGGAACTCAACTAATGGGCGGGCGGCGATACGCGCCGCCCGCCATTATTGCGGGGTTACGGCATCACTACGGCGTCGATGACGTGAATGACGCCATTGGACGCTTTGATGTCAGCCGTCGTGACGGATGCGTCATCGACCTTCACGCCGTCGGTGGCGTCCACGGAAATTGTCGAGCCCTGAACGGTTTCAACGTCGAATTTTTGACCGGCGATGTCGGCTGACATCACTTTGCCGGGAAGGACGTGATAGGTCAGAATGGCGATTAACTGGTCCTTGTTTTCCGGCTTCAACAATGTCTCGACAGTGCCGGCGGGCAGCTTTGCAAATGCTGCGTCGGTTGGTGCGAAAACGGTGAAGGGACCTTCACCTTTCAACGTCTCAACCAGGCCGGCTGCTTCCAGCGCGGCGGCCAGCGTGTTGAACTCGCCTGCCGCAACTGCGGTGTCGACAATGTCTTTCTTGGCTTTGCCGTGATGATCGGCGTTGGCAACGCCGAAGGCGGCCGCGAACGCGGCGACGGCGGCGAAAAGCGTCTTCGTAAAATTCATCTTCATATGGGTCTTCTCCCTTTGCTGCACATTCCGCTCGGCGGGGGCTGGAGCGGGCGAAAGGCGCCTGACAGACGCCTTCGGTGATTTTCATATAAAGAAAATAAATTTGATTGATAATAAAAGTTTCGTGAGGATAGACAGAGTTTTCTTGTAAAGAAAAATAGATAGAGCTATTTTTTGTCTAAGGAAAAAATGGACGTCAGATGCTTTCAGAAACGCTCTCAAAAGGCCTCGAAGAATATGAAATCGGATCGAAGGTCCGGGCCTTGCGCCTCGATAAAGGCATGGCGCTGGCGCAATTAGGCGAGCATTCGGGCCTTTCGGTCGGCATGCTGTCGAAAATCGAGCGTGGCCAGATCATTCCGACATTGCCGACTTTGTTGCGCATCGCGATGGTCTACGGCGTCGGCCTCGATCATTTCTTCACCGACGATAACGACCGCCCCCTGATCGCCGTGACGCATAAGAAAGAGCGAATGCGCTTTCCCGAACGGCAAGGGGCTAAAGGCGAAACCTATTTTTTCGAAAGTCTGAACTTTCCGGCTACGGACAGAAAGCTCAACGGTTTCCTCGCAGAGTTTTCCATGAAGTCGGAGCCGTCAGAACCGCATAGCCATGACGGGGTTGAGTTGATTTACATAGTGAAGGGGCAGCTCGCGATCGAGATCGACGGCGATGAACAAATCCTTGATGAAGGCGACGCCATCTATTTTGATAGCCGCACGCCGCACAGTTACCGCAGAGCCGGCAAATCGGCATGTTCGGCGCTGATCGTTGTGACCGCTGACGGCGAGTGACGTCACCCTCGCTTACAACGCTCTGGCGATCTCGTCTTGAATGGCGCTGGCGCTGACGGCTGGGTCTTTCGCGGCGATGATCGGCCGGCCGACCACCAGATGATCGGCGCCGGCGGCGATGGCGTCAGCGGGCGTGACCACCCGTTTCTGATCATTGGCGTCGGCGCCCGTGGGCCGAACGCCGGGGGTGACGATTTTCAATGCGTCGCCGAACCGCGCCTTGATGGCGGCGGCTTCTTTGGCGGAGGCGACAACGCCGTCCGCGCCCGCCTCGGCGGCGAATTCCGCGCGTTTTAGAACAAGATCGGGCAGGGCGATATCGATTCCCATCCGCGTCAGGCTGTCCTGATTGAGGCTTGTCAAAACGGTGACGCCAAGAATTTTGAGGCGCTTGTCATCACCCCTGCCGTCGACGGCGCCTTTCAGCACATCGGGCTCGGCGTGCACGGTCAAAAAATCCCCGCCAAATGTCGCGACGCTTTTGACGCCGCGCTCCACGGTCGCGCCGATATCGTGAAATTTGAAATCGAGAAAAACCTTTTTGCCGTTGTCGGAAAGCCGCTTCGCAAGGTCTAGCCCGCCGATGGGCATCAGCTGATAGCCGATTTTGTAAAATGTTCCCGCCTCGCCAATGGCGTCGATGGCGGTCTGCGCTTCCTCCGCAGACGGAAGATCGAGGGCGATGATCAGGCGGTCTCTGGCGTTCATGATGCGGCTTTCCTTTTTGTCGCTCTCAATTTCGGCTTCCCGGCCAGCTTCTTTTTCGGCGCGGTTTTTTTCTTGGGCGCCGTCTTTTTCGCCGCCGGTTTTGGCTTATCCGGCGACGTCACCTTTTCCTTGAAGCCGCAAAGATCGACAATGGGGCAGCGCCAGCATTCGGGTTTTCGCGCCTTGCAGATATAGCGCCCATGCAGGATCAGCCAGTGGTGGGCGTGCTGCATGAATTCATCGGGGATGATTTTCTCAAGGCCAAGCTCGACTTCCAGCGGGTTTTTGCCGGGGGCGAGGCCGGTGCGGTTGCCGACCCGGAAAATATGGGTGTCGACGGCGATGGTCGGCTGGCCGAAGGCGACATTCATGACCACATTGGCGGTCTTGCGGCCGACGCCGGGCAGGGTTTCCAGATCTTCGCGCGTCTGCGGAACTTCGCCGCCGAAATCGTCGATGATCTTCTGGGACAGCGCGATGACGTTTTTCGCCTTGCCCCGCCACAGGCCGATGGTCTTGATATAGTCGCCCAGTTTTTTCTCGCCCAGCGCCGCCATTTTCTGCGGTGTGTCGGCGATCTCGAACAATGTCTTCGTCGCCTTGTTGACGCCCACATCCGTCGCTTGGGCGGACAGCGCCACGGCGACGACAAGGGTGAACGGGTTTTTGAAATAAAGCTCGGTCTGCGGTTCGGGGCTCGCTTCGGAGAGGCGCTCGAAAATCTTCCGCGCCGTGTTGCGTGTCATTTTTGGCATGTGGTCTCTTGGAATGATTGGCGCGACCATAACGCGCGCTTCTGCGAGGTAAAGTTCCGCCCTTCGTGAATTGCCGAAACCGGGCGGCCGACTTATATTTTCCCCATGCCGCGCAACCGTCATTATGAAACCATGGCCCCGGTGCAAAAGGGGCGCGCCTCCAGCGCCTCCGGGCTGGATGACGTCGCCGACGGGCGGAGCCTTTTTGACGCTGTGCTCTCGCCGAACCGCTCGCTGCCCAATGCCGGCTTTGCGGCGGTGATGACGATTGTCATCCTGTCCAACCTCGCCTTCGGGACGTATTTTTTCCTCAAAGGCGCCTGGCCGGTGGTGGGCTTTTGCGGGCTTGATGTTTTCGCGGTCTGGCTCGCCTTCAAGCTGAGCTACCGTCAGGGCCGGTTGCGCGAGCGGGTGCGCGTCACCGAGGACGAGATGTGGGTGGCGCGGGTGCTCCCCTCCGGGCATGAGACCCGTTGGCGGCTCCAGCCCTTCTGGACCCGGGTCTTCATCGAGCGGCCCATCGGCCATGAAAGCCAGGTGCGGGTCACCTCCCGGGGGCAGACCCTGATCCTCGGATCGTTCCTGTCCCCCGACGAGCGGGGCCGGTTCGCCGAAGCCCTGTCGAACGCCTTGGGCAAAGCGCGCCAATAGGCTACACGGGGCCTCTTTTAAACGAACAGGACCCAGATGCTCGGCTTTTTCCTTGTTGTGTTTGCGCTGCTCGCTTTGGCGGGCGGTCTCTATTGGCGCTGGCGGACAAAGATCGCCGAGGAGGTCGTAGAGGGCGCCGCCATCGAATGGGCGCTGATCCGGAAGAATGAGCCGGAATTTCTCGAAGGCATCACCGAGGAGAAGTTTCGCGAGGTGTATGCGCTGGTGCACACGCCGCGTTTTCCGAAATATGCGCTCGGTGCGATTGCGTCGTTTTTCGTCTCCTTGCCCGTGACATTTGCGATGCTGAATGTGGGGCTCTGGCTTGCCGGCGCCGCCGGTCTTATTCCGGAGCCGGTTGATGTCGCCGACCGTGTTTTTGTCGAAGACGGCAAGCTCGTGATCTTCAAGGATACGCCGCCCGAGGCTGCGCTTTATTATATTCGCGACGTCGCGGGGTTTTATTATTTTTTCGGCGTGATGGTCGTCTGGCTCGTCATCGTCTGGTTTTTCATGCGCCGGTTTCATGCCCGCCGACCGGGCTATCTGCGCGATGAGCTGATCCGCGCAAAAGGATAGGGAGAAGACATGCGTTATTTGCACACCATGGTGCGGGTCAAAGACCTCGACCAGTCGCTCGATTTCTACTGCAACAAGCTCGGCCTCGTTGAGGTTCATCGCATGGAGAACGAAAAGGGCCGATTTACGCTGGTCTTTCTCGCCGCGCCAGAAGACGCCGAAGCGGCGAAAGAGAAAAAAGCGCCGCTCGTCGAACTGACCTATAATTGGGACACGGAAGATTATGACGGCGGGCGCAATTTCGGCCATCTCGCCTATCTGGTGGACGATATTTACGCTGCCTGCCAAAAATTGAAAGACGCGGGCGTCGTCATCAACCGGCCGCCTCGCGACGGTCACATGGCGTTTGTGCGCTCGCCCGATAATATTTCCATTGAGCTTCTTCAAAAAGGCGAGAGGCTCGCCCCTGCCGAGCCCTGGGCCTCTATGGAAAACACCGGAAACTGGTAAGAAGCTTAGGCTTTCCTTAACGCCCGCAAGTCGACATTAAGGCGCCCGCCCAAAGCGCCCCCATTAGAAAGTTTGCCGATGACGGACCTTCCCGTTCAGCTTGAAAATGTCACCAAGCGATACGGCCCCTTCACGGCGGTGGACGATCTTTCCTTCGCGGTCGGACAGGGCGAAATTTACGGTTTTCTGGGGCCCAATGGCGCGGGCAAGACAACGACGCTCCGCATGCTGCTCGACATTGTGCAGCCGACGGAGGGGCGCATTTCGGTCCTTGGATCGAACTCCGCGATCTCCGTGCGCCGGCGCATCGGCTATCTGCCGGAGGAACGCGGGCTATACCGCAAGATGAAAGCCGCGGACTCGATCGCCTATTTCGCGCGCCTGCGCGGGCTTTCCGGCGCGGCGGCGAAGAAACGCGCTTATGCGTTGCTGGAGCAATTCGGCCTTGGCGACTTTGCGCGCTCGAAATGCGAAGCGCTGTCGAAGGGCATGGCGCAAAAAGTTCAATTGCTCGCCACCATCGCCCATGAGCCGGAGCTTCTCATTCTTGACGAACCGTTTTCCGGCCTTGATCCGATCAATCAGCAAACGCTGGAAGATCTGATCGCCGAACAGCGCGCGGGAGGACGCACGATTATTTTCTCTACCCATGTGATGCAGCATGCGGAGCGGCTCTGCGATCGCTTCCTGATCATCGCCAAGGGGCAAAAACGGTTTGAGGGAACCTTGTCCGAAGCGCGCGCCGGTTTTGGGCGTCATATCCATGTGCGTTCGCCGGCGCCGGCCGCCGCCTTTGAGGCGTTTTCCGAGGTTCTTTCCGTTCGGCTTGAACGGGGCGGCGGCGATGAGAACGATTATGACATCGAACTCGGCGAAAACGCCGATCCGCAAGGGTTTTTGCATCAGGCGGTCGCCGCCGGAATTGTCCTGACCCGTTTCGAACAGGCCGGCGCGACGCTCCATGACATCTTCGTGGCGCTCGCCGGTGATGAGGCGCTGGCCCCGCTTTCGGGCGCGCGGGCGGAGGCGGCTGAATGAAACAGGTGCTTCTCATCGCCTGGCGCGAATACAAGCAATATGTCCTCTCGCGCGGCTTCCTGATTTTTCTTGTGATGTTCCCCCTGGGGCTTGGGGGCCTGACCGCCGCCATGGGTTTTGCCGAACGGAGCAAGCCGTCGCGCGTCTTTGTCGTCTATGATGAGACCGGTCAGTATGCAGACGAGATCGACCGGGAGATTGCGCGCCGTCATGCGCTGGCGACGCTGAATGCGTGGAATGTTTATCTCGCCGCCTTTGCGCCCGTGGCCGCGGTGGAAGCCCTGCCTGCGCCTTTCGCGCCGGATGGGGTGAGCGACGCACGGGTGAAGGAGATCGAGGAGGCTGGCGGCTACGCCGCGGCGGAGGCGGCCGTTGCGGAAATTCTGCGGCCAGGCGCTCCGGCATTTACACCCCCGCGCCAGCAATTCGAGCGAGTCGCGGGGCCGGTGGCGCTGGCGGTGGCAAGGTCGGTGGAGGAGGCGGAAGCGATCTTGCGCCCCTATCTGCTCGATGAACGCAGCATCATTCGCGCCGACGGCGAGACCGCGCCGCTTTTTGCAGCGGTGCTGATACCGCAAGGGTTCGGCGCGCCCGCGTTCACTGGCGCCGAGGCGCCATCCGCGCAATATTGGAGCCGCAATCTGACCGACACGGCGCTTGAAGACCTTGTCGGCAATGCGCTCGATGCGGCCTTGAAACGCGAAGCGGCGGAGGCCTTGGGTCTGCCGCGCGCCGCGCTTGACGACGTCGCCGCCATCGCTGCGCCATTTGAGGCTTACCGCCCCGACCGCGAAGCCGAAGAAGCCCAGCTCGATATGCAGGACCGGATCGAAACGCTGATGCCGGCGGCGCTCACCTATATGCTGCTGGTGATTATTTTCGGCGTCGGCAATCTGCTGCTGACGAATACGATTGAAGAACGCTCCAACAAGATCGTTGAAATCCTTTTGTCCTCGGTGACGGCGGGTCAGTTGATGCTGGGCAAGCTGATCGGCATTGCGGCGGTGGGGCTGACCATGCCGGCGATTTTCCTTTTCGGCGGGCTGGCGGGCTCGGCGGCGCTGGGCGTCGGCGGCGCCAATGTCATGGGCTCTGTTTTCGCCTCGCTGTTCACCTCGCCGCTGTTGCTGATCTATCTTTTCTATTTCTTCTGCGCCTATGCGATTTTCGCGATGATTTTTCTCGCCATCGGCGCGGTCTCGAATTCGCTGCAGGACGCGCAGTCCTATATGGGCCCGGTGATGTTGCTCGTTTTCGCGCCGCTGCCCTTCATGATCATGGTGTTTGAAAATCCCAATGGTTTCATCGCGTCGCTGCTGACCTGGATTCCCATTTACACGCCCTATGCGGTGATGATGCGCGCCGCCGCCGATCCGCCCTTGTGGGAAATTGTTGGCGCGACCGCGCTTATGCTCGCCTTTGCAACTGTGCTGGTGCGCTTTCTGGGCCGGATTTTCCGTAATGCGATCCTGCAATCCTCGCCGCCGAAGGCGCGTGAGGTCTGGCGACTGGCGCGGCAGGACGCGGCCTAGGCGCATCAGGCGCATTATAGTCACCGCGCCGATTGGCGCAGTGGCGTTTGTTCGGCGGCCCGCTAAAACAACGCCATGCCCCGATCCCGATTTAGATATAACCGCCTCAATCACCGCCTCGATATTCTCGTGCGCGGGCGGTTATGGCTTCAGGTGCTGATCGCCATTGCACTCGGCGTTGCGGTGGGCGCGCTGCTGGGCCCCGACCTTGCGCTTGTTTCGCGGCAGGTCGCGCAGACGACAGGGGACTGGCTCGCGCTGCCGGGGCGATTATTTCTGGCGCTGATCCGTATGGTGATCATCCCGCTGGTGGTCAGCTCCATTGTCATGGGAATCGCCGCGGCGGGCGCCGGCGCGGATTTGCGCCGCATCGGCCTACGGCTGACGGCGTTCGTGCTCGTCACCACCTTGATTGGCGCCTCCATTGGCGGCGGTCTCGCCCGGGTCGTTTCCGCCGGCAAGGAAGTGATGCTCAGCGCGCCGCCGACGCCGCATTTGAAACCGGACCCGGCGACGATTGAGCCGGTCTCTTCGCCGATTGAAACCATAAGCCGCGAATTGCCGTCGATGATTTCGAATCTGATCCCGCAAAATGTCTCCGCCGCTATTCTCGATCAGGATATGCTGGCGATTGTCGTCTTTGCGCTGTTCATTGGCGTCGCGACGGTGACGAGCGACAAGCGCGAACTGACCAAACCGCTGGTGGCGCTCGCTGGCGCCGTGCTGGAAGTCTGCATGACAGTGATCCGCACGGCGATGCGCTTTGCGCCGCTGGCGGTGTTCGGCCTGATGGCGGAAACAACGGCGGTCAACGGCCTCAACACGCTGATCGATCTCGCGGTTTATTGCGGCGTCGTCATCGGCGGACTGTTCCTGCTGCTCCTGGTTTATCTGACGATCATCGCGCTCATCGGCGGCATGGCGCCATGGGCGTTTTTGCGCGCCGTCGCTCCGGTGCAATTGCTGGCGTTTTCCACCTCCAGTTCGGCGGCAGTGATGCCGCTGACCATGAAAACGGCGGTTGAAAAACTCGGCGTTGCGCCGTCTCTCGCGGGCGCGGTCATTCCGCTTGCGTCGACGGTGAACATGGCGGGGACGGCGCTCTATCAGTCGGCGGCGATTGTGTTTCTGGCGAATATTGCGGGCGTGACTTTATCGCCGGGTGATCTCGCCTTTGTCATGATCACGCTTACCGGCGCCTCGATCGGCGCGCCCGCGGCGCCGGGCGCCTCCATCGCGGTTCTTTCGGCGACAGCGACCAGTTTTGGCATCCCGTTGAACGGCCTTGCGCTGGTGCTCGGCGTTGACCGGCTCCTCGACATGGCGCGCACGGCCGTCAACGTCACCGGCGATCTTGTGGCCTGCCGGTTGCTGTCGGGAATAGAGACGGAAACGCCGGCGCCGGAGGCGCAAAAACCGAACGATGCGCCGTCGCAAGAGCAACAGCCTCAGCAAGCAACGCCATGACGATGCTTTTGTGCTAGTGCGTCGCGCCGTCTGATTTGTAGATAAACTTGCGGTCGCAATAGCCGCATTCGGCTTCGCCGTCTTCGAGCGAGTACCACACGACAGGATGGCCGAGCGCGCCGCCGCCGCCATTGCAGGAAACGCGGCGCTTGTCCGTATAGATGACTTCCGGATCGGGAGTGGCGGGTTTCGCCGGGGCTTGTTGGTCGTTCATAGGTCGGGAGATTTTCTAATGGCTTGTATAGCTATGGATTGCCGTCGCCGGCCCTGTTCGTCAAGTCTTTGTGATCTGGCGCCTTGTGGTTGACCCGCCCTGTGTGCAGCGCGATAAGCGCTGTTGAACATGCCGGATGATCATTCCATGGATTTCAATTCTAACGCTGACTACGCCATCGCTGCGCGCGGGGTGCGCAAGACCTATGGCGGCAATGGCAAATCGCCAGCGAAAGAGGCCCTGAAAGGGGTCGATATTTTCGTCAAACGCGGCACGATTTTCGGTCTCCTGGGACCGAATGGCGCGGGCAAGTCGACCTTCATCAATATTCTGGCCGGGCTGGTAAGAAAGAGCGCGGGCGAGGTTTCGGTCTGGGGTTTTGATATCGACCGCAATCCGCGCCAGGCGCGCGCCGCACTCGGCATCGTGCCCCAGGAAATCAACATGGAGGTGTTCTTCACGCCGCTTGAAGGCATGGAGATTCAGGCGGGGCTTTATGGCGTGCCGAAATCGCAGCGCCGCTCCATGGAGATTTTGACCGCGCTCGGCCTTGAAGACAAAGCCAACGCCTATGTGCGGATGCTGTCCGGCGGCATGAAGCGGCGTCTTCTTGTCGCCAAGGCCATGGTGCATTCGCCGCCAATTCTGATTCTCGATGAGCCGACCGCCGGCGTCGATATCGAACTCAGGAAGCAACTCTGGGAATATGTCCTGAAGCTCCACGAACAAGGCGTGACAATTGTTCTGACCACGCACTATCTCGAAGAGGCGCAGGAGCTTTGCAAGGAGATCGCCATCATCAATCATGGCGAGGTGGTCGCCTGTGAGCCGACGGAAAAGCTGATTTCATCGCTCGACCGCAAAATGCTGATGGTGACGCCCAATGAAAATGTTTCGGTGAAGCCTGATCTGGGCGATTTCGACGTCGACCTGAAAGATGACGGAAGTCTCGCCATCTCCTATCAGCCGAGCAAAAGCCAGGTTGCGGATATTCTGGCGCGGCTCAACAGCGCCGGGGTTTCGGTGAAGGACATCACCACGGTCGAGGCCGATCTCGAGGATGTCTTCCTGGAACTTACCTATCATAACAAAGGGTAAGGCGCGGGCGCGCGATTAGGGCGCCGGTAAAGCTTTCGTTTCCGGGTGACGAACGGTAAACATGCCTCTTCGCCATTGAGAAGGGGAGTTCCATGGCTATCCGCGCAATTTTGTCTGTTTTTTCCGCTATCGTTTTTATGGTCGCCGCCTTGCCGGCTGCGGCGCAGGACGCCTCGACGCCACAGGGCGGCGGCGATTCGATTCTTGTGCTTGACGCCTCCGGCTCCATGTGGGGCCAGATCGAGGGGGAAGCGAAAATCACGATTGCAAAGCGCGTTCTCGGCGATCTTCTGAACGATCTTCCGGTCGAGCGGCGCCTTGGCCTCATCACTTACGGGCACCGGCGCACCGGCGATTGCACTGACATCGAAGAGCTGGCGGCCATTGGCGCTGATCGCGGCGCGATCTCCAGCGCGGTGCAAAAGCTCAATCCCAAGGGCAAGACGCCCATGGCGGATTCGATCAAGCTTGCAGCGGATAAACTGAAATACACCGAGAACAAGGCGACGGTCATTCTTGTCAGCGACGGCATTGAAACTTGCGCGCCCGATCCTTGCGGCGTCGCCGCCGCGCTGGAGGCTGCGGGCGCCGACTTCACGGTGCATGTGGTGGGGTTTGACGTCACCGAGGAAAACGCACAGGCGCAATTGCGCTGCATCGCCGACAATACGGGCGGCCAGTTCGTGTCGGCGTCCAATGCAGGCGAGTTGACGCAAGCGCTTGAAGAAACCGTTGTCGCGGAGCCCGAAGCCGTGACGGCGACGAAAGTGCGCCTGCGCGCAACAGAGCTCGAAGGCGGCCTCGTCATTGAGGAAGGTCTCACATGGACAGTGACGCCTGCGGGCGGCGGCGATGCTGTCTTTACTGAGGACGGCGCCGGCAGCGTCGATATTGAGGTCGAGCCAGGAACCTATGACATCGCGGTTATACGCCCTTCTGACGGGCTCAAAGGCGAACAGAAAGCATTCAAGGTCGCTGAGAACACCTGGAAGACGGTGACGATCGCGCTCACCTTCCCGGTCGAGGCGACGGTGCGCGCCGAGCCCGCCGGAGAGGGTGTGGCGGGCGTGAATGTCAAAGCTCACTGGACCGGGCCTGACCGCCGTGGCGATTATATCGCCATTGCCGAGAAAGGCGCCGACAAGGGAAGTTACATTTCCTATCGCTACACCTCGCAAGGCAACCCGGCGGAATTGCGCTTGCCTGTGGAGCCTGGCGATTATGAAATTCGCTACATGCTCGGTCGGCCGATCCGGGTGCTGGCGAGCGTCGATATCAAGGTGACGCCGGCGACGGCGACATTGACGGCGCCGGAGACGGCGATTGCTGGCGAGGAAGTCGATGTTGAATTCACCGGTCCGCCGGCAGGGTCCGGCGACTGGGTGACGGTCGTGAAACCGGACGCCGATGACAACAAATATAACGATTACCATTACACGCGGAACGGCAGTCCCGCGACGATCCGCATGCCGCTTGAGGCGGGCGAATACGAGCTTCGTTTCGTGCAAAACAACAAGAAGGTTTTGGCGCGCAAACCGATCACGGTGACGGCGGCGCTGGCGACAATCAAGGGCCCTGAAACCGCCATTGCGGGCGAAGAAGTGGAGATCAAGTTTACAGGACCGGAAGCAAGCTCGGGCGACTGGATCACGGTGACGGCGCCGGACGCCCCGGCCAACAAATATAACGACTATCACTACACACGGAACGGCAGCCCCGGGACCGTCCGTATGCCGCTTGAAGCGGGCGAATATGAGTTGCGGTTCGTGCAGGGGAATTCGAAAATCATCGCCCGCCAGCCGATCACGGTTACCGAGGCTACGGCGACCCTTTCTGCAAAAGATACGGCCATCGCCGGCGAAACGGTGAGCGTTGAGTTCACCGGGCCGGCGCCGGGCCAGGGCGATTGGGTCACGGTGATTGAGCCTGACGCGCCGGATAACAAATATACGGACTATGAATACACGCGGGCCGGCAGCCCTGCGGAAATCCGCATGCCGCTGGATGCAGGGGAGTATGAACTCCGCTTTGTTCAGGCCAACAAGAAAGTGCTCGCGCGCAGGCCGATAAGTGTGACGGCGGCGACAGCGACGCTTGATGCGCCGGCCTCGGCCAAGGCGGACAGCGTCGCCGATGTGACCTTTACAGGACCGCCCGTGGGGCAGGGCGATTACATTGCTCTATCGCAGCTCGATCAGCCGGACGTGAAATATCTGACCTATGTCTATGTCCGCGGCGGCAGTCCCGCGAAACTTCGCATGCCGAAAGAGCCGGGCGAGTACGAGCTACGTTATATTCAGGGGAACAAGAAAGTGCTGGCGCGCCGTCCGATTACGGTCACGCCATAAGAGGGCGCCAGTCCTGAGGCGCGCCGCCTAACGCCATGGCGTGACGGCGCAGCGCGTCGGTGACGTTTTTCGCATCGCCTTTCAGGGCCGCAGGTTCAATCTTCGGCCCGAAGGTGATGCGATAGGTCTTGTCTTTCTTGTTCAAAAGCTCGTGGAACAAGGTGATGTCGCGCAGCTCGGTGTTGAGCTTCCAGAACCAGTAATAGAGCGCAGAATTGCGCATTTCGATATGGGCGGGCACGACCGGGCAATCATATTTGCGTGCAAAAATCGCGATGGATGTCAGCCATTCCTGTTCGGTGAGTTTCTTGCCGTCATCCATGAAGGCGAGACGTCCCGAGGGAAACAGGACGACGCATTTTTCGTCCTGAAACGCCTTAATCGCGCTCTCCAGTGTTTCGCGCGAGCGCGCCGCCGTGCGTTTGGCCTGCACCCATTCCACCGGAATGATCATGTCTTCAAGGCCGGGCGCGGCGCGAAGCGCATCGCGGTTGGCGAAGAAGGTCATGTCCGGGCGGCGCTGTTTGATGGCGTCGAACATGGCGACACCGTCGGGAATGCCGGTCGGATGGGTTGAGGCGATGAGGACGCGGCCATCCTGCGGCAGGTGCTCTAGGCCGGAAACTTTCACGTCGAGCGACAACAGATCGCTGATGTAATCGAAGACGCCGCGCGCCGGTTTGGCGGCGATCTCGTCGGCCATCTTCACGGCGGGCTTGTAGAGCAAAAGAGGATAGAGAAGCGATTTGTAAACCGGCCATAAGGGCGAGGCGCGCAGGCGGTGCGCACGCTCCTCAATCAGCACATCGACAATGTGCCGCCCGTCATTGTCGTCATCGTCACCAGCAAAAGAGGACGGCGTCGCGTCCATAAAGTGTCACACCCGGTTTGATCAGAGCCGGTTTTTACCTTGCTTGGCTCATGCTATCAAAGATCAAATAGGGGCAGGCATGGAAAATCTCGAAGAAATCGAAGCGCTTGCGCGCGGCGGAGATGCGGCGAGCCAATACCGGCTGGCGGCGCTGCTGGAGCGTTCTGGCCAAAGGGATGCGGCCCGCGAATGGACGCAAAAAGCCGCTGACGCCGGTCATCCCGGCGCGCTTTACACCATCGCCTGCGAGCTTTTGGCGGCGCGTCCCGAGGAGATGCGGGTCGATGAGGCTGTCGCCCTTCTCACCCGCGCGCGCCAGTCAGGCGGCGGGGCCGCGATGCGTCTTCTCGCTGTTCTGACGGCCCTTGGCCTTGGCGTGAAGCAGGACTGGGCCGGCGCGGTCGCGTTGTTGGGGGAGGCTGTCGAGGCCGGCCACCCAGCCGCCATGCGCGAGCTTGCGCTGCTGGCGGAGAGCATTTCCGGACGGCGATGGGCGGGCGCCAAACTGCTTGCGGCCGCTGCGCGCAAGGGCGACTGGATTGCGCTTGCCTATGCTGCGCGCCGCCCGGGATTGATGAGCGAAAGCGAGGCGGCGATGACGCGCGCCAGTCTCAGAAAACGCGGCGTCGATTTCATCTCGCTTGATCCGCTGACGGAAGATCGCACGGCGCGCCCCGATATCGAGATCGAAGATCTCGTCTCCGCAGCAAAGGCGTCGCCAGCCGAGCCCCCGAAAAAAGACATCCTGCATGAGGCGCCTTTGCTCTATCGCATTCCGGCGCTCCTTTCTCGCGATGAATGCGATTATGTGATCTGCGCGTCGGCGCCGCTATTGACGCCTTCGCTGGTTGTCGATCCGGAAAAAAGCGCCGCTGACCATGCGCAGTACCGCACTTCCGATGGCGCGCTGATCGGTCTTCTCGATCTCGACCTGATGCTGATCGCGATCTATCGCCGCCTTGCCGCCGCCGCCGAGGTCGACTGGGGAAATTGCGAACTGATCGGCGTTCTGCGCTATCGGGCCGGTCAGGAATACAAGCCGCACCGGGACTATCTGCCGGAAGACGAGAATGACTATTCCGAAGTGCGTCGGACGGGGCAGCGCGCCCGGACCCTGCTGGTTGCGCTCAATGACGCTTACGCCGGCGGCGCGACCGTTTTTCCGGAGCTGAAGATCGAGCATAAGGGCCGCACGGGCGACGCGTTTGTTTTCGAGAACACGACGGCGTCGGGCGTCCCCTATCCTGAAACGCTCCATGCCGGCGCGCCGGTGATCAAGGGCGAGAAATGGCTGTTGTCCCTTTGGTGCAGGGAGCGGCGCTTCTGGTTCTGGGACTAGCGCGCATTGAGGCTGTCGCGATGGCCTTCAGTTCTGTTCTTCGGGATCTTCGCGATAAGGCTCGCTCGCGAGGTGCAGCGTTAGAAAAGCCGCCGCCACCAACAGGCCCACGGCCGCGACGCCGCCGCCATTATTGCCAAGCCAGTTGCCGACGACGCAGACCAGGGCAATGACGAGATACGGCGCTAAAGGGGGGCTTTCATGGCGCTGACGGAGGATGAAAAGTCCTGTCGTCGCCAAAAAAAGCATGATTGAAAATGCGTCGAAAATGCTTTCCATAAGCTCATTCTCCCGGCCCAGAATGTCCCGCAACGGCCTTAACAGCCTGTTAGTCCGGTTGGTTAACGGGAAGGAAGTTGGGCTCTCAGGGGAAAAGATCAGGAATTAGGGCCGGAATCCGCCCTTCGTCTTGTGGCCATGACCGGATTTTGCCGCTAAGAGCGGAATTTGCTGACGGCATGACAGGTGCATGTTCAATGCGCCGGGCGCGGCTGGATCGCCCGGCTATTTGAGGTCCAGGGAGACATTTGATGAGTTTATCCGTAACCGCGACGCAAGGGGCGCGCAGCTTTGAAGATCGCGCGCCGCGCGAATTGGCGAATTTGACGGCGGCGGCCCTCTATGAACTGGCTGTGGCCCGCGGCGAAGGCGAAATCGCCAAGGGCGGACCGCTGGTCGTCAAGACCGGCGAGCATACCGGCCGGTCGGCTCAGGATAAATTCATCGTCCGCCATCCGGAAATCGAGAACAAGATCTGGTGGGACGCGAACAAGCCCATGAGCCCGGAGCAGTTCGACCGCCTGCATGCGGACATGCTCGATTATGCGTCCTCGCGCGAGCTGATTATGCAGGATCTCGCCGGCGGCGCCGACAAGACTTATGGCATCAAGGTCCGCGTTTTCACCGAATACGCCTGGCACAGCCTTTTCATCCAGCATCTCCTCGTGCGCCCGCCCATGGATGAGCGTGGCGGCGATCCCGACTTTACCATTGTCGATCTTCCGGGCTTTGTCGCCGATCCGGCCGTGCATGGCTGTGGCTCCAAAACCGTGATCGCGGTGGATTTCGTGCGCCGCCTCATCCTGATCGGCGGCACGTCTTACGCCGGTGAGATGAAGAAATCGGTTTTCACGATCCTCAATTATCTCCTGCCCGAGCAGGACATCATGCCGATGCATTGCTCGGTCAATGTGGGCGAGGGTGAAGACCCGGCGATTTTCTTCGGGCTTTCCGGCACCGGCAAGACGACGCTTTCCGCCGACCCCAATCGCACACTGATCGGCGATGACGAACATGGCTGGGGGCCAAACGGTCTCTTCAATTTCGAAGGCGGCTGCTACGCCAAGATGATCCGCCTGTCGCCTTCCGCCGAGCCGGAAATTTACGCGACGACAAAACGCTTCGGCACGGTCCTCGAAAATGTGGTGATGGATCCCGGGACTCGCGAGCTTGATCTTGATGACGCAACGCTCGCCGAAAACTCCCGCGGCGCCTATCCGATCGACTTTATTCCGAACGCCAGCCTGACCGGCGTCACCACCTATCCCCAAAACATCATCATGCTGACTTGTGACGCCTTTGGCGTGATGCCGCCAATCGCGCGGCTCTCCCCGGCGCAGGCCATGTATATGTTTCTGTCGGGCTACACCGCGAAAGTCGCCGGCACTGAAAAAGGCCTTGGCAAAGACCCGGAAGCGACTTTCTCCACCTGTTTCGGCGCGCCCTTCATGCCGCGCCACCCGTCGGAATATGGCGCGCTTCTGGGCAAGCTGATCGACAAGCACGATGTCGATTGCTGGCTGGTCTCCACCGGCTGGACCGGCGGCCCGCATGGGCAAGGAAAGCGCATGCCGATCAAGGAAACCCGCGCGCTGCTCACCGCCGCCCTTAACGGCTCTCTGAGCGCCGCCCCCATGCGCAAGGACGAGATTTTCGGCTTCGAGGTTCCGACCGAGGTTCCCGGCGTCGATAAGGCGATCCTCAATCCGCGCAGCACCTGGGATGACGCTTCAGCCTTCGATGCGCAGGCGCAAAAACTCGCAAAGATGTTCGTCGAGAACTTCAAGATCTTCGAGTCTTATGTAAGCGACGAAGTGAAGGCGGCGGGCCCCAAAGCGAATTGACCCGGCGGGAAAGGCTGCGGCAGACTCGGACCTGAAGTCCGAAGGAAGAGCCGCCGCCAATGACTGCATACGTCGTCACCAATGAAGCGGAAGCGTGTCTTCCGCTTCATCGTCATGAAGATGCGCGCATCATTGTTGTTCTCGAAGGAGAAGTTCACGAGAGCGACCTTTCCGGAAAGAGGGTCTTTCGCAAGGGGGAAATCCTGTTTCGCCCGCCTTTTTGCGCTCATGCCAATGCGCCGTCGGGCGCGCGGTCTTCGTTTTTAAGGCTGTCGGTCTCCCGCAAATACTGGCTCGACTATGTGCGCCGTCATGGCTGGCGCGGCATGCGCGGACGGCTCGATTTCAAGTCGCGCGATCAGCGTGCGCTATTGCACGCAAAAAGCGGCGGTGATGGCGTTCTTTCCCTGCTCGTTGAGGATGATGGCTCCCCGGACGGGAATTGGGAGGAGGCGGGCGTCGCCCGGCATAGCTCCCTGCATGCGCTCGCCGCTTCCAACGGTCTCGAGCCCTATCAACTGACGAGACGCTTTCAGCAGCGATATGGCCTTACGCCCAGCGCCTGGCGGCGTGAATGGCGCCTTCGCCGCGCATTGGCGCTGCTCGCGGAGGGCTGCGTTCTGGCGGATATCGCAGTTGAGTGCGGGTTCTCTGATCAAAGCCACCTCTCCCGGGAAGTTAAGCGCGCGACCGGCATGGCGCCCGCGGCTTTTCAACGTTTCGCCTGCGACTGATCCGGTCCGGCTCAAACCTGCAACTGAGTTCAAGACGCGGCGCCCCGAAATGCGGCAAGCTCCGCCTGCTGGTTTGATGAGTCGGAGCTAGACTATGAAAAAGATCATCCTGTCGCTGGCCTCGGGCTTAGTGCTGTGCGTTTCAGCTTGTACGGGCAATACGCCAAAGGCGGCGCAGACCGATTGCGCTATCCACGCGGAAGCGGCCGACCCGGCGCTTTCCGCCGCCATTGATACGCTGGTGGATAGCGCCGTTGCGCGGGGGTTCGCAGGCGGCGTCGCGGTTATGCGCGACGGCGTTCTCGTCTATTCCCGCACCGCTGGCAGCGCATCACTGTCGGAAGATATTCCGGTGACAGAGGAGACGCTTTTTGAAGTCGCCTCGGTCACAAAATATTTTACCGCGGTGCTGGTGATGAAGGCGGCTGAGGAAGGAAAGTTCTCTCTTAACGACTCTATTGCCGTGCTGGCGCCTGACACAAGACTGGCGGCGCGCGGCGTGACTTATTTCGATCTTCTGTCGCATCAATCAGGTCTCGGTTCGACTTATGTCGCCGAGGAAACAACGGATGGCGATGCAGCGCTTGCCGCTATCGACAAAACCGAAATCGATGAAGAGAAAGTGGGCGGCTTTCGTTATTCAAATGACGGCTACGACCTCTTGGGCGTGTTGCTGGAGCGCGTCTATGGCCAGACTTACGAAACGCTGTTGCAAGAGAAGATTTTTGCGAAGGCCTGTCTTACCCATGCGAGCCACTGGTCGCTTGTTGATCTCACAAACCCGCATATCGTCGCTCAACCTTTAACGCCTTTTCCCGAAACATTGCGGCCGCGCAATTATGGGATGCTGGCCTCGGCTGGGCTTCTAATTTCGGTGGCTGATCTCGCCCGTTTTGAGAAAGCCTTATCGAACGGGAGCATCATCAATGCGGATTCGCGTCAGGAAATGCTTGCCCCGCGCGGTGATACGCGTATCGGCCCCGCAACCTTCGGCGCGTTTTTGACGGATGCGGGCCTGGCCGGACGGCGTTTGCGCGCGCTCGGCTCCGAGGATTGGGGCGACAACGCCGCCATGCACCACTATCTCGACAAGAATGTGATCGTTGCTGTCGTCACAAGCCGCGGCCCCGCCGAGGAAACAGGCGAGCCGATGTTCCGCAATGAATTGACGGAAGCGATTGAGGCGGTGTTATTCGCCGCCGACTAGACTTTGGTGTCGAGCCGTTCGCCAGGCTCACCCGATTGCCCGGGATTTCCTGCGCTGGGGCCTGAAGAGACCGTCACCATGGCGGCGCGCAAGACGCGGTCGCCAATGGTGAAGCCCTGCTGGGCGACATCGACCACATGGCCTGACGGAATCTCCGCATGCGGAACTTGCGCGACCGCCTGATGCATATTCGGATCAAACTTTTCGCGCTCCGCGGCGAGGCGTCGGACGCCATGACGCTCAAGCACCGACAGCAATTCCTTCTCGGTCATTTTGAGGCCGTCGATAAGCCCTTTGGCGACATCGCTCATGCCTTCCGCCGGCGCGTTTTCACTGGCGACGCGCAGGGCGCGTTCGAAATTGTCGGAAACCCCGATCAGGTCGCGGGCGAAATTGGCGATCGCGTAACGCCCGGCGTCGGCTTTTTCTCGCTGCGCCCGGCGGCGGGTGTTTTCAAGTTCGGCTGCCAGACGCAGCACCTTGTCGCTCAACTCGCCAATTTCTTTTTTGGCGGCGTCAAGGCTCACGTCATCATCGGCGAGATCTTCCTCGCCCAGCATTTCCGGGTCGTCCAGCATGCCTTCCGCGTCATGGGGGAAGGGCGGCGGCGGGTTTTCGTGTTCGTCACTCATGGGTCTGCTTTAAAGCTGCGGGAAATCATTCGCTGCGGGATGTACGCGCGCGGGGCGGTTATTTCAACATCCGGGAGAGGACTTCCGCCGTATAGTCCACAATCGGGACGACCCGGGCGTAATTCAGCCGGGTAGGGCCGATCACCCCCAGAATCCCAACGATTTTGCGGTTTTCGTCGCGATAGGGGGCGGTGATGACCGAAGACCCTGACAGCGAGAAGAGCCGGTTTTCCGAGCCGATGAAGACTTTCACGCCTTCGCCGTCCCGGGCGGCGGTGAGGAGCTCGATCACATCGCGCTTTTTCTCAAGATCGTCGAGGAGCATGCGCACGCGCTCAATGTCCTGCGCCGCCTCGTCGAGAAGATGTCCGCGCCCGCGCACGATAAGCTGCCAATTGTCCTCGCCGGCGATATCGGCGACGCCGTCGCGCACCAGCCGCGATGTGAGCTGGTCCAGCTCGGCGCGGTTGGATTCGATCTCGGACAGGATGCTCGACCGGGTCTCGCCCAGGCTGCGGCCGCGAAGGCGCGCATTCAGATAGTTGCCCGCTGCGACCAGCGCCGACGCCGGCAGATCGTCAGGGGCGTTGATGACGCGGTTTTCCACCCGCCCGTCCTCAAACACCATCACAACCAGCGCCTTGCCGGGGCCGGTGCGCACGAACTCGATCTGACGCAAGGGCGCGTCGGCCTTTTGCGTGACAATCAGGCTCGCCGACTGGGTGAGCCCGGCGAGACGCGCGGCGGCGGCTTCGAGCGGGCTTTCGGGCGTGTCGGCGCGAGCTTCGGATTCGATGGCGCGGCGCTCCTCCGGGGTCAGGTCGCCCACCTGCATCAGCCCGTCGACAAACAGCCTCAGGCCAAGGTCGGTCGGCAGGCGTCCGGCGGAAATATGCGGCGCATGGAGGAGGCCCATATCGGTCAGGTCCGCCATGACGTTACGCACCGTCGCCGCCGACACGGCGATCTCGCTATTATGGCTCAGGACGCGCGAGCCCACGGGCTCGCCGGTGGCGAGATAGGTTTCCACCAGCCGGCGGAAAATTTCGCGTGAGCGCGCATCAATATCGTTCAGAACGGACATAGGACCTCGGCTCTGCTTCTCCCGGGACCGGACAGGGGAAAATAAGCCGCCCGGCCATAAGGGCAAGGGGCGCCGTTTTTTGACGGTCTGTCCGGCGCCAGCACAGGCGGGTCGACAGCGTCAGGTCCGGGGGCTAGGAAGTCTCGCCCGAGTAACAGTCCAGTAACGGAGACTTTCATGAGACCTTCAGGCCGCGCCTTTAACGAGCTTCGCGCCGTCTCCCTCGAAACCGGTGTTGGAAAACACGCCGAAGGCTCCTGTCTGGTCAAATTCGGGGACACTCATGTGCTTTGCACCGCAAGCTGGGATGAAACCACGCCGCCTTGGCTTCGCGGCGGCGGTCGCGGCTGGGTGACGGCGGAATACGGCATGCTGCCGCGCTCCACGGGTGAGCGCATGCGCCGCGAAGCGAAGAACGGACAGTCAGGCCGCACGCAGGAAATTCAGCGCCTCATCGGACGCAGCTTGCGCGCTGTCGTCGATCTGAAGGCGCTGGGCGAACGCCAGATCCTGATTGACTGCGACGTCATTCAGGCCGACGGCGGCACCCGCACGGCCTCGATCACCGGCGCCTGGATCGCCATGAATCAGGCCTGTGAATGGGCCGTCAGTCAGGGGATTATCAAATCCAGTCCGATCCGCGACCGCGTGGCGGCGATTTCCTGCGGGCTTGTCGCCGGGGCGCCCGCGCTTGATCTTGATTATGACGAAGATTCAACCGCACAGGCGGACGCCAATTTCGTGATCACCGGGTCCGGCGGCCTTGTTGAACTGCAGGCGACTGCGGAAGGCGATCCGTTTACGGACGACCAGTTTGCGGCGCTGCTCGCGCTTGCGAAGGCCGGTTGTGCGGAGCTTTCAGCGAAACAAGCGGAGATCGCCGCTTAGGTTCTCGGCTGGCCGCGCAGTTGCGCGGCCATTCGAAGCTGATAGACTCTCTTCGACCTCCCGTTCCTTTTTCCGAAAGAGACGATGCAAGATCCGCAACCGGTAGAGGAAGCCGCCGCGCAACCGCCGCCTGAGCCGCCGCAAGACGCGCCAGCAGATGAGTCCGTGATCGAAGGCGGCGTCGACACTATCCGTGAGCGGCTCTCGGATTTTTGGGACGGGCTTCAAAGCAACATGCTGACCGTAGGCGTCGCAATCGAAGCGGCGATCCTGTTGGCGGCGGTCGTGCCCGCGGCGTTTTTCGGCCCGCGCCTCAGGAAGCTGATCCAGACCCAGATCGCGCCGCGCGCGCCTTACGGCATCTTGCGGCGGGCGGCCAATGCCTTCGCTCATCTTGCGACGCCGATTGCGCTTTATGTGGTTTTGCAGATCGCCGTGATCGCGCTTCAGACCGCGAACAGCTCCACGGGACTGATCTCGGCCGCCGTCAGCCTCCTCACCGCGTGGATCGTGGTGCGGCTGGTGACGCTCGTCATTCGCTCGCCTTTCTGGTCGCGGGTCGCTTTTTATGTGATCTGGCCGGTCATGGCGCTGGATGCGTTCGGCGTGCTCGACGATGTCGTGCGCCAGCTCGAAGCCTTTTCCATTCCCATCGGTTCGGATGAAAACGGCGTCGAGCAAGCCTTTTCCGCGCTCGATCTGCTGCGCACGTTGGCGGTTTTTGGCGTTCTGTTCTGGGGCGCGCGGTTTTTGAACCACCTCATTCAGGGCCGCATCAACGCGATTGATGAGCTGACGGTCTCCTTCAAGGCGCTTCTGTCAAAAATCCTCGATGTGCTGCTGCCGATCGTGGCGCTGGTCGCTGCGTTGCAGATTGTCGGATTTCCGTTTGCAACGCTCGCCATCTTTGGCGGCGCGGTCGGTCTCGGCATCGGTCTTGGCATGCAGCGCACGGTGTCGAACTTCTTCGCCGGCTTCACTCTGATCGCTGACAAGTCCATCAAGCCGGGCGATGTGATCGAGATTGACGATTCCTATGGCTGGGTGACGGCCATGAACGCCCGCTATGTGACCTTGCGGACGCGGGACGGGACATCGCATCTCGTTCCAAACGACAAATTCATCGAGGAAGGCGTCGTCAACTGGTCTCACGATGACCGCGTTGTGCGCCTCCATGCGCCTTTCGGCGTGTCTTATGACACCCGCGATGTCCGGGGGCTCGCTCGCGCCGCAGAGGAGCGCGCGCTCACCGTCGACCGGGTTCTGAAGACCCCTTCGCCGCGCTGTAACCTCATGGAGTTCGGGGATAATTCGATCAATTTCGATCTGCGTTTCTGGATCAATGATCCGGCCAACGGATCGGCCAATGTGCGCTCTGACGTGATGATGGCGATCTGGGACATGCTTCATGAAATGGGCGTTGAAGTGCCCTTCCCGCAGCGCGACATTCACATCAAATCCGCGCCACAGGGGCTCAAAATCACCTCGGAGACCAAGGCGGAAGCCATCTCAAACTCTCGTGAGGACTGATTTCGCCGCAGGGGAACGCCGTTGCGGCTATGGCTGTTGAAAGACTATATTAGTTCCTGGGGGCGAGACCCTCGCCAGTTGGGCTGTCACGCCGGGAGATACGCCATGTTTCGAATGATCACTACGGGCGCGCTTGCGCTACTCGTTGTCGCCTGTGCGACCGCAACGCCATACGGACCCGCCTCGCAGGGCGGCGGTTATGGATTTTCGGACCAACGCATTGAAGACAATCGTTTTCGCATCACCTTCCGCGGCAATTCGGTTACGGCGCGGGAAACCGTTGAGAACGCGCTTTTATATCGCGCGGCGGAGCTGACCGTTGATCTCGGCTATGATTATTTCATCGCGGTTGAGAACGACACCGAAACCAGCACCAGCTATCGCACCACAACGGAGCCGGCGTTTTACGGCCGTTACGGTTACGGCCATCCGTTCTACCGGCCCTATTACGGCTTTCCCTATTACGCCTATGGCTTTGGCTGGGGCGCGCCCTATGACAGCTATACGCGCGAAGTGACGCGCTATTCCGCGGTTGCTTTCGTGGTGATGTATCGCGGCGAGAAACCCGCCGATAACCCGAACGCGTTCAGCGCAAGAGAAGTCATGAATAATCTCGGCCCCTATGTTCTTGGGCCTGCAAACTAGAGCCGGTTTTCGGCAAACCGGCGCCGCCGCCGACAAATATGAAAACCGTGCGTTTCATATGAAACGCGCGGTCTTTTAATACCCGGATCTAAGCCGGCTTGGTTCAGACGGCGCGAAGAACGGGTTTTTGTTCTTCCGCCGTTTCGGCTGCTACGCCGTCATAAACAACGACGAACCCGCGCGGCGTATGGCGCACAATGACGCCGCGGCGGCGGCCGATATGAATCGAAGACCCGATCGGCGGGCGGCGGCGGGCTTCAACGGACACACCGTTCACTGACGTATCCACAATGGTCACAAACAAGGACGCGCCGTCAGCAAGGCGGCAAGAGGCGCGTGAGCCGTTGTCGCGATGGCGCAGCGTCGAACGGCGGTCGCCGAGACCGTCCGCGAATTCCGGATTGGCCTTCAGCATAAGCTGTTCGATCAACAGATTGCGGCGGCGCTTGGACAAAATGAACGAGGTTGCAAAGCCGTCGGGAAAGGTTCGCGCGACCGTGCTTTCAATAACGTCCAACCCGTCAATATGAATGACGGCGGCGTCGCCCACGACCACTTTGGCGCCCGAAATCAGCGCCATGTCGCCGGGGGACATATTGAGGAGGCGGCCCTCAAATTCGTCCGTGGCGTTAATTACAATTCGCGCCGGCAGATTGAGGCTGATCCGCTGATAGCGCCGTGAGTCATTCTTAAACATCGTAGAGTTGTCCCGAATTGCCTGTTTGCTCCGCCGCGTTGCAAATTAGCGGCCAGCCCCAAAACCTTTTCTAATGAGTAAGCTGCAATTTTATTCATCCCGCAAAACCCTCGCTTCGTCGGCGTTGCGGTTTTCAGGTTGGCCAGAGGCTTATATGGTAAACCGACCGATTTTCCCCATCCGGACGTGGAGCTTCATAACATGATGATCAAACTCACCTGCGCCGCCGCAGCGCTGCTTGCCTTGAGCTCGGCCGCCGCCGCCGAAGCGGCGGACCCTTATCTCTGGCTGGAGAATGTTGAGGGGGAAAAGGCCCTGGACTGGGTCCGTGGGCAGAACAAGCGCTCGCTTGAGGATCTGGAAAGCGATCCCCGGTTTGAGGCCATGTACAGCGAAGCCTTGTCGGTGATGACCTCTGACGCGCGGCTGGCGCTGGGGCAGGTCCACGCGGGACAGGTCTATAATTTCTGGCAGGATGACGACCACAAACGCGGGCTCTGGCGCCGCGCCAGCGTGGAGAGCTACCGGGCGGGCGACCCGGAATGGGAAACGGTGCTCGATGTTGACGCTTTCGCCGCGGCTGAAGAGCGCAACTGGATACTCGGCTCCATTTCCTGCCTTTCCCCCGCCTATGTCCACTGCATGGTCGAGCTTTCCGACGGCGGTAAGGACGCCGGATATTGGCGCGAATTCAACACGGCGGAGAAAGCTTTTCTCGAAGACGGCTTTTCGCTTGGAGAAGCCAAGTCGAACGTCGCCTGGTTCGATGAGGACACGCTCCTGATCGGCACGGACACCGGCGAGGGCTCGCTCACCTCATCGGGATATCCAAGGACGGTGCAATTGTTGGAGCGCGGAGACGCCGTTGCAGATGCGCCGGTGATCTTTGAAGGAGAAGAGGGAGACGTCGCCGAATTCACGACGGTCGAGCATGAAGACAACGCGGCCCATGTCATCATCAATCGCGCCGTCACTTTCTTTGAGTCGGAATATTTTTATGCGCCGGGTACGGAGGGATTTGAAAAACTCCCGCTGCCGCTTAACGCTGATTATCAGGGTATGCTGGACGGGCGCGCGATCTTCACCTTGCGTGAAGACTGGACGCATGAAGACGAAACCCATGGCCAGGGCGCGGTGGTCGCTTATGGTCTCGCTGATGGTTCGGTGGAAACGGTGTTCGAAGCATCCGCCAATCAATCGGTGGAAGATGTCGAAATCGGAAAGTCCGATATCATCATCCAATATCTCGACGATGTTTCCGGCGCGGCGGTGCGCGTGGCGCGTTCCAAAAAAGGCAAGTGGAAAGCGAAGTCCATTGCGCTTCCCGAGAATGGCGTTGTCTCTGTCGTGTCCGCCGGCGGCGGGACCGATGACGCCATGTTCTCATTTGAGAGCATGACGACGCCGGACTCGCTTTATTATGTCACGGCCGGCAATAAAGTTGAAAAAATCGCTGAAACACCGGCGTTTTTTGACGCCACAGGCGTTGTCGTCGAACAGCGCTTTGCAACATCCGCTGACGGCACAAAGGTTCCCTATTACATCATGGGGCTCGATTCTGTTCTGAAACAAGGCGACGCGCCGACGGTGCAGTATGGCTATGGCGGGTTTCTCGTGCCGATCCTGCCAGTCTATTACGAAGATCCGTCGCGGCCCCAGCATGGCGCCCTAGCCGGTCTGATGTGGGTGAAGCGCGGCGGGATTCTTGTGCTTTCGAATATTCGCGGCGGTTCGGAATACGGGCCCCGCTGGCATCAGGCGGCGCTGAAGGAAAACCGTCAGCGCGGGTTTGATGACTTTATTGCGATCTCCGAAGACCTGATTGCGACGGGGGTCACGAGCCCTGAAAAGCTTGGCGCGATCGGCCGCTCGAATGGCGGCTTGCTGATGGGCGCGATGCTGACCCAGCGTCCGGACCTTTATGCGGCGATCGATATCGGCGTGCCGCTGCTAGATATGAAGCGCTATAACAAACTGCTCGCTGGCGCGTCATGGATGGGCGAATATGGCAATCCCGATATTCCGGAGGAGTGGGCGTATATTTCCAAATACTCGCCCTATCAGCTTCTGAAGGCGGGCGAGCCTTACCCCAAGGTGCTGTTCTACACCTCCACCAAGGATGACCGCGTTCATCCCGGGCACGCCCGTAAGGCGGCGGCGAAAATGTCTGATCTCGGCTATGATTTCTTCTACTACGAAAACATAGAAGGCGGCCATGGCGGCACCGCCAATCAGGAACAGCTTGCGCACCGGACCGCGCTTGAATGGGTGTATTTCGCCCGCATGCTCATGGGCGCCGGGGAGTAAGCGCCGCGCGCTTTCAAGGCGCCCAGTTTTCAAAGGCAAAGCCGCCCCTGTCGGGGGCGGCTTTTTCGTAATACAGAATTATCGATGAGGCGAGGGCGCCGGTTCAGGCCGCGCGCCAGTTCTCGACCTGCTTTTCGGCTTCTTCGCGGGCGACCCCGTATTTTTCCTGAATTTTGCCGACAAGCTTGTCCTGATTGCCTTCAATTTCCGTCAGCTCATCGTCGGTGAGCTTGCCCCACTGGGCTTTCGCCGAGCCTTTAAGCTGGTTCCATTTGCCTTTCAGTTCGTCCGAATTCATGATGGGAGCTCCTTTCCTGTTGCTCATCAATCGAACACACAAACTGCGCGCACCGTTCCCTTTTGACGGGAAACAAGCCTAAAGTTGCGCGTGCATGAAATGGAGGGCGCATGTCCTGGTGGTTTGGCGTCAAACTTTGGAAACGGGTTTTTCTGGGGCTTATCCTCGGTGTAATCTTTGGTCTTGCCGTGTCGCAGACCATGGCGCCGGAGGCCGGTGAGAAGCTTCTGACCGAGATAAAAATCGTGGGCGATATATTTATCGCCGCCATCCGCCTCGTCATTATTCCATTGATCTTTTTCACGCTCGTCGCTGGCGTGCTGGCGCTGGGCGACCCGAAAAAACTCGGCACCATCGGTCTCAAAACCTTAGTGCTCTATTTGTTGACGACGTTCTTCGCCAACACCATCGGCCTCGCCATGGGCACGATTTTTCGCCCCGGCAAGGGCGTCGAGCTTGGCGCCGCCGAACCCCGGGTGATCAGCGCTGACGCCGGCGGATTTCTGGACCGTATTGTCGGTATGGCGACGAAAAACCCTTTCGAAAACATCATGGCGGGCGACCCGATGACGCTTGTTATCGCCGGGTTGCTTATCCTTGCTGCGATCTGGCTGACCCGCCGTGTTGAGGAAGGCGGCGTCAAGCGCCCAGTCGTTGCGATGATTTTCATCGCACTGTTCGCGCTCGGGATCGCGATGGCGTCGATGGATATTCTTTTCCTGATTTTCGTGTCGCTTGTTATCGGTATCACGTTCCTGTTTGAGCCCGGAGACGATGGCCCGGCGATGCGGTTTTTCACTTACGCTTCAGACAAGGTTCTGGGGGTGACGCATCTCATCATGGAGATTGCGCCCTTTGGCGTGTTCGCCCTGATCGCCTGGGTCGCCGGCACGCGCGGTCTTGAAACATTCACAGCGATATTCTGGCTTGTTATCGCGGTCTATCTTGGCTGCTTTATCCATATGGCGGTCGTCTATGGCGCGATTGTCAAGTTTGGTCTCAAGCTTCCTTTCGTCAATTTTTTCCGCGGCATTCTCGATGCGCAGATGGTGGCCTATTCGACGTCATCTTCGTCGGCGACGCTGCCGGTCACGATCTCCAACGTCACCGAAAATCTCGGGGTCAAGAAATCGATCGCCGGCTCGGTCCTGCCGCTGGGCGCGACGATCAATATGGACGGGACTGCGCTCTATCTTGGCATTGTGGCGCTGTTCACGGCGCAGGCCTTTGGCTATTCATTGGAGCCGCATCATTATGGCTTGATCGCCTTGACCGCGGCGCTCGTTTCGATCGGCACTGCGGGCATTCCGTCGGCTTCTCTGTTTCTCCTTGCGACAGTGCTGCAAGTGTTTGACGTGACGCCCGAGCACACGGCTATTATCGTCGGGTTCATTTTTCCATTCGACCGCCTTTTGGATATGATGCGCACAGTCGTGAATGTGACTGGCGACGCAACCGTTGCTGTCACGGTCGCCAAGTGGGAAGGCGAGCTTGATGAAGAGGTGTTCCGACAGAGAAGCTCCAACTAAAAGGCACACAGGAAGCCGCGCCATGGCCAACAATATAAAACGTCTGCGTCTTGGTTTCCTGTTCACGCCCCGCGAATTTTCGCGGCTGATCGGTGTTTATCCTGAATACTTGCCGCGGCTGGAATCAGGCGAGCGTGCGCTTACAGACGCATGGATCGATGTCGTCAGCGGCGCGCTTGGCATTCCTCCTGAAGCTGTGCTTGATCCGGATGCGGACATTCAGGCGATTGTATCATCCGTGCCGCGCCCCGACGCTGACCGCGCCTCGGTCTGTCCCCTTAGCGTGCGTTACGGCATTCTTGCGATCGCAGCGAAAACTTGCGGATTGAAGCTGGCGGAGAAGATTACAGAAGACGACCTTGCAGAGGCCGTGTGCAGTCTTATTGCCTTTGTGCAGGGCGGCGCGCAGCCATCGACGCTGGAAAAATCGAATCCCGAAATGTCAGGGTTGGAAAAGCCGGCGCCGGGAATGCTTGATGAAAAGGCGCTCAGTCGTCTTTCGAAAGGTCTTCAAATAACCGCTTTAGCAATCCTTCAATCCTGCTTTGACGATCCGCCGCCGGATTTCCAGGAGCGCCTCGATGCGGCCCTTCAAGGGGCAATGTCGATGATTGTTGCGTTTTCGCAGATTGACGAGCGCGCGCGGCCCCCGGAAATGGAATAATATTGCTGCTTTTCCTTTTCGGAAAAACATCCAGCAAACGCTGATATAGCGTTTCCGCTCGCTTGCGGTCGTCGTCCTCCAAGTGGTCCCCCGTCTCGTTTGCCCCGGCGCGTTGGATGATCCGGCATCCTTAACAAATGGCTGCGCCGCAGGGAAGAGTTTTCTCCCCCTCTGCGCGCTGGCGTTGCGGGCGCAGCGTTAATTTTTTCTTAACCAAAACGGTCTCCGCACTTAACTGCAGTTTAAGCCAGAAGTTGTCTTCTTTCTCCACCCCGGCGCAGGGCCGGCAGTGGAGAAGCCCATGAAAAATAAAGATCTGCGCAGCGAGCAAATCGCGCTGCTTCGTTTTGAAAAATCCCTTACAAAGGCTGCTGAAGCCAAAGCTTCGGGTAAGCCCCTGGACAAGGCGCCGTTGATCGCGGGCGTCGCGGCTGTGACGGCGGCGGCGGCCAGCGTTGCTGAAAAAATGGGCGATGCTTCGCTCATGCAATATGCGGCTGAGGTGGAAAGCGCCGCATTTGCGACGAATGACGCAAACGCCTGGTTAATGAACCTTGCCGAGGCAGTTTCCAAAGGTCACAATGCAATCGAAGCGCTCGCCCAGAAGGGGGCGTTCGTATTTTTGCAGGCTGGCGGCACACCGAAAGAAAATCCGCCGGAGGTGATCGCATCTCTGCTAATGAGTGGATTGTCGTAGCGCGCTTTGGGGCGTTCCTGTTTTTCGGGGTCGCCCTATGCTACTTTTCGGGGTCCAGGAACCTCAAGCTGGCGTCGACAGTTATCGCCATCAATTGGGTCTTGGATAATACCTTTTACGCGTTTTTGAAGAATGCGTCCGTCAATCTGATTGCGCCCGTTGCGATTCTTGGCATGGTGCTGTTCTGGCAGTTCTGGCACACAAAGAGTCTCAACGGCGCTTTCATCCACCGAACATTTTTCATTTATTACTTCCTGTATTTCGTCATCAATAGCTGGCACCTGTTGGGCCGGTTTTTCTTTCGGGACACGCTTGCGGCGACTTATTATTTCTCGCTCGCCGCGTCGAACATTGTGTTCAGTCTGATCGTCGCCACGATGTGGGGCCTGGGCATTCTCAAAATCCTCGACAAATATTCCGACGGCGGATTGATGGGCGTTTTCGACCGCAATATCGGAAAATGGCGGAAGTGGTTTTAGGCCGCACCGGCTCCAGCTCCCGCTAAAATGTCTCGCCGGATTAAAGGCGTTTCAACCACTGAAAGTCAGGCTCGACGCTCTAAAGCTGAGGAGGGGACGATGCCCGAAAACAGTTTCGGAAAACGCCAGCCAGGGGATCAGAGTGTTCCCCTCAAAGAAAGCTCGGGCAAGCCTTCCGGGAAAGGCAAAGATCCGCTTTCCCAAATGGCCGGCCTGACGCTGCCCCAGAAAATCGCCTGCCTCTGGCCGCTCATTCTTATCTTCGTGGGCGGGTTTATCGGCGGCGCCTGCGGCGGCGGGGCCTGCGCCATCAACATCCAGATCATGCGGGGGTCACTGCCGGGGCCGGCGAAATACGCCTTGGCGGTCCTCACGGGGATCGGCGCGTTCGTGGCCTATCTCCTGATTGTGCTGGTTCTGGCGCTTATGTTTCCAGGTATTTTCGGGCCTGGCGCATAATCGGGGCGGGCTAGGCCCGCCTTGCTATCCCGCAGCTGATCGCCTATATCCCCGCGCATTCAGGGAAAACTGACCTTTCCCGCGTCTGCCGGCACGACCCCCAATCAAGAAAATGGGACGAGGCCGGGGATGTCCCGCCGCCAGAGTAATGCTCTCGCGGCGGCAATTGGCGTTATGCGCGTCTTCGCGCGAACTGCGTTTGGAAAGAAGGACTTGGCGTTGGATTATCGCGTCGCCTTTGCGGAAACGGACTGGGAGCCAGCCCTTGGCGGGTCGGCCCGGCTGAAACGCGTGGCGCGCGGCGGCAAGATTTTCCGCCTCCTTGAACTCACACCCGCCTCTCACCACCCTGACTGGTGCGAGACCGGTCATCTGGGTCTTGTGGTGGAGGGTGAGCTTGAGATCGAGTTTGACGCGAAGACCGTGCGTCTCTCGGCGGGCGATGCGCTCACGATCCCCCATGGCGAGACCGACCGGCACCGGCCGCGCGCGCTGACGCAACGCGCGGTCCTGTTCCTCATCGATGACGACGTGAAGTGAAAAGAGCGAATTGATGTTTGATTCTTTAAGTGATCGCTTAGGCGCAATCTTCGAAGGGCTCCGCGGAAAAGGAGCCCTGGAAGAAAAAGACGTCAACGAGGCCTTGCGCGAAGTGCGCGTTGCGCTGCTCGAAGCTGACGTCGCGCTGCCGGTTGCCAAGGATTTCATCGCCAAGGTCAAGGAACGCGCTGTCGGCGCCGAAGTCCTGCGCTCCGTGACGCCAGGCCAGCAGGTCGTCAAGATCGTTCATGACGCGCTGGTCGACATGCTCGGCGGGGAGGAGGCCGAAAGCGGCCTTTCCTTCGCAACGACGCCCCCTGCGGTGATCATGATGGTCGGCCTGCAGGGTTCGGGTAAGACGACCTCGACCGCGAAGATCGCCCTCCGGCTCCAGAAGCGCGAGAAGAAAAAAGTCCTGATGGCCTCGCTCGACACCCGCCGCCCGGCTGCGCAGGAGCAACTCGCCATTCTCGGTGAGCAGGCGGATGTCAAAACCCTGCCGATCATCGCCGGGCAAAGCCCACGCGATATCGCCAACCGCGCCATCGAGGCGGGCAAGCTCGGCGGTTATGACGTCGTGATGCTCGACACCGCCGGGCGTCTTTCCATCGACGAACAGTTGATGACCGAAATCGCCGATATTCACCTGGCGACGAAGCCGATTGAAACGCTGCTCGTCGTTGACGCCCTCACCGGTCAGGACGCGGTGACGACGGCGGAGAAATTCAAAGAGCGTGTATCTGTCACCGGCGTTGTCATGACCCGGATCGACGGCGATGCGCGCGGCGGCGCGGCGCTTTCCATGCGCGCGGTCACCGGGGCGCCGATCAAATTTGTCGGCGTCGGTGAAAAGCTCGACGCGCTGGAAGGCTTTGAGCCCAAACGCATGGCCGGCCGCATTCTCGGCATGGGCGACATCGTTTCGCTGGTTGAAAAAGCATCCGAGGAAATGGATGCGGCCCAGGCTGAAAAAGCCGCCAAGCGCATGGCCAAGGGCGAGTTCGACATGAACGACCTCGCCGACCAGTTCAAACAGATGCGCAAGATGGGCGGCATGGGCGCGATCCTCGGCATGCTGCCCGGCATGGGCAAGATGAAGAAGATGGTCGATCAGGCCGGCGGCCTCGATGACAAGGAAGTCATCCATCAGGAAGCGATCATCTCTTCCATGACCAAGGCCGAGCGCAAAAAGCCCGCTTTGATGAACGCCAAGCGGAAAAAACGCGTCGCCGCGGGCTCCGGCACCTCCGTTCAGGAAGTGAACAAGCTGTTGAAAGCGCACCGCCAGATGGCGGACATGATGAAGAAGATGGGCAAGGGCGGCATGAAAGGCCTTGCCGCGCAAATGGCAGGCATGGGCGGGGGCGGTGGCTTGGGCGGCATGCTCGGCGGCGGTGGCGGGCCCGATGCGGCGGCGCTTCTGGAACAAGCCAAGGGCGGCAAGAGCGGCAACGCTCCGTCAGCGGACGATCTCGACTTTGACGCCATCGAAAAGGCGCTCTCCGGAAAGGGCGCCATGCCGCCGGGGGTGGGCGGCTTGCCGGGGAAGAAGAAATGACGAAATTATCAAAAGCAGTAACCTTCGCTTTATTCAGTTTGTTCTTTGGTGGCGAGGCATTGGGAAACGACGAAGATCGATGTGACTTTTTGTATGTGCAGGAAATCGCATTCACGAGTTTAGAGGCGGAAGATAATGTTATTCTTACGCTAACGGGAGAAGACTGCGCATCAGCTGTAGCTCAGCTGTCGATTTTTGCAGAAGGCTTCCAGAAAGTCTTCTCGCATGAGGTTGCGCTTCCTGCGCTAACTGCTGTGGATGCCTCTGGCATCGATAACCGGGAAGCGCATAAAATAGCTGAGCAGATTTGGGAAATGCTCGGGCCCCATTCGACGCGTGATCTTGAACCATGGAAAGCTCCGCAAGATATCTACGACCTTTTTGATGAAATTCCGGCGCTTCCGCGCGAAGAGTACGAAGCAGTCCGGCAATTAGGGAAGCCATATATTTGCGTCCAATCATATTATGAAGGCGCTGATTGCTATTGGTTCAACCCACAAAACGAGACGCAACTTCTATTGAAGTTGTCAGACTAATTCCGAACAACAGAAGGAAGACCAACATGTCGTTGAAAATCAGACTGGCCCGTGGTGGCGCCAAGAAACGTCCGTTCTACTCAATCGTCGTCGCCGACTCGCGTAATCCGCGTGACGGCCGCTTCATCGAAAAGATCGGCACCTACAATCCGCTGCTCGCGCGCGACGATGAAAAGCGCGTTCAGTATGATGAGGAACGCGCCAAATACTGGCTTTCCAAAGGCGCGAAAGCGACCGACCGCGTCGCCCGCTTTTTCGCGGTGAACGGTCTCGTGAAATGGGAGCATGGCGACAACCCGAACAAGGGCAAGCCGGGCCAGAAGGCGCAGGAACGCGCAACGGAAAAGGCTGAAAAAGAAGCCGCTGCGAACGCGCCAGCCGAAGCCCCGGCGGAAGAAGCCGCCGCCGAGTAAAACAGCACGGCCTGAAAAATTCTTCGAAAAGCCCGCCCGGCGCATTGCCGGGCGGGCTTTTTGTTGAGGTTTCGTCATGTGCCGGAACTTTGCCGCGGCGCGCCTGTTTGTTCCTCCGTGAGCGTTACTTGCCGGGCGCTTCGCGGCCTTGCGCCGTTGCTTGCTGCGCGGCGCATGAAGGAGAATGGACATGAAAAAACTTGCAGGCCTTATGGCCCTGATGATGATGTCGACGTCGCTTTCCGGTTGCCTTTTGGGCGCCGCCGCCGGCGCCGGGGCCATCGGTTATGATGAAGCCACTGAAAATGACGGCGAATTTGATCCGCTAGAAGAAGCCTATGATGGCGATCCCGAGACCAGAGGTCCGGCCGACGCCGTTGATGATGATCGCGATTAAGCTCCCGGCTTTTACGCCACGCGAAATCTGAAAAGCGCGCCTCAACGCAGGTGCGCTTTTTTCTTGTGCGCCCTGCAGCCGCCGCTTTTGGTTCTATGCTAAAGAGAGGCGGATCTAACGAAAGGGTCGAAAAATGACGGGACGGAAACGGATTTTACTGGGCTTAGCGGCGCTCGCGCTGGCCGCCTGTGATGGCGGCGGCGGGCCCGAATATGACGCTGCGCCTTCTTCAATGGGCGGCGTCGCCATGGAACGCGCAGAAAGCGCGCCGGCGAGGGGCATGGCGCCTAGTGAGCCGTCACCGGCGCCTGAGCCGGGCGAACAGGCTGGTCTTATGCTCGCCTACTCCTACTCCATGGGAGTGAAGGCGCCGAAAGAGGCTGTGGCGCCGCTAAAATCAGCGCACGAAAAAGCCTGCATGGACGCCGGGCCAAAGCTTTGTCAGGTGCTCGGCTCTTCAGTCAGTTCGTGGGGTGAGGATCATGTGTCGGCCTATCTCAATCTGCGCGCCGCGCCGGACTGGCTCACAACTTTCCGGACAGAGATTGCGGCGGACGCGGATAAAGCGGGCGGGCGCGTCACCTCTGATAATGTGAACACGGAGGATCTGACGGCGTATCTTGTGGATATCGAGGCGCGGCTTTCAGCCAAGCTGGCCTTGCGCGACCGCATCCGGCAATTGCTGGAAACCCGCGACGGAAGTTTGTCCGATATTCTTGCGGCGGAACGTGCGCTGGCTGACGTGCAGGGCGAAATCGATTCCATGACGGCGCAGCGCGCCGCCGCCAGGGCGCGGGTCGATATGTCGGCGCTGTCGATTTCCTATGAAAGCGATCCTGAAACCTCGACCGGCGCTTTCAAACCGCTGGCGGAGGCGTTCAAGAGCTTTTTCAGAACCTCGATCGCCTCACTGGCGGCTGCGGTGAATTTCGTCGCCCGCGCCTGGCCGTTCTTTTTAATCGCCATGGGAGTTCTGTTTGTCCTGCGCGCCTGGTGGCGCGGGCGCCGCACAAAAAGAGCCTAGAAAACAGGGACCGGCGCCTCTGCATGAAGAGATGGCCCCGAAGGGCGGGCGCGATACGCAGCGCCGCCTTCAGGGCCATCCTTCAGAAAGCGAGGTGTCCCCCAACAATGCCGCCCGGATTTGGGCCGCACGTCCCGCTTTCTTCTCCCCCGGGTTTTGGCTCCCCAGCCGCACCCCCTCTAGGCGCAATCTGCTTTAGCTTTGCTCTCCCTGAACAACCGCCCGCCTGTGCAAGGGCCGCCTCTCCGGGAAGAGAGAACCGTTTTTCAGCGCTCCTCGCTGGCGAAGGCGACAATCCCCGTCGGCATCGGCAAATGCGGATTGAACGGGTTTTCAATATTCGCCGCATCTTTGGCGACTTCGAATTCGGCGCTCGCAAGAACCCGCGCATTGAGACCGATGGTCAGGTCGTGACGGGCGGTTTCGATGATCGCCTCCGGCGCATCGTCAAAAGCGACCAGCGGGCCGAAGACATTATCGAGCTTCGCCATGCGGGCGTTGATTTTCGCCGCTGTGCGCGTCGTCAGCGCCAGCGTGAACTCATCCTGTTCAACATCAAGGTCTTCCTGGATCAGTTCCGACAAGGTTGCATAGCCGCGAATTTCGGCTTTTGCGGGCGCGTTGGCGTTTACTGCAGCGGCGGCGGTGAACGCGATGATACTCATGTAAATCGTCCGGTTGCTCATTTCCCTCTCCCGTTTCCCTGAAGCGGCCAGTGGCGCCGCCTCATTGGGCTTAACCATAGGCGGAGAGCTTTCCGGCGCCTGTGACGGGCGTCACAACCTTGTTTTGGTTCGCAAAATCGCCTTGATTGGGGCCAAATCCGCCGTAATTGGCGATGGCGAGCTTTTCCTTGCTCCTTGGGGGCGGGCCCGCCTACTCTCCAGCGCAATTTAACCAAGCGCCGAAGCGGGGCGGCGCGAACAGGGGTAAGCCTACGTGATTGATTTCATTACATTGACGAATTCTCTGGTCTGGGGCTCTGACAGCATTCCCTATCCGCCGGTGTTGCTGTTGCTGCTCGGCACCGGGCTCTATTTGATGCTGCGCCTTGGCTTCATGCCGATCCGGCGGCTGCCCTACGCCTTCATCCAGCTTGTTCACGGCCGCCGTCGCCATGCGGGCGAAGATGGCGACGTATCGCCTTTCGGCGCGCTGATGACGGCGCTCTCCTCCACCATCGGGACCGGCAATATCGCGGGCGTCGCCGTGGCCATCGCTATCGGCGGGCCGGGCGCGGTGTTCTGGATGTGGATGACGGCGCTGGTGGGGATGGCGTCGAAATACGCCGAGGGCGTGCTCGCTGTGAAATTCCGCGAAGTCGATTCCGAAGGCCGCCACGTCGGTGGGCCGATGTATTACATCAAGAACGGCATGGGGAAGAAATGGGCATGGCTCGGCGCTGTCTTTGCGCTGTTCGGCATTCTCGCGGCCTGGGGCACTGGCGCCTCGATCCAGGCGAACTCCATCGCCGATGCGCTCAATAACAGCTATTCGATTGCGCCCTGGATTTCCGGCCTCGTCCTGGCGGGCGGCGCCGCAGCCGTCATCCTTGGCGGCATTCAGCGTATTGCAACGGTCGCCAGCGGGCTCGTCCCGACCATGGCGGCAGCCTATCTCATTGCCGGTCTGATCGTTGTCGGCATCAATGTTGAGCATGTGCCCGCAGCCTTCGCGTCGATTTTCTCAAGCGCGTTCGGCTATGACGCCGCCAAGGGCGGCATTGTCGGCGGCGTCTTGCTGCTCGCCATGCAAAAAGGCGTCGCGCGCGGCATCTTTTCAAACGAGGCGGGTCAGGGTTCCGCCCCGATCGCCCACGCCGCCGCGAAAAACAAGGACCCGGTGAACCAGGGCGTGATCGCCATGCTCGGCACCTTCATCGACACCATCATTGTCTGCTCGATTACGGCGCTGGTCATCCTGACCGCGGGCATCATTCCCGACGCCTGTGCGCCTTTCGTGCGCGAGTCCCTCGTTCTGTTGCCGGCTGGATGCGAGACCGGCGCGCCGCTGACCGTCACCGCCTTCAACCAGGCCCTGCCGGGCATTGGCGTTCACGTCGTCACCATTGGCCTTGCCCTGTTCGGCTTCACCACCATTCTCGGCTGGAGCTATTATGGCGAACGCTGTGCGGAGTTTCTGTTTGGGGAAAAGATCATCACGCCGTTCCGCATCAGCTGGATTGTCGTGACCTTCCTCGGCGCTTTCGTCCTGATGCTGGAGGAGGGCGGCGTGACCAATGTCGTCAACATGTTCTGGCTCATCGCCGACACGCTGACCGGCCTGATGGCGGCGCCGAACCTCGTCGCGCTTCTGGTCCTGTCGCCGCTGGTGGCGAAGCTCACCAAAGACTATTTCGAGCGAGAGAAAGCCGAAAAAGCGAAGGGATAAACAGTCGCCGAAAGGCGATCAAAACAAGGTGACGCGCGCCCGGCTTGGCTCACAGGCCGGGTGCGTCTATTCTGGCCGTGAGAGAGTTGAGGAGCGTCAGAGTGAAAAACGGATTTGCTTTCCATTCCGTCATTGCAGGGCTCGCAGCCCTATCGATTTCCGGTGGCGCTAGTGCGCAGGATGAGCCTGCAAAGGACGGGGCCTATATCCGCCTCGGTGTTGGCGCGACGTTTCTGGGGGAGCGGGAGCGCGAGTTCGCCTATCCCGGCGTCGTTTTTGCCCTGACGCCTCCAAACGAGGATGTCACGGATTACGGAACCGGGAAAACCTTCGCAGCGGCGCTTGGTTTTGATTATGCAGACGGCATCCGTACAGAGCTGGAATACCGCTACGCTTCGAGCCCGGAGGATACGCTGACGCAGGTCGGCGGACTTTTCGACGGGATTGTTTCCGAGGTTGACGGAGAGATGAAAGCGCATCTCCTGATGACCAATTTCTTTTTCGATTTCGCAAATTCATCGCCTTTGACGCCGTTTGTCGGCGGCGGCGTTGGCGGCGCCTTTGTCACCAATCAATTTGATGAGCGCGATGCTGCGCTGGCGTTGCAGGGACGTGCGGGCGTTTCGCTTGAAATGGGAACCGGTTTTTCAGCCGATTTTGAATATATTTATTTGCGCACCAACGATCTTGAGTTCTCCGACCGAATTGATTTCGTTGTCGCGGATGACCGCTATCAGGCCTCCTCGGTGATGGTGTCTTTACGCCGGCGCTTCTAGCATCATGACGCTTCAGCTTTATCTCGCCTTTGTGGCTGCGACGGCGCTGTTGATCTTGACGCCGGGGCCCATCGTGGCGCTGGTTACGGCGACGAGCATGCGCTGGGGCGTCAAGGCCGCCTTCTGGATCATCGCCGGCACATCGACATCGTGCATTCTTCACATGCTGCTTGTGTGTTTCGGCCTGTCGACCTTGCTCGCCCATCTCGGCGAGGCGCTCTACTGGATCAAATGGCTGGGCGCCGCCTATCTTCTCTATCTCGGGGTGAAAACCCTGCGCGACCGTTCGGCGCTAGCGCCCGATGATTTCTCCGCGCCAACGGCGAAATCGCCCCAGCGGCTTTTCACCGAAGGGTTTTTCGTTGCGCTCTTCAATCCGAAGCCGCTGATTTTCTACGCGGCGTTTTTCCCCTTATTCGTTTCAGCAGATGCTCCGGCCCTGCCGCAGCTTGCGCTGCTCGCGGCGACCTTCTTTGCGGTCAGCATCACGATCGATTCCGGCTGGGCGCTCGCCGCCGACCGCGCCCGCCCGCTCTTCGCGCGCCTCGGCCGCTGGGGCAATCGGATCTCCGGCGGGGTTTTGATCGCCGCCGCCGCCGGGCTCGCGCTCTCTCGTAAATAGGCTGGCCCGTCCACCGGCGCGCGGGTCTTTCAAGAAAACTGATGCTGGGCGCATCGGCCGCCTTCAAAACCGGGGCGCCTTGCGCTAGACCACGCGCCGAAGATCTTATTCCGCGCGGCAATCGCGCCCGTTTTCAAGGAGATACCCATGGCCCGCAAGAAAATCGCCCTTATCGGCGCCGGCATGATCGGCGGCACGCTCGCCCATCTCGCCGCCCAGAAAGAACTTGGCGACGTTGTTTTGTTCGATATCGCCGAAGGCATCCCCGAAGGCAAAGGGCTCGATATTGCCGAAAGCTCGCCGATTGACGGCTATGACAGCCATCTGAAGGGCTCACAGGATTACAAGGATATCGCCGGCGCCGATGTTTGCATCGTCACCGCAGGCGTCGCCCGCAAGCCCGGCATGAGCCGCGACGACCTTCTCGGCATCAACCTGAAAGTGATGAAATCCGTTGGCGAAGGCATCAAGACCCATGCGCCGAATGCTCTTGTCATCTGCATCACCAATCCGCTCGACGCCATGGTCTGGGCGCTGCAAAAATTCTCCGGCCTGCCCGCGAACAAAGTCGTCGGCATGGCGGGCATTCTCGATAGCGCGCGTTTCCGTTACTTCCTTGCCGAAGAATTCAACGTTTCTGTTGAAAGCGTCACAGCGTTCGTTCTCGGCGGTCACGGCGACACCATGGTGCCGCTGGTGCGCTATTCAACGGTTGCGGGCATTCCGTTGCCGGATCTTATCGAGATGGGGTGGACGACGCAGGCGAAGATCGACGCTATTGTCGATCGCACTCGCAAGGGCGGCGGTGAAATCGTTGCGCTGCTGAAAACCGGTTCCGCTTACTATGCGCCGGCGGCGTCGGCGATCCAGATGGCCGAATGCTATCTGAAAGACAAGAAGCTTGTCGTGCCATGCGCTGCGCAACTCTCCGGCCAGTATGGCCTCAACGACCTTTATGTTGGCGTGCCAATCGTGCTCGGCGCGGATGGTTGCGAGCGGATTGTTGAGGTCAAACTCAACAAGGATGAAAAAGCGATGTTCGACAGCTCCGTGGCTGCTGTCCATGAATTGATGGATGCCTGCGTCAAGCTGGATCCGAGTCTTGGCTAAAAACAAAGAGAAAACGGCAATGAAAGGGCGCTCCTTGGGGCGCCCTTTTTGTTTATCCCGAAAATATAGAAAATTGGTTCCGTAATGTGGAATGCGTTTTTTGTAGAAAAGGTTTCGCATTCTGAAATTACTACGTACACGTCATAAAAATTCTATGCTTAACGCTTTGGTGACGCGTGACCACTAAGGTCAGCCTCATAAAGAACGGCGGTGACGATATTCCCCTCAATATCAAGCCGCTAAAAAATGACGCAGCAGCATGCTGATTGGAACAGGCGAAAGCTTTACTATATGTTTGTCCTGCTGACGGCAGGGGGAGTTGTGTCGATGCTGTTGCGTCGAGTATTTTATAGCTTAGGCGTCGCCGCTTGTGTGTTTTCTTCCACTGAAAACGCCTCAGCGCAAACAAGCGGCGACGTTATTTTTAATGGTCTGATCCTCGATACATGCGTCGTTGCGATTTTGAGCACGGGCACGCTCGCAGCGGACGCGACCTATACCAGCCTTTCCAGTGAGAATGCCGGCGGCGCCCGCGGCGCGGCGACGGTGGTTACGACAAGCCTTGATTTCGATTTACAAATCGATTCGCCTGTAGGCTTTTCCGCCATGCCGGCAGGCGGCGACACTGGAGTAACTTATGGGGCGTTGGTCAGCGCCACCGGCGTGACCAGCCTTGTCGATATTGTCGACGGCGCTCTTTCTGCGCTCGGGCTCGGGCTTACAACCCTTTCCGTCGGGGCGACGGCGACCAGGGGCGCTGGGGTTTTCCCGGCTGGCTCCTATCAGCTTCCGGTGACAGTGCGATGCGTTCCTTCCTGATTTTTTTAGTTCTTCTGGTTTCCCCGCATGCGACGGCGCAGGGTCTTTCACCCATGAAGGGGGAGGTCCGAACCTACAGCCATCAGTTCGCGATGCTGCTGACGGCATCCAATCCTTATAACACGCCGCAGCGTTTTTCGGTGGCGCTGCGTGATGAGTGGAATCAGCCTGTGCCGCGGGTGCAGGCGACGATGCCGAACTTTTCGCTCCCACCGGGAGAATCCGGCGCATTTTATGTTTGGGGCGACGTGCCTGCGTCGAAACGCATTCTTGTTTGTGTCACCTCCCAGTTTTTTGCAACCGGCGCCGGCTCGCCAGTAAGAGGCGAGGTATGCGGAAAATACGACATCGTTCAACTCGCACAATAGCAATTGTCTTCGGATGGCTGTTGACGACAGGCGCGGCGGTGTCGCAAGGCGCCGACACGCAGCTTGCGCCGGTTTACCCGTCCTATATTCCGCCGTCTCAAAGTTCGATTTACAATCAGAACAGCGTTTACCTGCCGACCCCGCCGGTTGCGCACGGAACTGACAGCGTGCGCGGCGCAGCGGGCGTTTCATGCCAGTCGGCGGTGGGAAGCGGCGGGCCTTATCTCGACATAGGGCTCATCGGATCGCAGGATGTCTATAATCGCGATACGGCCTCGGTCTATGGGCGCATCGTTGTGCCGCTCGGCGACCGGCCGAAACGGCCCGACTGCACAAAGCTGTATGAATTGGAAATTACGCGCATGCGCATGGAGCTTGATTTGCTGCGTATGGGATTACCGCCGGGGCTTGGCGGCGCGATGGCGCCGCAACCGTCAGGCCATATGGGGACCGCCGCGCCCGGCGCCCCCGCAACCATCGCCACACCGGTGTCGATGGAGCGGCAATCCTCCGCATTGGATGCGCATCCAGAGGGCATGGGTGATGGCTTCAATAGGATATTCAAGCTTGCGCCGGCGCCGCAGCTAAAGCCTCAAAAGGCGTCGCCCGAGGCGTTAACAGTCAGCGACATGCGCCGCTGAACTTACCGCACGCCGCTATAAAAACCTTGCGTGTATGGGCGTGAGCGATAGGGAACGCCTGAATAAAACCCTTGCGTGCGCAATTGGCGCAGGCGCCGCCAGGGGCGCTCGCGTATTTCAATTTCAATATTGCAGTTTTTCGCCGATGCAACGGGTTCGCCGCCGAGCAGGGCCGTCTCTTCGGTTTGCATGCTGGTGCGCGCGCGGCCCTTGAAAAGGTGCACGCCGTTTGATTCCTCAAAACTGACGCCGTCTGACATGGCGCGGGCTGCGGCCTTGCTGTCGGTGATCAGCAGATTTGAGCCCGGATGGGCGGCAGCGGCGCCGTAAAGGGCGGCGACGCCGGCGAGGCAGCATAGAAAAATACGCATAAACAGCTCCACTCATAACCACGAGAGACAATGCTGCGCCTCACCGGACAGGCGCGCAAGCGCTGGAAGGCGGTTGTGAAGGATTAGTCGTCCGTTCATCGCGTGTCGCGTGTGCCGCCTCCTGTATGTTCGCTTCAAAAGCGTAGCCAGAGCTGCACGCATCGGGATAGAAGCGAGCGATGAAGTTCTTGTATTCGCACCGCACGCGCGCCGCCGACGGACAACGCGTTCACATCAGCGCGCTGACCCATGCGCTTGAGGCGCGCGGGCATGAGGTTGTGATGTGTGGTCCGGATGCGGAGCCTGCGCGGAAGCTCGATGCATCCTCGCAGCGCGGGCTGACAGGCTTATTGCCGGCGCCTGTCTATGAATGCGCCGAATACGGATATTCTTTTCCGGCCCATCGCCGCCTCTCGGCGGCGGCGGCGCAGTCAGCGCCCGATATTCTCTATGAGCGGTACAATCTTTTCTTTCACGCCGGGGGCTGGCTGAAGCGCAAAACCGGATTGCCTTTCATCCTCGAAGTGAATGCGCCGCTGGCGGCCGAGCGCGCAGAGCATGGAAATCTTTTTTTCAAAGGCTGGGCGCGTGCCAGTGAACGGGCGATCTGGCGTGAGGCTGACATTGTGTTGCCGGTGACAAATGCGCTTGCGGAATATGTTCGCGCAGCTGGCGTTCCCGAGGCCCGCATTCAGGTGATCCAGAACGGTGTCGACGATGACTTTCTGGCGTCGCACGACCCGGCGTCCGTGCGTGCGCAATATGGCCTTGAAGGCAAGCTGGTGTTGGGTTTCACGGGGTTCGTGCGCGAATGGCATGGGCTGGATCGCGCCGTTAGATTCTTGGCGCAGGCGCCGCGTGACGATCTGCATCTGTTTATTGTCGGGGATGGGCCTGCGCGCGCCGGGCTGGAACGGCTCGCGAGTGAGCTTGGCGTTGCGGGCCGTGTCACCTTTGCCGGCGTCGTCCAGCGAGAGGCCATGGCGGCCCATGTGGCGGCGTTTGATATTGCGCTCCAGCCCGCGGTTGTTCCCTACGCCTCGCCGTTGAAGCTGTTCGAGTATATGGCGCAGGGTAAACCGGTAATTGCGCCTGAGAGCGCCAATATTCGTGAAGTGCTGACAAGCGGTGAAGACGGCTTGTTGTTCGGGGTGGGCGGGTTTGAGGGCGCGCTTGCGGCCTTGATTGATGACGCGGATCTGCGCGCCCGGCTTGGCGCGGCTGCGGCGGAAAAGGTGAAGCGGCGCGATTACACCTGGGCGGGCAACGCCCGCCGGGTGGAGGAGATCGCCGAACGTCTGAAGGACGCCGCTGCATGACCGCCCCAAAGCGACTTGTGTCGCTTGACGCCCTGCGCGGCCTGGCGGCGCTTGCCGTTGTGGCGTTTCACTATTCGTTTCGTATCCGGGAGATGTATCCCGTCGCCCTGCCGGCGCCGGTCAGCTTTCCCTATGGCCATTACGGCGTGCATCTCTTCTTTCTGATTTCGGGCTTCGTCATTCTCATGAGTCTTGAGCGCCGTCACGCAAAGGGTTTCCCGCGGGCGCGATTTTTCAGGCTCTATCCGGTGTTCTGGGCGTCATTGCTTTTGACCACGATTGTCATCTCTTTTGCGCCGCCTGTGCAGCCCATTTCGGTTCTTCAGTTTCTCGGCAACATCACCATGGCGGCGGATTATGTCCGTATAGAGAATATTGACGGAGTGTATTGGAGCCTCGCTTATGAGCTTGGTTTTTACGCCTTCATGTATGCGGTCTACCGGCTTGGACAGCAGCGCTGGGTTCCCTTGCTTCCAGCGTTCTGGATTGCTGGCGCTGCGGCGTTTCAGGGGCTTGCTCCCTATATCCCGGCGCCGTTGCATTATCTGTTGATGATCCACAACTACGCGCATCTTTTCGCTTGCGGTCTCGTCTTCTATTTCATCTGGCGCGATGGGATGCGCTGGCGTTACGGCGCCCTGCTCGCAGCGGGGCTCGCCGTACAGGCGCTGATCTTTGGTTTTGAGGGCGCAGCGGCGCTCGCCATTTCCATGGGGCTTTTTGCGCTTGCGCTCCGTCCGGAAGCGGCGCGCCTGCCCGGGCTCGCCCTGTTGACATGGTTCGGCGCCATTTCCTATGCGCTTTATCTCACCCATCAGGAGATTGGCTATCGCCTTATCCTGGCGCTTCAAGCTATCGGCGCCGGCTGGTTCATCTCTGTTGCCGCAGCCTTCGCCGTCATGATAGGCGTCGCGGCGGCGCTCACTTATGGGGTGGAAAAACCGGCGCAGCGCCGCTTCGCCAAGGCCCGACAAAAGCAAGAAATTGACAAAGCAAATTGAAGATGACCAGACACAAGACAACGCCTATCCGCATTGAAACAGAGCGACTGATCTTGCGTCCGCTGGCGCCGCAAGACTGTGAAGCGCATATTTCCATGATGCTCGATCCCGATGTGGCGGCGACGCTGAGCCCCAATGGCAAGCCGCAGGCGCGCCATGATCTCTGGCGGCAATTCGCGTCTTATCTCGGGCATTGGGAGATACGTGGTTTCGGATGGTTCTCCGTCGAGGAAAAGGCCACCGGCGCCTGGGTGGGGCGCGTCGGCCCGTGGATGCCCGACGGCTGGCCGGGGATTGAATGCGGCTGGTCCATCGCACGCCCCTTTTGGGGGAAAGGCTATGCGCCGGAGGCCGCCATCGGGACGATCAAATGGACATTTGATCAGTTCCCGGACTTGTCCCGGATCATCTCGAACATCCTGCCTGAGAACACCAATAGCCAGGCCGTGGCGAAGAAAATCGGCGAGGAAAAGACCGGTGAAGTGTTCGAGTTCTGGGACTTCAAGCTCGACATCTGGGCGGCAGAGCGTGAGGCGTGGCGCTCCCGGTTCGGTTGACCTTCGGGCGCCCCTGCTTTTTCTGGCGTGTGTTGCTGCCTTGCGGTAAATTCAGCCGCGGGAGCAACGTGGAGGGGCAAAATGGATTTCGAAACAATTGGCGTGGCGCTCGCTGTGCTGGGCGCGTTTGGTTCGGTCATTGTGTTTCTGAAGAACCAGCATGCGCAGACGCAGCAGGCGATCTTCGCCAGATATGACGGGGTTCATGAAAGCTATATCGATTACATGAAGCTGTGTCTGGAACATCCCCAGCTTCAAACCTCCTGGTACACCCATGACCAGATTCAACCGCTGACAGATCCGAAGGACATTATTCAGCGGGATATTATGTTCGATATTCTGACATCGATGCTTGAGAACGCATTTGTGTCTTATGCGCGTGCGCCGAAAGCGATCAGGAAAACGCAGTGGCCCGGATGGAGCGCTTTCATTCATCATTTTGCGGGACGCGATGATTACCGGTCCTGGTGGAGCGTAAATGTCGGCGATTTCACAAGCAAACAGGCGGTCGGCAGTTCGCAATATGACGAAAAGTTCGAGCGGTTCATGCTCGCCGCTATTAAATCTGAAAGGGGAAAGAGCCCTGTGCAGCTATAAGCTGTCGCTTGCATTGTGACGCGCCCCGGGTCGCCGATTAGAGGTTGACCTCGCTCGCGTAAGGATGATCATGCGCCCTCACAGTCATCAGGGGCGTCTCCATGTTTTTGAAGCAGTTTGTCATTTCAGCGCTGGTGTTGGCGTTTGCTGGTCCGGCGCTCGCGCAGGAAAAAGCGCCGCCAGCGCTCAGCGACGCGCAGGCGAAGACCGCCGACCGGTTAATCGACGCCGGACTGGAAGATGATCTCGCCTGGGACATTCTTGAAAGCCTGACCACGGAAGTGGGGCCGCGCCTTGGCGGGTCGCCGGCAGAGGCGCGCGCGCGCGACTGGGGCGTCGCCAAGCTGAAAGCGCTCGGTTTCAAAAATGTCCGCATCGAAACCTATGAGATGCCATACTGGGCGCGGGTTTCGGAAAGCGCCGAAATCATTTCGCCTTTCCCGCAGCCGCTTGCGGTGACGGCGCTGGGGAGATCGAAAGCAACGCCGGAAGGCGGCGTCACCGGTGAAGTTGTGCGTTTCCCGACTTTGCTTGCGTTGCAGGCGGCGCCGGAAACCGGCTTTGAAGGCAAGATCGTTTTTGTCGACGAGCCGATGGCGCGGACGCAAGACGGCTCTGGCTACGGAACCGCTGTCGCCAAACGTAGCCAGGCGGCGGTTGAAGCCGGCAAGCGCGGCGCTGTTGCGTCGCTGATCCGCTCCGCCGGGACAGACAGCCATCGCAATCCCCATACGGGCGGCGGGTTGCGCGGCGAGGGCGAAACGGCGGTTCCTGCGGCGGCGCTTTCCAATCCTGACGCCGACCAGCTTGCGCGCGCGCTAGAACGCGCGAAGGGACCTGTGACGGTGAAGCTGAATCTTCAGGTTGAGACGGCGGAGAGCGTGACGTCCGGCAATGTCGTCGGTGAAATTCCGGGGCAGACGGACGAAATTATTGTGATCGGCGGCCATCTCGACAGTTGGGATCTCGGCACCGGCGCCATTGATGACGCGTCCGGCATAGCCATCACGACGGCGGCGGCGAAACTTGTCGGCGATCTCAAGGGCAAACCAAAGCGCACTCTCCGCGTCGTCATGTGGGGCGCCGAAGAAGTCGGCATCTATGGCGGCAAGGCGTATGCCGATGCGCATAAGGATGAAATCGACAAACATGTGCTCGCCGCCGAATCCGATTTCGGCGCCGGCGTTGTTTATCGCTTCGACACGCGGTTCAGCGAAGAGGAACGGCCCAAAGCAAAGGTCTTTGAAGGCGCGCTGCGCCGTCTTGCGGTGACCCCCGGAAATAACATGGCTTTCGGCGGCGCCGATGTAGGCGGCGTCCGTGATCTCGGTGTGCCGGTTGTGTCACTGCGTCAGGACGGAACCGATTACTTCGATCTTCACCACACGCCCGACGACACGCTCGACAAGGTCGATCTCACCGAGCTTCGTCAGAATGTGGCGGCCTGGGCGGCGTTTCTCTACATCGCATCGGAACTCGATGGTGATTTCGGCCGTCTGCCGGTGAAAGGGGACGCGCAGTAGCATCAATGCTAAACCTCTGTCACATGCTGGCGATATAACAGCGCCGGCAAAGACAGGGGGCCGCGATGAAAAACGCAATCCTGAAAACAGTGCTGGCGTCAGCGGCAGGCGCCCTCCTGCTGGCGTCTTGTGCATCAACATCAATAGATGCTGATGAAGGCGATAACTTTCAGAAAAGATATTATACAATTCAGTACCCGAGCCTGGATGAGCCCGACGGCGCCATCCGCGCCATCCCCATGCCTTCCGCGCCGCTTGATGAAACTCAAACGCTGACCCGCATCGTCTTTGCCTCCTGCGCGCAGCAGAATGGCGACCAGTCGATCTGGGATCAGATTGCGTCGGAACATCCCGACCTTACGCTCTATATGGGCGACAATGTCTATGGCGATGTCAGCCCCGACGAGCCGGCGCTTCCCGAATTGAAAACCGCTTACATGCGCCTTGCGCAGTCGGAACCGTTTGCAAGAGCGCGGGCCGCCGCGCCCATGCTCACGGTCTGGGATGATCATGATTATGGCCGCAATGACGGCGGCGGCGACTATGCGCTGAAAGAAAAATCCGAAGCCTTGTTCGACTATGTCTGGGCCATGCATGAAGACGACCCCCGCCGCACGCGCCCCGGCGTTTACGGCTCGTGGATTATCGGCGCAGAGGAGGGCAAGCGCGTTCAGGTGATCATGCTTGATACGAGGTTTTTCCGCTCGCCGCTTGTTGAGACTGATGAGCGCGGCGCCCATGGCAAGGAGCGCTATGTCCCCGACGACGATCCGTCGAAAACCATACTGGGCGACGGGCAGTGGCGGTGGTTTGCGGAAGAGCTGCAAAAGCCGGCTGATCTGCGCCTTGTTGTTTCCTCGATACAGGTCATCGCTGATGGTCATGGCTGGGAGTCTTGGCGACTGTTCCCCCATGAGCGCGCGCGGCTTTACAAGACGATCACCGGACTTGGCGTCAATGGCGTCGTTTTTCTTTCTGGCGACCGCCATGGAGCGGCGCTCTATCGCAAGGACGGCGTCAATGATTATCCTTTGTTCGAGGCGACATCCTCTTCGCTGAATTTGCCTGCAAGCATCTGGCGCGCGGAAAGTGGCGAGACCTGGATGGAGGAAGGTCCGAACCGTCTTGGCGACATGATCTATGAAGCGAATTACGGCGTCATCGACATCGATTGGGACCAAGGCGCCATTGCTGTCTCGATCCGCAGCAAGGATGGCGATCCTTATCTCAGTGAAACGATCAATCTTCGATCGCTTCAATAATCCGGCACAAAAAAACGGGGCTCAGAGAGCCCCGTTTTCAATTCGGATATTTGAAAAGCCTTAGGCGCCTTTCTTGGCGCGCTTGTCGACTTTTTCCGCGATGCGGGCCGACTTGCCGCGGCGATCGCGCAGATAATAAAGCTTCGCGCGGCGAACCTTGCCGCGGCGCACGACGTCGATGGAGTCGATCATGGGCGAGTGGACCGGGAAGACGCGCTCGACGCCTTCGCCGAACGAAATCTTGCGGACGGTGAAGCTCTCATTGAGGCCGCCGCCTTTGCGCGCAATGCACACGCCTTCATAGGCCTGGATGCGTTCGCGTTCGCCTTCTTTCACCTTGACGTTCACCTTCACGGTGTCGCCCGGTGCGAAATCTGGAATGGTTTTGCCGAGTTCGGCGATCTGTTCTTTTTCGAGTTGTTCGATGATGTTCATCACTTCGGTTCCTTGTTGTCGCTGCGCCGGATAGGACCGTCAGATGAAAACCTCTCCCAGAGGTCCGGTCGTCGCGTTCGCGTTATTTCTTGCCGCTTTTCGCGCCGCCACGCGGCGATTTTCTGGTGATCGCCTCCGAGCAGCACGTCCGGGATGGCCCGGCCTTCGAATTCTCGCGGGCGGGTGTACTGGGGATATTCCAGAAGACCGCCCTCAAAGCTTTCCTCCCCAAGGGAGGAAGCCGAGCCCAATACCCCCGGAATTAGCCGGACGCAAGCCTCGATCAGGGCCATGGCGGGGATTTCTCCCCCGGCGAGGACGAAATCGCCAATAGAGACCTCTTCCACGTCTCTGGCGTCGAAAAGCCGCTCATCGATCCCCTCAAACCGGCCGCACAGGGCGATGAGGCCCGGCCCGGCGGCGAGCGATCGGGCGCGGGCCTGGGAAAAAGGCTTCCCCCGGGGCGTAAGGCAGACAATTGGCCGGTCGTTTCGGGCAACGGAATCAATCGCGTGGGCGAGAATATCAGCGCGCATGACGAGGCCAGCCCCGCCGCCGGCGGGGGTGTCGTCCACCGAACCGTATTTATTGTCGGAAAAATCCCGGATGTTGACCGTGTCGAGCGCCCACAGGCCCTCGGCGGCGGCCCGTCCGAGAACGGAGGCGCCGAGGGGCCCCGGAAACAACTCCGGGAAAAGCGTCAATATGGTCGCTTGCCAGCTCATGCCCGGTCAGATGGCATGGGGGCGAAGGGGAGGCAAGGAGGGGGCTCTTGGCGTTCGTTTCGGTTCAGGCTGCTTCTATTGGTGAATTTCTAATCGCTTGTCCCCTTGGGGCCGATCTGGATGAAGGTTTTAAATGGTTGAGGGGCAATTAAAAATTTGCAGCTCAGATTTCGATTCTGCAGGCTGGATTGTATAATTGGCGCGGTAAAGTTGCCTGTGTCGCCTCCGCTGGGGCCAGAGTGACACTGAATGACATCATCAGGGATTTCCGCCGACATGCTGATCGATCTGGCGGTAGGCGTTTCATTTCCATTTAGGAAGCACCGTAACCGAAGGCCTTCAAAGACACCTTCTTTCAAGGCGATGTCTTTTTCCGTATAGCCCCCGTCTGGATTCGTGACCAAAAGCTTGCATTCGCCAGATAGCGAAGTGTCGACATCAGTAATCGATATTGGATAGCTGACTGCTTCTCCTGCGAGTGCAACAGCCAGAGAGTTGCAAAGCCATATCGAACAGGATGCGCTGATTATGTTGTTGAAATTCATAACGTGCCTCTATTTGAAGTGTTGAATTATGCAAAAATCTACAGTACAGAATTAAGTATAGATTTTATTTTTTATAATCTATACTGTTATTATAATAATAAATAACAGATCACCAAGAGATGCTGCGATATTTAAGCGCGCAATGCCTGTTTCGTTGCTGAATGCTGTGAATTCGTGTGGATTTTTCAGGCAGGGATTTGCTTCAACTCAAGCTTTGAGACCGGAATTAACGGGAGTGCGCCCGTTCAGTCTTCATCGGCTGGCGGTTCTTCGTCACCGAGTTCAATAGCGTCGCGTGCAATAGTAATCCGGGCTTCAGCGATGGCCACGGCGGGAGCCGCCTCTTTCGTAAATGGCACGAGCCTCACGCCTTTGACGTCTGGGATGCCTGTTAGCTCCAGCACGTCGCCGGCGCCGAAATTATAGACGGCTTTGACCTCGCCCAGGGCTGCGCCGGTTTCGTCGAAGGCTTTGAGACCGACGAGATCGTCGAGGTAGAATTCGTCCTCTTCGGGCGCCGGGAGAACGTCCCGGTTTATATAGAGGCTCACGCCTTTGAGGGCCTGTGCATCTTCTCGGCTTTTTATCTCCGGCGCGCTCACAATAACGAAGCCGTCTGTGAGGACCTTGACGATTTTCAGTGTGAAACTGCGCGCGCCGTCTTCGGTTTCAACGCGGCCATAGGCGGCGACCCCTTTGGGCGTTTCGGTGAAGGTCTTGATTTTGGCGTCGCCTTTAACGCCATGGGCGCCGGCGAAGGCGCCAAGGCATACACGCTGCGCGCCGCTCATTCAGCAGGCTCCGGCTCATGTTCGCCGACCCCGAACAGCTTGCCGTTTTCGGTCCAGTAGATGAGGAGCGAGCCGGCGACGCCAAGAATGACGAAACCGACCACCATTGGCGTCGTGGTGCCGTTGAATTGCGCGCCGACAATGCCGCCCAGTAGTCCGGCGATGGTGGTTCCGGCGAATCCGTTGAGCGCCGCCGCCGACCCGGCGTTGTGCCCCATTGGCTCCATGGCGAGGGCGGTGGCGTTGGGCCCGATCAGGCCCATGGCGAAAAACGACGCCATCATGCAGATGATAAACGCCGCCAGATTTTCGCCAATCAGGGCGATGAAAATCAGATGCACGACATTGGCGCCAATAAAAAGGAACATGGCGGAATGCGACAGACGGCGCATGCCGAAACGCGAAACCAGCCGCGAATTCACCAGCGATGAAACCGCGAAAGCGCTGGCGATGAAAGCAAAGACCAGGGTGAATTTATCGCCAAGCTTGAACACGTCGATGAAAACCTGTTCGGCGGAGCTGATATAACTGAACACTGCGCCAAAGAAACTTGCCGCCGCCAGCGTATAGCCGATGGAGATCCGGTTGGTGAGGAACAGCAGATAGGAGGCGATGATGGGCCGCGCGCGCAAGGGCTTCACATCTTCCGGCGCCAGGGTCTCAGGCAGCCTGTAGGCGGCCCAGAGCGCGAAAATGGCGCCGTAAACAAGCAGCGCAATGAAAATGCCGCGCCAGGGCGCCACAAACAAAATCAACTGGCCGATGCCGGGCGCCAGAATCGGCGCCGCCATGAAGATGGTGATCGCGAGCGACATGATCTCCGCCATGCGCCGCCCGGAACATTGATCGCGCACAACGGCGACGGCGGCGACCCGCGTCGCGGCGGTGGCGACGCCCTGAAAGGCGCGCGCGGCGAGGAGCAAGGTGAAGGACGAGGCCATGATCGAAAGCAGCGAGCCCACCGTATAAGCGGCGAGAGACCACATCAGCACGCGCTTTCGCCCGAACCGATCCACAATCGGCCCGAAGAACAATTGGGCGATGCCGTTCGCAAGGACGTAAATAATGATGATGAGCTGGCGGTCATTGTCGTGGCGCGCGCCAAGTTCGTCGCCGATAATGCCCAGCGCCGGGAGCATGATATCGACCGCAAAGGCGTTGAGCGCCATCGACGCGGCGACGATGGCGACCAGCTCCCAATAGGATAGGCGGGGGGTGTCTCGCGCCGCGTCGGTCATGGTCGGGGCCTACGCGCCCGCGCCGCATTTGGCAATAAGCAGGGGGATAGGAGTTCCCGGGAAACCTGATTAGGCTTCGCATCCCCTAGGGAGGGCGAGGTCTGATGACGGACAATGATAAAAAGACGGGCGAGACCGCGTCGGCGCGGGCGAAAGCCTATTGGCGCGAGAATGTGAAATTGCTCTTGGCGTTGCTTGCCGTGTGGTTCGCCGTCTCTTTCGGCGCGGGTGTCCTGTTTGTCGATGCGCTGAACGCCATTCACATAGGCGGTTTCAAGCTGGGCTTCTGGTTCGCGCAACAAGGATCGATTGTCGTCTTTGTGATTCTGATTTTCATCTACGCCGCGCGTATGAAAGCCATTGACCGGCGTTTCGGCGCTTCCGGCGAATAGGCGAAACCATGGACGCGCAATCTCTCACCTATATTTTTGTCGGCGCGTCCTTCGCGCTCTATATTGGCATTGCTGTCTGGTCCCGGGCGGGGTCGACCGCCGAGTTTTATGTCGCTGGCGGACATGTGCACCCCATCGCCAATGGCATGGCGACCGCCGCTGACTGGATGAGCGCCGCCTCGTTTATTTCCATGGCGGGGATCATCGCGTTCGCAGGCTATGACGCGAGCGTTTACCTGATGGGCTGGACCGGCGGCTATGTCTTGCTGGCGCTTTTGCTTGCGCCTTATCTTCGTAAATTCGGCCAGTTCACCGTGCCGGATTTTATCGGCGAGCGGTATTATTCGAAAACCGCGCGCGTAGTTGCGGTGATCTGTTTGATCGTCGTTTCCTTCACCTATATCGCCGGGCAAATGCGCGGCGTCGGCGTTGTCTTTTCGCGCTTTCTGGAAATGCCGATCGAATGGGGCGTCGTCACCGGCATGGGCGTTGTGTTTTTCTACGCCGTGCTTGGCGGCATGAAAGGCATCACCTACACCCAAGTTGCACAATATTGCGTGTTGATTTTCGCCTATCTCGTGCCGGCGATTTTCATTTCCATGATGATAACCGGAAATCCCATACCGCAACTGGGCCTCGGCTCTCATGTGACGGGCGAAACGGTTTCGGTTCTTGAAAAGCTTGATGGCGCATTGCTTGATCTCGGATTTTCGGCTTTCACAGCGGGGACCAAGTCAACCATCGACGTGTTCGCCATCACGCTCGCCCTGATGGTGGGGACGGCGGGGCTGCCTCATGTGATCGTGCGGTTCTTCACCGTGCCGAAGGTTTCCGATGCGCGTCTTTCCGCAGGCTATGCGCTGGTTTTCATCGCAATTCTTTACACAACTGCGCCGGCGGTGGGCGCCTTTGCGCGCCTCAACTTTATCGAAAATGTTCATGAGCAGTCCTACGCCGAGGCGCCGCAATGGGTGAAAAGCTGGGAGGGGATCGGCCTGATTGCATGGCTCGACAAGAATGGCGATGGCGTCATTCAATATGCGCCCGGCGCGCCTTTTGACGGGCGGGCGGAGTTCACCGGCGAGACGGGCCCCAACGGAGAGCGGCTTGTCGCCAATGCGCCGACGGACAACGCCAATGAAATTTCCGTCGATCGCGACATCATGGTGCTCGCCAATCCGGAGATCGCCGGGCTGCCCGGATGGGTGATCGCGCTGGTGGCCGCTGGCGGCGTCGCTGCGGCGCTGTCGACGGCGGCGGGGCTCCTGCTCGTTATCTCAACCGCGATCAGTCACGATCTTTTGAAAAAAACCTTCCGCCCACAGATTACAGAGAAAACCGAACTGATGGCGGCGCGCGGCGCTGCGGCGGCGGCGATCCTTGTCGCCGGTTATCTCGGCATTAATCCGCCGGGTTTCGTGGCGCAGGTGGTGGCGCTTGCCTTCGGGCTTGCAGCGGCGTCGCTTTTTCCGGCGATCCTGATGGGCATCTTTTTCAAACACATCAATCGCGAAGGGGCCGTCGCGGGCATGCTGGCGGGGTTGGTCTTCACGCTCTCATATATCGTCTATTTCAAGTCGCCCTGGTTCGGCGCGGTCAACGATGCGGATCATTGGCTTTTTGGCATCTCGCCTGAAGGGATCGGCGCCGTTGGCATGGCGCTGAATTTTGTCACCGCCGTCGCCATCTCCCGCTTCACCGCGCCGACGCCGGCAAGCGTGCGCGTCATGGTCGATGCGATCAGGGTGCCGGAAAGCGGCTAGTCGTTGAGGCCCGCCGCCTCCAGCGCGCCTTCACGGTCCTTTTCCGAGCGGATGCCTTTCGCGGCTTTTTCATAAGCGGCGCGCAAGGCGTCGTTGTCCTCAACCATGTCAGAGAAAGCTTCAAGAGCGAGGCGGCGGTCATGACCGGAGTCTATCTTTTCGCTTGCCGCGATCAGCGCCAGTTTTGTCTCTTGCGAAAGACCTTTGACGCCGGAGGCTTCTTCCAGAGTCAGGCGCTGGTCGTGATCGGAGTCCAGCGCGTTGAAGGCGCCGATCCATGCGGTCGCCGCCGCGTCGTCTTTCGCCAGAAACGGCGCCGCATCGCTTAAAACGAGACGCAGATCATGGTCGCTGTCAATGCGGTCGCCGATCGTCTCGAGAAGGCGCGCCGCCGCACGGGGTGTAATATTGTCCTGCCCCAACAACGCTTCGCTCGCGCGGCGAAGATCATGGTCGCTTTCAAGCCGCTCCATCAGCCCGATGGCGAGAGTGATCGCGTCATCATTGAGATCGCGTTCGGCGACGCTTTCGATCAGCCGGCGGAGATCATAGTCGCTTTCGATGCGCGACGCCGCGTCGAGAAACATCGGCATCTTGTCTGTGCTCAGTGTTTCATTCTGCAGAACCGCGTCGAGCGCCACCCGCAAATCGTGATCGCCTTCAATGTTTTTCAGCGATTTCAGCAACGCCTGGATTTCGTCGTCATCGAGGTCGGCCTGTTTGGTCAGCTCGGTGATGTAGCGCAGCCGTGAATGATCGCTGTAGATGTTGTTGATCTTGTCGAGGACTGCCGCCGGGCCGCCTTCTTTCAATAAAACGTCAACGCGTTCTTCTGCTTTGGCGCCGCTGGCTTCGAGAAAGGCGATGAGCAGCTTTTTCTTGGCGGTCTCCGTTTCGGTGTTTTCATCCTGCTTGTCGCCGTCAATATAATAAACGCTTGAAACATCATCGCCCTCCGGCTCGAAAACGACACGCTCCTCAACTCCGTCCCGGTCGCGCGTGATTTCAAGCTTGTGCTCAAGCGAGGAGATCGCGTCGCCGGCGTCATTCAATTCATAGTCGCCGCGCCAGGACGCTTCGATGTCGAGGCCGTCCTGTTTCAGCGCGAAGCTGCCGCGGTCGCCATGCACGACCTGACGCACGCCTTCATCGTCATTGATCTCGATTTTGACGCCCCCATCGCTGTCGCCGAAAGCCGAAGCGTAAACGGCGGCGAGAATGATGGCGCCGATGATCAGGGCGCCGAGCGTGCTGAGGCGGTTCATGGGACAAATCCCTTTCTGGTTGCGCCAATTCTAACCGGACTAGCGCGCGGAATCCATCGCCGCGCCGAGATAGTCTGCTGTCCGCATTTCCATGAGCCGCGAGGCGGTTCGCTCGAATTCAAAAGCGCCATGGCCTGCGGGGTAGAGGGCGTCAGGCTCTGCGCCGGCGGAGCAGACGAGCTTCACCTTCGCGTCATAGAGCGTGTCGATCAGGGTGGAAAAGCGTTTCGCTTCATTGCGTTTTTCCGGGCCCATCACCGGAATATGGTCGATAAAGAGCGCCCCATAGCGCCGCGCGATGGCGAGGTAGTCGCCTGCCCCGAGCGGCTTTTCACAAAGCGCTGCAAACTCAAATCGCGCCGCGCCGCGGGCCGTGCGCGGAATGGAGAGCTTGCGCCCTTTTATCTCTATTTCCTCGCGGCGCTCATGTGCGCCCGAGATCATGTTCTCCCAGGCAAGGTCCATGGCCTTGTCGGCGGCCTCGCCCAGGGGCGCCAGATAAACCGGCGCCGCAGTGAGTTTCACGAGGCGGTAATCGCGGGCCGACTGCATCTCGAAAATATCGAGGCTCGCTTTTAGAAGCTCGATGAACGGCAAAAACAACTGGCGGTTCAGTCCGTCCTTGTAAAGATCGTCGGGTGCCCGGTTTGAGGTGGCGACGATGACAACGCCGCGCTCGAACAAAGATGTAAAAAGACGTCCAAGGATCATGGCGTCGGCGATGTCGGTGACATGGAATTCGTCGAAACAAAGAAGCAGCGCGTCGGCGGCGAGGTCATGGGCGACCGGCGGCATGGGATCGTCAGGAGAGGCGCGGTTATAGGCCCTGTGTTTTTTCTTTTCCGCATCGTCAAGCGCGCGCCAGGCGGCGATGCGGTCATGCGCCTCGGCCATGAATTCGTGGAAATGGACGCGGCGCTTTTTCGCGAAGTCCGTATTGTTGAAGAAGAGATCCATGAGCAGCGTCTTGCCGCGGCCGACCCCGCCCCAGAGATAAAGCCCTTTCGGCGGCGTCTTCTTCGCGCCGAACCAGCCATTTCCCGGGCCCGAATAGGACTGGAGTGCGTCATGGAGCGCCTGCAGCCGGTCCGCCGCCTCTTCCTGCGCCGGATCGGGGGACAGCGCGCCCGATTCTAAAAGCGCCTCATATCGCGGGCGCGGTCCCTTGCTCATGGGTTGGGGCTATATCGCGGCTCGCCTCATGGGTCGAGTGTGTCGCCAGCTGGAAAATGACGCTGCGTTGCATTGGCGAAGGCGACAAGCGAGAGCATGACTGGCACCTCAACAAGAACGCCCACCACGGTGGCGAGGGCTGCGCCGGAATTAAGTCCGAACAGGCTGATGGCGACGGCGACCGCAAGCTCGAAGAAATTTGATGTTCCAATCAAGGCGCAAGGCGCGGCAATGTTGAAGGGGATGCGCCACGCCCAGGCGGCGGCATAGGCGGCGGCGAAGACGCCGTAAGACTGTATCAGGAGAGGGACTGCAATCAGCGCAATGATGAGCGGGTGGTCTAGAATGACACCGCCCTGAAAGCCGAAAAGCAGCACAACTGTTGCCAGCAAGCCGACGATTGAAAAAGGTTTGAGCTTCGCGGTGAAGGCGGTGACGGCGGCCTCGCCGCCTGTGCGCAATAGGGCGGAGCGTGTGGCGACGCCCGCGATCAGTGGGATCACTACATATAATCCGACAGACAGGATCAGGGTTTCCCAAGGCACGGCGATGTCGACGACGCCGAGAAGGAACGCGACAATCGGCGCAAAGGCGAAAACCATGATCGCGTCATTCACGCTGACTTGGGCCAGCGTGTAAGTCGGATCCCCCTTAGTGAGCTGAGACCAGACGAACACCATGGCTGTGCAGGGAGCGGCGCCAAGCAGGATCAGTCCGGCGATATAGCTCTCCGCATCTGCGGGCGGGATGAGGTCTGCGAAAATATGTTTGAAGAAGAGAACGCCAAGTCCCGCCATGGTGAACGGCTTGATTAGCCAATTCACAATGAGGGTAATGACTAGCCCTTTCGGGCGGTCGCCAATCCGCTTCAGGCTGGCGAAATCGACGCCGATCATCATCGGAAACACCATCGCCCAGATGAGGACGGCGACGGCGAAGTTGACATTGGCGGCCTGCCAGGAGGCGAGGGTTTCAAAAAGGCCGGGTATGAGCTCGCCAAGTGCGATGCCGGCGACGATGCACAAGGCGACCCACAGCGATAGATATCTTTCGAACAGCGACAAAGAAATCCCCCTAGGTGTCGGCTTGCGACAGAAAAGCGTCTATGCGGCCGCGAATGTCGGCGAAGACGGTTTCAAAGGCGGCCCGTTTCGTCGCTTCATCGCCTTCAATGGCCGCAGGGTCTGGAAAACTCCAATGCAGTTTTCGTGGGGCCGCGCCATTCCTTGTGGGCCAGATGGGGCAGATCTCCCCGGCGGCGTTGTCGCAGACCGTGACGACGACATCCATGAGCGGCCCGCCAGGCTTCGCGAATTCGTCCCAGCTTTTGGACCGCACGTCTTTGGGGCTGGCGACGCCGTGGGCGCGCAGCGTTTCGAGGGCGAAAGGGTTGACCTTGCCTGTCGGTGTAGACCCCGCGGAGAAGGCCCGCCACGAGCCTTTGCCGGCCCCCGACCCGATGTGGTTCATATAGGCCTCGGCCATGATCGAGCGGGCCGAATTGCCGGTGCACAGGAACAGGATGTTGCGCATCGCTCAGCTGGCGGCGGGGGCGCAGCATTGGCCCGCCTTTGGTTCGGGATTGCGTCCGGGGCCGTAGGTTTCGGACTCGCCGAAGGTGCGGAACAATTCCCAGACCGCGCCCTGGGGGTCATGGCTCCAATATTTGTCGCTGCGCGCATAGCAGCAGGTGGCGTCCGATTCTTCCGTAGCCGGGGCGTCTGCATCGCGAAGGCGCGCCGCGACAGCGTCAAGCTCTTCATTGCTGTCTACGGAAATCCCCAGATGGGAAATGCCGCTGGTCCCGCCATGGGTTGAGATGGCGAAGTTGAGCGCCGGATCGTCTAGCAGCCATTTGGCGTAGTCAGGCTCGCGTTTGACCGGTTCGGCGCCGAAAAGGGCGGTGTAATAGGCGAGGGACGCTTCCAGATTGTCGGTGCTGAGATGGATATGGGTGCGTTTCATGCGGCAGTCTCCTTGATCACGACATAGGGCCCGCAAAGGCGGCGGTCGCCGCCACAGCAATCGGCGAGCAGATAATCGATCAGCTCTCGAATGCCGCCATAGTCCGCGGCGTAGATGACGCGCCGCCCATCCTTGCGGGAGTTGATGAGGCCGGACCTTTCCAGTTCTTTCAAATGAAAGGACATGGTCGGGGCTGGTAGGCCAAGCGCCTCTGCAATCTCGCCGGCGGCAGCCCCTTTTGGGCCGGCTTTAACCAGCATTTTCACGGTCTGGAGCCGTGCATTCTGCGCGAGGGCTGAAAAAGCCTGGGTTGCTGTATCTGTTTCCATATTTCCATAATAATATAATTATAGAATATTGCAACCATTAACTTCCGCTGGCCTGTCTGATTGGTTTGCGCGAATAGCTCGACAGCTTCGGGCTTACTCTTTTGGCGAAGCAGGGTAGGTTCGCCAGTCATCTGGTCTTCAGACTCCTCTTCGCCGGATATTTTCTTTTGCCTTACCGCACGCTGAGCGCCGCCCAGGTTATCGATACGATCGACGCCCTTTCGCGCCGGATCGAAGAACGATTTCCGGGTTCGGGACTCAATAGAGTGTCAGACCAACTGTCCGAGGTGGCGCGTCGCTGCGCCGCTGAATCGGAACGCCTGCGCGATCCGGTGATTCCGATCCGGGTGTCGGTTTATTCAATCTGGGCGCTGGGCGGGGCCGCGCTCGGCTGGATCGCGCTGACGCTGCATTACGATGCGGTTGAATTCGAGGCGGCGGGGCTCGTTCAGGTGTTGGAGCCGGCGATGAATATTGCGGTTCTGGTGGGCTTGGGCGTTGTCACCCTCGGCCGGCTTGAGGAGCGCTGGAAGCGCGCCCGGGCGCTCGACTATCTCCATGAGCTGCGTTCCATCGCGCATGTTGTCGACATGCACCAGCTCACCAAAGACCCTTATCGGCGATTGCTGCCGACTACGGCGTCTTCCCCCGACGTCAGCCTTCAGGGCCCGCTGCTTGAACGGTATCTCGATTATTGTTCGGAGATGCTGTCACTGACCGCAAAGCTCGCCGCGCTGTTTGCGCAAAGCTGCCGCGATCCGGAAGTCGTCGCCGGCGCCGGCGACATTGAGCAATTAACGACAGCCCTGTCGCGCAAGATCTGGCAGAAGATCATGGCCTTTTCGCGTTATGAAAACGGCGGCGGAAACACTACTCTGTAAACGGAAGAACCCGGCGGTCTTTCGGCCGCCGGGCTCCGTGGGGCTTGCAATACCTGCGTTTGCGCTATTCGGCAGGTTGCAAGGGATTAGGCTTCTCCGAGAAGTCGGGCCAGGCAGGCGCCCCGATTTCTGACTCGTCGAGGCCCTTGTCTTCTTCGTCAGCGCTCGCCCGGATTCCCACAATCATTTTGAGAAGGATCCAGAGCACAAGGCTTGTCGTAAAGACGAAGATCGCGTTCGCGCCGATGCCGACAGCCTGGCCGATATAGGTGGCGTCGGAGTTTGTGAACGGAACGATGATCGTTCCCCACATGCCGCAGAAAAGGTGCGCGGGAATAGCGCCCACAACATCATCAATGCGGAGGTTTTCAAGCAGCGGCGTGACGACAAAAATAATGCCGCCGCCGACAGAGCCGATCAGCGCCGCTTGCCAGATCGCCGGCGTCAACGGTTCAGCCGTGATGGAGACGAGGCCGCCAATAGCGCCGTTCAACGCCATGGAAAGGTCGATTTTGCGCTTCAGGAAGGTGCACAGGACAACAACGGTGATCACACCTGTCGCCGCCGCCATATTCGTATTCACGAAGATGTTGGAAACAGCGATAGCGTCGTCGAGAGACCCCAGCGCCAGCTGTGAGCCGCCATTGAAGCCGAACCAGCCGAGCCAGAGGATGAACACGCCAAGCGTCGCCAGCGGCAGGGAAGAGCCGCGGATGGTGTTGATCTGGCCATTCGGTCCGTATTTGCCGCGACGAGGGCCGAGCGCCAGCGCGCCGGCAAGCGCCGCCCAGCCGCCAGTTGCGTGCACCAGCGTTGATCCCGCGAAATCGGAGAAGCCGTAATTGGCGTCAAGCCATCCGCCGCCCCATTCCCATGACGCCTGGATCGGATAGATCAGGCCGGTCAGCACCGCGGTGAAAATGAAGAACGGCCACAGGCGAACCCGTTCAGCCACCGTGCCGGAGACAATCGACGCGGCTGTCGCGACGAACACCATCTGGAAGAACCAGTCGGATGAAGCCGAATAGCCCGTCTCAAGCGCTGCGGAATCATCCGCCGCCCACATGGCGAGCGTGCCGATATAGCCGCCTTCCTCAACGCCGTAGATAATGTTGTAGCCGATCAACCACACCATCACGGTCGCAATGGCGTAGAGTGTAATGTTTTTCAGACAGATGGTTGCGGCGTTTTTGGAGCGCACCAAGCCCGCTTCGAGCATGCAAAAGCCCGCCGCCATGAACATGACGACCATGCCCATGATCAGGAACAGCATCGTATTAAAGACGAACGCCGTATCCGGCGCCGGCGTTGTCGACGCCGCCTCCACGACCGCTTCGACGGCTTCCGCCGCTGCAGGTTCCTGCGCGGCCGCGCCCCCCGCTAACATCACCGCCCCCATGGCGGCGAAGAGAATGTATTTTATTTTTGTCATACCAGCCCCTCGCTAGAAACGCGCCGGCTGATCATCATCCGTACAAAGATGAAAACGTCAGACAGCGCAATCTGTTCGTGTAGGGATGATGAGCAAAAGATTTTCGCATTGCAACAAAGCATTAACGGTTTTTGCGCGCGCTTCGCTAAAATAGCTAAAATAGTCGAAACTTGGGGAGTAATATGCTAAATTTATGAAACAAAACTCCGAATTTCGCCATGAGGAATGTTGTGGTGCAACAATTGGCTTGCGGGCGGCGTGTCGCAGCGTATAGGATTTTTGAAAAGTGCAATAATGACAGGCTGGAGATTGGTTAGTGCGCCAATCAACTAGCGCATTTGGTGTCTCATACTTTTTTGTCTGGGGGCCGAAGTCATGGGGCGTGACGGGTAAAGAGGGGTGTATGGAAGAGCAGGATGTGGCCTCGAGGCTGGCGCAGGATATCGAGGCCAACATGGCCGTATTCCAAATTGGCGGCATTGTTGCGGGGCTGGCGCTTGCGATTATCGGCGCGGTTTTGTCGATGCGCGCATACGCCGTGTTGAGTGAGGCGCGTGCGCTTTACTGGCAGGCAAGCGCGCTTGCGTCGGCGGCCTTGAGCGACGCTGGCGCCCGGTCGGCGCGCGCCGCTGCGATTAAAGCAGCGGGCTCAAAGAAGAAAATCAAATCAAACCGCGTTCGCGGGACTGTTTGATAGTCCATAATCTCGCAAGGCAGGATTTGTTTTCGTTTGAGCTGAAAATGCGATAACGACAATGAAACCAGTCAAAGCAATGTCCCATAATGCGATGTAGGTGAATTGCGACAACTGCTGTTTCGCAATGCGCATCCACATTTCATATGGCTGTCCCGGCAATGAAAGCAGGTAATAGAACCACTGCAATGATTGCGTCAGCGCAAAATAAACGCAAAGCGCCGTCCAGGCGCTTTTTTGCTGGTGGGCGCTGAGTAAAAACCTCGCGCCAGCCCCAAAAAGCAAAAGGCCGAGGACAACGCCGCCTGCGACCCATCCCACAGCCATGGGTTCTTTCAGCCAGCTGAGGTCTATGAACAGCCATGGATAAACTGTTTTTGTGAGGGTCTCAGCGCCGGCCAGACATAGGCCAAACGCGACTGCTTTTGACAAAGGTCGAAATGATTGGGCTTGCTTGTAGTTCTCGCCCTGCGCGCGTTGATAAATGAGCCAGCCAAAAAGCGCATAACCGAGACAGGTCAGCAGGCTGCTGGAATAAGCGTGCAGATATGAGAGTTGAATGATTTTTGGGTCGTCCCATGAAAGACTCTCATGAAGCGGCAGAATGAGAAGCTCTCTGATCAAATTATAATAATAGCTCACAGCGTGATCGAAGATGACCAGCGCGGCGAAGATGATAAGCAGATCCCGCTTTTGTCTGAAGATTAGCTGGAAGGCGTCATTCCAGCGCGCGTAAACCTTATGCCGCGAATAAACGCCATAATGCAGGCCCTTTATTCCAGCGGCTGACTTTTTAAGAAGCTTTCTTCCGGCTTGCCGCACATCCTTGTGCATCAGCGACAGGAGCAAGAGGCCGATCAGTCCAATAACCAATTCGCCGACCGGTCCGAAATGTTCGGAAAGGTCAGGCGCTGTCATCTAGTCCGCCTGTTGGGCGGCGGTCGCCTTGCTATCGGGCCGGGTCACCATCAGCTTCTTGATTTCCGCGATGGCCTTAGCCGGATTGAGGTGCTTCGGACAGACCTGCGCGCAGTTCATGATGGTGTGACAGCGATAGAGCTTGAACTCGTCCTCCAGCTTGTCGAGGCGCTCATTGTCGAGCTGGTCGCGGCTGTCGGCGAGCCAGCGATAGGCCTGCAACAAAGCTGCGGGGCCGAGATATTCGTTCTTGTGATCGTCGGTTTCGCCATTCCACCAGTAAGAAGGGCATGAGGTGGAGCAGCAGGCGCAGAGAATGCACTCGTAAAGCCCGTCGAGTTTTTCGCGCTGTTCTGGCGACTGGCGCCATTCGGTTTCCGGGTCCGCCGTTTTCGCCTGGAGATAAGGCTCAACATAGGCGTGCTGTTTGTAGAAATTCGAAAGGTCGGTGACGAGATCCCGGACAACCGGCTGATGCGGCAAAGGATAGATGTGCACATCGCCATCGCCGCATTCATCGAGCCCCGCGGTGCAGGCGAGCGTGTTCGAACCGTTGATGTTCATGGCGCAGGAGCCGCACACGCCTTCGCGGCAGGAGCGCCGGAAGGCGAGCGTCGCGTCAGTTTCGTTTTTGATCTTGATCAGCGCGTCGAGCACCATGGAGACGTTCGAGACATCGACTTCATAAGAGTCGACGCTCGGGTTCTCCGGCATTGACGGGTCGTAACGATAGATATGGAAGGTGCGGGTTTTGCCCGCGCCTTCCTTTGCTTTCCAGGTCTTGCCGTTCTTGTTGATTTTCGAGTTCTTCGGCAGCGTCAGTTCGACCATCGACTTCAAGACCTTTGTGTTGTTCCCACGACAAGCCCTACGCCTTATCGCGTCCGCCGTACCAATCAAGCTCCCGTGTGACATACATGGTGAGGGCGATCGCGCCAAACGCTGTCACGGAACCGATCAGAAGGGCGTAATCCTCTGATTTCATGAGTAAATATATCAACCCATAGGCGCCTGAAAAGGCCAAGAGTGCGATTATCCCGCGCCACAGGCTGTGAAACACCGTCGCAGCATAGGCCCCGGAAAGGGCGACGGTCGCCGCCGCGGTTCCGGCGAAGGCGGTCTCAAAACCCACATGTTCCGAAAAGGCGAGGACGAGGAGATAGAAAATCACCTGCGTCAGCCCGAGAAGAATGTACTGGGCCGGGTGGGCGCGGGCGCCGGTCGTCGCTTCGAACAGGAAGAAAGTCAGAAAAACGATGCCCATGAACATCAGGGCGTATTTCAGCGCCCGGTTGACTGACTGATAGGGGCTCGCCGCGTCGATAAACTGGGCGCCGAAGGTCTTGCCGGCGTCGAGTTCGCTGAGGCGTTCGCTCGCCGTGAAGCTGCGCGGCAGATTGCGGGCGAGATAGGGGATGCGCCATTCCGCCGTAAACCCGTCCGCGCGGACCACCCGCGCATCGGGCAAGTAAGCGCCCTGAAAGCTCGGGTCGGGCCAGTTCGCGCGCATAGCCACATGCGTCTCCTCGCCGACCGGCGCAAAATAAAGCGCGCCCCCGCCGGACATGGGCAGGGTCAGCTTGAAAGAAAATCCTTGTTGCGGATCGGGGATGGGCGCCAGCGCGCTGATGCCCGGTTCATTGAGGCCGTGTTCCGCGCGTCTGCCCGTGAAGGCCGCCATATTGACGCCGGGCTCAAACGTAGCCGCCGCGTCCTTGCCGTTGATCAGGAGGCGGGGTGTGTCGCGAACGCCTTTCAGGGCTTCATTGGAGCCGAATTTCACCGCGATCACAGCCCGGTCCCAGGCGATTTCGGTAATTTCGCCCTGAACAGGAGGCGCGATCAGCGGCCCGAACTTGCCGTCCATTATGATGTCGGCGTCATAAATGGTCGCTTCATAGATGGAGCGACGCCGCTGGGTGGCGTTTACATCGGCGTCGATGGATAGCGTCGCCGGCGTGAAGACGAGAAATGTCGAATCGATGATCTGTTCGCCATCGTTTCGTTGCTTGCCGGTGTCGATCAGTGCAGGGGCGATAATGACCGGGCCGCTGATCGTCTGTTCGCCCCCGGCGAGACTGTAAATTTCGCGCTTGACGCTGTCCGCGCGGGTCGAGCGTTCGAACACCAGCCCGTAAACCAGCATCGCCGGAATCCAGAGCATGAAAGCGAGAGCGCCGACGAGAATAAGCTTGAGGCCGAGCGATCGGTGTCGCAACGGCATATTGATTTCCATGGAAGAACTCCCCGGTAAAGATCGCGCCAGCCTGTTTGCAGCCTGTAAGGATCATGCATGGCGCTGGCGTGGCGAAGACGGGGAAGCCTCAAGGCCATTTATGGTTTACGGTTTGACGGCGCGGGAGAATTCGGTTCCGATCCGCGCCGCTGGTTCGGAGTCCCCTTGCATGAAACGCCTGTCGTCGATTACCCGCCGCGATTTCCTTGGCGGCGTCAGCTTGCCCGTCGCCGCCGGTCTGGCGCCGGCCGCCTTGTTCGGATGCGGCAGAAACCCGCAGGGTGGGTCTTATAACGGGCCTTATCCGCCGGCGCTGACAGGGATGCGCGGGTCGCACGCCGGATCGTTCGAGACCGCCCATGCGCTTGCCTGGGAGGGAAAGACCTGGCCGCGTCCCGAAACCCAGACCGACGCTGATTATGATTTGGTCGTAATCGGTGGCGGCATTTCAGGGCTGGCGTCCGCCTATTTCTGGCGCCGGCGCGCGGGTGAAGACGCACGTATTCTGATCCTCGATAATCACGACGATTTTGGCGGTCACGCAAAGCGCAATGAATTCAATGTCGATGGTGAAAAGCTTATTGGCTATGGTGGCAGCCAGTCCATCGACGGACCGCATTCATGGTCGAAGGTTGCGCAGGATCTCGTGAAAGAGATCGGCGTCGATGTGGAGAAGTTCTACGATTATTTCGATCGCGACTTTTATGCGCGCCGGAATATGGACGCGGGTCTTTATCTCAACAAAACTCATTATGGCGAAGACACGCTCATAGACCAGCCTTACGCTATGTGGTCCGCTGCGCCGTCGCCGGAAAAAGCAAAGGCTGCTATCGGCGCCATTCCCTGGCCGGAAACGGCGCGCGCAAAACTCATGGAGCTTGCGTTATCGCCTTCCGACTATCTCGCCGGGAAACCCGTTTCTGAAAAAATTGATCTCATGCGCCGCATCAGTTACGAGCAGTTTTTGTTGCAACATGCCGGCGCGAGCGAAGATATCGTTGTGCTCTTGCGCCGCTCCATCACCGGGCTCTGGGGCGTTGGATGGGATGCGCTGTCGGCGCTGGAGGGCGCGCGCATCGGCATGCCTGGAACGGCGGGGCTCGGCATTGAGGGAGTCATTCCGGAGCCTTACGAAAATGACGATCCCTATATTTTTCACTTCCCCGACGGCAACGCCAGCGTGGCGCGGCTGCTGATGCGCGCCTTGCGCCCTGATGTGCTTCCCGGCTCGACGATGGAAGACGCCCTCATGGCCCAAGCGCGTTATGACCTTCTCGATATGGCGGATGCATCAGTGCGCATGCGGTTGGGCGCTACGGCTGTGGAGGCGCGCAATGTGAATGGCGGCGTTGATGTCGCCTATGTGAAAGACGGCGAAGTGTTCCGTGTGCGCGGGAAAAATGCGATCTATGCGGGCTATTTGCACATGCTCCCCTTTATCTCGCCGGAGATCGGAGAGGTTCAGCGCGAAGCGGTGGAGACGCTCGAAAAAATCCCGCTGGTCTATGTGAATGTGGCTCTGCGCAACTGGCGCGCCTTTGAAAAGGCCGGGTATCACCGGGTGTATTCGCCGCAAGGCTTCTTTGAATCGATTGCCCTCGATTTCCCGGTCTCCATGGGCGGCGTGAAGTTCTCCCGCTCACCGGATCAGCCGGTCATCGCTCATCTTCAACATGTGCCGCTTCAGGCGGGCCTTACAGAACGCGAACAGCATCGCGCCGGGCGCGCCAAACTCTATGAGATGACCTTCGATGATTTTGAAAGAGAGATTGTCGAGCAAATGACCGGCATGCTCGGGCCTTATGGTTTTGACGCGGCGCGCGACATCGCCGGGATCACCGTCAATCGCTGGCCCCATGGATACGCCTATGAATATAACGAGCTTTACGATCCGTGGACATGGAGCCCGGCTTATGGCCCCCATGTGACGGCGCGGGCGCCGCTGGGCCGGATGAGCGTCGCCAATTCCGATGCGAGCGCGCTTGCCTATGTGCAAGGCGCCATCGACGCCGCTGACCGCGCAGTGAATGAATTGCTGGCGCTATAGGGACTTTTTCAGCGGTTTCAATTCGTCAAAGGCGGGATCGCGCTTTTCCGATTTGGCGATATAGCTTTCCTTGATGTCGTCGGCGCGCAGCATCGCCGCATTCCACAGAGCGATGTAATCGAGGGTGTCCGCTGTCGAATGATCGCGGGCGTAATTGATCATCTGTTTGCAGCCCGTTACGGCGAGCGGCGAATGGGCGGCGATCTTGCCCGCGATCTCCATCACGCCGCTGAGCAACCCATCATGACTGTCGAAGACCTCGTTGACGAGGCCGATCTCTTTTGCTTTCGCCGCCGGAATGCGTTCAGCGGTATAGGCCATCTGTCGCGCCCAGCCTTCGGGAATGATCTTCGCAAGCCGCGGAAATGTCCCAACATCGGCGGTCATGCCGATGGCCGTCTCCTGCACGCAGAAAAACGCATCGGCTGAGGCGTAGCGGCAGTCGCAGGCGGAAACGAGGTCGACGCCGGCGCCGATGGTTCCCCCCTGAATGGCGGCGAGCACCGGCTGGCGCGCATTTTCTAGTGCGGAGAACGTCGCCTGCAACGCCTTCACATGGTGGCGAAAGGCTTCGGCGGCGACTTCGCGGTTTTCAGGCGGCGCATCCAATGCGCCGGACATGAAAACGGAAATGTCCATCCCTGCCGTGAAATGCTTTCCCTCCGCAGACAGAACGATGACGCGCGCTTTTGCGTTTTCCGAAATCTCCGTGACGGCCTCGGGCAATTCGCGCCAGAATTCAGGAATGAAGGAATTGAATTTGTCAGGCCGTGAAAAGCGCAGATGCGCAATCCCGTCCGAAATGTCGGCTTTAAAGCAGCTATAATTCATAGGGCTTTCGCGGGGCGCCCGCGCTCCTTTTTGCTGGATTCGGCGCTCCTGTTTTTCCATGATAGGGTGGTTAACGCCAGCGGCGACAGCAGCGCCTCAACGCCTGGATATTTGCGAAAACATGGCGCCGAATATGCTTTGCCTTGGGGTGCGCCGCCATTCCGGCGGCATCGTTTCGGCGACTTGTCTCAATCTGACGAGGGCCGGGCCGTAAGATGCGGACACGGTTAGAGTTGGGTTCCAGCCTCATGGCGCAGGACAAAAGTGCGGAAATCATCAAATTCAGCGGCGCCGCAGAGCCGCCGCAAGAACCTGCGCCCGCCCCGGAGAGTTTTAACGCGGATGAGGCGCCGGCTCCTGAACAGCCGGACCTTCACAAACCGGGCCTTGAAGATTTAGGCGCCGGGGCTTTCCTGCGCGCCGCGCGCGAAGCCGCCAATCTTTCCGTCGAAGCGGTCAGCGCGGCCACCAAAGTAAAGGCGGAGCATGTTGAGGCGATTGAATGGATGCGTCTCGACCGTCTGCCCGCGCTCGCCTATATAACCGGTTTTGTGAAGGCCTATGCGCGTTATCTCGGCCTTGACGCCGATCAGGTTGCGGCGGCGTTCAAGGCCGAAGCGATCGCAGCGACGCCCGCGCCGGTGACGGCGCCAGCCGCCGAAGGCGTGATGCCCCAAGGGGACGGCGCGCGTCTTGGCTCGGTTTTCGCCATGCTGGCCGTTATCCTGTTCGCCCTCTGGATTGGCTATCAGGTCTTGGGCGGCGGCGGTCATCAGGAACAGCCCACTGCGACGCGCCTGGAAGCGAGACCCGCGCCGGCCAGCCAAGCGCCGCAAAACGCACCGGCTCCGGTCGTGCCGGAAACATCGCAAATTGTTGAAACTGAAAACGCGCCCGTCGCCGATGAGACGCCCGCGCCCGACGCTGCTGCGACTAAAAATTTATCTCCGCCGGAGACGTCAGCCGAAGAGGCCGCTGGCGCGATACCGGCCGCGGCTTCAGATGCACAGACAGTTCCGTCTGCTGAGGAAACGACGCCAGCGCCTGAAGTGACTGAGGAACCCGTGCAAGCTGAAACGCCAGCTCCAGCGGTTGAAGAGCCGCGCGAGCGCGCCTTGCCCCGCCGCGCGCGACCCGCGCCGCCGCCGCGCCAGCCGGTCATTGTGAAAGCCGAACTCTCCCGCTCTATTGCGCCCGATTACCCCAATCGCTGCACGCGCGGGGCGAATGACATGGAATCGGTCACCTTGCGCTTTGACGTCAGCGCGGAAGGCCGCGCCGTCAATATGCGCGTCGCCTCCTCAACCAATAACTGTTTTGAAACCGAGGCCCTGAACACCGTAGGGCGCTGGCGTTTCTCCCCACGCACCGTGGATGGCGCGTCGGCGGTCGAAACCGGCAAGACAGCGACCCTGAATTTCAGAAAATAATTCGCGGTCAAATCCGGCCCGCTCCATCACAAAACGGGCATTAAAGAGGAGGCGTGTTGACGGGGCGTTATTTCCGGTTCCATTGTGCGCCATGCTTCAAAAAGCCCAGCGCCGGTTTCTTGACGTCCTCGCCTCGATCTACATTTACAATGAGCACCGGGGATATTCGAGCATTGACCGCGTTTTGCTTGCGGTGCGCGCGCGTCATTCCAGCGAGCGCTGGTTTATCGATGCAGTGGAAAAGCATCGCCGCGACGAGCGCAAGCATTACCTCATGTTCAAAAAATATTTTGAGGATCTCGGGCGGATGCCGTTCGCGGTGGATAAATCCTGCGGTCATATCGACAGGCTGATCCGGCTGACCTTCGGTTGCAGCATTGACGAGCTGGATACAGATGCGGTGACGGCGGATGACGAGCTTTTTTTCAGGCTGTGCCGGATCATCATGATCACCGAAATCCGCGGCATGAACCAGCTCGATATTTTGCTCGAAGACAAGCTTGTGACCTCAGATGAGCGACTGAAGAAAATCTTCGAAGTCATTCGCGTCGACGAACCGAGCCACTGGACGCCCTATCGCGACTGGCTCGAAAATAATGATGGCGGGAAACCGAAATGGAACGAGCTCACCGCCGACTGGGCCGTGCACAAAAGCCTCGTTTTCTGGAAAGTGCCGTCCGTATATTTGAACCCGGCCATGCCGCGCCGTACGAACTGGCAGGATGACGGCGAGGCGCAGGGGATCATGGGCGCTGCAGCGGCGGTGTAAAATCCTGCGCTCTACCCCTTAGAGGCCGCCAAGACCCGCTTCCCTGACCGCTTTTGCAAAAGAACGCGAAACGGGCGCGGCGACGCCGGATTTCAGCATCAGCGTTTGCTTTCCATTTTCGCGGCTCATCTCATCAACGCCCTTGCTGGCGACCCACCAGGAACGGTGCGTTTGCAGCCCTTCTGCGCCTTCCAGCTCGCGCATGGCGTCGGACAGCCGCATCAGGATGAGCTCTTCCCCGCGATCGGTATGGATGCGCAGATAATGATCCTCTGACGAGACTGCATAGAGCTCCGCCCCGCGATATTTCGCCGGCAGGCGGCTCAGGAATTTGGTGATGGGCGAGGGGTCCGATGTGGACGAAACGGCGGCGACGCCGATCACGCCGAGCGCCTTTGCGGCGACATAGGTTCCGCTGACCAGAATAAAGGAAATGGCGAAGACGCGCGCGTACTGCATCGGCAAATCATTGGTCGGCCAGGACGACGTAAAGCCGGTGCTGAATCCCACGATGACGAGCAGAACCGGGCAGGAAATGAGAGCGGCGACGACCGCCAGTTGAGCGATGGTGTTGCGGCCGCGCAGGACGTGATTGAAGACCCATGGGCCCGCCAGCGCTCCTGCGGCGGTGCCCGTCACCATGGTTGATGTCCAGAAAATGTAGCGTTTCTGAAATGGCAAATTATCCGTGTCGTAAACGCCGAGAAAGGCGAACACGGCGCCCAATGCCAAGGTGGAAACCAAACCGAGCCAAAAATATTTCCGGATCAGCGCCATTTTCCCCAGAATGCCCCTGCAACTCACGCTTCGCGAACTGCAATTCGCGCTTCGCAAGTGAACTTAATAGCAATTGACGAAGGATTCCAGCCGCTTCGCGTATGTCCGGTTGCCGGGGCGCAGGCAGGCATGCCTATAGGTTTCAGCGCGCACCGGTCATGGGTTTGGCGGTGCAATTGAGATGTTTGGGAGGAAAATACCAATGCCAACTGATGTGGAAACCCTGTTCGGCTGGAGCGGCAATCTCGCCCTGATTGGCTGGGTGCTGCTTTTGTTTTCACCCAAACGCTGGGGATGGGTGCTGCTGACTGCGGGGGTTATTATCCCGGCGCTGTTGGGCGCGCTTTATGGCGGGCTGATGCTCACGCATTTCGCCGAAACCGAGGGCGGCGGATATAGCTCCCTCTCTCAGGTCAGGTCGCTGTTCTCCAATGATTCCGTGCTGCTGGCCGGATGGGTGCATTACCTCGCCTTCGATCTCGCCATCGGGGCCGTGATCGCGCAGCGGGCGGACGCTTCCGGCCTGTCGCGGCTGGTGCAGATCCCGATCCTGTTTTTCACCTTCATGTTCGGCCCCCTCGGCTTTCTCCTGTTTGTCCTGACCGATGCGGGCTGGCGGTCGATTGGCGGCAAGCGCAACACGACAACAGCGGGAGCGGCATCATGAAAAGGTATTTCTTTGCAGAGAGTGTGTGGCTTCAATCGGCGTTTTTGCTGCTCGCCGCCATTCCGGCGACGCTGATCGCGCAACAATTCGACCCGCGCATGGTCAATGACATCAATATCTGGATCAAACCGCTGAAGTTTTACGGTTCGACGGCGCTGCATCTCGCAACGCTCGCCGTGCTGGCGCGGTTCCTGTCGGAAAAGGCGCGCGCCGGAATGGGCTTCAGCATCGTTGCAGCAGTGTCGGCGTTCGCGGCGATTGTGGAAATTGCGATTATCGTAACGCAGTCGGCGCGGGGCGTTGGCTCCCATTTCAATTTTTCAACAGAGCTGGACGCCTTGATCTATGCCTTTATGGGGGGCGGCGCCTTGCTGATCATCATGCCGGCGATCGTCGTCGGGGTCTGGCTGCTGCGTGCGCCGGTGACGGAAAAGCTGACGCCTGGCTTGAAACTTGGCGGTGGGCTCGGCTTGACGCTCGGGTTTTTCCTGACCCTTGGGATCGCCGGATATATGTCGGCGCAATCCGGCGGGCATTGGGTCGACGCGTCGCGCACGGACGCTGGCGGGCTGCCTCTGTTTGGATGGTCGCGCGAAGGCGGCGATCTCCGCGTACCGCATTTTTTCGCAACCCATCTGATGCAGGCTTTGCCGCTTGTGGGTTACGCGGCGGACAGGATGCTGAGGAACGCCGTTGCGGCGAAACGCGTGGTCTGGATCGCGGCGGCGATCGGCGTTGCAATTACGGCGGCGACCTTGACGCAGGCGTTGGTAGGCAAGCCGTTTATTGGGTAGGCAGGCCCTCAGCGCCCGAAAACGTCTTTGAAAAGGCGCAGCCAGTTTTCGCCCAATAGCCGTTCCATATCGCGCGTCTTCCACCCGCGCCGGTCAAGAACGGCGATCAGGTTGCGGAACCGTTCCGGCGTGTCGAGTTCAGGGATGTAAGGCGGCCATTGCACGTCATAGCTCGGTTTGTAGATTGTAAGCCGCGGCTCATACCAATTCTCGCGCGTGATCCAGCTTTCAAGACCGCGCACCGGGTAATCGGTGGAAACGCCGACATGTTCGATGCCGATCAGATTGACGGCATGTTCTATGTGATCGGCGTAAGTTTCGATGGTGGTGTCGGTTCCGGGATTTTTGCCGATGAAATAGCCGAGCGCCGCGACGCCGAAAACGCCGCCCTTGTCGGCCAGCGCCTTGATCTGGTCGTCGGTCTTGGCGCGCGGGTGACCGGGGCGGAATTTTTCGATCATTGAGTGGGTGATGGCGACGGGTTTTTGCGAAAGCGCAATGCCGTCGAGGGTCGTCTGGGCGCCGCAATGAGACAGATCCACCAGAACGCCGAGCTTGTTCATGCGTTCAACCACCTCGACGCCGAAATCGGATAGCCCGGCGTTAGTGCGCTCAAGGCAGCCGTCGCCGATGAGATTGCGATTGTTATAGGTGAGCTGAAAACAGCGCATGCCGAGGGTGTGCAGCGCATCCACATTGTCTGCGTCGCCTTCCAGCATGGTCGCGTTCTGGAAGTTCATCATCACGGCGAGTTTGCCTTCGCGCTTGGCGCGCTCGAAATCGCGCGCCTCCAGCGCGATCAGATAACGGTCAGGAAATTCCTCGACGCGTCTCTTCCAGGTCAGGAGTTCATCAATGGCGGTCTGAAGATCGCGGCGATTGAGGCTGGTGATGATGCCTGTGTAGCCGGATTTTCTCACCGCTTCATATTCGACGTCATCCCATTCCTGAGCGAAGGAAAGCGCGTCGATGACGATGGATTTGTCGTATAGGCTGTTCAGCCGGTCATTGGCCGATGCCGCACTAGCGCCTGCGAAGGTCATGGCTGCGCCCGCGCCCAAACTGATGGCGTCGCGTCTGGTGTATGTCATGAAAAATCCTCTCCGGTTTGAACGGAGAGGCTAGCAATTTTTTGGGGTAACGCGAAGGCTGTCAATCATCGTCGGGAATGATCAGTCCTTGGGCCATTCCAGTTTTATCCCATCTAGAACGGGATCCGTTGTCGCGTCTCCGGGGGTGGCAACGAGTAGAACGATGTGATCATCAAACTTCGCAGCATAATAGGACTGATTTATTGTAATGCCTTGTACGGTCATCGTCGTGTTCATACGATCAAAATTCACGCCGCCTATTTCACGTTCGGCGTATCCGTTCTCAAATGTCACTGCCAAATTGGACTGGCCCAGCATTCTTTTTGTATGAAAAAAGTAGTCGCTGCCGCGTTTTATACCGGGTGAAAATGAAACCCGCTCGGCGCTTGCGATTACGTTTGGATTGATCTCAACAGGCGTGCCCGGAGGGTGACGGAAAACGCCGAACAATGCCGCCTGATTTTCTTCCGAAGCATCCAGAACGGCTTCCATTTCGCGATTTCCCGATGCCGCTACTTTGCCTCCCATATTGAGAAGCTCAAGAAGTTCCACATTCGTTAGAACATACCAATCGGTTGGCGCGTCTAGCGTGAGCTTAAAAAACTCATTGGCAACGGCGGTTTCCGAAACGACAGACTCTTTGCTCGCTTGCTTATTGCTTGTTAAATCTGAACGCTGTTCGCATGCGCTGAAAGCGAATGCGGTTAAGATAAGTATCGCTCGCCAAGCGTTCAGTTTCATACGCACAGCTCTCAATAAACACGCTTTTTCGGTTCGATATATTTGATCTCGTCGGTCATGGTGAAATCATGCACAGGGCGATAGTCGAGCGTCGCCTTGCCGTTGGAGAACCAGGCGGCGGTGTGTTTCATCCAGTTGGCGTCGTCGCGGTCGGGGAAGTCTTCGCGCGCGTGCGCGCCGCGGCTTTCCTTGCGGTTCGATGCGCCTTCCATGGTGACGACGGCCTGGCCGATCATATTGTCGAATTCGAGCGTTTCGACGAGATCAGTGTTCCAGACCAGCGTACGGTCAGTGACGCCGATATTCGGCATGGCGTCATAGACTTCCTTGATTTTCTCACGGCCTTCCTCGAGCACCTCACCGGTGCGGAAGACGGCGCAGTTGTTCTGCATCACGCCTTGCATGCGCGCGCGCAAGACGGCGGTGGGCGTGTCGCCTTTGGCGTGGCGGAACTTGTCGAGACGGGCAAGAGCGTCGTCGGTTGCGCGTTTCGGCAGCTCCGGATTGGCGCCGCCCGATTTTACGACTTCACCGCAGCGCAGGCCCGCCGCGCGTCCGAACACCACAAGGTCGATCAGCGAGTTGGAGCCGAGGCGGTTGGCGCCGTGCACGGAAACGCAGGCCGCTTCGCCGATCGCCATCAGGCCGGGCACCACCACTTCCGGATCGTCGCCGCGCTTGGTCAGCACTTCGCCATGGTAATTGGTCGGGATGCCGCCCATATTATAATGCACGGTCGGAAGCACCGGGATCGGTTCCTTGGTGACATCAACGCCCGCGAAAATCTTTGCGCTTTCCGAAATGCCGGGCAGGCGCTCATGCAGGACTTTCGGGTCGAGATGGTTGAGGTTGAGGTGGATATGGTCCTTGTTCGGCCCGACGCCGCGTCCCTCGCGAATTTCAATCGTCATCGACCGCGAGACGACATCGCGCGAGGCGAGGTCTTTGGCTGACGGCGCATAGCGCTCCATGAAGCGCTCGCCTTCGGAATTGGTGAGATATCCGCCTTCGCCGCGCGAGCCCTCGGTGATGAGAACGCCGGCGCCGTAAATCCCGGTCGGGTGGAATTGCACGAACTCCATGTCTTGCAATGGAAGCCCCGCGCGCAGGACCATGGCGTTGCCATCGCCTGTGCAGGTATGCGCGGAGGTGCAGGAGAAATAAACGCGGCCGTAACCGCCGGTCGCGAGGATCACCATCTTGGCGTTGAAGCGGTGGATGATCCCGGTGTCGAGCTCCCATGAAATCACGCCGCGGCATTCGCCTTCGTCGGACATGATGAGATCAAGTGCGAAATGTTCGATGAAGAATTTGGCGTTCTGCTTCACGGACTGACCGTAGAGCGTGTGCAGGATCGCATGGCCGGTGCGGTCGGCGGCGGCGCAAGTGCGCTGCACCTGTCCCTCGCCATAGTTCTTTGTCATGCCGCCAAAGGCGCGCTGATAGATCTTACCTTCTTCGGTGCGCGAGAAGGGAACGCCCCAATGCTCAAGCTCGTACACGGCGGCGGGCGCGTTCTTGCAGAGATATTCGATGGCGTCCTGATCGCCGAGCCAGTCCGACCCCTTGACGGTGTCGTACATGTGCCAGCGCCAGTCGTCTTCCGACATATTGCCGAGCGCGGCGGAGATGCCGCCCTGCGCAGCAACCGTATGGGAGCGCGTCGGGAAGACCTTGGTGACGCAAGCCGTTTTCAGTCCCGCCTGCGCCGCGCCGAGCGTCGCGCGCAAACCGGCGCCGCCGGCGCCGACGACAACAACATCATATTCGTGATCGACAATCTCGTAACTCGAAGTCATTTCGTCAGCCTGCAAATGAAATGTTATAGAGGGCCCAGAGGACGCCGGCGATGACGCTGAGCGCGGCGAGCCAGTTGAGAATCGACAAAACGCCCTTGAGGCCGCCATGGATGTAGTCGGCGATGATCTCCGCCATGCCGATGCGCATATGCAATGCGCCAATGGTGATGAAGGCCGCGAGTAGGGCTGCGTTCCACCACTGCCCAACCCATTCGCGAGCGACCATGTAATTGGCGCCAAGATGGGAAACGACGCCAATCAGAAACCAGACGCCGAGCGGGATCATGAGCGCGGCGGTGGCGCGCTGAATGATGAAAGTCGAGGTGCCTTTGTGCGCCATGATTTAAGACCTCCAGCCGAGCTGGCCGGCATAAAGGACGATCAAAGCGAGGATCAGCGATCCGATATAGATCGCCCAGGCGGTCTTGGTCGCTGTCGCCGGGGCGAGGCCGCGGCCGGAATCCCAATAGAGATGGCGAAGGCCGTTCAGCAGATGGAAGCAAAGCGCCCAGACATAGCCGGCGACAATGATGATCCCGAAGGGTGAGGTGACGAAGCCTGACACGGCGGCGAAGAGCGACGGGCTGAACGCCAGCGCATAGGCCCATACGCCCAGCAAAAGGGAGCCGCCATAAAGGACCATGCCGGTCCCGCGATGGGTGATGGAGGCCGCCATGGTGACGGTGAAGCGCCAGATTTGCAGATGCGGCGACAAAGGTCGCGAGAAGGAGGGGCGCGCGGGCTGCGCTGGAGTAACCCCGGCTTGATCAGGCATGAAAACCCCGGAAAGTCAGGCCTAAAAACTAGGCGTTGGAAGGTCGCTGGCGAACATAGGCCGCCCCTTTTCCAAGTCAACGTGTTCAGGGGGCGTCAAGATGCGCCATGCCTGCGACCAAGCCATTGCCAAAGCAGGGTTGTTTCGGTCATGCTGGGAGGTGGGACCGGTAAAATGTGCGTGGGGTTGGGGATGAAGAATTTACTGAAAAGCGCGGCGGCTGGGGCGGCTTTTGCGATGGCGCTTTGCGGCGGCGCCGGCGCGCAAACCCTGAGCGGCGTGACCGCAGACCAGCTTGAGAGCGTCCTCGCTGAGGCCGGGCTTAACCCCGATATGATGGCGGACAGCGCGTCCGGTGCGCCAGTGGCGCAGGGAAAAGCCGGGCAATTCGGATTTTACGTGCGTGCGCTTTCCTGTTCGGGCGCGCCCAAGACGTGCGAGACCCTCGTCTTCTTCGCCAATTTCGAGCTTGGCCGCGAGGTGACGTCCGCCGATTACCGCATCGTCAACGGCTTCAATGACAGCCAGGTGTTTGGCCGCGCCTATGTGCTCGAAGGCACGGGCGAGGTTGGCGTCGATTATGTGATCGAACTGAATGGCGGCGTCACCGAAGAACATCTGTCGCAAAACATCGCCCGCTGGGCGGATGTCATCTCGGCCTTTGTGTCGAAATTCCAGAAAGGCGAGCCGGTAAGTTAGGCTGGTTCCTTCAGCGCTTACTCATCTTCAGGAGAAATACGGCGTACAACTGTCGCCGCTCGCCTCGACGGTCATCAGTGAACCGCCGCCGGGTTTTAGAAAGCGCATCCGTAGTTTGAAGTCGGTTTGCGTCAGCAGATCGCGTTCGGTCAGGCCGCAGGCCGTGCGAAGGATTTTCCCGCGCATTGACTCCAGCTCTCCCGCAGGGATGTAGCTGTTATTAGCGCCGTTGATCTGGACAATGATGCTGACGAGGTCGGTTTCCGCATCCACATAGATATCGGAGATGTCCGACGCGCCGCCTTTGGTCAGATTGAAGCCGCGCGAAAAGTTTTTCGCTTTGGTCTCAAGGTAGCGCTGTTTATCTTCCAGTGTTGCGGTAGCGTAATCGAAAGGCGCTTTGCTCGGGCCGACAGTTGCAAGAGCGATGACACTGCCGGTGGCGGCAAAAGCGGCGATGACAATCCGTTCCATGTTCATCGGCTTGTTACGCTGCGCGGTCGATCAGCGCCTTGAGACCTTCCGGCAGTTCTTTTTCAAGTTCTCGCAGGCGCTCAAGAAGACGGCGTTCATTGACGTCGAAACCGCCATCCTTGCCGATACGCGAGGCGAGCCAGTCAGCTTCCGCCTTGGTGAGTCGCTCTGCCTGCGCAATATCGGCTTCACGTTTGTCATGATGCGCCTGGATGACGCTTTCTGTCGGTTTGAAGCCAGAAAGGCCGCCGGCGATCATTTTCTTGAAGAAGCCGCCGACATTGACGGACGTGTCTTTCGCCCAGGCGTTGCGGCGGAAGGCTTCCTCGCGGCTTGGCGCCGTGTAGCCGAGATGCGCCATCAGATGATTGACAACCCCTTGCACGAAAAGCTCCGTCCACGCCGGATTGTTACGTGCGTTTTCGGTGGCGTCATTGATATCGAAAAGAAGTTCAGTTTCGCGGCGCGTCACGGCGACATTGCCATCGCCGCCTGCGGCGAACAGATAACGGCGGATCATGATCGCGTCCTGTTTGGAAACGACCGGACCGTCCGGTTTATCGAGGATCATCGCCTTGATCTGTTCGCCGACAAATGACGCCATTTCCGGCGGCGTCTGGTCGGCGGTTTCCATGAGCTTCACCATCAGGGCGATCTCAAGGGCGTTGGCGTGGCCGTTGCGCAGGACGAGAGATCGCAACGACTGAAACTCCTCCGCCGTCAGATAGCCCTGCGGTTCTTCCTCGCGAAGATAAAAATCCGCGGCGGCTTCGGCGAAGAATTGAAACCATTCTGGGTCGCCGTCCTGCGCGCGATCGCCAAGATCGAACAGGGCGTTCAGCTCGGCCGGCCCGACGATGCCGTTTTCAAAAACCTTACGGCGCAGGAACAAGACTTCGTCTGCAGAGACGAAACCGTCCGCGCCGATGGCGGCGATGCGGGTTTGAAGCGACTGGTCCGTCATGGCGGCTCCCCGGGAATAAATCAGATGGCCGGAAACCTCGCCGATCGAAGTTAAAATCAGGGAAAAAGAGCCGCGAAGATTGGTGGTTTAAGTCGGGGTTAACCAACTGCCTAATGCGGCAGTACGCCCTTGCCGAAGGCGACGGCGAGACCCACAAAAACCGCCAGCCAGGCGGTCTGGAGCGCGAGCGCGGCGACCGGCTTCGGGCCCACCTCAAAGAGATCCTTGAGCGAGGTTTTGACGCCAAGCGCAGAGACCGCAACCACGAGCGCGAAACGCGATGCGCCTGCAAGGCCAGCTCTTGCCTCTGCCGGCACAAGGCCGAAACTGTTGGCGGCCATCAGGGCGGCGAAACCGAACAGGAAAATCGGAAAGGCGCGGCCGGTGGCTTCTGCGCCGGCATGGCGCGAAAAGATCATGGCGATGATAAAGACGGCCGGCGCCAAGAGGGTGACGCGCATCAGCTTCACGACGGCGGCGACGGCGCCCGCATCATCGGAAACGATATAGCCGGCGCCGATGACCTGCGCGACGTCATGGATGGTGGCCCCGAGGAAAACGCCGGCCTGCATTTCGGTGAAGCCGAAAAGATGCGTGAGCGACGGATAGGTCACCATGGCGATGGTGGACAATGTCGTAACGCCGACAACGGTGAGAATAAGGTTGCGCTCGCTGTCTTTCGTCTGCGGCAGAACCGAAGCAATGGCCATCGCTGCTGATGCGCCGCAAATCGCGACTGCGCCGGCGGACAGGGTTGAGTGGGGTCCGGAAAGTCCTGCGCTGCGGCCAATCAGAAAGCCAGCGGCAATGGTTGTCGTTACCGCGGCGACAACCAATAGCGCCGTGCCCCAGCCGAGCTCGGCGATTTCTGAAAAAGTGACAGACGCTCCCAGAAGTATGACGCCGAGCTGGAGTATGCGCTTCGAAGCGAACTGAACGCCTGGTTTCGTTTTGGGGTCGTCATTCATGAAGTTGAAGGCGATGCCGAAAAGGATCGCATACAGCATCACCGGCCCGCCATAACGTGATGAGATGAACAGCGAGGCGAGCGCCACCGTCACGGCGAGGAGAACGCCGGGCATGAGGATTTTCGCCTGATCGGCGAGACGGCTGAAATGGGTCACGGGCGGGCTGACGGTTGCGGAGCGGAAGCTATTCCGCAGCGTGGAGTGATTGCTGCTCGCGCGCCAGAGACGGCATTTGAGACGACGCCGACGCATCCGCGCATTTGCGGCGGTCTCGGTGAGTCACCATGCGAGTGTGCAACTCTTCAATGCATTTGCGGCCGGTGCACACGAACATAAACGGGAAAATCGCATGGATCAGACAAGCGATCCCCGAAATCACCATTTTCGCGCCGAAGCCAAAGGCCATGCCCAGATGCTCGAAATAGCTTTCCCCGACGCTGGCCGGATGCTCGGTAAAGGCGCGCTTGATCATGGCGTAGGTCATCCCCGTTTGTTGAGATTAAGCTTAAGCGGGAACAGGTGAAAAAATATCCTACAAAGAACGATAGAAAAACTAATGATTGCGAGTTTTTTCTATTATCTTTATAGATATTAGAATGGACCCTACGGATAAAGCCATATTGGCGATATTACAACGCGACTCAGCCACTCCTGTGAGTGAGATTGCCGAATCGGTGGGGCTGTCGGCGACCCCATGCTGGCGACGGATCAAGAAGCTGGAGGAGGAGGGCGTCATCCAGCGCCGGGTGGCGCTTGCAGACCCGGCGGCGCTCAACCTTTCCCTGACGGCGATCATTTCGGTGAAAACCGCCCAGCATAATGAAGCCTGGCTGAAGCGGTTTGCGGACGCCGTTCAACGCATCCCCGAGATTGTCGAGGTGCACAGGATGAGCGGCGAGGTCGACTACATGTTGAAAGTGGTCGTCCCCGACATGGCCCATTACGACCGGGTCTATAAACGCCTGATCGCGACGGCGGAGTTCTCCGACTTCACCTCGACCTTCTCCATGGAAGTGTTGAAGCAGACGACGGAATTGCCGTTGGATTATGCCTGACGCATTTTTAGGCGAAGTGTATGCGGTTCGCCGTCTGGAAATGCGTCAAATCAAAAACCTAAAGCCATGCTCGTAACCCAATCAGAAATGACATGGCTTTAGACGGACTATTTCGCCTTGTAGGCGACGCCTTCCTTCATCACGAAGTCGATGTCTTCAAGCTCGGTGATATCGGAAAGGGGGTCGCCTTCAACGGCGACAAGATCGCCATATTTTCCTGGCGCGATCGATCCGAGCATATCGGATTTTCCTAAGTTGTCGGCGCCTGAAACCGTTGCCGCGCGGATCGCCTCCATAGGCGTAAGGCCCGCCTGCACCAGCAATGCGAACTCGCGCGCATTGTCTCCATGTTTCGAAACGCCCGTGTCCGTGCCGAAAGCGATTTTGACGCCGCCTTCATGGGCGCGGCGCGCCATGTCGATCATTTTCGGACCGACTTCGGCGGCCTTCTCGCGTTGCGGCGGCAACAGGAAAGAACTCGGATCCGCCGCCCATTCCGCGACAGTGACCCCGGCGAGAATGGTTGGCACCAGATAGGCGTTGTTGCGTTTGAACAGGCGGATCGACTCTGCATCAAGATAGGTGCCGTGTTCGATAGAATCGACGCCGGCGCGCAAGGCGGCGTTGATGCCGTTGACGCCATGCGCATGCGCCGTGACCTTGCGGCCCATGGCGTGCGCTGAATCCATAATGGCTTTTAGCTCGTCCTCAAAGAATTGCTGCTCAAGGCCGGCTGAAGTGTTTGAAAGAACGCCGGCCGTCGCCGTTAGCTTGATGTGATCGGCGCCGCGGCGCACCTGTTCGCGCACTGCGTGGCGGCATTCACCAACGCCGTCGCACACGCCTTTGGAATGAAGCAGTTCTGCGATCTCGTCTGTGTAGCCTTGGGTGCCGTCGCCATGGCCGCCGGTGACGGAAATCGTTGCGCCGGAAGCGTATATGCGCGGGCCCGTGACGTCGCCGCGGGCGATGCCGTCGCGCAGGGCGAAGATAGCATCGCCCGAGCCGGCGCCGACATCTCTCACTGTCGTAAAGCCGGCCATCAATGTCTTCTTTGCGAAGCCTGCGCCGGTGATGGCGTTGTCCGCGTCCGACAGTTCCACGCGTTGCAGCCTTGCGCGGGGATTGTTTTCGCTGAGGATATGCACATGGCCGTCGATCAGGCCGGGCATCACGAACATGTCTTTCAGATCATGAAGGACGACTGTGTCATCCGCGCCAGCGCCAATCGCATCCGCGCCGAGAAATCCGTTCGCCACACGCTCAACCAAACCGTCCTTGATGATGATGGTTTGATTCTCGGTTACTGCATTGCCGGGAACGGCGAGCAGGCGCCCGGCGTGAATGATGGCGTAATCGGCGGCCTGGGCCCCGGTGGACATCAGCGCGAGGGCGAAAGGCAATAGTCGTTTCATCATGGAGCTCCCTGGACAGCTGGCCGGCGAAGATCAACGGCAGTGTCGAATGTTATGTGTCGAGGCGATGCAGGCGTATTATTTCGCAGGTGGGCCTATGTAGAAATGTTCGTTGGCGAAGTCGAAAATGACGCTGCGATCAGCGAACAGATCCATGCCCACGAGGCAGAAAGGTTTCGCCCCGGCGCCAAGGGCGCGAAAGACTTCCGCATCGTAAACCAGGAAGATCTGATTGCGCCAGCGCGCGCCGCTGATTTTGAGGCGGGCGATTTTCACCGCTTTCGCCTTCGACGTGTTATCAAAAACATCGTTAAGGTGGGAGGCGGCGGTGGAGCTTCTATATCCATAGGAATTGATGCGGACGCCTGAGGACATGGCGCGCAAAGCAGGGCCATTGAAAACCGTTCCTGATGCGCCAAGATCGACGACGCAAGGAATGTCGAGACCGCGGACATTCACATTGATCTGATAAAGCGGCGTGTCCTGGTCTGCGACATGCAGCGGCTTCAGGCTGGTTCGTGTCCACCCCTTGGCGTTTCGGTCGGGCCTGACGCCCCGTTCATAAAAGTTCACCCGGCGCGCGTCCTCATCGATCATGACGGTGTGGCGGGTCAGGAGATCGAGACCAAGGACGCCTTGCGGCGGTGTATTGGGCGGCGCCCAATCGGGCAGAACGACGCCGATCTGGTTTTCCAGGCGGAGCTTTCCAACGGAGATCTCGCCCAGCTGGTAGGCGGGCAGGGCCTCGGTGCTGGCGAGACCGAGAATTTTGATCGGACCACGCTCGGCCGGGATAAAATTCTGCTTTTCAGCGAGATTGGCGAAAGCCGATGTAATGGTGGCGCCGGAATCGACGATGAAATCATTGGGGCCGTCGCCGTTCACAGTTGCGTTAACAGTGATCCAACCCTGGTAATCGATGCGGTAGGGAACCCAATCGAACGGCTCTGCGCCGGATAAAGGATGCGCCGCCAGCGCGCCGCCGAGCGCCCCCAGCCCTATGGTCACGCCCGCTGCGGCCATGGCCACGGAGCGAAAAAGCCTTATAAATCCAGTCACTAAATGCGCCCCACCCTTGAGTTTTTTATATTTTCCGCGAGAGGAATGCGCGCCCCGGATAAATGCTAGCCAGCTTGTCAGGGCTTGTCACGGCGGACTGCCCGGTCATACTTCAATGCAAAACATGTGAGGGAAGCGGAGAATGTTGCATATCATGAAGAGGCTGCCGCCGCGCATTCAGGCGGCTTTGTTCGTCCTTTCTCTTGTCGCTCTCCTCAGTGGGGCTTTTCTCTTGATAAAATAGGGCGAAATCCCTTGCCATAACGGCCTCTTCGGCTATAACCCGCGCCTTCTCACCAGCCGCCAGGCCAGATGGCATGCCTTGGCGGTTTTGTTGCGCGCCCGAAAGGGCCCTTTTAGGAAAAGCAAAATGCCCAAGATGAAGACAAAGTCTGGCGCCAAAAAGCGCTTCAAGATGACCGCCTCCGGGAAGGTCAAGGCCGGTGTCGCCGGCAAACGCCACGGCATGATCAAGCGTACGCCCAAGCAAATCCGCCAGAACCGCGGCATGGATCTGCTTTCGGATGCGGACGCCCGGATCGTCAAAAAATACATGCCCTACGCGCGGTAAGGAGGTCTCGACATGTCACGTGTAAAAAGAGGCGTCACAGCCCACGCCCGCCACAAGAAAATCATCGGCAAAGCCAAAGGCTATTACGGCCGCCGCAAAAACACCTTCCGCGTCGCCAATCAGGCGGTGGAGAAGGCCGGCCAATATGCCTATCGCGACCGCCGCGTCCGCAAGCGTAATTTCCGCTCGCTCTGGATTCAGCGCATCAACGCCGCCTGCCGTGAGCTTGATTTCACCTATGCCCGCTTCATTGACGGCCTGACCAAGGCCGGCGTCGAAGTTGACCGCAAGGTGCTCGCCGACATCGCCGTGAAAGAGCCGGAAGCGTTCAAGGCGCTTGCCGACAAAGCGAAAGCAGCTCTCGCCTAACAATCTTTCCGCGAAAAAAACGATCCAGAAAGGCGCTTGGTTTCCAGGCGCCTTTCTCTTTTGGAGGGGTCGAATTTCATGAAAATTGTACGCAACGCATACAAAAATGTTGACTGAACGATTCGTTGTGATATTCATTGTGCGTCGCAGCATTGTTGTGACCAATAACAATTCGGAGACGCCCGGGCTTTCGTTAACCGATTGAAAGGAATACCGAAATGATCCGGACCCTTGCTATCGCCGCCACAGTATTCGTGGCCGTCCAGGCCCCCGCATTTGCTGGCGACATTGTCGTCGAATTCGATTCGGCCCGTCTTGAAGACCCTGCATATCTTGAAGCTGTTAAGTCTGACATCAGCGCCGCCGCCGCCAAGGTCTGTAAGGCCGAATATGCCGGCTCGCCGCTTTACGCGTCCCGTCTGCGCAACTGTGTCGAACAGGCTTCCGCCGACGCCGAAGCCCAGATCGCTCAAAAGCTTATGACGGCTCAGGCTGAACCTACCCAGATCGCCGCCAAATAGGACGGCGCTTCCTCTCACCGGACATGAGACAGAGCGGGCCCTCGACAAGAGGGCCCGCTCTTTATATTGAAGTGTCTGACAGCGCGGAGCCGCCTTTCATGCCTGATTTTGAGTTCTTTTTTCGGAGCGCCGATTGAACGGGTGACCAAAGCGGTATCTGCCGGTAAGCGTCATCCGAGGATGGCGCTTTTTTTGTATTTGATAGGACTGGAGACCGGACCCGATGTCCGACATTGAAGAACTGGAACGCGATCTCGCCGCTAAAATCGCCGCCGCGGAAACGGGCGCCGCGCTTGAGGAAGTGCGGGTCGGCGCTATCGGCAAAAAAGGCGCTGTCTCCGAGCGGATGAAAACGCTCGGGAAGATGAGCCCTGAAGAGCGCAAGGAAATGGGCCCTGCCTTGAACGGCCTCAAGACGCGCATCACCGAAGCGATCGAAGCGAAAAAACAGGCGCTGGAAGAGGCGGCCTTGAATGAACGCCTCGCGTCTGAAAAAATCGATGTGACGCTCCCGATCCGCCCGGAGCCAAAAGGCAAAATTCACCCGGTTAGTCAGGTTACGGAAGAAATCATTGCGATCTTCTCGGCGATGGGTTTCGACGTCGCTGAAGGGCCGGATATTGAAGACGACTTCCACAATTTCACGGCGCTGAATTTTCCGCCCGACCACCCGGCGCGTGAAATGCACGACACCTTCTTCTTCGAGCCGAAGGAAGATGGCTCGCGCATGGTGTTGCGCACCCACACAAGCCCGGTGCAGATCCGCACCATGATGTCGCAAAAGCCGCCGATCCGGATCATCATTCCGGGCCGCACCTTCCGCTGCGACTCAGACCAGACCCACACGCCCATGTTCCATCAGGTTGAGGGGCTGGTCATCGATAAAGAAACCCATATGGGCCATCTCAAAGGCACGCTCGAAGCCTTCGTCAAAACCTTCTTCGAGATTGACGATGTGAAGACGCGCTTCCGCCCGCATTTCTTTCCGTTCACGGAGCCGTCAGCGGAAATGGATATCGGCTATGAGCGGGTCGGGAACGAAATCCGCTTCGGTCAGGGCGATGACTGGATGGAAATTCTCGGCTGCGGCATGGTGCATCCGAATGTGCTCCGCAATTGCGGTCTCGACCCCGACGAGTATCAGGGTTTCGCCTGGGGCATGGGCGTCGACCGCCTCGCCATGCTGAAATACGGCATTCCCGATCTGCGTGATTTCTTCGCCGCCGATGCGCGCTGGCTGGAGCATTACGGCTTTGACGCCGCCGACCAGCCGAGCCTGTGGGCGGGCTTGAGCAAATAGGAGCTGACACCATGAGCTACTACATCGCAAAGACCGTATCCGGTGAGTTTGACGACGTGATCGCGCGTGTCACCGAAGCGCTCAAGGCCGAGGGCTTCGGCGTCCTCACCGAGATCGACGTCGCGGCGACGCTGAAGAAAAAGATCGATGTGGATTTCCGTCCCTACCGCATTCTCGGCGCCTGCAATCCGCAGATGGCCTACAAGGCGCTGTCCGCTGAGGACAAGATCGGCGTGATGCTCCCCTGCAATGTAATTGTTCAAAAAACGGACAAGGGCGTTGAAGTCGCCGCGGTCGATCCGGTCGCCTCCATGCAGGCGGTGGAAAATCCCGGCCTTGGCGATATCGCCGGCCCCGTGAAAGAAGCGCTTGCGCGCGTTGTGAACTCCCTTTGAGAAAAGCAGAATAATGAAATTCACTCTGTCCTGGCTGAAAGAGCATCTCGATACTGACGCCAGTCTTGATGACATCGTCGAGACCATGGTCGCTGTCGGCCTTGAGGTTGAAGCGGTCGAAAATCCCGAAGAGCGCCTCGCGGCGTTTTCCATCGGCGAAGTGCTGGAAGCGAACCCGCATCCTGACGCCGACAAGCTGCAGGTCTGCAAGGTCGCCACCAAAGATGGTGAGATGCAGATCGTTTGCGGCGCGCCCAATGCGCGAGCCGGGATCAAGGTCGCCTATGCGCCGGTCGGGGCTTATGTGCCCGGCATCGATGTCACCCTCTCGAAAGCGAAAATCCGCGGCGTTGAATCCTTCGGTATGATGTGTTCGGTCCGCGAGCTTGAGATGGGCGACGATCATGACGGCATTATCGAGGCGCCGGCGTCCGCGAAGGTTGGCGATCCGGTGGCGAAGATTATGGGCGCCAATGATCCGGTGATCGATTTCGAAGTGACGCCGAACCGCCCCGACACCAACGGCGTCAACGGTGTTGCGCGTGACCTCGCCGCGGCGGGGCTCGGCAAACTGATTACGCCTGAACCGAAACCGCTGAAAGGGGCCTATCCTTCTCCGCAAAAGGTTGTGCTCGATTTCCCGGCGGGATCGGAAAACGCTTGTCCTGCTTTCGCCGGGCGCTATGTGCGCGGCGTCAAGAACGGGCCATCGCCGAAATGGCTGCAGGATCGCCTGCGTGCGCTCGGCCTGCGCCCGATCAGCGCGCTGGTAGATATCACCAACTATATGTCTTACGACCGCGCCCGTCCGCTGCACGTCTTTGACGCCGATAAACTCAATGGCGTTCTGCGTGCGCGCCTTGGAAAGCAAGGTGAAAAATTCCTCGCCCTTGATGGCAAGGAATATAAAGTCGATGAGACCATGACAGTGATCGCCGATGACGCTGCTGTTCTTGGCCTTGGCGGAATCATGGGTGGCGAGGACACCGGCTGCACCGAAGAAACAACGAATGTCTTCATCGAGTGCGCTTATTTCGATCCTCTGCGTACAGCGAAAACCGGCCGCAAAACCGGCATTGCCTCCGATGCGCGCTATCGTTTCGAGCGTGGCGTCGATCCGGCGTTCATCCTGCCGGGGATGGAGATGGCGACGCAGCTCGTGATGGATATGTGCGGCGGCGAGCCGTCGGAAATTGTTCTTGCCGGCGACATTCCGCAAATGGACAAAACCGTTCTTTTCCCGCCCGTTGAGGTGAAGCGTTTGACCGGTCTGGATGTCGCGCCGCAGGATTGCGAGCAAATTCTTTCCGCGCTTGGCTTCACCGTGCGCAAAAGCGACCCATGGCAAGTGGATGCCCCGTCCTGGCGGCCAGATATTGAGGGCAAGGCCGACCTTGTTGAGGAAATCGCGCGGATTACCGGCTTCGACAAGTTGCCTGCTGCGCCCTTGCCCATGCTCAAAGCGGTGGAAACGCCAAAACTGACCGCAGGCCAGGAACGCCGCCGCATGGCGCGCCGCGCGCTCGCGGGGCGCGGGCTTCTGGAGGCGGTGACATGGTCTTTTCTTGATCAGAAACACGCCGAACTTTTCATGAGCGCGAATGTGATCAAGGCGAAAGGCCTCATCCTCGCCAATCCGATTGCATCCGATCTTGGTGTCATGCGTTCGTCACTCCTGCCAAACCTGATAGCCGCGCTTCAGCGTAACGCAGACCGTGGCCGCGATGATCTCGCCCTGTTTGAGGTTGCGCCGATCTATGTTGGCGATCAGCCTACGGATCATGCGAATGCCGCGGGCGGCGCGCGCCGTTCCGACCCCCGGCGTCACTGGCAGGGCGTTGCGGCGAAGGTCGATGTCTTCACAGTGAAAGCTGACGCCATGGCGGCGCTTGAAGCGGCGGGCGCGCCTGTTGCAAGCTTGCAAACGGCGGCGGAAGCGCCCGACTATTTCCATCCCGGCCGGTCCGGCGCGCTGCGCCTCGGGCCTAAAACGCTCGCCCATTTCGGAGAGATCCATCCGCGGGTGTTGAAGGCCATGGATGTGGACGGTCCTGTCCACGGTTTTGAGGTCTTCCTCGACCTCATTCCCGAACCGAAAAAGAAGGCGGCGAAAACCCGGCCAGCACTCGACGCATCCGAGCTCTTGCCGCTCTCGCGCGATTTCGCCTTCGTTGTCGATGAAGCCGTCGCCGCCGAAGCGCTCCTCAAGGCGGTGCGCGGGGCGGAGAAAAAGCTCATCTCCGATGTCAGCCTCTTCGACGTTTACCAGGGCAAAGGCGTGCCGGAAGGAAAGAAATCCCTTGCCGTCGAGGTGACGCTGCAGCCGCGGGACAAAACCCTCACCGACGAGGAAATTGAGGCTGTTTCGGCCCGCATCGTGGCTCAGGTTGAAAAGGCAGTGGGCGGGAGCCTGCGGGCCTGAGGGGGGGCGGCGCCAGCAAGCGCCATTTTTCCCGCGCAAACCGGCTTGCGGATCGCGTCTCGCCAAGTTATGACGCGCCTCCTCCAGCCGGTTTGCCGCTTTAGCTCAGCTGGTAGAGCACATCATTCGTAATGATGGGGTCAGGTGTTCAAGTCACCTAAGCGGCACCACTTCCTCAACCAAAGCTCACCGTCTTCAGCTTGAGCGGAGCAACCCTTCGAAGGAGGATCGCCCGCCGGTCAAATTGACCCTATGGGCGTAATCTTTGGAGGATTGCGCCCGCCGCCCATTCACGCCTTGTAACGATGGATCATTCGTTTGAAGCTGCCGAAAAATGCTTTGAACGAACGGGAGGATTGCAAATGGCGGCTTTAAAATTCGGCAGGGCGTTGGCGATCTGGTTTCTTTGCGCCTTTGCCGTAAATTGTTCCCGCCCTGCACAAACAGATGAAGCGTCGCCCGTAAGCGCCACGCAGGCAGAGCAGTCGGAAGACGTCAATGATCTTGCCCGCGATGTCGAACGACTTGAATCGTTGCGCGCGGTCAAGGACCTGCAGCGCAACTATGCGCAATATGGCCAGTTCGGATTGTGGTCCGACATGGCGGCCCTGTTTTCCGAAAATGCCGTTGTCGCCTGGGGCGATCAGAAGATTGAAGGCGCCGCCGCAATCGAAAATTGGTTGCGTGAAAGGGGCGCTGCCGTTTCAGATCTCGCGCCTGGCGCCCTCAACACGGAATTTATTGACCAGCCGCTGATCAATTTGTCCGTGAATGGCGTCAGCGCGAAAGGGCGCTGGATGAGCCTCGCATTCAAAGGCGATGGCAACGGCGAGGCCTGGTTCGAGGGCGGTCTTTATGAAAATGACTATGTCCGTGAAGATGGCGTCTGGAAAATCGCAGTAATGCGCTACTATCCGCAATATGAAGGTCCTTATACGGAAGGGTGGACCAATGTGGATGGGGAAGACCTGCCGATTATTCCCTACCATTTCAGCATTGATGAAACGGGAATTCCCATTCCCGAGCCTGTGGAGCCGGCGACGGCGACGTCAGAAACCCTAGATAGTCTCGAACAGCGCATCGACGCGCTGAATGACGAAGACGCCGTGCGAAATCTGCAAAACGCCTATGGCTATTATGTCGATCGTAAAATGTGGGACGATATCGTTGATCTTTTTGCTGATGAAAGCGCGGTTGAGATTAGCGGCGAAGGCGTATTCGAAGGGCGCGCGGGCGTGCGCAAGGCCATGGAGCGAATGGGACCGGCGGGGCTCAGCCATGGCGAACTCAATGAGCATCCTCTGTTTGACACCATCGTCATGCTGGCGCCCGGGGGTGAAGCGGAAAGCCGCGGGATCGAGCTCGCCATGCTGGGCGACGCTGATGAAGGAACGGCGCATTGGGGGATCAATGTCTATCGCAACCGCTTCGTGAAAGAAGCCGGCGTCTGGAAATTCAAGGAACTGCGCGTCTATCCGCTGATGAAAGCCCAATACAAGACCGGGTGGGGGAATGGCGGCGAGCTTGGCCTCTTCAGTCCGGATTTGCCGGCGTTTCTCGGACCTAACCCGGCGACAGGCGATCCTGTGGATACCGGCGAGTTGAGCCTTGTCGCAGATGAAAATCTGACCGGCGCGGTTGAAAAGGCTGACGCGGAGCAGGCGTCCCCGAAACCAGAGATGCGCCTTGCGGAAGCGCGCCGCCGTTTGTTGCGCTCTGAGGCTTATGACGGCGCCGTGAATGTGTCCGCCGCCTATGGGTTTTATCTTGACGATTTTCAGTGGACGGAATTGTCGTCGCTTTTCGCTGTCGAGGGAAACAAGCAGTCACCCTTCGCCGGGTATTATCTGGGGCGCGATCGGATCATGGGCGCCGCAAATGCAATGTGGGGCCCGGCGAAAAAGCTGCGCCCCGCGATTTCATTTCACTGGCGCACCCAGCCCGTCATTCATGTCTCTCATGATGGACGGTCGGCCAATCTTCGCACCCGTCTGTTTCAGCCACGCACAACAAAAGATCCGGGGGCGCCCGCCTATTTTTACATGGGCGGCGTTCATGGCGGCATGTACCCTAATGACCAGATTGTGCTGGAGAACGGCATCTGGCGGTTCTGGAGCCTGACCATTGATGAACACTATTTCTATTCCCCGGAATGGGAAGGCGGATGGTCTGCGGCGAAGGACCCGGAAGGCGACGCCGAACCCTATCGCAGCAAGCTTCTGGACATCTATCCGCCCGATGTCGTGCTGACCGACCTTGGCCGGCGGCAGGAGGGGTTCAAAGGCGGCACTGGCGAGACAATTGAATGGCCCGGCATCCTGCCCATGTGGTTTCACTATCGAAATCCCGTCAGTGGGCGCGAACCGGCGACGTATTGGCCCGATTGCGTCCCCTGCGAGATCGTGCCGGAGGCCAGCATGACCAAGCATGGGTACCAGAAGCCTCCGACCGGGCCGGAGATTGACGGCGTGGAACTTCAGGGCCGGTGATAAGGCGCAGAGGTGGGCGCATTTGCTGCAAAGCGGCAAAAGCTGAGGCAAATTTGTATGCCTCCCGGATCAAGACCGGGCGTCCGGATGCTTGCTAGATAATTGGCGCGTCTGGTGAAATTGGAGGCCAGAGGCGCCGGGAGACGGCTAGGCCGCTTCCCGATCCGCCGCTTTTGATCCCGCCAGCTTCCTCTAGCCCAAGGTAATCCGAACATGATCTGGAAAAGCCCCGCCGCCGCATTGTTGCGACTAACCGCATCCGTTTTGGGCGCAGCGGCGCTCGCCGCCTGTTCGTCATCTGACGAGCCGGTGGCTACGCGGCAAGTTACGCTGATGCCTGACCCGGCGCATGTCTGTGATTTTTGCGAAAGGCTGAACGAGCCCGCAGAGCCGTTTCAGGTCTATGGCGACACTTATTATGTGGGTACGGCCATGATCTCTTCTGTGCTGATTGCCTCAGATGATGGTCTTGTCCTGATCAATGGCGGAATGACCCAGACCGCGCCACAAATTGCGGCGAATATCGAAGCGCTCGGATTTTCGCTCGGCGATTTGCGCCTGATATTGAACACCCACGCCCATTTCGACCATGCCGGGGGCATCGCCGCCCTGGCGCGCGCAACCGGCGCAAAAGTCGCCGCAACGGAGCGCGGCGTCGAAGCGCTCAAGCAGGGCCGGCCCACGGAAGACGATCCTCAACGCGCTATGGAGGACAATGTCTTTCCCGCCGTACCGCAAGCGCAAGCCGTCGCCGATGGTGATACGCTCGAAGTCGGCGATATCACAGTGACGGCGCATTATACGCCAGCCCACACGCCTGGCAGCGCAGCCTGGAGCTGGCGCTCCTGCGAGGAAGAACTCTGTCTTGACGTCGTCTTCGCCGACTCCTTTTCAACCCGCTCCGGCGCCGGTTTCCGTTTCACGGGCGATGACGATAATCCGAGCCGGGTTGATGCATTTCGCAGCGCCGTCGCAACGGTCGCCGATTTACCTTGCGATGTCTTGCTGACGCCGTCGCCGCTTTCATTTGGTGTGAAGGAAAAGCTGGCGGCGCGCGCGGAAGACCCTACGGTTAATCCATTCGTTGATTCTGGTGCATGCCGTGCTTATGCCGCAAGCGGAGCCGCCGGCCTCGAAAAACGCATCGCCGAAGAAACGGCCGAACAATAAGACTTCTATCGCTTATAAAACAGCAGGCGTAATTGATGAGCATGACAGAAAGCCTTGAAGAGCCCGTCGGAACCGGGCCGTTCGCGTGGTACCAGCGCGCCGACAGGAAAGTCCGGCGCGTCTTCTGGACATGTTCGGTCGCCTGGACGCTCGATGCGATGGATGCGCTTGTCTATCAGTATCTCATCCCGGTCATCATCGTCGCTTTTGGCGTTACGCTGGCGCAGGCTGCCGCTATTGCGAGCGCGAGTTATTTCGCCTCGGCGATCGGCGGCTGGATGGGTGGATGGCTCGCTGACAAATTCGGTCGGGTGCGCATCCTTCAACTGACCATTTTGTGGTTTTCGGTTTTCTCTTTTCTTTCAGGATTCGCTCAGACCTATGAGCAACTCTTGTTCTTGCGCGTGTTGCAGGGCGTTGGGTTCGGCGCTGAATGGGCGGTTGGCGCCGTCTTGCTGGGCGAGATTGTCGCGCGCAAGGACCGCGGCAAGGCGCTCGGATCAGTACAAAGCGGCGTCGCCGTCGGGTCGGGTCTCGCCGCTCTTCTCGCAGGACCGTTCGTTGCGATGTTCGAACCGGAACTCGGTTGGCGGATCGTCTTCTGGATCGGCATCCTGCCGGCGCTGCTGATTTTTTTCGTGCGCCGCGGCGACGATGACTCCGAAGTGTTCAAGGAGAATAAAGCCAAGCGCGATGCGGAGAAAAAATCGGTCACGCCATTGGAGATCTTTTGCCCGAAATATCTGCGTATAACGGCGCTGGCCGCCTTGCTTGCTGTCGGCGCGCAGGGGGCAGGCTATTCGGTCTCGAGTTACCTGACGACTTTCCTGCAAAATGAGCGCGGCATTTCGGCGTCAACCGCCGGGATATTTGTTCTTCTGAACAGCGCCGGCGCCTTTTTCGGGCTTATCGCCAATGCGTATTTCAGTGATCGGTTCGGCCGGCGTATGGCGTTCCGAATGTTTGGCGCTGCGTTTATCGTCGCCACAATTGTTTATCTTTGTGCGCCGCTTGGCAGTCACGCTTATTTGCTCATCCCTGCGGGCTTCGTTCAGGCTTTCTGCCAATTCGGCTTATACGGATCGTTCGGGCCTTATTTCACCGAGTTGTTTCCGACGCAGATACGCGCATCGGGCCAAGCCTTCGCGTATAATTTCGGGCGGGCGGTGAGCGGCATCTTTATCCAGGGGGTGGCGATCCTTGCGGCGACGGTCGCGCTTAACGTGTCCATGACTGTGATGGGCGTGATTGGCGTCATTTGCGCCCTGATCGCCACGGTCCTGCTGCCGGAGACGGTGGGGCGCGACCTGCGCGAACTCGATGAAGGGCGGGCGCCGGAAGCGACCGGCTAGGGCCGTTTTCCGCCGAAGTGGTGAACGCCGCCGAGGTGACTTCCGGCGGCGTCAACTCTTGGGGCCGCTTGGATAAAGTGGCGGGGCTCCGTCATTCGATATTGTGCCGCTCAGGGTGTTCCGATGAAACAGTTTCTAGACTTTTGCGCCAACCGCGGCGGCGGCCTCTTGGGCACCTGGCTCAAGCTTCCAACCCTGGCGACCGTGGAGATGCTTGGGCAAGCCGGCTTTGACTACCTTGTCATCGATATGGAGCATGCGCCGCACAGTCTCGATCAGGTGTATCAATTCATTTTCGCGACGCAGGCGTCCGGCATGGCGGCGCTGGTGCGCTTAGCCGACCATAGTGGCTCCGACATTCAGCGCCTCCTCGACTCTGGCGCAGACGGTCTCCTCGCGCCGCGCATGACGAGTGTTGAAACGGCTGAGCGCCTCACGCGGCAAATGGTGTTCAGCCCGAACGGAGAGCGGGGACTTGGCACAACGTCACGCGCGGGAAGTTGGGGCCTGACCCCCATGGCGGATTATCTCAAGCGCGGCGATGAACAATGTTTGCGCATGGTCCAGCTCGAAAGCTGGGACACTGTGGAGGCCGTGGAAGATTATCTGGAAATTCCCACAGTGAGCGGCGTTTTCATCGGACATGGCGATTTGTATTTGTCGAGCGGAAAGTCGTCTTCCGACCCTGAGGTCCGCAAGCTTACCCAGCGTGTTGCGGATGCTGCGCGCGCTTCTGGGAAGCTTTCCGGCGCTGCGGCCGCGACGCCGGAAGAGGCTAAAATCTATACTGAGATGGGCTATTCGCTTGTCATGGTAAGCAACGATGCAACGATCTTTGCGAAAGCCGCTGCTGCGGCTGTCGCTGAAAGCCGCGCGCGCTAACGCGGTCTGCGGCAACTTACATTGAGGTTGAAATGAGTCAGACTGTTGATCCCCGTTCCCGTCTTTCCACCAGCGGCGCCGTCTCGGCGGCGAGCGGCGAAGCCTATTCGGCGGCCGTTTATGAGCGGTTTTACGATTCGCCGCCGCAGGAAGAAACTGACACAGCGCGGACATGGCTGGCGCGTGGCCAGAATTTCATTGTCGCTTATTCCGAGGTGAAAGCAGGGGCGACATTTGAGCGAAAAGACCAGCCTGATGAATATGTCCTGATCCTGCAGGACGAGGATATGAGCGCAAGCGTGACGGCCGCGCGCGAGACGCGGGAAATCGGCGGTTTCACGATCACCATCGTGCCGCCGGGCGACAGCTCCATTACGGTGAAGGCGGACGGAAAAATCATTCGTCTCTTTTCAACGCAGTCACGTGACCTTGCGGACAAGACCGCCAATGAAAAAGACTATCGTGAGCATCATCCCCATATTCCGCCGCTTGAACTCTGGCCGGAACCGAAAGGCGGCTACAAAATTCGCAGCTATAGTCTTGATGTGCCCGAAGAGGAGGGCCGTTTCGGCAAGATCTGGCGCTGTACAACGTTCATGGTGAATGTCTTTCCGCCGCAGCATGGCCCGCGCGACCCGTCAAAATTGTCGCCACACCACCATGATGACTTCGAACAATGTTCGCTCGTTATCGGCGGCCAATATGTGCATCATCTGCGCTGGCCCTGGACGGCCAATCTTGCGGAATGGCGCGATGACGATCATGAACTTTGCGGCGCGCCATCCGTGACGGTGATCCCGCCCAAAGCCATTCACACATCGGCGGCGGTCGATCCCGGGGTCAATCTCTTGATCGATATCTTTTCGCCGCCGCGCGAAGACTTTTCGAAAATGGATGGCTGGGTGCTCAATGCGGACGAATATCCGACGCCCCCGGACATGGATGACGCATAAGGTCTTTTGTTAAAACGCTGTGTGGTCAGCGCCTTTGAGGCCCAGCAGGTTTCGGGCCTCATCGGGCGTTGCGATTTCAAGGCCCAGTTCTTCAATAATGTTGCGCACTTTACGCACTTGATCGGCGTTGCTTTTCGCAAGCTCGCCGCGGCTGATATAAAGGCTGTCCTCAAGTCCGACGCGGACATTGCCGCCAAGTAGCGCTGACTGATTACAGAACGCCATCTGGTTGCGGCCCGCCGCGAAGGCGGAAAAGACATAATCATCGCCAAACAGGCTGTCGGCGATGGTCACCATATGGGCGAGGTTACGCGGGTCCGCGCCGACGCCGCCCAAGATGCCGAAAATTCCCTGAATGAGGAAAGGCGGTTTAATCAGGCCGCGTTCGGCGAAATGCGCGAGGGTGTAAAGATGCCCGATATCATAGCATTCAAATTCGAACCGCGTGCCATAGGCCTCGCCCACTTCGCGCATGATCCGCTCGATATAACTGTTCGAATTATACATGATGCGGTCATTCGACGTTTCCACATAGTCGCGCTCCCACTCATGCGCCCATTTCTCGACTTTCGCGCCAGCGGCGCTGAAGTCGAAAATCAGCGGGCCCATATTCAAAGAGCAGACTTCGGGTTGCGCCGCATGGGCGCCTTCGAGGCGATCGTCGAGCGACATGTTGGCGCTGCCGCCGGTCGATATATTGATGACGGCGTCGCTCGCCTGTTTGATCCGCGGCAGGAACGCCATGAAGTCTTTCGCCGCTGGGCTTGGGCGGCCGTTTTCCGGGTCGCGGGCGTGCAGATGAAGGATCGCCGCGCCAGCTTCCGCCGCCTCGATAGACGCTGCGGCGATCTCGTCAGGCGTCACCGGCAGATAAGGCGACATGGATGGCGTATGGATTGAGCCTGTCGGCGCACAGGTGATCATGACCTTACCGCTTTTGCGCATGATCGCGTTTCCTAAAGCCCGGCCTGGCAGAGATATTTGAGGTTCAAATATTCTGCGAGCCCATGGGAAGACCCCTCCCGGCCGAGACCGGACATCTTGACGCCGCCAAAGGGAACGACCGCCGTTGAAATCAGCCCGGTGTTGATCCCGACCATGCCGCTTTCGATGTCGCGGCCGGCGCGGGCGATGGTCGCCGGGTTTTCGGAGCATAGATAAGCCGCAAGCCCAAAGGGCGTGTTGTTGGCGAGCGCGACGCCTTCTTCCATCGTTTCAAATGGAATGACGCCGGCAAGAGGGCCGAATGTTTCTTCGCTGGTTAGCAGCGCGTCCGGCGCTACATCACGCACTAGCGTCGGCGGCATTAGTTGGCCGCCCGAAGATTTTCCGCCAGCGAGGATTGTCGCGCCGCCTTTGACGGCGTCGTCGAGATGTTCTTCCACCTTGGCGACGCCCGCTTTATCGATCAGCGGACCAATATCAGATCTTTCATCGAAACCGTCGCCCGGCGCGAGTGCGTTCACGCGTTCTGCAAAGGCGTCCAGAAAGGATTCACAGATGTCTTTTTGAGCGTAGATGCGGTTCGCGGCGATACAGCTTTGGCCGCTATTGCGGAACTTCGCGACAAGCGCCGTTTCAACAGCCGTTTCGAGGTCGGCGTCATCAAAAATCAGGAGCGGCGCATTGCCGCCAAGCTCAAGCGAGAGACGTTTGATTAACGGCGCTGACGCTTCCATCAATTGCGCGCCGATTTCTGTTGAGCCGGTAAAGCTGATTTTGCGCACCACTGGAGAAGAGGTGAGGAGCTTGCCGATCATGCTGGCTTTGCCGGTGATGACGTTCAAGACGCCTGCCGGCACGCCGGCCTCCTCCGCCAGAACCGCAAGCGCGTATGCCGATAGTGGGGTCTGGCTCGCCGGCTTGGCGATAATCGTGCAGCCCGCGGCGAGCGCCGGCGCGGCCTTGCGCGTCAGCATCGCCAGCGGGAAGTTCCAAGGCGTGATTGCGGCGCATACGCCTATTGGCTCGGGTTCGACCATCAGGCGGCGACCGGCGACCGGGGCGGGAATAATTTCCCCGATCATGCGGCCCGCCTCATCGGCGTAGAATTCAATAAAGCCGGCGCCGTACGCGACTTCCGCACGGGCTTCCTTGAGCGGCTTGCCGTTCTCGAGCGTGATCAGGCGGGCAAGATCTTCCTGGTGCGCTATGACCAAGTCAAACCAGCGGCGCAAAATGGCGCCCCGGTTCCGCGTCAGTACTTTCGCCCAGGCGGGAAAGGCGCGTTCGGCCGCGTCAATCGAGGATCGCGCCTGTTGTTCTGAAAGCGACGGCGCGTGGCCGATAATCTCGCCAGTGAAAGGATCATCGACATCAATGACGGCGCCGCCGTCAGCAGCAATCCATTGTCCGTTCACATAGGCCTTGTCGCGGATCAGGTCCGGCCGGGACAGTTTTCCGCGTTCGAGTTGGGGGCTTCCATCAGCGTGAGGCATGTTGCTCTCGAATACCTTTACTTATCATCGTCCAGATTTGGGTTGGTCACGGGCGTGTCGCCCTCGAACCAATGTTCGAAACGCCGATAGGTGCAAAGCCAGCGCCCATCGCTTGTGCGTTTGTACCGATCCGTCGCCAGCGAAATGGTGATGGGCGGATGGGTTGGCAAAACCTTCTCGCCATTTTTGGCGTAGAGAAAAAGGAAGTTTGTTGCTTCGGCGGTGTCGGGGCCCGTGAAGTAAGCCCGAAAGTTTGTGAAGGAATGAACCGATAGCCGCGGGCCCTGTTTCACCCGCCAGTCATAGAAGTCCTGAATTTTTGACTTGCCGTGATAGGAAGCGAACTGGCCGTGAAATTCTGCGTCATCGGTGTAGTAAGTGGAGGCGTTGCGTCCCCCATTGGTGTCGATCTCATGCCAATATTCGGCAAGCTGCAGAGAGAGTTCTGCATTTAACTTAAGGACGTCATCCTGATACACCGCCGCGCTCCTTTATGTGGTCAGGATAGACCATCGCGGTGTCTTCCCCTCCGGTCTTGTTCGGAGGGGAAAGAAAATTTGAGCGGAGCGGATTTGAGCCTTAGTTGTGGGCGTTTGTAGCGACGCTCCGGTATTCCCGGGGCGCCATGCCGAATTTATCGCGGAAACAGCGGGTGAAATGCGCGGCGCTGTTGAAGCCCCAGGAAAACGCGATTTCGGTCAGCGTATGGCCGTTCCAGGCGGGGTTCCTCATCTGCCGGGCGCATTCCTCGAGGCGCCGCCGCAGAATGAAGGCGGAGATTTTCTCGCCTGAAACCGAAAAGACCGAGCGAAGGTAGCGCGGCGACAGGTTAAGGCTCGTTGCGATGGAAGACGCGCACAAGCCAGGATCGCGCAGATTGCTTTCGATAAACGAGATCACGTCGTTCCGGCGGCGCCATAAAATGGCGGAGTCTTCCGATATGTCGAAACCGGCCGTGTAAGACATCGAAATCATTTCGAGCAGATGCCGCGCTACACGGTCTTCATGATCGGCGCTGATTCCGTTGCCGACGCTTTCACTCAAGGATTCCACCATTGCGCCAAGCGTGCCCACGAGCCCGACCGCATGGCCGAGGCGAAGGCCGCTGAATTGTTCCGGCGTAGGAAGATATTCGCGAAGCAAGGATGGCAGTACGCGCACCATGATCGTAACAGAGAAATCTTTTGTATCGAAGAAATGAGGCAGACCGGTGTCGACAAGAACGAAATCACCTTCCGTCATGTTTGATTCATGACCGCAATGGTGAAGAACGCTGCTGCCTTTGGCTTGCAAAAGAAGCGAATAGATACGCGGTCGCTTGTCGTTGATGTGATCTTTGCTGCGCTCAACGCTGTAGCAGTCCATCGTGAGTTTCGCGAGTTTGACAGGGCCGAGTGTGCCGATGCTGAGTTCAGCGCCAAAGCCTTGTTTGTCAGCGGGCGTAAATTCAACCTGGCTCATTTGCGACGCATAAAGAGCATTCCAGGCTGCGGTCCGGCCGCTTGTCGGCAAACCAATCGTGCTAATCTTTTCCATCTGCACACCTCCCACTTGGCCCGGCTTTTTTGTTCCGGTGCCAAAAGCGGCTTTTTACCGCTTATAACAGACTCTTGCACCGACCTTCGGCGACGTCAAGCTAGGAAATATAAGGGATTTTGCAGGTCTTGGGACGCGTGCAAATTTGACGCAAACATCTGCGCATCCGGTCTGCGAACAGCCGGAGCAGCGCGTTAATATTAACGTCAAGCGAGTCTGAAACATGCACTGCTTGCAGAGTTACAAAGCAGCTTCGTAAATTCCAATTGTATCCGCTTCCGTGAGCGTTCGCGGATTGCGTTCGAGAAGTCGCGTGACTGTCATCGCTGCTTTCGCCATGCGTGGGACGGCGCCTACGTCGATGCCAAAAGCCGACATGCGCTGTTCAATGCCGCAGCGCTCCGCGAGATCGACAATGACATCTACGCCCTTTTGTGCGGTTGCAACATCGCCGCCTGTATCCTCTGCGCCAAGAGCGCGAGCGACCGCTGCATAGCGCGCGGGCGCGGCCTCAATATTGAAGCGTAAAACATGGGGCAGAAGCAGGGCGTTGGCGACGCCGTGAGCGATATGAAACTCGCCGCCCAACGGATAAGCCAGCGCATGAACCGCTGCGGTGTTCACAGGGCCAAGGCACATGCCGCCATAAAGGCTTGCGAGCAGCATCGCCTCGCGCGCGGCGAGATCATCGCCGTGCTTGCAGGCGCGTTCAATTTTATTCGCGATCAGGCGAATGCCCGCTTCCGCGTATATATCTGCAATCGGGTGCGCAAATTTGTTGGCGTAAGCCTCGATGCAGTGAGTGAGCGCATCAAATCCGGTGGCCGCGGTGACCGCGGGCGGCATGGTCACCGTCATCAGGGGATCAAGATAAGCGCCGTCGGGCACAAGATGGCGGCTGACGACGCCTTTTTTGAGGTCTTCATCCTCGTCGCCGAGAATCGCGATGGGCGTAACCTCACTGCCGGTTCCCGCGGTCGTTGGAATGCAGGCGACGGGAAGGGCCCGGCCTTTGAGGAGGTCGACGCCGATCGCCTCCTTGATGGACTGTTTGCCGTCATAGAGCGCCGCGACGAGCTTTGCGACATCCATACAACTGCCGCCGCCAAGACCAATGACAGCATCTGCGCCGAAGGCGCGGGCCGCCTCCATCGCTTGTGCGAATTCATCAAAAGTCGGCTCGCCTTTGAGGTCGTCCCAAAGGGCGGCAGCGCCACCGCGTTTTTCAATCGCGGAAACCAGCGGGTGACACAGGCTGCGCGTGGGCGGTGAGGTGACAATGAACAACCGGGTCGCGCCGCGATCCATAAGGTCCTCGGGGCAACGCAAAGCTGCGCCGGCCCCGAAACTCAGGGTCCCGACATTAAACAGAGTAAGAAGGCGTTGGCCCGGCTCCGTCATGCGTCGCCTTTCGGCCCTATTGGCCCTGGACCCATTGGATCATCCTGAATTTCATGCAACTCCGGATCACTCTATTACGGTTTTCGCTCCCCGATTTGATCTGAACGGCGCAAGGATTTGCACGATCGGCGAAATTCTGAAGGAGCCGGGGATCGCGCTTGCAAAGCCGGTTTGCGCCCCCTTAGTGGTGTTTCGACCGAACCTAGCTCCGAAGAGACAAGACGAGAGAACGCGCCATGACAGATCCGCTTTTTGCAGTTGATGGGAAAATCGCGCTTGTGACCGGCGGAACCAGCGGGGTTGGCCTGATGATCGCGAGAGGGCTCGTGCGGCGCGGCGTAAAAACGTACATCACAGGGCGCGACGCAACCATAGCGAGTGAGTTTGCCGAAAAAATATCGGCCGAGGAACGCGGCGCCTGTATCGGTCTGGGGGCCGATCTTTCAGAAGATGAGGGACCCCAAAAACTGGCTGACGAGCTGGCGCGCCGGGAGACCGCGCTCCACATCTTGGTGAATAATGCCGGGGCCGGGGAGACGGCGTCGCTGCCTGACGTGTCCCTTGAGGCGTGGGACATGGTTGTGAACGTCAATCTTCGGGCGCCGTTCTTTCTGGTGCAGAAATTATTGCCGCTGCTGGAGGCGGGCGCCGACGGCGCCGATCCGGCGCGGATCATCAATCTCGGATCCATTGGCGGGCTCCATATTCCGAATTGGGATGCGTTTCCCTATGGCGCTTCCAAAGCGGCCATCCATCATCTTACCCGGGCGCTCGCGAAGAGGCTTGGCGGCAAAGGAATAACCGTGAACGCCATTGCGCCAGGCCCTTTCCCGTCACGACTAACGGATACAGGGTCGGACGCCGTGAAGAAAAGCGTAGCGACCTATGTGCCGCTCGGCCGGCCGGGCGAACCGGATGACATCGAAGGTCTCGTGGTCTTTTTATCATCCCGGGCCGGCGCCTATGTGAATGGGTGCACCATTCCGCTCGATGGCGGATATATCGCCGCGCTCTAAGGTATCGTCAGCAGGGCGACATTCAGAAAGTCCCGCGCGGTTTACGTATCAACGCGCTTGGCGACGCGAAGTTTCTCCCGTCGCTATTACGGCAAATCGTGGCTCCGTTTCAGGCAAGTTGCGAAAGGCCGCGCTGAATACCCTGACCCCAGAACAGAAAACGACAAATGACGGATGGGGAGAAGAATTTTGAAACATTCCGTTGGAGCTATGTTTGCGGTTCGTTCGCCAGTGACGTGATTTCGCGCCTCTGGCGTTGGGGTCGTTGAGAAGAGCTCAATTGTTTCAGTCGGCCCGTTTCCTCCCTTGCGGTGGTCGGCCGCCATCCCAGTCGAACGCAGCGCGCAATTGCTGACGTCCGGTCTGGGGTGGCGCAATTTTAACGGAGAACTTTTAAGGCGAAAAATCCGCATGGCTGCAAACCTTCAGAATGAAGAGCATCGCCGGATTTTTTCAGGAAATGAAACTGGCGGTGAGGCGCGGATGACGCCCGGGCGGCGCAAAAGAGAGTTTTGAAAGGGCGCTTTATATGGCGATTGCATTGTTTGATACACATGCACATCTGATTTCAGATGATTGGGATACGTATCGTCCGAAGCCGTTGACGCCGGACCTGCCAACGCCCGAACGTCCGAATTATTCTGTAACCGTTGATTCGCTGATTGAGATGATGGACGCGAACAATGTGGAACGGGCCTGTCTCGTTCAGCGCGGCCACGTTTATGGCTATGACAACAGCTACATTATTGACTCGGCGGCCAAGTTCCCAAAGCGCCTGCATCCGGTCGTCATTCTGGACACGCAGGATGCGGCCACGCCTGAAGTCTACCGCGATATGGTCAGAAGAGATGGAGTGTGCGGTTTCCGAATGGCGCATACACGGCCCTGGATACTCGACACGGCCTGGATGAGCTCGCCGGCGGCGATGGATGTCTGGAAGGCCTGCGCGGATCTCGGCACGCCGATGACGATCATTTTCTATCAAAAGCAGCTATCTTATAATTTGCCGCTGCTCAAAATCATCGCTGAGAAGTTTCCCGACCTTCCGATTATCGTCGATCATGGCGGCATGCCATATGGCATGACTCAGGTCGAAGTGGGTTACGCCGAGGAGGATGGAGAGGAGGTCGTTATGCCGCCTCCCCCGGATTTCGGCATTGATGAAACGATCAAAATTTTTGAAGATGTTCCAAACATTTATTTCAAGTTCACCGAGATCAATATCGAACGTCTAATGGCGGAGAATATCCGGCCCGCCCGGATTGTAAGGCGCATGGTCGACAGCTTTGGGCCTGACCGTCTGGTCTGGGGATCGGACATCGGTCAGAGCATGCTGTGGTCCTATCAGGAGAAAACTGAAATGGCGCACAGCGCCGCCGATTTTCTCTCAGAGGATGAGACGAGAAAGTTTCTCCGCGACAACGCTGCGCGGATCTACAGTCATGTCAGCTGACCTTAAGGCCGGCTGAGCGGATAACGCCTGTCGCGCAGCAGCCCTCTGCATGAGACGATGCAGGCGCGGGGGCCTAGGTTCATTTCTGTAATGTGGGTGTGCTGACGATGATCGGCGCTGAATGGAAGTTCAGGCTTGAACCCATGGTTTCGGTGTTTTCTGTGCTCGCATAGCGCTGGGCGAGGGGGGCGGGCGAAACGGGCTCATTCCAGCCAGATAAAGAATGTTAGGCTTTTCTGACGCTTTCTTAATTCCCGTCCTTGAATGAAATCCAACACAAAATTTTGATCCGATTGGATCAAGCCGGGTTACCGCGGCTCGGTTACCTGTACTGACAATTACAACAATTGCGTCCATGAGGAGGGGTAGGAAATGTTAAAAACACTAACGATGGCGTCGATCTCGACAGCGGCCTTACTGGCTGCGCAAGGCGCTCACGCGCAAACGGAAGATTCCGGCGACAATCGCCGGGAGCGAGACCAGATCGTCGTGACGGCGACGAAGGTTGAAACCAATCTTCAGGAAACACCGATCGCGATCACGGCGGTGACATCCGAAACGCTGGCAGAGCGGGGGCTCACAACAACCGCTGATCTTGGAAAAATCGTTCCGAACGCCGATTTCCAGAAATCGCAAGGCGTTTTCGGGCCCGCTGTGACCGTTTTCTTGCGCGGCATTGGGCAAAGCGACCCACAACTCAACGGGGAGCCGGCCGTCGCGTTTTACATTGACGACGTCTACTACCCGCATTTGTTCGGGTCACAGTTCGACCTGCTTGACCTGGATCATGTTGAAGTGCTGCGCGGTCCGCAAGGTACGCTCTTCGGACGGAATGCGATCGCCGGCGCGCTCAACATCGTCAGCAAAAAGCCGAGCCTGACGGAGGCCAGCGCTTCTATCGAGGCGACCATGGGCGCATATGAACGCCGTGATTTCAGGGCGGCGTTCAGTGTTCCCGTTACGGATAATCTGGCGGTGGCCGTCACAGCGCTTTCCAAAAAGCGCGAAGGCTATCAGGAGATGATCGACTTCTCGTGCCAGATGTACATGAATGGCACGCCTGAACTCGCTGGCTCATTCCCCTTTCAAACGCCGGATACGACCTTCGGCGGCGGACGCACGCCTGACAATTGCGTGATTGATCACCTTGGCGGCGAGGATACGCGCGCTATTCGCGGTTCTGTGTACTGGGAGCCGACAGACCGGCTGTCCGTCTCCTTTAGCGCTGACTATATGGACCAGAATGATGAAATTCCGGCGGAATATATCAGCGATACGGACTACGCTCAGACAACGACGCGTCCCAATTTCGTAACCGCGTTCGATGAGTTTTCCGTTCCCGGCGAAACGCCCTTCCAATGGGATAATCGCTTCGAAACAGGAGACCCTTACAAGACCTACGACAATTACTGCGATCCGTTCCCGGCAGGCACACTGATTCCGGGAAACACTTACTATAACGGTTCGGTCTTCAAGGGCGGGAAATGCTATGGCAACACCGTTCCGCTCACAAACTGGGGGTTCCAGGGCAAGGCGGTCTACGGGATTACGGACAATATCGACTTCACATTGATCGGCGGCTATCGCGAACTGGAATTGAGTTTCGGCGCAGCCTCTGACGGAACGCCGCTCAATGATTCAGTCATCTATCACGCATTTGATGAATCTCACTGGAATGGCGAAGCGCGTCTGACCGGTCAGCATGACTGGATCGACTGGGTCGCAGGCTTCTTTTACTATAAGGGGTCTGCGGAGCATATCGGTCAGCCTCAGGGTGTGCGCGCCGGCACACAGCGCTTTCAGGTTGACCTCTACGAACCGACGGCATGGGCCGGCTACGGAAACGTTGTGATCCACCTTCTTGATGACCGTTTGAATCTGACAGGCGGCATTCGCCGGTCGGATGACGAGAAGTTTGTCGACTTCAACAGCCTGACCGATGCTACGCCTCCGGGGCAGCTTGACTTCGTGGCCTCACCGGCGAGCACGATCTTTGATGTCACGATTGCGACGGAACGCTGGGACTGGAAAGCAGGCATCGACTACAGGTTCACCGATGAACTCATGCTCTATGCATCAGCAGGCACCGGATACCGGCTTCCGGGCTTCAATGTTCGTCCGTCACAGCCTGGGCAGGAAGGGCAAACGCCAGGCGAAGCGCTTAGAAGTTATGAGATCGGCGCCAAGTCCGAGCTCTTTGACGGCAGGTTAAAAACAAACCTCGCTGCATTCCTGATGGATTTCACGGAACGCCCGGCGACCTACGCCGGTCAGGAAGCTCAGCTAACGGACGATCTATCCGGAAATGTTCCCGGCGCTTCGACGGTGATTCCGGGCGGACCCACCGGCACTGGTCTGGATGCGGCGTTCTTCACCTGTCGCGATTACGATATGGCGTTGGATGGGCCAGCGAATCCGGCCGCAGGTGTCGGCGTCAACTGCGTTGCGCGTAGCTACTACTATAGCGTTGCGGGCAAGGTGAAAGGCATCGAAGCGGAGATTGAAGCCGAACCGGTCGACAATCTGCATATCACCGGCTCAATGGGCTATGTGAAATGGAAGGCTGACGACATCACAAGGGTGGTCCGCGTTCCCGACTGGACGGCCAGCGCTGGTGTTTCCTACGAGTTTCTGGATGTGCTGGGCGGATCGATCACACCGCGCCTTGACTGGTACTTCACGGGTCGGACCGCATATAATGCGAACCTTCCGGAATTTGACCAGGAAGCATATAGCTTGGTGAACACACGCATCACCTATCACAATGAAGAGCATGACTATGACGTCTCCATCGGAGCGACCAATCTCTTCGAAAAATTCTATTACCGCAACAAGATCGCCTTCCAGGCGTTCGGCCTGCCGACCAATCTCGGTCAGCCTGCAGCGCCGCGCGAATGGTATGTCACCGTCAAGAAACGGTTCTAATCGTTGATGGCTGCAACCTGGTCCGATTGGGCTTGGTTGCAGCCGCAAGACTAAAAAAGGCGCTGATTGGGTTTTTCGGGCTAAGCTCAAATTGCCTGCAGCGCCTCTTTCTTTATAAGGTTGCGCTTGACGATGGCGACAGAGAACTAGAACGAATACCGCAGAATAATTGGAGGAATTTCATGATTGAACGCCGCACTCTGCTTGCATCCGCTGTCGCGGCGACGGCTCTGGCGCCGTTGTCCGGACAAGCCTCCGCCATGGCGGCCAAAACCAAAGGACGGCCCTTCAAGCTCTATGATTGTCACGGTCATTTCTACACGGATGAATGGCGAAAATACCCTTTTGATGCCCATACGGCGCGTTATGGTCCGGAACGCATGGTCGCCAAGGCTATGGAAAATCCGATGACGGCGGAAAAGGTTCTGGCGTTTTGGGACAAGGCCGGAATTGAGCGCGGCCTCGGCGTCCAATATTCGAGCACCTATTTCACGGACAACTCATATCTTCTGGATATTGCGGCGAAATATGACCGCATCACGCCGATCGTTATTCTCGACGCCACCGCGGAGGAAACGCCGGCGACTCTGAAAAAGATGGCGAGCGAAAACGGCATCGCCGGCGTGCGCTTTATGGGCGTGCCGAATGAGAATAACGAGTTTCTGTTCCTGACGGACGCCGCCTCCGGCTCGTGGGAAATGGCGAATGAGCTCGGTCTGACGATCACATTGATGCCGATCTCTCGCACGGACCCCGGCAAGGCGATTACACGCGTAGGTGAGCTCGCCGACAAATATTCTAATGTGGGCGTTGTGCTCGATCACATCGGTTTTCCGCGCTACGGCGCCCGGCCCGATTCCTGGGGCTATTTGCCAGAGCATTTGGAGCTCGCGAATCACAAGAATATCTATTTCAAATATACGACGTTCCTTATTGAGATGCTGCTTGCTGATGACACGCCGCTGAAAGAATTTTTGGAGTACACGGTTGGCGTTTATGGCGCTGATCACATGATCTGGGGCTCTGATATCGGCAATAGCGAGGTCGATGATCTTGAGTTCGTACAGCATGCGCTCGATTCAGCGAGCGGGTTTTCATTAGAGCAGCAAAAAGCCCTCTTCTATGATACGGCGAAAGGTCTCTTCATTCCCGGCGGACGCGGGGCGGCTTAACGGCCTCGCAACAAACTCTTTCCTTCCATGAGCGCCGGATACCGGCGGCGTTATTCCTGACGCCGCCGGCTTTTTTATTCTGAAGCCAGTTCTATCGATCAAGCACGCAACAAAAAGCGGCGCGGAAATATTTTCCGCGCCGCTTTGCATTAACTCGATTGAAAGTTACCAGGCGACCATCAATCGACGGTAAAGATGCTCCGTGCAATATGACGGACGCCGCCTTTGCTACCGCCCACAACCTGCATCGGATCGTTCTTGCTGTTGAAATAATAGATCGCGCCGATCTTCCCGGGCTCGACTTCGAAAGCATTCGGATAGCCGACATCCCAGCTGCCGCCATCGTCACGAACAATGATTTCGCTGCCCCATGTCTTGCCTTCATCTTCGCTGACGACCGCGCGGATGCCGGAGTTAGGCAGTCTATAGCCATATACGACGACAAGCCTGCCGTCGCTCATGCGCACGAGACTGCCAGGGGCGCCCCAGTCATTTACACGCGAGAGGAAGCCCCAGGTTCTTCCGCCGTCATCGCTTTGGTAAATTTCGGACCACATGGTGCCGCGTGGATCGCGCTGACAGCGCAGGATGCAAAGGATCCGGCCATTGGGAAGGTTGATGGCGCGGGGATAGAACCAGCGATGGCCGCCAAAAGCGTGACTGGTTTTCCAATCGCCGGCCGCTTCGCCTTTCGGGTCGTGCTGGGGGGTGATCATCGACATGAAGCGGAATTCCGTCCCGCCATCGACGCTGCCGTAGACCAGCGGCCGGCGATTCCAGCCATCATCTGCGGATTCGAACAGGAACAGTAGGCAACGGCCATCCGGGCGCACCAGATAGGAGTTGAGCCCAGTGAGCGAGCTCAACCCATCAAGCGGCAGGAATGATTTCGGTGACCATGTGTCGCCTGAATCCTTTGAAATCTGGATATAGGTGCGCGCGTCGGGCTTGCCGAAATTTTGGCCGAAATTGCTGATCAGCACATTTTTGTCGAGATAGTTGACCGGGCCCCAGTCCTCAATTGGTCCTGTGGTCCCGTTATTGCCGCGATCAAGCATGTTGATGATCGGGTTATCGCCGTTCCAGGTCCGGCCCCGATCGGTGGAGCGAACTGTCACCATGCGCCGATCCGTGGCTCTGGAGGCGAGATTGTCGTGATTGATATTGTTCGGATCGTCATAGACGACGGTCAGAGACAAAAAGCTCTGGAGGAAGTCGCCATTCGCGGTTTCCCAGAACCCCATTGTATACGGCCAGGAGCAAAATTCATCTTCGCGGCGATAAACGACGGCGTGATCGACGTCTTTCGCGCCGCGCGGGGCCTGATATGTTTTGATCACCGCAGACTTTTTGGCGACGGCGGGACTGGCAGCCAGGCCGGCGCCGACGATTCCGGAAATCAGTACGTTACGTCGTTCAATCATTGCGGTTCTCCAACAGGGCTTATCGCGGATAACGTAAAGTTTGTAGGCGACCGAAACGCGCTTGCAACAAGATACTGAGAGAAGGCCGAGATCATCCAAAATCAGCGCCTGCACGGTCAAATGCCGCGTTGCAACACGCTTATCAATCGGACGCCCGACAACATTTTGGTCCTTTTCGGGCAAGTCGTGTTGGCGCCGCGCGTCATATCTTCGAGGCGTCACTTTTCGCAACGCGATTGAGAAACAATGATCGAACGCCGCGGCGTGCTTATTTCCGGCTTGGGCGTGACGGCGCTCGCATCCTGCGCCACCGGTGCGCCCGCGACGCGTCGCGCCGATCCTTTGAAAACGCAATTTCAACGCCCGCAACTCGACGAAACAGTTAAGCATGGCGTTGTCTATCGCAATGAGCGTGAGTTTTGCGGCTGGCCGTTTTATTGCGGTTTCTGGAAAACGGCTGACGGAAGCCTTCTCGCAAGCTTCAAGCGCATACCGACCGAGTACAACGCCTATAATGATGTCGATCATAACAATCTGACGCGCCATCGCGGCAAGCTCTGGACGATCCGATCAACCGACAACGGACAAAGCTGGGACCCGAACAGTTTTCAGGAAGTCTTCGATATGAACTACCGGGAGGGGAGCGATCTCCCAGGCGGTCATGCGGCTGACTGGTCAGACCTTCCGCCGCTGGATTTTTTCAGCCGCGATACGCTGTTGATGGGCGGCGGCCTGCCGCGGCTTTTCGCGCCCGGCGCCGAGGCGTGGCTGCGCGCATCGGCCGATGGCGGCCGGACATGGCGGCGAACGATGTTTCTACCGAAATACAGTCTGCCGTCCCTGACGGCGTTCGGCTCCTCCATGTATGCGACGCGCGAAGACGGCGTCCATCTGCTTGGCCTCAACACAACCTCTCCGGAGGCGATGTCGCCGCGGCCGCTTGTCTATTCGTCAATGGATGGCGCCGATTGGCGGTTCCTTTCCTTTGTAACGCCTGAAAAGCCGCCATCCGCATTTTACAAGGGCGGCTCGCCTTTCGCGCCCGCGCCGCATTTCTATCCGCGCGTGACGATTTTGCAGGGCGGACATATGCTCGCGTCGCTGCGCTATCAGCGCGATCCGCGCAATGTCATCTGGACAGAGATTTATGAGAGCAAGGATGGCGGACGGACCTGGAGCTTCCTGTCGCGTGTGAATGACTGGGGCGCCCCGGGCGATCTTGTGCCCATGCGCGACGGGCGCGTCGTCTGTGTCTACGGATATCGCATTGAGCCGCAGGGCATTCGGTACCGGGTGAGTGAAGACAAGGGCCGGACATGGGGCAAGGAAATGATCCTGCGCGATGACGGCGGCAGTTGGGATCTTGGCTACCCGCGCGTCATCGAAACCGAACCCGGCAAGCTCATGACGATCTATTATATGAACCTCAAAAGCGATCCCGTGCAGGTGAATGGCGGCGTGCGCCATATCGCATGGACGACGTTCCGTCCGTAAGCGCGATGATCGCGACTGAATAAAACAAACCGGACCCGTTTCATGTCAGACGATTTCAAACCACCACAACGTGTCGCCGGAGCGGAGCATGGCGTCGTCTATCGCAATGAAGCGGAATATTGCGGCTGGCCGTTTTATTGCGGGCTATGGCGAACGGAAAACGGCGACATTGTCGCCGGGTTCAAGCGAGTGCGGAATGATTATGCAGGCGCCGACGATGTAGACCATGGGCAAATTGCGCAAAAGCCGGCGCATCTGGTGACCATTCGGTCGGCCGATGGTGGGCGCAACTGGAGCCCTGCAAGCCTTCAGACCGTTTTCGATATGTCCTGGAAAAAAGAAGAGGATTTTCCCGAAGGTAAAGCCGCCGATTGGTCCGGTTTGCCGCCGCTCGACTTCTTCAGCCGCGACACACTGATCATGGGCGGCGGCGTGCCGTCGCTTTTCGGGCAGACGGCTCAATCATGGATGCGCGCATCGACTGACGGCGGAAAAAGCTGGCGGGCGCCGATCATCCTGCCGCGATATGATTTGCCGTCGCTCACCAATTTCGGCTCGTCCATGTATGCGACGCGCGAAGATGGCGTGCATCTTCTTAGCTGCCAGACCAACTCACCCGAAGCGCTGTCGCCGCGCCCGCTTGTCTATGGCTGCATGAACGGCGCGGATTGGTATTTCCTTTCCTTTATGGTGGAGGAACGGCCGCCAACGCCTTTTTATGTTTTGGAATCGCCCTATTCGCCTTTGCCGCATTTTTATCCGCGCATTGTCGTTCTTCCCAATGGCAAAGTGCTGGCGTCCCTGCGTTATCAGCGTGATGCGCGCAGCGTCATCTGGACGGAGATTTATGAGAGCCACGATGGTGGGCGAACCTGGGGGTTTCTGTCCCGGCTGAATGATATTGGCGCGCCGGGCGATCTTGTGCCTATGCGTGACGGTCGCGTTGTCTGTGTTTACGGCTATCGGACGATGCCCTCCGGCGTGCGCTACAAGGTCAGTGAAGATGACGGGCGTTCATGGGGACGGGAGATAATTCTACGGGACGACGGCGGCAGCTGGGATTGCGGCTATCCCCGGGTCATCGAAGTGGAGCCCGGCAAGCTGCTGACCGTCTATTACATCAACCGTAAAGATGATCCGATGCAGATGAATGGCGGCGTCCGCCATATCGCCTGGACAATGTTCAGACCTTAGCCATGTTCAGGCTGTGAGCCCTTTCAGGGCCGATTTGGGCATCTCGCCTCAGTGCGTTATGACCTAACCTCCGCAATGCGTGAGGCCTGAGGTCATCTTTAGAGAAACCGTTAAATCCACCCGCCCGCTCGTGTTCTGGCCACCTGTTGTGCTGCTCACTGCAGCGCTCGCCTTCAGTCTGGTTGACTTCGACCGGTTTCATCACCTGGTCAGCGCCGCCAATCAGTGGATTTTGACGCATTTTGACTGGCTGTTCAGCTATGCGTCTTTCGCTGCGGTGCTTCTTATTGGCTGGGTCGCGATTTCACCGCTGGGGGCGGTGCGGATCGGCGGGCCGGAAGCAAAGCCTATTCTCAATCGCTGGAACTGGTTTTCGATTACCCTATGCACCACGATCGCTATTGGGATTTTGTTCTGGGGTTCGGCGGAGCCCATGTTCCATATCAAGGCGCCGCCGCCTTACGCCCATATTAATCCCTATACAGAAGATGCATCCACCTTCGCCATTTCTTCCATGTTCATGCACTGGACGATCACGCCATACGCTATATACACCGTGCCGGCGCTCGCCTTCGCGCTGGCTCATTATAATCTTGGCCGGCCCTATTCCCTGAGCGGGCCGTTGTCGCTGGTGTTCGGCCGCGCCGCGACGGGGAAAGCGGGCGCCGTCATTGACGCCGTCGGACTTTATGCATTGGTTGCGGGCGTCGCGGCTTCGTTGGGCGCAGGCGTGATGACGCTTTCGGGCGGACTTGAGGCGATAGCGGGGATTTACGACACGACCCTCCTGCGATTTGTGGTGACGCTTCTCATCGTTGCGCTGTTCGTGGCGTCGTCGATCAGCGGACTTCAGCGCGGCATAAAAGTCCTGTCGGACTTCAACACGAAGTTCTTCTTCGTGCTTATTGTTTTTGTTTTCATCGCGGGCCCGACTCTCGATATTCTGGCGTTGGGCGCACAAAGTCTTGGCGAATATGTCGTCACCTTTATTCCGCGCAGTCTTGCGTTGGGTGAACGCGCCGGCGCTGACTGGACCCGGGACTGGACCGTTTTCTATTTCGCCAACTGGCTTGCCTGGGCGCCGGTGACGGCGCTTTTTCTGGGACGTATCGCGGTCGGTTATACGGTGCGCGAGTTTATTCTCTTCAATCTTGTCGCGCCGGCGTTGTTTGGCGGGGTATGGATGGCTGTCTTTGGCGGCGCATCGATTGGCGTCGATGCTTCGGAGCACCATGCGCTCGTCGCGGCGCTCGAAGATCGCGGACCCGAAGCCGTGATTTATTCACTGTTCAATGCATTGCCTGCAAGCGCGATCGTGATGATGCTGTTTGTCGGTCTTACCTTTATATCTTTCGTAACGGCGATGGATTCCAACACGCATTCGATCACCAGCGTGTGCCTGAAAAATATCAAGCCCGGCGAAAAGCGCCCGCGCGCTGAACGCTGGGTGAAAATCTTCTGGGGCGCCCTGATTGGCGCGGTCGCCTTCATCATGACGTCAACGACGGGAATTGACGGCGTCAGAATGCTTTCCAATCTTGGCGGTCTGCCCGGTCTTTTCATCCTGATCGCCATGGGCGCCGTCATTGTGACGATGCGCGTCAACTGGCTCAGAGAGATTCGCGCCGCCGCGCAGCCGGCATCAGCGGAAAAACCCGCCGGGGAAGAGGTCGCCGTAAAATGAGGCTCTTTGCTGCGCGATGTCGCGTGCGGCCTCTGGAGTGATTTTTTGAAACCAGATGCGGTCCCCCGGGCGCATTTGTCCGGCAAGGTGAAGATCGGCGGCGATCACTTGCGCAATCCGCGGATAGCCGCCGACTGTCTGTGCATCGCAAAGCAGAAGGAAAGGCTTCCCGTCCGGGGGGCACTGGATTGTGCCTGGAAAGACAGGGCTGGACGCCATCGGCGGCGTGTCCTGAAGGCAAAGCGCCTCACCAATTATCTGCACGCCCATTCGGTCTGCGCGTCGGCCAACGGTCCAGCCCGTTGCGAAAAGGTCGGTGAGGCTCACGTCACTCAACTGAGCCGCTTCCGGCCCCGGCAGTGCGTGCAGAAAAAAGTCATGGGCGATATTGGGACGGAGTGTGATTGGAATGTCTTGGGGCGATGCAACCGCAAGACCAGCAGAGAGTATATCATCGCCTGCGATCAATGCGCGGCCTTTATGGCCGCCTAATGTGGCAGGGATATAGGTAGAGCAGCTCCCCAGAAAATCCTCGCCTCTTAAGCCGCCTGCAAAAGCGATATAGGCGCGCGCACCGGTTTGCGCGGAGCAGAGGCCAAGAACATCTCCAGCTTGTGCGTGATGTTGCCGGTAAAGATCGAGCGGTTCGTTGTTTAACGTCGCTTTCATATCAGCGCCGCCCAACGCAAAACTTGCTGCGGTCTTGAAGCGCAAGGACGGGCCTTTCAGCGTGCATTCCAGCCCGGCGGCGTCAGGCGCATTGCCGGTGGCTGCGTTGGCGAGGGCAAGAGAAAGCGGATCGGCGGCGCCGGACAGTGGGACGCCGAGATGGCGCATGCCCGGCCGCCCGAGATCCTGAAGGGTCGTCATCAGGCCGGGTGATGTGAGTTCAGCGATGACGGTCATGTCAGGTCCGTCTTCAATGCATTGAAGGCATCTTCGTCTATGGGCTGAAATCGTACAGCGGCGCCGGCTGAGAAAAGGAAAGGCTTGGCGCCATGGGCGTCGAAAAGTTTTTTCGGCGTGCGACCGATCAGGGGCCAGCCGCCGGGGGAGGCGAGTGCGTAAACGCCTGTCATGGTGCCCGCCACGCCGACAGAGCCGGAAGGCACATACGCACGCGGCGTTGAAAGGCGCCCCGTCTGCAGCGCCGACGGCAAGGGCCCCAGATAAGCGAAGCCCGGCGCAAAGCCGACAGTCAGCACGCGATAGAGTTGGGATGAATGAAGCGCAATTAACTGGTCTCCGGTGATCGAAAGCTTCTCGCAAAGCGCTTCAAAATCGGGCCCGTGTTCACCGCCATAGCAAACCGGAATGTCTATCGCCGGTCCAGGTGGCGCGGTCTGCATCGCTGATTTTTTCAGCGCGTCTTCAAGTTTATTTTTTGCCTCTTCAGACGTCATTTCTTCGGGGTGAAAGCGAAGGACAAGGCTTTCAACACCTGCAACGGCGTCTGTCACGCCGGATAAACAGCGTAACGCGTCAGCGGCGGAGTTGGCGGCAAGGGCGCGGTCGACCATGTCGTCGCCGGAGAGTGTCGCCAGCCATCCGTTTTCGCCGAAAGGCGTCACCGAACAGGAAAAGGCGCTCATGCGAACGGCCTGATAGTGATGCCCGCCCCATCAAGAGCCTTGCGCACAGCCGCAGCTGTTTCAACGGCGCCCGGTGAATCGCTGTGTATGCAAAGCGTGTCCGCCCTGACGACAAGATCGCCATCCCGGGCTCTTAATTGTTCACCCTTTGCAATCGCAAGCGCCTGCGCTGCGCGCGCATCTAAATCAGCAAGGATGGCGCCCGGCTCGCTGCGGGGGGAAAGCGCTCCTGAAGCGAGATAGAGCCGGTCTACAAAACCTTCCGCAGCAAATGAGAGCCCGGCTTCTTTCGCCGCAGCCTCAAGAGCAGACCCTGCAGGGCCCACAAGAGTAGTCCCGATGCTGACGGACGCTACGACACGCGCCAATGCGATGTCCTGCGCTGCATCATTGTAGAGCGCGCCATGGGATTTCACATGAGAAAGCGGCAGCGCTTCCAATGCGAGGACGCCTTTGAGCGCCTCAACCTGCAAGGTGAGCGACAGGCGCAATTCTTCAGCAGAAAGTGCGACCGGACGCCGTCCGAAACCTTCGCGATCAGGGTAAGAGGGATGAGCGCCGGTTCTGACATTGTGTTGCTTGGCGAGGCGCGCCGTCACACACATGGTTTCCGCTGTTCCCGCATGACCGCCGCATGCGATGGAACAGGAAGTGACCAGCGGCATCAGCGCTTTTTCAATATCGCGCTGTGCGTCATCGGCGTATTCGCCCATATCTGCATTGAGGTCTATGGTGCGCATCACATCAGTCCGAAGGCGCGCAGGACGCCGCGCAAACCGAGCCCGGCGGCGATGAGCGTAACGACAACGCCGCCGATATTGGCGAGCGCCCCATTTGCGTGTTTGCCCAGCAATTGATGATTGTTGGCGGCATAGAGCAGAAAGACGGCAATCACGGGCAACAGAACGCCATTGGCGATCTGGGCGAAAAGGATGAGCTCAACGGGGCGGGCGCCCGTCATGGCGACAAGCGCGCCAATAAGGAGGACCGCGCCTGCAACCAGCCGGAATTTGAGCGCAGAGGGATCGCTTTCAAATCCGAACAGCTCCGCCGCGGCGAAGCCTGTGGCGAGCGGCGCGGTGATAGCTGAGGAAAGCCCCGCAGCAAAAAGGCCCAACGCCAGAAGATAGGTCGCGCCGGCGCCAAAAGCGGGCTCCAATTGCTGGGCCATATCGCTAGCATTGGTGATCTGAAGGCCCGTTCCGAAAAGACTGGCCGCCGCCGTCGACAGGACAAGAATGGAAACAACGCCGCCCATGCCGATCGAAACGCGCGCATCGAAACGGGCTTCGTCGAGACCTTCGGCGCCTTGCCAGCGTTTGCGCGCCGCCGCCGCGTGCAGAAAGAGATTATAGGGCACAATCGTCGTGCCAATGAGGCCGAGCACGAGTGGAAAGGCGCCGGCGGGAATGGTGGGAAGAAGCGCCCCTCTTGCGAGCGCGGACCAGTCAGGTCTGATAATGATAAGCGCAGTTGCAAACGCGATGGTCATCAACAGGACGGCGCTGATCAACACTTTCTCGATGATGCGATATCCGCCGAATACGAGGATTGCGCCAGCGAAGGCGGCGATGATCCCTGCTAGAACTGTCCGGGAAGCAAGGTCTGGCGCCGCCGCCTCAACTCCCAGAATAGCGCCGGCGATGTTGCCGCCTTCATAGGCGGCGTTGCCGATAAACAGCGCAGAGATGATCAGTGCAGCGGCGGTCCATTTTATCAATGGCGCCGTTGAAAAGCGCTGCATCACCGCTTCGCCGAGGCCGAGCCGGGAGATGACGCCTAGCCGCGCCGCTGTTTCCTGCAAGATGATGGCGGCGATGGTGGCGAAGACCAGCGCCCAAACCAGCGCGTAACCATAGCCTGCGCCGGCGAGGGTCGCCGTCGTCACTGTGCCTGGGCCGATAAACGCGGCCGCCGTAAGCGCCCCCGGGCCGATCGCGCGAAATCGTCTAAACATGCAATGGGAGCTTATCGCGCGCTGCGCCGATTGCGATAGCGCAAAGGCAACAGTCGCGGACGACCGCCGGGAAGAGGCGTTTTTTAAGCCGCCTGAAACGCGAAAACCGCCCCGAACCCTGCTCGAAGCGGCTTACGCTACCTGGCGCTTCGTACGCAGCGCCTGCAATCGGTCCCCTGGACCAATTATTCGTCGGTTTTGAGCTCAATGCCGCCCTCGACGGGGGCTGGCTCGGCTGGCATGGAGGCGCTGGTGACCGGCGCGACTTCCATAAGCGCAACTGGAGATGTGTCCGCTTTTTCTTCGTCTTCCTTGGGCTCTTCCTGAAGCTGTGGCTTCGGCGAAGGAGCGACCGGCGACAGCGGCGCAGCGGGAACATCGTCGAAATTCGGGGTGTCCACATCGCCTGCGGCATATTGATCCCAATAGGCAGGCTGATTCATCAGTTGACGGTAAACATCGATATTGTTGTCGGCGACCAGCGGCGGAAGGTCCGAGCGCGCCAGGCGTTCGGCTTCGCGCATGTCGCCGGAAAGAGCGAGAACGAGAGCAAGGTTCTGGCGAATGCGGGAATCGGCGCCTGCATTCGTGGCGGCCTGGCGCAGCGTCTGGCGCGCCTGGGAAAGATTGCCGTCAAGCGCGTAGGAAAGACCTTTATTGTTGAGCAGCATGACTTCGCCCGGAGCGACGCCAAGAGCACGGTCATATTTTGCGCGCGCTTCGTCATGTTCGCCGATCTGGTCGAGCGCGACGCCATAGGCGGAAAGCGCGCGCCAGTCAGCCGGGGCTTTCGCAACAGCCGTTTCAAGATAACGCACTGCTTCAAAGGCGCGACCGCTTTCGACGAGAACCTTGCCATATTCAAGGTTGACGTCCGCATTGTCCAAATGCGTGGCGGCTGTTTTCTGCATCACGCCGACAGCTTCTTCATTGGAGCCGATCTTGCGCAAGGCGCGGGAAAAATTGACAGCCACGGCAGGATCGGACTGATCGGTGTTGTATCGTGTGCCCCAGAATGCGGCGGCGGCGATAGGGTCCATGCCTTCATCGCCTGATGATGACGAATAAACGCCGATCGCTTCGCGATAGTCGTTATTTCCGATTCCGGCGGACGCGGTTGTTTTCTGCACCGATGATGCACAGGCAGGCAGCATAATAGCTGCGCCAGCTACAATCGCGTATTTCGTTGCAAGCTTGGATGCGGTAAGCATGGGTTGCGCCTCGATGAATTCCATTGATGGATCAGGCGCATCGTGACCCAAGGAATTCAATAAAGGCTTAACCGTATGCTTAATGTGCAACCTAATGCGGTTCTGACTTGGTAAGTTAACGGAATATTTATGGCCCCTCATCTGTTAAGCGACTATGAACGCGCCGCGGCGAATGCAGCGACGAAAATCTATATGGTGCGCGATGGCGGCCTCAATGAAAGTGACGCGCCGCAAGGCTTGAAACAGCTTGCGCAGATAAACGGCTTTAACGGGGAAACCGGCGGGGTTTTCAGTGACGGCGAGGCGGCGCTGCTTGGGCTGGGCGATGGAAGCGATCCATTGATCGCGGCGGCTGCTGCGGAAAAGCTGCCGGAGGGCGATTATGTTTTCGCTGATAGCCTGGAAAAAGATGCGGCTGACCTGGCTGTGCTGGGCTGGCTTCTCGGCGGGTATCGCTTCGATCGCTACAAGCAGCAAAAGCCTGCGCTTGCGCGGTTGGTGGCGCCGGAGAATGCGGACGCCGCCGCCCTGAGACGTGCGGCTGCGTCGGTTTTTCTGGTCCGCGATCTCGTTAACACGCCCGCGGGCGATATGGGCCCGGCGGCGCTTGAACAGGCGGCCCGCAATCTTGCTTCGGAAATGGGCGCCCAGGTCGAGACAATTGTCGGCGAGGACCTTCTTGGCCAGAATTTCCCCATGATCCATGCGGTCGGGCGGGCGGCGAAGGGATCGCCAAGGCTCATTGATATGCGCTGGGGCGATGAAAATGCGCCGAAACTCACCCTTGTCGGTAAGGGCGTCACTTTCGATTCGGGCGGGCTCAATATCAAAGGCGCTGCAGGCATGGCGCTCATGAAAAAAGATATGGGCGGCAGCGCTCACTGTCTCGGTCTTGCCCGTATGATTATGGAGGCGGGGCTGAAGGTGCGCCTGCGGGTGCTGATTCCCGCTGTAGAAAACGCCATTTCAGGCGACGCCTTTCGGCCGGGGGATATTCTCAAAAGCCGCAAAGGGCTGACGGTCGAGATCGGCAATACCGACGCTGAAGGCCGGCTCGTTATCGCTGACGCCCTTACCTATGGCGGCGAGGAAGCCCCGGATCTAATGATTTCGCTGGCGACCCTCACCGGGGCGGCTCGCGTGGCGCTCGGCCCTGACCTTGCGCCCTATTATTGTGACGACGCCGATCTTTGCGGCGCGCTTGAACGGTCGGCGGTGAAAACCTTTGATCCTGTCTGGCGGATGCCGCTCTGGCGGGGCTATGAATCCATGCTGTCCTCCCAGATCGCCGATGTGAACCACATTACCGGCGGCAACTTCGCAGGTTCGGTCACGGCGGCCCTCTTCCTCAAGAAATTTGCTGGCGAAGCCGCGCATTGGATGCATTTCGACCTCTATGCCTGGCGGCCCAAAGCTGCGCCCGGCCGTCCTTCCGGCGGCGAAGCCCAGGCGATTCGCGCCCTCTTCGATGTTTTCTCGGACCGTTATCGCCCGTAATTCGGCCTTGCCCTTTGCGTGCGAACGGTTGCAAGCATAGGGCTTCTTTTTGAACGGATAGGGCGACAGGCCGGACGATGGCGTCGACGGATAATCTCACAAGCTGGCGGGAAGTCATGTGCGACGCTGTGCGCGCGGACGGGCCAGACCTTTCCATGCGTCAGTGGTCGATCCTCCTGACCGTCTATCTGCGCCCGGGCCCGCATACGGTGCGCGCGCTCGCGCGCGATTTGAACGTGCCGAAGCCGGCGATCTCACGGGCGCTTGATGCGCTCTCGATCCTTGGTTTCGTGAAACGTGTGCGCGACGCCAATGACAAGCGTATCGTCATTGTCCAGAAGACGGCTGAAGGCGCTATCTATCTCGACAATTTCTCCCGCCTTGTGGAAACCCACAATGAAGACGCGCCGCTCGGCGCCATGTATGGCTGACGCTTAATCTGTGGACGGAAGATCGGCGATTTTGGCGCCGGCGATATGCGCCGCGCCTTCCTTCAGTTCAATCGGCGCCGTCAGTGTTCCGCCTGCTGCGATGGCAGCGAGGGTGAGCGTCGCCGCCGCTTTTTCCGCCTCTTCCGTGTTAAGGGCGCCAGCCTTGGCGAGAAGCTGGATAAATGGCGCGGGCGCAATGATTTCGGTCTTTAATGCGCCCTCTGGAGAGCCGTCAGCGTCGAGTTTCAACGTTCCCGTCGCGGCGAAGCGGCCTTCTTCGAGCTGCGCGAAAAGCCCGCCAATATGAAGCGCCCCGCCGGCCCGGCGCCAGGCGTCCGCATCGCTTATGGCGTAGCTCTCGCTTGCAGACAGGCTTGTCTGGAGCTTGTCGAGATTGATCTCGGTTCCGTTTGCATTGGTCCGAGCGTTAACAGCCATCAGGTTTATTGTGAGAACAGTCAGATCCGCTTCATCGGGCGCGAGATCCATGACCAGCTCGCCGATTGACGCTTCCGCGCCGTCTTGGTCTCGCGCCGCCGTTGCGCCGCCAATGCTCACCGCAGCCACCCAGTCGCGTTTTTTGTCATTGGCGACAGAGACGCGAAAATCCTCCGCAATGATGCGCCAGTCGCCATAATTTTTGAGTGACAGAGCCTGTTCGCTGCGCGTTGAGAAAATCAGTCGGTTGAGATCGTAAGGCAAGGCATCGATGGTCAGACGCTGTGTGCGCCAATCCCAAACGCGCGGCGCAGCGATATGTGGTTCTTCAATATGAAGGCGCAGGAAAAAGGGGAATCCATCCGCTCTCAGCGCGCCATGCGAAACCTCGAGACCCCTAGCGCGCTGATCGTCGACCCATAAGGTGACGGCCTTTTCCATTTCGCCTGCGCCGTAACGCCAGAGCATGAAATAAGCGACGAAGATGACCGCAGCGATTCCCCAGGGAATATAAAGCCAGCGTTGATGTGTCGATTTTCCGTCAGCCATCGGTCGGGATCTCCGCAGGGATGAGATCAGGTCGTCCGCCTTCAAGGCGGGCGGCAAGAACGCGCAGGAATTCTCTGCGGTCCAGCCCGGCGGGAATCGCCGGCAGGATGCGCATTGTGATGGCGCCCGGAATTTTTTCGCCGCCCGGATGGCGCCAGAAGCGCCCGCTATCATGGGCGACCGGCGTGCAAGGGGTTTCCATCGCGGTGTAAATCCCGGCCACACCGGGCTGAAGCGCCCTGGTTTCACCGGGCAGCGTGCGCGTGCCTTCGGGGAAGATGATGACTTGCTCGCCGGCCTCCGCCCGGGCTTTGACGGCGCGGGTCATAGCGCGAAGGGCTTTTGCGCCGCCCTTCCGGTCCACCGCAATGTTGCCGGCGCGCGAAGCCCACCAACCGTAAATCGGAATGGCTTTGAGCTCCTTTTTGAAAATCATCACCGGCTTTCGTGCAAGGGCGTAAAGCGCAATGGTCTCCCACATGGATTGATGATTGGCGGCGATGAGCGCGCCGCCTTGCGGCATGTTTTCGGCGCCCTCAACATTATAGGAAACGCCAGCGATCTGATGCAGCCCGAAAAGGGCGAGACGCGCCCATAGTTTTACGGTCGCCCGGGTTGCATCGCGCCCGAACATCATCACCGGCATGCAGACGACGCCCATCACGACGACAGTAACGACGAGATAGATCGAAAAGGCCGCTGAGCGGATGCGCCTTGCCATGCGGTTAGCGGTTGCCGACAGGGATCAACGCTTTCACACGCGCGAGAAGGAACTTTGTATATTCGCCCGCAAGTTTAAGAACCGCCTGAGACGATGCGGGACGGCCTTGATCGTCGAGATAGCCGGAGGCGACAGCGAAAGGAATAATCGTAGCGTCCGGCATACGCGCGCGCGTCACCGTAAGGGCGCGAGGCATGTGATAATCGGACGTCACCAGAATGATGTTGCTGTATTGATGCGACGCGGCCCAGGCGCTTAGTTCACCCGCATTCCCCTCGGTGCTGAGCGCATCGCGGCCGAGATCGACGCAGCAGTCAAATTGTTCTTTAGGCCCGACCCAGAATTCCGAAAGTCGCGCCGCTGAAGTGTCTGGGTGGACGCCGGAGATTAAAAGTCGTTCGCCGGCGCCGTCAGCGAAAATCGCCATGGCGGAGGAAATACGGGCGCCGCCGCCGCCCGTATAAACGGCGACACCTTCCACGGGGCTGGCCGCCGTGGCGCCGGGTTGGGGCAGGGCCGCGATGAAAAGGGCGAGCCCGCCCGCCCAAAGCAGCGCCAATCCGGTCAAAAAAGCAATCAGCCGTCTCACGCGAATCTTCTTCCACCTGCACCGCCCGAATGCCAGTTTAGCCGAAGGCGCGGCGGCGTGCCAGCGCCCCACCGTCGCGCCTGCCACAGTTTAATATTGCTGACTTAGAGTTTTTAATACTGTCAGGCGCGCTGTCACCGCCGTCACGAGGCAGGTGGCCACTGGCGCCGCCGCAAGCCAGAGGATCATCCAGCCGCCGAGCCGGAGCGAGGGCAGGAAATTGTCCGCCGCGCCGCCAGCGCGCATCGCGACGCCGGCCACAACCAGCGCGGTCAGCGCGGCGAAAAGACCAAGAAGCGCGCCGCGAAGACCGAGAATGAAAAATCGTCGCTGCACCTCTGCGGCGATGAAGCCGTCTGTCGCGCCGACCAGATGCAGCACCGAGACGATCTCATGGTTGGCGGCAAGACCGGCTCGCGCCGCGAAAATCGATATGGCGCAGGCTGCGCCCATTACCAGCAGGAAAACCCCAAAGGCCATGGCTTGCCCTGAGCGCGCTGCGCCGGACAGACGGTCATGCCAGCGCGCATGATCGTCAAGGCTTGCCGTCGGCGCCGCTGCGGCGATGCGATTGCGCAACAGGTCCAGATTGTCACGCAAAGACGGCGCGGCCTTCACTTCAATGATCGCCGGAATGTTGAGGAAAGACTGCGCATTGCCGTCGCCCAGCCACGGCTCCAGAAGCTCCGCCGTTTCTTCGCGGCTTTTTTCGGTCGCTTCGAGTACGCCTTCGGTGTCGCGCAGGACACGCAGCACCGCCTCAACGCTGCCCTCTATCTCTTGGGCGCTGGCGCCTTTGACCTGTACGGTGATTTCCGACCGCAGGGCGGAGGTCCATTCGCTGGCGGCGCGATTGACCATCAAAAGCGACGCCATCGCCAACACCGCGAGAAAGGACATGACCGCGATCACGGCGGTCAGGGGCGCGCCGGCGGCCCCCGCTTCGGGCAGCAGCGGCGCAGTCTGACGGCTAAACATCCTGCGCCGCGGAGCTTTTAGGGCAGCCGTTTCCTCTTTGGTGTCGCGCTCATCCGTCTGCGTCATATTACGCCGCGCCTCCTGCGCCAGCGCTACGGGTCACCCGGCCTTCACCAATTCTTAACACCGGTTTACCGATGGATTGCACGAGATGCAGGTCATGGGTTGCGACAATCACCGCAGCCCCGAGTTTGTTAAGTTCAACGAACAATTTCATAATGCGCTCGCCCATGGCCGGGTCGACATTGCCCGTCGGCTCGTCAGCGAGAATGAGATCAGGCTTGGAAACAAGCGCTCGGGCGAGCGCCACGCGCTGCTTTTCACCGCCGGAAAGCGTCGGCGGTTTGGCGTCCATGCGATCCCCCAAACCAACCCAATTTAAGAGTTCGCTTACGTCTTCCCGGTATTGGTTTTGGTTAACGCCTGCGACTTTCATGGGCAGCGCCACATTTTCATAGGCCGTGAGATGATCGAGGAGACGGAATTCCTGGAAGACGACGCCGATACGCCGGCGCAGCGCAGGCAACGCCTCGCGCGGGGCCTCGGTTGCGTTCTCTCCGAACAGGAAAAACCGGCCGCGCGTTGGTCTGTGGGCGAGATAGATCATTTTCAGAAGCGACGTCTTGCCGGCGCCCGACGGCCCTGTGAGAAAACGGAACTCGCCTTCGCGCAAGGTCATGGTGACGTCGCTCAGGGTTTCCGGCGCGTCCTCATAGGCGAGGCCCATTTCTTCAAACCTGACGATTTCCTTGCCGGCGTCCATGGCGATCCTGTTGCAGCGGTCGGGGGCGCGCCTTTCAGCGCGCCTGCTCACGGCGAACACATAAACGATTCTGGTCTCACATGATAATCACCTGTCCTGAATGCACCACTCGATATGATGTGGATGATGAGCGGTTTTCCCCAAATGGCCGCTCTGTGCGCTGTTCGTCCTGCGGCGAAAGCTGGTTTGTGCCGGCGCCGGAGCTGCTCGACATGGAGCCGCTGGACAAGCCCGTCGCGAAGAAAGCGGCCAAGCGCGCTGCTGACCAGGATGACGATGATAAGGACATCGAGGACGAGAAAGCCTCAGCCCGCGCCAAACGGCGCGTGGAGGCGGCTGAAGATGACCAAGAAGACGGGGATGAAGACGAGGATAGCCGCGCCGCGCGTCCCCGCATGAAAGTCGGCATCGCAGATGACGAGCCGGAAGAAGACGACGATCGCACAAGCGCCAAGCGCGCCAAGACCATCAAATCGGCAAAGCGTGACTGGCGCGAGGAAGAGGAGGAACGCGAAACAAAATCCGCCTCCAAGCGCAGCCGTAGCGCCCGCCGCCTCGCAGAGGAAGACGAGGATGACGACGATGATTCGCTTTTCACCTCGCCGGCGTCTCGTAAGGGCCGCGATCAGGAGGATGATGATGACGCGCCAGCCGGCAAAGGTTGGCGCAAGGGCCGTCAGTTCATCGTCGAGGAAGATGAGGAAGACGACCGTCGTCCGTTATTTTCTCGCAAACGCAAGGAAAAACCCGAAGAGCGCGAATCTCTGCGTTTTGCCGATGACGATGCGGAAGAAGACGAACAGGATCAGTATAACGCGGCTTATGTCGTCGACGCGGACTGGGAAGACGTGGATGAAGATGGCGGCGAACGCACGCGTGGGTTCGGACGAAAGATTCGCGCGGAACGGCGCCGGGCGACTGCACTGGCGCGGATGGAGGATGTGCGTCCGCTCAATCCTGAAGATCTCGATGAAGAATTTTTTGCAGCTCTGCGCGTAACGCCGCGTGAACTTGAGCGCGCTATTCGCAAGGCGCGCCGCCGCGCAGAATCGCGTGAGAAAAACCGCCTCACGCCGTTGCGCGTTGTCGGTTGGACGGCGTGGCTCGGTGTGGTTGCGGCGGTAGTTTATGGCGTTCTGGTCTATCGTGACGAGATCGTCAAAGTGGCGCCGAAAACGGCTGACGCCTATGCCGTGATTGGTATTGAAGCGAACCCCTATGGTCTCGCCATTGAAAATGTCCGCCACCGTCTCGCCATGTCCACCAACGGACCCACCATCGAGATTACCGGCAATCTGCGCAATGAATCGGACGGGCTGGTGGCGGCGCCGCTGCTCCAGGCCGAGGCATTGGGATCGCGCGGAGAATTGCTGGCGCGCTGGACATTCTCGGCTAATCAGAGCGACGTGGCGGAAGGCGAAATGGTTGATTTCATCACCCGTGCGCCGGCGCCTGAAGGGGTCGCAGAAGTGGCGCTTTCCTTCGCGCCGGAAAAGAGCGTTCTTGAATCGCTGATTCCCGGCAAAGGCGAATAACCGCCGCTTTCAAGGCATAATACAGCAGCTATTCAGTAGATCGGCGTCTGGCGTGGCGGCCGAAATGATTCTATGAGCCTCCCAACGGTGAAGACGGCGGGATGGACTGACAATGCGCACGCTTTTTACGGAAGATGAAATCGCCCAGCGGATCGATGCGATGGCGGCGGAAATGGCGCGCGACCTTCCGAAGGACTTCCTTCTCGCGCCGGTTCTGACCGGCGCTTTCATCTTTGCGGCGGATCTCTTGCGCGCGCTGTACCGACACGGCGCCGATCCGCATGTGGATTTTGTGCAGCTGTCCTCTTATGGCGGGGCACGCGCATCGTCAGGCGTTGTCACCCTGCTCAAGGATTTCTCGGTTGATATCAAAGGCCGGACTGTGTTGCTCGTCGATGACGTCCTTGACACCGGGCGTTCGCTGCATTTCGGCAAAGGCATGATTGAGGATCGCGGCGCCAAAGACGTGAAGCTTTGTGTCTTTGTGAAGAAACTCACCGGCCACGCCGAGGACCTTAAATGCGACTATATCGGGTTTGAGGCGCAGGCGGATGATTTCCTCGTCGGCTACGGCATGGATGACGATGGCCGCAAACGCGGGCTGCCGCTCCTCGGGTCCGCCAATTAGGCGAATTTATTGCGTTGCGGCGTCACTGCCTTCTTTCTCTTCGGAACCTATCACGGTCGCGTGTGTTTCAACAGAACACATGAACGCCGATCGACCGGAATCGGCGAAGGAGAGAAAACAATGCATGGAATTATTTATCTTGTAGGGCTTGTCGTTGTCGTAATGGCCATTCTGTCGTTCTTAGGGCTTTAAGGTCATGAGCAGCACGGAAAAAATTGGCGTCGTCGTATCCGACGATGAAGGAAGCGCTCATTCCTATATGGAGTGGGGCGCTGTTTTCGCCGGGGCATTTGTCGCTTCGGCAATCTCACTTGTGCTTTTTGCTTTTGGCGGCGGCGTTGGGCTTTCCGTCTCGTCTCCCTTTCCGGGGCAGGGCGCGGAAGCGGACACGCTTAGCTACATTACCATGGCATGGGTGCTTTTCGTTATGATCTTCAGCTTCCTCGCTGGCGGCTATATCGCCGGCAGATTGCGCCGGCCCGTTATCGGCGCAACGGCGGATTCTGTTGAGTTTCGCGACGGCGTTCACGGGCTTGTCGTTTGGGCGACGGGCTTGCTGATCGGCGCTGCATTGTCGGCTCATATGGCCGCCGGCGCCGCCAGTCTTGGTGCGAATGTCATGACGGATAATGATGCGGATGCTGCGATCATGTTGCGTGGCGGCGACGCCGACGCCGGTGACCGCGCGACGATTGCGGCAGTGCTTGCGCGCGCGGGCGCGGACGGTGAATTGTCTGGAAATGACAAACAAGCTGCGGCTGAAGTTATTGCAGACAACACTGATCTCACCGAAGGCGAAGCGCGCACGCGCGTCGATCAGTGGGAAACGACAACACGCGAAGCAGCAGATAGAGCTCGTAAAGTCGGCGCCATCAGCGCGTTTCTGTTGGGCGCCAGCGCGCTCGTTGCAGCAGCCGGCGCTTATTTCGCTGGCGGCATTGGCGGTCGTCACCGCGATGCGAATGCGCCGTTCCCCTGGACCCGCGCCAGAGCGTAACGGCTCTCGACACTGAGATATAAACGGCGCGCTTTCGGGCGCGCCGTTTTTTTTGGCGTGCCGTTCTAAAACCGCTCGAGTAACCGCTCCAGATAGTCGACCTCATCTTCGTCGCGACCGGGTTCGCCAAGCCGCCGGCGCAATTCCTCGATCACGGCGCGGGTGCGTCCCGCTTCGCTTTCGCCGGGCACGTCAACGCCTTCGCCCGCAATGTCGCCGGCCGGGCGGCCGAGCGGGTCGGCGCCGCGGCCGTCCCGTTGTCCTTCGCCGCCGCCTTGTTCTCCCTGCGCCTGGCGCATCTGTTCGCGGGCGAGCGCTTCGGCGCCGTCGCGCAAATTGGCGATTGCGCGCTCCATGGCGTCTCCGGCGGCGCCGAAATCATCGCCGGCCAGCGCGCCTTCGGCCTCGCGCATGGCGCTGCGCGCGCGGCCAAGGGCGCGTCCCGCATCACCGCTTGGGTCGGCTTCGCTGTCCCCTTCAAGCGCATCCATCAGCGCGTCGAGATCGCCGCCAAGCCCGCCTTCGCGCGACGCCAGATCGTCGCCATTGAGGTTGCCTTCGCGCCGTCGCTCAAAAGCCTCATCGGCGAGTTCGCGCTGGCGGCCGATCAGTTCGCCTGCGGCGCCGGCCGCGCCGCCGCGTTCGCCTTGGCCGCTCTGGCCTTGCCCGCTTTGGCCTTCTCCATTTTGTCCGGCGCCGCCCTGAGAGAGGCGCAGATTGTTCAGCATGTTTTCCAGATCGGAGAGCATTTGCCGCGCGGCGTTATTGGCGCCTTGTTGCGAAAGGTCTCGGATCGAATCGAGCATGTCGTCGAGATCCGATTGATCGAGTTGCTGGGCGTTTTGCGACGCCTCCTCCATCGGCTGCCCCGATTGCGCGAGCGCCGTCAGATAATCATTCATGGCCTGACGCAACTCTTCGACCAGCCGTTCGATCTCCTCGTCGCTGGCGCCGCGTTCGAGCGCCTGCCGCAAGGCCTCGCGCGCCGCCTCAAGACGCTGACGCGCAAGCTCCAGCGCTTCGTCTTCCAGTTGCAGGGCGAGGGGCCAGAATTTTTCAACGGCGTCTTCATAGCCGTCGCCATTGCGGCGCATCACCCGCCAAAAGGCGGAGCGCAGCATGAGATAATGCGTGGGCTTTTCTTCGTAGAAAATATCGGGCGCCATTGTGATGGCGTCGAATGACCGCGCGGCGCGGCGCCAGTCTTCCGCCGAGACGGCGAGCGTCTGGCGCTGTTCGATGACCGCTTTCGCCACCGGGTTATAAAACATCCGTGTCGGGAGAATGACCGCGACTTCGCCGGTGTCGCCTTCCTGTCCGGCGCCGTCGCGGGCGACGACTTTCGCCAGCACTTGAAGCCCCGCCCACGGATCGGCCTGCAGATCGAGGGTCGCCGAGCGCTCTCCGCTTACGCCCCTGACGCCGTCAATGGGGATGGTGCGGGTTTCCCCCAGCGCGGTTTTGTCGAGCAGCGACGAATCCAGCGGACGCTCCTGATCGGGGTCAAGACGCATCACGAGCCAGGCGTCGGCGACGCCGTAATCATCCTCGATGGAGACGGTGAAATCGACGCGGGCGTCGTCGGTGCGCGCCGGAGGCTCGACGAAGGTGACGGTCGGCGTGGCGTCGGCGAGAACGCCGATCGGCCAGCGGCCTTCCTTTGCGCCGAGCCTGAGCCGCAACAAACCGCTTTCGCCGATGGCGATCTCTGCGCGCGCGGCCTGCCTGTCGCGATCAAAGGCGGCGCGTTTGGTTTCATTCTCTGTCTGATAGGTCAGGCGGACGCGTCCGCCGCCATTGACCTGCGCTTTCAGGACGGAGCCTTCGGGCGCATCAATCTGATCGGCGCCGGCGGGCATGGGCTGGCCCGCGCGCAAAAGATAGATCGGCGCCCGGCCGGCATAGGCGGGCGGCTCGATCCATAAATCGGCGACCAGTTTTCCGGCGCCCGCATGGGCCTGCGGATCGAAACCGAGCGCAAGCCGCGACAGCGTATCCTTGCCGCTGGCGACAAAGCCGATGGCGAGAAGCCCGAGGGCGATAAAGCGCAGGCCCCACGGATCGCGACCGCCGGCGGTGTCGCGCGCACGGTTCAGCCGCGCCGCGCGCGCTCGCTCCGCGCTCGCTTCCAGATGCGCGCGCCATAATGGCGACGCCTGATCGTCCGCGCTGAACGGCCGGTCATCCATGGCTTGCAAGGCGGCGTGGTCCACATGGCCGTCTTCTTCAAGACGCGCCTGCGCCTCGCGCCGCGAGGGAAACCGCACGCCTTTCAGGCCGTCATAGAGGAGGCCGGCGAACGCGGCGCCGCCAATCACTAGAATGCCCCAATGCAGGAAAGGCGGGATCAGTTTCCAGAGATCGCAAAGGCTGATGAAGACGAAAACGGACGGGACCGCCAAAGCGGGCAGGACCGCCGGCCACAGCCTTTCCCAAAAGAGGACAAGCCGGGCGGCGAAAATCGCCCCCGCGCCCGGGATGCGCCGACGCTTCGGGGCCCTGGAGCCTTTGCCGTCAGGCGTTTCAGGTGCCGGGCCGGCAGGTTTTTCCGGCTGTGTCACGCTGGTGGTCATACTTCTTGCACAATAGCTCTTGAAGTTGCATTCGTCGACGCCGCTTCACCTTAAAGCTTTCTCAGTCTGGCGCATCGCTGGCGAAAACAGGTTAACAAAAACGGGAGATCAGGTTGGTTTTTACGCTCACCTCATCGAAGCGCCGTCAGCAATTGGGGGAAGACGCGCGCCGCTCCCGCGCCTCGGTCTGGCTGACCGCCGCCGCCTGGGTCCTTGTGGGGATCTACAACATCGTTGGCGTCACCGATATTATCTCCACCGTGATTGCGATCGAAAGCGGGGCTGGCGTCGAAGCCAACCCTTTCGTCAGTTCGATGATGGTGCATGCCGGCGATGGCTGGATCATCGCCAAGCTCGGGCTTCAGGGGCTGATCAGCTTCATGGTGCTGTGGTTCCCGCACTGGATCGTGTTGTTCTTCTTCGCTGTCGCGACGACTGGCAATGCGCTGATCGTTTACAACAACTTTTCCATCGCCGGACTGATCTAGCGTTTTTGCGACTATGGCCGGGATTGATCTGTGCGGCATGTCCGTGCTCCTGATGTGAGCCATCGAGTGAGCAGGGAAGATAACCCCGCAGCGCAGGTGGGGGATAACTCTTCACCAACACTCAAAAAACAGCCCGAATTCATCAGAAGTGATGAATTTTCGTCGCGGCGATTCCCGCTATCGGGGTAAAAGTGTAATGCAGGAAGAAACGCTTAGAGCCAGTCAGGCGTGTCTTCGAGCGCGATCATTTCCTCAAAGCTCGGGCGGCGGCGAATGACGGCGTAACGCTCGCCGCTTACAAGCACTTCCGGGATTAATGGCCGCGTATTGTATTGCGACGCCTGCACCGCGCCATAGGCGCCGGCGGACATGATCGCGGCGAGGTCGCCCGGCTTCATTTCCGGCATGGCGCGCTGTTTCGCGAAGAAGTCGCTCGACTCACAGACCGGGCCGACGACGTCATAGGTTGTTTGCGCCGCGTCTTCGTTTTTGATGACGGGAATAATGTCGTGATGGGCGTCGTAAAGCGCCGGGCGAATAAGATCGTTCATCGCTGCGTCTACGATCAGGAATTTGCGCGCCACGCCTTCTTTCACAAAAACGACGCGCGTCACCAGAATGCCGGCATTGCCCGCGATCATCCGCCCGGGCTCGAAGATCAGCCTCACATCCAGCGGCGCGGTGAGTTTTTTGATCAGCGCGGCATAGGCGTCGGGATGGGGCGGCGCCGCCGTATTGCCGTAGGGAATGCCAAGCCCGCCGCCTACATCAAGGCGCTCTATAGTGCACCCGTCGGCGCGCAAATCACTGATCAGCCCGGCGGTCTTGCTGAACGCCGCTTCGAAGGGCGCGAGATCGGCGATCTGCGATCCGATATGAAGATCGACGCCGGTGACATCGATCCCTTTCATGTCGCGCGCCTGCGCATAAAGTCCGCGAGCCTCTTCCCACGCGACGCCGAACTTGTCTTCCTTGCGGCCGGTGGAGATTTTGTCATGCCCGCCCGCGGCCACATCGGGATTGACGCGCAAGGCGACTGGCGCGCGCTTGTTTAACGAAAGCGCCAGCGTGTTCAGCGCGTCTAGCTCCGGCGCCGATTCCACATTGAACTGATAGATCCCGGCGTCGAGCGCCGCTTTCATTTCGTCGCGGGTTTTGCCGACGCCGGAAAAAACGATTTTCTCAGGTGCGATCCCGGCTTTTAACGCACGCTGCAATTCGCCGCCCGAAACAACATCGGCGCCGGCGCCCTCGCTGGCGAGAATTTTCAGCACCGCGAGGTTGGAGTTCGCCTTAACCGAAAAAGCGACCAGCGGATCGGCGCCCGCAAACGCTTTTTGAAAAACCTGCATGTGACGGCGCAGGGTCGCTTCGGAATAGACGTAAAAAGGCGCGCCGACCGCATCGGCAAGCGCCGTTACGTCGACATCCTCCGCATAAAGACGGCCGTCGCGGTAATCGAAATGGTGCAAGGCGCGTCTACCCTATCAGGGATTGTTGTTCGGGCTTTTCCGGCGCACGCAGGGGCGCCTTCTTGCCGCAAGCGGAGACAGCGAAAGAAAGAGCGAGAATGAGCAACAGGGCGCGCATAGGGCTACTCCTTTTTCAGCGCGGCGATCCAGCGCTGCGCTTCACGCTTAACATTGTCCGGCGCGGTTCCGCCATAGGCTTTGCGTGACGCGGCGGAGGCTTCCACCGACAAGACGTTGAAAATATCGTCCGTGATTTTCGGCTCGACTTTTTGCATGTCGGCGAGCGCAAGCTGGTCGAGGCGTTTGCCCGACTGCTCTGCGACCGCGACGATGCGGCCGGTGACATGGTGCGCGTCGCGGAAGGGCAGGCCAAGTTCGCGCACCAGCCAGTCGGCGATATCCGTAGCCGTGGAAAAACCCCGCGCCGCCGCTTCTTTCATGGCGTCGCGATTGGGGTTGATGTCGCGGATCATGCCAGTCATAGCGGAAAGGGCGAGGGCGAGGGCGTCGACCGCCTCGAAAGTCGCGGCTTTATCTTCCTGCAAATCCTTGGCGTAGGCGAGCGGCAGGGCCTTCATGACGGTCAACAGCGAATTGAGCGAGCCGGTGATGCGGCCGGTCTTCGCGCGCACGAGTTCCGCCGCGTCCGGATTGCGTTTTTGCGGCATGATCGAGGAACCGGTGGAGAAGGCGTCGGTCAGTGAGGCGAAACCGAATTGCGGCGAGGTCCACAACACAATCTCTTCGGCGAGGCGCGAGAGATGCGTCGCCGCGATCGCCGCCGCTGACAACATCTCCAGCGCGAAGTCGCGCGAGGAGACCCCGTCGAGCGAATTGGCGCAGGGGCGGTCGAAACCGAGCGCGTCGGCGGTGGTCTCCCGATTGATGGGGAAGGGCGTTCCGGCGAGCGCCGCCGAGCCGAGCGGGCACTCATTCATTCGCTCGCGCGCATCCATGAAGCGGCCCGCGTCACGGGAGAACATTTCCACATAGGCGAGGAGGTGATGACCGAAGGTCACCGGCTGCGCCGTCTGCAAATGGGTGAAGCCCGGCATGATTGCGTCGGCGTTGTCGAGCGCGCGGTCGGCGAGCGCAGCCATCAGATCGCCAATCCCGGCCGCGGCGTCTTCACAGGCGCTGCGGCACCACAGGCGGAAATCCGTCGCCACCTGATCGTTGCGCGAGCGCGCGGTGTGGAGCCGTCCGGCGGGCTCGCCGATGATCTCTTTCAGGCGCGCCTCGACATTCATGTGAATGTCTTCGAGCGCTTTGGAGAACTTGAATGTCCCGGCCTCGATCTCGCCAGCGACCTGATCGAGCCCCTTCAGGATCGCCCCGGCGTCGGCGCGGGAAATGATCCCGGCCTCGGCCAGCATCGCCGCATGGGCCTTCGATCCGGCGATGTCCTCGCGCCAGAGCCGCTTGTCGATATCGATGGAGGCGTTGATCGCCTCCATGATTTCCGCCGGGCCTTGCGAAAATCTGCCGCCCCACATTTGGTTTTCGGACTGTTCGGTTCTATCTGACATAATTCAATTAGAGGTTCTTGCAGGCTTAGGAGCGTTACAGGTGTCGTCTTTACTCAAACAGCCGCGTTTCTGGTTGCTCGTCTGGGGCGGTCTCGGCGCGGCGTTCCTCCTCTACGTCATCGTGAGCGCAAGTGTAAGCCCAAAGGGCGATCGCAAGGCGTCGGCGCTTGATCGCGACCAGTCGCTCCTGACCGGCGAGATGGCCGATTTCGTCTATACTTTTCCGCCGCGCGGCGCGCCTGACGTGCCGTTTCTCTATGAGGGCGAGGAAATGACGCTGGCGAGTTTTCGTGGGCGCGCTGTCCTGGTCAATTTCTGGGCGACGACCTGCGCGCCCTGCCTCGTGGAGCTTCCGTCGCTCGATGCGCTGGAAGGCGACCTTGGCGGCGCGCGCTTTGAAGTGGTGGCGGTCGCCGCCGATCCGCGCGGTCCTGAGACCGCGCAGGCCTTTCTCGACCGGCTGGAGATTAAAAATCTGAAACTCTACGCCGATCCCAGAATGACCTTTGCGTTCTCGGCGGGCGGCGCCGATATTTTGCCCACCAGCATTCTCTATAGCGCCAGAGGCGAGGAAATCGGCCGGATTGTCGGAGAGGTCGACTGGTCCGCCCCGGAAACGCGGCGTCTGATCGAATCTGTCCTGCCCTGAACCTAGGATTGGCGACCCAACCCCGATATAGGGAAGCCGCGAAATTCATTTGCGGGGGCCGCTGCTGCCGGGCGCAGAGCGGGCTGTAACGTCGAGGGAGACGATTTCATGAAATTATCCAACATCCTGCTGGCCGGCGTTGCGGCGCTGGCGCTTGTGTCCTGTGGAAAAAAAGACAACGCCGCCGACGCGCCGAAATCAGAAACGAGCGAGCAGGCGGCAAAAGCAGACGCCGGCTCTCCTCTCGACAAGCGCTTCAGCCTGAAAGGCGCAGAAGCGGTCGATCTCGATGCGCTTTTTTCGCTGATGCCCGAAGGAGAGCGGCCGACTTATGAAACGTCGCGCTTTGACGACAAGCTCGGCGCGACGGTCGTGGAAAATCTTCGTTTTGCCGATGCGGATGACGGCGAAGCGGTCACGGTCGCCCGCGCTGAATTTTACGGCGTCGATCTGGACGCGATCAACCGTGTGCGCGACGCCGAAGACGCCGGCCCAGACGCCGCATTCGAAACCATCTTTCAGAAAGTGCGGTTCTTTGACGTCACCTCTGAGGGTCATGAAAATGAAGAAGCCTCCGCCGCGCTCAATATCGGCGGCGTTGAGTTCGATCAGCTTCAGATTCGTCAGGGCGGGATTGAAAGCGACGGCGTAGGGGAGGAAGGCGCGCGCTTTTTCAACGCCGTCAATCTCGCCGGGCTCTATTTCAAGGACATGAAGTTCGTGACCGATACGCAAGAGGCCCCAACGGTCGCCTTTTCGGCGCCGGATCTGCGCTTCGTGGGGATGGGCGGCGGACGCGTCAATGCGATTATCGCTAATGATCTTTCCTATGACATGAACCAAAGCGCCGAGTCGCTCGCCGCCATGCGCGAGGCCATGGGCCCGCAGGCCGCGATTTTCATGTCAGGGCCGCTCGCCGGCATTGTCGCGCCGGAAAGTCAGGAAGTTGCCATGGAACGCCTTGAATGGCGGGACATCGACTTCTCAGGCCTTCTCGCCTGGGGCCTGAAAGATGAAAAGCCGCCGGTGACAGAGAAGAACCTCATGGATCTTGGAACCATGAAGGCGACGAAAATGGAAAGCCGCGTCAATGGCAAGCTCGCCGCCACGGTTGAGGAGGCGACCCTTTCCGCAGCGGAATTCACCTGGATGATCCCGTCGAATATTCGCGCCGACACCAAGGGCGCTGTTTACGACTTCACCGCCTATGTTCCGGAGACGGACGAAGCCGCGCTGAAAGTGCTCAAGGATAATGGCCTCGACAAGGTCAAAGGTGACGGCAGCGCCAGCTGGTTGTGGAATGAAAAAAGCGGCGCCGCGGATTTCAGCTATGACGCCACGCTGGACAAGGTTGCGAGTTTCAGCGCAAACGGCGCCTTTTCCAATCTGAAGCTTGATGAAATTGCGACTGCTATGGAAGAGGGCGACGATGACGCCGTCTTGTCGAAAGGCGCGTTCAGGAATTTTTCTCTCAAGATTGAGGATGAAAAAGCGCTGGATGCGATCTTTGCGCTAGCGGCCTTGCAAATGGGCGGCACGGGCGAGGATCTGCGCATGTCGGCGCCGGCCATGATCCGCCTTTCCGGTGGGCAGTTGGCGCAGATGAATCCCGTCATGTCAGATTATGTGAATGCGCTGGCGGATTTTGTAGCCAAGGGCGGATCGCTTGAAATCGCTGCAAAACCGGCGGAGCCAGTCTCGTTCATGTCCTTGCAGGCGGCAAGCGCGACAGCGCCGCAAACTGTTCCCGATGTGATCGGTCTGACCGTGACGCACAAGGAATAAACGGCTAAGCTTTTCCCGGCGCTTGGCCATGGTGGGACGGGCGCGCCGCCGACAGGGCCCTGATGATAAACCGTCAGGGTGGTGGTGAAGCCGCGCTGCGGCGGAAGGGGGAAGATTATGCCGACATTCAAACTGACGCCTAGGCCCGCGAAGGCGCTAAGAAATCTGTTCTGCGCTTCCGTTGCGGCGTTCGCGCTCCATGCTTGCGCGAGCGCGCCATCAACTTTGACTGCAGATGATCTTCTTTCAGCGCCTTATGCGCTGCGCGGCGGCGAGGCTTTCGATGTGGACCGGATGTTCGCCGCGATGCCGGACTGGCTCAGCGTCGAACATGGGGCGGCAAGTTTTGACGCCGGTCTCGGCGCGATGGTGGTGAGCGATGTTCGTTTTGCGCTTGCTGGCGCGCCTGACGCGGGGTTGCGCGCCGAACGCGCTGTGATCTGGGGTGCCGACCCGGCGGCGATGGAAGCGGTTTTTTCCGGCGCAGGGAGCTTCACCGACATGACGCCTTTGTTCGATCGAATGTCACTTGAGAATGTGACGTCGGAAGGCGTGCAGTGGGAAGCGGGCGCGGAAAACGCATCGCTTTCCCTGCAAAAACTTGTCATCGATGGGCTTGCCGCAAAGTCGTATGCGCTGGCGGCGAAGCCCGGCGCTAATGACGGCGCCGGCGTGCTTCGTAATATCGCCGCGATCATGGGCTCCTTTGCTTATGACGGCGTCGCCTATTCCGATTTTTCCGTAAAACTTAATAATAGTCTTGGCGACAAGGTCGCGATCAATGTCGCAGAAGCGTTTTCGCGCGGATATAGCGCCGGCGACACAGAGTATCAAAGCCTCAACGGCTTTTCGATGTCGGTTGATGCTTTTGGCGGTCAGCCTCTTGTTGAAGTTTCAGACTCCAGCAAACCGCAAAAAGCCGCCGAGAAAAATCCTTACGCAAAAATTCTCAACCGGCCCCCGGCGGAGACGGCGCGCGAGATTGTGCGTCACCCGACGGCGTTCCTGGCCGCCGCGGCGGGCGGAGGCGCGCTCTCTTACGAGATCGATAGCGCCGAGGCGCGCAATATCAGCGTTTCCAAAGCGCTGGCCTGGCTTGCGAAATGGGAGTTGCCGCCGATTACCGAAACCGATCTGATCGATCTCGGTCAACAGACCATGACCGGCTATCGTCAGATCTGGAACGGCCAGCCATTCTATACGGTTGATTACGCCAGCATCAGCGCGGCGGATTTCTACTGGCTTGTGCCCTCGCATTATGAAGTCACCTATAGGGGCGCCGCCTATGACATGGGCGTAGCGATGGAACAGGCTCGTCACAGCATGGGACCGGGCATGGCGACCGAGGCAGCGCCGCAATTTGAACAGATGGCGCAAACCCTTGCGGCGCTCGGCCTGGAGAAGATCGCCGGCGACGGAGATCTTTCCTGGCGCTGGAATGGCGAGACAGGCGACGCGGCTGTCACCACAAGCGCCGACATTATCGACAATTTTTTGCTCGCCTATGGGGTCAATGTCGGCGGGCCGTCGCTGTTCGAATGGGATGCTATGGCGCGCGATGAAACGCTGGCGAAGGACGCCGTCGGCGGCATGACGCTGCAAGGCGCCGATCTTGTCTTCACCGACAACGGTTTTGTTGATCGCGCCTTTGCTTTCGCCGCCGCGCAGAACGGCGCGGGATCGGGCGAAGAGTTGCGGCAGGCCGTCTCGGGCATGGTGAGGGTTTCAGGCCTTCAAGCGGGTCAAATGAATCCGCGCCTGACGGGTTATGCGAAAGCCATCGCTGATTTTCTCGACAATGGCGGAACGATTTCGGTGAGCGCCGATCCGGCGGCGCCGGTGGAATTGATGCAGGTGCAGACGGCGGCGCAAACGGCGCCGCAGACCTTGCCCGATCTTCTCAACATCACCGTGACGCACACGCCGGAGTAAAAACCGTAAAGAAAAAACGGCCGTCTTTGAGGCGGCCGTTTTTTTTGCATGTTGGAATTTTTAGTCGTCGAGAACGAACGTCACCTTCATCACGACGCGATATTCCTTGATCTTGCCCTTGTCGAGAATGATCGACTGATCCTTGACCCAGGCGCCTTCGACATTTTTTAGTGTCTTGTTGGCGCGATCAATGCCTTGCTCAATCGCGTCCTTGAAGCCTTTCTGCGAGCCGGAAATGATTTCCGTAACCCTTGCGACAGCCATATGCTCCTCCTTCTCTTGTGGTTGGCCTGCATTTTAGGACAGGCGCGGAGGAGAAGTAGAGCGCTTTTTCAGGCCCGGCGCAAATCACGCCAACCAGGTTTCGGCTTTTTAATTCAAAAGCTTTTGGCTTATCGCGTCGGTTTCGGCGTGTCGCCGGAATAGTCGTAAAAGCCGCGGCCGGTTTTGCGGCCAAGCCAGCCCGCCTCAACATATTTCACAAGCAACGGGCACGGACGATATTTTGAATCCGCCAGCCCTTCGTACAGCACCTGCATGATCGCAAGACAGATATCGAGGCCAATAAAGTCGGCGAGCTCCAGCGGGCCCATCGGGTGGTTGGCGCCGAGTTTCATCCCTGTGTCGATCGCCTCGACCGATCCAACGCCTTCATAAAGCGTGTAGATCGCTTCGTTGATCATCGGCATCAACACGCGATTGACGATGAACGCGGGGAAGTCTTCTGACACCGTCATCGTCTTGCCGAGGCTCGCCACCACTTCCTTGGTGGTTTCGAAGGTTTCCTTCGCGGTGGCGATGCCGCGGATCACTTCGACCAGCTTCATCACCGGCACCGGATTCATGAAGTGAATGCCGATGAAATTTTCGGGCTTGTCGGTCCCAGCGGCGAGCCCGGTGATCGACAGCGACGAGGTGTTTGAGGCGAGAATGGCGGTCGGTTTCAGAATGCCTTTCAGGCTTGCGAAGATTTCTTTTTTGACGGCCTGAACTTCGCTCGCCGCTTCGACCACAAGGTCGCTTTCAGAAAGCGCGGCGACGTCGGTGTCGCTTTTGATGCGGGCGAGGGCGGCTTTTTCGTCGGCTTCGCTGATCAGGCCTTTTGCTGTCTGGCGCGCCAGGTTTTTGGCGATGGAGGACATCGCGGCTTCAAGCTGGCCTGCGCTGATATCGGTCAGGATGACGTCATAGCCGGCGGCGGCGAACACATGGGCGATCCCGCGCCCCATCTGGCCTGCGCCAATCACACCGACTGTCTTGATTTTGCTCATGATTTCCGCTCCGTCCGCCCTGTTGGCCCGCTCGTTAATTCGGTCTGGCGGGGCGCGGATACTGCACCGCAACATAGGCGAGAGCAAGGGTGAAGTGTGGTTAACGTCCCATCCGGGAGGGGCGTTTTTCGAGGGGCATCGGCAACCGCCGGTTTCATTGCCGCACCAGCCAGCCTCCTTTATCAAAGACCCTGAACAACCGGTGGACCCCGCAAATGACTTCAGACGCACTTGTTACGTCGCCGCTCGGGGTGCTTGCGATTTTGTTGGCGTCCATCGTGGTTGCGGAATTGCTCGCCCGTTACCGGACCATGAAAAAGCTCGGCGCGGCGTTGATCGTCATTGCCGTCGGCGCGCTGCTCGCCAATTTACGGATCATCCCGCCCGCCACCTCCGGCAACCCGGTCTACGATTTTACGTTCACCTATGTGATCTCGGGATCGATCTTTCTGCTACTCTTGCAAGTCAATCTCGGCGCCTTGCGCCGCGCTGGCGGCCAGATGATCGGCGCTTTTGCGCTCGGCGCGGTTGGCGTGTTTCTCGGTGTGCTGATCGCCAACGCTGTCATTCCCCTGGACGACATGATTGGCGACAAGAGCCGGGCGCTCGCCGGCATGTTCACCGGCACCTATATTGGCGGCAGCGCGAATTTCAACGCAGTCGCCGTAGCGATGGATGTCACCCGCGACGGCGGGCTCTATACGGCGACGACAGTCGTCGACAATGTCATGACCGATGTCTGGATTCTGATCGCGCTGGCGCTGCCGGCGCTGTTATCGCGCACGCGCTGGTTCCGGGCGGTGGTCTCTTCCACGGCAACGGCGCCTTCCCAACAAGCCGTTGCGCCACAGATTGATCACACGCCGCTTTCCGGAACGCTGGAGATCGCCCTACCGCTGGCGCTCGCCAGCCTGGCCGTGTGGCTGTCGACAATGGTTTCAGCATGGCTAAGCGCACGCGGCGTTGGGGTTCCCTCTGTTCTTATCGTGACGACGCTGGCGTTGATCGCGGCGCAGGTTCCGGCATTCTCGCGGCTCGCCAGCGCCCACACGATCGGCCTCTGGGCGGTGTATCTGTTTCTTGCGGTTGTCGGCGCCAATGCGGATCTCGCCGCCCTGGCGGAGGCTGGCCAATTGACGCCGATGCTGTTCGCCTATGTGACGATCATTTTCGTCATTCACGCCGTCATCCTGATTGGCGTGGGCGCGCTGTTAAAAATCGAACCGGTCGTTCTCGCTATCGCGTCCGCCGCAAATATCGGCGGGAGTTCGACGGCTTTTGTCGTTGCTGAGGCGGAGGACCGGCATGATCTTGTCTTGCCGGCGATTCTTATAGGCTCCATCGGCACGGCGCTCGGCGCCTATGCCGGTTTTGCTATGACGGCGCTGTTGCGCTGAGCCTTATCCGCCGCGGCGGATCTCCGCAGCGAAACACCCATGGGCGGCGTTGTGGGCGTGGATATAGGCGACCTGTTCATCCGTGAACGCCGCTTCGATTTTTTCAGCCGCGTCTCCGACAAGCGCGAGGCTCGCGCCGATCAGATGACCGTCCGCATTGAAATGCCGCAGCGCGATAGGCCGCCCCTTGAAGACAGGCGGCAATTCGTTCTCAAACCGGGCGGCTTCCGCCGTCCCCTCGCGCACATAGATCGCATAGAATGAGCGATAAGGCGTCGCCGCCTTGTGGCTTTCATAGTTGAGCAACAGGACGGTCTCGCCGGGCTCAGCGTCCTCAAGCGTCACCCGGCAGGGAAAGCCGGGTTTCGACGTTGCGGTTTTGCGGATGATCCCGCGTGTTGTGAGCTCCTCATCGGAGAGGGAGAAGAGCGGGGCGAATTCTGCGGGCGCAAGGCCGGTGATGGTGAAAGACATGGGGGCGGCTCCTTTTTATTGGAGCGGTTTTGCCTTCGCGCCTAAGCGCCGGCCACCCGGTTCTTGCTTGGCGTCGATTACCCGCCGCCGCGCAGGAGCATGAAGACGCCGATGCTGAAAAACCACGCCAGCATGGCGAGTTCGCCGAACTGAATGAGCGCGACCGCCCAGCCGTCCTGCAGGATGGAGACGATGAAAACCGAAGACGCCATGCAGAGCGCCGCCGTCGCAAAACCGAGAAGCGCGATGAGCTTCGGCAGCCCGCCGCTTACCCAGCCGGCGATGCTGAAACCGAAAGCGAGGACCGCCCAGGCGGCGATTTCGGCGGTGAACAATACCCGGGTCATCTGAAAGACGAGCCAGAACGCATCCGGATGCGCCGCCATATAGGCGCCGTCAGAGAACGCGAACAACTCTATGCCATTGGTGATGAACAGGCTCGCCACATGCAACACGCCCCCGACTAGGCCAATCGTCGCCCAGCCGGCGGCGGCGCCTTTCGGTCCGCTCGCAACGCGCGCATGCAGCGCGCCGAAAAAGACGACCATGCCGGCGATGGCGGCGTAGCGCAGGCCGTGCACCAGCGCCCAGGTGTCGGCTTCGCGCTCGAAATAGGCCGCGAGATCCTGCGCGCCGAGATCCGGCGCCGGAAACTCCTTCAGGAACATGTTGACGGCGATATGGATGGCGAAGGCGGCGAGGATCGACGCGCCGCCGATCCTGATCAGCGCAGAGAGCGGTCGCGCCGCCGGCGATATGGTCTCTGCACTGATAAACGCCCCCGTTTATTGCCTAAAGCGCGCTTTCCAATTCCGGCAGCGCTTTGAACAAGTCCGCAACCAACCCGTAGTCCGCGACCTGGAAGATCGGGGCTTCCTCGTCCTTGTTGATGGCGACGATGACTTTCGAGTCCTTCATGCCCGCAAGGTGCTGGATCGCGCCGGAGATGCCGACGGCGATATAAAGCTCGGGCGCGACCACCTTGCCGGTCTGGCCGACCTGATAGTCGTTCGGCACATAACCGGCGTCGACGGCGGCGCGCGATGCGCCAACCGCGGCGCCGAGCTTGTCGGCGACCGGGAAGATGTATTTCTCGAAGTTCTCGTAGGAGCCGAGCGCGCGCCCGCCGGAGATGACGATCTTGGCGCCGGTGAGTTCCGGACGCTCCGACTTGGTCAGTTCTTCGCCGACGAAAGAGGAGAGGCCAGGATCGGCTGGCGCATCAAGGCTTGCAACTTCCGCTGACCCGCCGTCGCCCGCCGCCGCGAAGGACGTTGCGCGCACGGTGATGATTTTCTTGGCGTCCGACGACTTCACCGTCTGCATGGCGTTGCCGGCGTAGATCGGGCGCACGAAAGTATCCGGGGCCTCGACCGCAACGATTTCTGAAATCTGCATCACGTCAAGCAGCGCTGCGACGCGGGGCATCACGTTCTTGCCCGTCGTGGCGGCGGATTTCAGGATCGCGTCATAATCGCCCGCGACCGAGACGATCAGATCGGCGAAGGGCTCGGCGAGACGGTGCGCATATTGCTCGCCATCGGCGTGAAGCACCTTGCGCACGCCATCGATTTTCGCGGCGGCTGCGGCCGCGTCGCCCGCGCCGGAACCGGCGACCAGAATATCGACATCGCCGCCAATCGCCTTTGCGGCGGTGACAACCTTAAAGGTGGACTCGTCAATCGAGTTTCCATGAACGTCTGCAACAACGAGAACCGCCATCAGATCACTCCCGCTTCATTTTTGAGTTTCGACACAAGTTCCGCGACATCGGCGACTTTAACGCCGGCTTCGCGTTTCGGCGGCTCGGTGACTTTCACCGTGGTGAGGCGCGGCGCGATATCGACGCCGTAATCGCCAACCTCTTTCACGTCGAGCGGCTTTTTCTTCGCCTTCATGATGTTCGGCAGCGAGGCGTAGCGCGGCTCGTTGAGGCGAAGGTCGGTGGTGACAATGGCGGGCAGGTTGATCGCGATCGTCTGCAATCCGCCGTCGATCTCGCGGGTGACATTAGCTTTGTCGCCGTCGATTTTGACTTCCGAGGCGAAGGTGCCCTGGCTCCAGCCGAGCAATGCGGCGAGCATCTGGCCAGTCTGGTTACTGTCGTCGTCGATCGCCTGCTTGCCGAGAATAACGAGCTGGGGGCTTTCTTCCTCGACAACGGCCTTGAGGAGTTTGGCGACGCCGAGCGGCTCCACCGTCTCATCCGTCTTGATCAAGATCGCCCGGTCCGCGCCCATAGCCAGCGCCTGGCGCAACTGGTCCTGCGCTTTTTCAGGCCCGATGGATATCGCGACGATTTCTTCTGCCGTTCCGGCCTCTTTCAGGCGAACGGCTTCCTCGACGGCGATTTCGTCGAACGGGTTCATGGACATTTTTACGTTGGCGAGGTCGACGCCGGTCTGGTCCGATTTCACGCGCACTTTGACGTTATAGTCGATCACGCGTTTCACGGGCACGAGAACTTTCATCTCATCTGCTCCTGCGGGCGGTTGGGGAATGGCCTTCCGGGCATGCCGGGGGCGCTCAGTCGTGGCGGACAATAGTCGGGGCGTTTCAAGGTTTCAACGTCGAAAGGCGCCCAAAGCCGGCACCGCCCCCTTGTGGCTGCGTTTCCTGCGCGATGCGGAAAAAAGCGCAGAAATTCGGGCTTAAGAGCCTTTGCCGACGAGCCAGAGGAAAAGCATCATCAGCCCTATGGTGACAGCCTGGGCCATAATACGCATGCGCATCAGCTTGTTGCCGTTTTCCTTGGCGAAGGTTCCGCCCTTGGCGAGAGAGTAGATGCCGATGCCGAGAATAATGGCGGTGACCGCAAGGCCGATCGGAATAAGTATATATACAAAGGCGTCCATAAGGCGCGCTCCTGAAATGGAATATGGGCTTCTTGCCGCGCAATATAGGTGCGCGCCCGGCTGATTGCTACCGGGACTGCTCGCGAAGCCGCTGATGCCAGCGCGGCAAGAAGACGCCCTCCTCAGGCTCTTCATAAGTCACGGGAATGACCGTTGCGCCGCCTTCATATCCGGCGACAAGCGGCGCGCCGAGACGGTAAAGATAGCCGCGGATATCAGCGTCCGCCGGCGCTTCGACGCCAAGACCGCCTTGTTCGGGCGGCGCCATCATCGGCGGTTTCAGTTCCTGAAGCGCGAAATCCATGCGCACATCATAAGTGCGCTCCGCCTGGAAGCGCAGGAAGCGCTGCGCATTGTACCATTGCGACTTAACGGCGTCGTCCGTGCAGGTTTCAAGTTCGGCGCCGGTCGCGCCCCAGCGCCGTTCAGGACAATGATAAGGATCGAAAGACAGGTCCCAAAGCCGCTCCATCGCGTGGGCGAGGTTCAGCCGCACCCGCGTCACGTCCGAGCGCCAATAGGTGAAGGTGCAGGCGTTCTTCTCTTCTTCGAAAGCTTCGATCAGATCCGCAGCCAGATCGTCGCCCTCATAAACGACACCGGGCGCGCCTGCTTCCACATCGTCCACCAGATGCTGAACATTCCGCCGCAGCTCGATGAAGCTGACCTTGAGGCGCGCATCGCGGGACGGCGTGGAATATTCCTCCCACTCCCCATAGGTGCCAAAAATATTCGGCGGAAGTTTTGGCGGATGCGGCTTCAAATGGACGCGTGATGTGTAGGCTGCATCAACGGCGACTTTGCGTGACTTCAAGTCACCGCAAATAGTCTCGAGTCCGAACCGTAATTCTTCAACAGGGTTGTAGGCGAAGTCGGGCGCGGCGAGCTTGCGGCGCACATAGTCGTAATATTTCAGCGTGCGGTCGCGATATCTGAACTCGCCATAATGCCAGATTCCTGACGGGTGGGGCTCGTTGCCGAAATATTGCTCCATGGAAAAGTCGGCGATCTCTTCATTTGCCGCCGCACGAAGCCGGCCGCCATGGAGAGAGCCGTCCTGTTCGGTGGTTGCGCCTTCAACGCGAATGGGCCGCCAGGCTTTCAGGCCGGCGCCAAGGGCCGGTTTCGAGCGCATGAAGTTCGGGCCATAGGCGGTGCGCGTCACCGAATTGTCCGGATGCGACGCAACGACGAGAACGCGACCGTCTTCGAGCACGTCGTAGACAATGCCCACATGTCCGTAAATGTCATACGCGAGCACGCCGGGCCGAACCGCGCCGCGTTCGATCTTCACCGGATAAAAATCGTCAAAGCTCCTGCCGCCGCCCGCGACCGGATCGGTGCGGAACATCGCGGTGGAAACTTCGCCGCCGATGCGCTCGATGAACGCCGGCGCGTTAGAAACATGGTTCAAAATCTGGCGGCGGCCGGCGACGACATTGCCTTCAGATGAATAACGCAGATCCTGTCTCGACCGGTCGGCTGTCCGCATCGCGTTCTGATAGGAAAAAGGCAGGCCGTTTTTCCAGGCGTAATAGGCGCGCAGCACATAGGCCATGTCGGCGCAGTCGCCGGGAAGATGTGGATCGATATCCGAGCGGTAAGGATTCGCCTCGTCCTTGATGCAGGCGTCGATGGAGGTGCAATTCGACATGCCGATGGCGTGAACGAATGCCGCGTAGCCCGCCTCATCCGCAGGGGTCCATTCGCTCTTGTAGACTTCCCAGGCTTTGCCGGTGTTGACAGCGTGCGGAATGGCGACGGCCTCCGCCGCGGCGGCGCCAGCCATTCCCCATCCGGCGGCCACCCCCGCCGCCAGCGCCCATTTCCACAACACGCTCATAAGCCCTTTTAACCCGGGGTTAACCGACTCGGTAGGGGGGTGGGGTCGGGGAAAATCCGGTTTTCGATAGATTTTTAGCAAGGAAATACGCCTGCACGATCTCAAAAAAGGGCGTATTTTCAATGGGCTAGTGCAAAAAATCGGATTTTCAAGTCTGGCGCGACGATCCGCGCGTCACGATCTAAGGCCCACGAGGGGCAAACAGGGAGGCGAATATGGGTTTTGAATTATTTGTAGCGGTGCTGGTCGTTCTCGCCGTTTTTTACTGTTCAACACCGTCAAGATCGTGCCGCAGGGATATGAGTTCACGATTGAGCGCTTCGGCCGGTACACCAAGACAATCAAGCCGGGCCTGCATGTGCTGGCGCCGTTTATCGACCGCATCGGGCGTCGGATGAACATGATGGAGCAGGTGCTCGACATTCCCGCGCAGGAAGTCATCACCCGCGACAACGCGCAGGTCTCAACAGATGCGGTGGCGTTCATTCAGGTCATGGATGCGGCGGCGGCGGCCTATGAGGTGCACAATCTCACACGCGCCATCTCCAATCTTTCCATGACGAATATCCGTACCGTGATTGGTTCGCTCGATCTTGATGAGGTGCTGTCGAATCGCGACGACATCAATGAAAGACTGCTGCGCGTTATCGATGCGGCGACGCAGCCCTGGGGTGTGAAGGTGACGCGTGTCGAGATTAAAGATCTTGAACCGCCTGCCGACATTACAGAGGCCATGGCGCGTCAGATGAAAGCTGAGCGTTTAAAGCGCGCGGAAATCCTGACGGCAGAGGGTGAAAAACAATCCGCCGTGCTGCGCGCCGAAGGTGAAAAGCAGGCGGCGATTCTGGAGGCGGAGGGCCGCAAAGAAGCGGCGTTCCGGGACGCCGAAGCGCGTGAACGCGAGGCCGAAGCGGAGGCGAATGCAACCCGCATGGTGTCGGAGGCGATTGCAAAAGGCGATGTGCAGGCGATCAACTACTTCGTCGCGCAGGATTATGTGAAGGCGTTCGAAAAACTCGCCATCTCGCCGCAGCAGAAAACCGTAATTGTGCCTGCGGATATGAGCGCGCTGGTCGGCACCATCGCCGGCGTCGGCGCACTGGCCAAGGAAGCGTTCGAGAAAAATGCGCCGCGCCGCACGGCCGGCTCAGTTCCGAATACGCAGTAAAAGCGTCAACGCCCGCCCCGGCGATCATCGCCGGGGCGGGCGGCCATAAAAGAAAGGGGCGTTGCCATGGATAGTCTCATCACATTTCTCAGCGACATGCCGTTCTGGTATTGGTGGGTGCTGGTGCTGGTTTTTCTGGTGATCGAACTGATGACCGGCTCCACCTATTTTCTGTGGCCTGCGACGGCGGCTCTTGTCGCGGGTTTCTTTGATCTTGGTCCGCTTGACGGCGCGTGGCAGTTGCAACTGATTGTCTTTGCGGTGGTCACGATTGCCCTGTCGCTGGTGGCGCCGCCTTATGTGAAGCCGTGGCTGCACAAAAGCCAGGCCGATCACCTGACGCTCAATGAACGCGGCGCGCAGAAAATCGGCAAGCGCGCCATTGTTGACGCTGACTTTTCAAACGGCGCCGGCAAGGTGCGTTATGGCGACACGCAATGGCTGGCGGAAAGTGAAAACGGTGAGAATTTCTCCAAAGACGCGGTCGTTGAAATTACGGGCGCCGAAGGAACAAAGCTGTTCGTGAAGGCGGTTTGAAGACAGTTCCGCTTGAAATTGAAAGGCGGCCTTGCTGGCCGCCTTTTTTTATTTCACACGCCGCACCAGAATTGATGACGCCAGAACATCCTTCCCGACATGAAGGTCTGGACCAGCGCCGTAATGCGAAAATCCGTTTTTCTCGTAGAACGCCTTGGCTCTGGGGTTGGAGTCAGAGACGGTGAGCCACATCCATTGGATGTTTTTGTCGACAAGCATTGCGATGGCTTTTTCAAAAAGCATTTTGCCGAGGCCGGTTCCGTATGCGCTGGCGCTGATATAGATCTGTTTCAATTCCGCTGAAGGTCCATCCATATCAACGGGGCACGGCGCCCATTTGATCACCAGTAGGCCAGTGGACCTATCTCCAGAGCCGGCGATGACGCACTCATGTTCACCATCCGTCAAAACGCCTGTGGCATGGGCAAGCGTATAGTTCGCCGCGCAATAGGAGTTGATGTCTTGGGGTGAATGAAGGTCGTGATAGGCGTCGTTGAAAGTGGATGTCCACAGCCGGACAAGCGTGTCTGCGTCTGATGGTGTCGCAGATCTTAGCGTGTGTGCAGCTTTCTCCATAACGGAAGAAAGCCGCCCACCATCCGGAAAGTCAATCAATAGGCCCGGCGTCTGAACTCTGAATGCGCGAGCGTCCGTCCGATCGGCCAGAGCGCGAAGCCGGCCAGTTTTAAATGCGCCCAGGCGAAGGGCAGGCCGATGATCGTGATAGCGAGAAAGAACGCGGCGACCACATGGCCGAGCGCCAGCCACCAGCCGGCGAGCACAAACCAGATGATGTTGCCGAGAAAGCCAAGAGGACCTGTGCCGATTTCCTCGCCATAAAGAAATTCGCGGTTGATCGGCTTCGCGCCAAACGGCCAGAGCGTGTAGACGCCATTGTCAAAGGCTGCACGCGCCCAAGGCAGGCCGATAATGGTGATCATCAGGAACAACGCGGCGACGAACCAGCCGAGTGCAGCGACAGCGCCGCCCAGCGCCAGCCAGAGAATGTTCAGGACGAGCGAGAAAACCGACATCGAGCTTTCGTCGCGCAGGGGGTGTTCCGGGTACATAAGGCGTCTCCTTCTTCAACAAGGATATAGGCCCTGATGCGCGCGGCGCCATGTATTTCACCGCGTAAATGGCACGACCCGGCGCGTTCTCACGCCTTGGTTAACAGCCGGTCAAGCGCTATGCGGTCATATTCTTTGAAAAAAATGATGATGAGCGAGGCGACAGCTACTGTGGTCGACGGGAAAAACAGGAGCTTGTTTGTCTCCGGCGTCAACAGATAGAGGCCCAGCGGGTCCGCCAGATATTTCCAGATCGCCGCGGCGCCGCCGACAAGAACAATCGCCTGAAGCGGGTAGATGACCTTGCGAAGGAAGCCGAGAATGACCAGCGCGCCGAGCGCGATCTGTCCATAGGCGAGGGGCATGATCAACGCATCTGCGCTGATCATCCCGCCATAATATTTTTCCGAAAGGCCCACCGCGGTTTGCGGGGTCATGACCCTCAGCACACCCCATATGATCAGGAGCGCGCCCGTGGTCGCGCGCAAGGCGAGAAGTAGAACAGCTTTCATGGCAAACCCCCAATTACAGTCCCTATGGTTGCTTATAGGCGCGGGCGGACCGCGCCGTCACATCACGTTTCGGCGGGGTCGCCGTGTTGGCGCGCCATTTCTGCGCCGCATTTCCATGCTGAAGTGCTGTCATGAAAGTGATGAGCGCCATACTTGCGGCCGGATTTTGCTCATTTGCGGCCGCCTCGGCGCAAGGTGAAGAATTTGGCGCCCGGTTTTCAGCCGCCGCAATTGATCGCACCAGCCACCGCGTTGTCTACGATCCGGCCTATGTGCGGCTGTCCTATCCCATGGGCGATGTTGCGCCGGATCGCGGCGTTTGCGCCGATGTCGTCGTGCGGGCCCTGCGTGCGCTCGGAGTCGATTTGCAGCAGCTTGTCCACGAAGATATGCGCGCCAATTTCAGCGCCTATCCAGCCCATTGGGGGCTGACGCGGCCCGATTCCAATATAGATCACCGGCGCGTGCCCAATCTCGAAACATTCCTGACCCGCAAAGGCGCGCGGCTGGCGCCAAGCGAAGCGCCGGCGGATTATTTGCCGGGCGATATCGTCGCGTGGAATTTGCGCGGTGATGATGGCTGGCTTCCCCATATTGGCGTCGTGACGGATCGCATCGGTCCCTCCGGCCGCCCCATGGTGGTGCATAATATCGGCGCCGGACCGAAGCTTGAGGATGTTCTGTTTGATTGGCCGATGACCGGTCACTATCGTGTGACGAGCGAGTTCATCGAGGCGCACACATAGGAACGGTGCAAGTGATTTTCAAGAATTGATCGCCGCAAGAGTTTTCGTAAAGTCGCGTCATCGGCGCTGAGTCTGCGCTGTTTTCACAAAATTGCAGGAGGCGCAGATGCGCAAGGTTCCTTTAGGCCGGTCAGGCCTTGAAGTCTCACGGCTCGGTTTCGGCTGTATGGGACTCGCAGAATTCTATGGCGATCCCTTATCCAACGCGGAAGCGGAAAAAATTCTTGAAGCCGCCCTCGAGCAGGGGGTGAATTTCTTTGACACGGCCGACATGTATGGATCAGGACGTAATGAAGAACAGCTTTCAGGGTTTTTGAAAAAGCATCGCGATGATGTTGTGCTGGCGACGAAATTCGCCATTCAGCGCGGCGATGACGGCGGATGGCTCGGGCTTTCGAACGATCCGGAATATATAAAAGCATCCTGTGACGCGTCATTGAAACGCCTCGGCGTTGATGTGATCGACCTTTACTATATGCATCGGCGCGACAGGGAAGTGCCAATTGAGGAGTCGGTCGGTGCCATGGCGGATCTCGTCAAGGCGGGTAAGGTGCGCGCCCTCGGGCTTTCCGAAGTCAGCGTCGACACGTTGAAAAAAGCCAACGCCGTTCATCCGATTGCAGCGGTTCAATCGGAATATTCCATCGTGACCCGCGATATGGAGGCGGAATTCATTCCGGCCTGCCGTGATCTCGGCGTCGCCTTTGTCGCTTACTCGCCGCTCGGGCGTGGCTTGCTCACTGGCGCCTTTCGCAGCGAGAAAGATTTCAGCGAAACGGATTATCGCATGGTGATGAGCCCGCGTTTTGCAGACGGCGCGCTTGAGAAAAACCTCTCGCTTGTGGATCAGATTTCTATCATCGCCAAAACGAAAGATGCCGCGCCGGGGCAGATCGCCCTCGCCTGGCTTCTTTCGAAAGGCGACGACATCATCCCGATCCCGGGAACAAAAATACTCTCGCGCCTTGCAGAAAATCTCGGCGCGCTTGAGGTCAAGCTGACGGATGAAGACATTGCGGCGATTGAAAAAGCCGTGCCGCCTGACGCTGTTGTGGGCGCGCGTTATCCGGAGACGACGTCTTCGAGCCTGAACGGCTAGGCGTCAGAAAAACCGAGGCGGGCAATGACGTCGCGCGCCTCGGCGCCGCTTTCGCGTAATGCCTTTAAGGTCGCCGCCTTGTCGCGTTTGGCGAGGCGGCGGCCGCTTGCGTCCGTCAATAACCGGTGGTGGCGGTATGTCGGCGCCGGATAATCGAAAATCGCTTGCAACAGCCGGTGCAGATGCGCGGCGTGATAGAGGTCTTCTCCACGGATTACATGGGTGACGCCTTGCAAGGCGTCGTCATGAACGGAAGCCAGATGATAGCTCGTGCCGCTGTCTTTGCGGGCGATGACGACATCGCCGAAAAGTGACGGGTCCGCCTTGATGGCTCGTTCGCCGTCCGGCGTTTCTTCGATAAAGCAAAGGTCTTCATAAGCGTCGCCGAGAAAGTCTTTCGCGGCGGAAATGGACAGTCGCCAGGCGTAAGGCGCGCCTTCGTCGAGTAGCGAACGTTCCTCATCAGCCGGCAGCGGCGCGCCGAAATAGGCCGGGCCTTCGGGCCCTTGCGCTGTCAGATGCGGTGCGCGTGCGATTTCATCGACGATTTCCTTGCGCGTTTTAAAACACCGATAGACGAGATTTTTTTTACGCAGGATGTCGAGCGCCGACATATAATCATGGAAATGCTCTGATTGGCGGCGCACCGGGGTTTCCCAGTTCAGGCCCAGCCAGGAAAGGTCTTCGTAAATTGCGTTTTCAAATTCCGGTTTACAGCGCGTCTGGTCGATATCTTCGATGCGTAGGAGAAAACGTCCGTTCGCGTCTTGCGCGGCGCGATGTGCGAGTAGCGCTGAGTAAGCGTGGCCGAGATGCAAAAGCCCTGTAGGCGAGGGGGCGAAGCGGGTCGTGAACTTGCAGGGTTCGTTTCGCACACCTTCACCCCGTGGCGGGGCCGTTATGCGGAGAGAGCTTCGCCGTCAGAAACATCGCATAAGCCGCGATGAGCGCAATCGTGAAGAACTCGCCGCAGTCTTCCAGAAAGACAAGTTGCCATATGCCGGCCATGCCGCCCACCGTATCGATAACGGCGCTAAAGAGGCCGATGCATAAAATAAGCGCAGCAATAATCCATGCCGCCTGGCGCGCCGGGGCGACGGCTTTGCGGGCTGCGAGAAAAAGCGCCGTCAGGAGAATCGCGCCCGCGGCCCCCAGGAATAAGACCTCACCATACTGCTTTGGAAGAAGCCGGGACAAGGGCGCGCCGAAACCTGCGTCTGCATAATGTTCTCCGACAATCTCATGCAGGCGCAGCGCATTGTCTGCTGTGATATAAACAAGAATAACGGCAATCACCGCATAGGCAGCATCACGGCTCCGCAGGAAGAGTTTTAAAAATGCGCCTGAAGCGATGAGCAGCAATATATGTTCGGCATATTCCGCATACCCTCCATCTGTAAACAGCAGCCATTGCTCTGATGCAAGATAGCCCCGCATTTGCAGAAGATGGGCGCCGGAGAAAGCCGCCCAGATAAATAGAAAGACGCCAAGCGAAATCGCGCCTGTGCGGCGCGCATGCGCACTGGCATGGAGAATGGAGGCGGAAAGCGATGTGAAAAGGGTTTTCAGGTGCATAAGGAGAAAAAACACAAATAGGTTTATGGGTGATATCCGGTTCCTGCATAGTCACGCTCGCCATTCCACGCAATCATCGCTTAAAGGGAGCTTCAATTTGCTGAAGACGCTTGCTATTCTTGCGCCGGAAGGGCGAGGGGCATGAGCGAAATTGACGATCTTGATGGCGGAGACGCCGGAGGGGAAAGCGGCGGAGACGCTGGCGGCGGCTTGCCCGGCGCAGGCGGGCTGACCGAAGCGGCGATCGCGGCCGGCGCGGTCTGCCTTTCCTGCGGCGGCGACGTGCGCGGACCTTATTGTTCCTCATGCGGTCAAAAGAATGACGATCTGCGCCGCAGTTCATGGGTGCTCGGCAAGGATTTCCTGAAAGACACTTTTGGCTTCGACTCGCGTATGTGGCGCACGCTCGGGATGCTCGCAATTTCACCGGGGCGCGTGCCGAATGAATACGCCCATGGCCGGCGCTCAAGATTTACGCCCCCGGTTCGGTTGTTTCTGGTCGTCAGCTTTCTGTTTTTTCTGACCATCGGCCTTACCAACACGCTGTTTGTCGGTGTGGAGGTTAAATTCAGAGATTCCGATCCGGAAAAACTTGAAACCGCTATCGCGGCGGCGGAAGAGGCGGGCGTTGAGCTTAGCGAGGAAGCGAGGACTGGCAAATGCAGCTTTGAGAGCCAGCTTCGATTTTTTGTAAAGGAAAAAAATCTCCGGATCGATAGGGAGCGGATCAATGCTTGTCTCGGCGATGCGCGCGATGATGCTCAAGAGGTCATCGACGCGTCCGAAGATGTCGCTGTCGGGGAAGACGAGGGGATCGAAACGGAGCGCGAGCAGGCCGGTGAAGTCGTCAACCGGGTTTTTGAGGGGATCAACTGGGCGGTCACCAATCCACGCGAATTCAACGACGCCTTTAATGACTGGCTGCCGCGAGTGTTGTTTTTCATGACGCCTATATTGGCGCTTATTCTCGGCTTGTTTCTAAGGCGCGGCGTGCTTTTCTTCGACCATTTGGTCCTGGCTTTTTACACCCATGCTGCGGGCTTCGCCGTCATTGGCCTCAGTCTCATTTTCGCACAACTCGGCGCGCCCTATATGGGGGTTGCGGCTTTTGCGGCCCTGTCAGTTTATTATATCGCAGTGTTGAGGCGCGCTTATGGCCGGGGTTGGGTGAAAACGATCTGGACGGCCCTTGTTTCCGGCGCGCTCTATCTTGCCGTCCTGTTCTCAATTCTGCTGGCGATCCTGTCGAACATTGTCTGGCGTGCGACCGCCTGATCGAAACTGTCGCCACAAAGGCGCCCAATGGCGGTTGTGTCAGGACGCTTTGCCGCCAAATGTTTTTTTCAGCAAGCGCCGGATTCTCATATCCGCGATCATCGGCGGCAAGGTGTAGCACGAAGAGACGATACGCTTTTGAATGCCGTTTTCCTTAAAAACGGCGGCGAGGGAGTGGCCCTGATTTGGCACGTAAAACTTGTGTATGTTTCGCGCATCGGGAAGGCGGTCCATGTGACGCCGCTCCTCGGGAATCACTCCTGAAAAAACAAAGTATTGAGTTTTGTTGCCGAATGCGTGGGCGATATCGGGATATCGGTACATCTTGATCCGCTGACGGAATTCGCGCCACCGGTCTTCCTCGGGTACAATTTCATCGCATACCGAAAATTGCGGAGAAATCGCGATCACAGTGTCTGCGTTGATCATCCGTGAGAACAGGATGGCGCCAAAGCCGCCCATGGAATTGCCAATGGCGACGACTTTTTTTGGCTGCAGATCGTCCTGTATGGTCCAAATTGTCCGGAGCGCCTGGGGGACAAGGTTGGCGTGATTATACCACAGCCGTTGCATGTCGCTGACAAAGAGCGCGGTATTCTTTCCGCCATCGTGAATGGTGCCGATGAACTCATCGGTTTGCAGGCCTCCAAGCTGGTGCCCTATTCCTGTAAATGAAACAAAGAGAACCTTGGAGCCGCCTTCAAGGGCGCGAATTCGCACAACCCTGTCTTGATAGATTGTTTTCGCTTTCCTTAGGGGCCTTGTTGAAGAATTCAACGCTTTGTCAACATCATCGTCCATCGGGGAGAATGCCTTCAGAATCAGCGCCTGCGCTTCAGCAGGAGAAGAAGGATAGCCTTCTGGCAATCCGCTTACGGAGTGTTCGGCGTTGCCGATATTGACGAGCGTGGGTTCTTCCGGCGGGTATTCCTCAAGAGTGCTCAATCGTATTTTTTTTTGCTTTCGCGCTTGTTGTTGAGCCATGGCCGCCTCCATTTCCAGAGAGCGCAGCATAGTTCGCAAGAATAGTCACTCTTTTCTGAACTCATGGCCAAGCGCAGCAGGATTTTCAGAACACTCTGCGAAATCAATAATTGCCTGCGCTTTATCCTCTGCATTTTGTGCATGAAGATATTTGCGCTTGTGTGCTGCGTTTGCGAACCCGGATCTTTTGAAAGTGCGAATGTGCCGGGGCATGGCGCGACCTGGATGGCCGTTTAAGCGCCGGCGCCGCCGACCGTGAGGCGGTCGATCTTGATGGTTGGCTGACCAACGCCCACCGGCACGCCCTGTCCCGCCTTGCCGCAGACGCCGACGCCGGGATCGAGTTTGAAGTCGTTGCCGATCATCGACACTTTGGTGAGCACGCTCGGTCCGTCGCCGATCAGCGCTGCGTTTTTAATTGGGGCGCCGACTTTGCCGTCTTTGACGCGGTAGGCTTCAGTGCAATTGAAAACGAACTTACCCGAGGTGATGTCGACCTGACCGCCGGAAAAATTCACGCCGTAAATGCCGTCTTTCACGCTGCGGAGGATTTCTTCCGGGTCTTTGTCGCCGGCGAGCATCATGGTGTTGGTCATGCGCGGCATGGGCTGGTGGGCGAAGCTTTCGCGCCGTCCATTGCCGGTTGCTTTAACGCCCATCAGGCGCGCATTCAGGCGGTCCTGCAAATAGCCTTTCAGGATGCCGTCCTCGATCAGGGTGGTGCGCGAGGTCGGGGTCCCTTCGTCATCGACAGTCAGGGAGCCGCGGCGCCCGGCGATGGTGCCGTCATCGACGACGGTGACGCCCGGGGCGGCGACGCGCTCGCCGATGCGGCCGGCGAAAGCGGAGGTGCCCTTGCGGTTGAAGTCGCCTTCGAGACCGTGACCGACAGCTTCATGGAGAAGAACGCCGGTCCAGCCCGGCCCCAACACCACTTCCATCTCGCCCGCAGGGGCGGCTTCGGCTTGCAGATTGACGAGGGCCTGACGCAGCGCCTCGTCGACCTGCGCCTGCCAGGCGTCCGGGGTGATAAAGCGCGCGTAGCCCTCGCGTCCGCCGGCGCCGTAGCTGCCGGATTCCTGGCGGTCGCCCTCGCCGGCCGTCACCGACACGTTGAGGCGCACAAGCGGCCGGAAATCACGGATGATTTCGCCTCCCGCACGGATAATCTCGACGGCCTCCCACGATCCTGAGAGGGAGCAGGAGACCTGCCGCACCCGGGGATCCCTGGCGCGGGCGTATTCGTTGATGTCAGCGAGGAGCTTGGCCTTTTCCTCAAAGCTTTCGGCGCCCAGCGGGTTGTCGTCCGGATAAAGCTTGGCGTTGGTCCGCGACGGACCATCGGCCATGGCGGCGCCGCCCCGGCCCGATTTGACCGCATGCACCGCGCCTGCGGCGCGCTTCAGCGCGGCCTCGGAAAGCTCGGAAGCATGGGCGTAACCCGTTGATTCATCGCAGACAGCGCGCAGGCCGAAGCCCTGATTGACGTCGAAATTGGCGGTTTTCAGCCGGTTGTCATCGAAGACAAAGGCTTCGGACTGCCCATATTCGAGATAAAGCTCGCCATCGTCGGCGCCTTTCAAAGCGTCATCGAGGATCGATTGGATGCGGGCGCGGTCGAGATCGGTGCGGGAGAAAAAATAGGAATCACTCATGAGCCAGATGTAGGATGCTGGCTCATGCCTCGCAATGATAAAGGGCTAAATCAGAAAGGCTCTGAAGAGATTCCGCGTCAAATTCCGGCGACAGGCGGGAACATACGGCCTGCGTTGATGCGTGAGGGCAGGCGCGAGCGCTCATATATTGGCTTTTTCAGCTCCTCAAGCCGCCGCCGGGCGGTTTGATTGTCCGGATTGAAGGCGAGCGCCGACTCATAGTCGAGGCGCGCCAGCCGCTCGGCGCTCACCGCCTCAAAGGATAATCCGCGATTGACCAGCACCTTGGCCTTCACATTAATATTGAGGTCCAGCGCGGCGGAGAAATCCTCAATTGCATCCTCATAATCCCCGAGATTATAGCGGATAACGCCCCGATTAACGCGCAGAATGGCGGTTTGGCGCGGGGTGAGAGTTTCATTTTCAAGGGCGAGGTCGCAAGGGCGCAGCAGCGCATAGTCAGCGCCGCCGTCAGCGGCGTTGCGATAGCAGTCCTCGAAATGGGGAATTGCGTTCTGAACCACCGTCTTGAAGACCAGCGTTCCATCCTGGGCGTCCTGACCTGAGGCGGCCATGGCCAGCATCGCCGCTCCCCACAGGCTGATGTTCAGGCTCATCGGGCAGGCTCCTATTCGCCGCTTTCCGCAACTGTAGCAAAATCGCGGTTTCGCCGCCAGATCGGGCGCCTCCGCGCTGCGACCATTTTTCCGCGCCAAGCGCGATGACGCGCCGCCTGTAGGGGGCTTATAAGCAGCCCGGATCGCTTGATCGAAAAGTTTGACCTTGGCGCTCGGGCAGGCGTATCGAAGCGGCGAGTTTTGGCATGGCTGGCCCCGGTTCAGGGGGCTGGCGACAGGCGCGGGATGCGACAATGAAAAAAATTCTATCGGGGCTTGCAGGATTGAGCGTTTTAGCGGCGTCCGCCGCATATGCGCTGCCGGAGCCTGGCGGGATCGATATGCAGCCGGCGGCTTCGGCGCTGGCTGAGGAAGTGCACTTCTTTCACAACGGTATTTTGATGCCTGTGATGACGGTGATCAGCCTTCTGGTGCTGGCGCTGCTTTTGTGGGTGATGGTCCGCTACAATTCTAAAGCGAACCCCGTGGCGCAAAAATTCAGCCACAATACGCTTGTCGAGATCATCTGGACCGGCATTCCCATTCTGATCCTTCTCATTATCGCGCTGCCGTCTTTTGAACTCCTTTACAAGGAAGGCGTGACGCCTGACGGCAAACAGGTAGTGACCCGCGGTGACGGCCAGACGGTGGACTTTGTGTTCGCCAATGACTTTCCGGATAGCCGCATGGTCAAGCGCGCCGATCATCTACAGGTCTTGATTGATACGGGCGCCGAAAGACGCACCCTGAAAAACCGCAAGGACTTCAAGGTTGAAGGCTGGGGCGAGCGCGATCTGGTCGTATCGCTCAATGAGCCTGCGCCTGCGGGATCGAGTGTGATTCTGCGCGGCGGCCGTTCGACGCAAAACGTATCCGGCTGCCCTATGTCGAAACGCTTTATCGATGCCTGTGAAAAGGAAGTCGTGCTGGCGCCAACGATGACGCTGAAAGTGAGCGGATATCAGTGGGGTTGGACTTACTCCTATCCCGATTTTGGCGATTTCGAATATTCCTCGAATATGCTGCCGGAAGATCAGACGACGCCGGAATTATACCGCTTTGCAGTGGATAATCGCGTTGTTATTCCTGTCGGTGAAAGCATTCGCGTGACGACGACGGCGCGCGACGTCATTCACTCATGGGCGCTGCCGAATTTTGCGCTCAAGATCGACGCCGTGCCGGGCCGGTTCAATGAAACCTGGTTCCGCGCCGAGAAAGAAGGCGTCTATTACGGCCAGTGCTCGGAAATCTGCGGCATCAGACATTCCTTCATGCCGATCGCGGTGGAGGTCGTCTCCCGTCCGAAATTCGAAGCATGGGTGGACAGCCAGCGCGCGCTTGCGGGCCTCGATCCAATGTTCATTGATGACAATGTGAAGCTCGCGCAGGCTGGCGCCAGCGCCGCGGCTGAATAAGAGAAGGGCTAAAACAAATGGCTGACGCACACGCACATGGCGCTCCTGACGCCCACCATGATTCTCATGACCACACGCCGCCGTTTTTCGTGCGCTGGTTCTTCTCCACGAACCACAAGGATATCGGCACGCTCTATCTGATCTTCGCCATCATCGCCGGCATTGTCGGCGGCGCGATGTCGGGCCTGATGCGCTGGGAGCTTGCGGAGCCGGGCGTGACGATCCTGACGCGGTTCACCGGCGGCGATCTCACGGCGGCTTATAATTTCTACAACGTGCTGACCACCTATCACGGCCTCCTGATGATCTTCTTCATGGTGATGCCGGCGCTGATCGGCGGTTTCGGCAACTGGTTCGTGCCGATCATGATCGGCGCGCCGGACATGGCGTTCCCGCGCATGAACAATATTTCTTTCTGGCTTTACGGCGCATCAGGCATCCTGATTACGACGTCGCTGTTTGTGCCGGGTTACGGCTCCAATCTCGGTTTTGGCGGAGGCTGGGTGATGTACCCGCCCTTGTCGGCGAATACGGGCAACCCCGGACCGGCAATGGATTTGTTGATTCTCTCGCTGCACCTCGCGGGCGCGTCCTCAATTCTCGGCGCGATCAACTTCATCACGACAATCTTCAACATGCGCGCGCCTGGCATGACCTTGCACAAGATGCCGCTTTTCGCATGGTCGGTGCTGGTCACGGCGTTCCTTCTGGTGCTGTCGCTGCCCGTGCTCGCCGGCGCCATCACCATGCTTCTCACCGACCGCAATTTCGGCACGTCCTTCTTTGACGCGGCCGGGGGCGGCGATCCGCTCCTGTTCCAGCACCTGTTCTGGTTCTTCGGTCACCCGGAAGTCTACATTCTCATCCTGCCGGCCTTCGGGATTATTTCGCACATCGTTTCGACCTTCTCGCGCAAGCCGATCTTCGGTTATCTCGGCATGGCCTACGCCATGGTCGCGATCGGCTTTGTGGGCTTCATCGTATGGGCGCACCACATGTACACGGTCGGCCTTTCTGTGAACATGAAGGCTTACTTCGTGGCGGCGACCATGGTCATCGCGGTGCCAACGGGCATCAAGATCTTCTCATGGATTGCGACCATGTGGGGCGGCTCGATCCAGTTCAAGACGCCGATGGTCTGGGCGATGGGCTTCATCTTCCTGTTCACCGTCGGCGGCGTCACCGGCGTGTTGCTCGCCAACGCCGGCATCGACCACTACATGCACGACACTTATTACGTGGTCGCGCACTTCCACTATGTGCTGTCGCTCGGCGCTGTGTTCGGCATCTTTGCGGGCTGGTATTACTGGTTCCCGAAAATGACCGGCAAGATGTACCGCGAGATTCTCGGACAGCTGCATTTCTGGATCATGTTCATCGGCGTCAACATGATCTTCTTCCCGCAGCACTTCCTCGGCCTGCAAGGCATGCCGCGCCGCTATATCGATTACCCGGAAGCCTTCGCCTTCTGGCACGGGATTTCGTCACTCGGTTACGCCGTGACGCTCGTTGCAATGGCGGTCTTCGTGGTGGCGATGATCGACGCGTTCTTCATCTATCGCCGCAAAGCGGCCGCCAATCCCTGGGGAGAGGGCGCAACAACGCTGGAATGGACGCTGCCTTCGCCGCCGCCCTTCCACCAGTTCAATGAACTGCCGCGCTTCGACAAGAACGCCGCTGAATTCCACTAGGGGTTCCGCTCAACTCATAGACGTTGAAAAAAAGCCCGGCTTCAAGCCGGGCTTTTTTGCGTTGCAGCGTGACCAATTCACAAAATTTACGTTAATCTTTATTAAACGAGGGTTAATTCCTGCGGCGTGATTCCGGAACTTACGCCGCATGGGGGCTGTTTGGGGCGCAGTAGCGTTCCCGAAAATTCGATTCCAACTCGGCTTGGCCCGTGTTTGCAAGAGAAGGGGTAAACTATGCTTGAAACAATCATCAACGACGTGATCAACATTTTCGAAGGGGTCTTTCTGAGCGGGGATCTGATCGCGCTGGTCATCGCTTTCGGCTCCGTTCTGGTGGCCGTCATGCTGATGCGCAGGTCCACACAGATTGGCTCGATGACGCTTCTGGGGCTCTTGCTTTTCGTTATCGGCGGGTTTTTGAGAGGTGTTTTCCGGGGCCCTGTTCCCGAGGATACGGCCGCCGTCGCCACAACCAACAGGGCGGTCAACCAGCTTGAATATAGCTGGCTGCAATTCATGGACATGCAGGCCGGCACGCTGCTCGCCTATTTCATCGCTTTCATGGTGCTGATCCTGATCTTTTTCGGCGTGAAATCGATGCTCGCCAGAGGCTGAGCGATTTTTTTCAGGTTCAATTGACGAGCGGGCGGGTTCTCACGGACCCGCCCGTTTTTCGGTTTTTGTTTCCATGACGCGATGTTTCCGGCATAAGGCGCGCCATGAGTGAAAGCACAATGAAATCCGAGAATTTTAACGCCGGTAAGGGCGTGGCCCCGGCCCATTCGCTGGCGGGGCCTGAGGATTATTTTTCGCTGTTAAAACCGCGCGTTATGTCGCTGGTGATCTTCACCGCCTTTGTCGGGATGGCGGCGGCGCCGGGCGCGCTCAATCCTGTTTTGGCGGCGGTGTCGCTATTCGCGATCGCTGTGGGGGCTGGCGCTTCTGGGGCGCTCAATATGTGGTGGGACGCAGATATCGATGCGGTGATGACCCGCACCGCCGGGCGGCCAATTCCTATGGGGCGCGTCCCGCGCGCTGAGGCGGCGGCTTTTGGCGGTTTCCTGTCGGCGCTGTCAGTGGCGCTACTGGCGCTCGCCTCCAACTATCTTGCCGCCGGGCTGCTTGCCTTCACCATCTTCTTTTATGTCGTCATTTATTCCATGTGGCTGAAGCGCTCGACGCCGCAGAACATCGTCATTGGCGGCGCCGCAGGGGCGCTGCCCCCGGTGGTTGGCTGGGCCGCAGCTTCCGGCGCCGCGCCGCTTGAGCCGTGGGTGCTGTTTGCGATCATTTTCCTGTGGACGCCGCCGCATTTCTGGGCGCTCGCGCTCTACAAGTCCGGCGATTATGAGCGCGCCGGCGTGCCGATGATGCCGGTGGCGCAGGGCGAGACCTCGACCCGCCGCCAGATATTCATCTATGCGATTGTGCTCGCCGCCGCCGGGCTGGCCCCGTTCTTCATCGGCATGGCGGGCTATCTTTATCTCGCCGTCAGCGGCGTTCTTGGCGCAGGGTTTGTCTGGCTGTCCTGGCGGGTGTTCCGCTCAGCCCCTGGCGACTATGGATCGGCCAAGAAACTCTTTGGTTTTTCAATTCTCTATCTATTTGCGCTTTTCGCCGCATTGCTTGTGGAGTCGCTGGCGGCGACTTATCTCTGATCCAGCTTCGGAAAGACAGCCATGACGCCGGAAGAACTGAAACAGCGAAAGCGCCGCAATCTGGCGATCGCCCTGTCACTGGCGGGGTTCATTCTGATTGTCTTCGTGGTGACGATTTTGAAGCTCAGCATGAATTAGGGAAGAGGGCGTGATGAACGAAGGCGCAAACCGCAACCGCAAGACGGCGCTGATTTTTTCAGGCGTCGCGGTCGGCATGGTCGCCATGTCCTTCGCCGCCGTGCCCGCTTATCGCGCTTTTTGTCAGGTCACAGGCTGGGGCGGCACGACCCAGCGCGCCGAGGCCGGGGCGCAAGAGGTGCTGGAGCGGCCGGTGACGGTCCGGTTCGACGCCGCTGTCAGCGACGGGCTCTCCTGGCGCTTCAAGCCTGAACAGGTCTCTCAAGACCTCCATATCGGCGAGACCGCGCTCGCCTTCTTCGAGGCCGAAAATCTCTCTTCAAAGCCGGTTACGGGCCGCGCGAGCTTTAACGTGACCCCCGCCAAGGCCGGGATTTATTTCAAGAAAATCGAATGCTTCTGCTTTACCGAGCAGACCCTGCAGCCGGGCGAGACCGTTTCCATGCCGGTCACCTATTTCGTCGATCCGGCGATCGCGAAGGACACCAATCTCGACGACGTCCAGACGATCACGCTGGCCTACACTTTTTTCCCTTGGGAGGACGCCGAGACTGGCTCTGGCGGGGACAGTGCGGCCGAATAGCGCGGGCGCTGGCGGCCTCTAATGGGGGTTGGCGCTTGGATTTTCGGCGCGCCGCAGTATAGAAACCACTGACAAATTTCAGGATTCGCTTGAGAGGGACCAGCCATGGCCGGCGACGAAGTCAAACACGAATATCACCTCGTTAATCCGTCTCCATGGCCGTTGGTCGGATCGATCTCGGCGGCGATCATGATGATCGGCGCGGTCGCCTGGATGAAGTCCAGCGGCGGCGGCGTGCTGATCGGCGGCGCGAACGAGGATGGCGGCGCGAAGATGTTTTCGCTTTCCGGCAACTGGATGTTCATGCTCGGCTTCGCTGGCGTGCTAGTGACGATGATCGGCTGGTGGCGTGACATCATCAAGGAAAGCCTCACAGGCGAGAATACATCGACCGTAGTCCGTCTCGGTCTTCGCTACGGCATGCTTCTTTTCATTGCATCCGAAGTGATGTTCTTCGCCGCCTGGTTCTGGGCGTTTTTCGGCGCCGCGCTGTTCCCGACTGCGTTCGAGCCGGTAATGCTTGCGGATGGCGCGCAGATGTTGAACGCCAATGGCGATCCGGCCTTTATCGGCAATGACGGCCGTGTGCACGCCATGGGCGGCGTCTGGCCGCCGGTTGGGGTTGAGCCGCTTTCCGCCTGGGGGCTGCCGCTGCTCAACACGCTGATCCTTTTGTTGTCGGGCACGACCGTGACCTGGGCGCATTATGCTGTTCAGCACAATGATCAAAAAGGCCTCGTTCAGGGCCTGGTCCTCACCATCATTCTTGGCATGATTTTCACGGCGCTGCAGGCGGTGGAATATAACGAAGCGCTGTCCCTCGGCATGTTCAAGTTTTCCGGCGGCGGCATATACGGCTCCTCCTTCTTCATGGCGACAGGTTTTCACGGTCTGCATGTGATCATCGGAACGCTCTTCCTGATTGTCTGCCTTTTCCGTGCGATGGCGGGCCATTTCACCCCGGAACGCCATTTCGGCTTTGAATGCGCCGCCTGGTATTGGCACTTCGTCGATGTCGTCTGGCTGTTCCTGTTCGCCTTTATCTACGTTCTCGGCAATCAGGGGCTTTTGTCCTAACCGGCTTGCGATGAGCGAGGGTTTGTCGCGCCTATGTCGCGACAAACCGGTTTCCCCTTTCCCCGCCGGCGCTCTATGCTGCAAACTTGCAGCAGCCAGGGTAGGGTGACTATGCGCTCTCTGTCGTTCTTCCGCTTTTCATTCGCACTTGCCGCCATGCTGACGCTTGGCGGGTGTCTTGTTTCCGATGTGCCGGTGCTCGATGCGCGCACTGGCAAGGCGCGCCCCTTTAGCGATGGCGACTATCTCGCCTGTCCGCTGAAGGACGGAGAGATTGAAGCCGGCGATGAATGCGATCGCCTCACGGCCCGCAAACTGAAAGACGGCGGCTATAGCTTCATCAATCCGGAAGAAGACGATGATCCCGCTTTCCTGCGGTTCCGCCGGATCGGGCGCGGCGGTTACGCTGTGCAATCATCGGAGAGTGATGACTTTGTCTATTATTACGGCGCGAAACGCGATGGCGGTATGCTGCTGGTTTTGATGAATTGTCCTGACCTGCCGGCGGAGTTGCGCGCGCGGCTGATTGCGAGCGGCGATCTTGAACCTGACGACGAAAAATTTTCTGTCTGCAAGGTGAAAACATTGCGCGGACTGACAGAGGCTGCAAAGGCCTATCACCGGGGCGACGTCGCCGAGATTGTCGACGCCGCAATCCTGATCGCGCCAGCGCCCCCCTTGGAAGAAACGGAATAATCTTCATTCATGACCTATTACCCGCCTGTCTCTCCCTACGCCGCCGGCTTTGGCGGTAAATGTCCACGGTGCGGACAGGGAAAATTGTTCGACGGCTTTTTGAAACTCGGACCCGCCTGTGAAATCTGCGGGCTCGATTACGCCAAGGCCGATTCCGGCGACGGCCCCGCGGTGTTTGTCATTTTCATTGTCGGCTTTGTCGCTGTCGCGCTTGCCTTTATCGCCCGGTTTGTCTGGTTCGCGCCGATTGGCGTCGCGCTCGGGCTCAGCATCGGTTTCGCCACCTTCTTAATTCTGGCTTTGCTGCGGCCTTTGAAGGCGACCATGATCGCGCTGCAATATGCGAATAAGGCCGAAGAAGGCCGTGTCGACGAATAAACATATGTCGTCTTACCGTTTTCAGTTCCGTCCTGCCTTGACCTTTGTCGTTGCGATCGCCTTTGCGCTGCTCATCACGCTTGGGTCGTGGCAGGTGCGCCGGCTTGAATGGAAGCAAGGCCTGATCGCGCAGGTTGAGGCGCGTGTGAATGGGGAGCCCATTCCATTTGTCGATGCGGTGCGTCGCGCCGGCGCCGGCGAGGCCATGGAATATACGCCGGTGACGATTGCCGGCCGCATGCAGGCTGAAAAGGAGGCGCGGGTTTTCGGCACCCTTGACGGCGCGCCCGGCGCATATGTTTTTGCGCCGGTCGAGACAGCGGCGGGCGTGGTTTATGTTAATCGCGGTTTCGCGCCGCAGGACGTCTTGTCTGTCCCGTGTTTTTGCGACGCCGCCGCGACGGAAGATGCGTTTACGGGCCTTCTTCGTGCGGCGGAACGGCCATCGCCGCCAGCCTCGTGGTTTCAGACAACGGGAAAGTCCGTAGACGGATTATGGTTTGTGCGCGATCCGCAGGCTTTCGCCGTTGAGGCCGGGATAGATGCGCCCGCCTATTACATTGATCAGTACGCCGTTGCGGGCCGGGACTGGCCCAAAGGCGGAACGACACGGCTTGATTTCAACAACCGCCATCTCGAATACGCCCTGACCTGGTTCGGTCTGGCGGCGACCCTTGTCGGGGTCTGGATTGCTTTTTCCTTGAAAAAGCCGGATTAGGTGCTTAACTTTAAAAAACAAAGTGAATTGAACCGCCGGCGCGCCTCTGCGTTCCAGCGAGAGAGAACGCCATGTCGCTCACCCCATTGCTTGAGGCTCCCTGGATTATTCAGGCGCATGCTTTTGCGGCGTTCGCCGCTTTTATTCTGGGCGTCGTGCAATTTGCAGCGCCGAAAGGAACGATGCCGCACAAAACGCTGGGCGTCGTCTGGATCGTCCTGATGTCTGTCATCACCATCAGCAGCATATTCGTTCGCCCGGCGCTTTATCCGGGGTTGCCGCTCGTGAAGTGGTTTTCCTGGATCCACCTTTTCACCATCATGACGGCGTTTGGCGTTGTCGCTGGCGTGACGATGCTGGTGAAGGGTGGGCCGGGCCTTAAATATCATGCGCGGCCCTTCAGGGGCATTTTCATCGGTGGACTGATTATCGCCGGCATACTTGCATTTCTGCCGGGCCGGATCATGCATCAGGTCGCATTTGGCAATTGATTATTCGTCCCGCAGCTTTTTCTCATAAGCGTTGACCAGCGTCATATAGGGATTGACCTGATCGAACACCGGTTCGGTTTCTTCGTCGGGCGCATAATTCTGGTACATCTCGAAATGCAGATGATAGGTGGTGGGCACGCTCTCGCCGACGGAATTGAAAAAGTCGTTTGACACCCTGCCGATGCGCTGGCCCTTGGTGACAAACTGACCATCGGTGACCGCAAGCTGATTCATTTTAAGGTGCAGATACCGGTATAGTGTGCCGTCTTCGGTTTGCAGGCGAACCGTGTATTTCGATCCCTCAAGCCCGACAATGCGTCCGTCCTCGACGGCGACGGCCCAATGGGTTGCACCGGTTTCGGGGATGCAGGTGGCGGGGCGGATATCGACGCCTTCATGGCCGCCGGTGGGGCACATGATTTGGGAGCGCGAACGCGACTCGCAAAATGTGTCTTGCCACGGATAGTCGTAATTTGACGGCTCGCACTGACCGCCATTCATCCCGTTAAGAGAGCCCTGACCGCCGCCATAGCGATAGACCTGACTGTTCAGGAACGCTGCGTCTTCAAGCGGAAAAAGAATATCCGGGCGGTAGATCGTGCTGTCCACATTGCCAGGGCCTGAATTGGGCAGCAGGTCTCCAACAGGCACATAGCTGAACTCACGGCCTTCGCTGTCTTCGAGAAATTCTTCTTCCGGCAGCGGGTCCGGCTCTTCCGGGTCAGGATTGATGGGATCGGGCTCAATCGGGTCGCTTGGTTCTACGGGACCCGGATCAACAGGATCGGGGGCTTCGCCGCCAAGCTGATCGCAAGCGACGATGGAAACGGACATCAACAACGCAAGGAAGGTTTTGTGTAACATGCTCATCATTCGCCTCCCGCGAGTTCAGGGTTTGCGAGGATCATCGACTGGGCCAGTCCGGTGAGATAATCATCTGCGGCGCAGCGCGGATCGGCGCCCGGGTCGCCGCATTCAAGTGTCATGACATAGCCGCAGCCGAATTTCGAAAAGCTCAAATCCACGCCGAAATCATTACGGCTGAACTGATAGCTCGCCCCGGTACCGGCGAGGCGCCGCGGTCTTTCGGCGATGCGTTTGCGGAAGGCGACCGTGTCCGGCGCGCCGCCGACGACGCGGTTGCAGGTGCCGGAGATTAACAGCCGCGCCTCGGCGTCGATTGTCGCCGTCGCGGTGTAGATATTCTCCATGCCGTAAACCTTCATCCGGTCACGCAGTTCGGCGGGCAGCAACACCGGCACGCGCGCGCGGCTGACTTCTTCGGCGTCTGCGCTGCGAAGCCTTGAGGCGGCCATGGCGCGAATGCCGGGCGGCGGCGGAGGAGGCGTTGTCTGGCGCGGCGCGGCGGCGAAGCTTTGATTGGACAGGGAGCGGATCTCCGCTGCGTCGCGTTCGGCGTCTTCCGCCTCCGTACGTTTTAAATCGTCCCGCAAGGCGTCGAGATTTGGCCGGGCGGCGATGGTGCGCGCGCGGTCGTCGCGGTCATCGCTGGCGGCACGCAGGGCGGCGGCGAGATTGCGGCGGGGAATGCGCTTTGCCTTGGCGCGCAACTGCTCGGCGATCACCCGCGGGTCAGGCGGGTTTTGCGCGGCTTCTTCTTCGGAGACTTGTATTTCCGACTGGGTGTCTCTCTGCGCATCTGTTTGGGTCTCTGTTTGCGGCTGGGCGAATACGAGCCCGCCCGAAAGCGCCGTAAAGCTCGCGGCGGCGATCAGGATTTTCTTCATGCTTCCCCCTTTCGAGCGTGTCAGCGCTCCGTCAGCTTGAATTCGATGCGTCTGTTCTGCGCGAGCGCTGAGGCGGAATAACCCGCTACCAGCGGCGCTGCAGAGCCGGAGCCGGTGGCGAGAAGACGCCGTTCCGGCACACCTTGGCTTTGCAGATATTGTACAACGGAAATGGCGCGCTGTGCAGAGAGATCGAGATTGGAATCAAACGCCGCGCGGCAGGAGGGCCCGAGCGGCGACGCGTCCGCATGGCCGTCTACCCGCAAGACCCAGTTCACTTCCGTCGGAATATCGCCCTGAATATCGAGAAGCGCGGTTGCCAGCTTGTTCAGTTCAATCTTGCCGGCGTCTCCGAGGGTCGCCGAGCATGAGCCAAAGAGAATGTCGCTCTCAAAGATGAAACGGTCGCCCACGACCTTGATGTCGCTGCGGTCGCCAAGCGCCTTGCGCAAGGCTTCGAAAAAGCGCGAGCGCACTTCCTGAAGTTCCTGCACCTTGCGGGCGAGCGCGGCGTTGAGGCGCTGCGACAGATTTTCGATTTGCGCCTGTTGTTCTTTGTCTTTGGCTTCGGCGGCGTCGAGCGCTTCCTGAATGCTCGCAAGCTGGCGGCGCAGCGCGGCGATTTGGGCGTTCAGGGTGGCGATCTCGCTCTTCTGTTCCTCCGAAAGCGCTTTTTCCGCCTCCAGCTCTTCAGCCGATGCGGCGACGGCGGCCTGGCTTGTCGCCAGTGCGGCGGCGAGGCCCGCCAGTTCGGCATCCTTTTCCTTGATCGTGTCTTCGAGCGACAGGATCTGCGCATTTAGGCGCTCCCTGTCAGCCTGGGCGAGACCAAGTTGATCGTTCAGGGAATTGATCTGCGCGATCAGGCGTGCGAGTTCTGAATCCTTGTCGGCCAGCTCCTGCTTGACCACATTCAGCCGGTCGCCAAGATAAAACTGCGCCACAACGAAGATCGATAGCACGAACATCAGGACGAGCAGAAGGGTCGACAAACCGTCGACAAAGCCCGGCCAGATATTGGCTTCGCTGCGAGAGCGCCGTCGCGCCATGATTACTCCCCGCCGCCGTTATTCTTTGCCGCCAACGCGGATCAATGTCCGGTTGAGCGCTCTGATTTCATCTTTGAGTTCGGCTGTCTGTCCGGCTGCGGCCTTGATCTGCGTTTCGGTGTTGGCCGCAAGCGCCGCTTCCAGCGCCTGAATGGCGCCCACAAGATCGCCATCGGCGATATCGGCGGAATAGCTGGCGCCCCCCTTACCGCTCGCGCGGACAGTTTCGGTCATGCCTGCGAGCCAGTCTTCAAGATCCGTATAGAAACGGTTTTGCGACTGTCCGGCCTGCAGGTCGAGAAAGCCGACGATCAGGCTCCCGCCAAGGCCGAAAAGGGAGGATGAAAAGGCGGTGCCCATGCCCGAGAGAGGCTCGCGCAGATTGGAGATCAACTGGGAGACGGCGTCCTCCGGTGATCCGCCGGCGCTGGCGAGGCCGTTGATCGTGGCGGCGACGGCGTTGACCGTTTCAAGGAGACCCCAGAACGTGCCCAGAAGGCCGAGGAACACGAGAAGGTTCATGAGATAGCGGCCCATCTCGCGGCCTTCATCCATCCGTGTGCCGATGGAATCGAGAATGGCGCGGGACGATTCCGGCGACAGCTTGCCGGAACGCGTGTCCGCATCGAGTAGAAGCCGCGACATGGCCCCGATCAGGGCCGGGGCCCGGGGCAGGCGAGAACGTGCGGGGTCAACAGACTCGCGGAACGCTTCGACCCAGCGCACGGCCGGGTCGATCACCCCGGCCTGGCGCAGATTGTAAATGATGCCGATGGCGAGGACGCCGAGGATCAGGCCGTTCAGCGCCGGGTTCGCCTCAAACGCATCCAGCAGCAGCGGCGAGGGCTGCGGGCTCCACGGCGACAGATAGTAAATGATCGCGCCGACCACGATCAGGAACAGCAACATGTTCATGATGTAGCGACCGGGCCGGACGAACTTTACCGACCGTTCAAGCGAGCGCGCCATGGATTTCCCCTTGCTCTAACCACCCCACAGGTATCGTTACAGTATTCAAAAAGCGGGCCGGGGGATACTTCCCGGGGCCAATCTTTGGCGCTTTCTGCACCGCTTTTGCCCGGCTGTTCCGGCAGGGTAACGTTCATAGTTTCAAAAAATGCACAGCGTGCGCACGAGTGTCACAAAAATCTTGCGCACATTTTGCGCATTTTTCTTGACGTGACAGTTCGGTGACATGTATATGACGGATTAATGACAGTGATGTCATGCTTTCCTGTATTCAAAAATTTCAACACGAAAGGGCATAAAATGAAAATAAAACAAGCTCTTGCCGGTTTCGCTGCGACCCTCGCCTTTGGCGCTGCTGCGATCGCTGCTGATTTTGGCGACGCGCCTGCTGATTTTGAGGCGCTGACCGTCGACTATTTCGGTGAACGGCTGACGGACCCGCGCTCGGCGCGTTACGATTTTACTGGCGAGCCTTATCAGGTGTTCGCCGACCTTCGCGGCTATGAGGGCGTTCCTTGCTGGGCTGTGGATGTGCGCGTGAAAACGCGCCTGCCGAACGGCCAGCCTGGCGGCTATGTCCCTTACACGGTCCTCTTCCTTGACGGCGAAGCGATCGCCCTTGAAGCGGACGTGATCCGGATGGTTCGCGCCTAAACCTCAATCACCTGCAGAATCAAAAAAACGCCGCCCTTTTGGGGCGGCGTTTTTGTTTTGATTGCGATGGTCTAACCAAGCTGCATGGATCTGTTTTGATCCATGTTGCGCAGGCAAGCGCGACTGCGCGCCGGCGCTTATGCGCCGAATTGCGCGGATGAAAAATTCATCCGCGCATTATCAGTTTAAAGATCGCTGGCGCTCATCACTTCGATGGGGCCGAGATTGAGCGAGCGTATGCCGGCTTCGATCTCTTCGCGATCGCCGACAATCACCCAGACCAGGCTTTCCGGGTGAATGACTTCCGCCGCAGCCTCTGTGATGTTGGCAATCGTGAGCGCTTCGTATTTGTCTTTCACGGTCGCCGGATAATTCCAGGGGCGGCCATAGCGGGCGCTTGATGTCAGGCTCCCCAACACGTCGCCCGATGTTTCGTAAGACCCCGGCAGGGAGCGGACATTGTTGAGCACAGTGCGCTCAAGCTCCGTGGGCGTTGCCGGTTTCGTTGTTTTATAGGCATTGAGTTCTTTCAGGAGTTCGCTGAGTGACTCCATCGTCTTGTCGGTCTGCACAGGCGCATAGACCATGAAAGGACGTTGACCCTTTGCGCCTTGCAGGAAGGTGTAGGCGCCATAGGCCCAGCCTTTGTCTTCGCGCAGATTCATGTTCACCCGCGCGGAGAACTGGCCGCCGATAATGTCGTTCATGGCGTTGATGGCGATAGCGTCGGGCGCATTCGAAGGCGGCGCCACATGCGCTGCAAGGATCAGCGATTGCGGCGAGCCGGGCTTGTCCACAATAATCACTTTGCCGCGCGCGGGAAGGTCGACCTCTGCGACGTTCTTTTGCGGCGTCGGCGTTGACGGCGCCGACCAGCGGTTGAACGCGGCCTCGAGCAGCGGCTTCATTTCATCCATGGTCGTGTCGCCGACAACAAAGATCGTCGCATTATCGGGACGCATCCATTTCTGGTGGAAACCCACAAGATCGTCGCGGGTCAGCGAGTTGATCGAGGCGATGGTGCCTGACCCTGTCAGCGGCACAGCATAGGCGTGACCGTCGCCATAGATCTGCGGCGGCAGGAGCCTTAGCGCGAGTTGCACCGGCGCCGCTTTTTCTTGTTCGATCGCCGCAAGCCAGCGGCCGCGCAGCTTGTCGATTTCAGACTGTGCGAAAGCCGGATTACGGATAACGTCGGCGAGAATGTCGAGCGACGGACGCAGGTTCTCTTTCAGCGCCGACATACTGACGGCGTTGACGTCGAGATTGGCGCCGGCGCTGAGGGTTGCGCCCAGCGCTTCGACTTCTTCGGCGATGTCCGACGCGGAACGGCGCTGCGTGCCTTCGTCGAGCATGGAGGCGGCGAAGGACGAGGCGCCGAGTTTGCCGCCATCGACCGAGTCCGCCGCATAGCCGGCGTCGAACTGCACGGAAATTTCAACCAGCGGCATGGTGTGGCGTTCGGCCAGCACCAGCTTCACGCCATTGTTGAGCGTTGTTTCCTGAATGTCAGGGAAAACGAGATCCGGCGTCGTTGTAACGGCGGGCAGTCCTGTTGAGCGATCGACAGTTGAGGCGGTCGTTGAATATTCCGGGAAGGGAAGAACCTCGAGCTGATAATAGCCGGCGGTCATCACGTCGCGTGCGGCGGCGAGCACGTCTTTCGGCGTCGCCGCGTCAAGCCATTCCAGCTGTTTCAGAATGAAGCCGGGATCGTCAGCGTAAAGCGCGCCTTGCGCCAGCGCGGTCGCCTTGCCGCCAAAGCCGCCGATTTCCTCAAGCCCGCGCAGGACATCCGCCTTGATGCTGGTTTTGGCGCGCGAGAGTTCAGCTGCTGTTGGGCCCTTGGCGAGAAATTCGGCCAGCACCGATTCCATTTCGCGCTCGACCTCGGCGCGGTCAGCGTCCGCTTTTGCGTCGACGGTCACGGAATAAAAGCTAAGCAGCTCCTGGTCCTGATTATTGGCTGTCGCGGAAGTGGCGATTTGAAGATCGTCAATCAGATGTTTGTAAAGGCGCGATGTCTTGCCGCCGCCAAGCACTTGCGCCGCAAGATCGAGCAAAACGGCTTCGCGTGTCGTGCGGCCTGGCGCCACCCAGTTGCGGTCAAGGCGCGGTTGAGGCACGCGGTCATACATGATCTCGCGTTTGTTGACGTCGAGCTTGGGCGCATTGGCTTTGGTTTGCGTCACCGGCGGGCCGGCGGGAATGTCGCCAAAATATTTCTCGACAAGCGCTTTGCCTGTTTCGGCGTCGATGTCGCCGGCGAGCACGAGCACCGCATTCGCGGCGCCGTAATAATCCTTGAACCACTGCTTGGTGGTTTCAAGCGATGCAGCTTCAAGATCTTCCATCGAGCCAATGGTGGAGTGGCTGTAGGGATGACCGGCGGGAAGAAGACCGGCGAGCGTTGAATATTCCATCATGCCGTAAGGCTGGTTGTCGCCCTGACGCTTTTCGTTCTGGACGACGCCGCGCTGTTCATCGAGCTTGTCCTGCGTCAGCGCGCCGAGAAGGTGTCCCATACGGTCGGACTCCATCCACAGAACGCGCTCAAGCGCCGTCGTTGGGACAGTCTGGAAATAATTGGTGCGGTCGAACCATGTGGTGCCGTTGAGCCCCGTGGCGCCGACTTCTTCGAGCGGCCCGAACCAGTCGCTGTCAAAGTTCTCGGAACCATTGAACATGATGTGTTCAAAGAGGTGGGCAAAGCCGGTCTTGCCTGCGGGCTCGTCTTTCGATCCGACATGATACCAGATCGAGACAGCGACCAGCGGCGCCTTGCGGTCTTCGTGAACAATCAGCGTGAGGCCGTTGTCGAGCGTGAACTCTTCATAGGGAAGATCGATATCGGCGGCGGGCGCCGCGACTGGCGCGAGCGCGAGAACGGCAGCGCCGGCAAGCATCGGCAGGAATGAACGCATGGAAGACCCCTTCTGAAAATCTGTATCGTCGTTTGTGGCAATTACAGGCGGGAAGGGCAAATCCTAATGCCATGCAGCGTCACCGGTTCACCGCGCGCTGCGCACGGTTCACCGCAAGCCTTTATGGGTAAACAGGAATTTAAGCCTATTTCGGCGCGCGTTTGGCGAGGATGCGCTGCAGCGTCCGGCGGTGCATGCCGAGACGGCGGGCTGTCTCGGAGACATTATGGTCGCACAGCTCATAGACGCGCTGAATATGCTCCCAGCGCACCCGGTCGGCGGACATGGGATTTTCCGGCGGCGCCGGACGCTCGCCCGGCCGCGCCAGAAGCGCCTTTTCCACGTCATCGGCGTCGGCGGGTTTGGAGAGGTAATCGATGGCGCCCGCTTTCACTGCGGCGACGGCGGTGGCGATATTGCCGTAACCGGTCAGCATCACCACGCGGCAATCATCGCGCCTTTCGCGAATGCGCTCCACCACCTGCAAGCCATCGCCGTCTTCGAGCCGCAGATCGACCACGGCGAATGCCGGCGGAATGTCCTTGATCATGGCTTCGGCGTCGGTGACGCCGGCGGCGAGGATCGGCTGGAAGCCGCGTTTTTCGAGCGCCCTTCCAAGCCGGGTGCGGAAGGGTTCGTCATCATCGACAATTAAAAGCGTCGCGTCCTCGGGCAGGGACTGGTCGTCTACGCGGGCTTCATCGAGATGGGTCATAAGGTCAACTGCAGCTTTATTTGGGGCGTTTTTTCTGTACCGGAATATCCGCCCCATAAATGCGCTTTTTTGCGCGGATTTCAAGCAATTAGGCCAGAAGATCGGGGGCCGAGCGCCCATTCCGCCTGAACCCACGCGCCGGCGCTTTTGCGTTCGCTGCTTTCGAGCGGGCGATTGTCAAAGCGGATCGTCGCGCCGCTCGATTCCAGAAGGGTTTTCGCGATGAAGAAACCAAGGCCCAGCCCGGTTTTGCCGCCCCGGGCGCTCACATAGGGCTCTCCGAGCCGGGTGAGGATTTCAGAAGAAAAGCCCGGTCCGTCATCGTGAACAGTCAGAATCAGGCGCGCGGCGTCCCACTCCGCCCGGATCAGCACCTGTTCGCGGGCATAGCTGGCGGCGTTCTCGATGAAATTCCGCAGGCCGAAAGTGATTTCGGGACGCCGTTTCAGGACCGGTTCGGCAGCGCCGTCGAGGCTATGGCCTTCAAAGCTGATGGACGGCCCGCCGGGCTGATCGAGGAATGGACCCGCCGCTTCGCGCATCAGCGCCGTGACGCTGAGCTTGTCATGCATCAGATCGCCCGCATCGCCATGACGCGAGAGCCGCCCGAGAATGTCGCGGCACCGTTCCGCCTGACTGACCAGCAAGGCCGCATCGTCGATCAGATCGTCTTCTTCGGGATGGGTGCGTTTGACCTCGCGCAGCATTTCTTTCGCGGTCACCTGGATGGTTGCGAGCGGTGTGCCGAGTTCATGCGCCGCCGCGGCGGCGAGCCCGCCCAGCGCAGTCAGCCGTTCTTCGCGGGCCAGCACCAATTGCGTCGCGGCAAGCGCCGACCGCATCAGCGCAGACTCTGCGGCAATACGGTGGGCGTAGGCGGCGAAGAACGCAATCGAAAAGGAAAGCGCCGCCCATACGCCGGCTTTGTAGATGGGCGCCAGGTCAAGAGTTTCCTCCGCATACCAGGGAAGGGGCATGTGATTAACGCCGAGGATGCTGACGCCGGCGATGGCGAGGGCCGCAATGCCGATGGTGAAGCGCAGGGGCAGAACGCTCGCGGCAATCGTCACCGGCGCGATGATAAGCGCGGAAAAGGGGTTTTGAATGCCGCCGGTGAAAAACAGCAAGGCGCAAAGCTGGGTGATGTCGAAGGCGATATAGGCCGCCGCCTCGCGATCGGACAAAAACCGTTGCGGCGAGAAACGCAGCATTGTGAACAGATTGAGCCAGGCGCTGGCGGCGATGGCCGCGAGGCAAAGGCCCAGAGGCGTTTGAAAGCCGAGTGCAAAATGCACGATCACAATCGCTACGGACTGGCCAATAACGGCGAGCCAGCGCAGCGCCGTCAGGGTGCGCAGCCGCACCGGCCCGCGCAGCGCGTTCAATGCGTCCTGAGTGTCCTGACGTTCGGCGAGGGTGTGCGGCATTCCGCGCTTTTAGCTCGTATGTCCTTTGAAAGGAAAGCTGCTAAGGAAGGGCCAACCACAAGTTCTGACCGGAGACCGGCATGATCCGTTTCCTCGCCCCCAAATTTCTCGCAACCGGCTTGTTGTGTCTCGCTGCAGCCTGCGGCCCGCGCGAACCGCAAGTCGCGATCCCGAAAGAGGGCGTCATCGCGCTCTCCGAACAGTTCACTGGCGAGTTCGACCTTGTGGACAAGAGCGGCAACGCCGTCAGCGACGAAGATTTTGAGGACAAGGTGATGCTGGTCTATTTCGGCTTCACCAACTGCCCCGATGTGTGTCCGGGCGATATCGGCGTGATGAGCGCAGCCCTGAACGAGCTTGGCGACGACGCAGACAAGGTGGCGGCGATCTTTATCTCCGTCGATCCGGAGCGGGACTCGCCCCAAGCCATCACGGATTACTTCGCCTTTGACCCGCGCATCGTCCCGCTCACCGGTTCGGTGGAAGCCGCCGCCGCAGCCCGGGGCGCCTATAAGCTGGTCGCCCAGAAGGAAACGCTGAAAGACAGTGCGGTGGGCTATACCGTCAATCACGGCCGGTTTTTCTATATTAACGACCGCCAGGGCCAGCCACAGCACGCCATTGTCGGCGGGATCAGCCCCCAGGAACTCGCCGCGCTTTTGCGCCGTGAAATCCGCAAATAGTGCCAAAAAATATTTTTCTTTTTAAAAACAATATTCTAGCGGGTATGTGCGGGTGTCTGTGGAAGTTTGCAAAAAGTTCATAAATGATTGATTCCGCCTTACGATCCGGCGCATAGTCCCGGCCTCTTTAGGCTTTTGCGCACTTTTTGTGCTATGCAGCATAAAATGGATATATAGGGCTCCAGAGCCCCCAAGTAGAGTCAGGACGCGCCACACCCCATGTTGTACACCGCTTACGAGCTTGCCTACGCCGCCGTTGCGCCTGCGCGCATGGCGGCCGGAATGGGCGCTAAATTCTGGCGCTCATCGATGAACCCCGCCGCTGAAAGCTGGTTCGGCCGTTCGACCGCCGCAGCGCTCGACGTTTTCGAGAATGTCATGCGCCGCTATCCGAAGCCGGAATGGGGGATCGATTCCACCTTTGTAAATGGCGTCGAAGTTCCGCTGGTGATCCGGGAAACGGTGAAAGAAGATTTCTGCACGCTTCTGCATTTCGAGCGCGATGCGACCGCGCTGGCGGCGGCGACGGGCAATACAGAGCCCGATCCGAAAGTGCTGATCGTGGCGCCGCTTTCCGGCCATTACGCGACATTGTTGCGCGGCACGGTGGAGGCGATGCTTCCCGATCATGACGTCTATATCACCGACTGGACCGACGCCCGTCATGTGCCGCTGTCGGCTGGCCGTTTCGACCTGAATGATTATGTCGATTATCTGATCGGCTTTATACGGACGATTGGCGCCGGAACACACGCCATGGCCGTGTGCCAGCCGGGGCCGCCTCTCCTGATCGCCGGGGCGGTGATGGCGGAAGACAAGGATCCGTTGCGTCCTGCGTCGATCACGCTGATGGGCAGCCCGATCGATACGCGCCGTTCGCCGACCGTGCCGAACCAGCTCTCCAAGGAGCGGCCTTTACACTGGTTCGAACAGAATATGATTTACACGGTGCCAGCGCCTTACGCCGGTGCCATGCGCCGCGTATATCCGGGCTTTGTGCAGCTTTATTCATTCCTGTCGATGAATTCTGGTCGCCATATGAACGCCCAGTATGATTATTATGAGCATCTCGTGCAGGGCGACGGCGACGGCGCCGACAAGCATCGCAAATTTTATGACGAATATCTCTCCGTGCTCGACATGACGGAAGAGTTCTACATTCAAACCATCCGTGAAGTCTTTCAGGAGCACACGCTTCCCGAAGGCAAGTTCATGCATCGCGGTCGGCTTGTGAAGCCCGCAGCCATCACGGACATTGCGCTGATGACGGTCGAAGGTGAAAATGACGACATCTCCGGCATCGGCCAGACGCAGGCGGCGCATGATCTCTGCGTGAACATTCCGGAGAAATTGCAGCTCGATTACATTCAGCCGGAAGTCGGCCATTACGGCGTCTTTAACGGGTCGCGCTGGCGCTCGGAAATCCAGCCCCGTATCGCAGAGTTCATGCGTATGGCAGGCAAAGAAGCGGTAAAGCGCAAAGACTCAGACATAAGCGTTGCCGCAGAATAAAATGTCTTAAGTTGTTGCCTTCGACAAAAACGCGATGGGCAATCCGCCGGCGCCTTCGAGATAATAGATGCGCTCTCCATGTGCGTCGTCCGGCCCTTTGACGTCGAGGCCGTTTTTCTTCGCGCGTTCGGCATAGGCGTCGGCGTCATCGACAACAATCTGGAGCATGGTCATCTCAGGCATTTGCTCGCCCGCCGCCCAGAGTTCGATCCAACTGCCAAGTCCCTGTTTTGCGCCTTCGTCGACGGGGAAAACCGCGCCGGAAAACCCGTCGCTTTGGCCGAGATCCATGGGGCTGAGGCCAAGCCCATTTTCCCCAAGCAGATCGGCGACAGCCTTGGCGTCATCAGCATGCGCGACTTTGCAGAATCGAATCCCTAGAACTTTCATGGACGATCTCCTATTGAGGCGGGACTTTGAAGTCCGGAAAGGAACGCTACGACAAATGGCGGCGAAATCCAAAAGTGAAACGCGTCTCTACCTCGTTGACGGGTCCGGTTATTTATTCCGGGCCTATTTCGCCATGGCGCGCTCGCGCGAAGGCTTGACGCGTCAGTCAGACGGCTTGCCCGTCGGCGCCGTGCTCGGCTTTTCAAACATGCTCAACAAGCTCCTGACCGATATGCAGGACGAGCACGACCCGACCCATCTTGCGGTGATCTTTGATTATTCGGGCAAGACGTTCCGCAATGAGATCTATCCCGACTACAAAGGCAACCGCCCCGATGCGCCGGAAGATCTGATCCCGCAATTTCCGCTGGTGCGCAAGGCGACCCGGGCGTTCAACGTACCCTGCATTGAGACCGAAGGGTTTGAGGCCGACGATATCATCGCCACCTATGCGCGCAATGTTGAGGCCGATGGCGGTGAAGTGGTGATCATCTCCTCCGACAAGGATCTGATGCAGCTTGTCTCCGACAAAGTGTCGATGTTCGACCCCATGAAGAACAAGAAGATCGGCCGCGAAGAAGTGATTGAAAAATTCGGTCTTGGGCCGGAGCATGTGGTCGACATTCAATCGCTCGCAGGGGACTCCTCCGACAATGTGCCCGGCGTGCCCGGCGTCGGGATCAAAACCGCAGCGCAACTGATCGAGGAATATGGCGATCTTGAAACGCTATTGAGCCGTGCGGAAGAGATCAAACAGAACAAGCGGCGCGAAAACCTCATCGAATTCGCCGAACAGGCGCGCATTTCAAAAAAGCTTGTGGAATTGCGCACCGATGTGCCGCTGGAGTTCGCCGTCGATGAACTGAAAATGCGGTCAATCGATCTCGACTTGCTGTTGCCGTTCCTTGAAGAGATGGAGTTCACCAAACTGATTGATCGCGTCAAGCGCGAGGTCGGCATGGCGGACCTTGACGCGCGATCGGGTCCGCCGCCGGCGCCGGATGGCGACATCGCCTATGAAACCGTTTTCAGTGAACCGGCGCTGAAAGCATGGATTGCGCGCGCCCATGAGCGCGGCGTCATCGCCGTCGACACCGAAACGGACAGCCTCAACGCCATGCGCGCCAATCTTGTGGGCGTTTCCTTGTCAACGCGCGCAGGGGAGGGCTGTTACATCCCGCTCGGTCATGGCGCCGAGGGGCTTGCGCTCGATGATGAGGATACGGGAAAGCAAATTCCGCTCGACAAGGCGCTGAAAATTCTAAAGCCCATGCTTGAAGACGAAAGCATTCTCAAGATCGGACAGAATTTGAAATATGATGCGCTGGTGCTATCGCGTTACGGGATCAATATTGCGCCGTTCGATGACACAATGTTGATGTCCTATGCGCTCGACTGCGGCAAGGGCGGGCATGGAATGGACGAGCTTGCCAAACGTCATCTTGATTATGAGACGATCAAGTTTTCCGACGTTGCAGGAACCGGCAAGAAAGCGAAAACCTTCGATCAGATTGCGATCAAGGAAGCGGCGAAATACGCAGCAGAAGACGCCGACATTACGTTTCGTCTCTGGGAGATCTTGAAACCGCGCCTCGCGGCGGAAGGCAAGACGACAGTTTACGAAACGCTGGAGCGTCCTCTCGCGCCGGTCATCGTCGCCATGGAGCGTGAAGGGGTTAAAATCGACAAGGCGGTCCTGGCGCGTCTTTCGTCGGATTTTGCGCAGCGCATGGCGGCAGCGGAAGCGGAGGCGCACAAACTTGCGGGCGAGGATTTCAATCTCGGTTCGCCAAAACAGATTTCCGACATTCTTTTTGGCAAGCTCGGTCTTCCCGGCGGCAAGAAAACCGCTAAGGGCGCCTGGTCCACCAAAGCGGATGTGCTGGAACAACTTGCGGCGGAAGGGCATGATCTGCCGCAGGTGCTGCTCGACTGGCGCGGGCTTTCCAAGCTCAAAAGCACCTATACGGATTCGCTCCCGGGCGAGATCAATCCGGAAACGGGGCGGGTGCATACATCCTACGCCATGGCGTCGACCACGACAGGGCGGCTCGCCTCGACCGATCCCAATCTGCAGAACATTCCCATAAGGACGGAAGACGGGCGCAAAATCAGGACGGCCTTCATTCACGAGAAAGGCAGTGTGCTGGTCTCTGCCGATTACAGCCAGATCGAACTGCGCCTTGTCGCGCATATCGCTGATCTGAAATCCATGAAGCAGGCTTTTGCAGACGGCGTCGACATTCACGCCTTGACCGCGTCGGAAATGTTCGATGTGCCTGTTGAAGGCATGGACCCGATGATCCGCCGGCGCGCCAAGGCGATCAATTTTGGCATCATCTACGGCATTTCCGCCTTCGGTCTCGCCAATCAGCTCGGCATATCCCGCAGCGAGGCGAAAGATTATATCGACGCCTATTTCAAAAAATTTCCCGGCATTCGTCAGTATATGGACGACACGATTGCGTCTGCAAAGGCGGAAGGGTTTGTGGAGACGATCTTCGGACGGCGCACCTATGTGGGCGGCATCAATGACAAGAACCCGGCCATGCGCGGCTATTCAGAGCGCCAGGCGATCAATGCGCCTATACAGGGCGCCGCTGCGGATGTTATTCGCCGGGCGATGATCCGTATGCCGGCGGCGCTGAAGAAAGCGCATTTGAACGCCAAAATGCTGCTGCAGGTTCATGACGAATTGATTTTTGAATGTCCGAAAGATGAGGCGGACAAAACCTGTGCAGTTGTCTCCGAGATCATGGTCGGCGCCCCGGCGCCGGCGGTGACATTGTCGGTGCCCTTGATTGTGGACGCGCGCGCCGGCAACAATTGGGACGAAGCGCACTAGGGGCGCGGGGCCTGACGCTCAGCAGGAAACGGGCGGCGGGTCGCACGAATCCGTGCTAACATTTCGATATGAGCGATTTTTCTTTCACGCTTTTCGACACGTCTCTGGGCCGTTGCGGCATTGCCTGGGGCGCAAAGGGCGTGCGTTCTGTAAGCTTCCCTGAAGCGAGCGATGAGGCGACCGTAAAACACCTTTGCCGCCGTGCGCCCGGCGCCGCCGAGGCCGACCCGCCCGACGCCATTGCGGCGGTCATCAGTGACATCAAGGCGCTGTTCGAGGGCGAGCCCCGCGATCTCTCCCATGCGCGCCTCGACTGGCAAGAGATCGGCAATTTCGAGCGCGAGGTTTATTTGCTCTCGCTGAAAATCAGGCCGGGCGAGGTGAAGACCTATGGCGATCTTGCAAAGGCGCTGGGTGATGTGGCGCAGTCACGGCGAGTGGGTCAGGCGCTGGGGCGCAATCCGTTTCCGATTATTGTGCCCTGTCACCGAATTGTCGGCGCCTCCGGCGCCATGACGGGTTTCTCTGCGCCCGGCGGCGCGGAATTAAAACGCAAGCTTCTGAAAATCGAAGGCGCGCTGGAGCCTGATTTTTTCGACTAAGCGGCTACAAACTGAACATTTTATAGCGCTTCACCCAAAAACAAGCCTATCTGAAATCGAGTTTCAGTTTTGTAGTGCATGCCAACTACTATTAAATCGGGATTGCTTTCTCGGCTGATAATGAAAGCTTCCGAAATTTCATTCAACATATATGAAAGCGCCGGATTAAATCTGCGTGGCGACCACCCGAGTTTTTTTATGATTTTTCTTGAATTAAACGTGGGAGCTTGCAACGCCTCGCGGGCTAATGCCTTTGCATCTTGATAGGGGTCTGTCTGCAAGTTCGACAAAGGGTCAAATAACCAGAAAAGAGAGTACTCAGGTGTCACCAAGGTTTGTGCAGTTGGTCCTTTTGAGATCAAGCCGAAATGAAGCAGTTCTGCTACGCCGTCCTCAATTTGCTCCTTTGTTAATTTTGGGAATTCAGCGTGAATCGATTCGATTGTAAAATAATCGAATTTTGCACGCCCTTTTGTGGAGGAGTTACACAAATCAAGCGCGATTAATGCTGCGGTCTCCGAAAGTAGAATAGAGGGGAAGACTTCATCGATCAGCTTCTGCAAGTTGACATCGGTTTGTTGGCGCCAATCAGTAAGTTCTTTTTCAGAAATGTCTTTGTGAGTGACGCTATAGATTGCTTCCAACAATGACCCGAGCCCGGGAAATAGTAGGTTTCCACCAGTGCTAACTGAGGCATTCACTATTCTTCGTGCCAATAAGCGTTTCGTTGTTGGCATGATAAGAGTGTCAGCTTTCATCCCCACGGACCTTTACGGCGGCCTTCAAATGGGGAAGGGCCATCGGGGTCGAGGCGCATGCCGCTTTCCTTTCCCGCCATCTCCATCAAGCGATCAATGCGGTTTTGCGTTCCCGGATGCGTGGAGAAAAGATTATCCGCGCCGCGGCCCGAAAGCGGATTGATGATCATCATCTGGCCCGTTTCGGGATGACGCTCTGCGGTGGCGTTGGGAATTTGCGCGGCGCCGTTTGAAATTTTCGCCAGCGCAGAGGCGAGCCATTCGGGATGGCCGCAGATTTCAGCGCCCATGCGGTCCGCCTCATATTCGCGGCCGCGGCTGATCGCCATTTGCACCAGCGCCGCCGCCATTGGCGCGAAAATCATGATGGCGATCGCGCCGATAATGCCGCCGCCATTATTGCGGTTGCCGCCGAAGAACATGGCGAAATTCGCCAGCATGGTGATCGCGCCGGCAAGGGTCGCGGTTACGGTCATGGTCAGCGTGTCTCGGTTTTTCACATGGGCGAGTTCATGGGCCATGACGCCCGCGACTTCCTGTTCGGTCAGCATGCGCAACAGGCCTGTCGTCGCGGCGACAGCGGCGTTTTCGGGATTGCGGCCCGTAGCGAAGGCGTTGGGCTGTGCGTTTTCGATAATATAGACTTTCGGCTGGGGCAGTCCCGCTCCTGTGGCAAGCTCGCGCACAGTTTGCGCATAGCGCCGCGCAACGCCGGAGGCGTGCGCATCGTCGACCTCCTGCGCTTTGTACATGCGCAGCACCATCTTGTCGGAATTCCAGTAGGCGAAAACATTCATGCCCGCCGCCACAAGAAAGGCGATGGTCATTCCGCCGGCGCCGCCGATCATGTAGCCGACGCCCATGAAAAGCGCGGTCATCGCCGCAAGCAGCATGCCGGTGCGAAGTGTGTTCATGGACGGGGCCTCTTTCTTTCCATCGCCATCAAGAGCCCCTATATGTGGGTGCGAAAGGCGCGCTTCAATATGGCTGACGAGACCCAGGAATCTCCTCGCAAGGATCTGCCGCCAGCCGCCCAGCGGGCGCTGACGGAGGCTGAGGCGCGCCGCAAGGCGGCTGAAGCTGAGGCGAAGGCCCGTCCAAAAGAGCTTAACGGCCCGAAAGGTGAGGAGCCGACCCGCTATGGTGACTGGGAGCGCGGCGGCCGGGCCGTGGATTTTTAGGCGGCGTTCATCTCGCTTCATTTTCTCGTTATACGGCGGGCGCAGCGGCAAGTTCGTCTGTCCGCTGCATGGCGCCGCTGCATATTTGTGATTACGATTTGCTGCGAAACAGCAATTGAAGGGGCGGTGATGGTTTTTCGGGCGAGTGCATTGGGTGTTGCGGCGTCTTTCGTGGCGGCGGGATGCGGAGCTGCGTCAGAAGACAAGAACAGCGGCGGCGCACTGGTCGATGTCCGCATACAGCAATTCACCGACCGCCCGATCCCGCGTTTTGCGGTCGACGCCGCGTGGCCCGATCTTCCCGATGATGTCATTCTTGGTCAGGTGCCGGGCTGGCGGTTGACCGTCACGACAATGTCTGGATATTGCAGCGGCCCAACTCCCTTGGTTTTTCAGATACTGGGTTCGATCAGGACCCGCCTATTGCTGTGTGCTGCCGCGCAGCTCCACATGTGTTGACATTTTCGCAGGACGGCGAGTTGGTAGGCGAATGGGGCGGCGAAGAATTTGCCCCGGAAGTCGACGGCGTCAATCAATGGCCAGCCAATGTGCACGGTCTTTTCGTTGATGACGAAGATAGGGTCTGGATCGGCGGCAATGGCGACGGCGATCATGTAGTGTTGAACTTTAACGCAGACGGCGTTTTCATTCGGTCGATTGGGCGCAAAGGACAAACAGCCGGCAACTTCGACCGCGCCACGCTCGGCAATCCCGCCGATATCACCCATGATCCGGAAAGCGGCGAAACCCTGATCGCGGACGGCTATATAAACAAGCGCATCATTGGATTTGATCAGGAAGGCGAGTTCACCCGTTTCTGGGGAGCCTACGCTGCGTCTCCCGATGATGAAACGCGCGAAGGTTCTTTCGACCAGTCACAGGCGTCCAGCAATGCCGATGGCGGCGCGGACCCGGAATCGAAAACCTTTGGCGATATCGTCCACTGCATTGTGAAGGGGCCGGGCGATCGCATCTATGTCTGCGACCGGCGCAATAACCGGTTGCAGGTTTTTGAAACAAGCGACGCAGGCGACACTGTCTTTCTTCAGGATATTGTCTTCGCGCCGGAAACAGGTGGTACACGGACTGTTTCCGATGTCGCCTTCTCTCCTGACAACGCCTTCATGTATGTTTCCGATATGATGAACGGACAGGTCTGGATTCTGGACGCCAAAACCTATGACTTTCTTGGCGCTGTCGGGCGCAATGGCCGCTATCCCGGCGAGTTCATCTGGCTCCACAGCGTCGATGTGGACAGCGACGGAAATATTTATACAACCGAAGTGAACAGCGGCCGCCGCGTCCAGAAATTCGTCTTCACAGGTATAAAATAGCGCCTTTGAGGCTTCCCCTTTTATCGCATTCTCCGGTCAGACTGACGCATGGCGCCTTGCCTGATCGGGGCGGCGGGGCCATGTTTTTCCCATAACCGGCGGTGAAAAGCCGGAACGGCGGATATGAAAAGGAGGCTTCGCGGGCGCTTTTGTCCCGTGAAGACGGGGGCTATGGGCATTGCAATCGAGACTGAGGGTCTGCGTAAACGCTTTCGCGGCGTCAACGCTGTCGACGGCGTTGACCTCTCGGTGCCGGAAGGCGCCATTTTCGGATTTCTGGGGCCGAATGGGGCGGGCAAGACGACGACGATCCGGCTCCTGCTTGGGCTGCTCAATCCCAATCGCGGACGCATTTCAATTTTCGGCGAAGACTTACGCCGCAATCGTTTAAGGGCCCTGAAATCCGTAGGCGTCGCATTTGAAACGCCGGCCCATTACGAACATCTGACAGGCCGTGAAAATCTCGATATTACCCGGCGGCTCTTGAAGCTCGATAAGGCCGAGATTGATCAGGTGCTATCGACGGTGGAGCTTTCCCATGTGGCCGGCCGTCATGTCCGGAAATATTCCCTCGGTATGCGTCATCGTTTGGGGCTCGCCCGCGCGCTTCTCGGCAAGCCAAAGCTTCTTATTTTTGATGAGCCCACCAACGGGCTCGATCCCGTCGGCATTCGCGAAATGCGCGATTTCATTAAGACTCTGCCGGCGCGCACTGGCGCCACCGTTTTCGTTTCGTCGCATCATCTCGCCGAGATTGAACAGATGGCGTCCCATGTCGCGGTGATCCATCTCGGCAAGATCGTTTTCCAGGGCGCCATGAATGAGTTGCGCGGGCTTCATGCGCCACGCCTTGAAATCGGCTGCTCCGATGACGCCAGCGCCTCGGCCATGCTGGGTGGCGGCGCGCGCAAGGTGGAAAGCCGCAATGGCCGTTTGGTGATAGAACTATCCTCGGCGGAGGGCGCCAAGGCCCGCGCGGCTGCGATCAACAGAAAACTCAATGAAGCAGGCATTGATGTGCACCATCTCGCTATTGCGCCATGGACGCTGGAAGAATTGTTCCTCCAGCTTATCGGCGCCAAGCCGCAACTCGGACAGGAGTGAGGAAACGCTATGCTCGCCTCCATTCAGGTCGAATTGATCAAATTGAAACGCTCCAAGATCATGCTGGTGATGCTTGCCGGGCCAGCGCTTGTGGCGCTTTTGTTTTTCTCATTACAGGCGAGTGGCGCAAATTTGCGCGCATGGCCGCTTTATTTCTTTGCGGGGCTGACGGCCTGGGCGACTTTCATGTTGCCGCTGACAGCGACGATCATCGCAACCCTGTTGGCGCAACTTGAGCACGGGCCGAAAACATGGGCGCATCTTCTAGCGCTGCCGGTGCCGAAATGGCGTGTCTTCGCTGCGAAGGCGATCGTCGCGCTCGGGCTTATTGCACTGATGAGCTTGCTCACAGGCGGATTGCTCGCCTTTGGCGGCTGGCTCGCCGGCGCGCTCAATCCAGAAAACAAGTTGATGGACCCGGCGCCGTTTGCAGCGCTTGCGGAGACCATGATGGATGACGACGATCAGATGTTCGGTGGGATGGATGTCATGCTCATGGTCCGCGAATGGAAACGCGTCGTCGCCGAAAGGCTCGCTTATGTTTACCTCTCGTCATTTCTTCTGATTGCAGTTCAGCTCTGGGCGGCCTTTCGTTTCCGCAATTTCCTGATCCCCATGGCGCTCGGTGTCGGCGGCGGGTTCTTTGCGATCTTCGCGCAGGCATCGGAATACGGCCTCTATTTCCCGTGGTTGATGCCGTTTAATACGCTTGGCTTTATGCCGGAGAATGTGGAGAAGGCGCTCGCGTTCGGCCTTGTGGGCGGGATCGGGATGAGTTTGCTGATGCTTGTCGATATGAGCAGAATGCAGATCAAGTAACCCGGTTGCGCGCAGCCTATTTACTCTGCGAATGCGGTCTGGGATTTCCGGGTACAACGCCGGCAGTCGTCATTCCATGCGCAAAAAAGCATATGGCTCCCGTCCTGTGCTGTACTCTTCGCTCAAAAGATATTGGGAGAGAGTATGACGGAATTTTACGAAGCGCCGCCTGTCGACGATCGCGCGATCTGGGATCTTTGGCTTTCCATGCATTACTTCCCGGCGGCGACGGCCGTGCAGGAGGCGGGCGTTTTTGAAGCGCTTGAAGCTGAGCCTCTGAGTCTTGACGATCTCGCTGACAAGCTCTCTCTCAATCCGAAAGCGCTTGGCGTGGTGATGTCGCTCGTGGCGGCGCTGGGGCTCGTAAACCGGCGTGAAGGCGTCTGGCGCCTGACGCCTCATGCCAGAACATATCTGCTATCCGGCACAACTTATTCCTGGTCGCCATTGTTTGAGATTTACAAGAATGGCACGCCTTTGCATGGCGAGCTTCTGTCGCTTTTGAAAACAGGAAAGACGCCTCGTGAGGACAAGCCGTCGGATGGCTGGGAGGCGGGCAAGGTGCCCCCTGACGCAGCGCGCAGCATCGCGAAATTTATGCACGCTCATTCCTTGCCTGCGGCGGTGGCGGCGGCCCGTTCCGGCGCGTTCAGCAAGGTGAAAAAACTGCTCGATGTGGGTGGTGGGTCCGGTGTCTTTTCCATCGCAGCGGCGCAGCGAAACCCATCTCTTAGCGCCACTATCATGGATCTCGACACGATGTGTGATGCGGCGTCTGAATTATTCATCGCGTCGTCCGGGGTGGCGGATCGTGTTGACACAATCGCTGTCGATATGTTCCGGGAGGACTGGCCCACTGGCTATGACGCGTTGTTCTTTTCCAACGTGTTTCATGACTGGGACGACGACATCAACGCGCAATTGTCAAAGAAATCCTTTGACGCCCTGCCGTCGGGCGGGCGGATTATTCTCCACGAAATTCTCATGAACGACAATGAAGACGGGCCGATGACACCAGCATCATTTTCTGTCCTCATGCTCCGCGGCACGAAAGGCAAGCAATATACATTCCGTGAGCTGACGAAATATCTGGAGGACGCCGGTTTTGTCAGTGTCGATGCTGTCCAGACGAGCCCTTATTATTCGCTTGTTTCGGCGGTAAAACCTTAGTGGCTAATCCAGCGGCGGCGCTGACGAAAAGCGCATGGTCTGGCGGCGCAGCCCGTCAAGATCGGTGATGCATAACGACCCGTAACGGGTCTCTATCAACGCCATCGACTGGAACTCGACCAGGACCTTGTTGACCGCCTGCCGTGAGGCGCCGACCATGATGCTCAGATCCTTTTGTGCGATCTTGAGCTCTATCGTCTGGCCGGACCCGGTGTTCTCGTTGGCGGCGAGGAAGACAAGTCGTGAGGCGACGCGCGCATGCAACGGAAAAATCGTCGCCACTTCCAGCGACATAATGGAGGTGCGGGCGATGCGTGCGACAAAGCCAAGGAGCGCCGTTTCCAGCTCGGGGTATTTTTTCCGCAGTTCGTTCAGTTGGCTTCTGGAAAGAAACAGGAGTTCGCAATCCGTCACCGCCTCAGTCGATACAGCATAGGGACCGCCGTCAATGGCGGCGATATCGCCAAAGCTTTCACCGGCGCCGTTGAGTTTGTAAATCATCTCGCGACCGTCCGGCGCCAGAGAGAAAAGCCGCACAGTGCCGGATACCACGCGAAACAGCCCCTTGGCGGGGGTGAAGCGTTCACAAATCAGCGCGCCTTCCCGGACGCGCACGGTTTTCATCTGAGACATGACGGCGGCGCGCAACTCGTCGGGAAGCGCATCAATCCAGTTCAGCGTTTCTGCGCCTTTGGCCACCTTGTCACACTCCTTGCAGTGTTTTGGCGAACTGCGTCATGCGCGCCCGTATGTCTTAGCGAACGCGTAAGGTCGCGGGGGAGCATGACGTGCAATTTGCTTCAGCGCAATGAGGACGAGCGTATCAGGCGCCTATCTGTAGAAGACGGTTTCATTGCCGGTGAAGCGCCACGGCTCTTCAAGGTCGATGCAGGCTGAAACATTGTTGCGCGCTTCGATCTTCAACAGGTCTAGGCCGTTGTCGCCTTGCTGACGCTGAAGCAGGATGACGCCATTGACCAGCGGGCCGATAAAATTGGCGCGTAGCTTTTGATAGCAATAGACATCCATGTCGGCGACATTGGCGAAAGGCGTATTGATGCGGCCTTCACCTTCGGTGAAGGAGAGGAAATCCTTGGCCACGCCGGACGCGGCGGCGCCAGGTGTTTTCGGCAGAGAAATCATGTCTTCTGTCAGGGACGGCAGGCGTCCATGCAGGGCGAAGATCAGCCGGTTCGGGTCGATGGAATCCGGCGACAGCGCAATTGCGCTCACCTTGCTGGCGGCGGCGTTGTGGGCGGCGTCGGTAAACCACGCGCCTTGCGCGGCGCCCGGCGTGTCCACCAGGGCGGCGCGGCAGGCATTATCGCCCTTGGCGCGGCGCACGCCCCAGCTATCGCCGAGAAGCGCGGCCCATTTCGTCTGCTCATCCTTGGGAAGATAATCGATGGCGCAGCGCGCATGGGTGACATCGGTTGTTATCGCCGCGACGAGGCTAGGCGGGGCGTCAAAAACTTCGGCGCGCGCGAAGCTATCGGTTCGATAGCGTTCGGGCCGGGCAAGCGCGGCGGGCGTCGCATCGCGGTCGTGGAGCCCTACGTCGAAACCGTCGCTGTCGCCAACGACATCGCCGACCGCAACCCGGATGCGGGTTTCAACACCCATATGGTCGGGCGTGCCGAATTCGCTGAAGGCGACCAGACCGCCAGCCTTTTCAAGTATGGCGTCGTCGATGCGGTCGATACGGTCATAGTAAAATGAGATATTGCCGCAGGTCTGGAAATAAACGGTCCATGAGGGGCCGGTGGCGCGGCCATAGGCGTCGCGCAGGGTGCGCCTTTCAATAGCGACGATATCCGCCTTAGCCGGCGACAGGGCCTGTGTCGCGCGCCGCTCAAAGGCCTGTTCGCCGGAGCGTGTGTTGATGCGTATGTAGGGCGCCGGCAGAGCTTCGCCCGGGGCCGTCACACCGCCCAGCGGCGACACGGACAGAACATCGTCGAGGGGCGCGAACGGGCCGGACAGCGCGGGCTCGCCAATGGCGCAGGCGCGCGTCGACATCGGAGCGCCGTCAGCGCGCGCCGCGAACGCTTCCGCCTTTTCAGCGAATTTGGCGCCGCCTTGCGGCCAGGCTATGGCCGCTCCAAACAGCGCTGCAGTGATGAACGCCGCCGCAAGTCTTACAGCGTCACCGGTTCCGGACATGAAACAACCCCCGACGTCCCCCCAATAGGCGAGGCAGAAAGTCCTATGGCGGCGGCGCCAAGTCAAGGTGAGCCCGGAACCCTTTGGGTTCAGGGCGGGTTTCAGGCTCGACAGGCGCCGCTCTTTGGGGCTTATTGGCGGTCCAGTTTCAGGGTTAACGGGCTCGGGCGGGAGACGAAAACATGGTGAAATGGCAGGGACGGCGTCAGAGCCGCAATGTGGAAGACCGCCGCGGCGCCGCGGCGGCCGGCGGCGCCGGGATCCTGCTCATGTTGCTGCGCCTGATCATCGGGCGCTTCGGCATTCGCGGGCTCCTCTTTGTCGGGGTCATCGGCGTTGGCCTTTATATGGCCGGGGTCAATCCCATGGCCCTGTTGCAAGGCGGCGGCGTCGGGCAGCAGCAGGCGGAGCCGATTGACGACGAGTCGTCGCAATTTGTCCGCGCCGTGCTGGCGGAAACCGAAGATGTCTGGTCGCGCCTGTTTGAAGAGGCAGGGTCCGACTATCCCGAACCGACGCTCGTCATGTTTACCGGCAATACGCAGTCGGGTTGCGGATTCGCCTCCTCTGGGACCGGGCCTTTTTACTGTCCCGCCGATCAGAAACTCTATCTCGATGTGGGGTTTTTCCGCGAACTGGCGCAGCGCTTCGGCGCGCCGGGCGATTTCGCGGCCGCCTATGTGATCGCTCATGAGGTTGGCCACCATGTGCAAACAGTTACGGGCATCTCCAATCAGGTTCGCACAGCGCAGCAACGCGCGCGCGGCGAAGCTGAGGCCAATGCCTATCAGGTGATGATGGAGCTTCAGGCCGATTGCTATGCTGGCGTCTGGGCCCACTACGCCGACAGGATGGGGCAGTTTCTCGATGCAGGCGACATTGCAGAAGGTCTCAAGGCCGCGGAAGTGATCGGCGATGACGCGCTGCAACGCGGCGCCGGCCAGGAAGTGAAACCGGAGAAGTTCACGCATGGCTCGTCGGCGCAGCGTCAGCGCTGGTTTACGCAAGGCTACCGTTCCGGCAGCGTCGACGCCTGCGACACCTTTAATACGCAAGATCTCTGATCTTGATACCTGTTTTCCTGGCTGTTCGCCTTGCCGCTGCCGTCGGTTTGCGTTGAAATAAAACCAAAATAAAGCGGGGCGGTGAGCATGGCGTCAATTCCAGGCAGCATTTTTGGTTTTCTTTCAAATTCGGTGAGACTGCTTTCCCCCCGGTCCTGGCGGCTGATCTATAAACAAGTTCGCCATTCTCTCGATATGCAAGGCGCGGCGTTTCTGACGGCGAGCAGCCTGTTCACCGTCGGCGCAGATATCGTTCAGGCCTATTCGCGGGTTTTGTGGTCCGTCCTCGCGCTTTCCGTTGCGGCGATTGTCGCTCTGTCCATTTCACTTGTCTCCCAGCATCGGCCGAAAGCCGTTCGCAAAACCCTGGTGCATGTCTATCTCGCCAGTTTCGGTGCGCTCTTGACCGCGTCATCGTTGATTATCCTCGGCGGCAATGACGAAAACAGCAATGTGGCGGCCATGCTCGATCGCATGGAATCCATCGACGATTCTACATCGCGCATTGATCGAACGACCAAAAGCATTCGCGAAGACACGTCGGTCATGGCGACGACGCTTCAGGAAATGAATGTGTCGCAACGCGCGAAAGATATTGCGGAGCTGATGACGTTCACGATTGATGAGCAGGGATCCGGCGATGGCCGCATTAAAGGCGCTATCAACTGGCCGCCGGGCGTCAAGGTGAAAGAGCGCTCCTGTAAATTCATTGAGGCTGGCGACAATCCGGTGGTGCGCCAGGCGAAGGTGGAGCGCTGTGCAGACTTTGAGTTTGTGCTCGAAGACGGCAAGGACATTCTTGATCTCGAGGTTTTCCAGCAACTCACATCGGCGCCATTGCCGTGGCTTCAGGTTGAATTGCGCGATGGCCAGGAATTGACGGTGCCAAGCTATATGATGACGCTTGCGCTGAGTAACTATTTTTCCAACAACTACTCGGCGCAGCGCGCAACGAAACGAACCAAGCCCGAAGATTATGAGGTGAGAGTAAGCTTGCGCCGGAATGCGGCGCCGGAAGCGCAAGTTTATCACCAGGGCAAGCCTGCCGAGGGCGTAGGCTGCCGCTGGGGGAATTTACGAGACACCATCGAGATGACGCAGGTCGGCCAAGATCCATGCCGTGTCACCCTGTCGGTAAAGCAAAACCCTTTTTCCGATCATTTCGCCTTGAAGGAAATCACAGTCGGCGTCAGTGACTATTCGACCGGCATGAGCGCATCATTGTCTCATGCTCTGTCCGGGGACGAACTGACTGCCCTTGCTGACATGCGCGAGAAAGAGTTCGTTACAACTGAGCCTTATATGCGGCTTGGCGATGTCGAGATCAAACGCGTTGGCTATGAACGTGTGGAGCTGCTGGCGACGCTGGTTACGGACACAAGGGTCGAGGACGAGTTTATCAACCTGAACGCAGCGAGTCAGTTTTCTTATCCCAAGGACAATGCATATCTCTATAACCAGCAATCCGCGATAAATAATAATCAGGCGCAGGGGCAAACCATCATTGGCGGAACCGTCTCTGACATTCATATGGTTTTCCAGCAAATGCCTGCGGCCTTCGGTTATTGCACCGAAGCGGCGATCGGCAAGGATCGCCGGATGACGATTGAGGTCTGGGAGCTGGGGCGGAAAGGCTTTGCGCAGACTTTCCTCAAAACCTACGCTCTCGCCCAGGAAACTCCGTCTCGCGGTTATAACAAGAATGAACTCTCCTGCTCCAACACCCTTGGCTGGCCTGCGGAGCTGCATCGCCACATCAAGGCCGGGATGGAGCCGCCTGAAGACTTTACAGTCGATAGCTACCGGAAAACACTCGTCAAGAAATGCCTCAACGCCCCGTCCGCTCCGGAGGATTTGGTGTTCTGTGTCAGGAACGGAAAGCTCGATTTCAGCAGGGTCGATTTTTTCAGCCCGATGCAGCTTGCGGGCGCAACAGATTACAACCTGCTGACATGCGCAAATATTCACCGGTCCTATCTTGAGGTCATGAGATCACTGTCAGGTAAAGTCTCGCTCCCGCCAATTGAAGAACCGCCATCATGCGAAATCTATGGCCGTGCGGCGGTGTTGTTTAAGGAGAGTTCGGAAAGAAATATCGAGGGCGCCCCTGTTCAGGAAAAGAACCAGCCTTTCGTTCCTTATCATGAGACTGCCCAGACATGCCGTTCGGCTCAGGCTGACAATAAGGCGCGTGTGGCGGCGTGTTCTGAAATATTTGGAACGGCGTATTGGCTTGAAAGCATGGGTAAAACTTGTGCGAATAATGCCGGGGACTATGGAGACCGGCAATATCTGCAATCCTTGCAGCAACAGTTGAACAGCTTACAGGCGACTTTCGGCGACAAGGCCATGTCCCATGGCGGCAATCAGTATAGCGGACTGGCTTTCCGGCATGGCCTGGAGCACGAAGCGTTTGATTGGTACAAATCCGTTCTTGAAAACGAGCCTTGCCCCGGCGTGGTGTTCGCTCTGGGGCAAGATGAACAGACCGAAAGCTCTTCCTCCGAAGAGCCCGCCGCGCGGCGCAGGCGGTAAAATTTTTGGATGGCGCAGGAAGCTTCGTCGATCCATGACTGAGTTAGAGACTTATATCTATCTCAGTCCTGCCTCCATCTGGTCAGCTTCAGAAGAGACATCGTCAACAGTTTCAACTGCAATCGTGTCTGCATCGGGCGCTTGGTCGACGAAAGGCGCGCCGGGTTGTTCATACGCATAGGCATATGAACCGAAGCAATCCGACGTAAACCCGTTTGTGAGCGCTGCGACTTTGACGCGATCGGCCAATGCAGGCAGCGGCTCCAGAATCTCGTGGGCGACGCTCAGGTCGGACTGGTCGAGCGGATAGCCGCCATCTTCAGGCAGGTGCATTGTGCCAAGAAACAGCGTTTCGCCGTCATGAATGATAAAGGCCGGCGCGCCAAAGCAGAGATCTGCGGCGAACGCGCCCCAATTGATCGTCGCCATTTTCCAGATGCCCGGTGGTATCTCCGCAAGAAAATCATAGCGACGGATTTCGCCGCCTCTGGTTTTCCGGATCTTCGGAGTGAGATTGCCGCCAAGCGTAACGCTGACTGGTTCGCCGTCATAAATGACCTCGGCGCCGTCGTCGTCTAGGCGCTGAAAAATAATGCTGTGCATGTTCAGGTCGGTTCTCCCGCCGACCATGCTTAATAGAATTTGCCCCCTGTCCTCGCTCACGGTGGCGATGTCTTTTTCCTTCACGGCTTTGACAGGCTTCGGCGCTTTTACACCTTTTGGCGGTTTGGGCGGTCGAAGCTCGCCCGCGGCTTCAATAGCGGCGTCGGTCATGTCCTCCACTGCGCGGCGGCTCAAGGAGACTTCTTCAAGGTCCTCAGCTTCGCGAACACGGAAGCCGCCAATGGCGAGTTCGTTTGCAAACGTTCCGCGGTGAAGAATGCCAAGCGCCGTTGGCGCCTCTACGAAGGGCTTCAACTCTTCGCGCAATCGAGGAGGATCATCGTCCCACGCCTCGAGCGCTTTGCCTTGTTCTTCTGTCAGGCCAACAACGCTCCATCCGCGCAGGGCCATGCAGTTTTCCATGTTCGCCGCCGCGCCTTGGCGGTTTTCGTTATTGTCGATGACGCCGCCGACAATAGCGCCCAAAAGCCCGCCGCCTGTAGCCGCTGCAATGCCTGTCATGGCGTCGCTGCCATTGATCATGCCGCGTGTGGCGATAGCGCAGGCGACCAGCGCATCATTATGATCCGTCATTGTCGCGCCGGGTTTGTAGAAAAAATGGAAACCGGGACTGGAAGCGGTGAGGCCTTGCGCCAGCGCAATGCTTCCCAAAACGCCGCCTGCAACGGTCAGGCAAGCCAAAAACCTGCTTAACTTCATATGCCCCTCCTTGACCCCGGCCAAAGCCTATCTGGGATAGTCGAGAAGGCGCAACAGGAAAGTAAATTGGTCGGCTGCGCGAGGAACGCGTCGTTCCTCAACCCCGCCAGAATGCTGGCGAAAACAGGACAAGCACGGTGAAAAATTCGAGCCGGCCAAGCAGCATGCCGGCGGCCATGGCCCATTTTGCAGCGTCGGGCAGGGTCGCGAAATTGCCCGCCGGCCCGACAATATCGCCAAGCCCAGGGCCGACATTTGCGACCGCCGTGCCTGCCGAAGAAATCGCCGTCAGGGTGTCGAGGCCGAGCCCGGACAGAAACACGGCGAGCGTGGCGAAGATCGCGAAATAGACAAAGAAAAAGCTCAGCACCGAAACGAACACCTCATTGGTGAGCGGGTGTCCGTTATAGCGCGCCACGAAGACGCCATTCGGATGCGCCAGACGGCGCGCATAAAGCACCAACGCCGCGAGCGCGACCTGAAAGCGGAAGATTTTCATCCCGCAGGATGTCGAGCCGGCGCAACCGCCCACAAACATGATGCAGAAAAAGAAGGCGATCGCGAACGGGCCCCAGTCGTCATAGTCCGTTGTAGCGTAGCCGGTGCCCGTCAGAATTGAAACGACATTGAAAATCGCCATGCGAAAGGCCGTGAAAAGCCCCAGATGGCCGAAAGCCTCGATGACATCGACCATCACGGCAAGCGTCAGCACGAGGATGGTCAGGGCGAAAAAACGGATCTGACTGTCCGTGAACAGTCTTTTCCAGGCGCCGCGCATGATCACGATCAGGAAGATGCCGAACGGCAGGGAGCCAATCACCATAAACACGGTGATGACGAGATCCAGCGGCGCACGGCCCACGGTCAGGAATGCGCCGACGGAAGCGTCCTTGGTTGAAAAGCCGCCAGTGGAAATTGCTGTCAGCGCATGATTGAGCGCGTCGAAAGCGGGCATGCCAAAGCCCCAGAGCGCGATGAAACAGGCGATGGTGAAAAACACATAGATGCCGCTGAGGCCGAGCGAATATTGCGCGGCGTTGGCGATGAATTTTTCCGATGTGTCCCAGGCTTCGTTTTTGAAAATCTGCATGCCGCCGATTTTGAGCGCAGGTAAAACAGCGAAGGCCATGATGATGACGCCGACGCCGCCAAACCATTGCAGCATTGAGCGCCACAACAAAAAACCTGGCGGCGCATCGTCAAGACCGCTGACAACGGTCGAGCCTGTTGTGGTGATGCCGGACATCGCCTCGAAAAAAGCGTCCGTATAGGAAAGCTCCATCTCGCCAATCGCAAGCGGGATCGCGGAGAAGACGACAATCGCAAGCCAGCTCGCCGATGTCAGCAAAAAGCCTTCGCGCAGCGAAATGGTTTCGATCCGCCCCCAGCTCGCCGCCGCAGCGCCGCCGCCGATCAGGACAGACGCCGAGGCGCCGATAGCGAAAGCGGACCAGTCCGCGCGATGGACCTCCGCCGTGGCGATAAGGTCCGCAAACATGGGGATCAGCATCATCACGCCCAGCGCGGCTACAAGCGCGCCTGTAACCAGCAAGACGGGGCGGAAATTCAGCATGAATGGCGTTCGTCAGCGACGCCCGAAAGGGGGCAGGCTGCTAATGGACTTGGCGCATTTCATGGGGGCTGTCGAGGGAGAAAGCGGGGATATCGACGTCAAAGGTCTCGCCGCCGGCGGCCTCCATGCCGTAAGCGCCGACCATCAGGCCGGAAGGCGTCGCCAGCGGCGCGCCAGAGGTGTATTCAAACCCTTCGCCAGGGCGGATCACCGGTTGTTCACCGACCACGCCGTCACCTGCGACAATATCAGTCTGACCGCGTGAATCCGTGATCCGCCAGTAACGCGTGCGCAGTTGGACGGGCGTTTCGGATTCATTGTTAATGCGGACCGTATAGGCCCAGACATAGCGCGGTTCGTCGGGATCTGACTGGTCTTCGAGAAAGCGCGGGGTCACGCTGACGCGGATGCCCCGTGTCACGCTTTCATAGTTTTCGCCGCTGCGGTCTCCCCTCGACATCGCGCCGCCTTGCAACTCCATCACTATCCCCTTTTTTGCACAATCTATGCTGCGTCGTTGCAATGCGCCAGACAATGAATGCAAATTCAACGAGGCGGGGAAAAGCTGGCGGGGCGTGCACGCTAAAGCCCTTGCCATTGGCGCTTGTGGGAGGCAAACGGGCCCGATGACGGATGCACAGACACTGATGAACACGCTGGCGGATGGCGTGCTCGCGTCGCAGACGATCGCCACGCTGATGGATAGCGGCGTGATCGTTGGCGCTCACCCCTTCCGCTTGCAGCCGGCAAGCCTTGATCTCACCTTGTCGCCTCGCGCGTGGCGGGTGCGCGCTTCCTTTCTTCCCTCGCGGGCGCGGACAGTGGCCGCGCGCCTCGCCGATGGGCTCGCCATGCAGGAAATCGACCTTTCTGCAGGCGCCGTATTCGAGCGTGGCTGCGTTTACCTCGTAGAGTTGAATGAGAGGCTGGCGCTGCCCGAAGGGCTTGAAGGCGCCGCTAATCCGAAAAGCTCCACCGGCCGCATTGATGTGTTTGTGCGTCTTGTCACCGATCATGGCGCCGCCTTCGATGAAATTCCTGCGGGCTATGAGGGGCCGCTTTATGCGGAAATCAGTCCACGGACGTTTTCGATCCTCGCCCGCGCCGGGTCGAGCTTGAACCAGCTACGTCTCAAATATGGCGAGTACCGGCTTGATGATGCGGCATTGAGGCTGCTGAATGAGGCATCGCCGCTGGTCGAGGGGGCGGCGGATATCGCCGGCGGGCTCGGTCTGTCGGTGGCGCTGCGCGCGGGCGATGGGCTAGTCGGCTGGCGCGCTCGGCGCCATTCGGCGCTGATAGATGTCGACAAGGTTGGCGCGCTTGATGCGCAGGAGTTTTTTGAACCCATCGCGGCGCCGGCGTCAGGGTTTATTATTCTTGACCCTGATGAGTTTTATATTCTCGCCTCAAAGGAGGCGCTCGCCGTGCCGCCCGATTATGCGGCTGAGATGACGCCCATCAGCCCGGGCCTTGGCGAGTTTCGGGTGCATTATGCGGGGTTTTTCGATCCCGGGTTCGGGTGGAGCGGGACCGGCGCCAACGGGTCGCGCGGCGTGCTTGAGGTCCGCAGTCATGATGCGCCGTTTGTTCTTGAAGACGGCCAGCTTGTTGCGCGTCTGGTCTATGAGAAAATGTCGGCGCGCCCGGAACGGCTATACGGCGAGGCCGTGAAGTCAAACTATCAGGGCCAGGGGCTTAAACTGTCGAAGCATTTTCGCTGACGCCGTCTTCGTCGCTCTCTTCGTCATGCTCGCCGCGCGGATCGATTTCAAACACGGTCGGTGATGTGCGCGGCACCGAAACATAGGCTTCGCGGTTTTTCTGCGGCGCTGCGTCGCGAACAAGGATCCGGAAGAGGCCAAACACGACAAGCGCGCCGTAAATGACGCTGGTGTGAATGAAGAGCGCTTTGGGCCCGAATGCATTCATGACCATAGGCGCGATCACGGGGCCCGCGACGGCGCCCGCGCCATAAAGCCAGAGAAGCCCCGCGGCGAGGGTTACATATTCATGCGGTTCTGCGCGGTCATTGGCGTGGGCGACGCACAGGCCGAAAATCGGCATCGCCGTAAAGCCGAAAGCAAAGCCGCCGTAAAGCAGCATCTCACTGGAGGCGCCGCCAACCAGAGCCAGAAAAGCGCCCGCCGCAGAACACAAGCCCGCCGTCGCCACAACGACGATGCGCCGGTCAAGGCGATCGGAGATAAGGCCGAGCGGCATTTGCACCAGCGCCCCGGCGATGACGACCGTCGTCATGAAAATCGCGACGGTGGTGACGGGGTAGCCGAGCTCCTGGACATAGACGGCTCCAACCGCCCAAAAGGCCCCATTGGCGGCCCCGACGGCGAGGCATCCGACAGCGGCGAGGGAGGAGATGCGGAACAGCTTTCCGAGCTCGAGCTTGGCGCTGCTGATGGGGCGCGGCTGCGCCGAGGTGGTCATGGCGACCGGCACGAGCGCGAGCGAGATCAGGATCGAGACAATGGCGAACAGGGTGAAGGCAGTGGGCGCGGCGAGGGCGATCATCGCCTGGCCGATGGTCGCGGCCGACAGGTCCACCAGCCGGTAAACGGCGAGCGTGCGCCCGCGCTGTTCATTGTCGACGGCCTCGTTGATCCAGCTCTCGATGATCATATAGAGCCCGGCCAGCGCAAAGCCTGTGATCACGCGCAGGGCCAGCCAGAAGACGGGCTCGACGGCAAGCGCATAGGCGAGGGCGGCGGCTGAGGCGATGGAGGCGAGGGCGGTGAAGGCGCGGATGTGGCCCACACGCTTGACCATGGCCGGCGCGAACTGGCAGCCCGCCATGAAGCCCACGAAATAAGCGGACATGAGGAGGCCCACCAGCACCAGCGGGAAGCCTTCCATATTGCCGCGAACGGATAGGAGCGTCCCCTGGAGGCCATTGCCGACGATGAGGAAAAAGGCCGCGATCAACAGGGCGGCAAGGGTGCGGATGGTCCGGGCCATGTGGGGCCCTATACAGGTCTTTGACCGTCGACGCATAGGGGGCGCCTGTCAGAGAATAGGTTCTGCGCCAGGCTAAAAGCATACGATTTTAAGCGCAGGCTGGGACTCCAAGCCGACGAATGCGCAAAAATGCGCATAAGAAAAAAGGGCGACGCTTGCGCGACGCCCTTTCTTCCCGCTTTCGCGGAAATCCGGAGCACACCCCAATCCAGTGAGAATTCAGATGCTCTCCAGTGCGACTGTTAAATACAGACGTTGCCGCCAATATCTCCAACCGCTAGACCTTTCGGGCGCACAACTCGGGTCGTGGCTGCCGGCAATTTGCGTTTCGCCATGTCCGCCGCCATGCGTCCTTCAGATCCGCGCCGCCTTTTCCAACGCGCCAGCTTGCGCTGTCGCATGACATTGACGTCGCGCGCCGATTTACAGCTTGCCCGCTGTTCACGGCGATGCCAGTCCCCCGGTTCACGATCTGCCTTTCGGCGTTTCGTTCAGGGGCGGACCGCTCAGGTCCGGCCACGCGCGACAAATCCCACCTATCGGTTTTGTCCTGTCCGGTATGCTTCTGAGCGTCGCATCCGGGCTAGCGCATCATTCCGTTTGCTCGTTCCACCCTCAGCTAGGTATGTGCTGTGAATGGCCAATAGAGCCGCGAAACAAGATCAGGATACCGAAGAATTGACATTCGTCGAATCATTCTTTTCCACATTCTTTCGCCTGGGGCTGTGGGGAAAAGAAGGGGCTGATTCAGATTGGATTTGTCAGTTTTTCCGAAAGATGACGGAGAAATTGTTGGCCGGCATTTCCACAGCCTGATCAAGGGTGAGGAAATTTTTCCGGGCAAGCGGCACGATGTCGTTTTCCAGATCGCGCACGCCCCAGTCGGGGTTTCGCGATTTAAGACTGCGATCAAAGGCGTCGTTCGACGGCGCGGTGTGGACGCCCATTCTGGAAAATGGTCCGTAAAGAAACAGTTTCCCGCCGGGCCGCAACAGTCTTCCTGCGCCGGTGAACAATCCTTCCGCCGCTGTAAAGGGGGCGATGTGGATCATGTTGATGGAGACAACGCCTTCGTAAGCGGCGGCGAGACTTGCGTCCCAGTTCTCCGCTGTAACATCGATTGCATGGGGTCCGTGAAGATTGCCCAGCTTTGCGTCGGCGATCCATGCCGCGATGGAGGCTCTCGCCGTTTCATCCGGGTCGCCCGTGAACCACCTGACCTGCGGCAAGGCTGCGGCGAGATGAACGGCATGTTCGCCCGTGCCGCCGCCGACTTCGAGGATTTCTCCTTCCTGGGGCATGGTTTGCACAAACACATCGCGAATGTTGTCGCGGTTGCGGGCTGCCGACGGCGAATACATTTTTGCGCCTTCTGCGGCGCGTTGTTCGAGGGCGGTTTCTTTTGGCGGTGTGGTCATTGTCCGTGCCTTAGCCTGAACAGCTTGCGCCGCCAAGAACGCAAAACTGGGCGCAGAAAGGATGGTTGAGCCGCACCGGCGCCGCCGCTTCGGCGAGGCTCGCGCCCATTTCAAACTGTGCGTCATAGGGAAGGAGCGTGCAGGATAGAACGGCGGGCCTCTCCGCGCCCTTGCGTTTCACGAGCATGCGTGAATTGGCGCACATCACCTCCGCAGGGTCTTTACCAAGGATCGACCAGCAGGCGGTGGTGATTTCGGGAACCTCTTTTACCGGGTCCATTTCCGGAAATATAACAAGCTGCGCCAGGTCTTGTGCATCGAGGGAAAGACCGCGTTCAGCAAACAGGGCGGAAAACCCTGCGCGCAATTCCCCGTCGCTTTCTCCACTGAGGCTGCGTCCGGCGATGGTTATCGCAAAACCGTTTTCATCAAGCCATTTGACGCCAGCCATGCCCGCCTCGAAGGCGCCGGACCCGCGTTCCATGTCATGGCTCTCCGCTGAATAATGATCGAGGCTGACCCGCAAGGTCAGGAGGCGGCCAAACCGGTCGCGAAGGTTGAGCAAGCCCTCGCGGATTTTCGGACGCATCATGGGGCGCATGGCATTGGTGAGGATCAGGCTTTCAAAGCCCCGGGAAAGCGCCGCATCGGCTATGGCGATCATCTCCGGATTCATAAACGGCTCGCCGCCAGTAAAGCCGATCTCCCGCGCGTTCATGGCGCGCGCTTCATCCAGAAAGGGGATGATATCAGCCGCCGTCAGATAAACCAGGCGGTCATTTGTCGGTGAAGACTCGATGTAACAATGCGTGCATTCAACATTGCAAAGCGTGCCGGTATTCACCCAGAGCGTGTCGAGGGTGACAAACGGAACCGCAGCGCGCGGCTCGCCCTTGGCGGTGATATCGGGATGCTGAAATTTTTTGGGCGCGGGCTGTTCGCCGTCCATATGCGTCTCTTTTTGAATAGCGCGCCAGCATGAACGAAAACACCCGCCGGGAGCAACCGGCGGGTGTTTCGGCTTTGATCACAAGAGGATCAATTCTATGTCAGAAATCCTAGTTGTTGTCGTCGATATCGCCAATCGGGGCGCCCCAGACAGCGTCATCTTCGTATTCCGGCTCTTCCGGTAAAGGTTCGCCAGTCACCGGATCGACGCGCGCCGGTTGCACTGGCGCCATCATTGTAGGTTGCGCGCCGGGCTGGTCGCGATGGGCGAGGGCCCAGACCGCGTTTTGCAAAACCGCGGACTGCGGTTGCGAAACTTTCTCGCGATAGATGATGTCAGCAGGCGTGACATTCGCCTGATAGTAATCCTGGTTCCAGCTGTGGCGCGCTTTCAGGATGGCGCCCTCAAGGCTGACGCCGCCGTAAAGGCCGCGCGAGCGGGAAAAGGCGAGGACATCCACTGTTTGCGCTTTTGCGCCGGCGCCAATTGGCCCGGCGGCGAGCGACAGGTCCGCGCCGAGCTTCACGGTCGTCGACAGGAGATGTTCCATGCCGCGCTGTGTCATCACCAGAAGCACGGTTTCAGAGCCTTCAAGGCCGGCCTGGAAGCCGAAGGAAATTGAACCGATGGTGAGGAATGTCGGTTCCGACCAGCTTCCGTCTTCATTGCGGGCGATCATGACTGCATTGCCGCCCGACGCGCCGAGAATAAAACCGCCGCGAATGGATTTCGGGACGATGACCATGGCCTTGGCGTCATCCGCCATTTCCCATAGGGGTTCAAAAGCGCTGTCATTGGCGAAATAACTCACCGTGTCCGCCGCATCGACCACCAATTCGGCGGCTTTTTCCGCCTTGGGCTTGGCTGCGGCCGGGGCGATCGCCACCAGAAGCGCTGCGCCAACTGCGCCAAAAATACCTGCTAGCCGTTTCCACATGACCGGCCTCCTTTCAAAATCCCGAACTTTCTGGAAAACGGCATGGGGCCATTTTCGTTCCGGGCCTTAGATAAACCTGTTCGCGCGGGCTAAAAGATGGCGTCGCACGGTTTCGGAAATGAATTCTTGGTGAGTTTCGCCTGCGAGGTCTAGGCTCTTTCGGACCCGAACTGGCTGGAAAACGCCTGCTTGACCTTTTCCTGCGCCGGGGCGAAATGAACACCGCCGGATTGCCAATGCTAGGAACTGGCTGGCGGGTGTAGCTCAATGGTAGAGCAGAAGCTTCCCAAGCTTACGACGAGGGTTCGATTCCCTTCACCCGCTCCATTTTATGATTACTCACAACAGGCGCGAAGCCTGCATCATAATTTTTATCTATACTTGAAAATATAAGCAGTGCGGGATGGTGCTAGTGTCGGTAACATTTGTTGCCGCAGCGCAAAATTCATTCCGTATTGCAGAATAATAAAAATTTTCAGTTTCTGAACTTATCCTGTATTGTAATATTATTCTAGGTATTCGGAATCCGAATGACTGGAATCCATGCGTGCTTCCGGGGGGGCGCCCGCACCAAATTTGAAAAAAGCCATCAGGGAGGCCGCCGATGTTGTGTTCCTCCCAAAGGAGCAATTTGCGGGGAATTCATGACGAAAACAGAGAGTGAAACGGCCTCCGGCGTTAAGTCAGTCAGTCAAGCGATCAATATTTTGAATGTGGTGGCCCAGATGGACGGGCCTGTGTCGTTGAAGGAGATTGCGGCGCGAGCCGGCGTCGCGCCGAGTAAAGCCCACCGGTATTTGCAGAGTCTTTGCGCCTGCGGTTTTCTGAATCAGGCGGCGAAATCGGGCGCCTATGATCTCGGCATGGAGACATTGCGGCTCGGTTTGGCGGCGATTAACCGGGTCGACATCGTCAACCGCGCAGGCGAAGCCCTGGCGAAGCTTACTGACGAAACCGCCGCCGACAGTTTCCTGACCGTTTGGGCTGACAGCGGTCCGACAATTGTCCGCTTTGAGCGATCGAAACGGCCGACAATGGCGATGTTGGGGGCAGGGGTTTCAATCCCGATTCTCACCTCGGCGACAGGAATGGTGTTCCTGGCGTTCGGCCACCGTGACCGCATCGAAGACGTTGTCCGGCGCCAGACGAAAGATAATTTTGATGCTGCGATGAAAGAGGTTTCGGCCAGGGTCGAGGATATTCGCAAGGCTGGATATGCTTATTCCGTCGGCTTAATCATGCCTGGAAGGCAGTGTATCGCCGCCCCCGTCATGTCTTATGATGACAAAGTCATTTCGGCGGTCTCTCTGGTCTCGCTCGATCAGGATATTATCAACCCTGACAGCGAAGCGGTGAAAGCCATGCTTGATTTCTGCCGAAAATATTCCGTCAGGAAGCGCGGCTATGCTGAAGAAACCCTGATCGAAAAACGCATCGCGGTTTAAGGTCAGAAATTATCTTTAAGACGCCTCGTCTCTGCAAAGGCGTCAACCGGCTTTGCCCCCGCCATCTTGATGGCGGCTTGAAGCGCAGGCTCGCCAGCACGCAGGAATGGATTGGTGGCGCGCTCCAGCGCAACGGTCGTCGGCACCGTCGGCGTGTTATTCGCGCGCAGCGCATCGACATCTGCTGATCGTTTTTTCAATTCGTCATTTTCCGGATCGACCGACAGCGCAAAAGCGGCGTTGGCTTGCGTGTATTCATGGGCGCAATAAAGTTTCGTTTCCGGCGGGAGAGCGGCGATCATCGACAGGGATGACCACATTTGCTCCGCGGTTCCTTCAAAAAGCCGGCCGCAGCCCATGGTGAAAATCGTGTCGCCGACAAACGCCGCGCGGTCATCGGCGAAATAATAGACGATATGCCCAAGCGTATGTCCCGGCGTTGTATGAACGCTCGCTTTTGACGCGCCGAGCATGATGTCGTCGCCTTCGCCCACGGGTTGATCGATACCGGGGATTTTGTCCGCCTCACCCTTCGGGCCGATGATCGTGCAGCCCCATTTTTCCTTTAGCGCGAGATTGCCGCCCACATGGTCCCAGTGGTGATGCGTGTTGAGAATATGCGTGAGTTTCCAGCCGGCCGCATCCAGCTCGCAGTTGATGGCTTCGGCGTCCGGCGTGTCGATGGCCGCCGTCGCGCCTGTCTCCCGGTCATGGACAAGATAGCCGTAATTGTCCGAAAGGCAGGCAAACTGGCGAATATCCATGGGCATGAGGGTGTCTTTCATTCACGAGGTGCGGGCAGATGGCGCGGGCGTCATTGACGCCGGATTAAGACCGCCAGCATAACAATCGCAAAGGCCCGGCGCAAAATCACCAGGGCGGGACGTTTCATGCGCACAGACATTCTCGATTTTCACGATTTCTACCAGTCGCCGCTGGGGCGCACGGCGCGTGACTTCATTTCCGGCCGTCTTGTGGAAATCTGGGGCGATGGCGCCGGGCTCGCCATTGCCGGTTTTGGCTACGCCAATCCCTATCTCGAACTTTTCACCGGCGCGCGCGCCCGCTTTGCGCTGGCGCCCGGGGGGCAGGGCGTCATCCGCTGGCCGCATGGTGAGGCGAATGCGGCGAGCCTCGTCGCGGAGCATGAATGGCCTATTCCCGACGCCAGTCTCGACCGCGTGCTGATTGTTCACGGCCTTGAAGAAGCGCCGCAGCCCCAGCGTCTTATGCGTGAGATATGGCGCGTCCTCAAAGACGATGGCCGGGTGATCATTGTCGCCGCGCACCGTCGCGGCCTGTGGTCGGTCATCGACACGACGCCTTTCGCCGCGGGGCGCCCTTATCACAAGCGCCGCCTGCAGGGGCTGCTGCGCGACGCAATATTCCGGCCGACGGTCTGGAACGCGGCGTTATTTTTTCCGCCCTTCCGGTCGACATTATTGCTGCGGGCCGCGCGGGCGTGGGAGCGCGCAGGGGCGCGGCTCTGGCCAGGGCTTGGCGGCGTTTTGATGCTGGAGGCCGAAAAGGACATGCTCGCGCCTGTCGGCCTTGTCCGCCGAGAAGGCGCGCGCGCGCTCCGACCCGCCATCGCAGCGCCCCAGCCGACCCGGCGGGATACGGCGCCGCGATAGCCTTGGTTGCCAGCGCGGGCGTCCCGCCGCTATATCGCGGGCGGTGCAAGTATAGGATTTCACGTCATGGCGCTCCCGCAGCCGCGTCCCGGCATTATGGACATCAAACCCTACACGCCCGGCGCATCGCAAGCGCCCGGCGCCATGGAGATCCATAAGCTGTCTTCGAACGAGTCCGCCCTCGGGGCGAGCCCGAAGGCGATCGCGGCCTACAGGGACGCGGCCGACAAGCTCTTTCTTTATCCTGAAGGCGCGTCGGTGCAGTTGCGCGAGAAAATCGGCGAGGTGCACGGGCTCGATCCGTCCCGGATTATTTGCGGCGCCGGCTCCGATGAAATTCTCCAGCTTCTGACCCACGCCTATGTGGGCGAAGGCGACAATATCATTATGAGCGCGCATGGCTTTGTGGTTTACGCCATTGCCGCGCTGTCCGTCGGCGCAGAGCCCCGCTATGCGCCGGAAAAAAATCTGACCGGCGATGTTGAGGCGATGCTCGGCCTGGTGGACGAAAAAACCCGGATCGTTTTCATCGCCAATCCCAACAATCCCACAGGCACCTATCTGACAGATACGGCGCTGCGTCATCTGCGCGAAAATCTGCGCGAGGATATTCTGTTGGTTATCGACGCCGCCTATGCGGAGTTCGTTGACGAGGGTGATTATGCAAACGGCGCGGCGCTGGTCGATGATTATCCCAATGTGGTCATGACCCGCACTTTCTCGAAAATTTACGGACTTGCGGCGTTGCGACTCGGTTGGGCCTATTGCCCGCCTTTGATCGCCGATGCGCTCAATCGCATTAGAGGGCCGTTCAACGTCTCCACGGCGGCGCAGGCGGCGGGCGTTGCGGCGGTTGAAGATCAGGACTTTGTCCGGCGGAATTTCGAACATAACCGGGCGGAGCGGGACTATCTGCAACAACAGATCGGCGGTCTCGGGCTGGAATTCGTTCCGAGCCATGGCAATTTCATTCTGGTGAAGTTTCCCGAAGAACCCGGCAGGAACGCGGATGACGTTCTTTCCTATTTGAAATCGAACGGCGTTATCGTGCGCGATATGGGCTCTTATGGCCTCGGCGCCTATTTACGCGTCAGCGTCGGCCCGAAAGCTGGCAATCGTAAATTCATCGAGCTTTTGGAAAAGAAATTCTCCCGTGACTGATTCTGTTAAATTCAACCGCGCCTGCGTCATCGGCGTCGGCCTGATCGGCTCTTCGCTCGCGCACGCCATGCGCACCGCCGCTCTTGTCGATGAGATTATTGGCGTCGACCGCGACGCGGACGTGATTGCGCGCGCGCAAAAGCTCGGCGTCATCGACAAGGGTGAGACCGATCTTGTCAAAGGCGTCAAAGGCGCCGATCTCATCATTGTTTCGACGCCCGTCGGCGCCATTGGCGCCGTCGCGGCGGAACTCGCTAGCGCCGCCGATGATGGCGCGCTCATTATCGATGTTGGCTCGGTGAAAGGCGTCGCGCTCGATGCCGCGAAGGCGATGCCCGAGCGGGTTCATTTCGTGCCGTGCCATCCGGTTGCGGGCACGGAGCAATCAGGCCCGGAAGCGGGCTTTGCCAGCCTCTTTCATGACCGCTGGTGCATTCTGACGCCGGCCCCGCGCGATGATGACGCTTATAAAGCGGCGGTCGACAAAGCCGCGGCGCTGTGGTCGGGCGTCGGCGCCAAGGTCGAGATCATGACCGCTGAGCATCATGACCTCGCGCTCGCCGTCACCAGCCACCTGCCACACTTGATTGCCTTCACGATTGTCGGCGCCGCTGATGATGTGGAATCGGTCGCCGCCGGAGAGATTGTGAAATATTCCGCCGGCGGTTTCCGCGACTTTACCCGTATCGCCGCCTCCGACCCGGTTATGTGGCGCGACGTCTTTCTGAATAACAAGGAAGCGGTGCTGGAAGTCCTTGGCCGGTTTTCAGAAGAACTTGCGGTGATGCAGCGCGCGATCCGTTGGGGCGACGGCCAGGCGCTGGAAGACGCTTTCACCCGCGTGCGCGGTCTGCGCAAGGCAATCGTCGAGGCGGGACAGGAAAGCGCCGCGCCGAATTTCGGGCGGGACGACAAGCCGCGCTAAGCGCCGCCCCGCGCTCTATTCAGCTTTGTCCGGCATGACGGCGATGATTTTGATCTCCGTGATTGCCTCGGGCGAGAACAGCCGGTCAACATCAATGGCAGTCCATGCAGGGTAGGGCGCTTTGATGAACTCGTCCTTTACATCCGCAAACGGATAAATCTGAGCGTCGATATCGGTATGGAACGTCGTGATATCCACCACGTCGTCCCAGCTTGCGCCTGCCTCCTTGAGAACGGCGCCCGCTTCCTCGAACGCAGCGCGAAACGCAGTTGACATGGCTTCCTTGTCGACCTCGCCGCCTGTGGTGATGTCATAGTCGGGAACGGACGCCATGACGCCGGCAAGATAAAGCTGATTGCCGACCTTCACGGCGGGATTGTAATGGTACAGCTCAACGATTTCTTCAAAACCCTCCGGAACCACAGCTTCTTTTACCGGGGCCGCCGCGGCTGCGCCTGCGAGAAGAATTGAAGCGAAATAGTGAATCATGAAGCCCCCAAATAAAATTGTTCACTGTCTGCATGTTACAATGAACCGCGCGTAATAGCGAGCAGACCACAACGAGATTCTGCGGCTCTCCGTCAGGCAGGCGCTTCGATAAAACGCATCACATATTGCAGATATTTGCTTTGAACCGCTTCCGCTTCGGCAGCCGTGGCGGCGGCAACGATCAAGCTCACGCCTTTCTCCGGGAAGTCACTTTGAAGACTGTGTGGCCATGAGGTGAGGCTCCCGTACTCGCCAACGACCTCGCCATCATGCGTCAAGCGGAATGCATGAGGCTCGTTAGTTTTCTCGGCAATCTCGGCATATTTACGCCCCACAAAAGTGAGCGTTTTGTCTAGGGTTTTGTATTCAGACAGGCCGAGCGGCGTACAGAGTTCTTCTGTCGGGTCGATGTCTGCGAGATCCACCAGGGGGATCAGAAGTTGTTCCGGGTCGGCGTTGATGCTTGCGTCGTCGGGAAAGCCCGGAAACTGGGATGGGTGCGCGCGCAGCGCATCAAGCTGATAGTCAATGGCGCGCTTGCCATTGGGAAGAATACGCGTCGCATCAAAGAAAATATCCGGGTCGTTGCGGTCTGGCCAGGGGAACATGGCGCCATGGTCAACCGCTTCCGCCATGTCCGGCGTCATGCGTTCGAATACGGTGTAGGTATTTTCAAAAAGCACGCGCGGACGGTCTTCGACGGGAAGGCGATTAACGGCTTCGACCAGAAGAAGAGAGGTCGCGCGATGATTTGGATTGCATGTTGAGCCATGCCGAGGGTCAATGCCGAAAACCACTTCCGGCTTGTTACGCTGAAGCAGGTCAACGACTTGCTCGACAAGCGCCTCGCGTCCGCCATTCATTTCTTCCCATCGAACAAGATTGCGACGCAATCCTTCGCCGTCATGTGCATAAAAAAGATCCTGCCAGCCGAGAAATTCGGTGCTTCCATTTGCGATGGCGGCCGATGTCGCTAATTCCTGTTTGCGAATGGCGGCGCACGCATCGAAGTCAATCATTCCCATCGTCTCCATACAGCCAAGCTCCGCCGAAGTCGTGATGGTGAAATGACAAGTCGCCCCGTTAATGAGGCAGGCTTCTGCGAAAATCGGCATCAACACCCATTCGTCATCAGGATGCGCCCCGAGAAAGAGGAGTCTCTGGCCGCGTAAAGAGTCTGCAAGATCGACTTGTGTTGCTTGTTCATTTGTCGTCGCGTGCCGGTCGCAAGCTCCCAGCAAAAAGACCCCTAGAAAAATGAGCAAGCTGCGCATTATCGTACCCCCTCCCAAATGGAATTTGCGCACGGTAGCGCGGCTTCGAAGATAACAGCACTCACTGCTGTTCGCGATAATTTTTGTGCTCTACGCCAGTTCGCAATGTCGGCGCCTATCCAGGATCGGATGGTTTGGCGATAGGTTGGGCGGCCATTTCAGGCCAAAACGCCCTTTGGACTTTACGCGTCTTCTTCTTCCATCGTCACATCGTAGCCCCACAGGGTTTCGATATGGGTGAGGACGGCGGCGGCGGTTTTCTCGTTCAACTTGCGGCCATTGTGAACGGTGTGACGCAGTTTCAGGGTGCGGTCGCCTTCGAGATCGGCGCCGACCACCTGAATATTCGGCTCATGCATGCCGAGATCATACATTTCCGCGAGGGCCCGGCGCACTTTGCGGAAACCCTGGTCGTCGTGGATCGCCTCGATCTCAACATGGCTGGCCTCTGAATTATCGCCAATGGCGAACATGCGAAAATGGCGCATCACGGTGGGCGATAGATATTGCAGAATGAAGCTTTCGTCGCGGTAATTGGCCCAGGCGTCTTTCAACACGGCTCGCCAGTCGCCCGAGCCCGCAATATCTGGAAACCATTCGCGGTCTTCATCTTTCGGATCTTCGCAGATGCGCTTGATGTCTTCCATCATCGCGAAACCGAGCGCGTAAGGATTGATCCCTGAATAGCGCGGGTCATCGAATTCCGGCTGGAACACGACGGAGGAATGGGAGTGCAAGAACTCCATGATCGCGCCTTCGGAAATCTGTCCGCGATCATAAAGCTCATTCATGATGTAGTGATGGACAAACGTGGCGCAGCCCTCGTTCATGACCTTGGTCTGTTTTTGCGGATAGAAATATTGGGCGATGTTGCGCACGATCCGCACCAGTTCGCGCTGCCACGGGCGTAAAACCGGCGAGGCTTTTTCAATGAAATAGAGGAGGTTCTCCTCGGGAAGCTGAATGTTGCGGACTTCCGCCTGACGTTCTTCCAGCTCGTCCTCGGGCTCCTCAGAATTGGGGAGCGTGCGCCAGATATCGTTGAAATTTGTCTCTTCGTGTTTGACGCGCGCGGCGATTTTGGCGAGCCGGTCGGCGTCGGAAAGGCGCGGCGGGCGGTTATAGCGGAAAACGCCTTGATCCATCAGCGCATGGGCCGCGTCGAGCACCGCCTCGACTTCCTCGAAGCCATATTCGTCTTCGCATTTGGCGATGTATTTTTTGGCGAAGTCGAGATAGGGCAGGATGCCTTCGGCGTCGGTCCATTGCCGGAACAGATAGTTGTTCTTGAAAAAATGATTATGCCCGAAACTGGCGTGCGCCATCACCAGCGCCTGCATGGTCATGGTGTTTTCTTCCATGAGATAGGCGATGCAGGGGTTGGAGTTGATCACGATCTCATAGGCGAGACCAGTGTAACCCTTCTGATAGGTCATCTGGTCCCGGGCGAAATGTTTGCCGAATGACCAGTGCTTGTACATCAGCGGCATACCGTGACTGGAATAGGCGTCGAGCATCTGTTCGGACGAGATAATCTCGATCTGGTTCGGATAGACGTCGAGCCCAAGATCATTGAGTCCGATATCCTCGATCGCGTCATAGGCGCGCTTTAGGGTCTCGAAGTCCCAGTCGGCTTCGGAATAGAGGAGGGGAAGTTTTTCGGCGGTTGCGGTCATTTCTCCTCTCCGCTCGCTCGATGTGATTTTCGCTCAGCAAAAAGGGTAACTAAGAACACGGCGCCAGCAGATACAAAGCTTGCTATGCAAATGTATGAGTCTACCTGGCCAGTGTAAGAAAAAATACTTGATAGCTGGCCGCGTTCTGTTTCAATTCGCAGTACGCCAATCAAGAATATGGCTAGAAACCAGAGGCCAACGCTTTTTACTTTTTGAGTCAGACCACCATACCGTCCGGTTCGTTCGAAGTGTGCAGCGTCCTTCGCAAGGATACGGGCTAAAAAAATCAGAAATGCACCGGTAATCATCAGGAAAGCGAGATAAATCACGCCGCCTCCTTCCGGTCGCGGGCGAAAAGCTCGCGGAAGACCGGGAAGATGTCCTGGGGCCTTGCGATGCGTGTTTGCGCGAAGTTCGGCCATTGCGGCGCGAAGGTGCGATATGCGCGCCAGAGCTCGGCGCCTGAATCCGCGTCGGAAAAGACTTCCAGCTCGCGCTCGTCGAGGATTTCGATATAGGCGTAATACTGGGAAATCGGCATCACCTCTTCGCCCAGCATCTCGACACAGCGTTTGGCGTCGCCCGATTGCGTGAAGCCGTCTGACGCCTGCGCCACATAGATGTTCCATTCATGGGCCGGGAAGCGGTCGCGCTGCACCTCCAGCATTTTCTCAAGCGCGGTTGAAACGACCGTGCCGCCCGACTGGCGCGAATAGAAAAAGGTTTCCTCGTCCACTTCCTCGGCGTGATGGGTGTGGCGGATGAAAACGACTTCCACGCGCTCATAGCGGCGTTTGAGGAAGAGATAGAGCAGCATGTAAAACCGCTTGGCGAGGTCTTTCTCGCGCTCGCCCATGGAGCCTGAGACGTCCATGAGGCAGAACATGACCGCCGCGGTCGTCTCCACCGGCGTCGGCTCATAGGCGTTGTAGCGAATATCCAAGGGGTCGATGAACGGCGTGAAGCGGCGGCGCTTTTCCATGCCTTCAAGCTTTTCGATGATCGCTTTTTTCTCCGCGATCTCGTCTTCCGACGGGCTGGCGATGCGCTCAAGCTGGAACAGGCGTTCTTTCAGCTCGTTCATTTCTTTCGTCGACGGGCGCTTCAGGGCGAGGCGCCGGCCATGGGCGTTGCGCATAGTGCGCACGAGATTCATGTTGGTGGGCGAGCCGGCGACGGTCAGGCCGGCGCGCTTATAGGCGTAAGACTTGATCTCTTTCAGGGAGCGTTTGACGAGATTGGGCAGCTCCAGGTCTTCGAAAAAGATGTCGAGAAACTCGTCCTGCGTCAGCGTGAACTGGAAATTGTCCTCTCCCTCGCCGCTATCGCTTGCGTCCTTGCCCTTGCCGCGGCCCGCGCCCTTGGGCGGTTTTTTGATCTTGTCCCCGGCGGAAAACTCCTTGTTGCCGGGATGGACCGCCTCACGCGCGCCCTTCTCCCGGTCATGGGAGAAGCGCGGTTCGCCTGTTGATTTCGACGGGATCGAGATTTTCTCGCCCTTGTCGATTTCTTTCATGGAGCGGTCGCGCAGGGATTTGTTCACCGCTTCCTTGATCTGCGCCTTGGCGCGTTTCAGGAAACGCTGACGGTTCCCGAGGGACTTGCCCTTGGGATTCTTGCGCCGGTCGATGAAGTGGAACGAGTTCAAATGCTTTTAGCGAGCGGCGAATAGCGAATAGCAATCGGTGCTAAAACTATTCGCTACGCTCTACTCCCTTACCCGGCCTTGTTGACGCGCATATACCATTCGACGAGCCGGCGGACCTGACGCGGCGTATAGCCCCGGTCTTCCATGCGGCTGACGAAGTTTTCGTGTTTCGCTTCCGTCTCTGAATCTTTCTTGGAGTCGAAAGAGATCACCGGCAGGAGGTCCTCGACCTGGGAGAACATGCGCTTTTCAATGACATTGCGCAGTTTCTCATAGGATGTCCATTTCGGGTTCATGCCCTCATTGTTCGCCCGGGCGCGAAGCGCGAACTTCACCACCTCGTTGCGGAAGTCCTTCGGGTTCGCAATGCCGGCGGGCTTTTCGATCTTCGACAGCTCGGTGTCGAGCGTCGCGCGGTCGAGCAACTGGCCGGTGTCAGGGTCTTTGAAGTCCTGATCCTCAATCCATGCATCCGCATAAGAGATGTAACGGTCAAAGAGATTCTGGCCGTATTCCGCATAGCTTTCGAGATAGGCTTTCTGGATTTCCTTGCCGATGAACTCCGCATAGCGCTGGGAAAGCTCAGACTTGATGAAGTCGAGATATTGCTTCTCGGTCTCGTCCGGATATTGCTCGCGCTTGATGGCGTTTTCAAGCACATACATGAGATGCACCGGATCGGCCGCGACTTCATCCGTGTCGAAATTAAAGGTTTCCGACAGCACTTTATAGGCGAAGCGGGTCGAAATGCCGTCCATGCCTTCGTCGATGCCGGCGGCGTCACGATATTCCTGCATGGTTTTGGCTTTGGGGTCGGTGTCTTTCAGCTTTTCGCCGTCATAGACCCGGAGCTTCGAATAGAGGTTGGAATTTTCGTGTTCTTTCAGGCGCGTCAGCACCGAAAAGCGCGAGAGGAGGTCGAGCGTTTCCGGGGCGCAGGGCGCTTCGCTTAATTCGGAGCTCGCCAGCAATTTCTCATAGATCTGGCGTTCTTCCGTAACGCGCAAGGAGTAGGGCACCTTGATCACATTGATGCGGTCGAGGAACGCTTCATTGTTCTTGTTGTTGCGAAACGCCTGCCACTCGCTTTCATTGGAGTGCGCGAGGATGATCCCGGTGAAGGGAATGGGGCCAAGCGCTTCGGTGCCCACATAATTGCTTTCCTGCGTCGCCGTCAGGAGCGGATGCAGCACCTTGATCGGCGCCTTGAACATTTCGACAAATTCCAGAAGGCCCTGATTGGCGCGGCACAGCCCGCCCGAATAGGAATAGGCGTCGGTGTCGTCCTGGCTGAAATGCTCAAGCTTGCGGATATCGACCTTGCCGACGAGCGCGGAGATATCCTGGTTGTTCTCGTCGCCCGGCTCGGTTTTCGCGATGGCGAGCTGGCGGAGTTTCGACGGGAAGATGCGCACCACTTCGAATTTGGAGATGTCGCCGCCAAATTCATCGAGGCGTTTCACCGCCCACGGGCTCATCAGGCCGTTGAGGCGGCGTTCTTCAATGCCGTATTTTTCGGCGAGGAGGCTTTTCAACTCATCCGACTGGAACAGGCCGAGCGGGCTTTCAAAGACCGGGGAGATTTCGTCGCCGGCTTTGAGGACATAGATCGGATAGGTCTCCATCATGTCTTTAAGGCGTTCGGCGAGTGAGGATTTACCGCCGCCAACAGGGCCGAGGAGATAGATGATCTGGCGCTTTTCTTCGAGCCCTTGCGCCGCATGACGGAAGAAAGAGACGATGCGCTCAATCGTGTCTTCCATGCCGTAAAAGCCTTCGAAGGCTTTGTAGTGGCGGATGGTGCGGTTTGAAAAAATGCGGGCGAGGCGCGGATCTTTTGACGTGTCGACGAGGGTGGGTTCGCCGATCGCTTTCACCATGCGTTCCGCCGGCGATGCGTAGAGCATCTCGTCGTCGCGCGCCGCCAATAGATAATCGCGCAGGCTCATCGCCTCCTGTTTCAGCTTGGTGTAGCTTTCGGAGAAAACGTCAAAAACATCGAGGCTTTGTTCGGTCATGTTCGCACGCTCACTTTTCACTCGCTCAGATCGCGGGGGCGTCCGCGACTTTTTGAATTAAAAAAGGCGCTGGCAAAAACCAGCGCCCCCATTCGCACTACGCAACCTCGCCATCAACAATGGCGGTATCATCTTGTGGCGCCTTCTCTGGCTTTGTCGGCTTTCTGCAATTGATATGGGTTGCTTTCATCATGAAGCAAGCATGGCGCACCGCCATTATCTTCGCTTCTTTGTGATTGCTTCCCGTCATTTTGCCCGCCGCAATAAAAGTCGCCGTGTTTATCTTTTCCTTGACTGCCCCGTCCCCGCCTTTCGGCGAACCCCTATGCAAAACTCTCTTACGCACGCGCCCCGTTTCGGTGCGCGAAACAAGGTTAACCGAAGGGCCCCTAACATTTCGTTTCGTATTTTTGGCTCGTATGCGAATAATATAACATCGATTACGATTCGGTGCGACAGTAAAAACACGAAACGCCGAGCCTAATTGTCGCCGCAATTTGACTCGCGCTCTTCAGCGGCGCCTATGAGCAATGCGAGCTATTGGAAGCTTCTGCCAATCGCGCCGGAAAGTTTGTTCGTGCTTTGCGGGCGATTAGCGCTTTCACGCGTTGGCTGCCAATCGCGTTTACGCCGCTTCAATCTTTGTTGACGTTTCAGTAACGCCGCTCGGGCGTGTCTGCCGCACATGCAAATAGACGAGGACGCTCGCGACGCCCGAAAAAAAGCACCAGACGGATGCGGCGGCGAAGTAAAACGCCATGACGGTCACGATCGCGCCGACCAGCGTCACGGCGCCGAAGGCGACCACATAACGGTGGCGCGATAAAAGGAGCGGCGCGACGACGGCCAGCAAGTAAAGCTCCAAAAGGCGCCGCTCGAATTCAAGATCGGTCGCGTAGCGCAGTCCGTCCGCGACCGCTGTCACGGTGTAATGATGTTGCGCAAGGACGAAGGCAAGGGCGCCGGAGACGGTGAGCCCGGCGGCGAGCAGGACCCACAGTCCCGGTCGGCGGCGGCGTTTCGGCTCCATCGCGATCACGCTGAAGGGGATGTAAGCGGGCCATAAAATCTGCGCGATGAGAAGATAGGCGACCACAAGGCCATAGGGGACAGCGCCCTCGTGGAGGGTGATCCAGATGGCGCCTTCGATCGCCTGATGGACAGCAAAAATCAGGGGGATGGCTGCAAAGGGCAGATCCTTTGGCTGTGGTTTCAGCGCCAGCGTCGCTGCGCCGACGCCTGCGAGGACAGCGGCGGCCGTGAAGCTGGCGGCGGCGGAAAAGCACATGGTCTGGAGTTTAGCGCTGTATCGGGGCGGGCGTCGAATAGTTTTACAGCGTCATTCCCGGCTACTCTACCGGCGCCGTGGTCGAGAGAAGGTCGCCTTGCGGCTCCTCTCGGCGTTCCTCAGCCACTTTTTCTTCGAGATGCGTATCGGGCGCTACGTCCTGCGCTGTCGCGGCAGGTATGCGTTCCCGCTTTTCCGGTTTTTCTGAGGGTTTTGTCTCCGACGCCACGGCGGTCGCCTTCTCCTGCAGGAGCGGCGGGGCTTTCTCATCGAAGCGGAGGCGATAGATCGGCTCGGGCAGGGCGAAGCCTGCATCTTCCAGGGCGTCCTTGGCGGCGGAAAGGGCGATGCTGCGGGACTTGGCGAAATCTGCTTTGCGCTGATCGATCCAGGCGGCGAAGAAGATCACGATATTGGAATCGCCAACCGCCTTGATGAAGCCGATGGGCGGCGGGTCCTTCAAAACGAAATCGAGAGTCTTGATCGCCTCAATGCCGGTCTCGATGGCGGCGATGGGGTCGTCGTCTGCGTCGACGCCCAGTTCAAAATCAAAACGCCGCTCCGGATTGCGGGTGTAGTTGAGGATCACCGCCTTGAAGACGGTGGCGTTGGGGATGCGCAAATGGTTGCCGTCAAGGGTCATGAGGATCGTCGCCCGCGACGTCAGGCGAATGACGCGGCCTTCCTTGTTATCAATCACCACATAGTCGTTCGGCCGGAAGGGCTGGCGCAGGGATAGCATGATCGAGGCGATGTAGTTCTCGATCGTGTCGCGCACGGCAAAGCCAACAGCGAGGCCGATGACGCCTGCGGCGCCCAGAAACGCGCCGAGTAGCGCTGTGGCATCGAGAATGCTTAGAGCCGCGACAGCGCCGAGAACGAAGAAAAGACCGCGAAAGGTCGAGGCGGCAAGCTCCGCGATAAAGGCGTTGGGCGTGATATGCCGCCAGAGCCAGCGCCACACGCTGAGCAGCCAGCCGAAGGCGGCGACGGCGGCGAAAGCGGCGAGGGCAAGCAAGATAAGCGGCAGGGAGCGCACGGCGCTGCGGAAAAACGTCTCCGCCTGTCCGGCCGCCGGCGTCAGGCGCGTGGTGACGGAGACGTCTCGCTGAATCTGGTTCTCCACCGTCACGACGCCGTTGATGCGCGCGGCGATGGCTTCGGCGCGCGCGGCGGCGTCCGCCGTCTGGGTTTCGCCCGAAAGCGTGACGACGCCTGATGCGACGGACGCCTCCACATGTTGAAGCGACTCGATTTGCGCGAAGATGTCTTGAATGCGGGCCGCGATTTCGCCGTCGCTGGCGCCCGGCGGCGCGGTTTCGATCACCGGCTCGGGATCGGCCGGCATATCTTCCTGTGCAAAAGCAGGCGTCGCCGCGAGCAGCATCATCGCTGAAAAAAGAAGCGCAATTGTCCTGTAAGCTGCCGGCATGAGGCTGAAGAACACGATTTCGCCCGAATGGTTGCGAGGCCCGATTTGATTGCAGACTAGCGCGCTATCGCGTCGTCGATCAACTTGGCGGTTGCGCCGGCGCCGAAAATCTTCGTGAAAGCGCCCATGCGCGGACCCGCTTCCTGGCCGAAGACAACTTCATAGAGACCCTTGAACCAGTCGCGAATGTTCTCGAACTCCTGGGCCTTGCCGGCGTCGAAAACAGCGGTCTGGTAATCGTCTTCGGAGCCGCCTTCGCCAAGCTCTTTCAGCCGCGCCGAGAGCATCTCAAGGGCGGCGCGCTCTTTGTCCGTAGGCGGGCGGAATTTCTTTGTCGGCTCAATGAAACGCTCGAAATAGCGTTGCGCATAACCGATCATGGCGTCCGCCGCTGCAAATTCCTCTTCGCTCGCGCCGGGGCGGTATTTACGGATAAAGCCGCGCAGCACTTCGGCGTCGGCGCCGCCGGCGGCGCTGACCAGATTGAGGAGCATGGCGAAGTTCACCGGCGGCAGCACCGCAGGCGGCTTGCCCTGATGGATATGCCAGGCCGGATTGTCGAGCGCCTTGCCGCCGTCCTGGCCCGCATACTTGTCAAGATGCGCCCAATATTCATCAGCCGTTTTCGGGATGATGTCGAAATGAAGCTTCTTCGCCGATTTCGGATTCTGGAACATGTAAAGCGAAAGACTCTCCGGCGAGGCGTAGGTGAGCCATTCCTCGATGGTGATGCCGTTGCCTTTTGTCTTGGAGATCTTCTTGCCCTGCTCGTCGACAAAGAGCTGGTAATTGAAGCCCGCCGGCGGTTCAGCGCCGAGCGCCTTTACGACGCGGTTCGACAGACGCACCGATTCAGTCAGATCCTCGCCGGACATTTCGTAATCAACGCCGAGGGCATACCACCGGCCGGCCCAGTCGACTTTCCACTGCAGCTTGACGGCGCCGCCAGCGACGGAGGTGCGGATCTTTTCGCCGTTTTCGTCTTCAAAGACGACTTCGCCTTTTTTCGCGTCGATCTCCAGCATCGGCACATAGAGGACGCGGCCCGTCGACGGAGAGATCGGCAGGATCGGCGAATAGCTGGCGCGGCGTTCTTCGCCGAGCGTTGGCAGGATGATCTCCATCACTGCGTCATAGCGCTCAAGAACCCGGATCAGCGTGTCGTCGAACTGTCCGCCACGATAGCACGCCGTTGACGAAACGAACTCATAGTCAAAGCCAAACTGGTCGAGAAAGGCGCGCAGTTTGGCGTTGTTATGATGGGCGAAGCTTTCATGCTCGCCCCAGGGATCGGGCACATCGGTCAGGGGCTTTTGCAGATATTGGTTCAAAAGCTCCTGATTGGGCACATGCGGAGGGACTTTGCGCATCCCGTCCATATCGTCGGAAAAAGCAATCAGACGCGTTTCCCGGCCCGTCAGCAATTCAAAGGCGCGGCGCACCATGGTGGTGCGCGCCACTTCGCCGAAGGTTCCGATATGCGGCGGGCCCGACGGGCCGTAACCGGTCTCGAAAATCACGGGACCGTCCTTGTTCACCTTGTCGAGGCGCTTGATCAGGGATTTGGCTTCCTGAAACGGCCAGCTTTTGGCCTCGGCGGCGTCTTCAGCGGTGAAGTTCTTGATTTGCAGGGCGGTCATGGCGTTGCTTTCGGCGTTAAACAGAGACGGAGGTTTAACGCCGCGCGGCGGCAGGTCAATCGCCGCAATGAAAACGGCGCATTTCGCGCAGTTGCCGTTTTTGGGGCGCGCCGCTAGGGTCTGGCTCGTCTGACGCCCCCCTCATGAAAAGGAGCCCCTACATGGCCGGAAGTCTCGCCAGCCTCACGCCGCAGGAAGCGGTAATCTATTTGATGGTTATGACGTCGGCTTCCGACGGCTCCATCAAGGATGAGGAGCTAAGGACCATTGGCCGGGTGGTGCGCTCTTTTCCCCTGTTTTCCGATGCGGACGAGGCCGGGCTTGTCGAGATGGCTGAAGCCTGCGGCAAGCTGATGTCGTCCGAAGGCGGCCTGCACAAGGTGCTGGAATCCGCTGCGACGGCCCTGCCGAAGCATCTTTCGGAAACTGCCTACGCGGCGGTGGTCGATGTCGTGACCGCCGACGAAAGCCTGGATGTCACCGAGATCCGTATTCTCGAACTGATCCGCGACTCGCTTGGCGTACCCGATGAAGGCGCCGCCGCGATCGAGCATGCCGCGCGTGCGCGTCATATGACCCTCGACGATACAGTTTAGGGGACGAATAGTTTTTCTTCCGCTCAATGCTGGAAAATTCATTCGTCACTTATTTTCACCGGCTCTATAAGCGCTCGTCCTAGCGGATTGGGCTTGCATGCCGGATGCATCATTTCCTTTTTTCGTCCTCATTGGCTTCGTCGCCCAGCTGATCGACGGAGCGCTTGGCATGGCTTATGGCGTCGCCTCCACATCGGCGCTGTTGTTTCTTGGCATGCCGCCGGCTCTCGCCAGCGCCAATGTGCATGCCGCCGAAGTTTTCACGACGGCGGCGTCCGGCGTTTCTCATGCCGTAGCAAGAAATGTCGACTGGCGATTGTTTTTGAGACTGGCGCTGGCCGGGGCGGCAGGGGGTGTGGTGGGCGCGGCATCCATAAGCTTTATTGATATGGCCGCCGCGCGACCTTTCATCCTGGCTTATTTGTTTGTGATGGGCGTTGTCGTCATACGCCGTGCGCTGGAAGCTCAGCGTCCGGAGAAAAAGATTGAACGGGTTGTGCTTCTGGGCGCGGTTGGGGGCTTTTGCGACGCCGTTGGCGGCGGCGGCTGGGGGCCGGTCGTTACCTCCAACCTTCTGGCGCGCGGCGCCGCGCCTGCAAAGGTTGTTGGCACGGTCAATCTGGCGGAGTTCTTCGTCACGGCGGCGGTTACCGTTACATTTATTGCGTCGCTTGGGCCGAATTTCGGCAAGGCGGCGCTGGGGCTTGTCATCGGCGGCGTCTTTGCTGCGCCTATCGCTGCTTTCGGCGCAAAGCGGCTGCCCCGTCACACCCTGACTGCGCTTGTTGGGGCGACGATCTGCGGCGTCAGCGCTTACGGTCTCTGGTCCGCTTTGGCGTGAGCCTTACCGCAACATCATCCAACAAACGCCCGCCACGATAAAGGCGACGATCACATTCAGCGCCGCGCCTTCCCGCGCCATGCGGGCGATGGAAACACGTTCTGTGCCATAAATAATAGCGTTTGGCGCCGTCGCTACGGGCTGCATGAAGGCGCAGGAGCAGGAGATGACCGCCGGGATCATGAGCAGTTCCGGCTTCAATCCGGCGCCTGTTGCGACGGCCGCCAGGATCGGCATCAGCAAATTCGCTGTCGCCGTGTTCGAGGTGACTTCGGTGAGAAAGGTCACGGCGAGACAGAGGCCGAGCATGGTCAGGAACAATGGCGCATTCGCGAGCCCTGACAACAGATCGCCGATCAACGCATCGAGACCGCTGGCGCGAAAACCACCCGCAATGCAGATGCCACCTGCAAAAAGCAGCAGCATGCCCCAGGGAATGTCGCCGGCGGCTTTCCAGTCCAGCAACGCGCCGCCTTTTCCATTGGGCACGAGAAACATCAGAACGACGGCGAACACTGCGACGGTGGAATCCCCCGCCATCTCCATGCCGAGAGCGTCGGACCAGCCGCCAAAGGGTTCAATGCGCGTCACCCAAAGAAAAATCGCGATGGCGAAAACGATGAGGGTGCGTTTTTCATCCGTGCGCCACGGACCGGGATCGGCGAGCTTTGGCGTTGGCACGCCGCCGAGATTGCGCGTCAGCCATAAAGCCATCACCGGAATGCCGATGATGACAATGGGGAGGCCGATGCGCATCCAGCGCAGGAAAGAATATTCCTCGCCAGTGGCGCGCAAATAATTGTCGGCGAAGATGAGATTGGGCGGCGTGCCGATCAGCGTCGCGGTGCCGCCGAAAGATGCGGCGTAGGCGATGCCGAGAAGCAGCGCGGGCCCAAGCTTCGGATCGTCCGTGCGCGACAGGATCGCCAGCGCCATGGTGGCGAGCATCAAGGTCGTCGCCGTGTTGGAAATCCACATGGAAAGAACAGCGGCCGCGACCATGAAGCCTATCACCAGCCGGCGGCCCGATCCGCCCACGAGATTGATCATGTAAAGGGCGAGCCGCTCATGGGCGCCGGAGCGCTCCAGCGCCTTCGACAACATGAAGGACGCCATCAAAAGGATAATGACGTAGGAACCGAGCGCCGCCGCCGCTTCGCGCTGGTCCATCACGCCCGCCAGCGGAAACAGCGCGAAAGGAACCAGCGATGTCGCCGGAATGGGCAGGGCCTCGCTCACCCACCAGAATGCGGTCAGCGCCGTAATGGCGATGGTTGCGGTCACAGGTTGGGACAACCCGCCGGCTTGGGCGGCGGCGCCCGCAGCAGCGGCGAAAAGAACGCCGAAAAGGATGCGCATGGGTTTCATGGCGCGCACTTTGTCCTTGGTTGCGGGGCGCTGTCCAGCAGGAGAAGGCTGGACTGGATCAGCGGGCCGCGATAGGGGAGCGCCATGTCAGAACAGTCTCCGGAATTCATCTATCGCTTGGCAAGCGCTGCGGAATGGCGGCGGGCGCGCGAAAACGGCGCTGTCCCCAAGCGCGATATCGATCTCAAGGACGGATATTTTCATCTTTCTACACAGGAACAGGCGCTGGAAACGGCGCGCCTTCATTTCGCGGGGGTTGACGATCTGGTCGCTCTGGAAATTCCTGTTGCGGTGGTTTCGGACAAGCTGAAATTCGAACTCGCGCCAAAACGCGGCGAGGCGTTTCCGCATTATTACGGCGATCTGTTGGCGGCGCATGTGGTCCGCGCTGTCCGGTTGAAACGCGAGGGCGGCGCCTTCTCTTTCGGAGACCCCTTGTGAAAACGCCGATGATATTTGCCGAGTTGGGCGCCAAAGCGATGGGGTTGCTCGATGCGGAAACCGCTCATCATCTGACCATCCGTATGCTGAAAGCGGGTTACGGGCCGAAGGTGACGGTCGCCAACCCGCGCCTCGCCATTGACGTCGCGGGACTTTCCTTTCCCAACCCGCTGGGGCTGGCCGCAGGGTTCGACAAAAACGCTGAAGCGCCCGATGCGGCGCTTGATATGGGTTTCGGCTTTGTGGAGGTCGGGGCGGTGACGCCACGCCCGCAATCGGGGAACCCTCGGCCGCGGGTGTTCCGGCTGCGCGCCGATGCAGGCGTCATCAACCGCTATGGCTTCAACAATGACGGGCTCGACGCTATTTCGGCGCGGCTTAAGGCGCGCGCGCGGGCCGGCATTGTTGGCGTCAATCTCGGCGCCAATAAAGACTCAGAAGACCGCACGGAAGATTATGTGAAAAGCGTTAAGGCGCTTTCGGGGTTTGTTGACTTTTTCACCGTCAATATTTCCTCGCCCAACACGCCTGGCTTGCGCGCCTTGCAGGGAAAAGCCTCGCTTGAAGAGCTGATGCGCCGGGTGCTTGCGGCGCGCGATGAGGCCGGGCATGGCGCGCCGGTCTTTCTGAAAATTGCGCCCGATCTTGCCGATGAAGACAAGACGGACATTGCTGAGGTCGCGCGCGCAATGCGTCTTGATGCGTTGATCATTTCCAATACGACCATTTCGCGCGCGCCGAATTTGCGCAGCGCAGAGGCCAGCCAGATGGGCGGGCTTTCCGGCAAGCCGTTATTCGCCATGTCGACGGCGCTGTTGCGCGAATTTTATCGTATGATTGGCGGGGATGTGCCGCTGATTGGCGTCGGCGGCGTCGCCTCAGCGCGGGACGCTTATGAAAAAATTCTCGCCGGCGCTTCGCTTGTGCAGCTTTACACCGCGCTGATCTATGCAGGGCCGGGGCTGCCCGCGCAAATTCTTGGCGAGCTTCCCGCTTTTCTCGATGCGGACGGCTTTGATCGCATCGGCGAGGCGGTCGGCGCCGGCGCTCTCTAGCTGTCAAAAGACCGGGCGATGCGCGGCAGCCAGATGGCAAGCGTCACTGCCCGTAAAATGAAATAAAGCGAAAACGCCGCCCACAATCCGTGATTGCCCCAGCTATTCGCCAGCCATACCGAGGCGGCGAGGAAGATCGGGGCGGAGACGATCATGGAATCGCGCATCTCGCGTGAGCGGGTGGCGCCGATGAAAATGCCGTCAAGCTGAAATCCAATGACGACTATCAGCGGACTGATAATCACCCAGGGCATGTAAGCATTCATGTCTTCGCGGATCGGGCCTTCGGGCGTCAGCAAGGCGATGAGCGGCGATCCTGCCGCCCAGTAAAAAAGCGTGAATAAAACAGCGGCGATACAGCCCAGCAGGAACGTCTTGCGCACCGCTTGAACATAACGCGCCTTGCCAGTGGCGCGGTCGCGCGCGCCGATCGCTCGCCCCACAAGGGTTTCTGCGGCGATGGCCGTACCGTCAAGAGCCAGCCCCGTGAACAAAAAGAGCTGTAGCAAAGCCTGATTGGCGGCAAGGGTGACATCGCCAAAAGCGCCGCTGCGCTGGACAAACCAGGCGAAGCAAAAGGCGAGCAGCATGGTGCGAATGAAAATATCGAAATTGATGGCGACCGTACGGCTGAGCCGCTCCGCCTTCCAGAATTCCTGGGGCCGCCAGTGCATTTTTACGCCGCCATGATCTTTCAGGAGAACAAGGACGAACGCCATGGCGGCGAAAAACCCGGCGATTTCGGCGATCAGCGTGCCGTAAGCGACGCCGGCGGCGCCCCAGCCAAGCCCCATCACGAACCAATAATCCAGACCGATATTGAGGAGCGTCATGAACAGGCTCGCCGCCATCAGAAAATCCGTTCGCCCGCGCGCCGTGAGCCAGCCAAAGGCGGCGTAGGAGGCGAGCGCGAAAGGCGCGCCCCAGATGCGGATGTCGAAATAGGTGCGTCCGTGGGCGAGCGTTTCTGCGCTGGCTTCCGATCCTGTTCCCAGAAGCTGAAAAGCGGCGAGGCCAATGGGGAACTGCAACACAACAAGCGCTACGCCGATACATGCGCCGATGACGCCGCCCCTGACTAACGCCGCGCGCGCTTCGGCTTCATCTTCGGCGCCGGCGGCCTGCGCGGTCAGGCCTGCAACACTCATGCGGATAAAGCCGAAGGTCCAATAAGCGAGGGAGAAGATGACCGAGCCGAGGCCGATCGCGGCGATGTCGAGGGGGCGTGAAGATTGCGCCAGCGCCCAGACATCGACGGCGCCCAATAGCGGCGTTACCGACGCGGCAACGGACGCCGGCCAGGCGAGGCGCAAAATTTCTGCATAACTTATGGCCGGTTTGTTTTCCGCGACAGACATAAAGGCTCCTCAACGCCCGCCCTTAGCCTGCTGCGCGTATCAAGTCACCGGCCATGTGACGTCCGGCCTCGCATCGGAGAATTTCAGGACATATGGGCCGGGGCATAGCTGCCGCTTTCATCATCTCTTGGCGTTGCAAATCGAAAAAGCAGTCTCGGCAACCCCATTTTTGGCGCCGGCAGCATATTATAGCCGCCTTGGGACAGCTTCTGCGTATTTCAGCGTAAGGCGATGCGGCTGTGAGCTGATGCGTGTGAATGTGCGGTGAACCGCATCTGAGATGCGACGAACGCGCTCGTTCGTGAGGCGGCGCCTTGCTTATACTGGACAATGCAAACGCTGTCTTCCGGAGGGGCGTAACAGTAGCAAATCCATAAAAGCTACGTCGGAAGGCGGCGAAAAAATCCGGCGCGGATAGAAATGCAAGAAGGAAACGAAACCCCGACCCGGGATCAAATTGAAAGCGTCGTTTCTCTTTATAATGGGGGCGAGCTTGACGCCGCACATGCGGCGACGACAGAGCTGATAGAAAAATTTCCCGCAGCCTCGATCCTGCATAATATCCGTGGCGCAGTGAATGCGCGAAAGGGAAATCACGAAGGCGCCGCAAAGGATTTCCAGAACGCAATTGACACAAATCCGGCTTTTCCGGACGCCTATAATAATCTTGGCGTTGCTTTGAAAAAGCTCGGGCGCCAGCAGGAAGCGATCGAGAATTACAGGCGCGCAGTATCCATCAAACCGGATTATGCTGAGGCGTATTTCAATATGGCGAACGCGCTTCGCGATCTGGGGCGCCAGGAAGACGCCGTCTCCAACTACAAGCAAACACTCCGGATTGCGCCCAAACACAATGGCGCACGCAATAATCTGGGCGTTCTCCTCAACAAGCTCCAGCGTTACGAAGAAGCGGTGTCGCAATTCAGCGCGGTCTTGCTGGCTAATCCCAATTTCGCCGATGCTTATAATAATCTGGGTCTGGCGTTAAAAAATATTGGCCGGGAGGAAGAAGCGCTGGCGAGCTTCGCCAAAGCGACCGAGGTCAAACCCGATTACGCTGAGGCCCACTATAATAAGGGAAGTTATCTTTTCGACCTTGGTCGCAGGCAAGAGGCTGAGGCGAGTTATGCTGAAGCCTTGCGGCTGAAACCCGATTTCGCGGAAGCGTTCAGAAGTCTGGGCGCGGTCAAGCGTTATGAGAAAGACGACCCGCAAATCCCCTATATAAAGAGCCTGCTCGATCGCAACGATATCTCAGATAATGACCGCATGCATCTGAATTATGCGCTGGGGAAAGTAAGTGAGGATCTGGGCCAGCACAGGGAGGCGTTCACTCACTACCAGAATGCGAATTTTCTGCGCAAAAAATTTCTGAACTACACGCCGGATCTGGAACGCCGCCTGTTCCGTATGGTCCGTGAAAGTTTTGAGGATGTGGAGCGCATCAAAAACATCTATCGGGCGCCGGCGGAGCCCTTTCGGAAGACGCCTATTTTCGTGGTGGGAATGCCGCGATCAGGCACATCCCTGACGGAGCATATTCTCGCCAGTCATTCGCAAATATACGGCGCAGGCGAGCTGACGACATTCGGCATGGCGGTGAATTCCGTGTGGTCCGGCGGCGAGGTGACTGCTGAACAATTGCAGACCATCCGCGAGAAATATTTGGCCGACATGAATCGGCGTGACGTCGCCGAGCCTTTTATCACCGATAAGATGCACCTTAATTATCGTTGGATCGGATTTATCTGCATGGCGCTTCCCGGCGCCAAAATCGTGCATATTAAACGGCGCTCGATCGCCAGCTGCTGGTCAATCTTCAAATATTATTTCAGCGATTTTGGAAATGGCTATGCGTATGACCTGGATGATCTCGGAGAGTATTACGCGAGCTATATGGATTTGATGAAATTCTGGGAGGAGCGCTTCCCTGGCGCCATCTATAATTTCAGCTATGAGAGCCTGACGGAAAATCAGGAAGAGGAAACGCGAAAGCTTCTCGACTATCTCGGGCTCGATCTTGAGCAGTCCTGCATCGATTTTCACGAGACGAAGCGCGCGGTCGCGACAATTTCTTCCATGCAGGTGCGCAGAAAACTCTATAAGGGCAGCTCTGAGGAGTGGCGCAAATACGAGAACTTCCTTAAACCTCTGATCGCACGGCTGGGAGAAGACTAGTCAAGGGAGCGCCCGTCAGGGCGGCGATCGGCCTTTTCGTGACAGATAATTGGAAAGAATGGCAAAGCCCGCCGGGCGGCACCGGCAACAAGCTCGACTCCTCGGAGATAGGCGCGCTCGCGCATCTTTATAGAGGCGAGGTTTACCGCTCGACCATCTGGCGCACGCGCCTCGACAACACGACGAACTGGTCGGTGGTGACGCTCGGCATCGCCTTGTCGGTCACTTACGCCGATCCGCTCGCCTCGCCGCTGCCGCTTTTGCTGGTGGGCATTCTCATCACCATGTTTTTGATTCTTGAATCGCGCCGCTATCGATTTTTCAATGTCTGGCGCGCGCGTTGCCGCTGGATCGAGACAAAGTTCTATGCGCCGATGTTGTTTCGCTCGACCCGGCCCGATCCCGGCGAGTGGCAGGATGTGCTCGCCAAGGATTACCTTGAGCCGCAATATCATATTGGGTTCTGGCGGGCCATGGGGCGGCGGTTGCGCCGGAATTACATGTGGATCTTCAGCTTTCAGGCGGTTGCATATATAGGCAAGATCATCATCCATCCGACGCCGCTAACGACGATGAATGAGCTGTTTGACCGGATGGCTGTCGGTCCTTTCCCGGGATATTTGATCCTGGCGATGGGTGTAATTTTTCACGGCGCGTGGATCACCTTGGCTGTGCGCACGCATATTCTCGATCATCACAAACATGGCGGCGCCGGCAGTGTCGGCGGGATGGGTTAAGGCGCGTCGTTAAGCGAGAGCTTTTCTCTGAGCGCCGCGTTTTCCGTTTCCAGCTCGGCAAGGCGGGCGCGTATAGGCGCGATTGCAATTTCCAATTCCGATGCGTTCAGGCGTTTGGGAATATGTTGCGGGCAGTTCCAGTCAAATCCCGCCACCTTGATAATGATTGCCCGCTCCGGTGTCGCGCGATAGCCGGGAACATGAAGGCTTTGGACAATTTCGGGGTTTTGCTCTGCGTCGACGACGCTTGCATGACCAAAGATCTTCAGCCGACGCTGATTGGGATAGTCCATAAAAAACAGGGCGATCCTGTCATCGCCTGAAAGGTTGCCGACGGAAAGATATTGGCGGTTGCCGCGGAAATCTGCGTAAGCCAAAGTTTTTTCGTCCACGACATGGACAAAGCCGGGCGCTCCGCCGCGAAACTGGAGATAGGGCCACCCGGTTTCGGAAATCGTCGCCTGATAGAATCCGTCGCGAGCGCTAATGAACTCGGCTTCGGGCGCTCCCAGCGCGTCATCGGCGGGCGTTTCGGGCGCCAGAAAGCGGGCGTAAGCATCAGCGGACCCGTGTTGACGTTGCAGTGCGCGAACGCGGTCGGTGAATGCGATTGTGGAATAGGCGCGTGCCATGAGATATCTCCGCAGGGGTTAAAGGCGACGGTCTTTTTCGTCTATGGGCGAATCATTGATGCTGGCGTAGCGCCGGCGCATGAGGCCGTCTTCATCGAATTCCCACATTTCATTGCCGTAGCTGCGCCACCACTGGCCGTCAGCGTCTTTGAATTCATATTCGAACCGTACGGCGATACGATTATCCGTATGCGCCCAATATTCTTTTCTCAGTTTGTAATGTAGTTCACGCGCCCATTTTTCGCGAAGGAAGGCTTTTATATCTTCCCGGCCGCTCAGGAAGCGATCGCGGTTGCGCCATTCGCTGTTTTCTGAATAGGCAAGGGCTACGCGCTCGGCGTCCTTTGTGTTCCACGCATCTTCTGCAGCCTGGACTTTGGCTCGCGCCGTAGCTTCGGTGAAGGGCGGTGTGAGTTTCGTCATGCTCTGATGCTCCTTTTTTGTGACGATAATCCCCGCGGCAAGGGGCCCCGCCGCAGGGAGCTGCGCCTCCCATTGTTGTTTTTTACGGCGCAGAAAGTGGTTCATTATGCGAGGTGGAAAATATTCAAGCCTTTCGAACGTCAAATGTTCCGCATCAGGACGATAAAAATTGACGTCCGTCAGGGGCGACTGCGTGATGCCTCACCATGATTTCGGACGTAGTCTCTGCGGCGCTGGCCGACGGGGTAAACGCGACAACAGCAGTGATGGTGCCGGCGATCGCAAGCAGGGTGACGGCGGCGCTCACGGTGAGCGCCATCAAATCCAGCGGTCTTTGGTAAAACGTAGCTGGTGCGTGTTTTCTCATTATCCCTCTCCTTGTTCAGCGGATTTCTCCGAATTCGTCCGACGGGTTAGATTTAATGGTGTACCGATCGGTAAATGTGCAGATAAGGCACAGAAACCGATCAGTCAACCTTGTAAGCGATTAAAAATGCAATTGGTGGGGCTGGGGCACGCGAAAATGACGCAATTCCTTGTTTTAGCTGATAGAAAAATTTTACATTTGCAATCGCTCAAGCGCCTATTACATTGACTGATCAGTATTATTTGTGAGGCTAATATGAGTGCGTCCAAGCGAGACGAGCTGGTGCAGAATGCGTTGAAGGCGTTTTACCGGGGCGGTTTTCACGCCATCGGCATGGATGCGCTCGCAAAGGAGACGGGCGTCTCCAAAACCGCGATGTACAAGCATTTCCGCACCAAGGAGGATCTGATCCTCGCCACCTTGCGGTTGCGCGATGAGCAATTCCGGAACTGGCTTGTGCGCCGGGTTGAGGCGTTGGCGACAACGCCGCGCGATCGCCTGCTTTCAATTTTCGATGCGCTGGCGGAATGGTTTCGGGAGCCGGAGTTTCGCTCCTGCATGTTCATCAAGGCGTCATCGGAATATCAGGATCGCAACCACCCTATCCACGCGGCATCGGCGGAGCACAAACGCTTGTTGCTGGTTTATATTGAAGGGCTGGCGCGTGCGGCGGGCGCGAAAGCGCCGGACGCGCTGGGGCGCCAACTGCTCACCCTGAAAGAAGGCGCTATCGTGCTGGCGCATCTTCACGATCCCGAAACCGCAGCAGCGGACGCCCGCGCTGCCGCCGAAATCTTGATTGGGAATGCGGGCCTTTAGAGTCCTGCGCCTATTCCTGAAACTTAAGCGTCGCCCCGTCGGCGCTTACGGCGCGATAAAAACAGGATTTGCGCTTGGTGTGACAGGCGGGGCCGGCTTGTTCGACCACGAGTTCAATGGCGTCCTGATCGCAGTCGGTGCGGATTTCAATCACTCGCTGGACGTGGCCTGAGGTTCCGCCCTTACGCCAGAGCTGGCTGCGTGACCGGGACCAGTACCATGCGTCGCCGCTTTCTATGGTTTTGGCGAGCGCTTCCGCATTCATATAAGCGAGCATCAGCATCCGGCCCGTAGCGGCGTCTGTCGCGACCGCCGGAATAAGCCCGTCGGGGCCGAATTTCGGGGCGAAACGGGTCGTTTCCTCGATTTTTTCATCGAGTTCTGAAGGGGCGGCGAAGGGAGTTTGTCCTGTCATGGGGCGAGACCATAGCAGGCTCGCAAGGGCAGGGAAGCGCTCTCTTCCCGCCCGCCCGGCATCAGGGTTGTTGCCTCGGCGGGGCGTCGCGGCTAGCAACAGGCTCTGAATGAACTGCGACCCCATTGCCGGTGACCATGTCCCTGACGATTTATGACTCCATGGCGCGCGAAAAGCGTGTTTTCGAGCCCGCCGATTCCAGCAGGGTGACTATGTATGTCTGCGGGCCGACGGTTTACAGCTATGCGCATATCGGCAATGCGCGCTCGGCGGTTGCGTTTGACCTTCTTTATCGGGTCTTGCGCGCGCGTTACGGCGCTGATCATGTCGTCTACGCCCGCAACATCACCGACATAGACGACAAGATTATCAAGGCGGCGGCGGAAACGGGCGAGCCCATAGAGGCCGTCACCAAAAAATTCGCCGACATCTATCGCGCCGACATGGGCGCTCTCGGCGTTATCCGGCCCGGACTGGAGCCGACGGCGACCGGCCACGTCGCCCCCATGATCGCCATGATGGAGCGGCTGATCGGGAAAGGCGCGGCCTATGCGGCGGAGGGGCATGTGCTCTTTTCTGTCGACGCCTATCCCGATTACGGCAAGCTTTCGGGCGCCGATCGCGATGAAATGATCGCTGGCGCGCGTGTCGAGGTTGCGCCGTACAAAAAGAATCCGGCGGATTTCGTTTTGTGGAAGCCTGCGAAAGAGGGGGAGCCCGGATGGGACAGCCCCTGGGGGCGCGGCAGGCCCGGATGGCATCTGGAATGCTCGGTGATGATTGAGAGCGAGTTGGGGGAGACGATCGACATTCATGGCGGCGGACAGGATTTGCGATTTCCCCATCATGAAAACGAAATCGCGCAATCGGCCTGCGCCCATCAGGGCGCGCCGCTCGCCCGCTATTGGATGCATAATGGCTTTTTGCGCATGGGCGCCGACAAAATGTCGAAGTCGCTGGGCAATATCGTGCTCGCCCATGATCTGCTGAAGGACTGGCATGGCGAGGTGATCCGCTGGGCGTTGTTGTCGGCCCATTACCGCCAGCCGCTCGAGTGGACCGAGGAGCTCCTGAAACAGTCGAAGAAGCAGCTCGACCGGTTTTATCGCCTTCTTGAAGATATTCCGTTTACAGAGGAAACAGGCGCCGCGCCGCAAAGCATCATGCTGGCGCTGGAGGATGACCTCAATTCGCCGGAAGCGTTTGCGGGGCTGCATGAGTTGCGCGACATCGCCGGGCAAATGGACGGGGAGGCCAAGGCTGCGGCGATTACACGCTTGCGGGATGCTGGCCGGCTGATGGGCTTTTTCAATGTTGACCCGGCGCAATGGTTCCAGGCGGCGAGCAGCAGCGGTCCGTCCGCGGAAGAGATCGAAGCCCTGATCGCAGAACGCGCTGAGGCGCGCAAAACCAAAAACTTCGCGCGCTCTGATGAGATACGAGATGATTTGGCGGCCCAGGGGATTATTCTAGAAGACGGGCCGCAAGGCGCAACATGGCGCCGGGCATAATGTTATGCGTCTGATCGAAGCCGTCTTTCCGGCAAGCAAACGCGATAAAGTCGAAGAGGCCGTAAAAAAGCACGAGCCGACTCACTGGCGCTTTTCTGCCACCGAGGAAGAAGACAGTGCTGTCCTGCGCGCCCTGTTCATTGAAGGAGGCGCGCAAGGCCTCGTGGATGAACTGCAGAGTATTTGCGGAAATAAAAAGGACTGGCGCATTATTGTGCTGCCGGTGGAGGCTACAGCGCCGAAACCTGAAGAGCCCGAGGACGAGAAAAGCGAAGGCAAGAAAAAAGGCTCCAAGAATGTCGCTCTGCGTGAAGAGATTTACGACGATGTCGCTGACGGCGCCAAACTCAGCCTCGACTTTTTCATCCTGACATTCGCGTCGGCCATCGTTGCTGCGCTTGGGTTAAACGCCGACAACATCGCCGCCGTGATCGGCGCCATGGTGATCGCCCCTTTGCTTGGTCCGATTCTCGCCATTTCTCTTGGAGCGGCGCTGGGCGATACGAAATTGTTGTTGCGCGCCGGCCGCAACGCCGTTGCAGGGTTGGCGCTGGGGTTCGCGACGGCGGCGCTGATCGGCGCCATGTTCGGCGTTAATCTTGAGAGCGATGAACTGGTGAGCCGCACCATAGCCGGTATTGATTCCGTCGTGCTGGCGCTTGCCGCCGGCGTCGCCGCTGCGCTGTCCATCGTCGCGGGCATTTCCACCGCGCTGGTCGGCGTTATGGTCGCTGTCGCGCTGCTTCCCCCCGCGGCGGCGGCGGGGCTTTTCCTTGGCGCAGGCGAGATTGGTTTTTTCGGGCGGTCGCTTTTGCTGCTGACGGTGAATGTGGTGTGCATCATGATCGCCGCTCAGGGCGTTTATTTGTACAAGGGTGTGCGCCCCCGGACGTGGTTTGAGAAACAAGCGGCAGGCAAGGCGTCAAAAATTAACCTCGCCGTGCTGGCGGTGCTTCTGGTTCTCCTTGTGGGAATTATTGTATTCGCTCCGACCGGCTCCATGCCGGATGTGCCGGGTTCGGGCGATTGAGGTTGCTTGGTTTCCGGTCGTCTGAAGGTCCGGAAATTGCAAAGGCCGGATCGGGTATATTGCAAGCGTCATGACCATGCCGGGGTAGACATGAGCCGTCAAAAATTAACTGTCCGCGTTGTTGAAGAGCGCGGCGACCTGTCGGTCCGGCGCACGCTGAAAATCACTGATCATCCTGACATCTGGTTCGAGGTGAGCGGAGGCATCCTGCCGCCGCCTCTCGAGGTTTATGATTTTGCGGCGATCGCCATGATCTACATCGGGATGCGTAGCGGCAGGGACGTCCACATTGAGGGGCCTGTCACCCGCCAGTGTCTGAAGGGGCTCGCCGAGTTTCAGGAATTGTGGATCAACTGGCGCCTGCCGGGCTATTCGCGTGTGGAGATCACGGCGAACACTATTGTTGACGGGCAGGCGGGTGCGAGCACGGTGACAGACGGAACCGGGATATTCGCCTATTCCGGCGGCATAGACGGGGCTTGCGCGTTCCTGCGTCATGCGGGTGATGACCTTGGCGTCAGAAAGATCAAGCCTGCCGGGGTCATGCTTATGCATGGATTCGATATTCCGGTCAGCGATGACGCTTGGTTCGCCAAGGCGGAAGAGGATGCGCGTCAGGGTCTGCATGAGTTTGACATCCCGTTTTGCATTGTGCGCACGAATTGGCGGGATTTCCATTTTGGGCATTGGGCGCTGGAGCATGGCGCGGGTCTGTTCGCGGCGCTGCATCAGTTCTCCGGCGCGGTCGGCTGGGGTGTGATCGGAGCTAACGAGGATTACCGTAACATTGTGATCCCTTGGGGGACGAGCGCACTGTTCAATCATTTTTTCTCTGGCGGCCGGTTTTCTATCCATACGGAATGTTCAGGCATGACGCGTTGTGAGCGCGTGGAAAAAGTCTGTGAATATCCAGAGGTCGCAAAACACATCCGGGTTTGCTGGGAGAATAAAGTCGCCGGATTAAATTGCGGAAAATGCGAAAAATGCATTCGCACCAAGCTTAATTTTATGGCCGTCGGTTATGATCCGGTATGCTTCGACAGGCCGCCGACGGCATTAGAGATATTGGGCGTGAAAGCGCGCGAACGGATGAAGATCACCTATCTTCACGAAATCCTGGATGAAGCGAAGGCCCGGAACCTGCCGCTGACATTCCGGGCGCCGGTCTTTTTGCTGATGGTGAAATCGGAAGTCTTCTTCGTTCTCAGAAAAATAAAAAAGGCGCTGAAAAGCAGATTTTCCAGAGCGGCGTGACTGAAAAAAGACTTGATCCACGTCAAGGACATAGGGCGCTTTCACGGTGAATATCCTCGCCGTAGAGAGTTATCCCGGCGAGGTTCCTATGTCCGCAATGCTAGCTTCCGAACGTCAACCCATAGAGGGCACGACGCTGTTTGATGGCGACATGGCCCAGCGCGGCTATGCGCTGAACGCGATGTGTTATTCCTTTAACGATGCTGAAAACCGGGAAGAGTTTCGCCGCGATGAGGAAGCCTATTGCCGCAAATACCATCTGACGCCGGGCCAGCGCCGCGCTGTCGCCGATCGTGACGTGCTCGGCATGATCGCCGAAGGGGGCAATGTTTATTATCTCGCCAAACTCGCCGGCATCTGGGGCCTGAATGTGCAGGATCTCGGCGCCGCGCAGACCGGACTGAGCGTCGACGCCTTCAAAGCGAAACTGCTTTCATACAGCGAATAGGGGGCGCCGGGCATGACGGAAATTATCGGCGGATATTTTACGAGCCATGTGCCCGCCATAGGCGGCGCCATCGCGAAGGGGCTTCAGAGCGATCCCTATTGGAAGCCATTCTTTGACGGGTTTCCGCCGATCCAGAAATGGCTCAATCAGGAAAAACCGGATGTCGCCGTCGTCTTTTATAACGACCATGGATTGAATTTCTTCCTCGACAAGATGCCGACCTTCGCGGTCGGCGCCGCCGATGAATATCAAAGCGCGGACGAGGGCTGGGGCCTGCCGGTCTATAAAACATTCACCGGCGATCCGGCCCTGTCATGGCATATTATCGAAGCGCTTGTCGGGGATGAGTTCGACATCACCACATGCCAGAAGATGTTTGTTGATCACGCCATGTCGATCCCGTTCGAACTCGCCTGGCCCAATGTGGACGCATGGCCGGTGAAGCTGGTTCCCATCGCGATCAACACGGTCCAGCATCCTCTGCCGTCGGCGAAACGCTGCCTCGCCCTTGGCCGCGCGGTCGGGCGCGCGCTTGAAAGCTGGGAGAGCGACGACAAAATCGTTGTCATGGGTACCGGCGGCCTGTCGCATCAGCTCGACGGCGCCCGCGCCGGCTTTATCAATTCCGATTATGACCGCTTCTGTCTCGATCATCTGATGAACGACCCGGAGGCGCTGGTGCAGGATTCGATCGCAGGGATCGTGGAGAAAGCCGGCACGCAAGGCGTGGAGATCCTGAACTGGATCGCCGCGCGCGGCGCGCTTGGCGCGCGCCCGCTCGCCAAGCGAACGGAAAACTATCACATCCCGATCAGCAACACCGCTGCGGCGTCTGTGGTGCTGGAAGCGGTTTAGCGGACAGGGGGAGAGTGGCAGGAGGCGGCCATATTTGGTCGTCTCCAGCGCTATTCTACAGGCGTCAGGCTTTCATGGCGGCGACGAGTTCGCCGACAGCGGCTTCGATGCCCGCGAGTTCTTCGCGCACCGCAGCGATCGCGCCTTGTGTTTCGGTCTTTTCTTCCGCGCTGACATCAGTCGCAGCGAGTTCGATTTCCGCCTCATCCAGTTCCTCGCGGACTTTTTCAAACGCGCTATTGGTGGCCGAAGTGACCGCCGCGCTCGCCGCCGCCAGTGCAGCTTCAATCACCGTCCGCGTTTCCGGATTGGCTTCGGCTTCCGCACGCGCTTCCTGGATTTCGCTGATGGCGTCGAGAATTTCGGCGCGGGCGTCGGCCATCTCCGCGCGCATATCCGCGATATCTTCCGCATCCATCTCAATTAGTTTCTGAAGAAAATCTTCATCGCCAAAATCAAGATCGTCAAAGGAGATATTGACGAAATCATTGGCGACAGCGGCGGGGGCGGCAATGGCGAGGCCAAGGGCGGCGGCGCCTGAAAAAATAAATGTTTTGGCTTTGTTGAGGTTGAGCATAACTGGTTTCCTTTTCTGAGTGCGTTGTCGGTTTTGTTTCTTTGGGGGCGTCCTGAATAGGCAACGCAACGTCCGGCGCCCCTTGATGAAACGAAGCTTGGCCGCCGCGGGCGCGGCCGGCAACGGGTTTGCGGCGAAGCGTTGCCGGGCCGGGATGAAGCTGGCCGGAAGGGGCAGATCACAGCTGCGTGCAATGGGCGGGGGCGGTCTTTAAACGCGGCTTCGGCCCCCTAAATGATCAGGGAATCATCAACAACCTGATCCGCCATCAGGGCGGTATGAGTGCGTTTGCGGTTTTGCGGCGTGCACCGGCCCGGACGCTTACCCAGACGCCGAAAAGGAGACATCATGATAACGATCCGAAAAGGCGTTGATCGCGGCCATGCCAATCACGGCTGGCTCGACACGCACCACACCTTCTCCTTCGCCAATTATTATCATCCCGATCATATGGGCTATCGCGCGCTGCGTGTGATCAACGAAGACCGCATCAATCCCGGCGCCGGATTTCCGACCCATCCTCACGAGAGCATGGAGATCATCACTTATGTGCTGGAGGGAAGCCTTGCGCATAAGGACTCGACTGGCGGCGGCGGGGTCATTGCGCCGGGTCTGGTGCAATATATGTCCGCCGGATCGGGTGTGACCCATAGCGAATATAACGCGTCGGATGTGGACCCGCTGCATCTCTATCAGATCTGGCTTTTGCCGAAGGAGCGCGGCGGCGCGCCCCGTTATGAAGAGCGTAAGGTCGCCGATACGGTGAACGGCGCCTTGACGCTGATCGCGTCTCCCGACGGGCGCGACGGGTCTTTCGCGATCCGTCAGGATGCGGCGCTTTACGCGGCCAAGGTCAAGGAAGGCGAGACGCTGTCACATGCGTTTGCTGACGGCCGTTATGGCTGGCTTCAGGTCGCGAAAGGCGGCGTCGAAATCGGCGGTCTGATGATGCAGGCTGGCGACGGCGCGAAGATCGCAGAGGAGGAGAGCGTTTCTTTCCGCGCGCTCGCCGACAGCGAAATTCTGTTGTTTGACTTGCCGTAAAAATCCGCCATGTAAAGCGGCATGTTGAGCGAACTCTATACGGGCGGCGTCTTGGACGCGGCGGCGGCGATCCCGCCCGCGCGACGTCTCGACGCGCCCGACGCCAGCGCCACAAAAGTGAGCCGCGTCTGCGGCTCTGAAGTGACGGTTGATCTGGTGATGAAAGACGGACGCGTCGCCGATTTCGGCATGGAGGCGAAGGCCTGTGCTCTTGGTCAGGCGTCGGCCTCCATCGTCGCGCGCAATATCATCGCCGCCGAAGCGCAGGAGCTGTATCGCTTGCGGGACGCAATGCGGGCGATGCTGAAAGAAAATGGGGAGCCGCCCACAGGCGAAGGGTGGGACGAGCGCTGGCGTGACCTCGCCATGCTTCAGCCCATTCGCGACTATCCGCAGCGTCACGCTTCAACATTGCTGGTGTTTGAAGCGGTTTGCGCTTGTCTTGATCAGTTGGGTTACGACCAACCAACTGACTGAATGTCGCAGGGCTTTACGTCAATCGTGATCGGACTAACGGATTTGTCATCACAACCGCGCTTGATCGAAGCGCTAAGAAGACCATCTTATCGGAAAGGCGGCGGTTCCTGCTTCTCTCCCCCTCTCGTCAGGACCGCTGTAAGGCGCCCGCATTGTTCCCCCACAATGCGGGCGCAAATTTTTTACAGCAAGCTTACGCCGCTGCTTCCTGTGCGTCCGCCGCGTCCATGCTGTCAGCCGCTTCTTTCAGCACCCAGGCCATGAACGCTTTCACGGCGGGTGAGGACGACTTCGATGGTGGATGGACGAGGTAATAGGAAAATTCCGTCGGGGTCGTGAGGTCGAACGGAATCACGAGCCGCGCCGCTTCGAGATCGGCGAGCGCCAGCGCGGCTTTGGCGAGCGCAACGCCCTTGCCCGCGACCGCCGCTTCGATCACGAGCGATGACTGATTGAATTTGAGGCCGCGATCGCCAGTCTTGTGTTCGACGCCTGCCGCTTTCAGCCACATCGGCCAGGTCGGGCAGCCCGGATCCTTGTCATTGCCGCTGTCATGCAAGAGCGTGTGATGGACGAGGTCCGCAGGCGTCTTGATGGGATTGTCTCCGGTCAGCAAGGCGGGGCTGCAAACCGGGACGATCTTCTCCGCCATCAGATGTTCGGTGACGAGCCCCTGATAGCGCCCGGCACCGTAACGGATCGCGATATCCACATCATCGACGGCGAAGTCGACGACATTCATGTCGGCGGAAACCCAGACATCGATATCGGGATGGGCCTCCTGAAACCGGTCGAGGCGCGGCACCAGCCATTTTGACGCGAAGGAAGGCGCGACCGAGACCGTAAGGCGGCCGGCGTCAGCCTTTTTGGAAAGGATCTCTCCAGCCTCGACCAGCTTGTCGAAGCCTTCCCGGAGGATAGGCAGGCTCGCTTGCGCCTCATCCGTGAGCAGGAGCGCCCGCTTATGGCGGCGGAAGACGGGGGTCTGGAGAAAGTCCTCCAGCGCCTTGATCTGCTGGCTTACAGCGCCGGGAGTCACATGGAGCTCCTCAGCAGCTTTAGTGAAACTTAAGTGGCGGGCGGCGGCTTCAAAGACGCGAAGCGCATTCAGGGGCGGCAATTGCTTCATTTTTCAGGGTCTCTCTCCTCATTCGAGGCCATTATTCAGATAGCTTTCCTAAATAATCAAGAGGGAAGCTTCGCATCACTCGCTTGTGAAGCGTTAATCAGGTGAGCTAATTCGTGAAAATCTCAGAAAATGCGCGATCCCGTCAGCAAAGCTAAGGCATTTAGCAGAAATATTCGATTGAGAACGGGAAAACCCGAGAATAGCTTGCCGGAAACCAGCCCAAGAACGGGCGCAGAAATTCTATAGTGTTAGAAAATCTAATCATGAATGCATTTCCGGCTCATATCGACCTAAAGGACCGTCCCGCGCTGATTATCGGCGGCGGAGCGGAAGCGCTGGCGAAGGCCCGGCTGATGCTGGGGGCGGGCGCGCGGCTGACCCTGATTGCCCGGAAATTCGCGCCGGAAACAAAAGCAGAGCTTCAAAGCCGCGCCCATTTTATCGAGCGCCAGCCCGTGGCGGCCGATATCGAGGCGGCTGTGCTGGTCTTTATTGCAGACACTCCGGCGGATGAGGCGCGCCGCTGGGCCGAGATCGCCCGCATGGCGGGTGTACTATTGAATGTCGTCGACCAGCCGGCGCTGTGCGATTTCACGACGCCGTCGATTGTTGATCGCGGACGGGTGACAGTCTCCATATCAACGGCTGGCGCCGCCCCGGTGCTGGGCAAGCGGTTGCGCGCTGACATCGAGGCGCTGTTGCCGCCGCGGCTGGGCGTGCTCGCCGATTTCGCCGACCGTTATCGCGATACAGTGAAAGCGACCATCGCGCCGCGAGCGCGCCGCCCGTTCTGGGAGGCGTTTTTCGAGGGGCCGATTGCGGCGCAAGTGCTCGCCGGTGATGAGGCCGGCGCCCATGAGGCGATGCTCGCCTTGATTAATCGTCCGCAGACGGAAGAAAAATCCAATACAGGCGCTGTCCATATTGTCGGCGCCGGGCCGGGCGATCCCGATCTTTTAACTATCAAGGCGCTGCGGCTTCTACAGCGCGCCGATGTCATTCTTTACGACCGGCTGGTCAGCGACGAGATTCTTAATCTCGCCCGCCGTGACGCTGACCGGTTGTATGTGGGCAAGGCGAAGTCAAACCACGCCGTGCCTCAGGACGAAATCGAGGCGCGCCTGATTGAACTTGCGCGCGAGGGAAAAATGGTTGTGCGCCTTAAAGGCGGCGACCCCTTTGTTTTCGGTCGCGGGGGTGAGGAGCTGGAAGCGCTCCGGAACGCAAACATCCCCGTTTTCGTCTGCCCTGGCGTCACCGCCGCGACCGGATGCGCCGCCGCCGCCAATATGGCGCTCACCCATCGCGCCCGCGCCCAGGCCGTCACGTTTGTGACCGGTCACGCGAAGGATGAGGCCGACCCCGCCCTTGACTGGTCGGCGCTGGCGGCGCTGAAAAATACGTTGGTCGTCTATATGGGCGTCACCAAGGCCGAAACGATAGCCTCGAAGCTGATCGAACATGGCCGCGGACGCGAAACGCCTGTCGCTGTCGTGGAAAACGGCACGCGCGAGAATCAGAAAATCGTCAAAGGGTCGTTAGCTGAGTTGCCGCGCCTCATTGAAGCGGGCGGGATCAAAGGTCCGGCGCTCCTTGTCATTGGTGAAGTCGCCGCCCTCGCTGACGGTGAAACACTCCTTGAGATTATTGGAAAAGAAAGGGCCGCCGCATGAAGGCCGTCACTGGAAACCGTCTCGACGACGGCGCCGTTGTCTATCTTGCCGACGATGACCGCTGGACAGCCGATCTCACCGCCGCCGCGCGCTTTGATGACGATGATGCGAAAGACGTTCTTGCAGCGGCGCAGGCCCGCGTGAAAGAAATCGCCGACGCCTATCTTATCGATGTGAGCGATGCGGGAGCGCCTACAGGCCGTGAAACCCTGCGCGAGACGATCCGCAGATCGGGTCCGACGGTTCGGCTGGATCTTGGCTATCAGGCGGAGGCGTAAGTCGTGGCCAAGCTTAAAATTTACGGAGATTCGATCAGCGGCAATTGCCTCAAGGTGAAATGGACCGCCGATCTTCTGGGATTGAAATATGACTGGATTGAAACCAGCGTATTGAAATCGGAAACCCGCACGCCGGAATTCCTGAAAATGAATCCGGCGGGACAGGTTCCCGCTGTCATCCTGCCCGACGGCAAAGCGCTCGCGCAGTCGAACGCGATTATTCTTTATCTCAATCGCGCTCACAAAGGCGGGTTGTTGCCGAAAGGCGATTACGCCCGCGCCAAGGTTTTTGAGTGGCTCTTTTGGGAGCAATATTCCCATGAAACCGCTATCGCCGTGCGCCGTTTTCAAAAGCACTATTTGAAAAAATCCGACGCCGAGATCGATCCGAAGCTGATGGAGAAAGGCGTCGCCGCGCTGACGCGCCTTGAACAGGCGTTGCAGAAATCCGATTACCTCGTTGGCGACAAACTCACCCTCGCCGATATTTCTCTGGTCGCCTATACGCGCGTCGCACCCGAAGGCGGCTTCGATCTGACGCCTTATCCGGCGCTGTTGAAATGGATTGCGCGCGTTGAGCGCGATCTCGGCGTCCGTCCCGCAAAATCCAAGAAGGCCGCTTAATGTACCGCTATGATGAATTTGACGCGACGATGGTCGCTGAACGGGTCGCGCAGTTTCGCGGCCAGGTGGAGCGCCGCCTTGCCGGCGATCTGACCGAAGATCAGTTCAAGCCGCTGCGCCTGATGAACGGGCTCTATCTGCAATTGCACGCCTATATGCTGCGCGTTGCGGTTCCTTACGGCGCCATGTCGTCGAAACAGATGCGCCGCCTGGGCGAAGTCGCGCGCAAATATGACCGCGGCTATGGCCATTTCACGACGCGTCAGAACATTCAGTACAATTGGCCGGCGCTCGTCGATGTCCCTGACCTGCTCGACGATCTCGCTGATGTCGAGATGCATGCAATTCAGACGTCGGGCAATTGCATTCGCAATGTGACGTCGGACCAATATGCGGGCGCTACCGCCGAAGAAGTGGAAGACCCGCGCCCCTATTGCGAAATGATCCGGCAATGGTCGACCTTCCATCCGGAATTTTCATTCCTGCCGCGCAAGTTCAAAATCGCCATCACCGCCGCCGATCATGACCGCGCTGCGGTGAAGGTGCACGATATCGGCCTGCGCCTTTATAAAAACGATGAAGGCGAAACCGGCTTTGAAGTGATTGTCGGCGGCGGCCTAGGACGTACGCCCTATGTCGGGCATACGATCCGGAAATTCCTGCCGAAGAAATATCTCCTGTCTTATCTCGAGGCGATCCTGCGCGTTTATAATCTCGAAGGCCGCCGGGACAATATGTACAAGGCGCGCATCAAGATCCTCGTCAACGCCGAAGGCATCGAAAAATTCGCCGACATGGTTGAGGCGGAATGGGCGCAGATTAAAGATTCAGGAATCGACCTGCCGCGCGAGGAAATGGAGCGCATCAACGCTTATTTCGCGCCGCCCGCCTTTGAAAAGCTTGCCGACCAGAGCGCGGCGCTGGAAGAGAAAAAGGCGAGCGATAAAGATTTCGCCCGCTGGGTGCGCCTCAACACGGTGGCGCATAAAATTCCCGGCTACGCCATCGCCAATATTTCCCTGAAGCCCATTGGCGGCGTCCCGGGCGATATTACCGATGTGCAGATGGAGGCGGTCGCCGATATAGCCGAGCAATATGGCCTCGACGAAATTCGCGCGACCCATGAACAAAACCTCGTCCTGCCGCATGTGAAAAAAGACGACCTTTTTGCGGTCTACACAGCGCTTGACGCTGCGGAGCTTGCGACCGCGAATATCGGTCTCGTCAGCGACATCATCGCCTGTCCGGGGCTTGATTATTGCTCGCTGGCGAACGCCCGCTCGATCCCGATTGCGCAGCGCATTTCCGAGCGCTTCGCCGATCTCGACAACCAGGAAGATCTCGGCGAGCTCAAGATAAAAATCTCCGGCTGCATCAACGCCTGCGGACACCACCATGTGGGACATATCGGCATTCTCGGCGTCGATAAGAAAGGCGAGGAGTTTTACCAGGTTACGCTCGGCGGCTCCGGCGCCGAAGACGCATCCCTCGGCGAGATCGCAGGTCGCGGCCTGTCGTCAGAGCAGGTTGTCGACGCGGTCGAAAAGCTCGTCGGCGTCTATCGCCAGAACCGTCAGGACAAAGAACGTTTTCTCGACACCTATCGCCGTCTCGGCGCCGAACCTTTCAAGGAGGCTCTTTATGAAGCTGCTTAAACTTTCCCGCGGCCGTCTTTTCCCGGCGCTTGAAGAGCCGCTCGCCGAAGTATCGCTCGAGGATTGGCGCGATAATCCGCAGGAACATGCGGATGCAACGGCGCTCAAAATCAGCAACGACACCTCGCTCGCTGATGTCAAATGCGACCTTGCAGGCTTTTCAACGATTATCCTTGAGTTCCCTGCTTTCAAGGACGGGCGCGCCTATTCACAGGCGCGGCTATTGCGTGAGCGTTACGGCTATACGGGCGAGATTCGCGCCCGCGGCGATGTGTTGCGCGACCAGCTTTTGTTCATGGCGCGCTGCGGCGTCGACGCATTTGAATTTACCGGCGATGTCGACGGCGCCAATGCGGCGTTGAACGAGTTCTCTTTTGCCTATCAGCCAGCGGCGGACGATCTCGCGCCTGTCTGGCGCAAACGTCTTGACCGGGCTGCGGCGGCGTAAAGGAACCTCATGATGAGCGCATCGGCATCTCTGCTGGCGGAAACGCCGCCCGACATTCCCGCCAATGACGAACGGGAGGCGCGCGCGCGCCGTCTTGCGCTGAAGCATTCCGGCGAGGATGCGCTCGAGATTTTGCGCGTCGCCATCAAGGAGGAGTTTCCGGGCCGGATTGCGCTTGTATCTTCCTTTGGCGCGGAATCGGCGGCACTGTTGCATCTTGCGGCGCAAATCGAGCCGTCAATCCCGGTGATCTTTCTTGAGACGGAAAAACATTTCGCGCAAACGCTGAGCTACCGGAAGAAACTGGTCGCGAAACTCGGCCTCACCGATGTGCGCGACATTCATCCCTCAAAGGAAGCGTTGACCTTTCGCGACCCGTCCGGCGATCTCTGGAAGCATGACGCCGACGCCTGTTGCACGCTGAGAAAAGTTGAGCCGCTGGCGCCTGCACTCGACGAATTCGACGCGTGGATCACCGGCCGCAAACAATTTCACGGCGGCGGGCGCATTCATCTGCCGGCCTTCGAAGCCTCGCCGTCGCATATCAAGGTGAACCCGCTCGTGCGCTGGGCGAAAGAAGACATCGACGCCTATTACGAGGCGCATGACCTGCCGTCACATCCGTTGATTGCGCAAGGCTATCCGTCGATCGGCTGTTGGCCCTGCACCCATCCCGCGGCCGCCGGCGACGACGTGCGCGCGGGCCGCTGGCGCGGCGCGGCGAAAACCGAATGCGGCATTCACGGGTTAACACGCGCCTAAACTGCGGCGATTAGCGCGTTGATCGCTATTTTCAACGCCTCAGTGTTTGATCATTATTGACGATGGATGACCAAATCGGGCTGTCACGCATTGATGGATTCAAATGATGAAGATCCCCGAGACTTCACCAGCGTCGTCGCCTTGCGCGTTGAGCGAGGCCGATCCGGGCTATGCTGGACTTGAACGGGATACAGAAGCCGTATCGCGCTGGCGCAAAAAGGAACGTGAAAGACTGATTGCAGAGAGACTTGCAATTCCTGTTGAGAAACGTCGGGCCCTTGGCGAGAAAATCGCAGCGAATGTTGAACGCGAGATCGGCGACATCCGCGGGCTGACGGTTAGTGCTTATTGGCCCTTTCGCGGAGAGCCTGATTTCCGTCCGCTCATGGCGAAGATCGCAGCGAGAGGAGGGAAAACGGCTCTACCGGTTTGCGCAAAACGCGCGGCTCCAATGATTTTCCGCATTTGGACTGAAGGCGAGCCGCTTGAATGCGGAATCTGGAATATTCCGGTTCCTGCTGAAACCGCTCCAACGGCAAACCCCGATATTATCATAGCGCCGCTTGTGGGGTTTGACGGCAAAAATTACCGACTTGGTTATGGCGGGGGATATTTTGATCGCACGCTTGCCGCTATCCCGTATAAACCGAAAGTGATTGGCGTCGGTTATGCGGGGTCGCGGATGTCGACAATCTATCCGCAACCGTATGACATACCTATGAATGTAATCGTCACAGATGAGCGATGAAGAACGGCTCGATCTCAGGGTAGGGCCGCTAAAAAGCCCTCAATAGCATTCCACGCCGCTGGTTCAGTCAACATGGGCGCGTGGCCGACATTCGGGACTTCCGTGTAATCGAAGCCGGGGTGAACGGCGCGCATCTTTGCAATGATCTCCGGCGAAAGGAGATCGCTGATCGCGCCGCGAATAATGAGGGTCGGTTTGGTCTTCAGGCTTTCGAACGGGCCCCATAAATCCGGTGCGGGCCCGACTTCAGTCAGCGCCTTACCGATATTGGGATCATAGGCGAGCGTCCAGCTTCCGTCCGCATTTTCGCGGAAGGTGCGACGGGCGAATGTAAGCCAGAACTCTTCATTGGCGCCGGGAAAAGCGACGCCGTTGACGGCGCGGATTTCCGCCGCCGCTTCTTCAAGGTCAGCGACGTCGGTTTTGGTCTTGCCGGCGTAACCGGCGATCCGGGTGATGCCTTCAATAGCGAGCTCCGGGCCCACATCATTGATGATCGCCGCTTTGATACGTTCCGGCGCGGCCCCATTGACCAGCATTGTGGTGATGCCGCCAAGCGATGTGCCCACCAGCACCGCTTGCGGCATGTCCAGCGCATCCATCACCTTCAACACGTCGTCGCGATAGGTGAGCGGGTGATAGTTCAGATAATCGGGGTCGTAATCCGACCGCCCGCGCCCGCGAAAGGAAAGCGCGACGACCTTGCGGCCCGTCGCGGCGATTTTCGGCGCCAGTTCTTCGAAATCGGCGACGTTGCGTGTCAGACCATGCAGGCACAGGACCGGCGTTTTCACGCCGCCCTTGTAGGCTCTCGCATGAAGGTTGATCCCGCTGGCGACGGGAATGAATTTGTCTTCAAAGGCGGCCATGGGGGTGTGCTATTTTATCCGGCGCACACGGATCGTCCGGTGAAGCTCGTTCACCGTCATCATGTAATTGCCGAAAGCGCTGCGTTTCACCTTAGCGGTGAAGAGGCGCTCACGCTTGCCGAAATGCAGTTTTTTGTCGTCCGAATCGAGTTGGCGCCAGACTTGCCCGTTATCGAGTGATACGGTCGCTCTTCCCATCGAGTTGAGGCTGATCTCGACAACTTGAGCATTGATGCTTTTGATGCGCTTGCCGTCTTTGTCCCGCCGCACGTCGGCGATGGCTTCGTCGCCAAAATCTTTCGGCGCTTCTGCGACCTGCTCAGGTTTGTCGGCTGCTGCGAGCCCGAAATTGGCTTTTTCGTTTTCTTTTGCCGCGGCGGTCTGCTCTTCGCGCACGACCCTTGTCACTTTCAGGGTTTTCGCTGCTCCTTCGAGGCAGGCGAGGCGTTCTCCGGCGTCTTCGATCTGAAGGCAGGCGATAGCGTCGTCGACGGCTTCGGCTTCGCTTGATTGCGCGGCGGCGGCGCTGGCGATGAAAAGGGCGGCTAGGATTGCGAAAGGCGTGACGTTCATGTCATCTCCTGAACAAAAGCGCCGCGTTGAGCGGCGTGCGCTGATTACACACAGCGCCCTTCATCGCGTCAACATGCTATGCTGGATTAGCCTGACAAGCGCTTCAGGGAAAAGTGGATAACAGGCCGGGTAACGGGCCGGGAAACTGGGATGAGCGGAAACTTCATGCAGTTGCTACAGGGCGCCGCCGCGCAATTCCAGCGCGGCGCCTTTGAGGCGGCGCTGGAGGCCAGTGAAACCGCCTTGCGCCAGCAGCCGGGCCACCCGGAAGCCTTGCACATGAAGGCGCTGTGCCTCGGTCGCCTTGGCCGCGTCGACGAAGCGCTGCCGATATTCGATCAGGCGGCGGCGGGGCATCCGCAAAAGCATGCGATCCTCGCGAACAAGGGAAACGCCCTTCGGGCCGCCGGCCGGTTCAAAGACGCCATCGCCGAATATGAATCGGCGATTGCGGCTCACCCGGGATTTATCACCGCCTGGATTAGCCTCGGTCTAGCGTTGCGGCAAGCCGGCGAGGGCGCGCGCGCGGAAGAAGTCATGCGCAAAACGCTCTCGCTTGCGCCGGGCGACGTCAATGCGCTCAACAATCTCGGTTTGCTGCTGGAGGATCAGGACCGGCCTGAGGAAGCGGCGGCGATGTTTTCCGCAGCGCTTGAAAAGCAGCCATCCATGCATTTCGCACGGGTTAACCGCGGCGCGGCGTTGCGAAAAATCGGCCGCATAGAAGAGGCGCTTGCCGATTTGCGCATGGCGGTGACCGCTGCCCCAAACGATGCGGAAACGCAATATCAGTACGCCAATGCGTTGCGGCAGTCAGGCGTTATGGGGGAGGCGGATAGCGCCTTTCGGCGGGCTTTGGCGATCACGCCGTTACGTAGTGACATTCACCGGGATTTTGCCCGCATGCTCTGGGAAGAGGGTGTCGGCGCACGATTCCTGGAGCCGCTCGATATGGTGCTGGCGCAATATCCGAATGCCGAACTGCTCTCACTGAAGTCGGAATTGGCTTATCTCGCCGGTTTACCGGATCTCGCAGAAGAAGCGGCGTCCCGGGCGTTGGCCCTCGATCAGGCGGCGCCGACCCCAAAACGGATTCTCGGTCTGGTCCGGCGCCATCATGGCGATTCTGCAGCGGCCGCCGAAATGTTTGCTGACGCGCTTGCGGCAGCGCCAGACGATTATGAGACGCTGCATACGCTGGTGGAAACGCGCCTGGCGAGCGGAGAATTTGAAGAAGCGGTTCGCCTGCTCGATCGTGAACCGCCCCCGGACCATTTGCAAAAGCATATCGCGCTGAAAGCCAACGCCATGCGTTTGAGCGGTGATCCGGAGTACCGGCTCTATTATGATTATGACCGTTTCACCCGGAAAATGTTCATTGAACCGCCGGAGGGCTACGCCGATCTCGCCGCCTTTAATGCTGCGCTGGTTGAGGCGATCCTGCCGTTGCACCGCACCGCCGCCCATCCGCTGGAGCAGACCCTTTATGGTGGAACCCAGTCCGTAGGCCGGCTCTGGGAGGAGCCGCATCCCCTCATACAAGCCCTGAAAGGCCAGCTCCTCGCCGCCGCCGCGCGTTATGTCGAAGATTTGCCTGACGATCCGGCGCACCCATTTTTATGCAGAAAAAGCAAAGACTTGACGTGTCAGGGTGCGTGGTCGGTGGTGCTGGCGTCCGGCGGCGGGCATGTCGATCACATCCACCCTAAGGGCTGGATCAGCGCGTCCTATTATGTCCAGGTGCCCGATGAAGTTGCGCATGGGGAAAAAGCCGGCTTTCTGCGCCTAGGGGCCTCGGGACTTGGCGGGGTGACGCTAGAGGCGGAGCGCTGGTTCAGGCCTGAAGTCGGCGCCGTGATCTTTTTCCCATCCTATATGTGGCACGGCGTCGAACCTTTCGCATCTGTGCGGCCGCGGATCACCGCGCCATTTGATCTCGCTCCACGATAAGCTCAGTTAAGCTTCTGTTAAACAAATCTGTTGTGATATTGCCACACTGGCAAGTGTAGTGCGCGGGCGCGTCTTAAGCTTGTTGACCTCATCATCCCGGCGGCCATAGCTTCTCGCCAAGTTGGCGGATTCCCGTCAGCGATCATCGTGCCCTTTTCTCGGGGGGGCGAATATCGTGAGTTTCCTGCCTGCCGCAGGGAGGTCGCGCGTGTGTTTTAACTCGGAGGGATAATAATGTTAAGAAAGCGGCTTGCTGGGCGTTTCCTACGCACCACAATGCTTTCCGGTGTCGCTGCTGCTGCAGCCATGCCGGCCGTCGCCCAAGATGGCGACACCATCATCGTCACCGGTTCGCGTATTGCGCGCGAAGATTTGGCTGCTCCAAGCCCGATCGCCCGTGTCGACGCCGAACAGCTTACGTTGACCAACACGATCAACTCAGAGCAGTTCCTGAACACGCTGCCGCAAGTCGTGCCGGCTTTCGACTCCACGTCGAACAACCCAGGCAACGGCACCGCGACAGTCTCCCTGCGCGGCCTTGGCACGAACCGGACGCTCGTCCTCGTTGACGGCTCGCGTTATGTGGCTTCCGGTCCGGGCGGCGTTGTCGACCTCAACGCGATCCCGACCGCGCTGGTTCAGCAGGTTGATGTCGTGACCGGCGGTTCCTCCGCTGTTTACGGTTCCGACGCCATCGCTGGCGTTGTGAACTTCATCCTGAAAGACGACTTCGAAGGCGTCCAGCTCGACGTTTCCAACGAAATGTCTGCAGCCGGCTGGGATGCGAACATCTTCAACGCAGCGCTGACCATGGGCGGCAACTTCGCCGACGGTCGTGGTAATGCGATTGTGTCGTTGTCCTACACCAACCGCGAAGCGCTCTTCCAGGGCGACCGCGATTTCTCGTCTGACTCGCTCTTCGATCCGGGCCCGGGCGGCACGGAATTCCTGACCGGTGGTTCGGGTAACGCACTTGGCGGCCAGTTCATTTCGAACGCCAACACAAACAACGAAACCACGGGCGCAGATCCGGACGACGACATGGAGCCATTCGATCTTGATGACGAAGCTCCGGGCTTCCTCAATGCGATGGGCGATCCGTTCTTCCCTTGCACCAGCGCCGGTGCACAGGTTTGCTCGAACAGCGTGACATTCGGCGGCGCGACGCCGAATCCGAATGGCCGCCGTTACATCAACCCGGGCGACCAGTACAACTATGCGCCGGTCAACTATCTCCAGCTGCCGCAGGAACGTTACTCGATCTATGCTGGTGGTTCGTTTGAAGTGAACGATTCCATTGAAGTCTATGCTCGCGGCATTTTTGCTCAGTCCGTTGTTGACAGCCAGCTGGCTGCGACCCCGGTCGGCGGCAACTTCACCGTGAACCTGGATGATCCGAACCTGCCGTCAGACTTCCGTGACGCCTTGGTTGCGACCTATGACTATGTCGATCCGGATCCTTGCACGGACGGCAACGGCAACCCGACAGTGGCCGGTGGCGTTTGCCTCGACGCGTCTGACGTTCAGGACCGTGACGGCAATGGCTCGGATGATGTCAGCCTGTTCGCCGCTCGCCGTTATAACGACTCGGTTCTCGGTCCGCGGAACAGTCTCCGGGATACGTCGTCGTTCCAGATCATGACGGGTGTTCGTGGCGATCTGTCTCCGAACTGGAGCTATGACGCATTCCTGCAGTTTGGCCGTTCTTCTGCGACCCAAACCCAGACCGGAAACATCTCGTTCAGCAACCTGGTTGCAGGCGTTGCAAACGGCACCTGTAATATCTTTGGTGTTGATACGCTGAATGATGCTTGCGCCACCTTGATCAACCGCACCGGCATCATCACCAGCACGGTTGAGCAGACGCAGTTTGTCGGCACCGTGAACGGTACGCTTGAGGGCTTCAAAGCTCCTTGGGCTGATGACTCCGTCGCTCTTGCGGTTGGCGTCGAATACCGCGAAGAATTCGCTGACTTCAAACCCGACTCCGTTCTGGGCCCTGACGTCCGCGGCTTCAACGCATCGCTGCCGGTTTCCGGTCGCTATGACGTGTACGAACTGTTCATGGAAACCCGCATCCCGATCGTTCAGGGCGTGCCGGGTATCGAAGAACTCGCCCTCAACGGTGCGTATCGTTACTCTGATTACTCAACGGTTGGCGGCGTGCACACGTTTGCTGCTGGCGCTGAGTGGTCTCCTGTCGAAGAGCTCCGCATCCGCGGTCAGTTCCAGCGTGCGGCGCGTGCGCCGAACATTTCGGAACTGTTTGGCGCCTTCACCAACGGCTTCCCGGGCGCACAGGATCCTTGCTCGGCTGCCGGTGGTTTCGGTAGCGGCGAAGGCCAGGCAGCGATCTGCCAGGCATACGGCGTTCCCGCGGGCGCAGTTGGAACGAACTTCCAGCTGTCTGGCCAGATCGAAGCGTTGTTCGGCGGCAACCCGAACCTCTTCGAAGAAACTGCTGACACGATCACCATTGGCGGTGTCTGGCAGCCGGCTTCGATCGACGGTCTCGTCCTTCAGGTCGACTACTACAATGTTGAAGTTGAAGACGCGATCACCGGCGTGCCGCTCCAGCTCGTTCTGGACCGCTGCTACGTTGCTGGCGACACATCGACTTGCGACACCTTCTTCGGTCCGGGCACTCGCTCGCCGGTTTCAGGTCGTATCGGTGCTCCGTTCCTGCCAAGCATTGGCGGCCTGAACATCGCTGGCTTTAAAGCATCTGGTATCGACTTCCAGGCGAACTACTCGTTCGATCTGTCCGATATCGGTACGGTTTCCATGGTCTACTACGGAAACTACACTCTGGAATCGAGCTTCCAGATTGACCCGTCGGCTCCGGTGATCGACTGTGTGGGCTATTATGCTGGTAACTGCGGCATCGTCGCAAACGAGCCGACGCCGACATACAAGCACACCATGCAGACCTCGCTGGTCAGCGGTCCTCTGACGACCTCTGTTCGCTGGCGTCTGATTGGCGGCACCGAGATCGATCCGTCGGTTTTCGATCCTGCCACCCAGACCACGATTGGCGATCTGTCGGATGACATCGGTATGTTCAACTATATCGACGTTACGCTGCAGTATGCTGTGAACGAAAATGTTGACCTCACGGTTGGCGTTCAGAACATCACCGGTAAAGACGCTCCGCTCCTTGGCTCTACGGTCAACGAGCAGGCGAACACCTTCCCGGCGACGTATGAAACGCTCGGCCGCCAGCTCTTCGTTGGCGCCTCGGTCCGCTTCTAAGCGATCCGAGTTTTACGGAATGGAAAACGGCGGGCTTCGGCCCGCCGTTTTCTTTTTGTCTTCAAATTGCTGGCCACGCCTGGCGCCAGCCCCGCGGATAGTGTTTTCCCTTTCGCTAAGGCGCGCTAAGACCGTCCCATGACATTGTCGCGAACATCGCAAGCCGCCCATTGGGAGGCCTATTGGGGCGCAGCCAGTGGGCGACGCGCCGCCTTGTCTGGCGATGCGCCAGGCGATCTTTTTGACGAGATCTGGCGGATCTTCCTGGCGGAGGCTCTTTCTGTTCGAGAGACGCCCTCGCTGCTCGACCTCGCCTGCGGCGCGGGTGTGATACTCGGCCGCGCGCTGGAGATTGCAGGCGCGTCAACCGCCGTGAACGACGCCCGCTTTATTGGACTTGATTATGCTGGTTCGGCTGCGGCGGCGGTTGCGCGAAAGAAACCGCCAAAGAACGCCGCGATCCATGGCGTCGCCGCGAGCGCCGCAGAGCTTCCCTTTGCCGATGGCGCTTTCGATATTGTGATCAGTCAGTTCGGGATTGAATATGCCGGTATGAATGCTTTTTCTGAGGCGGCGCGTATGCTCGCCCCTGGCGGCGCCATGCAATTCATCATGCATTTTAAAGGCGGCGGCATTGATCGCGAATGTTCGGAGAACGCCCGCGTGCTCGCGGCCATTTTACAGCAGGGCCTTTTTGATGTCGCCATGGAGGCTATTCGCGGCCCGGACCATGACGGCGCCGCTGATAAACTCAAAACCGGCTTTGCGGCGTTGAAACCCTGTCTGGAAGGGGAGCGCGTCGCTGCGAAAGAAATGCTGGCGCGGCTTCTCGGCGACGTGTCGCAACTGGTCTCGCGTCGTCAGGCTTATGCGCCAGCGGAGGCTCTTGGTTGGTGCGAGGCGATGCGCGCCGAGGTCATGTTATATGAGGGCCGGATGCGCGCAATGACGCAAAGCGCGCTGGACAATGTCGGGGTGAAAGAGGCGAGGGACAGGCTGGCAAGCTGCGGAGCCAATATGGCGGCGCCAGAGGTTTTGACGCCAAAAGGAAAGACCGCCCCGGCGGCGTGGCTTTTGAAAACAGAAAGTCCCGCATGAAAACGGCGCCTTGAGAACCTCAAGGCGCCGCAAAAGAAGTCATAGTAGAAAGTTACGCAGCTTCGGCGCGCAAAACCGCGGCGGCGGCGTTGACGGCGGCGGCGATACGGATAGCGGTCTGCACCTGTTCCGCCGTGAGCCCGCCTTTGCGCACGACCTGTTCGTGGGCGTCAAGACACATGCCGCAGCCATTGATGGCGGAAACGGCAAGCGACCACAGTTCAAAGTCGACCTTTTCTACGCCGGGATTGCCAATCACGTTCATGCGCAACTTCGCCGGCATTTTCTGATATTCATCGCTGCTCATCAAATGCGTTGCGCGATAATAGACATTGTTCATGGCCATGATCGCCGCTGCGGCGCGAGCGGCATTTGTCGCCTCGGCGCTGAGTTTGTCCTTGGTTTCCTCAATAACGGCGTTAATCACAGCGCTATTGCCGGTCGCCAATGCTGAAGCGAGGAATGCGCCCCATTTCTGCTGGTCGCTTAGTGCGCTTTCGCTCGCCAGCGTGCCGAGATTGAGGCGAATATCTTTTGCGTAGTCAGGGATCTGATCCCTCAAAGCATCAATGCTCATGAATTTTCCTTTCTTTTTTCAGTCGGTGAGTGCGCCGGTTTCGAGGTCTACGCCCCGGTTCGCAAGCGCGTCGCGCAAGGGCGCGAGGTAGGCGTCATAGGGGGATGTGGAGTTGAGATGTTCAGGCGAGGGCGGCTTGCGCACCTGTGCGGCGCTGAACGTGATGACAGTGCGGTCCTGTTTGTAGTATTCAAGGCAGGCAGGGTCCCAATCGAGACCGCAAAAGGCAATCAGCCTGCGGATTTCAGCATCAAAATTCCGGACAAAATCTTCATACTGAACAAAGCCAAGATTGTCGCCAAGCATGTCACGCCAGTAATCCATGATGCGCGCTTGTTGTGCGTAATAATGCGCGAGGTCTTCGAGAGAAGTTGACGCCTGCCAGCTGTTGGAGAAATTCCGGCGATACATGGAAAAACAGACTTCCACGGGATTGCGGCGGATATAAATGATACGCGCTTCGGGAAAGACGCGCCGGATGAGCCCTACCGCGTAGAAATTGCTGGGCTGCTTGTCGGTGACAAAAGGAGCTTCGGCGACATTATAGCTGCGATACTGGTCTTGATATTTTTGGCGGAACGCTTGCGCCAGGTCGTAAGGCAACGGCCCATGCCCCCAAGCCTGGCGGCCGGGAAGCTTAAGATATTCATTCAGGGCGAACACCATATAGGGAAGCTCGCCGCCGCTCGACACATCCTTGTGTGCGGATATTGCGCTATCAAGAAGAGTGGTTCCGGACCGCGGCATGCCGACGATGAAGATCGGCGCGGGGCGGCGCGCGCGTTCAGAATCGTTGCCGGCGTAGTCTTGCGGAAAGGCGCTGATAATCTGGTCCACATAGCGCTCGATATCGGCGGCCACATAGCGCGCCGCCGCGTCGGTTTCCCCGAGGCTGCGTTTCAACCTGTTGGCTTCCGTCCAGGCTTCAAAGGCGCCATCCCGGTCTTTTCGCTGGTGCAGGGCGTCGCCGCATGCAAACAGGGCGATCGCCCGGTGTTTCACACCGGAAAGATCGTTCGCACCTATTTTCTTCGCCTGGGCGATTTCTTCGTCAGTGAATTTCGAGCCCGAGGCCAGAGCGAGCTCTGCAAAAGCCTCAGCATTGTTCGGGTCGGCGGCGATCGCCAGGCGGGCGTATTTGATGGCGTTTTCAAAGTCGCCGGTGAAATTCAAATGGCGGCTATATCCGGCTGCGGCGAGGGTGTTGTTCGGCTCCAATTCGAGCGCGCGCCTGTATAGATCAGCGCCGCCGTCGAGATCGCGGGCGCCAAGCAGGTATTTCCCGAGTGTCGCAAGGTGAATGGCTTTTGGCGGCTCTTGCTCGGCGAGGGGCCGGTAAATTTCGGCGGCTTTCAAGGCATAGCCTTGCTGGGAATAGGCGAATGCAAGCGCCATGCGCGGCGCTTCTTCATTTGGAGAGGCTGCTAGCGAAGCTTTCGCCGCTGTGATCAGTTCGTCCCAGTCATTTTTCTGCCGTGCGATATGCGTGCGCAGCTTGAGGGCTTGCGGGTGGCCTGGCGCGGCTTTTTCAAATTCGTCGAGCGCCAAGGTGGCGCGGTCATAGTCGCCAAGTTCATAGGCGGCGCCGGCAAGGCGCAAGGAGAGCACGGGATGCGGCTGGATTTTGAGCGCTTTGTCGAGTGCGTCTGCAGCGCTTTTGTAATCTTCAGCTTTACCCGCGAGATCGCCAACACGGCCCCAGCATTCAAACCTGTCAGGCGCGATGGCGGCGGCGCTCTCAGCCTCGCTTCGCGCGGCGCCAAGGTCGCCTTCGCTTTCGAGGAGAACGGAATAATTCAATAAAAAGCGCCAGTTTTGGGGCGCAGTTTCGAGGGCCCGAATGATAAACGGACGCGCCGCCTTTACATCGCCGGTTTCCGCGAGGGAAACGCCCAAAAGGCTTGCGGCGTCAGCATTGTCGGGGTTTTGAACGAGGATTTCCCGGCAGAGGCGAATGGCGGTTTGCTCGTCGCCATTGAGCCGCGCGGCGGTCGCCTGTTCGAGCATTGGGTTTGTCATGATCGTCCAGAAAACAGCCGGAAGAGGCGATCCTCTTCCGGCTTCAGGATAGAAAGAAAGACTTACAGCGTGTCGCCGCCAAGCGGACGGTTGCAGGGACAAAGTTCGTCCGTCTGCAGACCATCGAGAATGCGAAGCGTTTCCTGCGGGTTACGGCCGACATTAAGGCCGTTCACCGTCACATGCTGGATAACATTGTGTGGGTCGACAATGAATGTCGCACGCAACGCAACGCCTTCCGGCGCACGAATGCCGAGGCCGTCGATCAGAGAACCGGTCGTGTCCGCAAATGACCAGGCCGGGTGCTTGTCGAGATCCGGGTGATCGCGGCGCCAGGCGAGCTTGCAGAACTCGTTGTCCGAGCTGCCGCCCATGACGACGGCGTCACGGTCTGCGAATTCCTTGTTGAGACGGCCGAACTCGGCGATCTCGGTCGGGCAGATGAAGGTGAAATCTTTCGGGTAGAAATAGATAATTTTCCATTTGCCCGAAAAGCTGTCCTGGGTGATGTCTTCGAATGCGGACTGGCCGCCTTCTTCGTGGGTGTTAAAGCCGGGCTTAACCCCGACAACGGAAAAATCGGGAAGCTTGTCGCCGACGCCTAACATTCCTGTCTCCTTTTTGCGTGCATGAATGAAACTCGTAAGGGCCCGACAGGGCGAGCCGCAAGAGACTACTTAACGCCCTTGGAAAATTAATCAAATAGATTATATTCGTGAATTATATCGATTTAGACGATTGAAAAAGGTCAATAGAATGACGCCTTTACCGACTTTGCGCCAGTTGCAGTTTTTTATGGCTCTTGTGCGCCGCGAATCCTTCTCCAAGGCGGCGGAAGACTGTCTGGTGTCCCAGTCGACCCTCTCCTCCGCCATCAAGGAGATGGAGGCGTTGATGAATCAGCAGCTCGTGGACCGCTCGACCCGTTCCTTTGCGCTGACCCCCGCCGGGGAGGAGGTGGCGAGCCGTGCGCCCGCGCTTCTGGCCGGCGCGGAGGATCTTGTGCGCGCCGCCAGCGGGCGCAACCCGCTTGAAGGGCCGTTCACTCTTGGCGTCATCCCGACCATTGCGCCCTTCATTCTGCCGCGCGCGGCGAAGGCGTTTAAAAAAGCGTTCCCGAAACTTGAGCTTTATCTGCGGGAGGATTTGACGGCGACGCTTGCGGAGCGTTTGTCGGCGGGGCTTCTCGACGCCGCCATCCTCGCTTTTCCTTATGATCTTCCCGGCATTGATTCTGTTGAGATTGGCGATGATCCGTTCTGGTTCGCCTGCGCGCCGGATCATCCGTTTGCGAACAAAAAATCATTGAAGCGTAACGAGGTCTCCACCTGCGAATTGCTGCTTCTGGAAGATGGTCATTGCCTGCGCGAGCATGCGCTTGACGCGTGCGAATTGCGTGACAGGGATGCTGCGGCGTCTTTTGGCGGCACCAGCCTTTTCACCCTGGCGCAGATGACCAAGGCGGGGCTTGGCGCTACGCTGCTTCCCGATATGGCTGTCAGGGAAGGGCTTGCGAAAAGCGCCGGGTTGAAAGTGATTCCCTTTGCCGCTCCTGCGCCTGCGCGAAAAATCGGCGTCGCCTGGCGTCGCGGGTCGGGCCGTAAGGAGGAGGCGCTGGCGCTCGCCGAAGAATTGAAGAAAATCTTTGTCTAAGCCGCGTCAGGCGAGAGCGCTTCATGCTTTAATTCAGCAATCTCGCCATTGTCCGACATCATGATCGCAACGGCTCGCGTCGACCGGAATTGCGACAGCACGATCATCACCGTCACGGTGATCGGAACGCTCAACAGCAGCCCTGCAAAGCCCCAGAGCGAGCCCCACACGCCGAGCGTAAAGAGGACCACAAGCGGGCTTAAATTAAGCGTGCGCCCGACGATGCGCGGTTCGACGCCGTTCGCCATGACCTGATCGGCGGCGATGAGACAGCCCAGCGTGATGAGCGCCATGCGCAGACCGCCGCCGTCCGGCTGGACGAGCGAGAGCAAAACAGGAAGGATCATCGCTGAAGGCGCGCCGAAGATCGGAATGTAATTCAGGGCGAAGATCAGCAGCGCCCAGAAGCCCGCAAACTGCACGCCGATCACCAGCATGATCACATAACTCAGACTCGCCGTGATCAGATTGGAGACTGTTTTGACAGTAATGTACTGGCGCACCATGACGCCGATATCGCCGATAGTCTCGTGAATGGCTCTACGCTGGCGATCATTGGCGCCGAGCAGGCCGATCTTTGTGAAAATGCGCCCCCGCTCGATGAGCATGAAGACGAGGTAGAGGAACACCGTGATGAAGGTGAGGAAATTTGACGTCAGCGATTTGAGCGAGCCCGCGGCCTGCGACAGAAGCGGGCGGATCAGGCCGATTGCAGATTGTTGAATCTGTTCGACGCCGCCGAGCAATTCAGCGGGCAGGAAGCTGCTTGTCCGGAAAAATTCTATCGCATCATTCGCCAGCGCTTCGAGGCGCTTCTCATAGCTGGGCCAGGCGCCGAGCAGCGTTTCCACATTGGCGCGGATGATTTCCACGAACAACACCATGCCGGCGCCGATGAGGATGAAGGCGAAGAGATACCCAACCCAGTCGGGCATGTAATTTCCGACCACCGGAATGCGTTTGACGTTTTCCTTCAGTGTGTAAATCAGGAAAGCCAGAAAGCCCGCGACCACGAAGGGGATCAGGACGCCGCGTCCCACATAGGCGATGAAGCCGACGAGCACCGCCACAGCCAGGGTGTAGAAGGTGCGGGCCATGCTATGTCCGGCGGCGTGCGCCATGGAAGGGCTTCCTTTTCTCAACCACGATCTCCTTGCGGTTAAGCCGATTTGCTCTTTCGCGCCATAGCAGGGCTGGCGCGCCAACTGCGCGGTCCGCTGTGACCCGCTACCCTATTGCCGCTTCCTTTCCGCAAGGCCCGGCGCTACGACATTGTCCATGATCATGTGGGAAATCGACTGGCGCGACCCTCTCAGCGCTTTTGCGCCTCTTGCGGGCGAGGCGGACGCGCATCTGCTCCATGGCGGCGACCGCTCCCATGCCGCGGAATGGTCGATTATCACGGCTTTCCCGTCGACGGTTCTTACCGCCGAAAAAGACGACGCCAACCCGTTTCTAAAACTGGACGAATTATTGCGCGAGCGGTTCGCCGAACGCAGCGATGCGACATACGATCTGCCTTTCGTTTCCGGCGCCGTCGGCTTTGTGGGCTATGAGGCGGCGCGATTTTTCGAACCCTGTCTTGATCTGCCGCCAGCCCCCTTTGCCTTCCCCGGTGTCGCCCTCGGGCTTTATGACGCGGCGGCGCTTTTCTCGCGCGTCAAATGCAAAGCGTTTATCGTTGGCCGCGACGAAACGGCCTGCCGCCGGTTGCGCGGCGCCTTGGGAGCAGATCCGTTGCCTGCGCCTGCAGCAGCGCAGTTCGGCGCTCTGTCCTCGAACTTCACCGAGGCGGGATATCGTGAGGCGGTGGCGGCGGCGATCGAGAATATTCTCGATGGCGATTATTATCAGGCGAACCTCTCCCACCAGCTTGCGGTCAGCGCATCGGGCGAGGTGTCGCCGTTTGATCTGTTTCGCCGTCTCGCCGAAGGCAGCGATGCTTTTCACGGTGCGTTCCTGCAATATGAGCACGGCGCCGTGCTTTCAAATTCGCCGGAGCGTTTCTTCCGGGTGGAGCCGGGCGCCTATGGCCGCCGGCGCATTCTGGCCGAGCCTATAAAGGGGACGCGCCCACGAGGGACCACGCCCGAAGAGGATGCAAGGCTCGCCAGCGCGCTTCTTGCCGACCCCAAGGACCGCGCCGAAAATATCATGATCGCCGATCTGTTGCGCAATGACCTGTCGCGCATCTGCTGCGACGGCGCCATCCGCGAGGACGCGGTCTGTGCGCTTATGACCCTCGCCAATGTGCATCATCTGGTGTCGCGCATCAGTGGCATATTGAGAGACGATGTGAGCGCCGCGGACATTTTCGCCGCGCTCTTTCCCTGTGGCTCAATCACCGGCGCCCCGAAGATTGAGGCCATGAACGCGATCGCCCGTATTGAGAAAGTCGGGCGCGGACCCTATTGCGGCGCCATTGGCTATATTGACGATAGCGGCGCCATGGATTTCGCCGTAGCGATCCGCACCCTGATGGTCGAGGGCGCACGGGTCGTCATGCCGGTCGGCGGCGGCGTCACCTTGCGGTCGAAGCCGCAGGAAGAATATGAAGAGACGATCATCAAGGCGCGCGGCGCTCTTGCGGCGCTGGGCCGTCCGGAAATGGCGGCGGCGAAACCATGATCCTCGTCATCGACAATTACGATTCCTTTGTGAACAATCTCGCACGGTATATCCGCGAAGAGGGGCGTGAGACTTATGTCGTCCGCAATGACGCGATCAGCGTAGAGGACTGCCTTGCGATGCAGCCGGCGGGCGTTGTTATTTCTCCGGGGCCGAAAACGCCTGCGGAGGCGGGCGTTTCCATGCCCCTGTTGCGCGCGCTTGATGCGAATGCGCCGATGCTTGGCGTCTGCCTCGGTCATCAATGTCTGGTGGAGGTTTTCGGCGGCGTCACCCAGCGGGCGCGTTCGCCCCTGCATGGGGAGGCGAGTGAAATACGTCATGATGGGCGCGGTGTTTTCGCGGGGGCGCCGTCACCGATGATGGCCGGGCGCTATCACTCCCTCATCTCGGTTCCGGCCAAAGGGGGCCCTTTGCATGAGACGGCCTGGAGCGCGGATGGCGAATTAATGGGCGTCGCTCATGAAACGCGGCCGTGGTTCGGGGTGCAATTCCACCCTGAATCCCTGCTGACGCCTCATGGGCGGCGAATCATCCATAACTTCCTTGCGCAGTGTTAGGGAAGGAGCGAACCCGATGGCGTTCTGGCTAAATGGTGACGTCAGGGAAGATCGTGCGGCGATCCACATCGCCGATCGCGGCTTTCTTCTCGGCGACGGGGTGTTTGAAACCGTCCTTATGGTGGATGGCCGCCCAGCCTTTTTTTCCGCGCATATAAGGCGCATGCGCGCCGGCGCCGCCGCCCTCGGCATTGAGGCTCGGCTTGATGAAAATGTGCTCGCCGACGCTGTCATATCGCTTGCGGCGCGTAATGAGGCGAGTGCGGGAAAAGCCTGGGCGCGATTAACGCTGACGCGCGGCGTTGGCCCGCGTGGGCTTGCTTTCGTCAAAGGGGAATGGTCACCCACCTTGCTGATTTCAGTGAACCGTTATGCGGCGCCATTGGACCACGGACCGGCGGCGGTGATCGTCTCCAAGCATGTCAGAAACGAACACAGCATCACCGCGCGCTGGAAAACTCTCAACTATCTCGACAATATCATGGCGAAAGAGGAGGCGACCGTCGCCGGCGCCGATGACGCGATTATGCTGAACTCGGCGCGACGCGTCGCCTGCGCATCGTCGTCGAATATTTTTCTGGTTCGGGGCGAGACATTGAAGACGCCGCCGTTGGAGGAGGGCGCCATGCCAGGCGTTGTGCGCGGCGTTGTTCTTGAAGAAGCGCAAAAAGCGGGAATTGAAACAGAACTGGCGCCTGTAGACAGTAAGGAGCTTTTTGCGTCTGCGTTGTTTTTGACAAACAGCCTCATTGGGCTCCGGCCGGCGGCCAAGGCGGGCGGGCGGGCGCCGGGAGGCGCTGATATGGCGAAGATTGCTGAACTCAAATCACGTTATGAAGCCGCTATGAAGGCGGATCTGGATGCATTCGGGGCGGCGCGTTGAAGGCTTTTTCTCTCAGCGAAGACCAGATCGCCCGCGTTATCGGCGCGGCGGCGGCCGATGAGTTGTCGCGGCGATTTAACCGTCATGCGGATTTTCTGACCATTGCCTCCTGGACCCAGAATACGCCTCTGGGGCGCGGCGGCCTCTCTCTGGATGAAGAGGAGAAGATCGCCTGCGCCCGGCGCGCAGCGACGCTCTTTGGGCTTGAGGCTGATTATCTCGCCGAGCGGCCAGCGGAAAAAATCGCCGACTGGGCCCATGATCTCGCCGCTGCGTTGAGCGCCGGTCTTACATCATTTTCCTTCAAGCCCGCCGCGCGCAACGACGAAGACGCCGCTTTTACTCATAATGCCGACGCAATCTATCAGGACGCGGCGGCGGCGGCGAATGTGCTCTATGGGCGCCGGCGTCTTTTGTCTTTTGTAGCGCCGCACAGCCTGTTGGGGCTGGAGCTTTCAGTGTTGACGCCGAACCTTTTAGGGATTGAGGCGGTGGACGCGCGCGGCATGACGCCGGACGAGTTGTCGAAGAACCTCCTATTCGGGGACGTTCTTGTCGCGACGCCGACGCTTTGGCGCTACATGATGCAGGAGGAATTGCAGGCGCCGGACAATTCCCTCGCCGTGTCCTTTGGCGAGCCCATGACGCCGGAGCTCGCGGTCGACATGCGCAAAAGCGGTTTTGGCGTCTTGCGCGAACTCTATGGCTCGACGGAAACGGGACTGATGGCCTGGCGGGACAATCCCGGCGAGGCGTTTGTCCTGTTCGATCACTGGCGGCGCGAGGGCGATGGCCTGATGCGGCTTTGCCCGGATGGCGAGGCGCGTCAGGTGGAGGCCATGGACCTTATGGCTTGGACTGGCGAGCGTAGCTTTACGCTTTCGGGCCGGCGCGACGGCGCGGTGCAGATCGGCGCCGTCAATGTTTTTCCCGAAGCGGTCGCAGAGACGTTGCGCGCCCATCCCCATATCAAGGAATGCCGGATTGTCGTCGGCCGGCGCGGCGATGGCGCGGCGCGTCTTATCGCGAATATCATCCTCGCCAACAAAACCCTGCCCAATGAGCGCACCGCTCGCGACATTGATGTCTGGTGCCGGGTCAATCTCCGCCAGCAGGAACGGCCGCAAATCTACAATTTTGAAATGGAAACGGGCGCGCCAGCGTAAAGCTTTGCGCGCCCGTTCAATGTCGGAGACAGCGTTAGTTGTTGGCGCTGGAATCCTGGGAAAGCGCCGTCGCCTGTGAATATTTGCTCTGAACCTGGGTCGAAACAATCCCGAATTGCCCCTGCTCATCGCCGACGGTGATGGTGGCTTCGCAATTGGTCGTGCAGTTATATGTCGTACGGCCAACACCGCGATGCACTGTCAGCATGTCAGCGCTGGGGGTGCGCACGCGGATGATCAGATTTTTCACCGCTTCGCCATTTTCATCGAAGATATAAATATTGGTAAGGCCCGGTGTTTTCCCGAACAGGAGGATGTTTGCATTATCCTGGATTGTCACATCAGCGATTGCGGGGTTTCCGACCACAATAGACTTCGCCGGATTTTCAAGCTTGAACGGGCGCACCTGATCCATGGTCAGCCACAGCTGCTCTGCAGCGGCGGTTTGGGTTGCGGCAGCGAAAAAAGCGGCGGCGATAAGAAGACTGCGCATGGATGGTCCTTCCTCGAAAAGAGGTCTTTACCCTAGCCGTGAGGTGTCAAAGAAAACTTAAAGGAAAGGGACGCATTTCGGCGGCGGATCGGGCGCCAAACGAACGATCGCAACCATTTACCCGACTGAATTTTACCGGAGCTTAAAGGGAGAACTGTTAAGGCGGAGGGACCGGTGGAGTTTACAATGACTGCAGTATCGATCCAGCCTGCTGAAATCGGCCCATCCCAGGCGCAGGTTCTGTCCAGAATTGCGCCTTTTGAAGATCTGCCCGAGGCGGTGCTGTCGCTTCTGAGCGACCAGAGCGAGACGCGCGATTACAGCGCGGGGCAAACAGTGTTCTCGCTTGGCCAATATGACGGCGCGGAGTTTCTTGTTGTTTTGAGCGGCGCATTGAGAGTTTCCGTCACCGACGGGGCGACGGGCGCGATGCTAATAGAGGAGGTCTCCCAGGGCGGCATATTCGGCCTGGAGATCGCGATCGCCGATCCCGATCCGTCGATGTTTCAGCAGATCGCTGTCACGGCTGAAAAAGACTGTAAACTCGCTCTTATTGACGCGGCCGAGTTCAAATCTCTCGCCGCGAACCGTCCGTCGCTGATGCGCAATGTCGCCATACATCTTGCAAGCCAGCTCGTCGCTCAGCGTTTTCGCGCCATGGGCGCGCAGGCCGCGCCTGAACAGCGCGTCTATGCAGTGCTTCTTGAATGTGTCGAGCGTGACGCCGTCAGCGGCGCCTGGAAGATCGACAAAATGCCGAAACATCGCGAGCTCGCCGATCGCGCAGGCGTTGATGAGGCCGCTGCGGCGGGCGCCATCGCAGCTTTAATTCAAGAAGGTGTGGCGCAGCGTAATTATCCCGGACTGATCGTAAACGATATGTCGCGCCTCAATCAGCTTGCGAGCTAGAGAATATGCGGTTTTCTGTCTTGGTTAATCGGTATTAACTATAATCAGTATACAGATATAACTTACGGGCTGTTCATCATTTCTTTACGGCTTGGGGGCACGATGTCCGAGACTGAAGGGGATATCCTCTTCAGCGGTGCAAGTGAAGAGTAAGCAGGAGTCGACACATGAAAGCTCTTATCAATCGTTTTAAAACCGATGAATCCGGCGCGACGGCCATCGAATACGGCCTGATCGCCGCTCTTATCGCCGTTGCTATTATTGCTGCGCTGCGTTCCGTATCCGGTTCGCTCAGCAACACATTCAGCGGAGTTTCCAGCGAGCTCGACGGCGCGTAAGCGACGTCCCAGTTACTGGTGAAAAAGGAGGCCTTATGGCCTCCTTTTTTTGTTTATATCTAACGGAACATTAAGACCGCGGCGCCTATCTTTAACGTCTGAAATTATTGCCGGAGGGCGAGGCGTGGTCGCATACCTTCTACTTTCTGTCTTCCCTGCTGCGCTTTTGATTGCCGCGGCGAATGATGTTTACGAATTCAAGATCCCGAACTGGATCTCTATCGTTCTGGTCTGCGTATACCCCCTGGCGGGCCTCGCGGTGGGCGCCAGCTACGACGTTGTGGCTGAAGGCGTCTTGATCGGCGCCGCCGGTCTGGCGCTCGGTTTCGCCTTGTTCGCTTTCAAAATTATCGGCGGCGGCGACGCCAAGCTGTTTGCGGCGACCGCCCCCTGGCTGGGGCTCGCATCCCTTGGCGTCTTTTTGATCAATACGGCCATGGCCGGGCTGGTTCTCGCCATCGTAATGGGAATGTTCAGGAAATTTCCCCTTCTGCCCGTTTACGCTCACGCGCCCTGGTTAATCAGATTGCACGAACGGAAAAAGGATCTTCCCTATGCGGTAGCCATCGCAGCGGGCGGACTCCTTAGCTTTTCGCAAACGCCATACTTCCAATTGGTCATTGGCGGTTAACAAGATCAGTTAACAGAGTTTTGAGAACTTTGCCGCACCATTGGCGCAAGGCGTTCTCTGTAAGAAGCATGAAAAGGCAGGTTCGAAATGAACGTTAGTCGCATTGCAATTCTCGGCGTTGCTCTTATCGCAGGCGCTGGCGCGTTTGTCCTCATGCTGAGTCAGAACAAGGACATCACGCCTGTCCAGATCGTTGAGCCGGTTCGCGAAGAGACCGTGCGCGTGATGGTTTCAAGCCGTGATATTCAGCGTGGCGAGCGGCTCGGCGCAGAAGCGACGAGCTGGGTCACCTGGCCGAAAAAAGCGGTTCAGCCGACTTTCATTACTGAAGATAACGAAGCGGCGCGCGAAGATCTGGAATCGGCTGTCGCCCGTTCCCTGATCGTGATGGGCGAACCGATCGTCAACGCCAAACTGGTGCGCGCAGGCTCCTCCGGTCTTATGGCGGCGATCCTTGCGCCGGGCATGCGTGCGGTCACTATGCGCGTCTCGCCTGAAACTTCTTCGGGCGGGTTCATTCTGCCGGGCGATAAAGTCGACATCATGGTCGCCGGCGGACGCGGGTCTACCGCTCCGGCGCGCACAATTTTCGAAGATGTGCGCGTGCTTGCCGTAGATACGCTGTTTTCAGAAAACACCGAAGCATCGCATGTGGCGGGATCAAACGTCACGCTGGAGCTTGCTCCAACCGATGCGGAAGCTTTCATTGCTGCACGCGACTCAGGTTCGTTGAGCCTGGTTCTGCGCAGCATTTTCAAGCCGGAAACCGAGCTTCAGGCGACGGACCGGCGGTCATCCAATGTGAGTGTGATTCGTTATGGGCGTTCGTAATCAACAACCGGGCCAGGGGGGTCAGATGTCAATGCTTGCAAAAGTGATGAACGCCGCCGCAGGGCGCGTCGCCAAAACCGCCGCCGCAGCTCTGCTCGGCGCCGCGGCGATGGGGCTTGCCGCGCCTGCATCTGCGCAGCGCGGTTCGCAGCCGGTTCGCATCAGCGTCGGCGGCGACAGCGCTGTCTCAAAAAGCATCGTTCTTCCGCTCGACAAGGCGGCGATCGTGGAGCTGCCGGAAGCGGCGGCTGATGTGCTTGTCTCTCAGCCAAGCGTAGTTGACGCCGTCGTGCGCTCGCCGCGGCGCGTTTTCCTGCTCGGTCTTTCCACCGGGCAGACAAATGCGTTTTTCTTTGATGCGCGCGGCCGTCAGATTTTGAATCTTGAAATTCTCGTTGAGCGCGACATGGACGCGCTTTCCGAATTGTTTTCGCGCGTCATGCCGGAAGCGCGGATTGAGATTGAATCCGTAAACGACAACGTCATTTTGCGCGGTGTTGTACAATCCGCCAGTGAAGCGGCGAACGCATCTTCGCTTGCCGGACGTTTTGTCGGCAATGACGAAAATGTCGTCAACCTTCTTTCTGTGCGCGATCCTGAACAGGTCATGTTGAAAGTGCGCATTGTTGAAATGCAGCGCCAGCTTTTGAAACAGCTCGGCGTCTCCGCAACGGGCACCTTCCAGCTTTCCGACGCTGCGGTTACGGCTGCGGCGACCAATTCAATCGCCACGACGGGCGGCCTCGGGCTGGCGAGCCGTAAATTCAATACGGGCGACCTCGAGATTCTCGATACGTCGCTGCAGGCTTTTGAGTCGACGGGCCTCATTCGAATTCTCGCCGAACCAAACCTCACCGCGATTTCGGGTGAATCCGCGCGCTTCCTCGCGGGCGGTGAATTTCCTGTGCCGGTCGGCCAGGATGACGGCGTCATCTCGATTGAATTCAAGGAATTCGGTGTTGGCCTCGGTTTCACGCCGCTGGTGCTCAGCAAAGGGCGGATCAATGTGAAGATTTCGACCGAGGTGTCGGAAATCACGACGGAGAATGCGTTCTTCGTGCCTGGCGCCACGACGGTTGATGATCAGGGCAATTTGATCACCACGGCCGGTCTGTCCATCCCGGGTCTTTCGGTCCGCCGCGCCAATACGGTCGTCGAACTTCCTTCCGGCGGCAGCCTCGTCATGGCCGGGCTCCTTCAGGAAGATATGCGTTCGACGATTGAGGGCATTCCAGGCGTCAAGGATGTGCCGGTTCTTGGTCAGCTTTTCCGCAGCCGCAACTACGCGAATAATGAATCGGAACTGGTCATCATCGTAACGCCTTACCTCGTAAAGCCGACGCATGAAACGAACCTCATGGATCCGACCAAGGGTTTTGTGCCGGCGAGCGATGCTGAAACGATCTTGTTCGGCAAAATGGTCTCCACCTACGGACTTGCGGGCGCGGGCGTCAACGAAGCCTCGCTGCAGGGACCGATGGGCTTCATTCTTGATTGATGGGAAAGAAAGTTATGAACGCTTCACTTTTGAAAATCACGCTTCTTTCCGCAGCATCGCTTGGCCTTTCGGCTTGCGCAGGCGGCATGTTCAATGGGCCTGAAGATGCGCTGACGATTGCAGAGACGCATCCGATCTCGGTTGACAGCCAGGTGATGACGCTGACGATCAGCGGTGATGTTTCGACCAGCGACCTTTCCAATCTGGACAAGGCGCGCCTCAGGGCTTTCGCTGACTCATACCTTACAAATGGTCACGGACCGCTGACGGTGACCGCGCCCTCCGGCGCCGGCAATGACCGCAATGATCATGAAGCCGCGGCGGATATTCGTCAGGCGCTCAATGATGTTGGGGTTCCGTGGTCGGCGATCCATGGCGCCACCTATCGGACCGGCGAAGCGTCGAATGACGAAATCATTCTGTCGTTCACGCGCTATGTCGCGACCGCCAGCCAGTGCGGCGTCTGGTCGGGTTTGAAGTCGAGTGTGTATCGCAATTTGCGCTCGCCCAATATGGGCTGCGCAACAATGAACAATTACGCGGCGATGATCGCCGATCCGCATGACTTGATTGCGCCGTCCGAGGTGGATCCTGTCGACGGCGAATCCGTCGTCCGTGCGGTGACGCTCTACCGCGAAGGAGAGATTACAGCGTCTAGTGTTGACAAGAATATCAACGCCGAGACGTCGCAATAACAATTGATCGGGCTCTATCAGGGGAAGCTCGAGGGAGATGAAGATGAAAAACGCTGCTGAAACCGCCTATCAGCCGGCAGATGACGAAGAGGGTGTCGCCGATGGCGCCGCCAGCCTCGGCGCTGACGGCGGCCCTGCGGCGAAAACTCCTGCAGCCGCCGAACAGGCCGTTGAAGAAGACTTTTCAGACGCCTTCGGCGACGATGCCGACTGGTTGAATGAAGAGCTTTCTGACGAAGAGCTTGCAGCCCTCGGCGAAGAAGATTTCGGCGATGACGTCTTCGGAGAAGAAGCCTTCGAGGAAGACCTTGAAGCCGACTTCGAAGATGACGAGCTTGGCGCAGCGCCGGCAATTGACGATCCCGTCGCTGACGCCGGAGAGGCCGCCTTTGAAGAGGAAGCCTTCACCGACCAGGCTTTCGCCGCAGAAGAAGCCGCGGCTGAAGACTTTTCTGATGAAGACTTTTCAGACGAAGATTTCAGTGCGGAAGAGTTCTCTTCTGAAGATTATGAAGCCGCAGAAGAAGCTGCGCCGGAATCGGGCGGCGCATTGGTGACGGCGGCGGAAGCCGCCGGCGGCGCGCTCGAGGAAGCACACACTTATGGCGGTGATGTAACCGGTCTTGGCGGCGAGGACGTCGATCATCGTCCGGTGCCGCGCATTTCGATCCATGCATTTTGCGAAACGCCGGGCGTCACCCAGCTGCTTGAAAAAGCATCTGTCGACCGCCGTCTGTCCAAAGCGCACCTTACCATCCACATGGGCGGCATCAACAAGGCGGTTGATCACTTCCAGACCGCCTCGACGCCGAATCTCATCATTCTTGAGACGACCGCGGGCGGCGCAGAAATTTTCGCCAAGCTCGGTGAACTGGCCGAAGTCTGCGACCCGTCGACCAAGGTCATCATCATTGGTCAGGTCAACGATATCATTCTCTATCGCGAACTGATCCGTCAGGGCGTCAGCGAATATATCGTCCGGCCGAATTCGCCGCTGCAGATCATCAAGACCGTCGCTGATCTTTATGTCGATCCGGCGGCGCCGCCAATCGGCAAAACCATGGCCTTTGTTGGCGCGCGCGGCGGCGTCGGTTCGTCAACGATCGCGCACAATGTGGGCTGGTGTACGGCGGAAGAATACAAGAGCGATACGGTCATTCTCGATCTCGATCTGCCCTTTGGCACGGCGAGCCTTGATTTTGATCAGGAAGCGTCCGCTGGACTTGTCGAGGCGTTGAGCTCGCCCGAACGTCTTGATGACGTGCTGCTCGACCGCCTGCTGCAAAAACATACGGACCGGCTGAGCCTGTTTACGGCGCCGTCCATGCTTGACCGCGATTTCGACCTCGACGATCAGGCGTTTGAAACAGTGCTTGATGTTGTTCGCGGCACCGCGCCGACGATTATCGTCGACGTTCCTCATATCTGGACCACCTGGTCCAAGCGTATCTTGATGACGGCGGATGAAATCGTCATCACGGCGACGCCGGATCTGGCTTCGTTCCGCAACACCAAGAACCTGATTGATATTCTTGGCGCGGCGCGGCCGAATGATTCCTCGCCGACGCTGATTATCAACCAGTTCGATCCGAAAATGTCTGCGGTTCAGGCCGATCAGTTCGCCGAGCATGTCGGCATCAAGCCGCAGCAGGTCATTCAGTGGGATCCGCAACTCTTCGGCACGGCCGCCACCAATGCGGCGCCGCTGCTGGAAGTTGGGGCGAAGTCTAAAGTGGCGCAATCGATCCGTGATCTTTCGGCGCATCTGCTGGGCCGCAATGAAGCGAATATTGCGCGTCCAAAATTCAGCCTGTCCGGATTGTTCAAGAAGAAATAAACAAGGTGGTGAGTAATGTTCGGACGAAGAACAGGTCCTGTTGAGCCTGCTCGGGAAGCGCCGGCGCCGGCGGCGAAAAAGCCAGCGCCGTCTTCCGCGGCGCCGAAAAAGCCCGTTGCAAAGCCGCCCGTAAAGGCGGCGAAGCCGGAGGCGAAAGCTGCGGCGTCTGCGCCGCCCCGCGTTGCAACGCCTCCCGCCAAGCCGGCCTCCACCGTGGAGATCGGCGGTCGGTCGGATGAGTATTTTCAGACCAAGACAACGATCTTCAATGCGTTGATCGATACGATCGATCTGTCGCAGCTCGCACAGCTCGACACCGAGGCGGCCGCGGAGGAAATTCGCGACATCGTCAACGAGATCATTTCGATCAAGAACGTCTCGATGTCGATCGCCGAGCAAGAGTCGCTTTTGCAGGACATCTGCAACGACGTTCTTGGCTATGGCCCGCTCGAGCCGCTGCTCGCCCGCGACGACATCGCCGATATCATGGTCAACGGCGCCAGCCGCGTCTTCATCGAAGTCGGCGGTAAAATTCAGCTCACCAATGTGCGCTTCCGCGATAATGCGCAGCTGATGAATATCTGTCAGCGCATCGTGTCCCAGGTCGGCCGCCGCGTCGACGAAGCCAGCCCCATATGCGACGCGCGCTTGCCGGACGGGTCTCGTGTGAACGTCATCGCGCCGCCGCTCTCGATCGACGGCGCCGCGCTCACCATTCGTAAGTTTAAAAAGGACAAGCTCCGCATTCAGGATCTTGTCAATTTCGGCTCAATTTCGCCGGAAGGCGCCAAGGTGCTCGAGATTATCGGTCACTGCCGGATCAACACGCTGATCTCTGGCGGTACGGGTTCCGGTAAAACGACCCTTCTGAACTGTATGACCGGCTTTATCGAGCATGATGAACGCATCATCACCTGTGAGGACGCGGCGGAACTTCAGCTGCAGCAGCCCCATACGGTGCGCCTCGAAACGCGCCCGCCCAACCTTGAAGGGTCGGGCGAAGTGACCATGCGCGATCTCGTGAAAAACTGTCTGCGTATGCGCCCTGAACGGATCATCGTCGGCGAGGTCCGCGGCCCCGAAGCGTTCGACTTGCTTCAGGCCATGAACACCGGTCACGACGGCTCCATGGGCACGCTTCACGCCAACTCCCCGCGCGAAGCCCTGCAGCGTATCGAATCCATGATCACGATGGGCGGCTACAACCTGCCTTCAAAAACGATCAAGGAAATGATTGTCGGTTCAATCGATATCGTGGTTCAGGCTGCGCGTCTGCGCGACGGTTCGCGCCGCATCACGCATGTCACTGAAGTGCTCGGCACGGAAGGCGACACGATCATCACGCAGGATCTGTTCGTATACGATATGGATGGCGAAGACGCTGACGGAAAGATCGTCGGCAAGCACAAATCGACCGGTATCGCGCGTCCGGCATTCTGGGACCGCGCCCGGTATTACGGCAAGGAAGCGGAGCTTGCCTCCGCACTCGACGCCGCATCGGAGTAGGGGTTTATGGATCAGCAGATCCTCATTGTTGTGGTTCTCGGGGTGGTCGCGTTCGGCGCGCTCGCCGTTGTTCTGCTCACGCCCAATCAGCGCGACAAGGCGAATAAGCGTGTCGCGGCGCTCAATACCGCCAAGGTCGCGAAGCGCTCAGGCGGCGGCAATGCAGAAGCCCAACATAAAGAGCGGCGCAAGAAACTCGCAGAGTCTCTGGCGGCGCTCGACGACAAGACGAAAAACCTGAAAAAGAAAAAACGCCTGACGATGGATCAGACCCTCGAACAGGCGGGTCTGCCCATGAAGCGCAAGCATTTTTATATCGCCTCGGCGGTTGCGGCGCTGATGTTCGGTCTTATTGGCGTCATCTCCGGGCAAAAATTGTGGATCAGCGGCCTCATGGTTGCTGTTGGCGGTCTCGGATTCCCCCGCTGGGTTTTGAACTTCCTGCGCACGCGCCGTCAAAAGAAATTCGTCAGTGAATTCTCCAACGCCATCGACGTCATTGTGCGCGGTGTGAAGTCGGGCCTGCCGGTCAATGAGTGCTTGAAAATCATCGCGCGCGAGGCGCCGCGTCCGGTCAGCGACGAGTTTCACATGCTGGTCGAGGGCATCCGCGTCGGTCTTTCACTCGATCAGGCGCTTGAACGCATGTATGAGCGGATGCCGCTTCAGGAAGTGAATTTCTTCGGCATCGTTTTGATGATCCAGCAAAAGACTGGCGGTAACCTCGCCGAAGCCTTGGGCAACCTTGCCAATGTGTTGCGCTCGCGCAAGCTGATGGAAGGCAAGATCAAGGCGCTTTCGTCGGAAGCCAAGGCATCCGCCTGGATTATCGGCTCGCTGCCCTTCCTTGTGGCGGGCGCGGTGCAGCTCTCGTCACCGGATTATCTGACGCCGCTGTTTACGGAAAAAGTCGGTAATTTCATCCTGATTGGCGCCGGGCTTTGGATGGGAACAGGCATCTTCGTTATGAAGAAGATGACCCAGATTAAGGTTTAACGTCGTCATGGAAGCCATCATCAATGCTGTCACGGACAGGAGTTTCCAGATCGCAGCGCTAGTTTCGCTGGCGGCGATCGCGACGATCTTCACCGTGCTTGAGCCCTTGCTCGTCAAGGACAAGCTCAAGGAGCGGATGAAATCGGTCGGCAATTACCGCGACAATCTCCGTAAACAACAGCGTGATGCGCTGGCGAAGAAAACCAAGGGCCTGCGAAACACCACGCCGCAAGGCGCGGTCAAAGAGCTTGTGGAAAGCCTCAAGCTGCTTGAAGTTTTCGACGCCGATTCCGCGCGCAAGAAACTGATGATGGCCGGCTATCGCGGTCAGGGTCCGGTCTTCACTTTCATGACGGCGCGTCTCAGCCTGCCGTTCATCGTAGCGATTATCGCCGGGATCTATGTTTATCTGCTGGACGGGTTTGAACTCGACAGCTTCGGCAAGCTGATGGCGACCTTTGGCGGGTTCTGCGTCGGCTTTTATCTGCCGAGTATTTATATCTCCAATGCGGTCTCCAAGCGCCAGAAAAGCATTCAGGAGACCTGGCCTGATGCGCTTGACCTCCTCCTGATCTGTGTTGAAGCGGGCATGTCTATCGAGGCGGCGCTCCAGAAAGTCGGCGATGAAGTAGGTCCGAACTGTCCTGAACTTGCTGAAGAGCTTGGTCTGACGACGGCGGAACTTTCTTACTTGCAGGAACGCAAACAAGCTTATGTGAATCTCGCAGAGCGCACCGGTCTCGACTCGGTGAGAGGCGTTGTCACAGCGCTGGTCCAGTCGGAAAAATACGGTACGCCCCTTGGCCAGTCCTTGCGCGTGATGGCGAAGGAAAGCCGGGAGCTGAGGATGCAGGAAGCGGAAAAGAAAGCCGCCGCGCTGCCGCCGAAACTCACCGTGCCGATGATCGGCTTCTTCCTGCCGGTTCTGTTCGCGGTTATCCTTGGCCCTGCGATCATGTCGATCATGAGCACGCAGTAAGCGTTTGCGCTAGTCTGTGCGGCCTCGCTTAAAGCGCGGCAGATGGTCATCCGTCTCAAACCATTCAATGCGATCCTCGCAATAGATATGGAAATCCGGCGGCGACAGCGCCGGGTCATCCAGCGTCGCCGTGTTGACGCCCAGCGTTTGTGACTCATCGTCTTCGCGAAACACGATATAGGTTCCGCAATCGCTGCAGAATTCCCGGCCCGCATGATCGGATGCGCGATAGGTTTTTGGCGCGCCCTTGAGATAGGAAAAGCCGGAGGCGTTCAGCGCAAACCAGGCGACCACTGGCGACCCGGACTGGCGCTGACAGGTCCGGCAATGGCAATAGCCGCTTTCCTCAATCTTTCCGGAAACCCGGTAGCGGACCGAGCCGCACAGGCATCCGCCTTCGGCGTCAATGGAATTGCTCATAGGCTGCATCCTGGATGATGGAGCGGGCGCATGCCCGCCTGTTTGCATTGCGCCAGACTAGCATTTCCCGCAGGCAAAGTCCGGCGCTGTTATTGGCCGCGCGCAGTTTCGTGAATCATGGTGTTAATTTCTGCCTGTATGGAAATCAAGCTTCTCATCCTCCTCCTGATCGCCGCCTTTTCCGCCATGGCGGGCGGCGCCCTTGGACGCTGGGAGCGCATTCACCCGAACTGGATGCGCTCGGAAGTGCGTCATGGCGTCATCGCCTTTGGCGGCGGCGCGCTGCTTGCGGCGGTGTCGCTTGTTCTGGTTCCGAAGGGCATGGCGCTGCAGCCTGCTTGGGCGTCGCTGCTGAGTTTCGGAGGCGGCGCCTTCGCGTTTTTGATGTGCGACCGGTATTTCACCAATCGCGGCACGCCGCTGTCGCAATTGCTGGCGATGCTGCTCGACTTTGTGCCGGAAGCCATTGTTGTCGGCGCGGTGATTTCGCGGAATTACGGCGAGGCGCTGTTCCTGACGCTGATCATTGCGGCGCAGAATATTCCCGAAGCCTTCAACGCCTATCGCGAGATCACGCACAGGGGCGGCGGAAAGGGGATGGCGCAGCACGCCCTTCTGGTGATTTCACTCGCGGCGCTGTCAGGCGTGGGCTGGGGCTTTCTGGGCTATTTCGTTTTTCACCCCGACCATGTGCTGCTCGGTTCAATCATGACCTTTTGCGCAGGGGGCATCGTCTATCTGGTGTTTCGGGATGTGGCGCCGCAGGCGCAATTGGAGCGCGCATGGTATCCGTCAATGGGGGCGGTCGTCGGCTTTATGGTCGGAATGGCGGGACACGCCTTTGTCGGCTGAGCGGCGCCTATTCGCCGCTTTGGCCTGCAATTTGATCGATCGCTTCATAGAGTGGCAATTCACCCGCCGCGACTTTTTCGCGAGATGGCGCCGGCTGACCGAGGCGGGCGCGATAGACCCAGAAATTCGTCAACACGATTTCAACGAAGTTACGGCTTTCGCGGTTTGGAATGCTTTCAATGAAAAGCAGCGGGTCCTCAATCGCGACATCGCGTTTCCAGCGGCGCAAATTGCCGGGCCCGCCATTATAAGCGACAGCCATATGGAAAAGGTCGCCGTCTGTTGAGCGGGTCATTAGATGATCCACGTAATTCTGGCCGAGCTCCATATTATAGGCCGGATCGTAAAGCCGTTCCCGGCCTGAGCTGTAACGAAGGGAGCGGTCGCCGGCGATGTAGCTTGCCGTGCGCGGCATCAGCTGCATCAGTCCGCGGGCGCCGACGCGGCTCGTCGCATCGGTTTTGAATTTCGATTCCTGCCGCATCAGCGCGTAAAGCAGCGCGCGGTCCACCTTGAAACCGTTTTCCGGCGCATAATGGGGGACCGGGAAAAGTCCGGCCTGAAGCGCCGGATTGTCGTCGGAAAGAGCGATATCAACTTGTGCGGCGGGCAAATCGAGCGCGATGGCGAGCGCGAGTAATTGCGGTGTTTCGTCCGCGTCGATGGCGCCGTTGGCCCAGCGCAATTCGAGATCGGCTTCGCTTGTCTGTCCAACTTCGTTCAGCGCAATGGCGCGAAGAATGCGCGGCTGGTCTTCCGCGAGATCTTCAAGCTGATCCTGCGTCAGTTCCGGCGCCGTCCAGTTATAATCATAGGCGCGGCCTAGCTGGGCGAGGGCGAGCTGTCCATAGAAGGTGAACGGATATTCGGCGGCGATCTCAAGATTGGGCGTGACATCCGCGGCGGCGCCGGCCGCGAGCGCTGTGCGCGCGGCCCAGAAGCCGGCGGCGGATCGAAGCGAATCTTCCTGATAAGGCGTGGCGGCCATGGCTTTGAAGAGATTATGGGCGCCGGTGATATCGCCCTGGCGATATTTGATCAGCCCCGCGATCCAGTATGCCAGCACTGCGCTGTCGCCATTGCGGGCGGCTGCGGCGTCGGCCATCTCAGCGGCCGCGTCGATATAGCCCTGATAATAAAGGCTGGCCGCAATCCAGGAAGACATGCGGTCATATTGGCGCTCGGTGATGGTTCCGCGTTTCAAATGGCCGTCGATTTCACGCCTGGCTTCAAGCGCACGCTCCTTGTTGGAGAGAAAGCGAACGCGGCCTTCGATGCGGCGCACATTGGAACGGCTTTTCCGGTCGTAGTCCCCTTCAAGATCGGGGTGGAGTTCCTTTTCAGGCTCTGAACGCCATTTGCGCGAAATCGGACGAACGGGGGAAGTTTCGCCGCGAGGCTGGCGTTTGCGGGCCAGTGAATAAATTTTATCCGCTTCCGGATGGTCGGCGTAGTACGACATCCAGCGTTTCAACTCACCGAAGGTGGAGCGATAGGCGGTTGGGTGCATATAGCGCTGAAATTGCACATAGCCCATCAGGATGTCGTTTTCGAGCGCAGCGATTTTCGCGTCCGCTTCTTTCCAGCGGCCATCTTCTTGCAGCGCGAAAATTTCCTTATAGAGCGCGGCGTCCTGATCGCTCAGCACACGGACGGAAAGGGCCGATGCGGCAGCAGGATCGGCGAGGGTGATTTCCTGCGGCGCGGTTTCATCCGCAGCGGCTGCGGCGACCGCTCCCTGTGCGGCGCACATCACAAAAACCGAAAACCAGCGCATAGCCGCCATAACTCAAATCTTCCTTTTGCCCGCTTTTGCGGGACCCGGTGACGGCATTATCGCCGCCGGAAGTGAAAAAAGGGAAATGATCCCAACGCCCCAAACTTTACACCTAAGAATATGGTAATGTCGGTTAATGCTCCTTTAACCGCCGGTCGAGGGACTGAAGGTCAGCCCAGGCGAGGCGCTTGCCCGCCGGCTGGCGAAGCAAAAAGGCCGGGTGATAGGTGGGGAGCGCCGGATAGCGCTTGCCGCCCGCCGTCTCGATCTCCCGCCACACGCCTCGCGCCCGCATGATGCCGGTGATCCCGAGCAGCGCCTGAAGCGGCGCGCCTCCGGCGATCAGGACCGCTTTGGGATCGGTGATTTCGATCAGACGGTCCACGAACGGCCTGCAGACGGCGGTTTCGAGCGCCGTCGGCGTCCGGTTAGCTGGCGGACGCCAAAAAATAACATTTGAAATCAGTGTATTAGAGGTGCGGTCCCGGCCGATGGCGGCGAGCATCCGGTCGAGCAACTGGCCCGCACGGCCCACAAAGGGTTTGCCGATCTGGTCCTCGTCCCGGCCCGGCGCCTCGCCGATCACCAGGAGGTCGGCCCCCGGCGTTCCGTCGGCGAAAACGGTGTTTTTCGCGCCGGTCTTCAAGGGGCAGCCCTCAAAGGCTTTCACGGCGGCTTCGAGCGCCTCGTAGCTGTCGCAGGCGGCCGCCAGCGCTTCGGCGGCTTTGATCGCCTCGTCTGTGGAGATTGATTCCGGATCGGGCGGTGCCGGCGCAGCAGGCGCATCGGCCTTGCGCACGCTTTCAAGGCGCGGCGCGGCGGCGGGATCAAGGCGAGTCCAGCTGTAAAGATCGGCGGGTGCGGGCCCGACCGCTTCATCGACGCCCATTTCCGCATACCAGCGCAACAGGGCGCGCGCCGCCTCGACTTCGGAAACTTCCACCATGGTCATATCCTAACAGAAGAGACGCCTTAAACAGAAGCCGCGAGCATCAATTGCGCCCCATAATAAAGCGGCAGGCCCCAGGCCCTGTTGAAAAACGCCGGGGCGACAAATTTCTCCCGGGCGACGGCGAGATCTGAAACTGCGAAGCCGATGGCCCCTGCGATAACGAGGAGGCTTGGCGTGGGGCGGGTTGGCGGCGCGGCGAGAAAACTGGTCGCGACCATCATGGCGATGATGGCTGTGTAGACCGCAACCGGCCCGCGAAAGGCCCCGAGATGCGGCCAAAGCCAGCGCAGGGAGAGCGCGGCGAAGACAATCATGGCCGCCGCCCCGACGATGAAAATCGCCGTCAATTGGGGCCAGCCCCAAAAAAATGCGCCGATATAGGCGGCGTGACCGGCGGCGAAGGCGCCCATGCCCCCGAGAAAGGTTTTTTCCCCAGCAGGAATAAGGAGGATGTCGCCCGCCATGCACAAGATCAGCGCCGCGAGCACCCAGAGCCCATAGGCGCTCTCGCCTGCGCCGCCAGCGAGCGCCGCCAGCACGAAAGCAAGCGACGCTGCAGGCTTTGCGATCCATCGCAGCCGCTCGTCGCCGCGATGCTCAGCCAGCAAAAGCAGTGCGACGAAACCGGCGCAAACCATGGCGGCTATATTAAAACTCATATGATCCTTCGGAAAACAATGCTTTGCGACGTGGCTTTTCCCGATGATTTTTGCCAAAACCGCAGGACCCCGATGCGGGACTAAACCTCGTGGCAGCGAAAAAGAGAAGACGTAATGACAGAAGAAGCGCCAGAACGCGAAGCGATGGAATTCGATGTGGTGATTGTCGGGGCGGGGCCGGCGGGCCTTTCCGCCGCCATACGCCTCAAACAGCGCGCGGCCGAGGCCGGCGGCGACATCAATGTCGTGGTTGTTGAAAAGGGCTCGGAAGTCGGCGCTCATATTTTGTCGGGCGCTGTGCTCGATCCATCAGGTCTTGACGCGCTGCTCCCTGACTGGCGCGATATGGGCTCGCCCATCGACACGCCTGTTTCGTCCGAGAGCTTTAAAATTCTGGGCGCGAGCGGGTCTATGTCGCTGCCCGTGATTGGCATGCCGGACATGGTCAAGAACCATGGCTGCTATATCGTTTCCATGGGCAATGTCTGCCGCTGGCTCGCCGAACAGGCTGAAGGCATGGGCGTTGAGATTTATCCCGGCATGGCGGCCTCGCAACTGCTCTATCGCGAGGATGGTTCGGTGCGCGGCGTCGTTGTCGGTGAAATGGGCATCGGCAAGGACGGCCAGAAAAAAGACTCCTACGAGCCCGGCATGAAGCTTGTCGGCAAATATGTGCTGATCGGCGAGGGCGTGCGCGGTTCGCTGGCGAAACAGCTGATCGCGAATTTCAAGCTCGATGAAAACAGCGATCCGCAAAAATACGGCATCGGCTTGAAAGAGCTGTGGGAGATTGCGCCGGAAAAATCGCGCCCCGGCCATGTGCAACATACATTCGGTTGGCCGCTGAAAGACGACACCGGCGGCGGCTCGTTCCTCTATCACTATAGCGACAACACCATCGCGCTCGGTTTTGTCGTGCATCTGAACTATAAAAATCCCTACCTTTATCCGTATGGGGAGTTTCAGAAATTCAAGACCCATCCGGAGATCGCCGAGCTTCTGGAAGGCGGCAAGCGTATCGCCTATGGCTCGCGCGCCATTACCGAGGGCGGCTATCAGTCTGTTCCGAAACTCGCCTTTCCGGGCGGCGCGCTGATCGGCTGTTCCGCGGGCTTCGTCAATGTGCCGCGCATCAAGGGCAATCACAACGCCATGCTGACGGGCATGATGGCGGCGGATGCGGCTTTCGAGGCTGTAAGCGCCGGTCGCGAAGGCGATATGCTCGACGCTTATGAGGCCGCCTATCACGCCTCCGGCGTCAAGCGAGAGCTTTTCAAGGCGCGCAATGTGAAACCCCTATGGTCAAAATTCGGCACGCGCATCGGCGCTATTGCGCTGGGCGGGCTCGAATTATGGATGAATTCGATTGTTTCCGGGCTGTCCTTTTTCGGGACATTGAGGCACGGGAAAACCGATGCGGCGGCGACGGAGCCGGCGGCCAAGCACAAGCCTGTCGAGTATCCGCGCCCCGATGGACAGACAACCTTCGACCGACTGACAAATGTCGCCTTTTCCGCGACCAATCACGAAGAAGATCAGCCTTCCCACCTCAAACTTAAAGATCCTTCAATCCCCATCGGCGTTAATCTGCCGGTCTATGCCGAGCCTGCGCAACGCTATTGTCCGGCAGGTGTTTATGAAGTGGTGACCGGGGAGGGCGGCGGCGATCCGCAGTTTCAGATCAATGCCCAGAACTGCGTTCACTGCAAAACCTGCGACATCAAAGATCCGTCGCAAAACATTGTCTGGACGACGCCTGAAGGCGGCGGCGGGCCGAATTATCCAAATATGTAAGGAGCGCCCGAGTGCCGCGCAAAAGTCTGTTTAGTCTATTCGCCATTGGTCTGGCCGCTACCGGCTGCGCGACGTCGCCGAATGAGGCGACCGTCGTTGGCGACTACCTGACGGGGCGTCTCGCCGCGCGCAGCAATAATGTCGGCGTCGCGGCGGAAGCCTTCGGCGATGTCGAGACCGGCGGTTCAAACACCGATGAAGTTCTGCGTGGCGCGTTTTTCTTTCAGGTGGCGTCCGGCGACATTGACGCGGCTGCTGCGCTGGCGCCGAAAATTCTTTCCAATGACGATATTGAGGATGACGATCTCGCGCGGTTGGTCGAAGCTGCGCACGCTCTGAAAAACAAAAACTATCCTGGCGCGCGCGCTGCGCTTTCCGCTGATGCGGAGGTTGAGTATTTCGCGGCGGCCATGATCATCCTCGATGCATGGGCCATCGCTGGTGAAGAGGGGCCGGAACCGGCGCTCAAAGCGCTGGCGGCGAAAAAGGGCGAAACCTTCCGCGGATTTCATCCTTTGCATCAGGCGTTTCTGTTTGAAAACGCCGGGCTCGTTGATGAGGCGCGCACTGCGTACCAGCTTGCGCTCATGTCCTATGGCGGCATCGTCGCCCGTGACGCCTATGGATCGTTTCTTGAGCGCTCCGGCGGTCTCGACGGCGCCCGCAACCATTATGAATTATTGGCGCAATATCCCGGTCCTGACCGTCAGGTGGCGGAGAGCGGACTGCGCCGCCTTGACGCCGGCAAGACCGATACGGCTTGGGCCGATGTAACGCCGCAAAAAGGCGCTGCCGTCGCGCTGTATATCTTCGGCTCTGCAGTGCTGCAGCAAACTGTTGAACAGCGTGACGCGGCGGAAAAAGCCGGCTTTCGCGTCGGTGACGCCAATTATGATATGCCGCTGGCTTTCACGCGCATTGCGCTCTATCTCGCGCCGGAATTCGATCATGCGCAGCGTCTCGCGGGCTCGATTTTGAACGCCTATGGCGACAATAAAAAGGCCGTCGCCATGTTGCGGGGCATTCCGAAATCTTCCGCTTTTTATGAGCAGGCGCAGATCGAAGTTGCCGGCGGGCTTATGGCGCAAGGCGAGGACCGTGAAGCAAAAAGGCTCTTACGCGCGCTGGCCAATTCGGGAAGCTCGCCGGAAGGACGGTTCACCTATGCTAACCTGCTCGCCAGTGAAGGCGATCATCGCGGCGCCGTGCGCGAATATACGGCGCTGATCGACGCCCTACCGGAAGATCCCCATGAAGACGCATGGCGGTTTCTGGTCGGGCGCGCCGCCTCTTATCTGACGCTCGATAACTGGCCCGCTGCAGAAACCGATCTGAAGCGGGCGGTGGAGATCGCTCCGGAAGAATCTGCGGCGCTCAACTATCTCGGTTATTCCTGGGCGGAGCGCGGTGAAAATCTCGAAGAGGCGTTCAGTCTGATCGAAAAGGCGGTGGCGCTTGAGCCCAATTCCGGCGCCTATATCGACAGTCTCGGCTGGGCCCACTATCAGCGCGGCGATTATGAGGAAGCGGTCGGGCATCTCGAGCACGCTGCGTCTCTGGAGCCCGCTGATCCGACGATTACGGATCATCTTGGCGATGTCTATTGGCGTCTCGGACGCAAGATTGAGGCGCGCTATGAATGGCGCCGCGTTCTGGAGCTGGAGCCCACGGAAACATTGCGCAAAAGCATTGAAGACAAGATCAAGGATGGGTTGCCGCCGGAAACCGGTTCGCCGGAAAATGATGCATGATCGCTCTCGCCGCGCCTGCAAAGATCAATCTTTATCTGCATATCGGGCCTGTTCGTCCTGACGGGCTGCATGATCTCGCCAGTCTTTTTGTGTTCGCCCGTGACGGCGACGTCATTCGCGTTGAGCCTGCGAAGAGTTTGTCGCTAACCATGACGGGGCCTTATGCGCCGCTGCTGAAAGATCTTCCGCCGGAAAAAAACCTTGTCTATCGCGCAGCGCAAATGCTCGCCCATGCGGCGGGGGTTGAGGCGGGGGCTGCAATTACGCTGGAGAAAAATCTTCCCGTCGCGGCGGGCGTCGGCGGCGGATCGGCCGATGCGGCGGCGGCGTTGAACGCGCTGGTGGCGCTATGGAAGATTGATATTGGTGAGGAGGCGTTGATCCGGCTCGCCTTCCGTTTGGGCGCCGATGTTCCGGCCTGTCTTGCAAAAGCGCCGGTGAATGTTTCGGGCGCGGGGGAGCGGATCGAGCAAGGCCCGTCCTTGCCGCCATTATGGATCACGCTCGTCAATCCGCGTGTGGAAATGCCCACGGGGCCGATTTTTCGCGCCTTTGACAAGGCCTATCCCGCGCCGCCGGCGCCATTGCTCGCGAATTTCAGGGCGGCTAACTACCAGCAACTGAAACAGGCGATGCAGGCGACGCGCAATGATCTCGAAGCTTTCGCTATCGAAAAGGCGCCGGTGATCCGTGAGGTGATCAATCGGCTCGCGGCGGCGCCCGGCGCTCTCGCGGCGCGCATGTCCGGCTCCGGCGCTACGTGTTTCGCCTTGTTTGCGTCGCCCGTTTCGGCCTCTCGTGCGGCGCGTGCGGCGCAAGCGCGTGGACACTGGGCCATGGCCTCGGCGCTTTATGTGCGCCTGGGCGACGTTTGAAAAAGCGTTAGCTGGTTTTCGTAAAACGCTGCGATAAACAAATACCTAGACCATCATGAGCGCTTTCGAAATTGTGCATGATGGTCTAGGTTTTAAGCTCCAGAACCCGGCGGATTTCATGCTGATCGAACCTTTCATTTTCGCCTGTGCCGGCGCGGTCACGATCGCCGTCAGCTATTGCGCCTGTCTTTATGCGGCGCAGGCGCGGCGCGTGCTCGATCATCCCAATGAGCGGTCCAGCCACACGAGCGCGACCCCGCGCAATGGCGGTTCGGCGATCATGGCGGGCTGGGTCGCGGGGGCTTTTGTTGTTTCCGCTTTCGCGGGCGATGCGGACGCTGCCGGCAAGCTCGCAAGACTGGCGGTCTGCGGCGGTCTCGCCTTCGCACTCGGTTACGCTGACGATCATCTGACATTTTCGCCGATCTGGAAACTGGTGGGACAGGTGGCGATCGCCGCGCTTTTCACCATTCTTTTCGCGCCGCTCCAATCCGTTCCGTTGCCGTGGTTCGGGGAGGTGGCGATTCCTGCTGCGGTGAGCGTGCCGGTCACGATCCTCTGGATCGCGGGTTTCATGAACGCGTTTAATTTCATGGACGGCGCCAATGGCATGGCTGGCGGCGCGGCGGCGGTGGGCCTCGCCTGGTTTGCGGTGATCGCGAGTTTCACGGGCGCCCCGGCGCTGGCGGTTGCGGCGCTGTTGCTGGCGCTGTCGGCGGCGTCGTTCCTGCCGGAAAATCTTTTGCGCGGTAAATTGTTCATGGGCGACAATGGCAGTCAGGCGCTCGGTTTTTTCATCGCGGCTTTCGCGGTGCTCGGCGTCAACTGGACAGACGGGCATCTCAGCGCGCTCGTCATTCCGGTGATCTTTTTGCCGTTTCTGTTTGACGTTGCATGGACGCTGGTTTCGCGCTTCTTGCGGAAACAGAATGTCCTTGAGGCCCACCGCGAGCATTTCTACCAGTTGATGATGCGTCTCGGCGCGTCCCATGCGCGGGTCTCTATTGTCTATATGTCGCTGATCAGTTTCTCATCGGCGGCGGCGATTTTGATGCTGACTCATCCGGCGACGCTGCACTGGATGACTCCGCTGGTGCTGTCGCTCCTGTTCACGATTGGCGCGGTCGCGATCTATCGCCCCGCGATGCGCGCCGGGCTGTTGGCGAGCGCCGAACCGGATGCGTCTTTTTCCGCCGCTGAATAGAGTTGCTTTAAGCGCCGCGGGCTGTCGAGGTTTCGACCAGGTCGGCGAGCGCGCTCGTAAAGTCGTTCTGCGGCGCATCTTCAAGCGCATCAAGCGCCTTGCGGGTGTAGGAACGGGCGCATTCAATCGTGTCTTCAAGCGCGCCGTCGCGCTCCATCAATTCCCGCGCTTTTTCGAAATCGCCTTTTTCCTGGCGGCCTTCGGTGATGACCCGGCGCCAGAAAGGTTTTTCTTCATCGCGCGCGCGGGCGACGGCGAAAACCACCGGCGCCGTCATCTTGCCTTCGCGGAAATCATCGCCGATTGTTTTGCCGAGCGCGTATTCGAATCCTGAATAATCAAGTGCGTCATCAATAAGCTGATAGGCGACGCCGAAATGATCGCCGAAACGGCGCATGGCGTCTTCATCCTGTGCGCCGGAGCCGGAGATCATGGCGCCGACTTCCGTTGCGGCGGCGAACAGCGCCGCCGTCTTCGCCTTCACCACATTGATATAGGTCTCGAAGGTGGCGGCGATATTTTTCTGTGTCGTCAATTGCAGGACTTCGCCTTCGGCGATAACGCCTGACGCATGGGACAGGGCGCGCAGGACGCCCAGATTCTTCGCTTCGACCATCAGTTCAAAGGCGCGCGAGAAAATGAAATCGCCGACGAGCACGCTTTCCTTATTGCCCCAGATGATGTTCGCGGTGGAGGCGCCGCGGCGCAGCGCCGATCCGTCAACGACATCGTCATGCAGCAGCGTGGCGCCATGGATAAGCTCAACCGCAGCGGCGAGTTTCACATGGTCATCGCCGTCATAGGAAAAGACGCCGGCGGAGGCGAGGGTGAGCATCGGGCGTAGCCGCTTGCCCCCGGCATTGATGAGGTGACCCGCCAGTTGCGGGATCATCGCCACCGGCGAATCGAGGCGGCCCAGGATTTCCCGGTTCACAGCCTGAAGATCGGCGTCGGTCAGCGCGCGCAGGCGGTCGACCGCCGAAAGGAACTCCGGCGCGCGTTTTGCGGCGATAGTCTCGCTTGCTGTCGCGGCCAGTCCCAAAATTACGCCTTTCGCCTCATTGCAACGGGTTCGCAGATTGGTCGCTGGCGGCTGACCGGTCAAGCGCTCCCGGCTGCGGCCTTTCGGCGGCGTCCCGGGTAACCATCTTTCCAGCGGCGCTGGCGCTGGCGCATTGAAAAGCTTCGGCTTTTACCTTACTTGCAGCCGATGGCAGATATCTCCGAACTCTTCAAAAATCTCTGGCTGAAGCTCCCCTTCACAGGTGAATCGGCGCCTCGCGTATCCGTGATTGAGCTTAACGGCGTCATTGGCGAAATGGGCGCCGGGCGCAAAGGGCTGACGCTCAAAAAAATCGAGAAGGCGATTGAGGCGGCGTTCAAGCCGGGTGATCTGAAAGCAGTGGCGCTGGCGATCAATTCGCCCGGCGGGTCTCCGGTTCAATCGCGTCTTATCATGAGCGCCATCCGGCGGCAGGCGCGCGAAAAGGATGTTCCTGTCCTGGCCTTTATCGAGGATGTGGGCGCTTCGGGCGGATATATTCTCGCTATCGCCGCCGACGAAATTTACGCTGATGAAAGCTCCATTGTGGGCTCGATCGGCGTGATTTCCGGCGGTTTCGGATTTCCAGAAGCGATCAAAAAGCTGGGGATTGAGCGGCGCGTTTACACGGCTGGCGAAAACAAATCGACGCTGGACCCGTTCAAACCCGAAGATCCGGAAGATGTGGCCCGGCTCGAGGTGATGCTCGCTGAACTCCACGACCAGTTCATTGCGCTGGTGAAGGAGCGGCGCGGTGACAAGCTTTCCAGCGATCCCGATCTCTTTTCGGGACGGTTCTGGACAGGCGCTGCGGCGGCGCAAAAGGGATTGGTCGACGGAACCGCTCAACTCGGCGATTTTCTGCGCGACCGCTACGGAAAAGATGTTAAGGTCAAGCGTATCTCGCCCGACAGCGGGTCTCTCCTGAAAAAACTGATGGGGGGCGAAGCTGGGGCGTCAGGACTTTCGGCGCCGTCCCTGATCGACGCCGATGAGATGCTGGCGGCGGGCGAGCGCAGGGCGTTATGGGCGCGATTCGGTCTTTAGGGCCGAGACTTGGACAGGAGATTCGCCATGAGCGCAGTCACCACTCTTGTTGCGACGGTTGCGGCCGCCGCGGGCGCTGTCGCCCTGTTCCGCGTCGCTGAAAGACGCATGCGGCCGCTTCGCAAGGCGTTGAACGAGATGCGAAAAGCGGCGTCCCCTACTGGCGGCGATGTCATCGACTATGAACAGGACTCTGAAAGCGGCGTCTTTCGTCCCAAGGGCGGGGTGCGTTCCTAAACGCCTTCAATCAAGGTGACGACAATGCGCCGTCTTTGCGGCGCGCGCCGATGTTCAAGCACATAAATTCCCTGCCAGGTTCCCAGCAGTAATCGTCCTTCAGCAAACGGGACGGTGAGCGATGTCGCGGTCACCGCGGATTTCAAATGCGCGGGCATGTCATCCGGGCCTTCGGCGTCATGGCGATAGGGTCCGGTTTCTGGCGCGATGCTGTCGAGCCAGTCGAGAAGGTCGCGCATCACATCCGGGTCGGCGTTTTCCTGTATCGTCAGCGATGCGGAGGTATGCTGGATAAACAGATGGGCGAGCCCGTTCTGGATCGGGGCCTGGGCGAGGACGGCCTCCAGCTGCGCCGTGATGTCGATGGCCTTGCGCCCCGCAGTTTCGACCGTTAGAAGCGTCGCCATCTATAACCTCTTGTAATTGAATAAAAATTCTGGGGCACTATTGTTTTGCCGCGCGCTCTGCCACAAGCCATACTCGCCCGGTTCGCCGCAATCCGTTCGTTCCGCCCGATTTTTTGATATGCCGATTTTGATGTGTCTGTTGCCCAATTGAAAGACATCGCTTTCATCGACCTTGAAGCCTCGGGCTTGTCCGCGCGTTCCTGGCCGATTGAGGTGGGCTGGTGTTTCGCCAGCGGCGCCCCGCAGGCGATGCTGATCCGGCCTGACCCTGCATGGTCGCTCGAGGACTGGGACGCCGAGGCGGAGGCGCTGCACGGCGTGCCTCATGACGACCTTCAACGCGAAGGGGTTCAGCCTGGCGAGGTTTGTGAAAAACTGAATGAAGCGCTCGCAGGCAAGCTCGTCTATTCCGATGCGCCGGACTGGGACGGTTTCTGGCTCTATCGCCTGTTTCAGGCGGGCAAGGTCCGGCAACGCTTTGTCGTGAGCGATTTTTCCTCGATCTTCCGTGGCGCCACGCCTGAAAAGGTTGATCGGTGCATTGCGGAGGCTGACCGCGCCGCGCCGCGCCTGCACCGGGCGATCCCTGACGCGCTTCACATGCGTGCGCTTTATAAGCTCGCCATTGAACAATAAGGCTATGTGATCAGGCGTTGATCCTGATCGTTCCATAGGCGATGTCCGGAACATGTTAGATACGAATGCAACGTCTGAAGCGCGCCGGTTTACGGTTCATCTGGCGGATGGCGAAATGAGCGGCTGGCGCTGGGAAAACACCGGCGCCGCCCCGCTGTTATTTCTTCATGCAACCGGATTTTGCGCCTCCGCCTATGCCCGGATGCTGTCGTCGCTTGCCGGCGCCTATGACATTTACGCCCTCGATCATCGCGGCCATGGTCGCAGCAAACTGCCAGCCGAGCCGGGAAGCCTCCGGTCCTGGGCGATTTTTCGCGACGATGTGCGCGCCTTTCTCGATCAGGAGAACCGTGAGGGCTGGACGCTGGCCGGACATTCTCTTGGTGCCGCTGTCGCCTTGCTGGTCGCCGAAGGCAGGCGCGATGTCGCCGCCCTGAAATTGATCGAGCCGGTGGCCATGCCGGCCTGGCTTTCCAGTTTTGCGAAAACACCGCTCTGGCCGGCCTTTGCCGCGCGCATGCCGCTGGTGCGCCAGTCGCTGCGACGGCGCAGCCAATGGGCGTCCCGGCAGGAGGTTGTCGCCTCCTATGGCCGCAAAACCCTGTTTCGCGATTGGGCGCCCGGCGTTCTGGAAGATTATTTGACCGACGGCCTCGCGACAGAGGGGGCGGTGGGCGTTCGCCTTTCCTGTGCGCCCGCATGGGAGGCGGCGACCTTTGCCGCCCAGGCCAATGATTTCTGGAAGGCGGCGGCGCATGCGCCAGCCCCGGTTCGTGTTTTCGCGGCCCGTCAGGCGGCCTCGACCGTTCCAGCCTTTGCGCGAGCCCGGCTCCAAAAACTTGGCGTGGAGCTGACGGTTGACGAGGGCGCCGGACATCTTGCGCCGATGCAAAAACCTGAAGAATTGGCGTCTTTTCTGGCGTCCTGACCACATCTGCGCGGAAAAAAACCGCTGCTGGCGCCAGAAGGGTTGGAGCTTCAGGGCCTTTTTGCTAAGCGTCGCTGCCGAATATCCAAACCAGCACGGAGGGCCCGCAAAGGCGGCGTCAAAGACCGGGCGGTTTTTAGTCAAGGAAGGTTTTGAGAATGAGCGAGGCGCAAGCTCTCCCCGAAGTGACCGGCCGTATGTTCCTTTACGAACAGCCGGAACTGTTGATGAAAGAAAAACATGGCGATCTCGGCATTACGCCGGCGTCGCATCCCTTCGGCTTCGCCTCCAAAGTGCGGGCGCTGCCGGTTACGCTTGGCGAGATCCCGTCGGCGATCAAAGATTATCCCTTGATCTTCATGTCGCAGGAACAGCCTCAGCTTCTGGCTGTCACCGGGCTTTATGATGACTTCAACCTTTTTGTCGACGACAACGGCAATTGGGAGGATTTCTCCTACATCCCCGGCTATGTGCGCCGTTATCCCTTTGGCGTCGCCGCCGAAGCGAGCGGCGAGCGCATGGCGGTGGTGATTGACCGCGGCTTCGAAGGATTGACCACGACGGGTGAGAATCGTCTTTTCGAAGACGGCCAGATGACGCAGCAAACGCAGGCGGCGGTGGACTTCGTCAAAACCTACGAACGCGACCGTCAGCAGACGGAGCAGTTTGCAAAGCTCCTCAACCATCATGAGCTGATCCAGCAGCAGACCGCCCATTACACGCCCTCCGGCGCGAGTGAGCCGGTGACCTTTGCGCAATATTTCGGCGTTGACGAAGAGCGTTTGAAGGCGCTTCCCATTGAGACCAAAATGGAGCTTGAAAGCCAGGGCGTATTGGCCCTGATTTATGCGCTGCTCATCTCCATGGGCAACTGGCGCCTCCTGCTTCAGCGCCGCGCCAAGCGCTTTAACCTCACCGAGCAGGATGTCTTTAAACCGCTGGTTTCAAACTAACCGGTTTAGAACGACCTCAAAGATCAGCCGGGCCGCGTGATTAGCGCCGCCCGGCTTTTTCATGTTCAAGTTTCAGCGATCCTGAGCGGAGAAAAGCGAATAAGCATTGGCCTTCTCTGCGGGCCCCGTTACCAAGACGCCATGAAATTCCGTCTCGCATTTCTCCTCACGCTGATCTCCTTTGCGGCGTCCCTTGCCGGGGCGCGGGCGCAAACCGTGATTGAGAACGACTACACAAGAACCGGGATTACGCCTGAGGCGGCGGGGTTTGCGCCGGGCGAGACGCTCTGGTTCGCGATTCGTCAGGAGATCAGCCCCGGTTGGCACGTGTTCTGGACCAATCCGGGCGATGCCGGGCTTCCCTTGCGGCTGGACTGGTCATTGCCCGAAGGATTTACGGCGGGCGAGATCGCGCATCCCGCGCCGGAATTCATACCCGTGGGCCCGCTGGCGAGTTATGCCCATGAAGGCGCGCCTGTATTTCTCGTTCCCGTAATGGCGCCTGCGAATGCGACGCCGGGGGCGAGCATCGACATCGCCATCGATGCGTCGTGGCAGACTTGCGAAGAAATCTGCGTTCCCGAAGACGGGCGTTTTTCTTTTTCGCTGCCGGTGCTGGCGCAGAGCACTCCCGATCCGTCGCACAAGGTTCTGTTCAGCCTCGCGCGCGCCAAACTGCCGGAAGCATATGAAGGGCGCGCGACAATCGCTGTCGAAGACGGCGCCTATGTGTTGACCATGGATGCGCCGGAAAATTTCGTTTCAGACAATGTGTTTTTCTTCGCCGGGCCTGAAGGCGTCGTCTCGCCGCCGGCGCCGCAGGACGTTGTGGAGGCGGATAGCGCCTTGCGCATTGCGATGCAGCCGGGTTGGGTCGAGCGCTATGAAGAGAAGACCTTTCCCGGTCTTTTGACCTTTGGCGAAGGCGGCGATGCTCGCGCTGTTGCGCTGACGGCCGACGTTCCGGCGCCGCTGCAAAAACCGGCAACGGTCCCGCAAGTGACGCCGCAAAAAGCCCCCGGGCTCGGCTTGCTGCTGGTGTTCGCCTTTTTGGGCGGCGTGATTTTGAATGTCATGCCTTGCGTCTTTCCGGTGGTGTTTATCAAGGCCGCAGCTTTCATGCAGAGCGCGCGCGAACACCCTGATACGGTGCGGCTCCATGGCCTGCTTTACGCAGCGGGCGTTATGGCGACGTTTCTGCTGATGGGCGGCGCGCTGCTCGCCTTGCGCGCCGGCGGCGCCCAATTCGGCTGGGGCTTTCATCTGCAATCGCCATGGGTGGTGGCGCTGTCGGCCTATGTGCTGTTGCTGGTCGGGCTTAATCTCGCCGGGCTGTTTTCTGCGGGCGAGGGGCTCGCGGGCGCGGGCGAAGGGCTTGCGTCGAAAAAAGGCGGCATGGGCGCTTTTTTCACCGGCGCGCTCGCGGTTGTTGTCGCTGCGCCTTGCATCGGACCATTATTGAGCGCGCCCATGGGCGCTGCGCTGTTGTTGCCGCCGATTGCGGGGCTGACGATTTTCGCAATGCTTGGTCTCGGTCTTGCCGCGCCTTATCTCCTCCTGTCCTTCGCGCCGGGGCTGGGCCAGCGCCTGCCCAAACCGGGGCCGTGGATGGCGATCTTCAAGCAGGCGCTTTCCTTCCCGGTCTTCGCAGCCGCCGCCTATTTCCTCTGGGTGCTGGCGCAGCAGACCACTGGCGCGGGGCTCGGCGCGGTGCTCACCGGGGCTGTCCTCCTCGCCTTTGCGGCCTGGGGTTATGAGAAAAGTAAAGCCGACGGCGGTCTGGCTTTCGCCTTGCGGGCGGTTTCGGCGCTGGCGGCTGTGATCGCCCTTGCGCCGCTGACCCGTCTTCCCGCAGCGGCGGCGCAGACGTCGCCGGTGTCCGAGCATGGTTATGGCGCAATCGCGGCCGAGCCTTACGGCGCAGCGGCGCTCGACGCCTATCGGGCGCAGGGCCGGCCGGTCTTCATCGATTTCACCGCCGCCTGGTGCGTCACCTGTCAGTTCAACAAGATGACGGTTTTCTCCGACGAAAAGCTTGGCCGGGCCTTCGCCGAGACGGGAACGGTCTTCATGGTCGCGGACTGGACCGTGCGCGATCCGGAAATCACGCAGGCGCTGGCGAGCTTCGGGGCGAGCGGCGTGCCGCTCTATGTTTACTATGATGCGTCGGGAGAAGGCTCTGTTTTGCCGCTGCCGCTGACCAGGAAAGCGGTGCTCAACGCAGTCTCAGGAGCCGGTCTCTAGCTGTGTCGCGGCGATTCTTTCGGCTTTGCGATGTTCCGCCGCAGCATGCTGCTCCCATTCCTGCGCTTTCAGCCCGAAAATCGCTGACACGGCGATGATGGCTGCAAGGCTCGTCAGCAGGCGTTTGATCAGATCGGTGCGAGTGGGAGCGGTGAGTTGCATCCCGCCCGTTTACCGCCTTTTCCTTAAAACGCGTTGAGGAAGACGTTTAAAATCCGTATCAGTTTCAAGATCGCGCAAAGGTTTCAGGGACAAGGGCATGACCGGCATTGCAACTACCCCCCAATGGGAGGCGCTCCGACGAGACGCCGATGCGCTTGAAGATGTTTCGCTCCGCGCCCTCTTCGAAGACGACCCGGCCCGGTTCGAGCGTTATTCCGTCGAAGCGGCGGGGCTGTTTCTCGATTACTCCAAAAACAAAATCACCGAAGACGTCGCCGATCATCTGATTGCGCTCGCCATGGCCGCAAAGCTCGAAGCAGCCCGCGACGCCATGTTCGCCGGCGAAGAAATCAACGTCACCGAAGGCCGGGCGGTGCTGCATCCGGCGCTGCGTGACTTTTCCATGCGCGATTATCATGTGGGCGGCGAAAATGTCTCCAGACAAGTCCGCGCTGAACGCGAAAAAATGAAGATTTTCTGTGACGCCGTCCATGGCGGCGGGCGCAAGGGCTTCACGGACAAGCCCCTGACGACCATCGTCAATATCGGCATCGGCGGGTCTGATCTCGGGCCCCTGATGGCGACGGAGGCTTTACGCCCCTACTGGATTGACGGGCGGCGCGCCTTTTTCGTTTCCAATGTAGACGGCCAGCACATCGCCGATACGCTGGCGCAATGCGATCCGGAAACAACGCTCTTCATCGTTGCATCAAAAACCTTCACTACGCAGGAGACCATGACCAATGCCGAGACGGCGAAAGACTGGTTCCTGAAAAACGGCGGCGGCGAAAGCGACATCGCCAAACATTTCATTGCGCTGTCGACCAACGCTTACGCCGTGAAGGCGTTCGGCATCGCGCCGGAAAATATGTTCGAATTCTGGGACTGGGTCGGTGGGCGCTATTCATTGTGGTCTGCTATCGGCATGTCCATCGCGCTGCAGGTCGGTTTCGATATTTTCGAAAAGCTCCTGCGCGGCGCGCACGCCATGGATGAGCATTTCCGCAGCACGGAGCTGCGCGAGAACATGCCGGTGATGCTGGCGCTTACCGGAATATGGAATCGCAATTTCCAGGGCGCGGCGTCCCACGCGGTTCTGCCCTATGACCAGCATTTGCATCGCCTGTCGGCCTATCTGCAACAGGCTGACATGGAATCGAATGGCAAGCGGGTTGAAGCCGACGGAGCGCCGGTTTCCTGCGCCACCGGGCCGGTGATTTTCGGTGAGCCCGGCACCAACGGCCAGCACGCTTTCTATCAGCTTCTTCATCAGGGCACGGATATTATCTCGGCTGATTTTATCGCTCCGGCGATCAGCCAGTCGGAAACCGGCGATCATCACGAGAAGCTGCTTTCGAATTTCCTCGCACAGACCGAAGCCCTGATGCGCGGCAAGACCGAAAAGGAAGCACGCGAGGAATTGAAGGCGCAGGGCCTCGCCCCACCGGAAATCGACAAGCTCGCGCCCCATAAGGTGTTTCCCGGCGGGCGGCCGACCAATTCGATCCTGATGGACAAGCTCACGCCGGAACATCTCGGCGCGCTGATCGCGCTTTATGAGCACAAGATTTTCTGTCAGGGCGTCATCTGGGGCGTCAATTCCTTTGACCAGTGGGGTGTGGAGCTGGGCAAGGTGCTGGCGAAGACGATCCTTCCCGAACTGGCCAAAGCCGGCGAAGAAAAGCCCGTGGCGAAAGACCATGACGCGTCAACAAACGGCCTTATTGACCGGATAAACGCCGCCCGCGCAAAGATAAAATAAGGGAGCGAGCGCGATGAAAAGACTGATCGCCTTATTGGCCTTCATGCTGCTGTTCACCAGCGGCGCGTATGCGGAAGGCGAGACCCATGCGAGGATCAAAACCTCCATGGGCGACATTGTCGTTGAGCTTTATCCCGACAAGGCGCCGAAGACGGTGCCGAACTTTCTCGAATACGCTTCAAGCGGTCATTACGACCGCACACTCATTCACCGCGTGGTGCGCGGCTTTGTGATTCAGGGCGGCGGCTATTCGCGCTTTTTCACCGAGCGTCCAACGCGCGATCCAATCCCCTATGAAGCAGACAATGGATTGAAGAATGTGCGCGGGACCATCGCCATGGCGCGCAGCGACAGCCCGGACAGCGCGGCGGCGCAATGGTTCATCAATCTGCGCGACAACCCGAAACTCGATCACAAGATGTTCGAGGGGCTGCCTGTCTATGGCTACACGGTGTTTGGCCGCGTCGTCGACGGCATGGATGTCGCCGACGCCATCGGCGAGGTCGAGACCGGTCCCGGCGGTGATTTCGAAGCCGAAGTGCCGGTGGAGCCGGTGATCATTGAACGCGTCGACCCGATCGATTGGCCTCAGGACTAGGCGCGGATGTTGGCCGATCTCCTGACTCTTTGCTTGGCGGTTACCGTCCTTCTGGGCTCGCCGGGCCCGGCTCCTATGGCGCTTGCCGGTGTCGGCGCTGCCTATGGGCCGCGGCGCGGCGTTTATTTTCTTTTTGGGCTCCTCGCTGCGGCTGCTCTTGTAATGCTGTTTTCATCTTTCGGCGTGGCCGCCGTGCTGTCTGCGGCGCCGCCTTTGCGCCTCATGCTTCAGTGTATTGCTGCGGCTTATATTCTGTATCTCGCGATGCGCGTATATCGCGGCGCTGTTGGAACTGAAACGGAAAAGCGAGCGAAAGCGCCTAACTTTTCGGACGGGTTTATTCTAAACATTATTAATCCGAAGGCTTATGCTGCTTTTGCAGCAATCTTCGCTTCGTTTGGGTTGCGTTATTCCGATCCGGCTCTGTCCGCTGTTGCGACCGCCGCCGTCACATTCTTTCTCGTTTGTCTAATTGATACGGGCTGGTTGTTGGCTGGCGGCGTTTTCAAGCGGGTGACGAGCAATCCTGAACATGGGCGCATAATCCGTGGCGTTTTTGCTGTCATGATGGCGGTGACGGGCCTGTACAGTCTGACAAGGCTTTAACGACGCGCCACGCATATGGCGCGCCTGCCGTTGTCTTGCCTATTCGCCGTTTTTCATCGCCTTCAGCGCCGCGCCGTCCACCGTAAAATGTTCGGTGATGGTCACGCTTTCACCGGCTGAGATGGCGGCGGCTTCTTCCGCGCTCAACTCGCGGCTGAACAGTGTCCGCTCGCCCGGGTTCAGCGTGTCGACGATCTCGCCCTTGATGGCGATCTCAAGCGTTGCAAGAAACGTCGGCGCTGCGTCATCGCCCGTGTTGGCGACCGGCGTCAGCACAAAGATCGCCTCGTTCTCGTTCTCGCCCTCGCGGACCAGCTTGTTGATCGGGCGCGAGCCGGACATGGAGCCGCTGTCGCCAGACAGAAACTCGTCTTCCTTGCCATTGATGGAGGTGGTGACCGCGACGTCCTGCGTCGACACGCTCATGGTCAGGAACATATCGGCGGGCACAGGACCGCCGCAGCCGAACAGCGCAAAGGGCGCCAGCGCCCAGCCGAATTTGAAAGCCTTCATTTTTCTCTCCCCGGAAATGCAGAAATTATGGGCTGAACCGGCCAGAGGCTCAATCGTGGCGCGCCACATTGCGAGGGGCCCCGGGATCGGCTATCCCGCGCTTCATGGCTGATAAATCGAACAAGAAACAGAAAACCTTCCGCCCCAAGGCGCGCATCCCCCGCGGCTTTCGCGACCGGCTGGGCGCGGAAATCGCCGCCGAGCGCGAGATGCTGGGCCGGATCAGCGCCGTTTATGAGGCCCATGGCTTTGACGCGCTGGAAACGCCCGCCTTCGAATATACGGACGCGCTGGGCAAGTTCCTGCCCGATGTGGACCGGCCGAACCAGGGCGTTTTTTCGCTTCAGGATGATGACGAACAGTGGATGAGCCTGCGCTACGATCTGACAGCGCCGCTCGCGCGTTTTGTGGCGGAAAATTACGACGCGCTGCCAAAGCCGTTCCGGCGCTATCAGATGGGGCCTGTCTGGCGCAATGAGAAACCGGGACCGGGCCGGTTCCGTCAGTTCACCCAATGCGATGTGGATACGGTCGGCGCGCCCGCGCCCTATGCGGACGCTGAAATCTGCGCGCTGTTCGCCGATGTGATCGAGGCGGCGGGGATCGCGCCGGAGGATTTCTTCATTCGCGTCTCCAACCGCAAGATCGTCGACGGGTTGTTCGAAAAAATCGGGCTGGCCGATGAGGGTGATGTGGAAACGCGCCTCACCGTCATGCGGTCCATGGACAAGTTCGACAAGTTCGGCGCTGAAGGCGTCGGTCTGTTGCTCGGGCCGGGCCGCAAGGACGAGAGCGGCGACTTCACCGACGGCGCCAAGCTCGACGACGCCAAAATTGAAACCGTGCTGGCGTTCCTGACGTCGGGGCCGGAGAATTCAAACGCCGATCCGCTCAGCGTGATCGAGCAATTGCTTGGCGAGACCAGCAGCGGCGCCGAGGGCGTTGCGGAATTGCAGGGCATCAAGGCGTCAATTCCCGATTTCGAAAAACGCCCGATCCTCTTCGATTGCTCGGTCATTCGCGGGCTCGATTATTACACTGGCCCCGTTTTCGAAGCGGAATTTTCGAGCGGCCTCACAGACGCAAAAGGCCGCCCGGTGCAGATGGGCTCCATTGGCGGCGGCGGGCGTTATGACGGTCTCGTCAAACGTTTCAAAGGCGTAGAGGTGCCGGCCGTTGGCGTCTCTGTCGGCGTGTCGCGCCTGCTTGCAGCGCTGGAACTGAAAAAAGACGCGGCGGAGGTCGAGCGCGGCCCGGTGGTGATCCTCGCCCTCGAAAAAGATCAGATGGCGGAATATCAGAAAATGGCCGGCGATCTGCGCAAGGCGGGCGTCAGGGCCGAGGTCTATCTCGGCGGCTCCAATTTCGGCAAACAGTTGAAATACGCCGACAAGCGCGCCGCGCCCGTTGCGGTCATTCAGGGCTCTGACGAGCGTGAAAACGGCGAGCTTCAGATCAAGGATCTGGTGCTTGGCGCCGAGCTTTCAAAAGAGATCGAGGACAACGCCGAATGGCGCGAGGGGCAGCCCGCGCAGTTTTCCGTCAAGCGCGATGAGCTTGTGGAAGCGGTGAAGAAGGTGTTGGCGCGGCGGTAGGCAGTTACATCTGGTAACGAAACCACCAGAGCCATTCGAAGAGCACGTACAAGACTAGCATGTAGAGCGTGAGCAATGCTGCGCCCTGAAGCGCTCCAAACCATCCCGCCCTCGGTTTGGGGAGAAAAGGAACGCCGCTCGAGAATGCGACAGGCAGCCAAAGCCAGTTCGTTTTTCGCTTCCGTGGAAGGTCTTCAACAAAATCCTCTTCCACAATTTCCAGCGGCGTTGCGCCAATATTTCTCAGAAGCGTTCGAGCGTTGTCTTCAGAAGACGCCATCACCTGTAAGCCATAACCATGCAACGCGATACGCATCCATGGCGCCATGGTCAGGTAGTGATCGTTCTGTATGAATGAATCAATGCCGTTGGATAGGAGAAAGCTTTTCGCACAATAGGCTTCTTCCGGATCATAGAAGCGCGCTATTTCTATTAGGTTTCCCATTTGTTGAGACTAGCGCGTCTTATGACGCAGTGAAAGCGGTGGGATCTTGCCTCAACCAAACGCCACCAGCACCGCTGAAATCGTAAAGATGGAAATGATCGTCGTGAAGCTGACGGCGGCGGCGCTTTCGCTCATATAGACGCGGTACTGGCTCGCCATCACGAAGGTGCCGACGCCGGACGGCACGGCGACGAACAGCGCAAGCGCGCCCCAGTAATCCGGATCGCTGACGCCGAGGAAATGCGCAGTGGTGAGCGCGACGGCGGGAAGCAGCGCCATTTTGCCGAAAGCGATCAGGCTGACCCGCCCAGCGACGGATTGAAACGCCGGGAACTGATGCGTCGCAAGGAAAACGCCAAGCGAGAAAAGCGCCGTCGGTCCCGCCGCGCGGCCGAGCAAATCGAAAAAGGTTCTGACCGGTCCTTCAAAATGTATTCCGAGGGCGGAATATATGAAGCCTAAAATCATGCCCATGATCAGCGGGTTCTTGAGCGGTCCGAGAATGAAGCTCAAGGCGCGCTCGATCGCGTGGCCGTCTTCTTTGCGCGGCGAAATCAACGCGGTCAAAATCGCGATGATGATCGTGCCTTCGATCAGCATGGCGGAAACGAAGGGCCGCGCCCAGCCGTCAATCGTCAGGGCAATCGGCAGGCCGAGAAAAACGGCGTTGCCGAGCGTCGAGGAAAGGGCGTGCGCGCCGGCTTCCTGTTTGGTGACGCCGAATAATCGCTGCGACAGGACATAGCCGAAAGTGAGGGAGGCGAGCGCGCCCGCGCCATAGGACAGCCCGACAGCGAGATCCTTGGCGTCGGGCGGCGAGGCGCCGGCGGTGAGGCCGAACAGCGCGCAGGGCATCGCGAACCGGAACACGAATTTATTGAGCGCGTCGGACTCCGAAAGGCTGAGCAGCTTCGCCCGGCCGGCGAATATGCCGGCGGCGATGACCGCAAAGACGGGGAGGGCGATGGTGAGGACGGCGCTCATGACCCGGCGGGGTTTCCCGCGCGCCGCCGCAACGGTCAAGGGAAACAGATAAGCGCAAGGAAGAAAAGAAATTGCCGGACGGAGTGAGGGCCAAATCTCCCGGGGGCTGGGGGCGATGGTTAAAACCGGAAACTCCGGCCCGTCGCATCCGCCCGGCCGAGTGACATTGACGGCGGATTGGGGCGCGGAGAGGGACCAATTAAGGCGATTTTAAGGATGATTTTCCCCGCTTGGTTGCGCTTGCGAAGGGGCTTTAAGGGGTTGCGGCGACGCGCCGGTCGGGCGATGCTCTGTCCCAATGCGCACTAATCCCGCATCAATCCCGGCGAGGGACCAGAGCAGAAGGCAGCCCGAAGCGGTCGCCTTCAACCGGGGCGAGCTGACGCGCATCCTCTCTGTTTATGGCTATTTCGTCGCCGCCGGGGAATGGCGCGACTACGCCATCGACTCCCTTCAGGACGCGGCGGTGTTCTCGATCTTCCGGCGCGCGTCTGAGCTGCCTCTTTATCGCATCGAAAAACGCCCGGCGCTGGCGAAGAAACAGGGCGCCTGGGTCGTCGTTTCCATGACCGGCGCCGTCCTCAAGCGTGGGCACGATCTGGCGCAGGTGCTCAAAGTCTTCGACCGGCAGAAGCTCAAGCTCGCGACCTGAATTCAGCGCCACCGGCGAAATTTTGCCCCTTGCTCTTGAATTCCGGGCCCGCTGGGGCAAGATGCGGTCAGGTAAACTGGTCAGTGTAACGCTATAAAAAACAGGCTGCCCCATGACTGCTGACGCCGCGCCAACCCGTATCGAAATTCCGCCCGAGAAATATGACTGGATCAACGGCTTTCCGTTGCCGCCGTCCGAGCCGCGCCGGCCTTTGCATGCGGTCGCGTCCGTCCTGAAGCTGATCTCCAACAAGGAGGACACGCGACAGGTTTTCGAAATTATTCAGGCGATGGCGGGCGACAGCCCCAAGCGCATGTTCCGCAAATTCACGGATACGCCTTACGGGCGTAAGGTCGTGACCGAGCCGGTGAAGCTTGAAGACATACTCGGCGATCGCGAAGCCTTGCGCGCTTACCCTGAGGGAACTGTGGCGCGCGCCTATCTCGCTTTCATGGAAGGCGAGAATCTGACGCCGGAAGGGCTGCGGTCTGCAGCTGAAGAAGCCGATATCGATTACGAAGCCTATCCGGAATTCTCCGAATATATGCGCCTGTTCATGCATTTGCAGGTGAGCCACGATCTCTGGCATGTGCTGACGGGTTATGGCCGTGACGCTTTGGGCGAGCTTTGCAATCTCGTCTACACGCGCCACCAGACCTATAATCCCGGTTTCCGGTTGATCGTCGCCATTGGTTTTCTTGCGCAGAAACTAGAACAGCCTTCCGCGCAAATACAAAAAGCGCTCGCCGAGGCCAGACGCAATGCAAGCGCCGCCGAATGGGTGCTGGCGCATGACGTTGAGGAATTGCTGGCGATGCCCCTCGCTGATGCGCGCGCGCGACTGAAGATCGGCGAGCCGAAAATCTACAACGCGGTTCCCGACGAGATTAAGCGCACGCTGCTGAAGCCGAAAGTGGCGGAGACCCAGGCCGAACGGGAACGCGCCGCGAGGGAGCGCGCGGCGCTGCAAGCGGGTTAAGGCTTCCCAGAGGCTGTAACATTCCTATATAGCGCGGCCATGACCCATGATTGCCGCCTTTATCTGATAACGCCGCCAGCGATTGCAGACCTTGATGCGTTTGCTGAGGAGTTCGCCGGCGCGCTTGGCGCTGGCGATGTCGCCTGTGTTCAGTTGCGCCTGAAATCGCCCGAGGGTGTTGCCGCGAGTGACGACGACATTCTTCGCGCGGCGGAAAAACTCCTGCCGTTGGCGCGCGCGCATGATGTCGCTTTTCTCATCAATGACCGGCCTGACCTTGCGCTGAAATGCGGCGCGGACGGCGTTCATGTGGGCCAGTCCGATGCAAGTTGTAAAAAGGCGCGCGCGCTTCTCGGCGAGGACGCCACGGTGGGCGTCACCTGTCACAATTCGAAACACCTGGCCCTGATCGCGGGCGAGGCTGGCGCGGATTACGTTGCTTTCGGGGCGTTTTTCCCGACCCGGACCAAAGAGGCGCCCACGGTGGCTGATCCGGCGCTGCTCGAATGGTGGAGTTTCGCCACGACGCTGCCTTGCGTCGCTATTGGCGGAATCACGCCGGAAAATTGCGGAGACCTGGTCCGGGCGGGCGCTGATTTCCTTGCTGTTTCTGGGGCGGTCTGGTCTTGCGAAGACGGCCCCGCCGCAGCCGTAAAGGCGTTCAACGCCGCGATCGCCGCCGCCTGACGCCTCGTTAACCCTTGAAATTACGCTACAACCGGCATCCTTTTTGCACCGTTCCTCGCACAACCCTGAGGAGCATCAATATGAGCCTGCGCTGGATTCTTGTGACCGCCTCTGTCGCGACCGTCGCCCTGTGCTTCGCCGCCGCCTTTATGGAAGGCGCCAATCTCGCCATGGCGGCTGCTAGCTAAGGCGCCGGGCGAAAAAGCGGTTGCCGGTTTTTCGTAATATCGGCGCGACCATAAAAACGAGATCAATAAGACGATCCCGAGGAACGCCCGATGATCTGGCCTCGCGCGGCGAAGCGGCTTAACAAACGCGTCATGAGGCGCGTTTTTTTTACTCTCCTTGCTTGCCTGAATCTGGGCCTCAGCTTGACGCCCGCCGCGGCGCAGGACCCGGCCGTGCCGGAAGCTTTCGACCTGCTTCTCGCTGGCGATTATGACGGCGCGCTCGTCCTTGTCAGTCCGCTTGCGGAGGCTGGCGATGCGGAGGCGCAGCACCTTCTCGGCTATCTTTATGAAAACGGTCTCGGGGTTGAGAAAGATCTTCAGCATGCGGTCGATCTATACGTCGCCGCAGGAACCGCCGGTCAGCCGGATGCGCAATTTGCGTTAGGCGAAATGGCGCTGGCGGGAGAGGGTGTGCGCCAGAGTTCGCAAACGGCGTTCGGCTGGTACAGGCTCGCCGCGCGGCAGGGGCACGCTCGCGCGAAGCTGCGCCTTGGCGTTATGTATCTGGAAGGCAATGGCGTTGAACAGGACAAGACGCGCGGCGTTGACTATTTCACTGACGCCGCCGAAGCGGGCGATGCGGAGGCGCAGCGCAATCTCGCCATTGCTTTTCTGTCGGGCGACGGCGTCGCCGCCGATGACCGCAAGGCGGCGGAATGGTTCGCCAAAAGCGCCAATGGCGGCGATGCGCTCGCGGCCTATAATCTCAGCCTGATGCTGCAATCGGGGCGTCTCGGCCCTCCTGATCTGGATGCGGCCGCCGCGCGCATGTATCAGGCGGCGCAGGCTGACTTCGCGCCGGCGATGACCGGTCTCGGGCTGTTGCTCCATGGCGGCGCCAGGCTTGAGGGCGAAGACGACGCCGGGCATCCGGCTGACTGGTTTGAGCGCGCCGCCGAGGCCGGCGATCCGCAAGGGCGGTTTCTCTATGCTGTGGCGCTGACGCAAGGCGATGGCCGGGAGGCAGACCCGGAAAGCGCGAAGCTACTGGTGGATGATCTCCTCGCTGACCCTTCGGTCGATCCGGCCCTGAAACGGGATGCGGAAAAGCTCCGCAAAGAGCTGGCGCGAAAACACTGATTCACGTTTTGTTTCTTTTGCGCCGGAACCGCCCTATGGTCCGGCCATGAACGCAGTGATTCGTATATTGGGCGTCGATCCCGGCTCGGCCGCGACCGGCTGGGGCGTTGTCGAGAGTTCCGGCGCGCGGCTGTCCTATGTGGCCTCGGGCGTCATCCGTCCGAAGCGGGGGAGCGCGCCTGCGCAAAAGCTCAGCGTGATTTTCGAAGGGCTGAGAGAGCTGATCGCGGAATTTGCGCCGGATGAGGCGGCGGTGGAGGAGACTTTCGTCAACGCCAATCCGCGCGACGCGCTGGTGCTCGGTCAGGCGCGCGGCGTCGCATTGCTGGCGCCGGGGCTCGCCGGTTTATCAGTCGCCGAATACGCCGCGAACTCGGTGAAGAAATCTGTCGTGGGCAAGGGCCATGCGGACAAACACCAGGTTGCGGCCATGGTGAAAGTGTTGCTTCCCAAATGCGGGACGCTGGCGAGCGACGAAGCGGACGCGCTCGCCGTCGCGATCTGTCATGCGCATCATGCGGGCATCAGAAGGTTGGAGGCGTCGTAAATGATCGGCAGGTTGAAAGGCGTTGTGATTTCGCTGGCGGAAGAGACCGCCATCATAGACGTCAATGGCGTCGGCTACGAAATCTACGCCGCGCCGCGCGTATTGCAGGGATTGATCCCCGGCGATGAAGCGACGCTCTCCATTGAAACATTGGTGCGCGAAGATCTGATCCGGCTGTTCGGTTTTCCGTCAGAGAATGAGCGTCAGGCGTTTCGTCTGTTGCAAAGCGTGCAAGGGGTCGGCGCAAAACACGCGCTCGGCCTGTTGCAGGTTTTAACGCCGTCCGAGCTTTACGATGCGGTGACTGCCGAAGACGTGACGGCGGTCAGCCGCGCCCATGGGGTCGGCAAGAAACTCGCCCAGCGGATCGTCACCGAATTGCAGTCAAAAGCGGGCGCGCTCGCCGGCGCTTCCGGCGAAGTGATCACCATGGCCGCGCGCAAGAAAGTCGCCGCCGCCGCGCCGTCCGACCCTGCGCTTTCTGCAAAAGCGGACGCCGTGTCGGCGCTCGCCAATCTCGGCTATGACGGAGTGGAGGCGCGCCGCGCCGTTGCGAGAGCTGCGGAAGGCATCCACGCGCCGGGCGTCGAAGCGCTGATCAAGGCGGCGCTCAAAGAACTGGCTGCGGCGTAATCGAGGGAGCTACTGATATGAGTGAGCAAAAACCTGAACCAAAGAAGAAAAGAGAAGAACAAGAAGAGCGGAATGAGCGCGATATTGGAAAAAGTATCAACGACGGAGTGAGCTCTGCTGATATCTTGCAATGTAGCAATTGCGGAAAACGCTATTTCAGGGGACAGGCTCATTCCTGTTGAAACCTAGACCATGACCGATAGTGCTGCCGAGATAGTCACCGCCGATGATATGGCTGATGCGACCAAGGAGTGGGTCACTAGCGAAGCCTCGAAGGTTGGCGACAGATATTTTGAAATTGCCAAATTTCTATTTGGCGCGTCCGCCGGGGCCTTTGCAGTAATTCCGTTTCTAAGTCAGCTAGGGGGGCAGCTGAACTTTTCTACTTTGGTTGATTTTGTCCCCCTTGCTCTATTGGCAATAGCGACGCTGCTGGCAATATTGATGGCATTACCGATGCATTTCGAAGTAAATCATACCGTGGATGTTGTTGCGAAACATCGCTCTTTCATTCAAAGGCAGCGGCGCCTTATTTTCTCTTGGTTATTGTTTTGGGCTGCCGGGATTTTTTTACTTTTCCTGAAAGCCACCACTTCGCTTGCCGAGACAAATGTTACGGTGACTCAATAATGGCTGAACCTGCTTACAATGACGACCGGCTGATCGACGGCGAGCGTAAAATCGAAGACGCCGACGCGGCGCTGCGCCCGAAAAAGCTCGACGATTTTGTGGGTCAGCCGAGCGCCAAGGACAATCTGCGCGTTTTCGTGCAGGCGGCGAAGGCGCGCGGCGAGGCGCTCGACCACGTCCTCTTTCACGGGCCGCCGGGTCTCGGCAAGACAACGCTGGCGCAGATTGTCGCCAATGAACTGGAAGTGAGCTTCCGCGCGACCTCGGGCCCGGCGATCACCAAGCCCGGCGATCTCGCGGCGCTCCTCACTAATTTGGAAGCCGGCGATGTTTTGTTCATCGACGAGATTCACCGCCTCTCGCCCGCCGTCGAGGAAGTGCTTTACCCCGCGATGGAGGATTACGCCCTTGATCTGATCATTGGCGAAGGACCGGCGGCGCGGTCGGTGCGCATCGACCTGCCACGCTTCACCCTGATTGGCGCCACGACACGCTCGGGGCTGCTTGCGAAGCCGCTGCTCGACCGTTTCGGCATTCCGGTGCGCCTTGATTTTTATTCTGAAAAAGATTTGGCGCATATCGTTTCGCGCGGTGCGTCCTTATTGAACGCTGAGATGTCAGCCGACGGCGCCGGCGAGATTGCACGGCGCGCACGCGGCACCCCCCGTGTCGCCGGGCGGCTCCTTCGCCGGGTGCGCGACGTGGCGACGGTGGAAGGGTCGGGGCTCATCGATGCGAAGGTCGCCGACAAGGCGCTGAAGCGTCTGGAGATCGACAAGCTCGGTCTCGACCCGCTCGACCGGCGCTATCTTCGTCTGATTGCGGAGCATTTCGGCGGCGGCCCCGTGGGCGTTGAAACCATTGCGGCTGCATTGGCCGAGGCGCGCGACGCTGTTGAGGATGTGATCGAACCGTTCCTCCTGCAACAGGGTCTGATCCAGCGCACGCCGCGCGGCCGTGTTCTCTCCGCAACCGCCTGGACGCATATCGGGCTCACGGCGCCGAAGACCGGCGCGAATCTGTTTCCCGAAAAATAGACCTAAATCGTCATTTTCTGGTGACCATTCCGGCCTAGCCTTTCCCCCGCAAAATCGGGGAGGCGCGCATGGGCGGATCGATTTTCATTACGCTGTTTTTCGGACTGTTTCTGGCGGTCGGGGCGGCGATGCTGTTCTGGGGCGGGCGGTCTTACTATTACGCGCAAGAGGCGGCGCACTGGCCGACAACGCCCGGCGACATCATCGCGTCGGACTTCAAGGTCAATTCCGACAGCGACGGCGACACCTACGAAGCGAAGATCGAATATAAATATAATCCCGACGGCTACGAGCGCACGGGCAAGGCGATTGCGTTCGGTTACACGGCGAGTTCGGGCCGCCAGTTTCATCACGAGATTTATGAGGCCCTGCCCTTGGGCGCGCAGGTCGCTGTGCGATACGATCCGTCGAAACCGGACCGCGCGGTGCTTTCCTATGGCGTCAACCGTTCAATCCTCTTTATCGTGATCTTCGGCGCGATCTGGACGATCTTTACGGTCGGTATCGCTTCACTGTTTTTCCTGAGCGAAAGCGGCGCCGGGTCGCTTCTCGACAATATTCTGATTTATTCGAGCGGGCGTTAAATCACGCCGAACTCTTTGAGATGCTCTTCAATGCGCGCGCGCAACGCCGCCTCATCCAAATCGTCAACAGCGATGACGGCGTAGTTTTCAACACCCGCGCCTTTGGCGATGAAGAGGTTCGCCGAATGCCACCAGTCGCGGCGGGTCAGCTCGATCAGGTTTTTCGTGCGCCAATGCATCACGCCGAATATCGCTGAACCCTGATCGGCGATGACCGTTTCCATGTTGGCGGCCATGTCGTTGAAAACCTCGGGTGAGGAATTGTGTGTGTCGAACACATCGCCGCCAAGGGATTTTACAATCGCCGCGGTTTCTTCCGTGGGATAGTCGCGCTGCACCGATTCCGACACCGTGCCGAAACGGCCGAGATAGGTGATGGAGCCTTCGCGCGCCGGCGGCGGCGTTAAATCAAACGCCTTGCGATAGGCGCTGACTTCTTTCTCGCTCCAGTAATAGCTCGGGATGCGTTTCCTCAGGACTGTCGCCTGTTCGATTAACACCGGCGCCTCGGCGACTTCCATGGTGAGGCCGAGCGCCGCGATATCGCGCTTCACATAAGGCTTGCCCGCAAGCGAGGCGGGCATCACCATCGGCTCGGCGATCTTTTCAGCGCAGACAAGGGCGCAGATGAAGTCACCGACCCAGTCGCCATAGGTGTAGGGCGTTTCGGCCTCAATGACAGTTCCTTGCGCAATCCTTCGCGCGGGCGCCGCTGGGGTTTTCAGGATTTCCGGCAGGGACGGCGCACGTATCGAAAAGCGCTCAACAATGCGGCCGTCCGCGACGCCCATGCCTTCCGCCGTATACAGAAGGTTCTGGACGGTTTCACTTTCCGGGCGCGGCGCGGCGTAAACGAGCCGCTTCTGTTCCGGTTTGTCGCCGGAGAGCGTCAGGGTTTGCGTTTGACGGGTCTCAAGCTCGGCAGCGGCGTAGGGCGTCCAGCGACCAGCGAGCGCCGCTGCGCGACGCGCCGGCGCGACGATAGCGTTTTTCAGTCTGACGGCCGGATTGGTCCAGTCGGGATTGCCGATGATTTTCATGTCGTCTGCCTACAGCGCGTTTTCCTTGCGGGACAAGCCGGAGTAATGCCAGAACATGAATAATGAGCGATGAAACAATATATCGGCTGCCGATCCGGATTTATTATGAAGACACGGATTTTTCCGGCGTTGTCTATCATGCGGCCTATCTGAAGTTCTTCGAACGCGGCCGGACCGAGGCGCTGCGCGCCTGCGGCGTCCATCACTCAGAGCTTTTAACCCGGGAGGAGCCGCTCGCCTTCGCCGTGCGCAAGATGACGACGGAATGGCTGATCCCGGCGAAGATCGACGACATGCTGGAGGTCCGGACCCGTTTTGTCTCGGCGAAAGGCGCGCGGATGATCCTGGCGCAGGAAATCTGGCGGGAGGATGCGCTCCTCGCCAGAGCCGATGTGGAGGCCGCCTGCATGTCTGTTTCGGGCCGTCCCCGGCGTCTGCCAGCGGACGTCATCAGCCGTTTTATCGCCCCGCGCGCTGGCGGGTAGATGGTCTGAAGTAGCGATCTCAACGGTCAGACGCCGGCACTTAAATATCCTGTGCAAACCGGGCGGCGGCAGGGAAAACGCCATAAACCTTTCATTAACCGTCATTAAACTTTGGAAATCGCCGCTTTGGACCGCGCGGAGGCCTCCTATTCGCCCAAATTCCAGTGATAAGGGGATTAAACGGAAGCCCGTTCGGTGTTAACCATGGTTGGGCCCCGCGCGGGGTGAAACGCGCGATAAGGATGCTTGCGCCTATTTTTCTCATCAGCCGGTGGGAGGGTCGGGCGTGGGTTAAGAACAGTTTCGGTATCGGCCCCCCTGAAGGCGGGGCGCATGAGGGATAGTCAGAACAATGGAAACAGAAGTCGCGAGCGCTGCAGCAGCCGGGATGGGGGGCGATTTCAGCCTCTGGAGCTTGTTCCTGCGCGCCGATCCGATCGTGAAAACGGTGATGGGCATTCTCGTCATCGCGTCCGTGTGGTCATGGGCGGTGATCATCGACAAGTCGCTGACCTTCAGCCGCATCAAGTCGAAGTCGAACAAGTTCGAAGACCAGTTCTGGTCCGGCAAGCCTCTCGATGAGCTTTATCGCAAAATGCGCGACAAGCAGGATCACCCGATGGCGCGGGTTTTCGCCGCCGCCATGGAGGAATGGAGTACGGCGAAGACGGCCTCGGGCCGCAGCGACGCGCTCGTCATTGGCGCGCGTGAGCGCATCGACAAGATCCTCAGCGTTTCCGTTTCACGCGAACTTGAAAAAGCCGAAAGCAGCCTTGGCGTCCTGGCGACGGTCGGGTCGGCGGCGCCGTTTGTCGGCCTCCTCGGCACCGTCTGGGGCATCATGAACGCGTTTCAGGCGATTGCGCTGACGAAAGACACCAACCTCGCCGTCGTCGCGCCCGGCATCGCCGAAGCCTTGTTCGCCACGGCGCTGGGTCTGCTCGCCGCGATCCCCGCGGTTGTCGGCTATAACCGCTATTCTTCAGCGCTCAATTCCTTCGCCGTGCGGCTTTCCAGTTTTGCGGATGAATTCTCGAACATCCTGTCGCGCCAGCTTGACGAGAGGGCGCGCTGATGGGCGTCAACCTCAACTCAGGCGGCGGGCGCCACCGGCCGGGGCGGACAAGGCCCATGGCGGAAATCAACGTCACCCCGCTGGTCGACGTCATGCTGGTGCTGTTGATCGTGTTCATGGTCGCCGCGCCCCTGCTGACAGTTGGCGTCGCGGTGGACCTGCCGGAAACGGCGGCCAATCCGATCCAGGATCAGGGTGAGCCGCTGACCGTGACGGTCTCCGCAGACGGCACGATCTATGTGCAGGAAACGCCGGTGGAATACGAAAATCTCGTGGCCCATCTCGAGGCGGTTGCAACCGCCGGCTACGACCAGCGCATTTTCATTCGCGGCGACGAAAATCGCGCCTATGGCGACGTCGTGCGCGTCATGGGCCGCATCAACGCCGCCGGGTTCCGTCGCATCGGTCTCGTGACCGATCAGGAACAATAACGGCGTGTACGGACGTTAGTAACGAAGGCCCGGGTTCCATGCGTTTTGGCCTCTTCGCTTCGGTCTTCCTGCACCTCGCCATTGTCGCGGTGGGCTTTCTCGCGCCCAATTTTATCAAGCTGCCCGATGTGACGTCGGAGCCTTATATTCCGCTCGATCTTATCGCAGAAGCCGAGCTTGATCTGACCACGAGCGTTCCCGCCGCCGCGCCGGAGCCGGTGGTTGAAGAGGCGCCGGAACCGGACCTGCCTGAGCCAGTCGTTGAGGAGCCGGCGCCTGCGGCGGAGCCTGAGCCCGTTGTCGAGGCGGAGCCTGAACCAGAGCCCGTCGTGGAAGAACCGGAACCAGAGCCGGTGAAGCCAGAGCCGAAACCGGAGCCAAAGCCCGAGCCGCCGAAAGAAACGCCGAAACCGCCGGTGAAAAAGCCCGAGCCGAAAAAGCCGGAACCTGATCTCATGTCTGAGCTTGAAAATGCCCTGAAGGATTTGGACCCGGAGAAGCGGAACCAGTCGTCCAGCCAGGCCCCGTCGCAGACGACGGAAACCGCTGACAAGGCGCGCGCGGCCATCGGAGCCGGCGACCGGCTGACCGCGAGCGATGAGGCGAAAATGCGCGCCGCCGTCCAGCGCTGCTGGAATGCGGGCACGATCATCGGCGCGCCGGAGCCGGAAAAGTTGATTGTTGTCATCGAGTTTGAGCTCAATCGCGACGGCAGCCTGTCGTCACAGCCAAGGGTGGCGAACGAACTGCAAATCAATCTATCCGGCAACCAGTTCTGGCGTGTGGCGCAGCGCGAGGCCATGAGCGCCGTCGTCAAATGCGCGCCTTATGATTTTCTGCCGGCGGAGCGTTATGAGAGCTGGAAAGAGTTCCGCTTCAATTTCGATCCGAGCCAGATGGTGGGGCGTTAAAGCATATGCGGGGAACCAAAGACGATTTTCCGTTATTTAAAATGCGTAAGGGTTAAAAATAGGGACGATGCGGGCGATAAGCTTCGCAAGCACGGTCCGAAGGCGAACAAATTTCAGGGGGCCTGAAAGAGAGTAGAGATATGAAAAAATTACTGATCATCCTCCTGGCTGCGATTTCAGCGGCGGCGACGCCAGCCTTCGCGCGTGTCACGATCGACATCACGCAGGGCAATGTGGATCCGATGCCGGTCGCGGCGCCGAACTTCCTTGGCGCTGACGAACAGACGCAGGGCCTCGGACGCGACATCACCGGCGTCATCATAAATGACCTTGACCGCTCGGGGCTTTTCTCGGTGATCGACCAGCGCGCCTATATCGAAAAGCCGGAAAGCGTGAATGCGCGCCCGCGCTTCGCTGACTGGCGCATCATCAACGCGCAGGTCTTGATCGTCGGTGAAGTGGAAGAGCTTTCCGACGGCCGCATTCAGGTGTCGACCCGCATCTGGGACGTCTATTCCGACGAACAACTGGCCGCCGTCGCCTTCAAAACGCCTGCCGACAACTGGCGCCGCGCCGCGCACAAGGTTGCGGACTTCGTTTACAAAACCCTCACGGGCGAGGACGGCTATTTCGATACGCGTCTTGTCTTCGTTCATGAAACTGGACCGAAAGAGAAAAAGGTCAAGCGCCTGATGATCATGGATCAGGACGGCGCCAATCCGATCCCGCTGACCGACGGTCTGAACTATCAGGTGCTGACGCCGCGCTTTTCACCGACGCAGCAGCAGATCACCTATATGGCGCTGTTCGATAACCGCCCGGGTCAGGTGTATCTGTTCAACATTGAAACCGGTGAACAGGAACAGCTCGGCACGTTCCGCGGCATGACGTTCGCGCCGCGCTTTTCGCCCGATGGCCGCGCCGTCCTGATGTCCATGGAGCGCAACGGCAATTCCGACATTTTCAATATGGACCTGTCGACCCGGCGCCTGACGCGGCTCACGGACAATCCGGCGATCGATGTGTCGCCGACCATGTCGCCGGACGGCGGTCGCATCGCCTTTACGTCGGACCGCGGCGGCTCGCAGCAGATCTACACGATGAACGCCGACGGCTCGAACCAGAAGCGCATCACCTTCGGTCAGGGCAATTACCAGACGCCGGTCTGGAGCCCGCGCGGCGATCTCGTCGCCTTTACGCGGATTTATCAGGGCCGGTTTTATATCGGGGTCGTCCGGCCGGACGGCAGCGGCGAGCGCCTCCTGACAGAGAGCTTTCTCGATGAGGGACCGACCTGGTCGCCCAATGGCCGCGTCATCTTGTTCTACCGTCAAACGCCGACCCGCCGGGATGGCTCGGGCGGTGATTCGCAGCTCTGGTCCGTTGATCTGACGGGCCGTAATTTGCGACGTGTGCGGACTCCGGGCGAGGCGTCCGACCCCGCCTGGTCGCCGCTTTTGCCCTAACTGCTTAGTATAGGGAGGTTTTTCGGGGGATTCGTAACCGAAAATTCATTTTCGCGCCGGAACAGCCGTTCTTGATTGCTGGCGCGTGTATCGTTACGATTCAGAAGTTGGCTAAATTTTATGAAGCAGCTGACACAGAATTGTAAGAAGGGGGAAATAAGCTTCCGCTGCGATTGTGCGCCGCAAACGCGGGCGGAGTGTACGTAAAAAAGGCTTAGGGGCGGGGGCGCGCTCGCCGGGCCGGAATCAGATGAGCCCAGCGGTTTGATACCGGTGACTGGGGAAGTGGAGCTAAAAAAATGATGAAGTTTACCAAAATAGCCGGGATCTTCGCGTCGCTTGCGCTGATCTCAGCCTGTGCGAGCACAGGTCCGGATCTAGACGCATCCGCGGGGACCGACACGTCCGCAACGACGCAGCCGGTTGGCCCGGTTCCGGGCAGCCAGGCGGATCTTGAAAATTCCGCCGGCCACCGCGTTTTCTACGGCTACAACGAATACACCCTCACCGGTGAAGCCCAGGCGACGCTCGCTCGTCAGGCGGCGTGGCTGAAAGAATATCCGGAAACCCGCATTCTCCTCGCCGGCAACTGCGATGAGCGCGGCACTCGTGAATACAACCTCGCGCTCGGCGCCCGCCGCGCCGAGGCCGCCAAATCCTATCTCGTAAGCCTCGGTGTTGACGCGTCGCGCATCACCACTGTGTCCTACGGCAAGGAGCGTCCGATCGACCCGCGCTCGACAGAGCAAGCCTGGTCGGTGAACCGCAACGCCACGACGACGATCACTGGCGCCGGCGCTTAATTGGGCGTAGGAATTAAAGGGGGCGCGCCGTCATTCATGACTGGCGCGCCTTTTTTATGTCTAAGTGTTACACTGTGTAAAACAGGGGCGTTTTTTCGCCCCATTTTGCGCCATAAGAAAATGGGCGATACTGCTCCGCTGAAGTTCGAGGGTTAGACCATGACGCTTATCAGAACCGCCGCCATGACTTTCGCCGCCGCTTTGCTTTTTGCATCGCCGGCCTCCGCTGGCACCAAAGACGACATTCGCGATTTGCAGGCGCGGCTCGCCGCTGCGGAGCAGGCGCTGTCGGGGCAATCCCAGGCCGTCTTGAAAATTTCCCAGCTTGAGCGACGGTTGGAGGATATGACCGGAGAGATTGAGCGCCTTCAATATGAGTTGGACCAGGCCAATACGCGCCTTGATGCGGTCAGCGCAGTGCTCGCGGGCGACTCGAATTTTCAGGCTCCCGGCGATTTTTCCGCAGGCGTTCCGGGCGGCGGGCCTGTATCGCTGATGCCAGGCGCATCAGGCGATCCCATCGGCGATCAGATTTCGCAATCTTCGGGCGCACCCGCTGGCGTGGCGGCAGGTGATCCGAACGACATCGCTTTGCCGCTCGATCCCAATGCGGCGTTCGATTACGCCTCGGGCTTTTTGCTCGCAGGCGACTATGCTCGCGCGAAGTCAGCTTTCACGCTTTACGTCGAAGCCTTCCCAAATCATCCGCGTACGGCGGATGCGCAGTTCCGGCTCGGTGAAATCCATCTGGCGCTTGGCGAGAACGCCGCAGCGGCGGACGCCTTCATTGCGCATATCCGCAATTACCCGAATGATCAGCGCTCGGCCGAAGCCTATCTGAAACTGGGCACAGCCTTCGCCCGTCTCGACAAGTCGAGCGAGGCCTGCACGGTCTTCAAGACGATGAAGTCGAAACATCCGAATGCGCCCTCGCCGGTCATGCAGCGCGCCGATCTGGAAATGGCCCGCATCGACTGCAAATAAGCAGTGACTGACGCGGCGCCTGCGCTCGAAGAAGCGGCGTTTTTCTCGCGCCTTTCCTCGCTCAATGTTCCAAAAAAGTTTGCGGTCGCCATTTCCGGCGGCCGCGATTCCATGGCGCTTGCGCGGCTTTGCGCAGCCTATGCGCAAAAACACGGCGCTGAGGCGCTGGCGCTGACGGTCGATCACGGACTGCGCGCCGGGGCGGCGGATGAAGCCGCGCAGGCGAAACGCTGGTGCGAAGCGGCGGGGCTCACCCATCGCACCTTGCATTGGGAAGGCGAAAAACCATCCTCTGGCGTTCAGGGGGCGGCGCGTGCGGCGCGTTACGCATTGCTGATCGAAGCGGCGCAGGCCCATGGCTGCGAGGCGTTGCTCACCGCCCATAGCGAGGACGATCAGGCGGAGACGGTGTTTATGCGTCTTGCTCGCGGCGCCGGGCTGCGCGGGCTCGCCGCCATGCGCGAGGAAAGCTTGATTGCGGCGGGGCCGGGCGAGCCGTTGCGCCTGTTGCGGCCGCTTCTGTTTTTCAGCCGCGACAGCGTCACCGCCTATCTGAGGGAAATCGCGCAAAACTATTTCGACGATCCCTCCAATGATGATGACCGGTTCGAGCGAGTGCGCGTGCGGGCCTTGCTGGCGGCGCTTGGCGAGCAGGGGCTGATAACCACGCCGTCGATGGCGGCCTCAGCGCGCAAGCTCGCCGCAGCTGAAGACGCCGCCATGGCCCAGGAAGATGCGCTGTTCGATCATCTCGGCGGCTGTTTTTACGGCTGGGGCGGGGCGTCGCTCGACCGGTGGGAAGATGCGCCAGGCGCAGACGGGCTGGCGCGGCGGCTGATCTATGCGGTCGGCGGCGGGGCCTATATGCCCGATGGCGCCGCCGCGCGCGACGCGGTGGAGCTGGCCGCTTCGTCAGGGGCCGCCACGCCCCAAAAAGCCACCCCCAAAGCCACAGTGGGCGGCGCCATGATCATGCGCTGGCGCGGCCGGCTCTGGTTCCTGCGAGAGGCGGCCGCGCTGACCGGCCGGGCGGGGGTCTCACCCGTGGCCCCGCAAGGCCTCGCCGCGCCGTTGCTCTGGGATCGCCGTTTTGTGATCGCGCCCTCCGGGGCCGCCGCCGGCCTTCAAATCGCCCCTCTGGGGCATGACGCGCCTGCTTTTCTGGGACAGCATGCAGGGCTTTTTCGCGGGCCCCCAGAGGCTCTGGCCTCACTGCCCGGGCTGATGCGGGATGGCGTATTGATTGGCGCGCCGGCGCTCCCATTTATGGACACGGAGATCGTGACGTGCCGGCCCCCGACCTGCCTGTCTTTGACGATGGAGCGTTTTCGAGGCCGAATTGTTAGATTTTCGTAGAATCGCCGTCTTTTGCGCCGAAGGTCATGGCGCTGGCATTTCTTAACGCCTATCTACTACGGTTTAAGGGATTTCCCGAACCGTCCCCCCTGCGCGGCGACATTGATGGCCGCGCCAAGTCTTGAGAGGAAAGAAGACACAGAATGAACGGACGCAACATTCTCATCTGGGGCCTCGTCATTGTCTTCTTTGTGGTGGCGCTGCAGCTTTTCGAATTTTCAACGCCCGGCCCGCAGCCGACTCAGCTCACCTATTCGGAATTTGTGAACCGCATCAATAATGGCGGCATTGACGAAGCCAGCGTCGCCCATGGCCAGGTCACGGGCAAACTTTCCGACGGCTCAGACTTTGTCACCACCATTCCGGAAGACGGACAGACCGCTGCGGCCGAGCGTTTGAACGACGCCGGGATCGCGACCACGATCGAGAAAGAAGAAGAGCTGCCGCTCTTGCTCTCGCTTCTCATCAACATTCTGCCGCTTCTCATCTTCCTTGCGTTTTTCCTGTTCATCATGCGCCAGATGCAAGGCGCCGGCGGCAAGGCCATGGGCTTTGGAAAATCAAAAGCGAAGCTTTTGACCGAACGCCAGGGCCGCGTCACCTTTGACGATGTCGCTGGCATCGATGAGGCGAAAGAAGAACTCGAAGAGATCGTTGAGTATCTCAGAGACCCAATGAAGTTTCAGCGCCTCGGCGGCAAGATCCCGAAAGGCGCACTGCTCGTCGGCCCTCCAGGCACCGGTAAAACGCTGCTTGCGCGCGCCATCGCTGGTGAGGCCAATGTGCCTTTCTTCACGATCTCCGGCTCCGACTTCGTCGAGATGTTTGTGGGCGTCGGCGCATCCCGCGTGCGCGACATGTTCGAGCAGGCGAAAAAGAACGCGCCCTGCATCATCTTCATCGACGAGATCGATGCGGTCGGCCGTCATCGCGGCGCTGGTCTTGGCGGCGGCAATGACGAACGCGAACAGACCTTGAACCAGCTCCTCGTCGAGATGGATGGCTTTGAAGCCAATGAAGGCATCATCCTGATCGCGGCGACGAACCGCCCGGATGTTCTTGATCCGGCGCTGTTGCGTCCCGGCCGTTTCGACCGTCAGGTCGTGGTGCCGAACCCTGACGTTACGGGCCGTGAGAAAATTCTGAATGTTCACGCCAAGAAAGTTCCGCTCGCGCCGGATGTGAATATCCGCACGATTGCGCGCGGCACTCCGGGCTTCTCTGGCGCCGATCTCGCTAATCTCGTGAATGAGGCGGCGTTGCTCGCCGCACGTCGCGGCAAGCGTTTTGTCACGGCGCGCGAATTCGATGACGCCAAAGACAAGGTCATGATGGGCGCGGAACGCCGCTCCATGGTCATGACCGAAGAAGAAAAGATGCTCACCGCCTATCATGAGGCGGGTCACGCCATGGTCGCGATCTGTGTGCCGGGCAATGATCCCGTGCACAAGGCGACCATCATTCCGCGCGGCCGGGCCCTGGGCATGGTTCAGTCCCTACCCGAGCGCGACCGTTATTCCATGTCGCTCCAGCAAATGACCGCGCGCATCGCCATGGCCATGGGCGGGCGCGTCGCCGAGGAGCTCAAATTCGGCAAGGAAAAAGTCACGTCCGGCGCGTCATCCGATATCGAGATGGCGACCAAGATCGCCCGCGCCATGGTCACGCAATATGGCCTCTCTGAAAAGCTCGGCCCCATTGCTTATGCTGAAGATGACGGCGAGGTCTTCCTTGGCCAGTCGATCGCGCGCAGCAAGGCGATTTCCACGGACACCGCAAAGCTCATCGAAGATGAGATCAAGCGCTTCGTGACCGAAGGGTTCGATCTTGCGAAAAAGATTCTGACCGAACGTCGTGACGATTGGGAAAAGCTTTCCCAGGCGCTTCTCGAATTCGAAACGCTGACCGGTGAGGAAATCAAGAAGCTCCTGGACGGCGGCGAGATTGTTCGCGAAGATCCGCTCGATCCGAAGGATCACACGCCGCCATCTTCTGTTCCAAGCGCTGGCGCCCCCACAGGCGGGAAAAAGCGTGATGACGGAACCGGCGGCATGGAGCCAAGCCCGCAAGGGGCCTGAGCCAGCTTGGCCGGCGCAGCGAGCCAAACCCTCTGAATACTGTTCTTTAGCTGAAACAGAATTCAGAGGTAGCTATGAAAATTCAGATGATAATGACTGCCGCCGGCATGTTGGCGCTCGGCGCCTGCGGCGGCGCGCCTGATCCGAGCGGCGATCTCGAGATTGTCGGTGATCCGGAGGAAATCAGCATCGGCGATGTGGTCAATCTGCAGTGGAGCTCGAAAAATACGAGCCGCGTTTATCTCAGCCTCGAAGTCGATGGCGGCGAACCGATGATGATCAACGCCGCCGGATTTGAGCCCTCGGGAACGCGCGAATTCCAGGTCGATGCAACCGCATTTAATTTCGTCGACGATGACGACATCACTGTCACCTTCAAGCTGAAAGCCATGGATGATGACGATGATGACTATGAAACGCTCGATGAAGAAACCGTCGAAGTGAACGCTCCTGGCGCTGATTAGGTGCAGTTCAGAGGCACCGCGCGGAAAAAGTGGCGTTCGCAGACTTGTTGCGGACGCCGTCGGCGTCTTTCATGCCGACGGCAATGTAAGGGCTTATCCTTCCGCCATTGCGCAATTCTCCCTGGAAGCTCATAAAACACCCTTCATCTCGCGCTGAAACCACACTGCGCGCGATCCGTTGAAAGGTGCTTTCGTTGGGTGACTGGCGCATCATGGGCGTCGTGAATGCGACGCCGGATTCTTTTTCCGACGGCGGCGCCTATCTTGACGCCGGCGCTGCGGTGTCGCACGCGTTGCAGCTTCGCGAAGACGGCGCCGACATTCTCGATATTGGCGGGGAGTCGACGCGTCCCGGCGCTGATGATGTTCCGCTCGAAATTGAGTTGGCCCGCACCATTCCGGTGATCGAAGGCGTCCGCAAAAAAGGATGCGCCGCCGCCATTTCCATCGATACGCGCAAGCCTGAGGTAGCGCGCGCCGCCGTGACGGCAGGCGCATCGATCTGGAACGATGTCACAGCGCTTACCTTCGCGCCCGACAGTCTGGAGGTCGCTGCATCGCTTTCCTGCGACATCGTGATGATGCACGCGCAGGGCGATCCCAAAACCATGCAGAAAGATCCGCATTATGACGATGTGGTGGAGGAGGTTTACGCCTATCTCGCAAAACGCATTGAGGCTTGCGTCAAAGCGGGCGTTGACGAGACGCGCCTGATAGTCGATCCGGGGATCGGCTTCGGCAAGACGCTCGACCATAATCTCGCACTGCTCGCGAACCTTGATCGCTTCTGCGCGCTTGGGCGCCCCGTCCTTCTGGGCGCCTCGCGCAAACGCTTCATCGCCGCCCTCGACCGCGATGCGCCCGCCGGAGAGCGGCTTGGCGGCTCTCTCGCGGCGGTCATGGCCGGCCTAAAGGGTGGCGCCTCGATTTTCCGGGTTCATGACGTTGCCGAAACACGCCAGGCGCTCAGCGTTTTTTCCGCTATTGAGGACCGCCGGTAATTTCCGCTTTTTGTTAAGGCCTTTGCAGGAAACTGCATGCTAGCAGGGTCAATGAAGCGTTAAGGGACCGGGGCGGCATGCAATCCGGCGCACAGTTAACTAAAGCTGAAGTCGACGAGGATGCGCAGGCGGTGAAGGCCCCTGACGTCGATGCGCTGCTTCCTCTGCAAAAGCCTGACGCGGAAAAGTTGTCGCTGATCGCGCGCCTCGTGCATCTGCCATGGCTGATGTACAGCCTCTATCTCTTTGTTGCGGCGACCGCGATGTATCTTGTGGGCGTCCTTCTGGTGTTCCCGCGATATCTGTTAGGCCTTAATCACGCGCTCCTGCCCGTGGCGGAATGGCTCGTCTGGTATAGCGGCGTTCCGTTGTTGACCGGCATCACCTTCGCCGCCGCAGATTTTTTCATCTTTTTCGAACGCAAACGTCCGGTGCGGCGCTATCGCGAAGAATCCATGCGCGACGCCAAGGTGACGGTCGCCCTGACCGCCTATAATGACGAGGACAGCATCGCCGCGGCGGTGGAAAATTTTCTGTCTCATCACCGCGTGGAGCGGGTCATCGTCGTCTCCAACAACAGTACGGACAGAACCTTTGAAAACGCCGAAAAAGCGGGGGCTATTGTCGTCAATGAGGAGCGCCAGGGTTATGGCCGCTGCGTCTATCGCTGTTATCTCGAAGCGATGAAGCGCAGCACGTCGGATCTGATTGTTCTATGCGAAGGCGACCGCACTTTCCGCGCCGCCGATATCGACAAGCTGGTGACATTTGTGCCGCATACGGACATCGTCAATGGAACGCGCACGGTCGAAACCCTGCGCGAACAGAAAACACAGCTCACCACCTTCATGTTTTACGGCAATCTCTTTGTCGCGAAATTGCTGGAGGCGAAATATCTCGGCCGGGCGACGCTGACCGATGTGGGCTCCACCTACAAGCTGGTGCGACGCCGGGCGTTGGCGAGATTATTGCCGCAACTGAACCCGGAAGTGAATCTGGAGTTTAACGCCTATTTCATGGACAAGGCGCTGGAGGCCGGACTGACGCTTATCGAATGCCCTGTCACTTTTCACCCACGGGTTGGCGAAAGCAAAGGCGGCAACACCGATAATTTCCGTGCGCTGCATGTAGGGCTGGAAATGATGCGCGGCATTACTTTTGGCTGGAAGAAAGCCGCATGACGACAGGTTACCACGAAACCCGTTTTGCCGAAGACAAGCGGCGCAATGTCGTATGGGGCGCGTTGTGGCGTTCTTATTTCTCAAAGCATATCGGGCCGGAGGATTGCGTGCTCGATCTCGGCGCCGGGCGCGGCGAGTTCACCAACAATGTCACAGCGAAGAGACGCATTGCGATCGATATGTGGCCGGGCTTTCCGGAGCTTATGGCGTCGGGCGTTGAAACCATTGTCGGCGATATCGCCGACTTGAATGCTGTTGCCGACGGATCGGTGGATTTCGCTTTCGCGAGCAATGTGTTCGAGCATGTCACGCAGGATCATTTCGCGGCGACACTAAAGGGGCTGAAGCGTGTTCTCTCCGCCAAGGGGCGCCTCACAATACTTCAGCCGAATTATCGCTATGCGGTCCGCGAATATTTCGACGATTACACCCATATCGCCATCTGGTCCCATGTTTCCATTGCGGATTTTCTTGAGGCGAATGGGTATGAGGTTGTCGACATAAGGCCGAAATTTCTGCCTCTGACCGTCAAGTCGCGTTTGCCGGTCCATCCGTTTTTGATCCGGAGCTATCTGGCCTCGCCGTTCAAGCCGCTGGCCAAGCAGATGCTGATTGTGGCGAAGCCGCGCCGCGAACCCTAACGGCGTTTCAGGATTTCGATGACGCCTTCGCGCGCCACCGGTTTATAAGCGTCGAGAAGCTGCGGATCGCGCTTCAGCAATTCATTATAGAGGTCTTTGTCGGGCAGGCTGCGGATGATGATGTCCGGTTTCTGCGCAATGATGCGATTCAGGATCCGGTCGATCTCCGCATCGTAATAGGATTGGAAGATCGCTTTTTGCTCGGCGCTGAAGTGCTTTTTCTTCAGGCCCTCTCGCGCGTAAAGCACGATCCATTGGCTGTGGATGCGGTCTTTCCAGACCGCTCCGATATCCTGCGCCAGGGGGAAGGAGATGGAGATATTTGTTGAAATCGCCAGCGCCGTAGGCTGGTGCAGATTTTCCGCCCAGCCGAGATCATGCATGCGCGGGCGATTATCGTCATAGGCGGCGTAGGTGGGCCAGGCCATGGCTGGAAGCATCAGCGCCAGCGCCACGGAGAAAGCGCGGCGTGAACTGGCCGTTTCATCGGGGCGCGGACGCAAGGCGCTGGCGACCGCTCCGACAAGCGCCAACCCGCCGAAAAACGAGGCCGGATAAAGGTGATAGGGAAAATATTTTCCCTGAATAAAATAGATCGCCGTGAAAGAGACCGCCATGACGCAGAAGATCGCGATTGCGGGCGATGGTTTTCGCATGGCGTTGAACGCCAGCGCGATGGCGATGCAGGCGGCGACGGCGATGAATTCCTTGGAGGTGAGCCCGATCAACGGGCTTGAGCGCAAGGGGACATAGATATCGCTCATGAGGTGGGTGACGCCGTCCAGATAGGCCGGGAAGGCGAGGAGTGAGAGCGCTGTCAGCGCGACAAAAACCACCCCCGCTGCAATCAGTCCGCTACGCCACAAAAAGACGATGTTCCGTTCTTTCCAGAAATAATAAAGAGCGAGCGCAAGGCCGGGCGCCATGAACAAAGGCGGCTTGATGGCGGCCGCCAGTCCCGCGAGTAAAGCAGCGGCGGCGACGGCGCCAAGCGGCGGCCAATCGCCGGTCTCGCTGTGACGAATGAAGACACAGGCGGCCGGCAATGCAAAAGCGGCGGCGAGATATTCGCGCTGGGCAAAGGCGTCATTGCACAGGAAAAAAAGAATGAAAGCGGCGGGCGTCATGATGACAAGCCGGCTTGATCCGGCGCCATCGAGCATGCGCGGTAAAATCCGGTCGCTGACATAAAGGGCGAGCAACACCGCCACGTAACAGGTGGCGTAAACGGCGGCGCCTGCGCCAATGCCGGTCGCTCCGGCGATCATGGCGCCCGGCATGTAAAGAAGGGTGGGAATGGGCGGCGTCGTTTCGAAAATGTCCACATAGGCCGTCTCGCCAGCCAGCATGCGCCGGCACATATCGAGAAGCCAGCTCACATCCGGCGTCAGGCCAGCCTGCCGAAGCGGCAGAGAGAGACCGGCCAGGGCGGCGATCATGAGCCAGAAGGCTGGGCCATCGAGACTGACCGCAAGCGCGGGCGCGGGAGATGCGGGCGCATGCGATGTCGATGGCTGGGCGAAAATGGTCATGATTTCGGCCGGATTTCCTGCATTAAGGATCTTGGCGTAACCTAGCGGCCAATATCATGCCAATGTATTAAGAGCTTGGAAGGCGCCTCGTGTTAAGGCTTAAGTATTCGTAAAGGAGCAGGTCCCATGCGGGGCGACGATCAGATGACAGGCAAGCGCGAAATTTTCGGAACCGACGGCGTGCGCGGTCTCGCTAATGCGGGGGCGATGACGCCCGACAATATTTTGCGTCTCGGTATGGCGGTTGGCCGCGTCTTTAAAAACGGATCGCACCGGCACCGTGTCGTGATCGGCAAGGATACGCGGCTGTCGGGCTATATGATTGAACCGGCGCTGACGGCGGGTTTCGCAGCTTCCGGTATGGATGTGTTTCTTCTCGGGCCGCTGCCGACGCCGGCCATGGCGATGTTGACGCGTTCGCTGCGCGCCGATCTCGGCGTGATGATCTCCGCGTCGCATAATCCCTATCACGACAATGGCGTGAAGTTTTTCGGGCCCGACGGGTTTAAGCTGTCGGATGAAACCGAAATGGAAATTGAACGGCTGATGCGCGAAGGTCCGGACGCCGGACGCGCCGGCGCAGCCGACCTTGGCCGGGTCAAGCGCATCGATGACGCTGGCGCGCGCTATATCGAATTTGCAAAAGCCGCTTTTCCGCGCCGGCAATCCCTTGATGGCGTGCGCGTCGTCATCGATTGCGCCAATGGCGCCGGATACAAGGTTGCGCCCACCGTGTTGTGGGAGCTTGGCGCCGAAGTGAAATCCATCGGCGTTGAACCCAATGGCTTCAATATCAATCATGAAGTCGGTTCGACCTCGCCGGAAAAAATGCAGAAGGCGGTGCATGAATATCGCGCCGATATCGGCATCGCGCTCGATGGCGATGCAGACCGCGTCATTATCTGTGACGAACAAGGGCATATTGTCGACGGCGACCAGATTCTCGCGCTGATCGCTAACGCATGGAAAAAAACCGGCGCCTTGAAAGGCGGCGGCGTGGTCTCGACCGTGATGGCGAATATGGGTTTGGACAAGTTTTTGGGCGATCAGGGACTGAAGCTGGAGCGCACCAAAGTCGGCGACCGCTATGTGGTTGAGGAAATGCGCGCCAAAGGCATCAATATTGGCGGCGAGCCATCGGGCCATGTGGTGTTGTCAGACTATGGCACCACCGGCGACGGGCTAGTGACCGCGCTTCAGGTGCTGGCGGTGGTCGCAAGCGAAGGCCGCAAAGTGAGCGATATCTGCCGTTGTTTTGCGCCTTTCCCGCAACTCCTGAAAAACGTCCGTTACAAAGGCGGCGATCCGTTGGACGCTGATGCGGTCAAGGCGGCGATCAAGGCGGGCGAAGACAAATTCGGCAAGGCCGGCCGTCTCGTGATCCGAAAATCCGGCACCGAACCCCTGATCCGCGTAATGGGCGAGGGAGAGAATGAGACTCTCGTCAGGGCCGTTGTCGAAGACATCTGCGCCGCGGTTGAAGCGGCGGCGTAAGCCGGTTTTCAAAAAAGAAAAACGGCCGGGTGTGGGGGACTGGCCCGGCCGTTTCAGTGATGCGCGTTACGCAGCTTGGGTGCGCACCACGGGGAAGTCGATTTCCGTGTCGGCGACGTGGTTGATGTAGTTCGTCAGAATATTCGCGACGACAACGCCAACGGTTTCAACAATTTCACCTTCGTTCAGGCCCGCGTTTCGGGCTGACGCCAGGTCTTCGTCCGACACACGCCCACGCTTTTCGACGACGGCGGCGGCGAAAGTGAGAACGGCGTTCAGTTTCGGGTCGGCGGACTTGCCGTGAAGGCGGGCGGTAATTTCCGCTTCATCGACTTTGAGACTACGCGAAATCGCCGAGTGAGCGGAGGCGCAGTAGTCACAAGCGTTCTCGCCTGCGACGGTAAGCGCGATCGCTTCTCTCGTCTTCTGGTCGAAAGAGCCTTTGCCCAGAGCTTCGTTGAAGCCGAGCGCGGCGGAAAGAACGGCCGGGGCGTTGCCGATGACGCGGTAAAGATTGGGCACAATGCCCAGCTTCGATTTGATGGCGCTGAAAAGCGTTGCGGCTTCGGTCGAGGCTTCGGTGTCGGAAAGTTGTGTAAGACGGCTCATGCTGGTTTTCCTTTTTTCTTGTTGAGGTTCGTTTTTGATCAAGACTTCTGGTTGCTGCGGCCGGGTCTCTTGCGCCCTGCTGCGATGCTTCATATGTAATTGCGGACTGAATGGTCAACTATTCATTCCGGACCGACCGGTAACGTTAGCGTGAGAGGCGGAAAATGGCGCGATTGCGGGAATTTGAAATTGGCGAGGCGCTGGACGGCGTGATGGGCGTCTTCTGGCGGCAGGGCTATGACGGCGCCTCCATGCAGGACATTGAGGCGGCGACGGGGCTCAACAAGCAGAGCCTGTACAGGATTTTTCCGGACAAGCGGGCGATGTATCTCGCGGCGCTTGAACGCTTCGAGGCGATTGAGTTCGAAAAGGCCGAAGACGTCCTGACCGCTCCCGGGACCGCGCAGGCGCGCTTTGAAGCGCTCTTTGGCGGCGTCATCGCACAGGCGGCGCAGGGCGACCGGCGCGGCTGCTTCCTGTGCAACGCCGCCGCCGATCAGGGACAGGAAGACGAAGAGGCGACAGCGATTGTGAGCGCCTCCATGGGGCGGCTGGAAAAAATGTTCCGCAAGGCGCTGACGATCTCGGCGCCGTATAACCGCGACAGAAAAGCCTGCGAAGAACGGGCCGCTGCGTTGCTCTCTACCTATCTTGGTCTTCGGATACTGACCAAGGCGGATGCGCCCTTGCGCGTCATCAAGGCGGCGGCGTCAGCGGCGATCAAGGCAATATAAAACCCGCCGGCAAGATACGCATGCCGGCGGGTTTGTTTTACGCCACTCAAAGATAGTTTAGGTGACGATGCGCACCTCCGCGCGGCGCGAACATTCATGGCGCGCGATTTTGCGGAGACGTTTATTAGGCACATAACGCGCTTGCGGGCCGCGGGCGTCCACAGTGCATATCAGGCGCGGACCGCGGCGTGTGCGCACGATCTCTTCGGTCAGGATGATGCGCGCGCGATAGCGCGTGTCGAAGACTTCGCGGTTTACGATCCGGCCCTCGCGGCCGCGATAGCCGTTGCGGCGGCCATAGTCATGGCGTCGATCATAGTCGCGATCATGGTCATAGCCGCGGCGCCCGTCATAACGGTCATTGTCGCCGAAGGTGATGGAAAAGCTGACGCCCGAATTGCGATAGGCGCCGGCGCGTGAATATCTGTCCGCCGAATAGTAATCGTAATAATCCGCAGCGTGGCTGCGGTGGTCGTGATCGTGGCTGCAATAGGCGGGTTTCGCCCAGGCTGCCCCCGCACCGAGGGCGGCGAGCCCCAACGCGCCAGCGATCAGCGGTTTCATCAATCGTTTCATGTCGCTCTCCGTGCTTTCCCCAGCCGGATGTCGATGAAGCCTTAAATGAACGGGAATTGGGGCGAGAATGGCGCGATTTCCGGTCAAAAAACGGCCCTGTTCTCCCCATCCCCACACATCTGTGTGAGAGGGCGCGTGATCGGGGCTGGTGAAGGAGCGCCGATAAGATTGCGCACTGGCTGCAAATCACCTTAACGATTCGCCCATGGCGTTCACCCATGACAAACCCGAGGCCAGTGACGGCGCGCCGCCGCTGGACCATTGCGGCCTCGCCGCGGCGATCGAACTTGTCGGGGACCGCTGGACGCTGCTCATTATCCGTTCGGCGCTTTATGGCGTGACGCGTTTTGACGAGCTGCAGACCGGCCTCGGCATGCCGCGCACGGTGCTGTCGAACCGGCTTAAAAAACTTGTCGAAGGCGGGGTCTTGCGCCGCCGCGCCTACAAGCAGGCGGGCCAGCGCACGCGTCATCAATATGTGCTCACCTCCAAGGGCGTCGATCTGGCGCTGCCGCTGATGGCGCTCATGCAATGGGGCCAGAAACATATCCTCGCCGAAGCGCAGGCGGCGGCCATAGTCAGCCGCCGCACCGGCCAGCCCTTGCATCTCGGGCTTGTAGACAATGCGGGCTCAACCGCATCGCTTTCAGAAGCGCAATTTAAAAAAGCGTCCTGATTTTTTTCTCATCGTTGTGCAAGCTGCTGCATGACGCCGAGCCGGTCGGCGACTTGCCAGTGCCCGGCGATCTTTCCGTCTTCGAAGGAATAGATCGTTGCGCCGGACATGGCGATGGATTTTCCGGACGCGGGAAAGCCCGGAATGTCGCCTTGATGCGTCGCTTCCCAGGTCCAGAAAATTGCAACCTGATCGCCGTCCTCAAAGCAATTGAGGATGGTGAAGCGCTGGTCGGGAAAGGGCGCGCGGGAAATACGGATGCGTTCCCTCAGCCCCGCCGCATCGAGGGTTTTCCCGTCCCAGGGATCGCCGGGATCGTGGCGGATCGCATAGGCGGGAGCGAGAAAACCCTCAATGGCGTCAAGCTCGCCCTTGTTCCAGACGGCGTCAATGAAGCGGCGCAGCGTTTCGCTGTTTGAAGCTGTCATCACAGCGCCTCCATCACAAGCTGCGGCGCTCCGTCGGAGGTTTTCTCCGCCGTTACGCCTTCCCGATTGACCGTGACGGAAACGCGGCTTCGATAGGCGGAAAAGCTGTCGAATGTCACAACGTCAACGGGTTCATCGAACTTGAGGACGATACGCAAATGATCCGGCGGCATGGACCTGATGGCGATGATTTCGCCCGTAAAGTCCTGGCCGAGATAACGGCCCTTAACGCGCGAGCCGAGCTGGAAGCGCTTGATCGGCGGGCGGTTGCCGATAGCGGCGTGCAATGTGTTCCAGTCGCGAAAGCCATATTGCTTCGCCACCAGTTCAAGGCTTTCACTGTGGGTTAGAAAATCGCCGTCTTCATCAAGTCCGGCGCGCAGGCGCTTCGCCTGTTGTTTCAACGCATCCAGAGACGGAATAGCAGGTGTTGTCATGGCAGACCTCGTCTTTCGCCATGCGGAAATCTCAGATGGGGCTCGCATTGCCATCAGTCCGCGTGGCTCGAAAGCGTGGCTGACCAGTGCAGTATCGAAGGACTTCACCAAAGCTTATCGCTCGCGAGCGGCAGGGGCCTTCACCCGGCGCGGGACATAACGCCGTGAGCCTTGCCCTGTCAATCCGCTTTTCCGCCTGTCCGGCGCGCGCCGGAAGCCATCATCGCGGCGATCAGCATCAAAAAGACGCCAAATCCGAAAACGAGCCAGGCGGCGGCGGGCTCTGCGCCGATGCGGAAGGCGAGGTCCGGGAAAAGCTGAAGCCCGAGCGCGGCAAGACAGCAGGCAAGGCCTGTCCAGATTAGGCTGTTGGTCATGAAACTGGTCTCTCTCCGAAAGCGCCCCAGCCCGAAGATGAAAGAGCGGATATTGCGCAATTCGGGCGCATGTTTGAAAACCATGGGGCGTTCGTGTGTATGTTGCGGCGGAAGAAAGGATACAAATGAAAGGCCGCGTGCTCATCATCGCCGGGTCGGACCCATCGGGCGGCGCCGGCATTCAGGCCGACATCAAGACGGTGACGGCGCTTGGCGGCTATGCGGCGAGCGCGATTACTGCACTGACCGTGCAGAACACCAAAGGCGTCACCGCTGTTCACGCCGTTGCGCCAGACGTGATCGCCGCGCAGATCGAGGCGGTGATGAGCGATATCGGCGCCGACTCCATCAAGATCGGCATGATTGGCGATGTTGAAACGGCGGCGGTCATTGAAACGGCGCTAAAAAAATATTCGGCCGTTCCTGTCGTGCTCGATCCCGTTCTTATCGCGACCAGCGGCGATGCGCTGGCGAAGGACGGCGTCGCCGCGTTTATTCGAGACCGGCTCGCGCCGCTCGCGGCGGTCATTACACCGAATACGGACGAAGCGTGCGCGCTGACCGGGATGGCGATAAAGGATCGCGATGGAATGATCGCGGCGGGCGAGGCGCTGGTTGCGCGCGGCGCCAAAGCGGCGCTCGTCAAAGGCGGTCATATGAAAGGCGATACTGTCGAGGATGCGCTGGTTTCCGCTTCGGGCGCGCGCATTTTTTCAAATCCCCGAATTGAAACCACATCAACCCATGGCACTGGTTGCACGCTCGCGTCTGCAATTGCGACCGGGCTGGCGCAAGGAATGCCGCTGCAAACAGCGGTGAAGCGCGCCGTCGATTATGTGCACAAGGCGATTGCAACAGCGCCGGGTTTCGGTGGTGGAAACGGACCGCTCAATCACGCGCATCCGTGTGAGGACTAGCCGGCGCTAGCGCGCCTATCACGCCTTGAAGAAATTCTGGCTTGTATGTGGCGCGCGCCAGTAGGATAGGCGAGCGAAAGAAAAAGGAGACGGCCATGACCGCCTATGATTTCGTGACGCTCGATGTTTTCACAGACAAAAAATTCACCGGCAACCAGCTCGCCGTCCTGATGGATGCGCGCGGCCTGTCGACGGAAGAGATGCTGACCGTCACCCGTGAGTTCAATCTCTCCGAAACAACCTTTGTGTTGCCGCCGGAAAATCCTGAAAACACAGCGCGCGTGAGGATTTTTACCCTCGGCTATGAGATGCCGTTTGCGGGCCATCCGACAGTCGGAACGGCGATTGCAATCGCGCGCGCGCGGGGCCTGAAAGGTGAGATTCGGCTGGAACTGAATACCGGCGTTTTCCCGGTGACGGTGGAAGCCGCAAGTGAAAACGGTTTTGCAGAATTTCAAAACCCGAACCTGCCCACAGAAACCGGCGCCGCGCCATCGATCAAGGACATTGCGGCGGCGCTTTCGATTTCTGAAGACGCCGTCCAGCAAGGCGCGAAAGCGCCGCGCCTTTGCGGCGCCGGGGTCGATTATCTTTATGTCTGCGCCACGCTGGATGCGGTGCGGTCTGCGAAAGTCAACAGCGCCGCCTGGGACGCGCTGAAACTGGATAATGTCATTGGCGTCTATCTTTATGCGAAAGGCGGCGAGGCGGCGGATGCTTCGTACCATGCGCGCATGTTCGCGCCGAATGCCGGCATCGCCGAAGACCCGGCGACCGGCAGTGCTGCGGCGGGTTTCCCGGGACAAATCATCCGTAGCGAGACGATCGAAGACGGCGTTCATCGCTGGGTGATCGAGCAGGGCTTTGAGATGGGCCGCCCGAGCCGGATTATCGCGACGGTCGCCGTCGAAAACGGCGCCGTTCAGTCGGTGCGCATCGGCGGCGATGCGGTCTTTGTGCAGAAGGGTCAGATTTTTATCTGACTTTCTCGTCCGCCCGTTCAATCATGGGCGCAAGCTCTCCGGCGAGACCGTCGCCCGCTTCAATCGCGCCCGTTCGCTTTTTGCTGAAGGGTGAGCGTTGGCTGACGGCGAGGCCCATGAGAATGATGGCGAGTGCGATCAGCGCGTTCAGTTCGAGCCGTTCGTGATACATGATCGCCCCAAGGCCAACCGCCCAGAGCGGGGTGATGTAATTCGACAGCGCCATGAAGCCGGCGCCGGCGCGCCGGATCAGCATGATGATGAGAACCCCGTTAATGCCGGTCGGAAAGACGCCGAGAAAAACGATGCTCCACAGGCTGGCGGCGCTCCATTGCTCTTGTTTGAGGTCCGTAAAAAAGAGCGCCGGGACGGCCATGATCGCAGCGACGATCAGCATGCCGGAGGCGAAAACCCGCGGCCGGATCGGCGGCGCCCGGCGCGAGAGCACCGCGGAGACAGCGTAAAGCAGCGTCGCCAGCAACAGCCCCGCCTGCGCCAGAAAACTGCTTGTCAGGGCGCCTTTGACCGCGTCTGGCCCCATTAACAAAATCACCCCCAGAAAGCCGAGTGCAAAACCGGCGAGCTTGCGCCCGGTCAGATGCTCGCCCGCGAAAAAATAGGCGAGGCCGACCGTCCAGATCGGCATGAACGCCATGTAAACGCCAGCGAGGCCGCTCTCCACATGCTGCTGCGCCCAGGGGAAGAGATAGAACGGCAACACATTGCCGCTCGCCCCGACGGCGATCATCCACAGCCAGGAGCGGCGGATGCGCCAGTTGCTCCCGCTACGGATCAATAAGGGCGGCAGGCGCCGTCCGGCGGCGCGCATAAGAAGGTAAACGAGGATGGCGGCGACCCAGAGCCGCCCGGCGGCGACCACAGCCGGCGGCGCTGTCTCTACGGCCTTGCGGATAAAGGCGAAGGAAGAACCGCCAAAGGCGACGATCAGGGCGAGCAGCGCCCAGTCGAACAGGGTCGCCTCGGCCGGGGTGATGTGTTTACGAGCCATTAATATCCGCGCTATCGGCGGGGGCTGTTTCGCGCAAGGGAGAAAATCTCTTCGCTACAAAAAATTTTATGATTTGACGCTGGCGCCCTTTCCATGCGAAGGCGGGCGCGGGCCACGCCTCCCCAACGGGGCGCGAGCCATCTGGAAGGATGGAGTAAAACATGCCAGAAACCACGCCAGCGGTGCGTCCAGCGCGCCCGCATTTTTCGTCCGGCCCCTGCGCCAAGCGCCCCGGATGGTCTCCCCAAAATTTCAGCACCGACACGCTCGGACGTTCGCACCGGTCAAAAGTCGGCAAGGCGCGCCTTAAAGAGGCGATCGACCGCACCCGCGCCTTGTTAGGCGTGCCCGATGATTACCGCATCGGCATTGTGCCCGCATCAGACACTGGCGCTGTCGAGATGGCCATGTGGTCCATGCTGGGCGCACGGCCTGTGGATATGCTCGCCTGGGAAAGTTTCGGCGAAGGCTGGATCACCGATGTGGTGAAACAGCTCAAACTCGATGCAAACATCCTGAAAGCGCCTTACGGCGAGATCGCGGACCTTTCCGCCGTCGATCCGGCCCATGATGTCGTGTTCACCTGGAACGGCACCACGTCGGGCGTGCGCGCGCCAAACGCCGACTGGATTTCGGCGGACCGCGCAGGCGTGACGATTTGCGACGCGACCTCGGCGATCTTCGCGCAGGCGCTCGACTGGCCGAAACTCGATGTCGTCACCTATTCCTGGCAGAAAGTGCTGGGCGGGGAGGGCGCGCATGGCGTCCTCATTCTGTCGCCGCGCGCGGTTGAACGCCTTGAAAGTTACACACCCGCTTGGCCCATGCCGAAACTCTTCCGCATGGTGAAGGGCGGCAAGCTCAATGAAGACATTTTCACCGGCGCGACCATCAACACGCCGTCCATGCTCTGTGTCGAAGATTATATCGACGCCTTGAAATGGGCGGAAAGCCTTGGCGGGCTTGAGGCGCTGCACGCCCGCGCCGACGCCAACGCCGCCGCCCTTCATGACTGGGCCGAAAGCGCGCCATGGATTGATTATCTTTGCGCCAATCCCGGCATTCGCTCCAACACCTCCGTGTGTTTGAAGATTGTCGATCCGGACATCATGAAGTTCGACGACGCCGGACAGCGCGCTTTCGTCAAGTCCATGGAAAAGCGCCTCGAGGAAAAGGGCGCCGCCTATGACATTGGCGGTTATCGCGACGCGCCGCCGGGTCTTCGCATCTGGTGCGGCGCCACCGTTGAAACCGCGGATATCAAAGCGCTCGGCCCCTGGCTCGACTGGGCCTTCGCCGAAGCCAAATCCGCCCTTTAGTTTTCTTATTCAAATTCAGATCGGGGAATCCCCATGCCTAAAGTTCTCGTTTCCGACAAGCTGAGCGAAACCGCCGTCAATATTTTCAGGGAGCGCGGCGTCGACGTCGATTTCGAACCGTCGCTCGGCAAGGACAAGGAAAAGCTTCTGTCCGTGATCGGCCAGTATGACGGTCTTGCCGTGCGCTCCGCCACTAAGGCGACAGCGGCGATCATCGAAGCCGGCAAAAATCTCAAAGTCATCGGCCGCGCCGGCATTGGCGTCGACAATATCGACATTCCTGCGGCGACGGCGGCGGGCATCGTTGTCATGAACACGCCTTACGGCAACGCCATCACGACGGCAGAGCACGCGATTGCGATGATGTTTTCGCTCGTGCGTTCGATCCCGCAGGCGAGCGCCTCGACCCATCTCGGCAAATGGGAAAAATCCGCCTTTATGGGAACGGAAGTCTTCGGCAAAACCCTTGGCGTTATCGGCTGCGGCAATATCGGCTCCATCGTCGCCGATCGCGCTGTCGGTTTGAAAATGCGCGTCATCGCCTTTGATCCTTTCCTGACGGAAGAGCGCGCCATTGAACTTGGCGTCGAAAAAGTCGATCTGGATACGCTGCTGTCGCGCGCTGACATTGTCACGCTGCACACGCCGCTAACGGACCAGACGCGCAACATTTTAAGCCGCGACAATCTCGCGAAGCTTAAAAAGGGCGCTTATGTCGTCAACTGCGCCCGCGGCGGCCTCGTCGACGAAGACGCGCTGAAAGACCTTCTCGATGCAGGTCACCTTTCCGGCGCGGCGCTTGACGTGTTTGCAACGGAGCCGGCGACGGAGCATCCGTTGTTTGGCCATCCGAAAGTCATCGCAACGCCGCATCTCGGCGCCTCGACGTCGGAAGCGCAGGAAAATGTCGCGATCCAGGTCGCCGAACAGATGGCGGATTATTTGACCCGAGGCGCCGTTTCCAATGCGCTCAACTCTCCCTCGGTGACGGCCGAGGAAGCGCCGCGGCTGAAGCCTTATATTGCGCTCGCGGAAAAACTCGGCCTGTTCGCCGGGCAGCTGACCCGCACAGGGCTAAAGCAAATCGAAGTGACTTATGAAGGCGAAGTGGCCGCGCTTAATCTGAAACCGCTGACGGCGTCTGCGGTGGCGGGCGTTTTGAAGCCCATGCTGTCAGAGGTGAACATAGTCAATGCGCCGGTGATTGCGCGCGAACGGGGCGTGACAATTTCCGAGACGACCTGTGACGACGCCGAATCTTATGACAGCATCATTCGCCTCAAGATCACGACGGAACAGCAGACACGCACGGTTTCCGGCACGATCTTTGGCGGCGCGCCGCGCATTGTCGAGATCAAGGGCGTTGAGATGGAGGCGTCATTCGCGCCGCACATGCTCTACACCACCAATGAGGACAAGCCAGGCTTTATCGGCGCGCTTGGCAAGACGCTGGGCGAGGCGGGCGTCAATATCGCGACCTTCAATCTCGGCCGCGCCGGGCCGGGCGAAGGCGCTATCGCGCTCGTCGCCGTCGACGATCCGATCAGCGACGAGGTTCTCGAAAAGGTTCGTGCGCTGCCTCATGTGACCCAGGCGACGGCGCTGTCATTCTGACAGCGCCAATGCCCGTTGCGTCTATTCGGCATCGGGCTCTCGGCATTGATCAAGCATGGCGTCTAGGCGGGGGCGATCCATCCATTCGCCACTCTTCATGACGCCAATGACTGAGGTTGTCGCGTTGATATTTTCAAGCGGATTGCTTGATAGAAGAACGAGATCCGCCTTCGCGTCTGTGACGATGACGCCTTCGGCGCCAGTCTTCCCCGCCCAGCGGGCGGGATTGACGGTCGCAGTCAGCAAAGCCTCGTACGGCGTCATCCCGCTTTTGACCATCAGCATCAATTCCTGATGCGTGGAGAATCCTGGCGCCACAAGCCCCACGGCGTCTGTTCCCAGCAGTAGCGGAACGCCGGCGTCGTTAAGCTGTCGTGTCATTATGCGGTGCTGCGCCGACTGCTCGTTCAACCCTTCGATCTGTGAGGCGTAATTTTCGCCAAAGGACTGGCGGAAAAAGTTTTTTTCCGCTGACATGTTCCGGCGCCAATAGGCGGAGACGTATGCGGTTTCCGGCGCGTCATAGAGCGCCGCCAGCGAAGTGTCGTCCAGATATTTGGCGATAGTTTCAAAAACGACAAGCGTCGGCGTTACATAAGCGCCGCTTGTTTTCAGCGCGTCCAAAAATTCCGGCGCATCGGAGAAATCCTTACCGTCGCCCAACATCTTCACGAGTTCTTCAGCGTGTTCGATGGAGCCCAGCCGGGCGTTTTCCGCCGCGCTTTTTCCTTGCTGAATATGTCCGGCCACGGGGATGTCCAGTGCGGCGGCGGTTTCGATAACGGCGTCATAGGCCGGTTGGGGCAGCGCATTGTGAACCTTGATGAGGTCATATCCGGCGGCGGCTTGCGCGCGCACGATCGCTTCGGCTTCTTCGGCGGTGGTGACCTTGGGGCCAAAAGAGTCCGGCAAGGTTGAATGGAGTGACGGTCCAGCAAGAAGAAGCTCCGGACCAGTCAGGGTTCCGTTCCGCAGCTCGGCGCGCAATTCAAGGTCGCCCGGTGTGCCGCGCATATTGCGAATTTTGGTGACGCCATTCGGCAGATAAAGGCAAAGATCGCGGGCTTTGCGATCGCGGGAAGGGTCCCCGTCCCAGGGGAGAATGAGCCCCAGATGGGCGTGCATGTCTGCAAGGCCGGGGATCAGGTAACCGCCATTGCCGTCGATGATCTGTTGCGCGTGAGCGGCGCTTTGTACGCCGGACTGAATCTCCGAAATCCTGCCATCACGGATCAGCACGGTCCGGTCTTGCAGGATGGTTTCTTCCGTCATGGGAATGACGTTCACATTGCGGATGGCGATATCGGCTGGCGGCGCTGTTTGCGTGGCGCAGGCGCCAGCCAAGAGCATCGCGACGGCGGTGAAAAGGCGATGGATGGTCATGGTTCTCTCCCAGGTTGGTTCGGGTGAGATTTCTGGCCATCTTGCGCGCGCGCGTCGTCCAGATACGTGTTTTCGGACGTCCAGATCAGTGATTTCGGGTGTTACGGCGGCGATATTCGCTCGGGGTTACCCCCGATTCTTTCTTGAAGACAGCATTGAAACTCGATTTTGAGGTGAAGCCCGCTTCAAAGGCGATATCGAGGATTGTCGCGTCGGGCCGGGCGTTCAGCATGGCGCAGACATCGCTGACCCGGAATGCGTTGATATAATCGCAAAAGCTGCGCCCGGCGCCGGCGTTAATCGCGCGGGAGACGTCGCGTTCGGTCAGATTGGCGACGGACGCGACGTCGGACAGGGTCAAATGTGGCTGGCGATGAAGCGCATCGGCTCGGATTTTTTCGTCAATGGTCAGGAACAGGGGGGCATCGGCGGGATCGGGCGTGGTTTCGGCGGGACAGGCGGGTTCGTTTCCCGCCAGTCCCTTGAAATAATCTGGCTGGGTGATGGCGCGCCAGACAAGCGCGCCCATCAGAACCCCACCTGCTGTCAACACACCGGCATATGAGAGTGTTTCCGCCAGCGGGCTCTGCAGGCTGCGTGTGAACATGCGGACGGCGTCGATCACGGTTAGCGCAGCAAATCCGGCAAAGACCTGTGTGATCCAGTTCAGTCGGATCGACGCCGCGTCGGAGCGGGTCGACGCGGTCTCGGCGTGGTAGCGGCCGATGAGCCGGACAGTCAGCGCGCCATAAGTGATAAGGCTCGCCAGCGCTGCGAGATGAATAAAGTCAAACCACTGGGCGAGGGGAAGGGCGATTAGCGCCGGAATGAAATGGGGATAAACCCGGCGCCAGCCATGGCCGCCCGCGAAGATTAATCGCCGCACGAAAATATAAAACAGCGGCCCATAGACAAGGCCGAAGGCTGGCGTGACGAGGATTGCGCCTGGCAGGAGGCGTGTTTCCTCCAGCGCATTGAAAAGCATGTGGACTGAAAAAAGAATCAGAAGCGCCGCGAGGGCGCGCAGGCGCCGCCGCGCCGAGAGAATCAGTCCCGCTGTCAGACACGCCGAAGCGAGCAGCCATTGCAGCAGGTTGATCAATTCGACGGTCATGCCCTCGCCCCTTCGCGCGCCGTTCCAGCACCTTTTTCGCGCAATCCTGCCAGCGAAGTCCATGGGCTGGCAAACCCTCGCCTCCTGCGTTGACCGGACCTCGGAAAGCCCTATGGTGCGCCCGCATTATCAGGAATTTCGGAGACCAATATGGCGGATGTGGCGGTCGTCGGCGCGCAATGGGGCGACGAGGGCAAGGGCAAGATTGTGGACTGGCTGTCGGCCCGGGCCGATGTGGTCGTCCGCTTTCAGGGCGGCCATAACGCCGGCCATACGCTCGTAATTGACGGCGCCGTTTATAAACTCTCGCTGCTTCCTTCTGGCGTTGTCCGCAAGGGCTGCGTCGGGGTGATCGGCGCCGGGGTTGTCGTCGATCCGTTTGCGCTCCTCGCCGAGATTGGCCGCATCAAGGAGCAGGGCGTCGATGTGACGCCTGACAATCTGATGATCGCCGAAAACGCGACGCTGATCCTGCCCGTGCATTCCGAACTCGACGCCATGCGCGAGGGCTCCGCGTCCGGCGTCAAGATTGGCACGACCAAGCGCGGCATCGGCCCCGCCTATGAAGACAAGGCCGGGCGCCGGGGCCTGCGTGTGATTGATCTCACCAATCCCGACACGCTGGCGGCGAAAGTCGAAAATCTTCTCGTCCATCACAATGCGCTGCGCCGGGGGTTTGGCGCTGCGGAGGTGGATGCGGGCGCGCTTGTGGATCAGTTGAAAGAAATTGCGCCGAAAGTGACGCCGTTTATTCGTCCGGTCTGGCGCGAGCTTGATCTGGCGCACAAGAGCGGAAAGCGGATTTTGTTCGAGGGCGCGCAAGGCATGCTCCTCGATGTGGATCACGGCACTTATCCTTACGTCACCTCGTCGAACACCGTGGCGGGACAGGCGGCGACCGGCTCCGGCATGGGCCCGCGCTCGGTCAATTATGTGCTCGGCATTGTCAAAGCCTACACCACCCGCGTCGGCGAGGGCCCGTTTCCGACGGAGCTCCATGACGCTGTCGGCAAGCGTCTCGGCGAACGCGGTCATGAGTTTGGCACCGTGACAGGGCGTCAAAGGCGGTGCGGCTGGTTCGACGCCTGTCTTGTGCGCCAGTCCCTGAAGATCGCCGGCGTCGACGGCATTGCGCTGACGAAACTCGACGTCCTCGATGGCTTCGAGGAGATCAAGGTCTGTGTCGGCTACAAAATCGGCGGCAAGGATGTCGATTACCTGCCCGCGGGCATGGATGCGCAAGCCGGCGCAGAGCCCGTCTATGAAGTCATGGAAGGCTGGTCGGGCTCCACGGAGCGTGCGCGGTCATGGGCCGACCTTCCGGCTGAAGCGGTGAAATATGTTCGCCGCATCGAGGAGCTGATCGAAACGCCGGTGGCGCTGGTCTCGACCAGCCCGGAGCGCGATGACGTCATCCTGATGCGCGATCCGTTTCAGGACTGACTAATTCTTTTTCGTCGCCGCTGCTTCGGCGATCCTTTGCGCAATCATCGCGTGACCGCCAAGCATGCGGATGCGTTCGGTCTCGCTTGGCTCCAGCGACCAGTCGCCCATTTCCACTGTGCCGCCGAGCAGGATCGCGCCCTTGCGCGGGAACATATAAAGGACGCCTTCCGGCGTGCCGTGCACATAGCCGTAATCGACTTCCGGTTGCGGCAGCAGCATGGTCAATTGTCCGCGCGCCGGGCCGAGAGTCTCGTCGCCGAACAGGTTGCGCGCGCCGAGCCCGGTGCAATTGAATATCAGTTTTTCCTTGAGATCGAAAACGTCATCCGTGGTTTTAAAGCTTTTCTGAACAATGCGACCGCCCGCATTCTCAACGTCGCGCATCAAGGCGCGTAGATAGATGTCGGGATCGATCATCAAGGCGTGATGGCGCTCCACATAACCATAGCCGAAATAGCGTTCGGGATCGGTCTCAATCGCATGTCCCGCATAAAGCTCATCGCCTTCGAGGGTGGGGCGGTAAGGCCTGATCGGCGGCTCCTCGCGCAGGCCCAGATACCGCATGTAATAGACGCCATATCGGGGATCGTTGGCGAGGTGCTGGAACTTGCGCTGGGCGATCTGCGCCGCGCGCACAAATTGACCGGTGAAGTGATCGCTGATCGCGTCACGGCTGTCGAACAGGGTCGTCGGATGCCAATAGGCGCCGGCGATGTTGGAGGTCGTGTAAGGCGGCAGCGCGGCTCCATAGACGCTGACCTGATAGCCGCGGCGAAGCAGCAACAGCGCCGTCGTCAGGCCGTTGACGCCCGCGCCGATCACCGCCGCGCGGCGGTCATCGATCGTTTCCGCCAGTTCGACCGCGAGCTGCGCGCAGCCCCAGGAGAGCGTCACGCCGCAGCCGCCATGACCGTAATTATGGATGACGTCGCGGCGGCCGAATTGTTCATGCTCCAGGCGGAAGCCGTTGCTGCGATAGGGTCTGAGGCCCACCACCGTGCGGATTTCCCGCGAGGGCTGGGACAGGACCGGCGAATAGGGCGCGGCGAACGGCCTTGCGTGATCGTCCGCCGCGCGGGCGGGAAGGGCGCCGAGCGCCGGTGAAAGCGCCGCTGCGGTCAGGAATTGTCGCCTCTGGAGCATCTGTTACATCCCCTTCACTGTCGCCACGCCATCTTTTCGCCAGTGGCGTTGTTAGGCAAGCTCCCACACTCGTGAGAAAGAGTTGTCTGGTGTGACAAAGACGCGCCGACTAGGATGGGGCAAAAGGATCATTCAGGATGCGGGTCAAAAATTTTATTTTTCCAGCCGTTTTGGTTGTCGGTCTGGCGGTCTTCGCGCTGACGGGACGCGATTCCGCGAGCGGCGCTGACTATACGCTTGACCGCGAGCCGGAGGTGATCGCCGCGACTTTTTCTTCGGCATGGTGTTCTTCCTGCAAGATCCTGAAGCCGCGCCTTGCGGAGGTCATGCCGGATTTCGCGGACCAGCCGGTGAAATTCGTGGAGCTTGATTTCACCTTCGGTGAGCGCGGCGCCATCGAGGAGCAGGCGCGCGCCGAAGGTCTTGAAAACATCTATCCGCGTTTCAAAGGCGCGACCGGGTTTACATTGCTTGTGGACCGCAAGACCGGCGATATTATCGACAGTCTTACGGTCAATTATGACAAGAACGCCATGCGCAGCGCGATTGCGCAGGCGGTCGCCATCGCCGCGCGCAGTGACGTGGGTGAAGACAATAATCACGATACGGAAGAATAAATCCGGAATGGATTTCGCGGTGTTTTCGGGCGCTTCGCAACGCATTGTGACTTTGTAATTGGCGCCGATTTAACTTGCCTTTTTGTCCTGTTTAGGACACGATTATTCCTGTTCCGAGGGGCGTCCCGCCTGTCGCCAATTGACGACGGCTTGTGCGACGTGCAACTCTTTGATTCTTATCCGGATCAGGAGCAATGTGCGCCAGGAAGCTAGGGCAAATGGGACTGAGATGCACCCTGTGAACCTGATCCGGGTTATGCCGGCGAAGGGACGGAGCCGCATTGGATCTTGCGCCTCAGAGCAGGGGGAAGGTCCGACGTCGATTTCCTCGTCGCCAGATCTTGGAAGCATATGCGGCGATGAGGAGACCGGCATTAGGATGACAGTTTTTCAAGTTGAGTTTCGCAAAGCGTTACTTTGCAGCGTTGCCGTTGCGACGTCTGCTCTCTTCGCCGCTGGCGTTGCGGTGAGCGCGTCCGCTCAGGAAAGCGATCAAGGCGATGTGGGCGGCGATGCGGTCCTGAATGCGGCCCCGCACCCCGTTGCTGCTGAAGCGGCGGCAGGCGGTGCTCTCCCGGCAAGCTCCGCGAGCGTTGGCATAACGCATGTCGGCTGGCTTCGCGCCTTTTCATCCGGGCCATTGCCTGCGGATGCGCAGTTTTTCATGCCCGACTATTATGAAAGCGAACTGGAAGAGGCGGTTCGCGGCGAGATTACGTCCTATTTGTCGGCAAGCGGCGCCAAGGTCTCAGCGCAAGACGAAACGGGCCTGCGGATTTCCTATTCTGCATCGCTGAAAAACTTTGGCGACAAAAAAGAGGGCTTCCCGCAGTCTCGCATTCGGCTTGAGCCAGAGCGCGGCGTCGATACGCGTGACCCGGCGGTGGTGCGTACGCAACAGCCAGAGAGCGGCCTGCGGCCCGCCATCGCGCTTGGTCCTGCGCCCGATAAAAAAGAAACCCGGCCAAGCGTTCGCGTCACCATCTATATTCTCCAGGACGGCAAGCGGTTATGGAGCGGTTTCGCCGAAAGCAGTCTTGACGCCATGGGCCCGCGCGACACGGCGCATATGCTGACACGCGCCTTGACTGCAAATTGGGGCGCGACCGCGTCGATTGACGACGGCGCAGTGTTAAGTGATGGCGCCGCGCATTAAGTCGTTCTTGTCGCCCGTATCGGTCCTTGCGGCGCTGCTTGCAATCGGCGGCGCGACGCCTGTAGACGCCGCTGACAGGGGATGCGAGGCGGTAAAATACAAAAACGCCGATTACGTTGTCTGTCGTTTTGACCCGGCGGCGCATGATATCCGCCTGTTCCTCAACAACGCTGACGGCGAACCCTATGGTCATTTCAACTGGGTGAAGGAAGCGCTGGCGGAACGCGGGGAAACGCTCCTCTTCGCCATGAACGCCGGGATGTATCACGAAGACCGTTCGCCCGTGGGGTTTTACCGCGAGGCTGGCGAGGATATGGCGCCAGTGAATACAAATGACGGGCCCGGCAATTTTCATCTGAAACCGAATGGCGTTTTTTACGTGCTCGAAAATGGCGCCGCCGGCGTTGATGAAACCGGCGTTTATCTCATGACCAAACGCAAGCCGCCACATTACGCCACGCAATCCGGGCCCATGCTGGTCATCGATGGCGCCATCCATCCGCGCTTCCTGCCGGACTCGGATTCCGTGAAGCGCCGCAATGGCGTCGGCGTGACCGAAGAAGGCGGCGTCTTCTTTGTGCTGGCCGACACTCCCGTTAGATTTTACGATTTCGCGTCTTACTTTCGCGATGTCTTGAAGACCCCCAATGCGCTTTATCTCGACGGCAGTATCTCGCGGCTCTATGCGCCGGAACTGGACCGCAATGATCCCGGCGCCGCCATGGGGCCGATCATGGGCATTGTGACCAGAAAAAACGAAGCATCGCCGGACTGACATAGCAAGGGAGGCCTGACATGCCGTTGACGCTTAAAGGCGGTTGCCGCTGCGGCGCCGTCAGTTTCACCGTCGACACCCACACGCCCGTTCCCTATCAGCGCTGCTATTGCAGCATTTGCCGCAAGACGGCTGGCGGCGGAGGCTACGCCATCAATCTTGGCGCGCTCAACAAAACGCTGAAGATCAAGGGCAAAACCCATATCGGCGTTTATCAGGCTGTCATTGACCGCGGCGGCGTATGCGAAAAAAGCTCGGGCGAGCGCAATTTTTGTAAAAAATGCGGAACGGCGCTCTGGCTCTACGATCCGAACTGGCCGGATCTAGTGCATCCCCACGCCTCCGCCATCGACAGTGATTTGCCCAAGCCGCCCTCGCTCGTCCATTGCCTTTTGAAAGACAAGGCGGCTTGGGTGACGCCTGCGATTGGCCGCGATGACCAGACTTTCGATCATTATCCGGATGAAAGCATCGAAGACTGGCATAAGTCGCGCGGACTCTGGGTCGACTAAATTCCCTTCTTTGCATTCTGCGCGGAAACCGGCATGCTGCTGGCGCCGGCGTTCAGAGGAGTTCATCATTCCCGTGAAAACAATCACCGCTGCTGTTTTATGCCTCATTCTGTTTCCGCTTGTCGCCGCTGCGCAAGAACCGCCCGCCGCGCTGAGCGAACCCGAAGCGGCGATCGTCGCGCGCGTTGAGGAAAATTTCGACGCCTCGCTCGCAATGCTCGAAGAGATTGTGAACATCAATTCCGGCACAATGAATCATGAAGGTGTGCGCGAAGTTGGGCATGCTTTTGTTGAGCCGTTTGAGGCGCTGGGGTTTGATGTCGACTGGATCGACCAGGATGACGTCAACCGCGCCGGTCATTTTCACGCGGTGAAAAAAGGCGATGCGGGCGCGCGGCTTTTGCTGATCGGTCACCTCGACACCGTGTTCGCCAAAGACGGCGACTTCCTCGAATGGCGCCGCGACGGCGATGTGGCGACGGGCCCCGGTGTTGTCGACATGAAAGGCGGCGATATCGTCCTGCTCTACGCGCTGAAGGCGCTTGACGATCTGGACCTCCTGAACGATGCGGCGATCACCGTCATCATGACCGGCGATGAAGAGATGACAGGCAAACCCATCGATATCTCCCGTAAGGCGCTCATCAAGGCGGCGAAGCGCGTTGATATAGCGCTGAATTTTGAAGGCGGCGGCGAGGGCGAAGTGGTGACGTCGCGGCGCGGCTCCTCCGGCTGGACGGTCACGACGACCGGCGTGCGCGCCCATTCAAGCGGCATCTTTTCCGAAGATGTCGGCGCCGGCGCGATTTTCGAGATGGCGCGAATCCTCGATGAAATTTACGAAACGCTCGCCGCAGAGGAATATCTGACCTTCAACCCCGGCGTCATCGTTGGCGGCACTGATGTCCAGTATGACATGGACGCAACCCGCGGCTCAGCGTTTGGCAAGACCAATGTCGTGGCGCAGAAGGCGGTGGTCGATGGCGGCTTGCGCTTCATTTCCGAAGAACAGAAAGAAGCTGCGCGCGAAAAAATGCGGGAGATTGTCGAGGCGCACCGGCCGCAAACCGGCGCCGAGATCACTTTCGAAGACAGCTATCCCGCGATGAGCCCGAGTGAAGGCAATGAGGCGCTGCTGGCTGTCGCGTCGTCCGTCAGCGAAGCCTTGGGGCAGGGCGCGCTTGCGGGCAATGATCCGTCAAAGCGCGGCGCCGCGGATATTTCCTTCGCCGCACCCCATGTCGGCGCCTCCATGGACGGGCTCGGGCCCGAGGGCGGGCGCGGCCACACGCCGGAAGAATGGCTCGACATTCCGTCGGTGCGTGACGCCACGGCGCGCGCCGCCTTGCTCATCTATCGCCTGACGCGCGAGGATGCGCCGCGTTTCGAATAACGGGAGAGCGAGATGAGTGATGCAGTGCGCAGCGTCGTAATCGACAAACGATTTTGCGGTCCCAAATCTTCTGGCAATGGCGGCTATTCCGCCGGGCTTTTTGCGCGCGCGATCGACGGGCCCGCCGCCGTAAAGCTGATGAAGCCGCCGCCATTCGATACGCCGATAGAATTGCGCAAGTTGGAAAGTGGTTTTGAAGCAGTCACAGGCGACGCGGTTATCGCCTCCATCGAACCGGCGGTTGTGCGTGTCGATCCCCCCGCGATGCCGAGCGATGCTGATGTCGCGGCGGCGCATGACGATTTTCTGAAAACCATCGGCGACGCGCATCTCATTCCCTATTGCTTTGTGTGCGGAACGAAGCGGGCGTCCGGCGACGGCCTCAGGATTTTTTCGGGCGCAGCGCCGGACAGCCCGGTGAATGCGGATTTCTGGACGCCGGCGGCGGACCTCGCCGGCGATGACGGGCTGGTGCGTCCGGAATTTTTATGGGCGGCGTTGGATTGCCCGACGGCTTATGCGTTGCGTGTCGGTGACCGCATGACCTTGCTTGGCCGTCTCGCCGTTGAGATCACTCGCCGCCCAGCGCCGGGCGAGCGCCTTATTGCCGCAGCCTGGCGGACGGGCGAGGAAGGCCGCAAGCATTATTCGTCGTCTGTATTGCTCGACGAAAACCGCGAGATTATCGCCGCGTCCAACGCCCTCTGGATTGAACTGAACGATCCGGCCCTGATCGCGCGGATCAAAAGCGAAAACGTGTAAACCGCCCGGTTTCTCCTCTTTCGTCTTCCTTGATGCGGCCCCGGCGATTTGCTAGGGATACGCCAACCTTCCGAGGGGCGCAGGCGCCACCTGCTGAGACCGGGTTTTGTCACCCGGGCACCCTTTGAACCTGATCGGTTAAGACCGGCGTAGGGACGGATTGCTTTGCTTTCTCTTTCAACGCCCGAAAACCCGGTTGTCATATGAAAGCGAGCGCCCGCAATGAACAAACACATTCCCCAATCCGATTTCAAAACCCCGGAAGTGACGACCGGGCCGCTGCCCGCGTCGCGCAAGGTCTATGTGTCGGGCGACATCTACAAAGACATCGCCGTGCCGGTGCGCGAGATCGATCTGCACTCGAGCGCTGGCGAGCCGCCCGTGCCGGTCTATGACACCTCCGGGCCTTACACCGACCCGGCGGTGACCATTGATGTGGAGAAGGGGCTCGCCCGCACCCGCACCGCATGGATCAAGGAACGGGGACATGTAGAGGAATATGACGGCCGCGAAGTGAAGCCCGAAGACAATGGCGGCGCGTCGGGCAAACATCTGGCGCGCGAATTCCCGATCCGGAACCGACCCTTGCGCGGCACGGGAACCGGCCCGGTCACGCAATATGAATTCGCCAAAGCCGAGATCATCACGAAGGAGATGGAGTTCGTCGCGATCCGCGAAAATTTGGGCCGCAAGCAAATGCTCGACGGTGCGGAGGCCCGCGTCGAACAGGGCGAGTCGTTCGGCGCCGAGATCCCGCCCTTCATCACGCCGGAATTTGTGCGCGACGAGATCGCCCGCGGCCGCGCGATCATTCCGTCCAACATCAACCACCCGGAGATCGAGCCGCAGATCATCGGCCGCAACTTCCTCGTCAAGATCAACGCCAATATCGGCAACTCCGCCGTGGCGTCTTCCGTTGAGGAAGAGGTCGACAAGATGGTCTGGGCGACGCGCTGGGGTGCGGACAATGTCATGGACCTGTCCACGGGCCGCAACATTCACAACACCCGCGAATGGATCATCCGCAACTCGCCCGTCCCCATCGGCACGGTGCCCATCTATCAGGCGCTGGAGAAAGTGAACGGCGTCGCGGAAGATTTAACGTGGGAGGTCTATCGCGACACGCTGATCGAACAAGCGGAGCAGGGCGTCGATTATTTCACCATTCACGCGGGCGTGCGGCTTCCCTATATTCATCTCACCGCCGACCGCGTGACGGGGATTGTCTCGCGCGGCGGCTCGATCATGGCGAAATGGTGCCTCGCCCATCACCGCGAGTCGTTCCTCTATACGAACTTTGCGGAAATCTGCGAGATTATGCGGCGCTATGACGTCTCCTTCTCGCTGGGCGATGGCTTGCGCCCGGGCTCCATCGCGGACGCCAATGACCGCGCGCAGTTTGCGGAGCTCGAAACCCTCGGTGAACTGACGAAAATCGCCTGGGACCATGGCTGTCAGGTGATGATCGAGGGGCCGGGCCACGTCCCCATGCACAAGATCAAAGTGAATATGGACAAGCAGCTGAAAACCTGCGGCGAGGCGCCGTTCTATACGCTGGGGCCGCTCACCACCGATATCGCGCCGGGCTATGACCACATTACGTCAGGAATCGGCGCGGCGATGATCGGCTGGTTCGGCACGGCGATGCTGTGTTACGTCACGCCGAAGGAGCATCTGGGCCTCCCCGACCGCGACGACGTGAAAGTCGGCGTCATCACCTACAAGCTTGCGGCGCACGCCGCCGACCTCGCCAAGGGCCACCCGGCGGCGCAGGTCAGGGACGACGCCGTCTCCCGCGCGCGCTTCGATTTCCGCTGGGAGGATCAGTTCAATCTCGCGCTCGACCCGGAAACCGCGCGCGACTATCACGACCAGACCCTGCCGAAAGAGGCGCACAAGGTCGCGCATTTCTGCTCCATGTGCGGGCCGAAATTCTGCTCCATGAAGATCACGGCCGAGGTCCGCGACTACGCGGCGGGCATGAGCGACAACGAGAAAAAGGACCTCGAAAAGCTCAGCCAGGAAGGCATGAAGGAAATGTCGGAGAAATACCGCGAAATGGGCTCCGAGCTTTATCTTGAGGAGCAAGCGGTGAAGAAGGCGAATGAGGGGCTGTGAACGACTGGCTAGAGAGGACTTCGTTTTATGAGATTGATTCTAAGTATTTTGGCCCTGACATTTATTGAGTGCAACCTTCAGACTGCGTCTGCGGAGGAATCCTTGATTTGTCCTTCACCTGAAGCTGGACGAGTAGCGTTCGCGAGCGGCGAAGCAAAATTATGGCCGAATTACTCCGAAGGTACGGCCGCGCGAGTCCAACGCCAGCATCCAGACACCGGCCTTTGGGCGCAAGCAAAGTTCATTGGTTGGGGTGCTGATAAAGTGGCTCTTTGCCAGTATTACAGCCATGTCGGTTTAGTGATGACTGCTGCTTATGTGGGGTATGAAATTGCTGAAGTTGTTGATGGGGCATATTGGCGCGAAGAATTTGTAGAAGGTTCGGAAGACATGGATCGACCCGGACGGGAAATGCTTGACGTATGCATGAAAAAAATTGATGGCGTTGCATTTCCAAGCACGGATTGTCTATTCAAATCAGTTAGCACCGAATAAATTCAGTGTTTAGCATAGGCGTTGTTTTCTTATTAACGCTGAGGCTTGCCGTGGCGCCGATCCATGAGCCTCAAACCTGCACCTATGTCGACTGGACATGGTCCGCGGCGGACCGACGGGCGGTTGATATCCGCGAGGTTGAAAAGCCTTACGCCGCGCTGACGGATGATGAGCGTGATGGGGCTACGGGCTGCTCCATCTGCCGTGAGGATCAGGTGGAGATTGCGCTGCCCGGCGTCGCGCCGTTTCAAATCTGCAAGGCGGTCGCGGAGGATGTGGAGGCGGCGCTGACGCGCGCGCTTGCGCGGGGTTTTGAGATCGAGACCGTCACCGGCTACCGCGTCGGGCGCTCGAAGGGCGTGCTCGACATCGACGGAAAACGCACAGAATATTCAAACCATTCCTTCGGTCTCGCCATAGATGTCAATGCAGAGAAGAACGGTCTTTATGATCGCTGTACGGAGTTTTCCGGTGAATGCCGTCTTGTTCGCGGCGGCGAATGGCGCCCCGATGCGCCCGGCGGCATTACGCCCGACGCGCCGCTCTATGAAGAGTTGATGGACATGGGCTGGAAATGGGGCGGCGAGCTTCCCGGCCGCCAGAAGGACTTCATGCATTTTTCGCCGTCGGGGGATTAGCTCCCTCCGTCAGCTTCGCTGACACCTCCCCCGTAAACGGGGGAGGAGAAGGTCAGCGCTCTGCGGCGCGCGCCCTCTTCCCCCGTTTAAGGGGGAAGTACCGGCGAAGCCGGGGATGGGGGCTAATCGGCGCTTTCGTCAGACGCTTGGTTTTTCAAAAAACGAACAGAGTTTTCCGCCGTCTCAAATATCTTTTCCAGAACGCCGTCCAAATTGTCATAGACCTCGTTGTTCCAGAACCGCAGAACCATCCAGCCATGTTTTCTCATAAACTCGTCGCGTGCGGCGTCGCGCTTTTGCGCTTCGGGAAAGCCGTGCTGTTCGCCGTCACATTCGATGACAAGCATTGCCTCAACGCAGGCGAAGTCGGCGACGTAGGGTCCGACCGAATGCTGTCGTCGGAAGCGGAAACCGCCGAGTTGATGGTTGCGCAGGCGCATCCACAAACGCCGCTCCGCCTCGGGCATCGTTTGGCGGAGAGTGCGTGCGTTTCGGTGGGGCCTGCGCATGGGTACAGATTAGCCCCCTCCGTCGCTTCGCGACACCTCCCCCGTTTGCACGGGGGAGGAGAAAGCCGGGCTTTGCTGAAAACTCCCTCTTCCCACATTTATGGAGGAAGTGTCGGCGAAGCGGGCGTTCGAGAATAACAGGGGGACGCAGGGGGCGGCAGCCATTATAACCCCATTCCGGAACCCGTGGATAAGTTTTCACCACTTTTCTTTTGGCCGTATGATGGGCGCATTGAAGGAGAAAAGTGTGATGAACCGTATGCGAATGATTGCGCCAGACGCCGGTGAAAGCGCGCCGCAAGTCCGGTTGGCGGAATCGTCCAAATGGCGCCAGATCGGCCTGCAGCCCAGCAACGGCGCGGGGCGGACGGAACGCGGCGGGCCGGAAGCGGCCTGTTTCACGCAAGCGGCTTGCCCGCTTGTTCCGCTCCCTGAACGCCCCTAAACCGGAACCCGGCTACAAAAAGGAAATCAACCATGCCTTATGCGCTCTTGTCTGTCGGCCTGATGGGCCTGTTGGTGTTTCTCCTCGGGTTCAATGTCAGCCGCATTCGCGGCTCGGTGATGCACACCCAGCATGAGCATGAAGGCGATCCGAAAAGCCCGCTCAGAAAAGCCATCCGCGCCCATGGCAATTGCATCGAATATGCGCCGACCTTGTCGCTGCTCATTCTCGCGCTCGGCCTGCGCCTGCCGCTGACGCCATGGTGGGTTGCGGCGCTGATGCTGCTCGCGGTCGCCGCGCGCTATATTCATGCGGTCGGGGTGCTGACGAGTGAGAGCATTCACACCGCGAACCCGCTCAAATTCATCGGCGCGCTCGGCACCTATATCACCGGCGCCGTGCTTTCCATTGTTCTGGTCGTTCACGCGGCGTCTTTGTTTTAGCGCCGGTAAGACTATCCGCCCAGATTCATCGTCAGAATGACCAGCCCCAGCACCAGGCATAATCCGTAGACCGCCTTTGACAGGGCCTCGGCTGAAATGCCGGCGGTGATGCGCCGGCCGATGAAGCTGGCGATGATGACGCCGGGAATGCTCGCGGCGCAGGTGATCAGGAGTTCCCGGCTCCAGAAGCCGGCGACCGCGTGGCCCGCCGCGATCATGATCGCCACGGGTAAAAAGAACGCCTGCGTCACCGCGAGGAACCGTTCGGGCGGCCAGCGCCGCATGGCGCCGTAGAAAATAATCGGCGGGCCCGGAATATTATAGGCGCCGCCGAGAATGCCGCCTGCGAAACCCGCGGCGAAGCGCCAGCGCCGGTCCTTGATCTCGAGCGCTGACGGGCGCGCCAGGGAGAACACGCTGAAGGCGATGATGATAATCCCGAGCGCGATCAGGAGCGGTCCGCGCGGCGCATGGGCGAGAAGAAAGACGCCGATCGGAACGCCGGCCGCTGCGGCGACGATCAGCCCCGCGGCCTCGCCCATGTGAAGTCCCTTCCGGTTCTGAAGCAGCATCACCGTGCTGAGCGAAATGCCGGTCAGCGCCACCAGCGCCGCGGCCGAAGGCGCGTCCATGACCAGCGCCAGCGCCGGCATGGCGACAAGGGCGAAGCCGAATCCCACGGCGCCCTGCAAGATGGCGGCGACAAAAAGGATAAGGAGAATCCAGACCATAAAAACGATTTAACCGGTTCCGCCCATGAGGAAACATCGTCATGCGCAGCAATCTGGTTCCCTTGCCGTCATTTGCTGCTAATCTGTCACGGCAATCGGGGGGAGCCGGCTTTGCGCATTCTGATTATTATCGCCGCTATATTGATCGCGGCGCCGCTTTTGGGGCTGGGCGGCGTTTATTTTGTAAGTGAGGCGAAGCTCCGCGACGTGACATACGATCCGGCGTTCGAGGCGCCGATCCCGACCGATGCCGCCTCTATCGAACATGGCCGCCATATTGCGCGCACGCGCGGCTGTTTCGGCTGTCACGGGCAACAGCTTCAGGGCAAGGATTTTGACGAGCAATGGGACTGGCCTGAGCGCGCCGTTGCGCCGAACCTGGCGCTTTATGCGCGCGAGCATGACGTCGCTACGCTGGAGGCCGCCATCCGGCAAGGGATCGGCGCAAATGGTAAGGGCTTGGTCTCCATGCCGTCTTATAATTTTGCGCGCCTGACGGACGAAGATCTCGCCGCGCTGATCGCGTTTTTGCGTTCGGCGCCAGTGGTGGAAATCGATTTGCCAAAACCGAAACTCGGCTGGATCGCGCGCTGGAGTTTTGCGACAGGCGAAGAGACGCATTACGAGGAATGGGCTGACCATGTTCCGGCCTTGCGCGTTGACCCGGAAGCGGAGCCGCAGCGCGCCCTCGGTGAATATCTCGCCATGACCATGTGCAATGAATGTCATGGGCTTGATCTGCGCGGCGCAACTTTGTGGGATGCAGTGACGCCGGATCTCATCATCGTCTCTGCTTATTCGCGAGACGAATTTGAAAAGCTGATCACGACCGGCGTCGCGATGAGCGGGCGGGAGTTGGGCCTCATGCGGCTTGTGGCGCCGGACCGTTTTCCCGAACTTTCAAAAGAAGAAATCGATGCGCTTTATCTACACCTTACAGCTCTTGCGGACGAGCCTGTCCCGGAAGGGGTGTTCTGGCGGCCTTGATCTGCTGCGCCCTTACAGCGTGCGGGAATCCCGTTTACGGAGCGTCGCTGATCTTCCGCTGCGTCGTCTTTCTCGCTATGGAAGCCGTGTAATTTTCCCGTCTGACGGGACCAGCGGAGAGAGACATGACCGACGAAACGCCGAGCTACAAATTTGAAACCGCCCAAATCCATGCGGGCGCTGCGCCGGACCCGACGACGAAATCGCGCGCGACGCCGATCTATCAAACCACATCCTATGTCTTCGACGATGTGGATCAGGCGGCGCGTCTCTTCAATCTCCAGGAATTCGGCAATGTCTATACGCGGATCATGAATCCGACCACGGATGTTCTGGAACAGCGGGTGGCTGCGCTTGAAGGCGGTACGGCGGCGCTGGCTGTTGCGTCGGGCCATGCGGCGCAACTGGTGGTGCTGCATACGCTGTTAGAGCCCGGTGACCATTATGTCGCCGCGCGTCAGCTTTACGGCGGCTCGGTGAACCAGTTCGATCACGCCTTCAAACGCTTCGGCTGGGAGGTCGACTGGGCCGACGGCGCGGACCCGGAAAGTTTCAAAAAGGCGGTCGGCCCTAAGACCAAAGCGATCTTCATTGAAAGTTTTGCCAACCCGGCGGGCGCGCCGACCGACATCGCCGCGATCGCCGCCGTTGCGAAAGAGGCGGGTGTGCCGCTGATCGTCGACAACACGCTGGCCTCTCCCTATCTCTGCCGGCCGATTGAACTTGGCGCCAATATCGTCGTTCATTCCCTGACCAAATTTCTCGGCGGACACGGCACCTCCATGGGCGGGGTGATTGTTGATGGCGGCAATTTCGACTGGGCGGCGGATGCGCGCTTCAAACATCTGGTCGAGGCGAACGCCGACTATCACGGCGTTGAGTTTTATCCGACCTTCGGGCCGATTGCGTTCGCCATCGCGTGCCGCGTCCTTGGGCTGCGTGCGCTGGGTCCGGCGATTTCACCGTTCAACTCATTCCTGATCCTGCAAGGGATCGAGACGCTTTCCCTGCGGATGGAGCGTCACTGCGAAAACGCCCTGAAGGTCGCCCAATATCTCGAAAATCACGACAAGGTCGCCTGGGTCGCTTATGCGGGGCTGCCCTCAAGCCCGCATCATGCGCTGATGAAAAAGATCGCGCCAAAGGGCGCCGGATCGGTTTTCACCTTCGGCCTGAAGGGCGGCTATGCGGCGGGCGTTGAGGTGGTGAAGGGGGTGAAGCTGTTCAGCCATCTCGCCAATGTCGGCGACGCCAAAAGCCTGATCATTCATCCGGCGTCGACAACCCACCGTCAGCTGACGGATGAACAGAAAGTTGCGGCGGGGGCGGGCCCCGATGTTGTGCGCCTTTCCGTCGGCATTGAAACCGCAGACGATATCATCGCCGATCTGGAACAGGCTTTGAGCCAAGCGTGAAGCGCGGCGTCTCGCCATTTTGTAATATCCGGCGCATGTGTGATCGCCGGAAAGCTGGTAATCTCCCCTTTGCAAATTTTGCCAAGGGGAGACTGAAATGAACAGACTTGCCGTTTTGACAGCCGCGTTTGCGCCGGTCCTGCTCGCCGCGGCGCCAGCGTTGGCGCAGATCAAGGAAAAGAGTCCGGAGATCGATCAGACCCGGAAAATTCCGCTACCCGCCGGTCGGGATTTAGCCTTGCCGGAAATCGCCAAGCCCGGCGTCCAGCGCGCGGCTGGCTGCATCAAGCATGAGCTCTATAATATTCAGTCGATCAATCGCTATGCGGTTTCCTTCACCATCGCGACGTCCACGGGCGATCAGACCTTTAATCTCGAAGCCGATGAGATCCGATATATTCCACCTTCGTCTGGCATGCCGATCGCATCCACGGCGGAAACATTGAAATGGACTCGTTTCCTGGACACATTCGAACGCGCCGCCGCAACACGCCGGCCAGTGTTGGTGGACTACGAACTTCCCTCGCGCGAGGTGTTCGGCGTCTATATTCAGTGGGAGGATCAGTGCGCGGATTAGGGGGCGAAGACCCTCAAATGCGTAAATAACCCATTGTTTTCTGAGGCTTAGCATGGGTGAGGATGCAATGGTGAACCAATGTTGCAATTGCGTGTTAGAATTCCGGACAGACCAATAGAAGGGGTTATATGATGAATACGAAACGACTGCTTATGAGCGCCGCCTTTGTTTTCGCTGCTACGGGCCTTGTCGCCTGCGGCGAGCCGACAGCGGAAGAACAAATGGAGGAAGCCGCTGACGACGCCGCTGACGCTGCGGAAGAAGCTGGCGACGACGCCGAAGAGATCGCCGACGAAATGGGCGACGCCATCGACGAGACGGCGGAAGATATTGAAGAAGCAGCGGAAGACGCCGCTGACGGCGCCGGCGATGCTGCGGAAGAGGCGGCTGACGAGTTCGGCGATGCGGTTGATGAAGCCGCTGAAGAGATGGAAGACGAAGTGGAAGAAGATCCGCAAGGGTAATTTCTGTCTTTAATAAAATGACAAAACCGGCGCCTTTTTGGCGCCGGTTTTTTTATGCGCCGACCAGCCAGAGTACGAAGGGCACTGTAAACGCGGACAAAATGACGCCGAGCGCGATGGCGCCGGAAACAGCGGCGAGACTGGCGTTGAACTTCACCGCAAAAAGATAAGGGTTCATGCCCGTGGGGAGCGCTGCGAAAAGCGTCACCAGCGCGATTTCTCTCGCCGGCAGGTGAAAGACAAAAGAGGCAAGCGCCCAGGCGATCAAGGGGAACACCGCCATTTTCAAAATCATGATCGTCGCGACGCCGACAGTATTGCCGCGTAAGGGATAGGCCGCGACCGCAAGGCCCAAAGCGAAGAGGCCGGTGGGGATCGCCGCGTCGCCGCCAAGATCGATAATCCGTTCGCCAATCGCCGGCATGGTCCATCCGCTGGCGTTCCACAAGGCGCCGGCGGTGAGCGCCAGCACCACTGGGTTCTTTGCTAGCGAGACGAGAACGCCCCCGGTCGTCGCGGCGATGTTGATCCCGCGTTTGGCGTTGGCGAGCTCCGCCCATAATGTGCCGACGAACCAGTGGCTTGCGGCGTGAACGGCGATGATCAGCGCGGCGATGATCAAGCCCTCTTCGCCGAAAGAGAGATAGGCGATGGAAAGACCCATCATGCCGAGATTGCCGAATGTCGAGGCGAAGGCCGCCGCCGATCCGCCCGCGTCACTGAGACCTTGAATGCGGTTTGCGCCAAAGGCGACAATGAGCCAGACAATCCCGGCGGCGACATAATAAGCGCCCCAGACGCCGGTCGCCGATACGGTCATGTCGACGGACTGCATTGTGCGGAAAAGAAGCGGCGGAATACAGAAATAAAGGACGAAGTCGTTAAGCCCTTTTGCGCCTTCGCGACCGATGAGCCCGATCCGGGCTGCGACGTAACCGCAAGCGATCACGAAAAAGACGGGCGCGACAATGGTGAGAATGGCGGTCATGGGGCTCTTTCTTGAGAGGAGCGATGTCACTAGTGCTGATAAATGTCGAGTATTTCGGCTAACCCGGCGTCTCGCCATCAGGGCGCGGCTCGCGCTATAAAGCGATCATGATCCTGACCTTTGAAGATATTCTTCCGCCTGAGTCGGTGCGCGATATACGGGCCGCCTTTGAACGCATTGCCTTCCGCGATGGCCGCGCCAGCGCCGGGGCTCAGGCAGTGCTCGTCAAGAACAATGAGCAAGCGATTCCCGGCGACGCCGAGGCTGAACCTTTCCGGAAAATGATCGCTGACACGATCTTCCGGCATCCGGAGTTCCGCCTTGCCGCTCGGCCGCTGAAGCTGTCGTCTATCATGCTGAGTCGATACAAGCCGGGCATGTCTTACGGCGCCCACGTGGATCATCCGATTTCCGGCGGCGGCGAGATGCGCCGCGATATTTCCTTCACATTGTTTCTCAATGACCCCCATGCCTATGACGGGGGAGCGCTTGTCATCATGGATGGCGCCGGGGAACTCGAAATCAAACTCCCGGCGGGATCGATGGTCATCTATCCGTCAACGACGCTGCATCGGGTTGAGGAAGTCACGCGCGGAGAACGTCTCGCCGCCGTCGGCTGGGCGCAGAGCATGGTGCGCGACGCCAAGAAGCGCGAGATTCTTTATGATCTCAATGTAGCGCGGCTGGACTTTTTTGAACATTACGGAAAGTCGAAAAACTCCGACCTCCTCGCCAAGGCGGCGGCGAATCTCTTGCAGATGTGGGCGGATGTTTAAGCGGCGTCCTTTAAGGACAAGACCAGACGGATTGAAGGCCGCAATATCGCTGACGTTGTTGAGGGCGTTTTACAGAGCCGCTGATTGCGAATGGCGCTTGTCCGCCGGTCCTGTTATTTAGGCGTCATGACCCGCTCCTTAAATCCCGTCTACTCCGCCCGCCCGCAATCCATCTTTCCCACCATGTCGCGGCTTGCGCGCGAACAGAATGCCATCAATCTCGGCCAGGGCTTTCCCGATGAGGACGGCCCCAAGGAAATTCTTGAGATTGCGGCGAAGGCGATCATCGACGGCCCGAACCAATATGCGCCGGTTGAGGGGTTGCCGGAATTGTGCGCGGCGGTGGCGCGGGACAATAAGCGGTTTTACGGTCTCGATATCGATCCGGACCGGGAAGTTCAGGTCACGTCCGGCGCCACGGAGGCGCTCGCCGCCGCGTTTCAGGGATATTTGGAGCCGGGCGATGAGGCGGTGTTGCTGGCGCCGTTTTACGAGTGCTACGCGCCCCAGATCGAAGCGGCAGGCGGGCGCGTCAAATTTGTGGACCTTGTTCCACCTGCGTGGCGCCTTGAGGCTGCGGCGCTTGAAGCGGCGATTACAGCGAAGACCAAACTGATTGTCATCAACACCCCGCACAATCCGCTCGGCAAGGTCATGAGCAGGGTGGAGCTTGAGATCGTCGCTGACGCGGCGCGCCGGCATGATCTTATCGTCATTTGCGACGAGGTTTATGAGCATCTTGTTTTTGACGGCCAGCCTCATATTCCATTGATGAGTTTGCCTGGCATGAAAGAGCGGTCGATCCGCATTGGCTCGGCGGGCAAGACGTTTTCTCTTACCGGCTTTCGCATCGGCTATGTGACGGGACCGGCGCCGCTCATCACCGGGCTTATGAAAGCCCATCAGCATCTTTCCTATACGTCGCCGGGCCCTTTGCAAAAAGCGGTGGCGGCGGGGCTCGCGATGGATGACGATTATTATGAGCGCTTCGTGCGCGATATGCAGGCGAAGCGCGATCTGCTTGCGGAGGGTTTGAAGGCGGCCGGCTTCGATGTGCTTCCTTGCGAGGGCACTTATTTCCTGACAGTGGATATTCGCTCCGTGGGGAGGGATGACGACGCAGCGTTCTGCCGGGAGATCACTGAAAAAGCGAAGGTCGCGGCGGTGCCGATCTCTGCGTTCTATCATCCCTCACAATCGGGCGCGCCGCAAAATTATGCGCGTTTTTGCTTCTGCAAGCGGCCTGAGATATTGCAGGAGGCGTCGGCGCGGCTTGCGCGCTATTTCGCTTAAGAAAGGTCAAGCATGATGAAAACGGGCCTGTTCTGGATGCTTGCCGGCGCCGCGCTTTTCAGTGGTTGCGTCAAGGCCGTCACAACGAGCGTCGGCGCTGCGGCAGGCGTGACGAAAACGGCGGTGAAAACAACAGCGGGGGTTTCCGGCGATGTGGTCGAGGCCGCTTTTGAGCCGCGCGATCATGATGACGATCCGCGTCCCTTTGACGACAGCCGCAACGCCATGGCTGATGTGAACGCCGCCCTCAATGCTGCGCAGACCAGCGGCAAAAATGTCCTGCTCGTTCTTGGCGGCAATTGGTGCCATGACAGTCGCGGACTGGCGGCGAAATTTCAGCGCGATGAACTCGCGGCGGTCATCGCCGACGGCTATGAGCTTGTTTACGTGGATGTCGGTTATCGTGATCTCAATCTCGATGTTCCGGCGCGCTTTGGCGTGATGGAGCTGCTCGGCACGCCTACAGTGCTGATTGTGTCGCCGGACAGTAAACTGTTGAACCGCGAGAGCGTTCACGACTGGCGCACCGCCGATTCAAAGCCTTATGACGAAACCCTTAATTATTTTCGGCGCTTTGCCGGAAGCGGCGGGATGTGATGCTTGAGATGAAAGCGGCGGCGGTGCAGGCGGCGCCGGTTTTATTCGATACGCCGGCGACCCTTGAAAAAGTTGAGGCGCTGGCGGCCGCGGCGGCCGAGAATGGCGCGAATTTCATCGTTTTTCCGGAAGCGTTTATCGGCGGCTATCCGAAAGGCAGCCATTTTGGCGCGCCGGTCGGTTCCCGCTCGGCTGAGGGGCGCAGCCTTTTTCGCCAGTATTTTGAGGGAGCGATCGAGGTTCCCGGACCAGAGACAGAACGGCTGGCCCGGCTTGCCGGCGCGATCAAGGCCGATCTTATTGTCGGCGCTATCGAACGCGCGCCGAAAAGCGAAGGCGGCGGCACGTTGTACTGCTCGGCGCTGGTTTTTTCCGCAGACGGAAAATTCTGCGGCCGGCGCAAAAAATTAATGCCGACGGCGGCGGAGCGCGTGATCTGGGGGTGCGGCGACGGCTCCACCCTCGACGCTTTCGATGTGCGGGCGGGACGGGTGGGCGCGGCGATCTGCTGGGAGAATTTCATGCCCATGCTGCGCATGAGCCAGTATGCGCAGGGTGTTGAGCTATATTGCGCGCCGACTGTTGATGACCGGGAAAGCTGGGCGTCGCTGATGCGCGTCGTCGCCCTTGAGGGGCGTTGCTTCGTCATTTCCGCATGCCAGTTCATGCGGCGCTCGGATGCGCCGCCGGATTTTCATCCCATCCAGGGCGATGCGTCGGAAACTGTGTTGATCAACGGCGGCAGCCTGATTGTGTCGCCGCTTGGCGACATTCTCGCCGGTCCGTGTCATGGCGAAGAAACAATTCTCTACGCCAATCTCGACCCGGCGGAAATCATCAAGGGAAAAATGGATTTCGACGTCGCCGGACATTACGCGCGGCCTGATGTCTTCCAGCTGCAGGTGAACCGTATGCGCCAATCACCGATGAGTGACGCATAAGGCTCTGCGTTTTTCCTTTAAGCCTTACCCTGCTGTTCTGTCGTCCAGTATGAGACGCACGGGATTTTTGTTTTGTCGCAGCGGTCAGCGTATTTTCTGGCGATCTCAGTGACCTCTTCAAGCAGGCCTTCCTCGAGAGTGATGGGATCGAGGCCAAGGCCCAGGAGCCGCTGGTTTTCAACATTGAGCTCGTTTTCCGCATCTTCCTTGCGCGGATTGTTCACATATTCAATGCCGGCGCCGGTCTTTGACTCGATAAGCTTGGCGAGATCGCGCACCCGGTGGGTCTCGGTCATCTGATTGAGGATGCGCACGCGCTCGCCATGCTGCGGCGGCGTTTCAATCGCCAGCTCAATACACTTTACAGTGTCCTGAATGTGGATGAAGGCCCGCGTCTGGCCGCCGGTGCCGTGGACAGTCATAGGGAAGCCGACTGCTGCCTGCATCAGGAAGCGGTTCAACACGGTGCCATAGTCGCCGTCATAGTCGAAGCGGTTGATCAGGCGTTCGTCTTTCTTGGTCTCTTCTGTTTGCGTGCCCCAGACAATGCCCTGATGGAGATCGGTAATCTTGAGGCCGTCATTCTTGTTATAGAACGCGAACAGCAATTGGTCCTGGGTCTTGGTCATGTGATAGATCGAGCCCGGATTTGCTGGATACAAAATCTCTTGGCGGATCTCTTCGCCCGAATCGGTTTCGATCTTGATTGGCAGATAGCCTTCGGGGATCTTCATCCCTGCGGTGCCATAGCCATAAACGCCCATGGTGCCGAGGTGAACAAGATGGGCGTCGACGCCCGACTCAACAATCGCCGCCAGCACATTGTTCGTGGCGTTCAGATTGTTATCCACCGTATAGCGCTTGTGATAGGACGACTTCATGGAATAGGGCGCGGCGCGCTGTTCGGCGAAGTGCACGATCGCGTCAGGCTCGAAATCCTTGATCAGGTTCATCAGCCGCGAATAGTTTTTCGCCGCGTCGATGTTTTCAAACAGGATGCGCCGGCCCGAGACTTCTTCCCAGGCTTTCAGGCGGGTCGAGACCGGCTGGATCGGGGTCAGGCTTTCGACCTCAAGTTCAATGTCGATCTTGCGGCGAGAGAGATTGTCCACAATCACCACATCATGGCCCAAATTTGACAGATGCAGCGCCGTCGGCCAGCCGCAAAATCCATCGCCCCCAATCACCAGGATCTTCATATCGCTTCCTACTCGTCTAAAATTTCAATCTTAAGGTCTTCACCCGTGGCTGCGCCAGAACCGTCAAATGTCCACCTGCATATGGGGGCCGCGCCGCCGTTCACGCCGTCATAGAGCCCCCCATGCTAAGGGGCAAGACTATGCCCGAACGCTCCGCCGTTGCACCCGGCCCGATCCCCAGCTAGCCTTTGGTGCATTGCGGAAAAGGCACGGGTGGCGCGCCCGGGCGCGGGACAAAGGAAAAGCGTCCTTGGTTGATGTGGAAGACAGGCTGGGCGCGCTCAACGCGTTATATGAGGGCAGAAGCGCCGCTGCGATCATTGACCACGCCGTCCACGAGGCGTTCCCCGGCCGGATCGCTTTTGTCTCCTCCTTCGGGGCCGAATCGGCCGTGCTTTTGCACCTGATGGCCTCGGTCGATCCCTCGATTCCGGTCCTTTTCCTCGACACCAACAAGCTCTTTGGGGAGACGGTGCGTTATCGGTCGCGGCTGCAACACCAGTTCGGGCTTGAAGATGTGCGGGTGATTGGCCCCAGAAAAGCCGACCTGGAGCGTGAAGACCCCCAGGGCACGCTGTCCATGCGCGATCCCGACGAATGCTGCCGGTTGCGCAAGGGCGAGCCCTTGACCCGGGCGCTTACCGGGTTCGACTGCTGGGCCACAGGCCGCAAGCGCCACCAGACCGATTTCCGCAAGGACATGGATGTCATCGAACATGATGGCGACGCGTATAAACTCAATCCGCTCGCCGCATGGACCCGCGCCGATATCAAGGAATATTTCTCAGCCCACAAACTGCCCGAGCATCCCTTGGTGCGGCAGGGCTATTTCTCCATCGGCTGCATGCCCTGCACTTCAAAAGTCGAGAGCGAAAATGACGCCCGCGCCGGACGATGGGCGGGACAGGCGAAAACCGAATGCGGAATTCACACGCCTAAAAAATAAATGCTATTCAGCGGCAAGGCGTAAGAGATATTGTCCGTACTGATTTTTCTTCAGCGGTTCGGCGAGCGCTTTTAACTGGTCGCGATCGATGAAGCCGGAACGATAGGCGATTTCTTCCGGGCAGGACACTTTAAGGCCCTGACGGGTCTCGATGGTCTGGACGAAATGCGCCGCTTCCAGAAGCGATTCATGGGTGCCGGTGTCGAGCCAGGCGAATCCGCGACCGAGCATTTGAACGCGAAGCTCGCCGTCATGCATGTACATTTCGTTGAGCGTTGTAATTTCCAGTTCGCCGCGATGGGATGGCTTCACGGCTTTGGCGCGCTCAACGACGGTCTCATCATAGAAATAAAGTCCCGTGGCGGCGTAATTTGATTTTGGTTTCGCCGGTTTTTCCTCGATGGAGATGGCGTTCCCGTTGGCGTCGAATTCGACGACGCCGTAGCGTTCCGGATCGGTCACCTGATAGGCGAAAATCTCCGCGCCTTTCTCCAGCGATGCGGCGGCGCGCAGTTGTTTCGTCAGGCCTTGTCCGTAGAAAATATTATCGCCGAGCACGAGCGCGCATTTATCGCCGCCAATAAAGTCCTCGCCAATGATGAAAGCCTGAGCGAGCCCGTCTGGAGAGGGCTGGATGGCGTAGCTGATCTTGATGCCCCATTCCGAACCGTCGCCGAGAAGCCGTTCGAAGGCCGGGCTGTCTTCAGGCGTGGTGATGATGAGCATATCGCGGATGCCAGCAAGCATCAGAACGCTCAATGGGTAATAAACCATCGGCTTGTCATAGACCGGCGTCAGCTGTTTGGAGACGCCTTTGGTCACCGGGTAAAGCCGTGTGCCCGAACCGCCGGCGAGAATGATCCCCTTCATTGCGCTTGTCCTTCTTTTTCTAATGCAGCGAAGACCCGGCGCAGTTCTGTGCGCCAGTCCGGCTGGGCGACCCCGAAATCGCGCTCCACCTTCGCGCAGTCAAGCACCGTGTAGAGAGGGCGCGTCGCTGGGGTTGGATAGTCTTCGGTTTTTATGTGCGAAACCTTTACGGAAAGGCCGGCGATCTCGAAAATTTTCTCGGCGAAGCCGGCCCAGCTCACTGCCGGAGCGCCCTGAAAGTGATAGAGGCCCGCGCCCGGTGCGCCGCGATGTTTCTTTCCGGCGATGGCGATGATTGCGCGGGCGATGTCGGCGGCGGCGGTTGGGCCGCCAATCTGGTCGGCGACAATGGTGAGCGCATCGCGCTCGGCGCCGAGGCGCAGCATGGTTTTGACAAAGTTGCCGCCATATTCGGAGAACACCCAGGAGGTGCGGAGGATGACCGCGCCGGGATGAGCGTTCATGACGGCGCTTTCCCCATCGCCCTTCGTGCGGCCGTAAACATTCAACGGATTGATGGCGGCGTTTTCATCAAGACGCGCTTCAAAGGTTCCATCAAAAACATAATCCGTCGAAATATGAATGAACGGAACGCCCATTTCAGCGGCCGCCACAGCCATTTCCGCGGGCGCTTCCATGTTGAGGCGGCGCGCCGCCGCCTCATCCGTTTCGGCTTTGTCTACAGCGGTATAGGCCGAGGCGTTGACGATAATGTCAGGTTTGTTCGCCGTGATTGCATTGCGCGCCGCGCCCGCTTGCATCAGGTCAGCCTCATCGCGGCCAAGGGCGATGACGCCTTCGCCGCCGATGTCTTGCAAGGCCCGAGCGACCTGTCCGTTTCTGCCAAAAACCAGCATGCGCATGACGCGTGTCGTCCCCCTTGGACTTGATTGCCTGTAGGTTTGGGTTAGGCGCTTTGCTTTAAGCCTGATTTCAGGCCCTGACGTTTGGCGACATCGAAGCCGTCCTGGCGGATCTTTTCCCACCAGTCGCGATTGCCGAGATACCATTTCACGGTGTCGCGCATGCCTTCTTCAATCGTGTGCGCCGGCGTCCAGCCCAATTCACGCTCAATCTTGTCGCAATTGATAGCGTAGCGGTGGTCGTGCCCGGGCCTGTCGGTGACGAATTTAATGAGCCCCTTATGCGGCGCATGAGGAGATGCTTTCAGCTCCTCATCAAGGACTTCGCAGATCATATGAACGAGATCGAGATTGGTGCGCTCTGCGCGCCCGCCGATATTGTATGTTTCTCCGGGCTTGCCTTCACGCGCAGCGAGAAGAAGCGCCTCAGCGTGGTCTTCGACATGGAGCCAGTCGCGAATATTGTCGCCCTTGCCATAGATCGGAATGTCGCGGCCTTCGAGGGCGGCGATGATCACGACAGGAATGAGTTTTTCCGGAAACTGGTACGGCCCGTAATTATTCGAGCAGTTGGTGACGATGACCGGAAGGTCGAATGTCTCGCGCCAGGCCCGCGCCAGCATGTCGGAGGAGGCTTTGGCGGCGGAGTAGGGCGAGTTCGGCTGATAGGGCGAGGTTTCCGTGAACTCGCCTGTGGGGCCTAATGATCCGTACACCTCATCTGTTGAAATATGGTGGAAACGGAAATCCTTCGGCGCATGGCCGCTCGCCTTGTAGCCGCGTGCGGCTTCAAGCAGGCTGTAGGTTCCGACGATGTTGGTCTGGATGAAAGCGCCGGGCCCATCAATGGAGCGGTCCACATGGGTTTCGGCGGCGAGGTTCATGACCGCGTCCGGCTTGAACTCGTTCATCAGCCTCGCCATGGCGGCGAAATCGCAGATGTCTTCCTGCGCAAACTGATAACGCGCATTGTCGGCGACCATGGCGACATTTTCGGGATTTGCGGCATAGGTGAGTTTGTCCACATTCAGGACATCGTCGCCCCTCTCGATCGCGCGGCGGACAACCGCCGATCCGATAAAGCCGGCGCCGCCGGTAACCATAAGCCTCATGGCCGTCACTCCTTGTCGTTCTCAGCCAGATAATATCCTCGCGTTGCAGCAAGAATTACGCCGCAAGATTCCCGCGATGGGTGTCTAACACAGGCCAAGCGTCTTTGTAGCAGCCCTGAGGGAAATCGGGGGTTAATCCGGAGGAGAGAAGTGGTGGGCGCACGTGGTTTCGAACCACGGACCTCTACCATGTCAAGGTAGCGCTCTACCCCTGAGCTATGCGCCCGAAGCGGGACGGGCCCCGCGTCGAAGGGGTCGCTCTCTAACGGGAAACTTTGAGGCGCGCAAGCCTTCCCGTGCGTGATCAGGAAAAGTGGAAAGCGGTTTTCCGGTTCGACCGCGCGACTGCAAATTTCCGGGTCGGGATCGTCTTTGAGGTTAATTCCGGTCGTCAGGCCGCGACCACACGCTCAACCTCATGGACGAGGTCTTTGAGGTGGAACGGTTTGGACAGGACCTTGGCGTCCTCCGGGGCCTGGTTCGCAGCGTTAAGCGCCACGGCGGCGAAGCCGGTGATGAACATGATCTTCATTTCCGGGTCGATTTCGGTGGCGCGGCGGGCAAGCTCAATCCCGTCCATGACCGGCATCACGATGTCGGTGAGGAGGAGGTCGAATTCGCGCAACTGCAACTCCGTCAGCGCTTCGTCCCCTTGTGCGGCGTCGATGACCGAATGGCCCGCCCGCTCCAGCGCCTTTTTCAAAAAGCGCCGCATGGAATCGTCGTCTTCAGCCAGTAAAATCGCCGCCATTTACGCTAACCCTTGTAATCCGGACCCTTCAGGGCGTTGATTGTCCTATATGGGGATCGATTGAGGCCCGATCCGCCGTCTGACTTCAATTTCTGCAAAAACCGCTCCGCTGAGGCTGGATTAACAATATGGCCTTAACGAATCCTGCAACTTCACGCTAACATGACGTAAGTCGTTTTGAATTCAAGTCTGATGGAGCCTGCCGCCGCAATGAAGCAGGATATGGAAAGAGAAGGGCGATTTCCCTCGCCCCGGGCGGTCGAAGTGCTGGCCCCGCCGGCGGTGCGTTCACCGCTGATCTTCGCGTCGCCTCATTCGGGCCGCGAATATCCCGGCGAGCTGTTAAAGAATTCCCGGCTTGACCGGCACTCTTTGCGCCAATCCGAAGACAGCTATGTGGACCTGTTGTTTGATGAGGCGCCCCATTTCGGCGCCCCGCTGCTGCGTGCGCTGTTTCCCCGGGCCTATGTGGATGTGAACCGATCACGCGATGAGCTCGATCCGCGCATGTTCGCCGATGACGTGCCGAAAACCTCCGACAGCCGGTCTAGCCGGGTGATTGCGGGCCTCGGGGTCATTCCCCGCATCGTCGCGGATGGGCAGGATATATATGGCCGCAAGCTCTATTATCTTGACGCCCGTGGGCGCCTGGCGGCCTGTTACGATCCCTATCATCGCACTTTGCGCGGCCTGATTGACGAATCCCGGGGCCGTTTCGGCTGCGCCATTCTGATTGACTGCCATTCCATGCCGTCCGCTGGCGGCGCCCCTTTCCGGGCGGGCGAGCCTCGTATCGACTTTGTTCTCGGGGATCGTTTCGGGTCTTCCTGCGCCCCGTCGATTATCCGTTTTGTGGAGGATGTCCTGACCGGCATGGGCTATCAGGTGGCCCGAAATGCGCCGTATGCCGGCGGCTATGTGGCGTCATCTTATGGCCGGCCCCGCAGCGGCGTTCATGCGCTCCAGATCGAGATCAACCGCGCCCTTTACCTTGATGAGCGGCGCATTGCCCGCACCGAAGGTTTTGAGCCTCTTCGTCGGAACATGATTTCGCTGATGGAGCGCCTGACAGCATTCGATTCGGATGATTTGCGCTTGCCGCAGGCGGCTGAATAGCGCAAAATCGATAGACCGGCGGCTCAAAAATAAAAAAAGGCCGCGGCAGAGCCGCGGCCAAAGTCGTTAGGGAGGAAACGCCCAAGAACTGGGCAGCAGCACCGAAGCGCTGCAAGATCGTTTATAACACTAACTATTATTGCGACGCAACAAAAAATTTTGCAACGCAGCATTCTTTGGGCGCAAACCGGCTGAACTGAGAAGGAAGCCAGATTTTCCGCCAGTTTTCCCCAGAATTGCGCCTCCGGCCCTGATCCAAACGTGGTTTTTCAAGCACCCCCCTGAGCCGTAGAACCCCAGTCCGGGCGCTGGAGATTGTCAAATCGGTCACGGCGCCTTACGCCACGCGGTCTCCTTAACCATCTTACTCGCCGCCCCACTCAGGACAGGTGCCCCGCAATGAGCGACAGCCCAACCCGGACCGAACCGATCGAAAAAAAGAAAAGCGCTCTGCGCCGCCTCGGCTCGGGTGTGGGCCGGCTGACGCGCGTTAAGCAGAAATTCGATATGCCCAAAGGCGAGCAGGGGCTGAAAATCGTCATCGCGACTGACGCCTGGAAACCGCAGTTGAACGGCGTTGTCAGAACGCTGGACACGCTCGGCAAGATCCTCACCGATTTCGGCAATGAGGTTCTTTACGTCACGCCAAACGAATTCCGTTCGGTGCCGCTGCCGTCCTATCCAGAGATTCGTTTGTCATTGATGCCGAACCGCAAGGTGTCGAAGATGATTAACGAGTTTCAGCCCGATGCTGTTCATATCGCGACCGAAGGCCCCATTGGCCGCGCCGCGCGGCGCTTCTGCAAGCGCCGTGGTTACCCGTTTACGACCAGCTTTCACACGCGCTTTGCCGAATATGCCAATGAGCGCTGGAAAGTGCCCACAAGCTGGGGCTACGGCATTCTCAAGGATTTTCACAAAGACGGCGAAACCATGATGGTGGCGACGCCGGGCCTTATGGCGGAACTGAAAGAGCGCGGCTTCACCAATATGAAATTGTGGGCTCGCGGCGTCGATCTGGAGCAATTCACGCCAGGCGATCGCTCTTTGCTGGATAAATATGAACGCCCTGTGTTTCTTTATGTTGGCCGGCTCGCTGTTGAAAAAAGCATCGAGGATTTTCTCGAGGCAAAGCTCCCCGGGACAAAAGTTATCGTCGGCGAGGGACCGCAGCGAGAAGAGCTTGAAGCGAAATATAAAGACGCGGTGTTTACCGGCCCGAAATATGGCGACGAGCTGACAAAATATTATCAGGCGGCGGATGTTTTCGTCTTTCCCTCGCGCACTGACACGTTCGGTCTCGTTAACGTTGAGGCCCTTGCCTGCGGCGTGCCCGTGGCGGCCTATCCTGTGCGGGGCCCTCTCGAAATTCTCGACGGCGCTCCGGCGGGATGCGGCTCCATGGATGAAGATTTGGCCAAGGCGTGCATCACCGCCTATGAAAACCGCGATCCCAAGGCCTGCCGCGAATGGGCTGAGAATTTCTCCTGGGAGGCCGCTTCGCGCCAGTTTATCGCCAATCTCGAAACGCCGGGCTTTGACGAAAACTTCTGGTTGCGCTCAGCAAAGATGATCGACTGATCTGTGCCGTTGCGAAACACATGGCGCCTCTTTCCTGCGTCCCTTTAGGGCGCGCGCACATCCTCCACGCGTGAAACGCGCCTATTAGGCGAGCGAATTAGAAGGGGTTCACGCCTCCGGCATGGTGTTTGCGTCATAGCTGGCGAGCCGGGACGTGCGATGGGGTGCGTGGCGGGCGTGAGTGGAGTTAAGAATAATGGCGCATCCAATTGACGTGCATGTGGGACGGCGGCTGAGGCAGCGTCGCCGTCTGCTCGGGCTGACGCAGGAAAAGCTGGCTCAGGCGGTGGATATCCGCTTCCAGCAGATTCAAAAATATGAAAGCGGCTCGAACCGCATTTCCGCCTCGCGTCTTTGGTCGTTGGCCAAAGCGCTCGATGTTTCGATTACTTATTTCTTCGAAGGCATGAATGGCGCAGAACCGAAACTCGATTTCGATCTGCGCAGTGAATACGGTTTCGCCGAGACGCCTGCCGAAGGGCTTCTCGACGAAAAGGAAACCATCGATCTGGTGCGCTATTATTATCAGCTTGGGGAAGAGCCGCGCCGTCGCTTGCTCGACCTGGCGCGCGCCCTTTCCGAGAGCTAGACAAGCAAACCCTCCGAGAACTTCTTGCTTGCACCATGACGCGGCGATCATCATGATCGCCGCGTCATGGTTTTCTCACCTGAAGAGTTGAAAGAATTTACCGGCTTTGCGTCGCGGCTCGCCGATGCTGCGCGCGCCGAAACCTTGCCGCGGTTTCGCAAGGGCACGACCATCTTCAACAAGGCTGGTCCCTGGTTCGATCCTGTGACCGACGCCGATCGTGAAGCGGAGCGCGCGTTACGCCGAATGATAGAGAAGATCTATCCCGGCCACGGCGTGCTTGGTGAAGAATTCGCGGAAACCAAAGCTGAAGGGCCGGATTCTGGAAACTGGCGCTGGGTGCTCGATCCGGTGGATGGGACGCGCGCCTTCATGTGCGGAACGACGAGCTGGGCGACGTTGATCGCTTTGGAGCATGACGGCGCGCCAGTGCTCGGCCTCATCGACCAGCCCTTCACGGATGAGCGGTGGATCGGGGCGAACGGCCAAACATTTTACACCAATGGGGGCGAAACGGCGGCCGCGAAAACAAGCGGTCTCACCGAGATCGCAAAAGCGCGCTTGTCGACGACCGACCCGCTCGCGACCGGTTATTTCTCCGACGAAGAAGCGAAGGCGTTTGCGCGGGTTGCGAAAGCGGCCCGGGTCGCGCGTTACTCCCTCGACGCTTATGCCTACGGCCTGCTCGCCATTGGCGAACTGGACATCGTTATCGAAAGCGGCCTGCAGCGCTATGATTATGCGGCGCTCATTCCCGTGGTCGAAGGGGCGGGCGGGGTCATCACCAACTGGCGTGGTGAAGCGCCGGGGGACGATGAAAAAGGCGAATTGATTGCCGCCGCATCGCCGGAACTTCACCGGGCGGCGCTTGAATTGCTGGCCGGGTAGCGCCGTTACAAATCTGACATTTGCGCGCTGTAGAATTCCTTAGCGGCGGACTGGCGGAGGCGTGATGAAAAAGCTCCTTTTATATCTTTCCTTGTTGGCGGCGACAGCGCTCTCAGGATGCGATCTGCGACCCACCTCAAGTTATGGCTTCCGGCTGCCTGACGGCGATGCAGATGCAGGTCGCGAAGTCTTTGTCGAGAAGATGTGTTCGAGCTGCCATGTCATTGAAGGCAAGGAGAGCTTGCGTGAAGGCGTGGAAATTGAAAACACCGTGCCCATTGGCGGCATGACAACGAATGTGGACACCTATGGTCAACTAGTGACCTCGGTCATCAATCCTTCGCACCGGATCGCCCGCGCCTATCGCTCCGACGCCTATTCGGAAGATGGGGTTTCGAAAATGCGCAATTATAATGACGAATTGACCGTCAGCGAACTTATCGACCTGGTCGCTTTTCTTCAGGCGCAATATACTGAATTTCCGGATTACTGACGAGGTGAGTCAGCTGGAAAACACCGGCGCGGTAAAATCATCAAACGCCTTGAAGTAAAGCGCGCGAATGGAATCGCGCTCCATCATGATTTCGTGAAGCGCCCCGGGAATGATCTCAAGGGAGATCATGTCGCTCGCATCTGCGATGATCTTGTGGTCGGCGCCGTCTATTTGCTGTTCGGCGCCGGCGGAGATAATCAGCACGGGGGTTTTAATTCCGGCGAGACCGCCGGGCGCATGCAGCGCGGCGCTTTCTTTCATCGCCGCATTGACCCAGCCATAGGTGGGCGTCGTAGAGGCCGCTTCCGGCGCGGCGAGTTTCAAATCCCGAAATCTTGCATGACGCGTCTTGTCGCTGGTGAAGATATTGTCTTCGAAAATTTCTGAATGATCTTTTGAGCGCGCGGTTTCGGTGCAGGCGAATCCGAGGGTGCATGCTGTCGCGGCGGCGAATGACATGACCTTGTTCTGCGCATCGGGAAAGAGCCGGGTCATGGGCGCGCACAATATGGCGCGCGAAAAGCCTTCGTAACCATCGGCAAGAAGCATCAACCCCGGCAGACCACCCATGGAGTGAGTCATGAGAATATAAGGCCCGCCGAACCTTGGCTTCACATGGCGGTCTGTGAAATCGCGGAGATCATTTTTCAGGGTCTGAAAATAGCCGTTCCATTTCGCGGCGCGGGCGCTGTCCCGGTCGGACAGGCCCTGGCCGCGCCAGTCCATCATGGCGACATTGAGCCCGCGCGCATTCAGATCTCGCACGGTCTCAAAATATTTTTCGATGAATTCCGACCAGCCGGTGACTAGCACGACGGTGCCGCGCGGGGTTTTTGCCGGAAAGAAAGCCGCGCGCAGTTTCGCGCCATCGCTTGCGGTGATCTCTTCAACACTGGCGCCTTCCGGCGCCGGATTATCCGCGATGTCGATGAAATGCGTCACCGGCCTTCCTCCAGTTTGAGGCGCGCCATGACGCTCATATCGCCGGCGACGGCGATGCGCCCGGCGACATAGGCGCTTTCAAGGGAGCGAGCGCTAGCCATGGCGCGGGTCAACGCTTCGCGGCGGCCTCGCCAAAGGCAGCTCGCTTCAACGCCTTTAGGAGCTTTGGCGGAGACTGCCGGCGGTGTCTTGCGGCCATCGACCCATAATGGCGCGCCGTCTTCAGGCGCCAGTTTGATGACGGCGCCAAAAGACGCGGCGAACGCCTTCGCCGCCGCTGCGCTGAGCGCGTCCTGTTCGCCCGCTTTCGTCATTATTCCAAAAGCGCGCCGTCGGCCGCAATCGGTTTGCGGAACTTCAGAGTCATGCGGTCGCTCTCGCCGATGGAATCATAATGGGCGCGGTCGAAATTCGGATCGTCCTCGCCATTAATCTGGGCTGAGCGGCGCACCGGCGGCAGTGTCCAGACGCCGAAGGGGTGATCTTTCGTATCGGCCGGGTTGGCGTTGATCTCCGATGCGGCCTCGAACTCGAAGCCTACGGCTTCGGCCAGCGCCTTTACATCATCCGTATACACATAACCCTTGGAGCCGTCATGGGGGAGGTCGGCGCCGTCGGCGCGGTGCTCGACCACGCCGAGAACGCCGCCCGGTTTCAGGGCGCGATAAAATTCCTCGAACGTCGCTTCTTGATTGCCGCGGCCCATGAAGCTGTGAATGTTGCGGAAGGTGACGACCATGTCGGCGGCGCCTTCAGGGGCGATGTGATGGCCGTCGCCAAGCGTGGTCATTTCAACATCGCCATAAATGTCGGGGGCTTCCACATAAGTCTTGCGGTATGTGTCGAGCGAGGCGCGGGCGCGCTCGCTTGCGCCTTCCGCCGGAAAGCTCGCCGCATAGAACTTGCCGCCGCCGGTCTTCACATAAGGCGCGATGACTTGTGTGTACCAGCCGCCGCCGGGATAGACCTCAACGACGGTCATATCGGGGGTCAGTCCAAAGAACAGGAGCGTTTCTTTGGGGTGGCGTTGCTCATCGCGAGCGCGTTCCTCATCGCTGCGGTGCTCGCCCGCGAGAACGGCGTCCAGCCGGGAGGCGTTATCTAGGGGCGCAGCCTCTTGCTCAGGCGCCGCGGTTTCGCCGCCGCCACATGCGGCGAGCGAGAGGCTCATTGCGGCGGCGAACCCGGCATAAAGGGCTGATTTCAAAGTCATGTTTCGTTCCCATCCAACTGTGGCGGGCTGTTTACCACGGTTTTTCGCCAGTCCGAAACAGGGGCCTCTTGAACTCATACTTTCAGCGCCTATTTCGGTTTGGACGGAGGCCATACCGGCTCCGTTCGCGTTCGTTCCGGCCTGATGGCGGAGCAAAGGACGCGCGCAACCCTCGCTTGAACCAAGGAGGAACCAAGCACATGCGTACTTTTGACTTAACCCCCCTTTATCGCTCGACGGTCGGTTTTGACCGCGTCTTTGACCTGCTCGACACCGTTGGCAAGGCTGAGACCGGCGGCTATCCGCCTTACAATATCGAGCGGCTCGACGAAGACGACTACCGGGTCACACTCGCGGTCGCAGGCTTTTCCGAAGACGAGCTTGATGTTGAGCTTCATGAAAACACATTGACGGTCACAGGCTCGCGCGGCGAGGCTGATGAAGGCCGCACTTTCCTCTATCAGGGCATCGCCGGACGTTCTTTCCAGCGCCGTTTCCAGCTCGCCGAGCATGTGAAAGTGGCGGGCGCATCCCTGGTGAACGGGCTTTTGAACATTGAGCTTCAGCGGGAAATCCCTGAATCTGCGAAACCGCGCAAGATTTCGATCTCCGGCGAAAAAGCCGGCAATGTCAAAATCCTCAAGGATGCTGACGCAGCCTAAGGGAGGCTTATCCCTTAAATTCCCTCTCTAATTGAAATCCGAGATACTCGGGCGCGGGATTTCCTCCCGCGCCCTTTTTTATTCAGGTCCGGCGCGATACGATGACCGGGTACAGCGGGAAGGGATGAGGTCCATGGGTGTGGTGAAAATTGTGGCGGCCGGGCTGGCGTTTGCGGCGCTTGCCGCCTGCGCAACCGATCAGGGCCCGACTTACGGAGATCAGTCGATCTCGATCCCCTATGATCCGTATGATTTCGATCCTGACGATCTTCAGGCGGAGGCTGACGCCCACTGCCGCGCCTATAATCTCCGGGCCGTCTTTGACGGCGAGACCGCGAACCCTCACGAAGTGCGCTGGCGCTACCGCCATTATCGCTGCGTCTGACGGTGTCTGAATTCCGCTTCACATTTTTTGCGGCGCCGTTCCGGCCCTAGAGGATCAAGCTGACTTCCTATCTGGACATGTCGCCCGCGCGCGCTTGCGCTAATCAGGCGTTGCAGAAAGAGGAACGGCATGGCGGTCACAAACTTTGAAGGGCGAACGGCGTTCATTACCGGCGGCGCAAGCGGCATTGGCCTCGGGATCGCCAAGGCGTTGAGCGCATGCGGCGCGCGCATCGTCATCGCCGATCTGCGTCCTGACCATATTGAAAAAGCGCTGGCAGGATTTGCCGGCGGCGCCCAGTCCAACAGCGTCACCGCAATCGAGGTCGATGTCACAAACCGCGAAACCTACGCCGAAGCGGCGCAGAAAATGCAATCGGATTTCGGCGGCGTCGATATTCTCATTAACAATGCCGGCGTTGGTGTTGAGGGGCCAATCCTTGACGCGCGCTACGCCGACTGGGATTTCGGGCTTGGCGTCAATCTCGGCGGCGTTGTCAACGGGCTACAATGCTTCCTGCCGCAAATGATCGCGCATGGCCGCGGCGGCCATGTGGTCAACACCGCGTCGCTCGCAGCCGCAGTGATGATGCCGGAACAATTCGTCATCTATTCGGCGGGCAAGGCGGCGGTGTTGAATCTCTCGGAAAATATGCGCGAGGTGCTGGCCGGAAAGAATATTGGCATGAGCGTTCTCCTGCCCGCTTTTACGAAATCCAACATTCATGAAGCGGCGCAAAACCGGCCTGCCCATCTACGCGATGACAGCGGCTTCGCTGCGTCGGAAAAAGCGCTGTCGGAACGCGAAATCGGCGAAGAGTGGATGGAGCCTGACGAGGTGGGCGAGATGGTTGCTAAAGGCATCCTCAACAACGATCTCTATATCATCACCCATGGTCAGTTCAAAAACCGGATGCGCGAGCGCGCCGAAGCGATGCTCGCCGCAACACCGGATTCGGATTTTCAGTTTTGACGCGCGAATGGTTTCGGGCGCGCGCAGTAAAGGGAGGCTTCAATGGCTAAAGACAACAAGATCACAATTTACGATCTCGCGCTTTCGACCGGGGCGACGATCAGTCCTTTTGTCTGGGCGACAAAATATGCGCTCGCCCATAAGGGCTTTGAGATGGACATTGTGCCGGGCGGTTTCACCGGCATTCTGGAGCGCACGGGCGGCAAGTCCGAGCGCCTTCCGGCGATTGTCGATGACGGCAAATGGGTGCTCGATAGCTGGGGCATCGTTGAATATCTCGATGAGACTTATCCTGACCGTCCTGCGCTGATCCCGCATCCGGGCATCGCGGTTTTGACTCGCGCCCTCGACACCTGGTTCTGGGGCGCTGCGGTGGGCCCATGGATGCGTTGTTACTGCAAGGATTATCGCGATCTCTCCGTGCCGGAGGATCATGAATATGTGACGTCCACACGAGAAAACATGCTCGGGTCAACGCTGGAAGATATGCAGGCCGGCCGCGAAGATCGCCTGCCTGGGATATCACTGGCGCTCGAACCCTTGCGCAAGGCGCTCTATGAAGCGAAATGGCTCGGCGGAGAGGAGCCGAATTATGCGGACTACCGTATTCTCGGCGGCTTTCTCTTCACCGCCTCTGTCGCGAAGATTCCTGCGCTCGCCGATGACGATCCGCTGCGCGACTGGGTCGATCGCTGCTTCGATCTTTTTGGCGGCCTTGGCCGGCATCCGGGCCTGTTCCCGCTCTTCGGTCTCGAACAGCGCGAAGGCGATCCGGATCCGTGGATGAAAGGCGGTCCCTGGGGCGGACAGGCGAAGCGCAATACGGGCCCTGAATCGACGCGCGCCGAAACCGAAGCAATTACCAAATCGAAAGCTGGCTGAAACTACCCATTGGTAGCCTGCCGCCAGGCCTCGCATCAGGCGAGGCTTGGCGGTTCTTGTCCGCCAAAGAGATCTGTCGGACCGGTGTCCGCATCATGGCGTTCACCGCACCACCCGGACGTTTGCTGATAAAGGCAAAAGAAAGTGTCATTCGCTGTCTCAAGACCTAGGGCGTATTCGGGCGATAGCTCGAGCAGATGCGCGATCATCGCGCGAGTGATGAAGCCATGGCTGACAATCGCGATCCGTGAGTCTTTTGTCGCCAAAACATCGTTCAAAAAAGCGCCGCCGCGTTCTTTTAAATCATCAAAATTTTCTGCGTTCGGGGGGCGATAGCGCCACATATCCTGACGCCATGCCGCCCATTCTTCAGGCCAGCGCGTGACAATGTCTGCGTAAAGATTGCCGGACCAGTCGCCGGCGCGCCATTCTTTCAGTCGGTCATCGAATGTGGATGGACGCCCTGTTAAATCGCAAAGAGGTTTCACCGACGCGCGGGTGCGCCGAAGGGGGGAGGCGTAGATTGCGTCAACGCCAAGTTCTGCGACGGCGATGGCTGTCCGTTCCGCTTGCTCGCGGCCCAACTCTGTCAGGTCCGATTCCCATTGCCCCTGCATGCGCCGTTCGGCGTTCCATTCGGTCTGGCCGTGGCGAATAAAATAAAGAGTGCGGGTCATGGTTTTTCGGCGCCTTGTGCAATGGTCCGGGCGCCCTGGCGTTAGGCGCCCTGAATAAGCGCTTTGGCTTTATCGTAGATTTCTGCATTAGCCGCGAGGATCGACCCGCCGGTGATAAAGTTCCGGCCGCCATCGATCTCGCTCACATGTCCGCCGGCTTCGCGCACCAGAATCGCGCCCGCTGCGACGTCCCAGCTATTGAGGTCGCGCTCCCAAAAGGCGTCATAACGTCCGGCGGCGACGAAGGCGAGATCGAGCGCAGCGGCGCCGAAGCGGCGAACGCCAGCGGTCTTTTCAAGCACGCGCTCGGCTTCGGCGAGGGCCTCTTTGCGGCCCGGCTTTCCGGCAAAGGGAAGGCCGCAGGCGAAAAGGCACGCTGTCAGATCGTCACGGCCCGAGACGCGCAGGCGGCGGTCGTTCAGATAAGCGCCTTCGCCTTTCTCGGCCCAGAAAATCTCGTCGGTCGCCGGATTGAAGACGACGCCCGCATAAGGCTGGCGGTCGCGTTCAAGGGCGATGGAAATCGCGAAATGCGGCAGGCCGTGGAGAAAATTCGTGGTCCCGTCGAGGGGGTCGACGATCCACCAGTTGGAATTGTCCGTCCCCTCAATCTCTCCGCGCTCTTCCATGATGAAACCGTATTTCGGCCGGGCGCGGGATAATTCCTCAAAAATGTCCTGTTCGGCTTTGTGGTCTGCGCGGGAGACGAAGTCGGCGGCGCCTTTGCGTGAAACCTGCAGGGCCTGTGACTCGCCGAAATCGCGGATTAGCCCGCGGGCGGCTTTGCGCGCGGCGTTAATCATCACGGTCATCAAGGCGGAAGCGTGGGGCATGGTGGCCGTCCCGGAGGGTTCTGGTGGGTGAGGCGGCGCACCATAGCGATGGCCGCGCGCGGCGCAAGCGCCCATTGACCCTGATTTCAGGTCAGGTCGCCAGCCGCGCCAAACCGGGCTAAGCCCCGGGGACGTAACTGAGCGTCCCTTGCCCGAGCGTCATGTCCGAACCGTTAACCCCTTCGCCCGAATCCGCCTCGCTCACCACTCGTGTTGCGCGCGGGGCGGCGTGGATATTCGGCGCCGGCGTCGCTGCGCGGCTTCTCGGCGCGCTCAATACGATCATAGTCGCGCGCCTCCTTGCACCTGAGGATATCGGGATTGTCGCGACAGCAACCGTCGCCATGCAGCTTCTGCAAGGGATATCCGACATCGGCGTTTCCCAGGCGGTGGTGAAATTCCGCAACGCGGACAGCGACGATCTCAACACGCTTTTCACCCTGTCCGTCATTCGCGGGCTTTTCATCGGCGCGTTGTTGTTCGTCGCCGCGCCGCTGGCTGCGATGTTTTACGGCGATCCGCGCCTGTTCTGGGCGTTTGTCGGCGTCGCGCTGTTTCCGGTGCTGACGGGCTTTCTCAATCCGCGGTTTTATGAGTTCGAACGCGATTTGAAATTCTCGCGCGAATTTATCGTCACCCTTTTCAACCGGCTTACGGGCGTCGCCGTCTCCCTTACCATCGCGATAGTTTTCCGCACCTATTGGGCGATCATCGGCGGCATGCTGGCGAGCGCGATGGTGCAATTGTCTCTTTCCTATCTCCTGCGCCCGCATGCGCCGCGCCTTACCTTTAACTCCTTGCGCAAAGTGTTCGGCTTTTCCGGATGGCTCGCAGGCGTCAGTTTCATGGCGGCGCTGAACAACAAGCTCGACGTGCCGATTCTCGCCCGGCTGGTGGGCGCAGGCGGAACGGGCGTCTATTTTCTGGGCTTTCAATTATCGGAAATGGTGACGGGTCAGATTGCAGCGCCTTTGACGCGGGCGATTTACCCCGGGCTGTCGGAATTGCAGGACGAGCCGGGTCGCATGCGCGTCGGGTTCCTCAAAGGCGTTGAGGCGTTGGGCGCCTTCGCCATGCCGGCCGCCTTCGGGCTTGCTTTCGTGGCGCAGGATCTCACCCAGGTTGTCCTTGGCGAAAAATGGCAGGCGGCGGCGCCGGTGATCGCCTTTCTGGCGCCTGTCATCGGGTTGCAATCGCTGTTTTATGCAACACAGGCCTATGCGGTGGCGCTTGGCCTCACGCGCCTTGTCTTCTTCCGTGAGCTGATCTTTTTCCTGGTGCGGATGCCGGTGTTTGTCTGGGCCGTATTCGCATATGGACTTCAGGGCGCTGTTTTTGCGGTGGCGGCAATGGGGGTCTTCCATGTGGCGCTCAATCTTGCGCTCTACGCCCGGGCGAGCGGCCGGCCCTTTTTCGAGCCGCTTCTCGCCGCGCACAGACCGCTTGGCGCCGTTGGCGCCATGGCGATCTGGTTTCTGGTCTTGCGGCCGCAATTCGGCCCCGTCGCGGACCTGGAGCCGGTCTGGCGGCTAGGCGCCGACATTGTTATGGGCGGTCTTGTCTACACGGCGGCGCTTTTCTCTCTCTGGCGGCTTGGCGGCGCCCCTGACGGCATAGAGCGCCGTATCCTTTCTGCGGCGTCAATGACGGTCCGAAAATTTTCTCCTAACTGAGCCCCGCAACGACTTTTTAGCCGATTAGCTGCACCCGGCTGTTCCGCGCCTTCCCGCCTTCGGCTAGGAAGGGATCAGGGACAAACAGGGTAAGGACATCATCGACTATGGCCGATATGGCGCCGCTCGATCCGGCGAAAACCGCCGCCGCTGCATTTAAATTGCTCGCAGAAAATCCCCTCTTCAAGGTTGGCGAAGCGGAGATACGCGGCAATGTCTACCGGGTTTTCGAAAATGCGCCGCCAAGCCTGGCCGGGCTTTTTGCGCATGCCGCCGCCACCCATGGCGAGAAAGAATTTCTGATTTTCGAAGACGAGCGTCTCAGCTTTGCTGAGCTATGGCGGCGGGCGTGCCGTTTCGCTCATGCGCTACAGGACGAGCTTGGTGTGAAACAGGGCGACAAGGTCGCCCTCGCCATGCGCAATTTCCCTGAATGGTGCGTGAGCTATATGGCGGTGATCTCCCTCGGCGCCGTCGTTGTCCCCCTCAATGCGTGGTGGAAGGACGAAGAACTTCATTACGGGCTCAAAGATTGCGGCGCCAGGATCGTCATCGCCGACGCCAGGCGTCTGGAGTATATTGCGCCTTGCAAAGACGAGCTCGGTCTGACGCTGGTGCTGGCCCGGGAAGGCGGTGAAGGCGCGGATTACCGCTATGAAGACCTGCTCAAGGGCGCAAAAAGCGACGCGCAGCCGCAAGTCGAGATCCATCCTGATGACGATTTTTGCATCGTTTACACATCAGGCTCCACAGGCCACCCCAAAGGCGTTGTGCTGACCCATCGCGGCGCTATTTCAGCGCTGTTTTCCTGGACCTTCATCGCATCTATTCTGAAAGAATTGCGCGGCGGCGTCAGTCCCTTTGGCGATGATCCTGGCATCCTGCTCGGCATACCGCTTTTCCATGTCACAGGATCGCACTCGATCTTCCTGCTTTCCTATATGGTCGGGCGCCGCGTCGTCATGATGTATCGCTGGGACCCGAAAGAGGCGGCGGCGATCATCAACCGCGAAAAACTGACCAATTTCGTCGGCGTGCCGAGCCAGTCTTTCGAACTGATGCAGGCGGTGGGACCGGAAGGGCTGCCGTCGCTGATCGATATCGGCTCAGGCGGCGCCAAGCGCCCGGCGGATCATGTGAAGAAGCTTGCGGCGAAGTTTCAGAACGGCAAACCATCTTCCGGCTACGGATTATCGGAAACCAATGCGCTTGGGTGCGTCATATCCCAGGGCGATTATCAGTTGCGGCCTGATTCCACTGGCCGGCCTGTGCCGCCGGTGACGGACATCAAGATCATGGAAGATGGCGAACAACAGCCTGTCGGCGGCGTCGGCGAAGTCTGGATCAAGAGCCCTGCGAATTTCCGGGGGTATCATAATCTGCCCGAGGAGACGGCGAAGGCGATCACGTCCGATGGCTGGTTCCGCACCGGCGATCTCGGCAAGATGGACGCCGAAGGCTATCTCTATATTGTCGACCGCCTGAAAGACCTGATCATCCGGGGTGGTGAAAATATCTCCTGTCTTGAGGTTGAAAATCGCGTTTACGACCATGGCGACGTCGCCGAGGCGGTGGTCTTTTCCGTGCCGGACGAAGTTCTCGGTGAACGCGTGGGCCTCGTCGTTTACCCTAAAGAGGGGATGACGATTGACGCCGCCGAACTGCGCAACTTTGTTGCGGAGGAACTTGCGGCGTTTAAAGTGCCGGAACGTATCTGGATTTCACCGACCAAGCTGCCGCAGCTCGGCACGGCGAAGTTCGACAAGATCACCGTCAAAAAGATCGCGCTTCAGCATCCGCCTGCGCTGTCTGTTTAACTTTAGGAGCCGCTCATGAGCGACCTCGAAACCTTCCGCGCCGAAGCGCGGGCCTGGCTTGAAGAAAACTGCCCGAAGGAAATGCGCGACGGCGCCGGCGGCGAAGAGAATATCTGCTGGGGCGGTAAGCAGTGGACCTTCCAGTCCGATGCGCAAAAAACCTGGCTCGACCGCATGGCGGCGAAAGGCTGGACCGTGCCGGCATGGCCCAAAGAATATGGCGGCGGCGGGCTTTCCAAGGAAGAAGTGAAAGTCCTTAAAGAAGAAATGCGCAAGCTGAAATGCCGGTCGCCGCTCGAAAGTTTCGGCATCTGGATGCTTGGCCCGGCGCTGTTGAAATACGGAACCCATGAACAAAAATCTCATTTTCTACCGCCCATTGCACGCGGAGAAATTCGCTGGTGTCAGGGCTATTCAGAACCAAACGCAGGCTCTGACCTCGCCTCGCTTCAATGCAAATGTGAAGACAAGGGCGATCACTGGCTGATCAACGGGCAGAAAGTCTGGACGTCTTACGCCGACCAGTCCGACTGGATTTTTGTGCTTGTCCGCACCGATCCGAAAGCGACGAAGCACACTGGCATCAGTTTCATTCTCGTGGACATGGAACAGGACGGCGTTTCGACAAAGCCGATCAAACTGATCTCCGGCAAATCGCCTTTCTGTGAAACCTTCTTTGACGATGCAACGGCGCCGAAGGACTATGCCCCCGGAGTGTCCGCGATCGTCGGCGAGCTCAATAAAGGCTGGGACGTTGCGAAATATCTTCTCACTCATGAGCGGGAGATGATTTCCGCCGGCGGCGGCGGTCTTCTTGGCGGGCGCGGCATGGGCGAGGTTGCAGCGAATGAAATCGGACTTGAACATGGTCGTCTTTCCGATCCGCTTTTGCGCGCCAAAATCGCGCAGGCGGAAATCGACGGCTGGGCGTTTTTGTTGACGCTGGAACGGATGAAAGACGAAGCCAAAGCGGGCCAGGGCGTCGGCGCCAATTCGTCGATGCTCAAATATTACGGCACCGAGTTCAACAAGCGCCGCTTTGAAATTCTCATGGATATCGGCGGCTCCGATGAGCTTGAATGGGAAGGCGAGCGGACCAAAAACGGCAAACTCGCCCGCGGCTGGCTGCGCACCAAGGCCAACTCCATTGAAGGCGGCACCTCGGAAGTGCAGCTCAATGTTATCGCCAAGCGCATTCTTGAATTGCCGGGCGCTTAAACTCGGGCGTAAAAGGAAGTCTCATGCCTCTCGTATTGAATGAAGAACAGGAAATGCTGCGCGAGTCGGCGCGCGGGTTTCTCGATGAAAAAGCGCCGGTCTCTGCTTTGCGCAAACTTCGCGACGACAACAATCCGGACGGGTTCGACCGCGGTCTCTGGAAGGAGATGGCGGAAATGGGCTGGGCCGGCATTCTTGTTGAAGAAGAGCACGGCGGCGCCGATTTCGGTTTCGTCGGCGCTGGCGTTCTCGCCGAGGAGATGGGGCGCACACTGACGGCGTCACCCTTTCTTTCAACCTCTATCCTTGCTGCGACGGCGCTGAAAAAGCTCGGGAGCGATGCGCAAAAACAGGCGAACCTGCCGAATATCGCCGCGGGTGAAACGCTTTATGCGTTGGCCGTCGATGAGCATCGCAAACATCGCCCTGCAAAAATTTCTATGCAGGCGGAAAAACACGGCAATGGCTTCAAGCTTTCCGGTGACAAGACCTTCGTCGCTGACGGTCATGTGGCCGATAAGATTATCGTGGCGGCCCGCTCCGCAGGTGCCGCCGGAGAGCAGAACGGTCTGACCCTGTTCCTCGTGGACGCCAAAGCCAAGGGCGTTTCCGTCGAGCGTACGCAGATGGTCGATAGCCGCAACGCGGCGCGCATCAAGTTTGACGGTGTCGAGGCGACCGGCGATGAAGTGCTGGGCGAAGTCGACGGCGGCTATATGGCGCTTGAAGGCGTGTTGAACGCCGGGCGCGCCGGTCTCGCCGCCGAAATGTCAGGCTCGGCGCAGCAGGCGTTCGAGATGACTGTCAGTTACCTGAAAGAGCGCAAGCAGTTCGGAACCGAGATCGGGACATTCCAGGCGCTGCAACATCGCGCGGCGCATCTCTATTCGGAAATCGAGCTGGCAAAATCCGCGGTCCTCAAAGCCCTACAGGATCTTGACGCCCATTACGGCATGGCCGGGCCGATTTGTTCGTTGGCGAAAGCGAAGGCCGGCGACGTCGCCAAGCTCGCCAGCCAGGAAGCAGTTCAGATGTATGGCGGCATCGGCATGACCGATGAATTCGATATCGGTTTTTACATGAAGCGCATTCGCGTGGCGCAGGAAATGTTCGGCGACGCGGCTTTTCACGCCGACCGTCTCGCGCAAATGCGCGGATACTGATAAGGGCCATAGCGCCGCAGCTTGAGAGAAAACCATGCCCGTAACGACGCCCGACAAGATCGCCGATTTCGTCGGCAAGGAAACCGGCGTTTCCGACTGGATCGCCATTGATCAGGAGCGCATCAATCAATTCGCCGATGTCACCGAAGATCACCAGTTCATTCACATTGACCCGGAAGCGGCGGCGAAGACGCCCTTCGGAACCACCATCGCCCATGGTTTTTTGACGCTCTCCATGCTGTCGAAGCTGGCCTCTGGCAGCGTCATTATCCTTGAAGGCGTCAAGATGGGCGTCAATTACGGTTTTGAAAAAGTGCGCTTCGTCAATCCCGTGAAATCCGGCCAGAATATCCGCGGGCGCTTCACACTGATGTCGGCGGACACCAAAGTGCCGGGCCAGTGGACGCTGAAATATGCGGTGAAGGTCGAGATTGAAGGCGAGACCAAACCCGCCCTGGTCGCCGAATGGCTGACCATGCAGTTTGTATAAGGAGACAGAAATGTCTGAAATCGATTTCAAGAACAAGGTCGCTATCGTCACCGGCGCCGGCAACGGGCTTGGCCGGTCTCATGCGCTGGCGCTTGCCGAGCGCGGCGCCAAAGTCGTCGTCAACGATCTCGGCGGCGCGCGCGACGGGTCGGGCGGCTCGATTTCCGCAGCGCAGGAGGTCGTCAATCACATCAACGCCTCGGGCGGGGAGGCGATCGCCGACGGCGCCAACGTAACCAATGAGGCGGAAGTTGCCGCCATGGTGAAAGCCGCCATGGATAAATGGGGCCGCATCGACATTCTGGTGAACAATGCCGGCATTTTGCGCGACAAGTCATTTCATAAAATGACGCTTGATGATTTCCGGGCGGTAATCGACGTTCACCTTGTCGGCTCCGCCATCTGCACCCACACAGTCTGGCCGATCATGCGCGAGCAGACCTATGGCCGCATCATTCTGACGTCGTCCCCGTCGGGGTTGCACGGCATTTTCGGTCAGGTGAATTACGGCGCGGCCAAAGCCGGCATGATCGGGATGATGAATGCGCTTCATCTTGAAGGCGCGAAATACAACATCAAGGCGAATGTGCTATCTCCGTCCGCCAAAACCCGCATGACCGAAGATCTAGGCATTCCCGAAGCCATTCTCGACCAGATGACGCCGGAAGCCATCACGGCAGCGATGCTGTATCTCGTCAGCGAAGACGCGCCTTCTCGCGCGATTGTGTCCTGCGCCGCCGGCGGTTATTCCCGCGCCTATATCGTTGAGACCGACGGCGTTTATCTGCCGCCGGAAAAACAGACGCCGGAAGAGATCGCGAAAAAGTGGGATGAAATCTCCTCCACCGAGCACGTACATTATTACGAGAATTCGTCAGGCCCGAATATGAACTTTATGACCAAGGCCAAAGATTACGCCATCGGCAAGTAAGGAACATCGCCATGAGAGAAGCTGTCATCGTTTCAACCGCCCGCACGCCCATCGGCAAAGCCTATCGCGGCGCCTATAACAACACGACATCGTCGGCGCTCGCCGCCCATGCGATGACCAACGCCATTGCGCGCGCGAAAGTTGACCCGGTCGAGGTGGAGGATGTTGTGGCTGGCGCAGCGCTGCAGATGGGCACCGCGACGCCGAACGTCGCGCGGCTTTCACTGTTGCGCGCCGGGATGCCGCATTCCGTGCCGGGCCAGTCTCTCGACCGTCAATGCGCGTCCGGCATGATGGCGATTGCGACCGCAGCGAAGCAGGTGATCTCCGACAATATGCAAGTCGCCATCGGCGTCGGTGTGGAATCGATTTCCATGAACCAGACCAAACAGATGTTCGTGCATCCCGATCCGTGGCTTCTGCAGAACCTTCCCTCCACCTATATGCAGATGATCGAGACGGCGGAGATTGTCGGCGACCGTTACAACATTTCCCGCGACGCCCAGGACGAATACGCGTTCCAGTCGCAACAGCGCACCCACGCCGCGCAGCAGGCCGGCAAGTTCGACGATGAAATTGTGCCGCTCGCGAGCGTGATGAAATTCATCAACAAGGAAACCGGCGAAAGCTCCGATGTTGAGGTGAAGCTCGACAAGGACGAGGGCAACCGCCCGGAAACGACCCTCGAAGGCCTCAAGGGCCTGAAGACGGTTTTCAAGGGCGGACAGGTCGTCAAGGAAGGCAAATACATCACCGCCGGCAACGCCTCGCAATTGTCTGACGGCGCCTCGGCCGCCGTGGTGATGGAAGCGAAGGAAGCCTCGAAACGGGGCTTGTCCCCGCTCGGGATTTATCGCGGCATGGCGGTCGCGGGCACGAACCCCGACGAGATGGGCATCGGCCCTGTCTTCGCCGTGCCGAAGCTGCTCGAAAAATTCAATCTCAAAATGGACGACATCGGCCTGTGGGAGTTGAACGAAGCCTTCGCCGTGCAGGTTCTTTACTGCCGCGACAAGCTCGGCATTCCCGATGAGCTCCTGAACGTCAATGGCGGCGCCATTTCCATCGGCCATCCTTACGGCATGTCCGGCGCGCGCATGGTTGGCCATGCGCTGATCGAGGGCAAACGCCGCGGCGCGAAATATGTCGTCTGCACCATGTGCGTCGGCGGCGGCATGGGCGCGGCGGGGTTGTTCGAAGTTGCGTAAGTGACAACAGACTATACAGCGATCCACGTTCTCATCCGCGAAGTGCCGAAAGGCGAGGTCGCAAGCTACGGCATGATTGCGAGTCTCTTGCCCGGCGTCGGTCCGCGTATGGTCGCGCGCGCCATGTGGACGGCGCCGAAAGACCTGAAATGGTATCGCATCCTCACCTCGTCCGGCGCGCCCGCCGATCATTCCGGCGCAGAAGAACAGAGGCGGCGCCTGAAAAAAGAAGGCGTCGCCTTCAAAAAGAACGGCGCCGTCGACTGGGCGCAATGTCGCTGGCGCGGCCCATCGCAAAAGTGGGTGGACAAATCCGGCCGGGAGATTGAAGAGGTGATGGAAATCATCGCCGGCTGGAAAAAATGAACATCACCTTCCTTCTCTTCCCGAACCTGACCCAGCTCGATTTCACCGGGCCGCTGCAGGTCCTGTCGCGGCTGCCGGGCGCGCAGGTTGCGCTGGCGGCAAAGCATAAGGCGCCGGTGCCGACGGACGCCGTGCTGACCTTGAACCCGACGCATGATTTCAGCGACTGCCCGCCGACGGATCTTCTTTGCATCCCGGGCGGGTTCGGCATTGACGACGCCATGCAGGATAAGGAGACGATCGCCTTTGTAAAACGCGAAGGCGCGCGCGCAAGCTATGTGACCTCTGTTTGCACCGGCGCCTTCATTCTCGGCGCGGCGGGACTCCTAAAGGGAAAGAAAGCGACGACGCACTGGGCGTATCACGATGAATTAAAACATGTCGGCGCTGAGCCGGTGCAGGCCCGTGTCGTGCGCGACGGCAATCTTTTCACCGGCGGCGGCGTCACGGCGGGGATCGACTTCGCCTTCACACTGGCGGCGGAGATCGCAGGCGATGATGTCGCCAAGGCGATCCAGCTCGGGCTTGAATATGATCCCGCGCCGCCCTTTCATGCCGGGTCGCCTGACAAGGCGGCGCAGGCGACGCTTGAGGCCATGACGGCGCGCTACGCCCCTCGGGTGGCTGATTTCCGAAAGGCGCTTGCGGCCGCCGCCCAAGGCCGCCAATAGGCGCGCTGGCAGGCTTGTTAAGCTTCTGTTAAGCGGCGCCTTGCGAAGAGTTAAGCCCGCGGCAAGTTCGGCGGCCCTATTATCGCCGAAATGCGGGGCGAGACTCCGCCATGGTTTTTTTGGAGACCTTCATGACCGCCATTCGTTTCATCCGAATCATATTTATCGCGCTTGCGAGCGTGCTCGCGTTTTCCGGCGCTGCTTTCGCCGCCTCCAAGGAAAAAATCGAGCGGCGCACCAACGAAGCGCTCTCCGAATTTCGGGAGGATATTGGCGGCGCCAATGAAGTGCTCGCCAAAGCCAAAGGCGTTCTCGTTTTTCCGCTGATCAGAAAAGGCGGCATCGGGATCGGCGGCGAATATGGTCAGGGCGCGTTGCGCATCGGCGGCAATACGGTTGACTATTATTCGACCGCAGCGGCCTCAATCGGCCTTCAGTTCGGCGGACAGTCGCGCCGGCAGATTATTGTCTTCCTCGATCAGGACGCCCTCGACAAGTTTCGCTCCAGCCAGGGATGGGAAATCGGCGTCGACGCCTCCGTTGCGGTCGTCACGCTTGGCGCCGGTGGCGCGATCGACACGACTCAGTTGAACCAGCCGATCGTCGCTTTCGTCTTCGACAATAAAGGCCTGATGTATAATCTGTCGCTTGAAGGCTCGAAGATCAGCAAGATCCACGAAGACGATTAAACCAGATCAATCGCAGCGAGCTGCGCGCGCTTTTCACCCTCGCTTAGGAACGAGCCGAGAAAACTGTTCCTTGCGAGGGTTTTCACGTCCTCGCGCGTTAGCGGCAGGGCCTCAATCACCGCCTTGAAATTGTCGTTCATATAGCCGCCGAAATAAGACGGGTCGTCGGAGTTCACCGTCGCGCGGAGGTTGAGATCGAGCATTCGTTTCAAGGGGTGCTCGCGCATGTCATCGACAACGCAAAGTTTGAGATTCGATAGCGGGCAGACAGTAAGAGTCATTTCTTCTTTCGCGAGCCGAGCAACAAGCGCATCGTCTTCAAGTGAGCGGTTCCCATGGTCGAGACGGTCGATGGTGAGCAGGTCGAGCGCTTCATAGACATAATCCGGCGGGCCTTCTTCGCCGGCATGGGCGACGAGTTTGAGGCCGCGCTCGCGCGCCATCTTGAACACGCCTTCGAATTTTGATGGCGGGTGCCCGACTTCGGAGGAATCAAGCCCGACGCCATCAATCCGGTCGAGCCAGTTTTCCGCCTGTTTCAGCGTTTCAAACGCGTCTTCCTCCGGCAAATGGCGCAGAAAACACATGATCAGCTTCGCCGTCATGCCGAACTGCGCCTTGGCCATGGACAGCGCCGTCAGGATGCCGCTGATCGCCGTGTCAAAGGAAACGCCGCGCTCTGTGTGTCCCTGCGGGTCGAAGAAGATCTCGACATGACGCACATTGTCGGCGCGCGCGCGGTTGAGATACGCCATGGTCAGATCGAAAAAGTCTTCTTCGGTCAGAAGAACGCTCATCCCCTGATAATAGATATCCAGAAAATCCTGCAGGTTTGAAAATTCGTAGGCGGCGCGGATTTCCTCCAAGGACTTAAACGGAATATCGACCTTGTTGCGCTGCGCTAGTTTGAACAGCATCTCCGGTTCAAGGCTGCCCTCGATGTGCAGATGCAGCTCAGCCTTTGGCAGCGCGGCGGCGTAAGCGATAAGGTCTTGCTTGGTCATGCGGGTTTCCTGAATAGGCGGACGAGCCATGCGACGCCGGCGCCGATAATAGCGGCAAGCGCGCAAACAGTTCCGAGCATCCCGGCCGCGCCTTTGATGTTGGTCATGATTTGCTGCGTCAGTGCGGGCGCGCCTGTGTCGGCTATGTAGTCCGCGGCCATGAGAAAGAGAAGGGCGTCCTCGACGATCTCCGAAGCAAAAAGAATCAGCGGCAGGATGAGGAGAAACCGCAAAGGCGTTCCAGCGAGCTTCAATGTTTTCAGGCCAAGGCCGATCGCGGCTATAATCATCACGGCGTTGAGCAACGCGAAGGGAATGTCAACGGCCTGAAAGATCAAATAATCGCTTGTCGCTTCGCCGAGAAGTGCGAAGGCGCGGGCGGGCTCGCCCTCGGGAAAGCCTTGCAAGGTTTCCGGCAATGGCGCAGCGGCGTCATTGGCGCGGCTCCAGAAACCGGGGCGAATGAAGGCCCAATAAGAATAGGCGAACAACAAGATAAAGCTTACAAGAAACTTCACCCAGCCGGCTTTTTCGATGCTGCGGGAAATAAACTTCATGGCGCCCTCCTGAAGGGCGTTCTACCACACGTCTTTCAGGCGCAAAACCGGAGAAGGCCGCCAGCCTAGTGTCCGAAGAGATAGCGCTCCTTGAAGCCGGCGCCTTTGACGCTGGAAAATTCCGCGCTGTTATCTGTCTTTTTGATATCGAAAGAGGCGTGGACAAAGGCGTTGTAATTACCGCTTTCGATGGTGTCGACGGCTTTATACTCAGCATGCGCGGCGTCGCGCGTGATTGTGAGATCGATAAAGCCGTGATGCTCGCCGGAAAGATAACGCACATCCTTGTTATCGCGATTGGTGAGCAATGCGTATTCGGCCCCCATGCCGCCGAGGAATTCTTTGCGGTAAGGCGATGGCGACGTAACGGAGTGCACGCCAAGCTCGACGCCCATATGGCCGCCATTCTTGTCTACTAGATCGTTCGCCCACCAAGCGTGTGTGTCGCCGGTGACGACGAGCAGCCCTGTATCCCCTGCCTCGCGCGCCAGATTGTAAAACCGCTCGCGCGCCGCCGGATATCCGTCCCATGCGTCGAAATTAAGCGGTAATCCGAGTGCGGACATTTTAACAAACGCCCGCGCTTCATTCCACTGCTCTTCAAGTTCAATGATCTGCGCTTCGTTGACATGCGGGTTGAGGTCCGGCGCCGTCACTTTCGCCATGGTCACCTGATTGGCGATCAGCCGCCATGGCTGGCCTTCTGCGACCGAAGTTCTGAAGGTGCGGTCCAGATAATCGATCTGCGCGGCGCCAAGCATCTCGCGGCTTTCATCCCACAGCACAGTGTCGCGGAAATGGGCGATATCCTCCGGCGTTTGCAAGGTCGGGATGACTTTGGAGTATTCGAATTGTTGCGCACGGGCCATCAGCCGGGTTTCAAGCGCGGCGACGGTCAGGAGATCGCCGAAAGAGAAAGACCGGAAAAAGGCTTCCGGCGCCATTTCCGGTTCGCGCACAGGCTGCCACTCGTAATAGGCCTGCAAGGCGGCGCGCCGGCGCGGCTCCCAGTCGCCTTCGGTTTCGGGATTATGGTTCTCTGCGCCGCCGGACCAGGAATCGTTTGAGATTTCATGATCGTCCCAGATGGCGATCAGCGGATGTTTGGCGTGCATCGCCTGCGACGCCGGGTCCGCTTTATATTGCGCATGACGCTGACGGTAATCGGCGAGGGTGACGCATTCATGCGCGGGAAGGTGCTCGCGTTGCAGTATGCGACCCTGATCGCCGCCATAGCCTTCTCGGCTATATTCATAAATGTAATCGCCGAGATGAATGACCGCGTCGATGTCTTCGTGTCTGGCGACGAGGTCATAGACATTGAAATACCCAAACGGATAGTTCGAGCATGACAGAACGGCAAAGCGCGCCTGATCAATGGCGCCTGTCGGCAATGTTTTCGTGCGTCCCGTAGGTGAATAGACGCCGCCAAGTTCAAACCGGTAATAATAATGCGTACCCGGTTGGAGATCTTCGGCGAGAACTTTCACCGTCCAGTCGCGCGACGCGCCCGTGGTGAACTGGCCTTCGTCCGCTATTGCCGCAAAGTCATCGCTCTTTGAAATCTGCCAGTTGACGGTAAGCGAGGAGGGGGCGGACGACAGCATCTCGTGATCGAGGCGCGTCCATAATACCACAGACGTCGCAGCCGGATCGCCCGAAGCAACGCCATGGGCGAAAGCGCCAGCGGCGCTTTCGTTGACTGCGACATAAGGCGTCATCTTTGGTGAGCTGGCGCAGGATGCTGCGCCTATCGCCGCGCCGGATAAAAGCGCTGCGCGCCGCGTGATCTTGCCCGTTGTCATATTCACTCCCGTCCCCCGGAACCCTGTAAAGCCAGAACCGAATACTGGAGATCCGGCATGCGGATGGGGTGGCCGCGCCCCGTTTTTGCGCTAGTCTTATGACACAAATTATGGCGCAGCCGAAGTCGCGCCTGCAGCTAGTCGAGGGACCTATGCGAAAAACGGGATGGACGGCGCTTGCCGTTCTGATGCTCAGCGCTTGCGCCCAGCAAAACGGGGCGGATAGCGAGGAAGCGGCTGATGCTGCGGCGCCGGCCAAAACGGAAACCGCCGCCAAGTCAGATGAAAAGACGGATGACAAGAAAAAGGCGGACGGCGCGATTCATCCGCCGCTGGACCCCTATCCGTCGACCTATGAGCCTTATCCCGGGGAAACGGTGCTGCTGACCGGCGCGACGCTGCTCACTGGCGCGGGGGAGCGCATCGACAATGGCGCGGTGTTGATCGCCGACGGCAAGATCACCGCTGTGGGCGCTGCGGGCGACATCGAGGCGCCGGAAGGCGCGCGCACCGTCAACGCCAATGGCAAATGGATCACGCCTGGCATCATCGACATTCACTCCCATCTCGGGGATTACCCGTCACCCTCAAACGCCTCGACGTCGGACGGCAATGAGATCGTATCGCCAAACACCGCCTATGTGTGGGCCGAACATTCGGTCTGGCCGCAGGATGCGGGCTTTACCCGGGCGCTGGCGGGCGGGATCACCTCTTTGCAAGTGCTGCCGGGGTCGGCCAACCTTTTCGGCGGACGCTCGGCGATCCTTAAAAACGTGCCGTCACGCTCCGTACAGGGAATGAAATTTCCGGGCGCACCGTATGGTCTGAAAATGGCCTGCGGCGAAAACCCCAAGCGCGTTTATGGCGAGCGGGGCGGGCCGGGCACACGCATGGGCAATTTCGCCGGCTATCGATCTGCATGGATAGAAGCGGCCGCCTACAAGAAGAAGTGGGAAGATTACTGGGCCGACTATGACGAGTGGGTCGAAGATGATGATGACGACAAGGGCGATGCGCCGGAAGCGCCGACGCGCGATTTGAAGCTGGAAACCCTTGCCGGTGCGCTGAATGGCGACATCACTGTCAACATGCATTGCTACCGCGCCGATGAAATGGTGCAGGTGCTCGATATGGCCAAGGAGTTTGGTTATAAAGTGAGAACCTTTCACCACGCCATCGAAGCTTACAAGGTCGCGGACTATCTCGCAGAGAATGATGTCTGCGCCGCCATGTGGGCTGACTGGTGGGGTTTTAAACTCGAAGCGTTCGACACGGTTGGCGAAAATATTGCGCTGGTGCACGCCCAGCCCGGCGGCTGCGCCATTGTCCATTCCGATGATGCGCTCGGCATTCAGCGCCTCAATCAGGAAGCGGCGAAAGCCATGGCTGACGGGCGCCGCATTGGCGTCGAGATTGAACCCGAGGACGCAATTGCGTGGCTGACCGCCAATCCGGCGAAAGCCATGGGCATTCTCGATCAAACCGGCACGCTTGAGACCGGCAAGATGGCTGACGTTGTCGTCTGGAACGGCAATCCGTTCTCGGTCTACGCAAAGGCCGAGAAAGTCTATATCGACGGCGCGCTCATGTATGACCGGTCGGATCCGTCGCGCTCGCCGCGTATGGATTTCGAACTCGGTCTTCATGACAACAGCTTTACGGGCGGGGCAGGACAATGATAGGCGCAACAAAGAAAGCAACTCCCATGAAAATGCTCACCGCTTTCATCGCCGCCGCCGCCGCAGTTTCTGCGGCCTCGAGCGCGCAAACCGTCGCCATCATGGATGGAACCGTGCACACGGTTTCCGGCGGCGTCATTGAAAATGGCGACGTCATCATTCGTGACGGCCGCATCACCCAGGTCGGCGCCGATCTTTCGGCGCCTGCGGGCGCGAGCGTCATTGACGCTTCGGGCAAGGTGGTTACGCCGGGCCTCTTTGCGCCTGTGTCCACAATCGGACTGGTCGAGATCGGCGCTGTCGACGACGCCAATGATGCGTCGCCGGCGCAGGAGCCAGTCGGCGCCTTTCCCCTTGGCGCTGCGCTGAACGCCATAGACGCCTACAATCCCTCTTCGGTGCTGATCCCGGTGAACCGGGCGGCGGGCGTCACCCGCGCATTGATGGCGCCGGCCGTAGGGCCGACAATCTTCGCCGGCCGAGCGGCCGTGATTGATATGTCGGGCCGGCCAAATTCCGTCACCCGCGCAGAAGCGGCGCAATATGTCGCCATGGGCGAGCGCGGCGCTGAACGCAATGGCGGCACCCGAATGGGCGCATGGGCGGTGTTGCGTGAATATCTCGATGAGGCGCGTTCATATCACGCCAATCCCAATGATTATATTCGCCGTCCTCATGACGGGCGTTTTGCGATTTCCGATCTGAAAGCCCTTGGCCCCGTCATCAATGGCGAACAGCCGCTGATCGTCGCCGTGAACAGCGCCAATGATATTCGCGCCACGATCAGGTTCAAAAACACCTATCGTCTGAACGTGATTATTGTCGGCGCTTCTGAAGGCTGGCGCGTCGCGCGCGAGATTGCGACGGCGAATATTCCGGTGATTACCGACGGCCTCTACAATCTGCCAGGCGAGTTTGAGGATATTGACGCCACGTTGAAAAATGCGGCGCGCCTGAATGAAGCGGGTGTGAAAGTCTCCTTCACCGAGGGCGCGCACAATATCCGCCTTATTCGCCAGCATGCGGGCAACGCCGTCGCCGAAGGTCTGCCTTTCGATGCGGCGCTTGCGGCGATCACGCTTAACCCGGCCACCATGTACGGGCTGGGCGATCAGCTTGGCTCCCTTGAGGCGGGCAAGATCGCTGATGTGGTGATCTGGGACGGCGATCCTCTGGAAGTGACGACCCGGCCGGAAGCGGTGTTCATCAATGGCCGTCCGCAGGATCTCAACAACCGTCAGAAAATGCTGATGGAGCGGTATCGCGATCTCGAACGGGGTGATCTTCCCTTCGCCTATCGCGGCGCTGACTAAATTAACTCGCTGTTTGAGTTTCCAGACCCGCAAGCGTTTCGCGCTTGCGGGTTTTTTGTTGGTTGTCTGCGATCAGGCTGAGGGCGATGGCGGGAACAAGCCCCAGCGCAATCAGGATCAAGGCGGCAGGCGCCGCGTCCGCAAGGCGCTCGTCTGCGGCGAGGCGATAAATCTGGGTGCTGAGGGTTTCAAAATTGAAAGGCCGCAGGATTAGTGTCGCCGGCAATTCCTTGGCGATGTCGATTGCGACGATCGCGGCGCCGGCGAGGAGCGAGAGCCGCGCCAGAGGCCAATGCAATTCTCTAATGATGCGCTCTGGAGACGCGCCAAGCGTTCGCGCGGCGCCGTCCATTTGCGGGCTGATTTGAACCAGCCCGCCTGCGGCGGCGTTGTATCCGGCGGTGAGGAAGCGCGCGACATAAGCGTAAAGCAAAATGAGAACGCCGCCGGCGATGGTGTGGCCTGAGAGGCGCGCGAGACTCGCCGAAAGCGCCAGGACGCCGATCGCCATCACCGCGCCGGGCACCGCATAGCCAAGCGTCGCTGCGCGCAGCGCAAATTTGATCGCCCGCCCTCGGGCCGCCCGCGCGCCATAGGCCAGAAGCAACGACAGGAAAAGCGCAATGACGGCGCCGGCGCATGCGATCAGGGCGGTGTTGGCGCTCGCCTCCGCAAGGTTGCGCATGATAATCGGGTTCATTTCCGGCTGCAGCTTGGAAAGAAGAAGCCCTGCCGGGGCGATAAAACCGAAGAACACGGGAAGAAGGCAAAGAAAGAAGGCAAGACTCCCGTGCAGCGGAGACAGTTTGAGCCTTTGCGCCTTGCGCTGGGCGCGCACATCTTCGCTGGCGCGGCCCTTGCGGCTGGCGCTTTCCATCAGGACCAGCATCAGCGCGACAAGAAACAATCCCGTCGCAAGCTGCATGGCGCCCGTAAGATCACCACGCCCATACCAGGTGCGAAAAATGCCGACGCTTAAAGTGGGCACGCCGAAAAAATCAGCAACGCCGTAATCGGCGGCGATTTCCATGAGCGCCAGCGCAAGACCGCCAAAGAAGGCCGGACGGCTCGCCGTCAGCAAGACGCCAAGACTTGCGCGCAAGGGGGAGGCGCCGAGCGCGCGCGCAGCCTCCATCAATGCGCCTGACCTTGCGCTAAGCGAAGCGCGCATGGCGAGATAGACATATGGATAAGTCGTCAGCATCAGGACAAAAGCGGCGCCGGGAAGGGACCGGATTTCCGGCAAGGCTGCCGCGCCGAGAACATCGGCGACGGGCCCGAAGGGGCCGAAAATATCGCCATAGGCGTAAGCCGCGACATAGGCCGGAATGGCGAAGGGAAGCGCCAGCGCGATGGCGAGCATCCGTCGCCCGGGAAACTCGGCAAGAGAGACAAGCAGGCTGGCGCCGGCGCCGATCAGTCCGGCGCCCAATCCGGCAAGCCCGCATAGAAAGAGCGTTGTTGTGAGATAGCGCAGGCCCAGACCGGTCATGAAAAGGTCTGGCCCGGTTCCATCCCCGCCCGTCGATCCGGCAAGCACGGCGGCTATGGGCACGGCGGCGGCGAGTGCGATCAGGAGGATCACGGCTGCGCCGCGCCACCCGCCTGATTTCGCCCGCCTTTGTCTCATGGTCGTCCAGCCTTGCTCTTAATTCTCGTTATCAACTGGTGACATCTATGCGAAAGTAAGGCAATTCCCAATCCCTCCTGTGAGAAAGGGCGTCATTGAGTTATGAGCCTCGAGCTTGATCGCATTTCCCATCGCTACGGTGCTGTGGCTGCTGTCCGCAGCGCGAGCCTCGCCGTTGAGGCGGGGGAGATTGCGTGCCTTTTCGGACCGTCCGGTTGCGGCAAGACCACGCTGTTGCGCATCGCGGCGGGTCTTGAGGCGTTGCAGGAAGGTGAGATTCGTCTGGGAGGGGCGGTGCTCGCCCGGCCGGAGAAAGAAACCCCGCCGGAGCAAAGGCCCATCGGGTTTGTCTTTCAGGACTACGTCCTCTTTCCTCACCTCACGGTGGAAAAGAACATCGCCTTTGGCCTGAAAGGCGTCGCTGATGCGAAAGCGCGCGTCGCTGAACAACTGGCGGCGTTTGGCATAGAAGCGCTTTCGCGCCGTTTCCCCCATGAACTCTCCGGCGGACAGCAGCAGCGCGTCGCGCTCGCCCGCGCGGTGGCGCGCCGACCAAAAGCGCTGTTGCTGGATGAGCCATTCGCCAGCATCGATGTCGCCTTGCGCCGCCGCTTGCGGGAGGAATTGCGCCGTGTGCTGAAAGAACAGAAAGCCGCGGTGCTTTTGGTCACTCATGACGCCGATGAGGCGCTGGCGCTTGGCGACCGGATCGCCCTGATGCGCGAAGGTGAAATCGCCGAGATAGCAACGCCTGAGGCTTTATTTGAGCAGCCTCGCACGCCCGATGGCGCCGGCCTTTTTCCCGGAAGTCAGACCTTGATCGGCGAAGTGCGCCGCGGCGTCTTTCAGAGCGTGCTGGGCGAGGTAGACGCGCCCGGCGTCGCGGCAGGCCCCGCCCGCGCCATCTTGCGCGCCGATTGTCTGACGGCGTCTCGTGACGCGCGCGCGCCGTTTCGCGTCGCCGATATGCGGTTTGCCGGTCCGGCATGGCGCGTCAGGCTGGACCAGGAAAAGGGCGCGCCTCTGTGGGTGACCATGGAGGCGCCGCCCTCCCTCGGAGACGGTGTTTCCGTAATTGCCGACTGGTCAAAAGCATTTGTTTTTGCAGGATAACTCAAGCTCTTATCGATAAGGCGCCGTCATCCCTTGCTTTCTGAGGCATCGCTGATATTTTGATATTGAGAATTATTCGCAAAAAAAGACACCGGAGACATATTCGTGATCAGCGCTCGTAAATGGACCGCCGTTTTCCTCATGCTGCTTGGCGCCGCCGCCTGCAGTGGCGGAGGGGAGGGTAAATCGAGCGCTTCGCGTACGATCACCGGCGACGTCAATGTTTATTCAGGGCGCCATTATGATTCCGACATTGTCCTGTTCGATCAGTTCACGGAAGAAACCGGGATTAGGGTCAATCTGATCGAGGCGGGCGGCGATGCGTTGATCGAACGGATCACGCAGGAGGCTGAAGCCAGTCCCGCCGATATTTTCATGACGGCGGACGTCGGCATTCTCTGGCGCGCCGATCAACGCGATGTCTTCCGCGCCACGGATAATGAAGCATTCAACCAGCGCGTCCCGGCGCAGTACCGCCATCCCGAAGGCAAATGGGTCGGACTTTCAAAGCGTGCGCGCATCATCATTTACAACAAGGAAATGGGGTTGCCGGAAGGGCTTGAGACCTATGAAGATCTCGCCGATCCGGCCTATCGCGGCATGATCTGCGTCCGCTCATCCTCGAACATTTATAATCAATCCTTGCTTGCCTCTATTATCGCCCATGACGGCGCCGAAGCGGCGGAGCGTTGGGCCGAGGGCGTCGTTGCAAATTTCGCGCGGAAACCGCAAGGCAATGACACCTCGCAGATAGAAGCGGTCGCCGCAGGTATCTGTCGCCTCGGGATCGTCAATTCCTATTACACGGCGCGTTATAAAGGATCGAAAGACAGCAAGGCGGCGGCCATCGGCGAGATGTTTGAACTCTTTTTCCCGAATCAAAATGACCGTGGCGCTCATGTGAATATTTCCGGCGCGGGCGTGACCAAACATGCGCCTAACGCCGAAAACGCCGAAAAGCTGATCGCATTTCTCCTGCGTGATGAGTCGCAGCGCGCTTTTGCAAGCGGCAATAATGAATATCCTGTCGTTCCCGGGATTGCGCCTGAAGGCCCCATCGCGGCTTATGCCGATTTCAAGGCTGATGAGCTTCCGGTCTCGGCGCTTGGCGAGCATCAGGCCGAAGCGGTGGGCATTTTTGACCGGGCAGGCTGGCCCTGATTGCAAAACCGGTGCTAGCGTCGCTTCATGCAGGCGCCGTCTCTCAGTGAATTGAAACAACACGCTGAAAAAGGCGATGCGCGCGCGCAATATATGCTTGCGGCGCAGTTGAGCGGCGCAGGCGAAAAGCAAGAGGCCGAACGCTGGCTCAACGCCGCCGCCGCGCAAGGCTTCGGCGATGCGCTTTATACGCTTGCAACGCGCAGGCTCGATCATGATGGACTCGTTGCGGCGGCTGAAATGCTCGCGCGCGCGGTGCAAGACGGTTCGACCCCGGCCAGGCGGTTGCTTGGCGTTCTTCACGCCATGGGGCTTGGGGGTGCGCGTGACTGGAGCGAGGCTGTGGCGCTTGTGACCGGCGCGGCGCAAGCGGGCGATCCCGCCGCTATGCGCGAGCTTTCAATGCTGCTTTTTGTTGCTGATCGTGATGACGAAGACGGCGCCAATCTTCTGGCGACTGCCGCGCCCCGCGATCCTGTCGCCGGCGCGGTCGCTGTGCGCCGTTTTGCGCTTGGCCGGTCCCATGCCGATTCTGCATCGGCGCGCGCTCATCTCGAACTCTTGGAGCGGGTGCAATATCCCCATGCGATGTCGCTGCGCGCCGCATTTGATAAGCACGCGTCGCCGCAGCGCTTTCAACCATCGCCGCCGGACTGGGTGCGTATTGCAGAAAAGCTGGAACAGGAGCCCGCGGCGCCTGCCATCGCGCCGGAGGTTCTTTGTGAAACGCCGCCGGCGCGGGCTTTCCGCGCGGTCTTCTCTCCCGAAGAATGCGAATATGTGATCGCCGCCTCGGCGCGGCTTCTTGCGCCGTCGCAGATCTCGGACCCTCGCACGGGGGCGCCGGTTCAAGATCCCTACAGGACCTCGCTGACCGCAATCCTGTCGCTTGTCGATCTCGACCTGGCCCTCGTTATGATCAACCGACGTCTGGCGGCAATGGCGGGGATGCCGCCGGAAAATGGCGAATGCCTTGGCGTGCTTTATTACGCGGAAGGTCATGAATATCGGCCCCATTGCGATTGGCTCCCCCCGGGACCGGAGCTTGATCGCGGCGGCCAGCGCGCCGCAACGGCGCTTATCTATCTCAATGACGAGTATGACGGCGGTGAGACACATTTTCTCGTTCCCGACCTTGCCTTCAAGGGCGGGGCGGGAGACGTTCTCATGTTCGAGAATCTATCGGAAAACGGCGATCCGGCCCCCCATTCCCGGCATGCGGGGCGTCCGGTACGTGAGGGGAAGAAATGGTTGGGCTCAACCTGGTATCGGGAAAAAAACTACCGTCACTAGGGTTTCCAAACTGATATAACAAAGATATAACATTTCCAGCCGGACGGAGGAGATTTGTTGTGACCAACCATACCCATGATCACGACGAGGGGGGCTCCCGCAAACGACCCGCGGGTTTGCTGAAAAATGAAAAGCTCGTCTGGGACGTGCTGGCCGCCAGCAGGGACCCGCTAAAAGCCTATGAAATTCTCGATCGCCTGAAGGAGCGAGGGGTGCGCGCGCCGATGACGGTCTATCGCGCCCTCGATGGACTTGAGGCCAAGGGGCATATTCACAAGCTTGATGGGCTGAACGCGTTTGTGGTGTGCAACCACGAAGGCCCGCATGTGGTGCAGGCGTTTCTCGTTTGCGAAACCTGTTCCACGGTGAAAGAGCTTGAGGTGATTGCCGTTGAGGCCGACATTGCGCCGGCCGTTCGCGCCGCGGCTTTTGACATGCACACGGCGCGCCTCGAAATCAAAGGCAATTGCAGCGCCTGCGCATCGATTACCAAGGCCAACGTCGCGTAAGTTTTTCTGCAAGTCATTATCAGGCCGATTGACTCTTAAAACGGCGCGCCTAATGTCTCGCCATGTTCGCTTTACGGCGAACACGCAGCATGCGGGAGAGACCATGCGGAACTCATAGTAGAGGTTCCGCTGGCGCCGAAGGAGCAACCGCCCCGGAAACTCTCAGGCAAAAGGACCGCTTGTTGCTGTGCAGGCTGGAAAGCGGGCGGTGCTGAATTGATGCGCTGCTCCACCGACGGAGTAAGCAAGGCAGGCGGTTTTTCGACCGCAGTTTTTGCGAAATCTCTCAGGTTCCCGTGACAGCCGGGGTCGCCGTTATGCGCGGCGATTTTGTCATGGGAAATCTGAATGTCGGCCACTGAAAACACCACACTAAAAAAAACTCCTCTTTATGATCTGCATCTGTCGCTTGGCGCCAAGATGGTGGAATTCGCTGGCTATGCGATGCCGGTGCAATATCCCGCCGGCGTCTTGAAGGAACATCTGCATACGCGTGAGAAGGCGGGCCTTTTTGATGTCTCTCACATGGGGCTGGCTTACCTGACGACGACCGAGGCGTTGCTCGGAACCGATGAGGCTCACGAAAAAATCGCTGCCGCCATCGAGACTCTTGTGCCTGGCGATATCAAAAGCCTGAAAAAGGGCGGCGTTCGCTACACTGTGTTGTTGTCTGAAGAAGGCGGCGTCCTCGACGATTTGATGATCACACGCCTTTATCTCGATGAGATGAAAGGCAAGTTGTCGCTGGTGGTGAACGCTGCGGCCAAGGATCAGGATTTTGCGTTGATCCGCGAAAAACTGGACGGCGTCGCGACGCTGGATGTTATGACGGACCGGTCGCTTCTGGCCGTGCAGGGACCAAAAGCGGCGGATGTTGTGAACCGGCTTTTCCCGGGTTCGGCGGAGCAGCCTTTCATGTCCGTGCGGCCGCATTACTGGCCCGCCTCCGATGACCGCGCCTATATCGTCGTCAGCCGCCTCGGCTATACTGGCGAAGACGGGTTCGAGATTTCTGTTCCCAATTCTCATGCGGAGCTGTTGGCGAAGGCGCTCCTCGCCGCGCCGGAAGTCGAGCCCGTCGGTCTTGGCGCGCGCGATTCGCTGCGCCTTGAGGCGGGGCTTTGTCTCTATGGTCACGACCTGACGCCGGAAACATCACCCATTGAAGGCAATATCGCTTTTGCCGTGGGCAAGCGACGGCGAGCGGAAGGCGGCTTTCCGGGCGCCGCCCGCATTCAACACGAACTGGCCGAGGGACCCAAAAGGCTGCGCGTGGGGCTGCGTCCCGAAGGCCGCGCGCCTGCGCGCGAAGGGGCGGAAATTCAGTCTACGGATGGAAAGACCATTGGCGCCGTGACGTCTGGCGGCTTTGGACCGAGCGTCGGCGCGCCGGTGGCCATGGGTTATGTCGACGCAGAACATTCAAAAACAGGAACGCAGGTGAATTTGATTGTGCGCGGTAAGCCTCTGCCCGCGGTCGTCGCCGATATGCCGTTTGCGCCACACAGATATTATCGCGGTTAGGAGAGAACCATGACTGTCAAATACACCGAAGACCATGAATGGCTGAAGTCTGAAGGCGATGTCTATGTCATCGGCGTCAGCGCGCATGCGGCGGAACAGCTTGGCGATGTCGTTTTTGTGGAATTGCCGGAAGTGGGCAAGACCTTTGCGAAAGGCGATGAAATGGCCGTCGTTGAATCGGTGAAAGCCGCTTCCGATGTCTATGCGCCGATTTCCGGAGACATTGTTGAGGTCAATACCGCCATCGTTGAAGAGCCCGCAAAAGTGAATGAAGACCCGCAAGGCGCCGCCTGGTTCGTAAAGATCAAGCCGTCGAACCCGGCGGAGATCGACGGGCTGATGGATGAAGGCGCCTACAAGGATTTCGCCGCTAATTCGTAGGTTGTTGTCCGGCGATAAAAGGAATGTTTGATGCGATATTTGCCCCATAACGACATCGACCGGCAAGCGATGCTAAAGGCGGTCGGTGTTTCCAATATTGATGCGCTGTTCGAAGATGTTCCGGCGGATGCGCTGAACGCCAAATTCGATCTTCCCGATCATATGGGCGAGATGGAAGTTGAGCGCGCGCTTGGGGGCATGGCGGCGAAAAACCGCGCCGCCGGGGCGGGGCCGTGTTTCATCGGCGCCGGCGCCTACAAGCATCACATCCCGGCCATGGTGGATCACATCATCCAGCGCTCGGAGTTTCTGACCGCCTACACGCCGTACCAGCCGGAAATCGCGCAAGGAACGCTCCAGTATCTTTTCGAATTCCAGACGCAGGTTGCGGCCCTGACCGGCATGGAGGTCGCCAACGCCTCCATGTATGACGGCTCCACCGGCTGCGCCGAAGCCGCGCTGATGGCCCGGCGCGTCACCAAGAAAAACAAGGTGGTGCTTTCCGGCGGACTTCACCCGCATTACGGCGCGGTGACGCGCACCAATCTTGAACTGGTCGACGCAAAGGTTGTGCAGGCGCCCATCGATGTGGATGCGTCCGAAGACATTGCATCGCAAATTGATGACGACACCGCCTGCGTGATCGTTCAGTCGCCGGATGTGTTCGGCAATGTACGCGACCTTACGCCGATCGCCGAAGCCGCTCATGCGAAAGGCGCGCTCCTCGTCGCGGTGGTGACGGAAGCGGTGTCGCTTGGCGCCTTGAAAAGCCCCGGTGAAATGGGCGCCGATATCGTCGTTGGCGAAGGCCAGTCCATCGGCAATGGGTTGAATTTCGGCGGGCCTTATGTGGGCCTGTTTGCAACCCGCCAGAAATATATCCGCAACATGCCGGGGCGCCTTTGCGGCGAAACCCACGACGCGGAAGGAAAACGCGGTTTCGTTTTGACGCTCTCAACGCGCGAGCAGCATATCCGCCGCGATAAGGCGACCTCGAACATCTGCACCAATTCCGGCCTGTGCACGCTCGCCTTCACGATCCACATGACGCTGCTGGGCGAAGCGGGTTTGCGCAAGCTTGCGATGCTCAATCATGAAGCCGCGTGCAAGACCGCCGACGCCCTCGCCAAGGTTAAAGGCGTCGAAGTCGTGAACACATCTTACTTCAACGAGTTCACGTTGCGCCTTTCGAAAGACGCCTCTGAAGTGGTGGACAAGCTTGCGAGTGAAGGCGTTCTTGCAGGCGTTCCCGGTGCGCGCCTGTGGCCCCATGACAGTGAGGCGCACAATCTCCTGATCGTCGCTGCGACCGAGTGTGTGACGGATGAAGACATCAAAACCTTTTCGACGAAACTTGGTGAGGCGCTGTCATGAGTATGAACAATCAGGGCCGCCCCACAGGCATCGGCGAAGCGACCGCAAGCAATGTGAAAACCTTCACCGGCAACAAGGCGCTGCAAATCGAAGAAGGGTTGTCCTTCGAGATCGGGTCTTATGCGCAGACCGGAGTGGATTTGCCGGAACCAAAAGGCGGCGCGGATCGTCTTGGCGGATTGAACCGGAATAATGACATCGGCTTGCCGGGCCTTTCCGAGCCGGAGACCATGCGCCACTTCGTGCGTCTCAGCCAAAAGAATTACGCCATCGACATGGGGCCGTTTCCGCTTGGGTCATGCACCATGAAACACAATCCGCGCCTGAACGAAAAAATGGCGCGGCTGCCCGGTTTCGGCGATCTGCATCCGCTGGCGCCGGAAAGCGCGGTGCAGGGCGCGCTTGAACTGATCGACACACTCGCTTTTTGGCTGAAAGAACTGACCGGCATGCCCGCCGTCGCCATGTCGCCGAAAGCCGGCGCCCATGGCGAGCTTTGCGGCATGATGGCGATCAAGGCGGCGCTCGAAGCGCGCGGCGAAGCGGGCAAGCGCAAGCGCGTGCTGGCGCCGGAATCCGCTCATGGCACCAACCCTGCGACGGCGGTGCAATGCGGTTTCACGGTGGAGAATATTCCCGCTGACAAAACCGGCCGCGTGGATCTGGAAGCGCTGAAAGCGAAACTGGGCGACGACATCGCCGGGATCATGGTGACGAACCCCAACACCTGCGGCCTTTTTGAACGCGATATTCGCGCCATCGCCGACGCAGTGCATGAGGCGGGCGGCTATTTCTATTGTGACGGCGCGAATTTCAACGCCATTGCAGGGAAAGTGCGGCCCGGCGATCTCGGCGTCGACGCCATGCACATCAATCTGCACAAGACTTTTTCTACGCCCCATGGCGGCGGCGGTCCGGGTTCGGGTCCGACTGTCTTGTCAGAGGCGCTCGCGCCCTTTGCGCCGGTGCCTTATGTCATCTGCGAAGACGGAAAATACAGCCTTGTGGAGACGCGCCGCGCCGCGAAAGCGGAAGGCGAAAGCGCCGAAAGCTTTGGGCGCCTCACCGCCTTCCACGGCCAGATGGGTATGTTCGTGCGCGCGCTCTCCTATATGATGAGCCACGGCAAGGATGGGGTGCGCCAGGCGTCCGAGGATGCCGTGCTGAATGCAAACTATGTGCTTGCGCGTCTCAAGGCGGAAATGACGCCGGCCTTTGAAGGCCATTGCATGCATGAAGCGCTGTTCGATGACAGGTTTCTGAAAGACACCGGCGTTGAGACCATCGACTTTGCAAAAGCGATGATCGACGAGGGCTATCACCCCATGACCATGTATTTCCCGCTGGTGGTCCATGGCGCCATGCTGATCGAGCCGACAGAGTCAGAATCGAAACGCGAACTCGATCTTTTCTGCGGCGCCATGCTTTCGCTCGCAAAGCGCGCCAAAGCGGGCGAGGCGGAGAGCTTTAAAGCCGCGCCGGTCTATGCGCCGCGCCGCAGGCTGGATGAGACAGCGGCCGCCCGCCATCCTGTGCTCAGGTGGACGCCGGCGCAAAAGGCCGAAGCGGCGGAGTAGTCCGCACAGGAAAGCTCACGGCGCATCACTTTTGCTAAAGCGGCGCGCCGATTGGCTTTCACCGCGAAAACATAGAGGATAAGGCTCGCGCCAGATTAACAAGAGGGCGAGGGCCATGGATTTGCTCACCAGATTGACGATGACGGGGCTGGAGCTTTTGTCGACGATTTTCATTTTCGTCGTCGGAATCACGGTGCTCGCCGTCATTCTCATGTACTTTACCGACAAGTCGCAGTCGCGTGATGCGGTTCGCCACAATTACCCGGTAATCGGGCGCTTCCGCGACCTCTTCACTCGGCTCGGAGAGTTTTTTCGTCAATATTTCTTTGCGCTCGATCGCGAGGAGATGCCCTTCAATCGCGCCGAGCGTGACTGGATCTATAAATCCGCCAAAGGCCAGAACAACACCCATCCTTTTGGCTCGACGCGTAACCTGACGCTGGTTGGCTGTCCGATTTTTATCAATTGCGCTTTTCCGCGCCTTGATGAAGAGGCTACTGATCCGCCAGCGGTAGAATTCGGTCCGTACACGCCAAACCCCTATCGCGCGCCATCGGTGATCAATGTTTCCGCCATGAGTTATGGGTCTTTGTCGAAACCGGCCGTGCAGGCGCTGTCGCGCGGCGCCGCGCTGGCGGGCTGTTACATGAATACGGGCGAGGGCGGACTGGCGCCCTATCATCTGGAAGGCGGCTGCGACATCGTCTTTCAGATGGGTACGGCGAAATATGGTTGCCGCGACGATGCTGGGATGCTTGATGACGCCAAGCTTGCGACGATCGCCGCTCATTCATCCGTAAAAATGATTGAAGTCAAACTGGCGCAAGGCGCAAAGCCCGGCAAAGGCGGCATTCTGCCCGGCGTCAAAGTCACCAAGGAAATCGCGAAGATCCGGCACATCCCCGTGGGCAAGCCGTCGATCTCTCCCAACCGTCATCCTGAAATCGACAATGTGGAAGAGTTGCTCGATTTTATTGACCGCGTCCGGCGCGTGTCGCAATTGCCGACCGGTTTTAAAACGGTGATGGGCGCCTATGGCTGGGTCGACGACCTTTGTGACGCGATTGAGCGGCGCGGCGTCGAGTCGGCGCCGGACTTCATCACGCTTGACGGCGGCGACGGCGGTACCGGCGCGGCGCCCATGTCGCTGATGGACAATGTAGGCCTGCCGTTGAAACAGGCGTTGCCCATGTTGACCGATATTCTGGAACGTCGCGGGCTTCGAAATCGCATCAAGGTAATTGCCTCTGGCAAGCTGGTGACGCCGGCGGAAGTCGCCTGGGCCTATTGCGCCGGCGCCGATGTGGTGAACACGGCGCGCGGCTTCATGTTTTCTATTGGCTGCATTCAGGCCATGCGATGTCACACCAATAGCTGCCCCACAGGCGTCACCACCCATAAAAAACATTTGCAAGGCGGCCTCGATCCGAAGGTGAAAGCGAAAAACGTGGCGAATTATGTGGAGAAGATGCGCAAGGACGTCGCCATGATCGCTCATTCCTGCGGCGCGCCTCATGCCCGTGCGCTCAAGCCATTGCATGTGCGCATCCAACAGGGCGACGGCACGTCTGTGCCGCTGGATGAATTGCTCGCCAAGCGCCGCCCAAAAGCGCCTCATGAATATAAAGACGCCTGATCGGCGTTTTGTTCTGCTTTTCACGCTTTACGAACCTGCGGCGGCGCCTACAGTCGCGCTATGGCATGGGAAAAAGAACTCGAAGACCTGAAGCTGCGTTCTGCGCTCGCCGAAAAAATGGGCGGGGCGGAAAAGGTCGGCCGCCAGCATGAGCGCGGCAAGCTTGACGCGCGCCAACGCCTTCGCCGTCTCCTGGATGAAAACTCCTTCCGCGAAATCGGCAAGATCGCCGGGCGGGGGCGTTATGACGAAAATGGCGACCTGACGGATTTTTCCGCATCGAATTTCATATTCGGACGGGGCCGTATCAATGGCGCGCCGGTGGTCGCGAGCGCCGACGACTTCACCGTGCGCGGCGGCGCGGCGGATGCTGCGATCCATCGCAAATTCGCCATGGCCGAACAGATGGCCCATGAGATGCGCCTACCGCTTATTCGTATGATTGACGGCACGGGCGGCGGCGGTTCGGTGAAGATGCTCGAAGAGATGGGCTTCACCTATGTGCCCTTCGTTCCCGGTTGGGAGCATGTGGTGAAGAACCTGAAGACCGTGCCGGTGGTTGCGCTCGCGCTCGGGCCGACGGCGGGGCTCGGCGCGGCGCGCATGGTCGCGTCGCATTACTCGGTCATGGTGCGCGGGCTGTCGCAGATTTTCACCGCAGGGCCTGCGGTTGTTTCAGGCCTGGGGACGGGGGAACATCTCGACAAGGAACAATTGGGCGGCGCGGAGATTCACACGCGCAACGGCGTTATCGATGACGAGGCAGAAACCGAAGATCATGCCTTCGCCATGGCCCGCGCGTTTTTGTCTTATCTTCCATCCTATGCGGGGGCTCGGCCGGAACGGCGGGAGACTGGCGACCGGCCCGAACGCAAAGAAAAGGCGCTGCTTTCCGCCGTGCCGGAAAACCGCCGCGAGGCTTACTCCATGCGCAAGATTCTGGAGATGGTCGCAGATAAAGGCAGTGTCTTTGAAATGGGCAAGCGCTGGGGCCGCGCCGCGATCACCGCTTTCGCGCGCTTTGACGGCTGGCCGGTCGCGGTGCTGGCGTCCGACCCGACTTTTCTCGGCGGCTCGTGGACTGCGGATACGGCCGAAAAGGCGCGGCGATTTGTTCAACTGGCGGAGTTGTTTCGCCTGCCGGTCATTCATCTCGTGGACAATCCGGGTTTCATGATCGGGCTGGAAGCCGAACGCGCCGCCACCATTCGCCGGGGCGTCGACGCCATGAATGCAATTTACGACGCCACCATTCCCTGGGCGACGGTGATCATCCGCAAGGCCTATGGCGTCGCCGGCGCCGCCATGTCCGATCATACGCGGTTTCAGTATCGCTTCGCCTGGCCGTCAGGCGACTGGGGGTCGCTACCCATGGAAGGCGGCGTTGAGGTTGCTTACAAGTCAGAGCTTGAAAAGGCCGAAGACCCTGCGGCGGCGCTCGCTGAAATCAAAGTGCGGCTGTCTAAAGTAACCTCGCCATTTCGCACGGCGGAACAGTTTCTGGTTGAGGACATCATCGACCCGCGCGAGACGCGGCCTTTATTGTGCGAGTTCGCAGCGCTTGCCAGCCGTCAATAGCCCGCCGACGTCACGCCCAGCGCCCCGGGATAAGGTCCGTTCGCCGCTAGGAACGCGCGATAATCTGCGAGTTCGTCCTGCGCCAATTCATAGTCCCTGCGAAGCGGCCCGAAGGATCGTTTCACGCGCTGTTTTTCTTCATTGAGATTTTTGAGATCGGCGAGAATGTCTACGCGCTCCAGGTGGGGTGTCGCAGGAGAGATCAGTGCGGCTTCTGCGTGATCGATCTGGTGATTGATTTCCTGCAATCTTTTCTCTGCGTTTGCGAGCGCATTCTCGGCACGCGCCACATCATTTCTCAGCGCAAAAAGTTGGTTGCCCTGCTGAAAAGCGGTGACAAAAGATCCTTCTTCAGGTCCGGTGCAAACGCCGTAATAACGCCCGCCGCGCGCGCCAATAGTGAACGCGTTCGAGGCCTGGCAATATTCGATAAGGCCTTCGTCGCGGCCCATCAGGTAAGCGCTCATATTGGGCGTCACGCCCGCTTTCTTGGCGCAGGCCTGACGGTGCGATGACACGGCGCTCGCCGGCGCGCCGCGCGCGCCATCTTCATAGCCAATCGCTTGCCAGTCGGCGTAAAGGCATTCGTCTTTAGACAGGCCGCCGGCGCAGCCCCCCAACGCCATCAAAGGCAAGGCGATAAACGTCGCAGAAACAAGAATACGCATGACAGAACCCTCTCTCGAAGAGGGCAGCCTAACCAGCCAGAGCTTAACAGCCGCCTTTGCGGATACGCCGTATTCGGCCGCTCCGCGCAACGGCTTGTTAGCCAGTTGGACGCGAAGCGGGCGAAATTGCGGCGGCCTTGCGGCCTAGTCGATGGTGAGAACGATTTTGCCTGTCGCCTTGCGGTCCTGAATCATGGAGAGCGCCTTGCCCGCCTCTTCCAGCGGGAAGCTAGCCGTGATCCGTGGGCGGATTTTCCCGTCCTTATAGAACTGGAAAATTTCCGCCACATATTCCTCGTTCTTCGCCGGGTTGCGCATGGTGAAGGCGCCCCAGAAGACGCCGACAATCTGACAGGACTTAAGCAGCGTCAGGTTCAACGGAATTTTCGGAATGCCTGCGGGGAAACCAACCACGAGGAAGCGTCCCTCCCACGCCATGGCGCGCAATGCGGCCTCGGCGTAGTCGCCGCCAACGGCGTCATAAACGACATTGGCGCCGCTGCCGCATAGGGTTTTGATTTCCGTTGTCAGTTTTTTCTGTGAGGCGCGATCGAGACTGCCGCGGGGATAGATCAGGGTTTCGTCAGCGCCTAGCTCTTTACAGAACGCGGCTTTATCCTCGGAGGAAACGCCGGCGACGACTTTCGCGCCCATAGCTTTGCCAAGCTCAATCGCCGCTGCGCCGACGCCGCCCGCGGCGCCGAGAATAAACAGCGTTTCGCCGGGCTGGAGTTTTGCGCGATCACGCAATGCATAATGCGATGTGCCATAGGTCATCATGAAAGATGCGGCTTCATCAAAAGGCATATTGTCGGGAATTTTATGGGTTCCAGAAGCGTTCGCGATCAGATGGGTTGCATAGCCGCCATTAATCCCGCTGGCGAGGACGCGGTCGCCCACAACCAAGCCTTCAACGCCTTCACCGACAGCATCGACAACGCCGGCGACTTCGCCGCCCGGGGTGAAGGGGCGGGGCGGTTTGAACTGATAAAGGTCCTGAATGATGAGCGTGTCGGGAAAGTTCACGCCCGCAGCTTTGACGGCGATCCGCACCTGTCCCTTGCCGGGTTCGGGCGTCGGAACCTCGGTCAGTTTGAGCGAGTCCGGTCCGCCGGCTTCGTGACTCATCATGGCTTTCATCTTGGATATTTCCTTTCCGGACTCGTATTTTACTTAACGGCTGCGAAACGCCGGTCATCCTCACTCCAGGCCGGCGCCTGTTCAATCTTATCAAGCACCTCGTCAGCGCCAGCAGCGACCGACCACATCTCTAGGTGCTTTTCATTCATAAAGTGTTCACGGACCGCCTGCTCCAGAAGCTTAAGGCAAGGGTCGTAATAATTCCGTATATTGACGATGATAATCGGCTTGGCGAACAGGCCGAGACGCTTCCAGGTGATCGCCTCGAACAGTTCTTCAAAGGTGCCGCATCCGCCGGGCAGGGCGACAACTGCGTCGGCGCGGTCAATCATCAGCCGTTTGCGCTCATGCAGGTCATTGACGAGGTGAAGGTCCGTCAGCCCCGTGTGGCCCCATTCAAGGTCATACATGAAGCGTGGCAATACGCCTTCGACGCGTCCGCCTCGCGACAGGGCGCCGTCGGCGAGCGCGCCCATCGAGCCGATGCCGCCGCCGCCATAGACGGTTGTCCATCCGGCGTCGCCAAGAATTTCCCCAAGCCGCGTCGCCGCATTCAGATAATCCGCATGCGTTTTCGGGCTTGATGCGCAGTAAACGGTAACGCGCTTCATAGGCGCCCTTTGTCCTTGCTCTCGGGTTGTTTCTTAAGCATTGTTCCAGTTCAAAGAAATGGTCAATAACAGATCACATGGGAGGACGGGGATGGTGCAAGGGCTCATTCTGGGCGCGCTCGCCGCATGGCCAAAGGCAGCCTGCGCAATGGCGGCGCACTACACGCGACAAGGCCGGGTTCGCGTTATCGGCGCGCCTGGCGCCGCCGCCGGTTTCGAGCTCTAGGCCGGTATTGTGACAGACATTTCCAATGCCGCCGCTCCGTCTACGGAACAATCCTCACAACCTGCGTCCAGCCGCTATTCCTACTTTGTGCTTGGCGTGTTGACGCTGGTTTATACATTCAACTTCATTGACCGCCAGATCATCGCGATTTTGTCGCCTGCGATCAAGGAAGATCTGGGCCTGTCCGACTCCATGCTGGGGCTGTTGAAGGGGCTTGCCTTCGCGGTGCTTTATACGACGCTGGGCATCCCCATCGCATGGCTCGCTGATCGCTGGAACCGGGTCAATATTATTGCGATTTCGCTGGCGCTCTGGTCAGGTTTCACCGCGCTGTCGGGGATCACGACGACAGCGACGCAACTGGCGCTGGCGCGGATTGGCGTCGGCATCGGCGAGGCGGGCTGTTCGCCGCCGGCGCACTCCCTGATCTCCGACTATTTCCCGAAAGAAAAGCGCGCCAGTGCGCTCGCCATCTATTCCCTCGGCATTCCGTTTGGTCAGATGTTTGCGTTTCTCGCCGGCGGCTGGGTGTTGCAGGAGCTTGGCTGGCGCAATGCGTTTTTTGTGGTGGGCATTCCCGGCGTTCTCCTCGCGATCATCATGAAGCTGGCGATCCGCGAACCCATTCGCGGCGCCCAGGATGTACAGGCCACAACTGTTCAGCCGGTAAAATTCTCCCAAGGCCTGAAACAGCTAATGACGATACCGACCTATTGGGGCGTTATCGCCGGGGTGACCTTCGCTTCGTTTACTGGCTATGGCACTGGCTTGTGGATCGTTGATTTTTACCGCCGCACTTATGAGCTTTCCTATGTGGAGATCACGGTGCCGCTCGCGCTGTTGAACGGCGTAGCCTATGGCATCGGCACCTATCTTGGCGGTTATCTCACCGACCGGTTGGGCAAAAAAGGCAAGGGCGCTTATGGCTGGGTGCCGGCGCTCGGCATGCTGCTGACGATCCCCTGCGGCTGGCTGTCCTTGTGGTCGCCCAATGCGCTCGGCGCCTTCTTGTGGTCGGCGCCGTTTCTGATTGGCCTCGGCATGTATCTGGGGCCTGGTTTTTCCCTGGTTCAAACCCTTGCGCCGATCAAACTGCGCGCTTTTGCGACGGCGTTTTTTTTCTTGATCCTGAATCTGATCGCGCTGGGCTTCGGTCCGCTTTGGGTCGGCGCCTTGTCAGATATCTTCGCGGCTGATTATGGCGAAGTCACCGGATTGCGCATCGCCATGACCACGCTTGCTGCTTTCAGCCTGCTCTCCGCCGGCGCATTCTACTGGACGTCACTCAAGCTGCCTGCCGACTGGGCTAAGGCTACAGGAGAGAGGTAATGGCGGTTAAACGCAAAACGTCCACAACAAAGAAAACCAGCAAGGCGGCTAAACAAGCAAGTCTCAAAACAATTCCGACGGCGCAAAGCGTAACGGCCTTCATCAACAGCGTTGAAAATGAAACCCGTAAAAAAGACGCCAAAACCCTTGTCGCCATGATGAAGAAAGTGACGGGCGAGAAGGCGACAATGTGGGGCCCGTCAATCATCGGGTTTGGCGAGTATCATTATAAATATGAAAGCGGACGCGAAGGCGATATGCTCGCCGTAGGCTTTTCTCCGCGCAAGACGAATATGGCGCTCTATGTGCTGGGTTCTCTCGGCGAGGATGAGCCGCTGCTGAAAAAGCTCGGCCCCTATAAAAACGGCAAAAGCTGCCTTTATATCAGCGCCCTCGACAAGGTTGACCTTTCGGTGCTCGAAAAAATCGTGGCGAAATCTTACAAGGCGACCAAGGCGAAGTGGGGGTAGGCTGATCTTCGCCGGTTGATGGGGCGGATGGAATGCAGGAGCTCTTGTCGCACGAGATCATCGAGCCGCTGCTTGTTTTCGGCCCGGGCGTGTTGGTCGCATTGATTATTCTCGCCGTCGCATCAAAGGGGCTGAGGGGCTCTGCGGGCGCAGCGCTTGGCGCTTTTTTCTTCAGTATTTGTGCGGTCATCGCCCTGACCGCGGCGATAATCTTCGGGCTCATTGAGTTTTATCTGCCCGGCGCCATCGCCAATTGCGAGGCGCTGGAACAAGCGGCGTGGGAGCGGGGCGAGCCGGGCATTTTCGACTGCGAAGATGAAGGGCTGATCGTCGCCTTCCCGGTTTTTGCGGCCGGCGGGGCGCTGATCATCATTCTGGTCGGATCCCTGCTTATTCGTCTGACAAGGCGGCGTTCGATATAAAAACGGCGCCACAAGGGCGCCATTTTCTTTTCGTGACCTCCGGCGTTATTCCGGGCTGATATATTTATGCACCATGCGGGTGGTTTTGCCGCGCAGGCCCGATTCAAAGAAATTATTCTTCAGATCATCTTCCGGGTTCATGTGTATGTCATCGGCGGCGCCGGCGAATTCAAATCCGACGCTTGTCACGTCAGCCTTGATGATGTCTTCAGGCGCGCGGTGCCAGGCGGCGCTTTGCGCGCGCGTCGACCCTGGTGCGGCTGTGTGCTCTATGATGGCGAAGACGCCGCCGGGTTTTAGGATGCGTTTGATCTCATTATAGGCGCGTGCGGAATTGGACGGCATTTCCTCACCGGAATCTTCGGCATAATGCAGATGGTGCGCGATCAGCGACAACAGTACAATGTCGACGGAATCGTCCTCGATCGGAAAAGGCTCGCCAGTCGCCGCTGTCGTGATCTCGATATTGCCGAAAGGTGCAAACTGCGCCTCTAAGGCGGCTCTGTTTTCTTCGAATCTCGGGTTGGTTGGGTAATGTGCGATGACCTTGCCGTCAGGGCCAACTACGCCTGACAGAATTTCCGTGAAATAGCCGCCGCCCGCCGCCAGATCGGCGACGGTCATGTCTTCCTCAACGCCATAAAATGCCAGCACCTCGCCCGGTTTGCGGCCCTCGTCACGGGCGCGGTTTTCTTCTTTACGCTGAGAATTATCAATGCCGGCCTTGATGTTGTATGGAATGTCTTTTGCCGCTGCTGCGCCGAACAAGGCGGCGCACAGAAGGGTGGTTGCGGCGGCGAATGCAAAATGTTTCATCAGAATCCTCCGATTTATGGATGCGGGAGCATCCGCCGAAAGCCTTGTCATTGCATGGCGCTTTCGATGAAGCGCTGCGCATTTGCGACGGCTTGAGTGTCCAATCACAATCGCGTGCGCAGCCTGTTGAGAAGGAATAGCGCGGATTAAAAAAACCGGCGCTGTAAGGGCGCCGGTTTTCCTTGGATCATGATCTTTCTTCTGATCAGCTTTTTTCGAAATGCATGACGCCCCAGGCGAGATGCCCTTGATCAGCGCCATCGACCCAGGATTGAAGACCGGCGAGCATGCGGTCGATATAATCCGGTGAGATTTTGCCTTCGAATTGCGGACGGCGCTCGGCCAGTTCGGCTTTGACCCGCGCATAGTGATTGCGCAGCTGATTGGTGAAGTCCTCGACAGCGACTTCGCTAAACCCTCTCTGCTCAAGCTCGCGGCGGTAAAAACCGAAAGACGCAAGGCTCGTCAGATGTATGCGGTCATAAATCGCTTGCAGAACGCTGGCGTCCGTCAAGGCGTCGGCTTGCATCGGGTCGGTGAAAATAAACTCACCGCCTTTTTTCAAAACGCGGGCGACTTCGTCGAGCACCTTGCCCCGATCGCCGGCATGAAGGATGGCGTCCTGCGACCAGACGATGTCGAACGCAGCGTCGTTCGCCGGAATGTCTTCGAAGGACCCTTCAAGAATGGCGATCTTATCGCTGAGGCCTTGTTCTTTGGTCAGGGCGTCGTTGCGATCATTCTCCACCCGGGAAAGGTTGAGGCAGGTGACATCGGCGCCAAAGCCGCCGGCGAGCACCCGCGCGGCGCCGCCATAGCCGGAGCCGATGTCCAGAACGTGGGCGCCGGGTTTCAGACCCCGAAGCCGGCGCGCCATATGCAGCACTGTTTCATGGCTCGCCTGTTTGATGGAGCGCTCGCTATCATAAAGGCCGATGTGAATGTCTTCACCGCCCCAGATAGCGGCGTAGAAATTATCCGCATCCTTGCTATCGTAATAGTCGCGCGCGATCTCGGTGACCGATGCTGTCTGTTGGTTCATTAGGCTTGCTCTATGAATGTCTTGTCAGCGATGTGCACGAGAAAATCCGGGTCGTGCTCGTCGAACGTTTCCTGAAAGTCGCCATAGGTGTTGACGCGCTGGAACCCGACTTCCTTCATGAGATTGCGCATATAGGCTTTGCGCAAGGGGAACATGTTGAGATAGTACTCGGAGCCGTCAGGGAATGTGTAGCGAAAGCGCGCCAGGGAGTTGTCCATGTGGGCAGGTTCGGCGGTGACCTTGTCGCCGCAATAATAATATTTGTGTTTGCTGTCGTAGCCGACATCGAGAATCGCGTCGTAATTGCGCTGATCGAGAATAAGAATGCCGTCATGTTTCAAGGCGGCGTAGAACTCGGCCAAGGCGCGGCGGCGGTCTTCTTCCTTGAAAAGATGCGTAAAGGAATTCCCGAGACAAATAATGGCGTCGAATTTTCCGACAATATCCCGGTTTAGCCAGCGCCAGTCCGAGTGAACTGTTTTCAGCATCAAATTGCGATCGCGGGCGTTTTCGAAAGCTTTGGCGACCATTTCGGCAGAACCATCGACGCTGGTGACGTCAAAGCCGGCTTTGAGGAGCTGAACTGAATGGAAACCCGTGCCGCAGGCGACATCGAGCACAGTTTTCTTCCCGCGCGCTTTCAGCATATCGATGAAGAACTGCCCTTCGCTTCTGGCCCGGGCGTTCCAATCGATCAAATCATCCCACTTTTCGACAAAACCGCGGATATATTCTTCCTGGTAATGATCGGTTTCACGGACCTCTATAGGGTTGTCCCCAAAATCCTGTGTCTGCGTATCATTGTTAGGTCGTTCTGTTGTAATCTGTTGATCTGAAGTCATGAATCTCTCTCTCCGCTTTATTCAAAAGCTCCGCGACCCGCGGAAATGCATGGCGCAAATTCGGCGCAGTTCGAGTCACGATTTCTGATTTCGGGGGCAGCCTAACGCGATGTTCTGGTGATTTGAACCGTGAAATTGGAATTTTTTGATGTTTTTTCGGTTTTTCTGCGGCTTTATCGCATTTTAATAATCAGTATAATGAGTAAATTCGGGGTTTCATAAAAATGATACATTTTGAATATGCGATTTTATCTAATGGACGAGTAGGGTTTTGCATATGAGCGCTTCGATGACGGATATGGATATTTGCGAACAAGGTGAACCTGACTGGCTAGATGTCTGGCGTGTGCTTGAGCCTGCTTTTCGCGCTGGTGAATCTTACCCTTTGCCGCGCGATGTCAGCGAGGAAGACGCGAAACGCTACTGGATCAAGACTGACGGCTTTAATGCAGTCGCGCGCGATCACAATGGTGCGGTTCTGGGTGTATATTATTTGCGCCCGGATCAGGGCGGTCCGGGCGATCATATCTGCAATGCGGGTTATGTCATCGCTGAGGCGGCGCGCGGTCGCGGGCTGGCGACGGCGCTCTGTCTTCAGTCACAGGATCAGGCGAGGGCGATGGGTTTTCGCGGCATGAAATTCAATCTGGTGGTGTCAACGAATGAAGCCGCGGTCAAAGCCTGGAAAAAAGCCGGAATGGAAATTATCGGAACTGTGCCCGGCGCGTTTTGTCATCCTGCGCGCGGCTTTGTCGACGCCTATATTATGTTCAGAGCGTTGTAGGAAAAATCCATGACCCAGCCATACGATGTTGAGTTCGCATCTCAGCAATATCAAAAATGGCTTGTTGCGCTGAAAGAGGCGGCAATGCTCGCGACCCTCAATCAGTCACAGGCGATGATGTGCGCCGTAATGCAGGAGTTGCGCGACAGTGTCAGCGATGAAGACGCGCTGGTGATCGCCAACGCGCTTCCCGCGCTGGCGCGCGGCGTCATGCTTGATGGCTGGGCGCTGGGGGCAAGGAAACACACCGTCGCCTCCGGGACTGAGTTTTACGAGCGCCTTGTATCGCGGCTGGAGCCCCATCAGCCGCCGCCGGAAGATATCGCCGAGGCTGTGTTCTCGGTCTGGCGAAGGGAGTTGCCGCCTCACAAGGCGAAACAGGTGGCGGAAAAGCTTCCTGAGGCGCTGCGCCCGCTCTGGGTGGGGTGAGAGGCTTTCCTTGTGAAGCGCGCCCGCTTGCGGCTATAGACCGGGCTCGAATTCAGGAAAGTCCCCATGGCCCGCATTCTCATCACTTCTGCGCTCCCCTATATCAATGGAATCAAGCATTTGGGGAATCTGGTGGGCTCCATGCTGCCGGCGGATGTCTATGCCCGTTTCAAGCGCCAGCAGGGCGATGAAGTGCTTTATATCTGCGCGACGGACGAGCACGGCACCCCGGCGGAGCTCGCGGCCCGGACAGCAGGCCAGGACGTCGCCGATTATTGCCGCGAGCAGCATGATATCCAGAAACAGGCCGGCGCCGAGTTCGGCCTTTCCTTCGATCATTTCGGCCGCTCGTCCAATCCGCCGAACCATCGCCTGACGCAGCATTTCGCTCATGTGCTGGAAGGAAAGGGCCTCATCGAAGAACGCACCGACGAACAGGTCTATTCCGTCGACGATGAGCGCTTTCTGCCGGACCGCTATGTGGAGGGCACATGCCCCCATTGCGATTATGAAAAGGCGCGCGGCGACCAATGCGACAATTGCGGACGCCTGCTTGATCCGACGGAGTTGAAAGACCCTTACTCGGCGATTTCCGGATCGAAGAATGTGGAAGTGCGCGCAACGAAGCATCTCTATCTTCTTCAAGGCCAGATGCAGGATCGGATCGCGAGCTGGATCAACTCGAAACCGGATTGGCCGCAGCTGACGAAATCCATTGCGCAAAAATGGTTGAAGGAAGGGCTTCGCGACCGGTCGATTACGCGCGATCTCAAATGGGGCATCCCCGTCGCTTATGAAGGCAAGGCGCGGCCCGGATTTGAAAACAAGGTTTTCTATGTCTGGTTCGATGCGCCCATCGAATATATCGCCGCGACAGAGGAATGGTCCGACAAGACGGGCGAAAACTGGGAGCGCTGGTGGCGCACCGACAAGGGCGCCGAGGATGTCCGCTATGTGGAATTCATGGGCAAGGACAATGTCGCCTTTCACACGGTGAGTTTTCCCGCCACCATTCTTGGCTCGGAAGAGCCGTGGAAGCTGGTGGACACGCTGAAATCCTTGAACTGGCTCACCTGGTATGGCGGCAAATTCTCCACCAGCCAGAACCGCGGCATTTTCATGGATCAGGCGCTGGAATTGCTGCCCGCCGATTACTGGCGCTGGCATTTGATGGCGAATGCGCCGGAATCCGACGACGCGTCCTTCACGCTTGAGCATTTTGCATCGGTTGTGAACAAAGACCTTGCGGACGTTCTCGGCAACTTCGTCAATCGCATCACCCGCTTTTGCAGCGCGCGATTTGGCGAGGCGGTTCCGGCCGAAGGCGACTATGGCGAACCGGAAGCGGCGCTTGAAAAAGAACTCGACGCCAAGATCAAATCCTACACGGATAATCTCGAGCAGATGGAGTTCAGGAAAGCATTTGCGGATCTGCGCGGCATCTGGGTCGCCGGCAATGAATATCTGCAAGTCGCGGCTCCGTGGACGGTCATCAAACAGGATAAGGATAAAGCCGCCGCGTCAGTGCGCTGCGCTCTCAATTTGATTGCGTTGTTTGCGGCGTTGTCGCGTCCCGTTATCCCATTCACGGCGGACAAGATGTTCGCTATATTCAATCTCGATCCTGCGGAGGCGTCGGCCTGGCCGAGTTCCGCCAAAGAAGCGCTTTCGCGGTTCAAGGGCGGCGAGGCGTTTTCGCCGCCAGATGTTCTCTTTGCGAAGATCGAGGACGATCAGGTGACCGAATGGCGCGACCGGTTCGGGGCGGAGTAAGGGAAAAATGATGCGGCGTATTGCAACCATTATTTTGTCTGTATGTTTTCTCGCCGCCTGTTCGCCCGATGCGGAGCGCACGGCGCCGCCGCCCGCCGCAGGCGATAATGTGAATGTCATCACCGGGCTGATGGCGGCGTTCAATGACCATGACGCCGACAAGATGCGCGACTATTGGCACTCGGACGTCACCTGGATTGAACTTTCCGGCGAACAGGCGAGTCCGGTGACGACCAGCGCAATGCAGCTTCATGACGAGCTTGTCGCCTATTTCGAGGCCTATCCGACCGTATCGTCGAGCCTTGAGAACATCACCGTCAACGGCAATTTCGTAACCGCCGTGGAGCGCCCGGTTTGGCAGGAAGCGGGTGAGCGTAAATCCCAAGCCTCGATCGTTGTGTATGAAATCATTGACGGCAAGGTGAAACGCTTCTGGTATTACCCTCCGCAATAGGAGGCGACACCCATGATGAAAGATCTGTTTTCGCTCGAAGGCCGCATAGCGCTGGTCACCGGCGGCTCGCGCGGCATCGGCAAGATGATCGCGCAGGGCTTTCTGGAGCAGGGCGCCAAGGTCTATATCACCGCGCGTAAAGCGCCCGCCTGCGATCAGGCGGCGGAAGAATTATCGCAATATGGAACATGTGTGTCGCTGCCGCACGACCTTTCCAGCGTTGCGGGCTGCGAGGCGCTGGCGGCGGAGCTTGCGACTCATGAAACCGGGCTTGATATTCTGGTGAACAATGCGGGCGCTGCATGGGGCGCCGATTTCGACGACTATCCCGAAAGCGGCTGGGACAAGACCATGGACCTCAATGTGAAGTCGCTGTTTTTCATGACGCAGAAGCTTCATCCGCTTCTGAAAAAAGCGGCGAGCAAAGACCCTGCGGGCAAGGTGATCAACATCGCGTCGATCGACGGCATCAAAATCAATCCGTGGGAAACCTATGCTTATCAGGCGTCAAAGGCGGCGGTCATTCACCTGACCCGGCGCATGGCGGCGCGACTCATTCAGGACAATATCTGCGTCTCCGGCATCGCACCGGGCGCGTTCCCGTCGGAAATGAACAAGGCGGCGAAAGATCATGGCGACGCAGTCGCGAAAATGATCCCGGCGAAACGCATCGGCCGCGACAGCGATATGGCGGGCACGGCGGTGTTCCTCGCCTCGCGCGCCGGTGATTATGTGGTGGGCGATACGCTCGCCGTCGATGGCGGCGTCGCCTATTCGCAAATCGGACAGGCTTGGGGTTAAGTTCTAAAGATCAGGGGTTAAACCCGCCAGCTTTCAAAAACGCGATTTCTTCCGGCGACGACTTGCGCCCGAAGGTTTTGTTCCGGTGCGGAAAACGCCCGAAGCGCTTGACGATGTCGCGATGCTCTATGGCGTAGGGCAGATTCATGCCGGTCGGGAGCCGCGCCTTGAACAGCGTAACGCATTCCTCCTGCACCGATAAATCTTCGGCGTGCATGAGCGGCATGTAAAAGAACGCCTTGCGCTGATCGTTCACCAGATGATCGAACCGCCGCGCCAGCGCTTCGCGCGCGACATCGAGCGCCTGAGAATCCTGCGCGAAGGCCTTCGGCGTGTCGCGATAGAGATTGCGCGAAAACTGATCGAGGATGAGGATCAGCGACAGCGAATAAACCGGGTGCGCGCGCCAGACATCGAGTCGCCCGCGTGTCGCCGCCTGATGCATCGCGCCGAACCGCGTCTTGATCGCTTCGTCAAAGGCGTCGTCGCGCCGGAACCACTGATAAGGCTTCGTTTCTTCAAACCAGAAGTGGAGAACGGCGTCGCCATTGGCGTTTGTGGGGCGGATAGAAATTGCGCATGACATAATACGCCAATTAATCATCAGCGATAGAAATTACAATTGAGGTTTTCGTTCAAGCAATGTTTTACGGCGTGTGGCCCAGCCGAGCCCAGCCAGTCCCGAAAGCAGGAGTGGAAGTCCAGCAGGGAGGGGGACGTCGGAGATCGCCTCCGCCTCCAGTGATTCCAGATAGAACTCAGTGTTTACATATCCGAACGCCATTTGGAAAACACGCCCGAATTCACCAGCCATTGCACGGAGAACCAGGTCGGAAAATGTCGTTATGCCGCCTACAGACGCATCCAGTCCGCCAATATAAAACTCAACTAAACCATCTGAGTCGTTCAGGGATTGATTGTCGATGCCGCGAAACGACAAGGCGTTCAGATAAGTGTAATCCCAAAAAATAACCAGAAGCGCTTCATCTTCACCATCTGCTCCATCAACCGCAGTGTCCGCTGGGTTTTCGCAGGGAAAGCCGGAGTCAAAAAAACCAGGGTTGCCAACAACTGAGCGACAAACGCCCGCTCCTCTCGAAGCGCTCATCGCGGGGTCGTCAAGATAGGCCTCAACATCAAGGCTGCCGCCTCCGGTAAATCCGTCATTCGTTGCGACAATATTTTGGCTAGCTCTCAGCCGAAGAAGAACGTCATCACCGAAGTCGATCAGGTCCCCTGTAGCATGTCCCGGATTAGAGGCCGCGTAGTCAACAAAGTTTACCAATGTCGCCTTTGCAGGCATGCAACTCAGGCCGACGGCCATAAAAGTAATGGAAATAAGAGCGCCAAATTTCATGAAATAAGCCTCGTCTAGTGTTGCGTTCCAGTACAATTGCCAATGCATTTACATTGTCAATTGGCGTATCCTTGTTAAGCGTAAATCTTCATATAGTTGTTACAGCAAGGCTTCATTCTACAACCGCCATGCGTGATGTGTTTGCGGCGGCTCAATCTTGGCGTGCGATTCCAACAGCCTTTTTCATCACAGTAGGCAACCGCGCTTCATCGGGCTTTATCCATTGCTGGCTTGCGCCTTTTCGAAATCCTTTCGGCGCCACGCCGGCGTAAACATCAAGCGTCAAATGGAAATGCGTGAAGGTATGCGTCGCTTCGCCGGTTTTTTTCCATTTGGATTTGGCTGGCGCCGACGCGAAAAGATCGCCCTTCAATTCTTCTTTCCACTCCGTGCCGGGTAGGCCGAGCATGCCGCCTAGCAGACCTTTTTCCGGCCGCCGCTCAAACAGCATTTCGCCGCGCGTATTGGTCAGGGCGAAGACAGCGCCGATACGGTTTGGTTTTGCTTTCTTCGCCGCCTTCACCGGAAAATTTTCCTGCGTCCCGGCTTTCTGCGCCGCGCAATGTTTTGAAATCGGGCACAGCAGGCATGACGGCGCTTTCGGGCGGCAGATGCTTGCGCCGAGATCCATCAGGCTTTGCGCAAAATCGCCGGAGCGTTTGTCAGGCCAGATTTTTTCAAGCCGCTCCCTGATCTCTGACTTTGCGGCGGGCAGGGGCGTTTCGATTTCATAAAGCCTTGAGACAACGCGCTCGACATTGCCGTCGATGACGATGGCGCGCTGGTCAAAAGCGATGGCGGCGATCGCGGCGGCGGTGTAATCGCCAATGCCGGGCAGCGCGCGCAAGCCGTCCTCATTATCAGGAAAAACACCGCCATGGTCATTCGCCACGACAACAGCGCATTTATGAAGATTGCGCGCGCGGGCATAGTAACCGAGCCCCGCCCATTGCCCGAGAATATCTTCCTGCGGCGCGGCGGCCATGGCGTTCACATCGGGCCAGCGCGTCAGGAACTCTGCATAGCGGGGGCCGACCGTCGCTACGGTAGTTTGCTGCAACATGATTTCCGACAGCCACACGGCATATGGGTCGGGCCGTCCACGGGCGTTCGGCCCCACGCGCCAGGGCAAGTCGCGCGCATGGCGGTCATACCAGGCGAGCAACTCGCCTGAGAGCGGGGGAGCGATTGGGGATTTCTTTTGCGAAGCTTTTGGCACGTTCTGGCGCAGCGGCGTTTTCTCTGTCGACGCGTCAGTGTTAGTGTGTCGGCATGCAAACGGCAAAGCCTCTATGAACTATCGGCCCACACGTCCCGCTCGTTCCTCAGCGCCCGCCATCGCCCGGGCGTCGGCGGGTGTATTCCGTGATCTCGCCCAGCGCACAAAATTCATGGACCCGGCGCTGGCCGAACGCTGGCCCCAGCTCGCCGGGGAAAAGCTCGCCGCGCTCTGCCGGCCGGGCAGGCTCACGGGCCGGGGTCTCGGGCGCACGCTGGAGCTTTATGTCCCCCATGGCGCGGCGGCCGCGGCGGCGGAAATGGAGCGGGACGGGCTGATCGCCCGGCTCAACGCTTATCTGGGGCCGGGATCGGTGTCGCGCATCGCCATCATCCAGACCGGCAAGGCCACAAAGGCGCCGACACGGCCTGCGGCAGGGAAAGCCGAGACGGCAGGGGGTGATGCCGAGCTTGGCGCGGCGCTGGCGTCCTTCAGGGCCGCCATTCATCGCCGAAACGGCGGAAAATAAACCCCTTTTGACTTGCGCAGACGCCCGCCATCGGCGATTTTGCGCACAATTCGATTTAGGTAGGCTGCGCCTCGCCGCAGCCGGTATTGAAAGGCAATTCCCGTGATGTCCCTTAATCTCGTCTCTTCACGCCGCCCGGCCATTTCCGCCATTGCCGCTGGCGGGCTGGCGCTCCTTCTCGCCGCCTGCGGCGGGGCCAATTCCTCGGAATCGGAGACCCCGGGCGCGGAGACGGCGGCTGGCGGATCGATCGAAAAGCACGGAGAGGGCTCGCTTGGCGACATGGCCATGGGGGAGGCGGATGCGCCCATCACCGTCGTTGAATACGCGTCGGTGACCTGCCCCCATTGCGCGACCTTCCACCAGGAGATCTTTCCGGAGATCAAGAAGAATTATATCGACACCGGCAAGGTTCGGTTCATCTTCCGTGAATTTCCGACGGCCCCGGCCAATCTTTCCGTAGCAGGCTCCATGTTGGCGCGTTGCGCCGCTGAAAAACGCGGCGATGACGCCTATTTCGTGATCCTGAACGCGCTGTTTCAGACTCAGCGCACCTGGATTTACGGGGAGAGCCCCCGCGACGAACTGTTGAAGATCGCGTCCCAGGCCGGGATGAGCGCGGAAGACTTCGACGCCTGCGTCCAAAGAAAAGAATTGCTTGATTTAATTAATGAAAATATCAAGGAAGGCAGCGAAAAATACGGCATCAACTCAACCCCGAGCTTCGTTGTCGAGGGGCAGACGCGCCATTTTTCGAACGCCGAGGATTTCTCCAAGGCGCTGGACGAGGCGCTGGAGAAAAAAACCGATGGCGGCGCGGGCGGCGAGTGACGGGCTGGGGAATAAGTCTTTGGACGCGGGGGCGTCCAAGGCCTTGGCCTCGCATCAGAATCGCCGATCTCTAACGCCTTTGGAAACAGCGCCGCCAATGTGGGTGGCGGCGTTGTCGTTATCGGGAAAAGACCTGTGAAATTCACCAATGTCCGCCTTGTCGGCTTCAAATCCTTTGTCGAGCCGACCGACTTCGAAATCCGCGAGGGCCTGACCGGCATTGTGGGGCCGAATGGCTGCGGCAAGTCGAACCTGCTTGAGGCGCTGCGCTGGGTGATGGGCGCCACCTCGGCGAAGGCGCTGCGCGGCGACGGCATGGAAGCGGTTATCTTCTCCGGCACCACCATGCGGCCCGCGCGCAATTGGGCCGAAGTCATTCTGACGCTGGACAATTCCGACCGCTCGGCGCCGGCCGAATATAACGAACATGAAACGCTTGAGGTCTCGCGCCGCATCATCCGCAAGGAAGAGGGCACGCAGTCCATTTATCGCATCAATTCGAAGGAAGTGCGCGCAAAAGACGTCCAGCTTCTGTTTGCAGACGCTTCCACGGGCGCGAACTCACCGGCGCTGGTCCGTCAGGGCCAGGTCGCGGAGCTGATCTCCGCCAAGCCGCAGAACCGCCGCCGCCTGCTGGAAGAAGCCGCGGGCGTCACCGGGCTTCATTCCCGCCGTCACGAGGCTGAATTGCGTCTGCGCGCCGCCGAGCAAAATCTTGAGCGTCTTGATGACGTGATCGGCGAACTTGAAACGCAAAAGACCGCGCTCGCCCGCCAGGCGCGTCAGGCGACGCGTTACCGCAATGTCTCCGGCGATATTCGCCGCACCGAAGCGATGTTGTCTTTCATCCGCTGGCGCGATGCTGTCGAGGCGCAGGAAAAAGCCGAAGCGGGATTGAAAGAAATCAGTGCGCTGATTGAAGAGACCGCGCGTGTCGCGGCGCTGGCGACGACGGCGCAGGCGAACGCCCATGAAGCGCTCGACCCGTTGCGCCTTTCGGAGGCGGAAGCCGCCGCTGCGCTTCACCGTCTGACTGTTGCGCGCGAAGGTCTGGATGAAGAAGCGCGCCGCGCCGAAGCGGAGCTTGCCCGCCTTTCTGGCGAAATCGAGCGCCTTAAAGGCGACATGGCGCGGGAGAAAGACCTCCTCGCTGACGCTGACAACGCGGTGGAGGCCCTTTCGGGTGAAGAGGAAGCCCTGCGCCAGCGTGAGGCGTCTGAGGCCGAGCATGTGACCGCCGCGCAAACGGCGATGGTTGAGGCCGCCGCCGCGCTTGAAGCGGCGGAATCGCTTTTCGACCAGAAATCGAAAGAAGCCGCTGATATCGAGGCGCGCCGCAAGGCTGTCTCCGGCAATCTTTCCGCCGCCGAGCGCCGGCTGGAGAAAATTGAAGAGCAGATCCGTTCCTATACGGATGAGCGCCAGTTGATCGAGCCCACGCCGGAACAGGCGCAGGCGCTCGAAGAGGCGAAAGCGCGCTTTGCTTCGGCTGAAGAAGCCGCGAACGCCGCTGAAGCCGCCTTCCATCGTGCAGAGGAAGAGCGTTCGGCTGCGGAAGAACGCGAGACGGAACTGCGCGGCCCATTGCGCAAGGCGGAGCAAAGCCTCACAGAACTCGATGCGGAACGTGAGGCCCTGCGCCGGGTGCTCGCCGCCAATGAAAGCGAAGACTGGACGCCGCTGATCGAAATGATCGAGGTGGACGCCGGTTATGAAAACGCACTCGCAGCGGCGCTTGGCGACGATCTTGGCGCCGCGGTGGATGAGGCCGCGCCCGCCCATTGGTCGCATCTCGGCGAAACGGCTACGGATCTTTCCCTGCCTGAGGGCGTTTCGCCTTTGTCGCGTTTTGTCCGCGCGCCCGCAGCGCTCAACCGTCGTCTTGCCGCGATTGGCGTCATCGAGCGCGAAGTCGGCGCCGAGTTGCGCGCGCAGTTAAAGCCGGGTCAGCGGCTTGTCTCCCGCGATGGCGATCTCTGGCGCTGGGACGGTTTCACAACCCATGCAGACGCCAAAACATCCGCCGCGATCCGTCTTGAACAACGCAACCGCCTGGCCGTGCTCGATCGCAATTTTGTCGACGCAGAGGCGAGCGCAGAGGCCGCCCGTCATGAGCATGGTGAAGCGACGCAAAGTCTGAAATCGAAACAGGCGAATGAACGTGAAGTGCGCTCGCTCTTTAATGACGCGCGCAGGGCGCTGGACACCGCGCGCACAAATCTCAACGAGCTGGAGCGCGGCCATGAGCGCGCCGCCGCCCGCCTTTCGTCCATTGACGAAAACCTGGCGCGTCTCGGCGAAGAAAAAACTGAAAGCGAACGCACCCGGGAAACCTTGACGGCGGAACATGCATCCTTCCCCGATGCGAATTTGATCGGCGAAGGCGTGGAGCGGGCGCGTGAACAGGTTGCCTCAGCGCGCGCCCATGCCGCGGAAACGCGCACCGCGCATAATGACCTCGCCAATGACGCGCGCCGCCGGGCGGAACGGCTGAATGAGATTGCGCGCGACAAAAATTCCTGGGCCCAGCGCGGCGACGCTGCGCGCGGACGCATCGCCGAAATCGAAACGCATCTGAGTGATGTGACCTCCGCCCATGAGGCCGCCGCCGGCGCGCCCGCCGTGATCGAGGAGAAGCGCAAGGCGCTGCTCGATCAGCTTTCCGGCGCGGAGGCCCGCCGCAACGAGGCCGCAGACGCGCTGGCTGAAGGCCAGCATGTCGCTATGGAAGCGGCGAAAACCGCCAAGGCCGCTGACACCGAAGCTGCGGAAGCGCGCGAGGCGCGTGCGCGTCTTCAGGCGCAGGCCGAAGCCGCCGCCGAGCGTGTCGAAGAGGCGACCCGGTTGTCACATGAGACTTGTGAGGCCGAGCCCGATCAATTGCTGGCGATCGCTGAACATAAAGAAGGCGTCGATCTTCCGGACCGGGACGATGTGGAGCGCAAGCTTGAGCGCTATAAGCGCGAGCGCGAAAATCTCGGTGGCGTAAACTTGCGCGCTGATGAAGAGATGCAGGAAGTCTCAACCCGTCTCGAAGAACTGGCGGTGGAGCGTGAGGATTGCGACAGCGCGATCCGCAAGCTGCGCACGGCGATCGGCAATTTGAACCGCGAAGCGCGCCAGCGCCTGCTCGAAGCGTTTGAAACGGTGAGCACAAACTTCACCGCCCTTTTCAAGCGGCTCTTCAATGGCGGTCAGGCGGAGTTGCGCCTCGTGGACGCCGAGGACCCGCTCGAAGCCGGTCTCGAAATTTTCGCATCGCCTCCGGGCAAAAAGCTCACATCCATGTCGCTGATGTCCGGCGGCGAACAGGCGCTGACGGCGACCGCGCTGATCTTTGCGGTGTTCATGGCCAATCCGGCGCCGGTCTGTGTGCTGGACGAGGTCGACGCCCCGCTCGATGACGCCAATGTGGACCGGTTCTGCGCAATGCTGCACGAAATGGCGGCGGAAACGGACACCCGCTTCATCGTCATCACGCACCACGCGCTCACCATGTCGCGCATGAGCCGCCTCTTCGGCGTGACCATGATTGAGCGCGGCGTGTCGCAGCTTGTCTCCGTGGACCTCACCAAAGCCGAAGAGCTGGTCGCGGCGGAGTAGGGCGTCTGCAGTTTAAAACGTCTGGCTTGACGCAAAACAGCGCCTCGAAAGAGGCGCTGTTTTGCGTCTGCTTTTTCATCACCGCCATGGCGCAGTTTCCTTGATCGGACCGGGAAAGCGACCCCTGGTGAGAATATTAAACTTAGGTAATTGCCTAATTATTGTTGACGGCCAGCAGTTATCATGATTAGTTAGGCGTATGCCTAACAATGATCCTGAACTCGATAATGTCTTCCAGGCCCTCGCGGACCCCACACGCCGTGCGGTTCTGGCGCGCCTCACCCAAGGCCCGGCCACGGTGAGCGACCTCGCCAAACCCTTCGAGATGGCGCTTCCGTCTTTCCTCCAGCATCTCAAGGTGCTGGAGGAAAGCGGGCTCGTGACCTCGAAAAAAGAGGGGCGGGTCCGAACCTGCGAAGCGCAGATGAAGACGCTGACAGAAGCCGAAGAATGGATCGCCCGCCAGCGCGCGGTCTGGGAAGGACGTCTCGATCGTCTCGACGCTTATCTCAAAACTCTTCAGTCTACGGAGAAAAAATGATGCGCCTCAACACCTATCTTTTGTTTAAAGGCCAGTGCGAAGAGGCGATAAAGTTTTATCACTCAGTACTTGGCGGAGAAATCTCCGCGATGATGAAAGTCGCCGGTTCGCCCGCCGAACCGCATTTCCCGCCGGAATCAAAGAACGAAATCTTGCACGCCGCGCTGGGCTTCGAAGGCTCAAGCATTCTCGCCTCGGATTGTCCGCCCCCCATGTACGAAAAGATGCTGGGTGCAAGCATCTGCATCACACTCGATAATGAGAAGGAGGCGGAGCGGCTTTACAAGGCGCTTTCCGAAGGCGGCGAAATCATCATGGCTATGGAAAAGACGTTCTTTGCAACAAAATACGCCCAGTTCATCGACTGCTTCGATACGCGGTGGATGATCCACTGCGCCTGAAAACAGCAATGACAACAGGACGACCCATGAAACCGGAAGCAAACGACCTTTACATTTCCCGCATGATGAAAAACGTCACGCGCGACCAGCTCTGGAAGGCGTGGACAGATCCCGACATCCTCGCCAAATGGTGGTGCCCAAAGCCCTGGACAGTGAAGGACGTCAATATAGAGCTGCGTCCCGGCGGCGCTTCGGAAATGGTGATGTGCGGGCCCAATGGTGAGGAAATGCCGCAAAATGGCTGCATCGTTTATGTCAAAGAAAAGGAATGCATCGTCTTTACTGACTGCATGGAAAAGGACTGGCGCCCGACGGGGTCGTCTTTCATGACGGCGATCATCACCATAAAGGACTGTCCGCAGGGTGTGGAATATTCCGCAACGGTCAAACACAAAAATGCGGAAGATAAAAAACAGCACGAAGAGATGGGATTTCACGACGGCTGGGGCAAAGTCTTCGAACAACTCGACGAGATTGCGCAGGGGCTCTGAATGAACAGTCCGGAGATCGCACATGCAAGCCTCACCGTCACGCGCGATTATGATTTCCCGCCAGAGCGTGTTTTCGCCGCCTGGTCATCCGCCGAAGCGAAGCGCCAGTGGTTCGGCGCCGAAAGCGACGGTTTCGAGATCGAAGAATATCGCCTTGATTTCCGGCCTGGCGGCGCAGAGCGTTATTACGGCCGCAAGCCTGGCGGCGGAACTTTTTCCAATGACGGCGTCTATCACTATATTGTCGAGAATGAGAAAATCGTTCTCACTTATTACATGACGATCGACGACGCGCCGTATTCGGTTTCCATGACAATCATCGAAATGAAGCCGCATGGAAACGGAACGCGCCTTACCCTGACCGAAGGCAATGCGTTTCTGACGGGCGTGGACGAAAACGCAGGCCGTACGGAAGGCTGGAATTGGGGCCTTGGCCGCCTTGAAGAAGCGCTAAACAATCAGAGGCTTTCCTGATGCCGTTCATTCCCAACGAGCTTCGGATGTCGCGGATTTATAACGCGCCGCGGCCGCTGGTCTGGAAAGTCTGGACCGAGCCGAAACACCTCCAGCAATGGTGGGGGCCTTTCGGGCCGAAGCGCACAATTTGCGAAATGGATTTCCGCGTGGGCGGCGAATTCAAGGTGTTGATGAAAACGCCAGACGGCGCGGTCGTCCCGGCCGCTGGCGAATATCTCGAAATCGTTGAGCCCGAACGGATCGTTTATGAAGGCGATGCGCGCGCGCCAACCGCATGTGGTTGCGGCCTGCCTCCGAAAGCGCGTGTCACGGTGTTGTTCGACGCGCTGCAGACATCGAAGACCCAGCTCACCATTGAAACCCGGTTCCCTGACGAGAACGCGCTTGATGCGGCCAATGCGGCGGGCTTTTCGACGAGCTGGAACAAGACGCTCGACGAGATCGGGCCTTATCTTGAAAAACTTGCGAGAGAAGCGTCATGAACCTTCAACAGAAAGTCCGCACCTGTCTGTGGTTTGAAAAAGGCGGGCTCGAAGCGGCGAAGTTCTACATATCCCTATTGCCGGACAGTCGCCTTGAAAGCGAATACCCTACAGAGGCGGGTAAAGAACCGCTCACGGTTGAATTTACGCTCGCGGGCGCGCCCTATCAGATTCTGAATGGCGGGCCGCATTACAAGCTTACCCCCGCTGCGTCGATTTCAGTGTTGACCGAAGATCAGGCGGAAACGGATCGGTTGTGGGATGCGCTTCTCGCCGATGGCGGTGAGGAAAGCATGTGTGGCTGGCTTTCCGACCGGTTCGGCGTCTCCTGGCAGATCGTGCCGAAAGCATTGATGCGCGCAGTCACGTCAAGTGACCGGGTCTCGGCGGAGCGCGCGCTGCAAGCCATGTATGACATGCGCAAGATTGACATCGCCGCCATCGAAGCCGCTGCAAAGGGGTGATGCAATGCTCGCACTTTATGGCCATCCCTTTTCTTCTTACACATGGAAAGCGCTGATCGCGCTTTACGACACGGAGATTCCGTTCGAGTTTCGGGTCGTCGATCCAGAACATCCGCGACATCAGGAAATTGTCAAAAGCGCCAGCCCCCTTGGCAAGTTTCCCGTGCTTGACGATGACGGCGCCCTGATCTTCGAGGCGACGTCGATTATCGAACATCTGTCTGATCGATTCGATAACGCGGCTGCCTTGATTCCGAGTGAGCGTGCCGCTGCGATTAGTCTGCGAATGATGGATCGCGTATTCGACAATTACGTGATGGGCGTCATGCAGATTGTCGTCGACGAATATATTCGTGACGCTGAAAACCCCGACGCAACCCGGATCGGGGAGGCGAGGGAGAAGCTGATCCGCGTCTATGGCTGGCTCGAAAGCTGGCTGGATCGTTACGACCGGCCCGAGCGCATTTCCCTGATAGAATGCGCCGCAGCGCCGTCACTCTTTTACGCCGATTGGGTGCATCCAATCCCCGAGGATTGTTCGCGCCTGAAACAATGGCGGGCGCATTTGCTTTCGCTGCCTGCTGTTAAGCGATGTGTCGATGATGCGCGTCCCTATCGCGGGTGGTTTCCGCCCGGCGCGCCCGACCGGGATTGAGTGGAGACTCTTAAAACAATGGCTGCACTTCCGCCAAATTCATAGCAAGGAGAAAGCAATGACCTATGTAGATGGATTCCTGATCCCGGTGCCAACTCAAAAGCGCGAAGCATACCGCAAGATCGCCGCAGCCTGCGCGCCTATTTTCAAAAAGCATGGCGCGCTCAGTGTCGTTGAGTGCTGGGGTGATGATGTGCCCGAAGGGAAGCTCACGTCGTTTCCCATGGCGGTGAAACTTGAAGCCGATGAAAGTGTCGTTTTTTCCTGGATAACCTGGCCGTCGAAAGAAATACGCGACGCCGGAAACAGAACGGTGATGGATGAAATCCACGAACTGATGAAAGACGACGAGATTCCATTTGATGGAAAGCGCATGATCTTTGGCGGCTTTGAGGCGATCGTCGAGGCTTAGGCGGCGTATTCTTTCACCAGCGCTTCGGCCTCGAGTTTCAGCTTCATCAAATCCTGCGCGACCGCCTGGGTCATCAACGCCTCTTCATTGCGGCGCTCGCGGCTGGCCATTCCCTCGCGGTACCAGTTTGTCGTCTTCAGGGTGACGCGGCAATTGCGGTCGTCGAGCGCTTCGATGTGGTATTCCTCGCGATTGCGCTCAAAGCCGCCAAAGGGCGGGTCGGCGACGATCCTGGAGAAAAAGCCATAGGTCTTTGGCGTTTCATAGAGGTCGACATCGAATTCAAACCGGACATCGGGAAGATTTGGGTCGGTCGCCGCGAAGCGCCCGGTCTGCGTGGCTCTTTCGGAAAACTGAAAGCCGCGCGCCGCCAGCCGGTTGGCCGGGCTGGTAAAATCGACGAGGCCGAAAATCAGCGCCGCCGGGGCGTGTATCGTCGCCGTGCCCTCTAGCTCCAATGGCTTGATGTGCTTTGTCTTGAACAGTCCAAACATGGCCGCCTCCCCGCGATCAATCCGCCAATATTGCAGCAGGCTAAAATGCGAGGAGAAAACATTTTCTTAGTAGATTCGGGCAAATCCTCCGGGCTTTCCGGGGGCCGTCTTGCGGCCAGACGCCGCGCCCGCATCTTCCCATAAAAATCAATAGCTTACGCGAAAAAGCCTTTGCTTGACGCTGCGTTGCGGCGCCTATATGGTCCGCCGCGATTTCAAGGGGCGCGAGCGACCGTTCGCGCCTGTTTTCGGGCATGCTCATGAGTAATGACTCCGGCGCAGACAAGGCTGACGACGACCGGCCGGCCTCGCTGGATGAGTTCTCCGAGCGTCTGGAGCGGATGCGTGAGCGCGGCAAAGAGCCGGCGACTGACCAAAAATCCGCCTCCGCCTGGGGACGGGCGATGCGGGTTTCGTCGGACCTTCTGGCCGGGATTTTCGTCGGCTGCCTCTTGGGATTGGGTCTTGATACCTGGTTGGGAACGAAGCCGTTGTTCCTGCTGGTTGGTCTGGGGCTCGGATTTGCTGCGGGGCTGCGCAATATGATGCGCACGATGCAACAGGAAAACGATCAATCGTCAGGGAACTGACGACCGAAGAAGCCGGAAGGCGACGGGAAGAAAAAAAGAGATGATTGATTTGCGCGCCGCCGGGCCCATGGAGCAGTTTGAGATCTCGCCGATCGTGCCTCTGTCACTCGGCGGGATCGATATTTCGCTCACCAATTCGGCGTTGTGGATGCTGATCGCCACGGGCGTCATCATGTTCTTCTTCTTCATGGCGACGCGCCGCGCGAGCCTGATCCCCGGTCGTGTCCAGTCCGCCGCGGAAGTCATGTATGAGTTTGTCGCCGATCTCGTGCGCGACACCATAGGCTCCGAAGGGCGCAAGTTCTTCCCTTATGTCTTTACGCTGTTCATTTTCATTCTGGCTGCGAACCTTCTGGGCCTGTTGCCCTCCATCCCGGGCGCGCCGCATGAATTTCACACCTTCACGACCACGAGCCATCTGATTGTGACGCTGGCGCTCGCCATGGTGACGATTACCATCGTCGTTGTTTACGGCTTCATGAAGAACGGCCTTAAATTCTTCAAACTCTTCGCGCCGTCGGGCCTGCCGATTTACATGTATCCGCTGATCGTGCCGATCGAGGTGATCTCGTTCCTCTCTCGTCCGATCTCGCTCGCTGTTCGTCTCTTCGCCAACATGTTCGCCGGCCACATCATTCTCAAATTGTTCGCCGGCTTCGTCGTGTCGATGCTTGGCGTTGGCGGGTTTATCTCCGTCATGGGCCTGGCGCCGTTTCTCGGCGCGGTCGCGGTGACGATGCTCGAATTCCTGGTCGCCGCGCTTCAGGCTTACGTGTTTGCGGTGTTGACCTGCATCTATCTTTCGGACGCGGCGCACGCGGCCGACCACTAACCAACCAATTTCCCGCGCGGTGACATCAGGGCCAGCCGCGAAACCGGGATTAACGGCTCAACGAAAAAAACTTCAGGAGTTAAGACAATGGAAGCAGAAGCAGCAAAACTTATCGGCGCCGGTCTCGCCGCGATCCCGCTCGCGGGCGCAGGCGTCGGCCTCGGTCTCATCTTCGGCAACTTCCTTTCCGGCGCGTTCCGCAATCCTTCGGCCGCCGCCCAGAACCAGCCGACCATGCTGCTCGCCTTCGCGCTGACCGAATTCACCGGTCTTCTCGGCTTCGCGATCGCGATGATCATTCTCTACACGTTCTAAGGCTCAGCTCTTTTTAAAGAAGGAGAGGATCCTTGTCCGTCTTCGCAAATCTGATCGTCACAGCCGCAGCAGGCGCTGTGGAAGCGCACGAAGAAGCCGCTTCCGCCGGTCTGCCGCAGCTTGACCCGTCTTCCTGGCCGAGCCAGCTATTCTGGCTCACGCTCACCTTTGGCGTTCTTTACTGGCTGATGGCGGGCAAGTTCCTGCCGTCGCTGGGCGGCGCCATTGAGGAGCGCCGCGACCGCATCGCGGACGATCTCGACCAGGCGGCGGAATTCAAACGTCAGGCTGAAGACGCGGAGACCGCCTATAACAAGGCGCTCGCCGACGCACGGGCGAAGGCCGGCGCGATCGCCGCCGACACGCGCGGCGAAATGGACAAGGAAATCGCTGCGCTTCAGGCGGAAACGGATGAGGCGCTCGACAAACAGCTCGGCGCCGCAGAAGCCCGCATCGCCAGCATGAAGGCCGACGCTTCCGCGAAAGTGCGCGAAGCGGCGTCCGACACCACCCGCGCCGTCGTCGAAACCCTGATCGACGAGGCGCCGACCGACGACGCGGTGGCGAAAGCCATCGCCGCCGTTCGCGCTTAAAGGACGAAGACAAGATGCTGACCCTCGTTGCGCTTGCCGCCGCCGCCGCTGAAGAAGCCGCCCATGAAGCTGTCGGGGGAGCCGCCGAAGCCGGCCACGCTTCTCCGGGCCTGTTTCAGGATTCGGCGTTCTACGTCCTGATCGCCTTCCTGATTGTCATCGGCGTCTTCGCCCGCGCCGGCGTACACAAGATGATCGTCTCCGGTCTCGACAAGCGCGCTGCAAAAATCGCCGATGAGATCAACGAAGTCCGCAAGATGCGTGAAGAGGCGCAGGAGCTGCTTGCTTCCTATCAGCGCCGCCAGCGCGAAGCCGAAGAAGAAGCCGCCGGCATCATCGAGCAGGCGAAGAAAGACGCGGCCCGCATGACCGCGGAAGCGCGCGCCAAGATCGAGGATCAGACCGAGCGCCGCATCAAGGCCGCCGAAGACAAGATCGCCCGCGCTGAGGCGCAGGCCCTGTCTGAAGTGCGCGGCCAGACCGCCGACCTCGCCATCGAGGCGGCGCGCGTAATCATCCGTGAGCGGATGGATGGCGGCGCCCAAGGCCCGTTCATCGACAAGGCCATCGCCGGTCTGCGCGACAAGCTGAACTAAGATCCAGGCGCCTCAGCCTTCATCCTGAGGAGAAATTTTTCCTTCGCCCTTCGAGACGAGCCTTCGGCTCCCTCAGGATGAAGGAAAAATATCGTCTCGAAGGACGAAGGCGTGAATAACCGGCATAGCAATAGCAATCGATCCCAAAGGCTTACTTACTCTCAGGAGACCACGCGTCCAGCGCATCGATCTTGCGCTGGCGCTGTTGTTCCGGCGAAAGCGCGTAATCGCCGCCAAAGGCGGATGATTCCCACGAACCATAAGCGGGGTTCGGCAGCGTCAGCCACTCGCGGCCCCAGCGTTCCGCATTCTCTTCATAGACTTGCTGACGCTCTTCGGGAGAGCCGTGATAATCATCGGTGAAGTCTCCGAAATTATCGCCGAGCAAAAGCAGGATGCGATAATCCTCTGCGACGGCGGCGCGGCGCGTTCCTTTGACTGACGTCCAGTCCGGTTGTTCCCCCTTGGTCAATAGTGTGTCCACATTACCGCCCATGGGAAAACCGAGCGCTGCAAGATTGCGCGCTGTACCGTCTTCGACTTCGACGCTGCGATTGGTGACGTAGAAAACTTTGACGCCTTTTTGCGCGGCGGCGTTTGTGAAGGCGACCGCGCCGGCGATCGCGCCCGCATCGCCGGAGCCCGCCCAGGCGTTCCAGCTATCGCTCGAATAACCGGCGCCGGTTTTCACCATCCAAGCCTGATAGGGCGAATTGTCGAGCACGGTTTCATCCGCATCGAGAATGATCGCCGGCGGCAGCGTCTCATATCCGGGCTGCTGCTCCACGGGCGCCGCTGTCCAGCGCTTGTCGCCAAGCGCTTCATCAAGGCGTTTGCCCGCAAGCGCATAGATCGCGTCCGCGTTGGCTTTATATTCGACCGCCTGCTGCATCCACAGCGTCGCGTTGAGCCGGTCATCCGGCGCGGGGCCGGTTGCCGCCGTGGAAACTGGAGTCGTCGCGCAGGCGGCGAGGGCGAGGCATGCGGCCCCGGTCAATGCAAGAGAGCGTATGTGCGGCATGGTTCTGTTCCCGTTGGTGACAGTGATCGGCGAGGGCGCTGAGGCGCCCTGGGGGCGCATGGGGCGGCGGCCAGTATAAGGCCATTCCGGCGCCCGTGGATAAGTTTTCACCACTTTTCTTTTGGCCCTATACTGCCTGCAGTCCGGACATGGAGAGGCGGAAGGCCTGCCGTTTCCTTTCGGTCCGGATTGCGGCGCGCGAGATGGCGGGGTTGCATGACGGAGACCCCTCTATGTCTGCCGGTCGCAGAGCCCGGGCTTTCTCATGGCTCAACGTCTGGGGCGTAAAACCCTCCGGCGGTCATGATTACGGCCGGGTCCGCCGGTCCGATAAAACGCCGCCTGCGCGGGACGCGATGCGTCCATGTGCTGCTGCCAAGCGACGAGGATGTTTCGCGTCCCGCGCTCCTCTCTATCTTCTACGCTCGGGCCGGTTCGGCTGCGGCGGCGTTGCACTGTGTTTGCCGGGATCCATGACCCGAATGCCGTGTTATCATGGCCGCAGAGAATATTTGGAGATGTCCATGCGCATGACTGTTCTCACATTGTTCCTCGCACTCGCCGCGTGCGGCGGGCCGCCCGTAAACCGCAACACCACGATGCCGCTGGAAACCGTCGACCAGGTGGACCTCGAGCGTTATCTCGGCCGCTGGTATGAGATTGCGCGTTTTCCGAACCGGTTCGAGGAAGGCTGCGAAGGCGTCACCGCCGATTACGCCATGCGCGATGACGGCCTCATCTCCGTCACCAACACCTGCCACAAGGGATCGCCCGATGGTCAGACCGAAGTTGCAAAGGGCCGCGCGCGCATTGTCGACGAGGCGACCAACGCAAAACTGAAGGTCAGTTTCTTCGGCCCCTTCTGGGGCGACTATTGGGTGATCGGCCTGGCCGATGATTATTCCCTCGCGCTGGTCGGCGAACCGGAGGGGCGCTATCTCTGGATATTAAGCCGCACACCGACGATTTCCGATGAGGTGCGCCACGCCGCCGTCAACGATCTCCGCCAGATGGGCTATTACACGGACGAGCTTTATTGGACGGAGCAGTGATGCTAAAATATCGACGGTGATCAGCGCATGGCAGAAACGCGATTAAATCTTGAGTTTGCCGACTTAGTGATAGAAATATTGCGCAAGCAGGGCTTGGGTATAAGAACGCCGCCGGATACGTCCAAATCCCGTGCTGATTTTTTCGTTGATGGTAAAGGCAATTCCCCGTTCGCTGTTGGAGAGGTAAAAATATACCGCACAGTGATCGTGCCCGCAGCTCCGATACTTCGAGCAGCGAAAATATTGGACACCGTTAGAGCTGAAGAAAAAGCTGAGCGCGGTTTTCTTGTAGTGGGAAACGCTATCGCTGAGCCTGTGCATGAGCGCATTAAATCTGAGCATCCTGCACTGCTTTTCCTTGATATTAAATTTCTGAACTATCTAGTTCAGGACGATCCGGAGCTGGCTGCGAAACTGGACTCGTTTGTGCAAACCAAGTCAGCATTTTCAGAGCCCTCTAGCCAGGAAAAAGAAATCGCTCCGGTCGAAATTGATCTTAAAAATATTCAGGGCTTGGGAGGGCTTCTTAAGATACCGACGGCGGTACTGAATCCTGGAGTAAAACTGGCTCAGAACCTCTCGGAAATATCACCGGGGAAGCCTTGGCGGGAGTTTGAAAACGCGTGTCTAGAGGCTCTAAAATATATATTCCAAGATGACCTCGTATCATGGTCATCACAGAATAGTACAGAGACTGGCATGTCGAGATTCGATGCCATAGCGAGAGTAAGTTCACGACACGATTTTTGGAATTCAATTGTTACAGAATTCGGCTCTCGTTACATTATTTTTGAATTCAAAAATCATGCGGATAAGATCAAGCAAGGAGAAGTTTATACTACGGAAAAATATCTTTATAGAACTGCTTTGCGGTCTATGGCTGTTATCATTTCTCCATTCGGGCCTGACCCAAATGCTCTGACTGCCTGCCGACGTGCTCTTCGGGAACACGGAAAACTGATAATAAACCTAACCGTAAGTGACTTAAAAAGTATGCTTACGGCAAAAGACAACGGTGACGACCAGAATGCTATTTTGGTGGATTTGTTGGATGACTTTCTAATGAAACTGGAAGCTTGAAAACCTACCCCGCCATGCCTTTCCTGATTTTGTCGCGCAGGAAGTCTATCGGTTTGCGGCCGGTCTTTTCCTCATAGTGCCAGTAGGTCCAGCCATTGCAGGCTTGCGCATTCTGAACCGCGGCGCCGACCTTGTGGATAGAGCCCTGAATTTCGATCTCGCCGTCTTTCACAAACAACGAGCCATCAGCGCGCACCTTCGCCGAATGATTGCCGCGCGGAGAATAGAGTTTCGCGCCCGGCTTGATCAGCTTGCTTTCAACCACCGAGCCAAACGGCACGCGCGGCGCGGCCTTTGGTGAAGGCTGGGTCGAAAGGTCGTCGCCCGCGAGCGGTTTTACCCGCGCGATGCGTTTTTTCGCGGCGGCGATATAGGTTTTGTCGCGCTCAACGCCGATGAAATGACGACCGAGATATTTCGCGGCGGCGCCCGTTGTGCCCGAGCCAAAGAACGGATCGAGGACAACATCGCCTGGCTTCGTCGAGCCGATAAGAATGCGATAGAGCAGGGATTCAGGTTTTTGCGTCGGGTGCGTTTTCGCGCCGTCCTCGCCTTTGATGCGCTCATGGCCGGTGCAGATGGGAAACTCCCAGTCGGAGCGCATTTGAAGATCGTCATTAGCGGTTTTCAACGCGCGATAGTTGAAGGTGTATTTCGATTTTTCCGACTTCGCCGCCCAGATCAGCGTTTCATGAGCGTTGGTCAGGCGCGTGCCGCGGAAATTCGGCATCGGGTTCGACTTGCGCCAGATGACGTCATTCAAAATCCAGAAACCTTCGTCCTGGATCGCCGCGCCGACACGAAAAATATTGTGGTAAGAGCCGATCACCCAGATCGCACCGTCCGGTTTCAATACGCGCCGCGCTTCTTTCAGCCAGCCGCGCGTGAACTTGTCATAGGTCTTGAAGCTTTCAAACTTGTCCCAGTCGTCATCGACGCCGTCGACGCGGGAATTGTCCGGCCGCGTCAGGTCGCCGCCAAGTTGAAGATTGTAAGGCGGATCAGCGAAGACGAGATCAACCGAATTGTCAGGCAGCTTCTTCATCGCCGCGATGCAATCGCCCGTCAAAATCGTGTCGAGCGGCAATTCGGCCGTTTTCGCGGCTGCGTTTTTCTTTTTTGGTTTTTTCGCAGTTTTATTCGCTGGCATTGCAACGCCCCTCAACTTGGCCCGGAAACAAGGAGCGGCACTTTGAGTCGGCCCCGAGTCCCCGTCAAGAGTCGGGCGAAATTTTTTAGCGGATTCAATATGTTAATAGGTTAGTAAGAAGTCTTAACGTGCAGCCTCTGGATACAAGATATTGTGGATCGGCGCGAAACTCTTGCGATGATGTGGTGTAACGCCATGACTTTCGAGGCCGCGTCTGTGCGCCGGCGCGCCATAACCCTTGTTTTTCTCCCACTCATAAAACGGGTGCTGAACGGCAAGATCACGCATCATTTGATCGCGCGCCGTTTTGGCGATGATCGATGCGGCGGCGATAGACAGGGATTTTGCATCGCCTTTCACAACCATCTGCGTCTTCGCCCTCAATTTCGGTTTTTGAGACCCATCGACGATGCAGACATGTGGCCTTGTCGCAAGCGCGGCTTCGGCGCGGGCCATGGCGAGAAATGTCGCCTGGAGAATATTGATCTTGTCGATCTCCTCAACGCTCGCGACGCCGACGCCAACCATGGCGCGCTCGCGGATGAGTGGCGCTATTTTCTCACGCCGTTTTTCTGTCAGCGTTTTGGAATCGGCGAGGCCTTCGGGAATGTTATCTGGGTCCAGGATAACGGCTGCGGCGACAACGGGCCCCGCCCACGGGCCGCGGCCGGCCTCGTCAATACCGGCGACGATGCCGGAATGCATTCGTTCAATATCGAAGCTCGGCAGGTCCATGAGACGGCGCCCAATGATTAAACGGCGTTTGCAGCCATCAGGCTTCGGTGACCGCCTTAAAAGAGCTGATGAGATGCTTCACATTGGTTTCATTGACGCCGCAGAGATTGATGCGGCCGCCGCCGACGACATAGACGCCGTGCTGATCGCGCAAGGCGCCAATCTGATCCTCAGTGAGCGGCAAGAGGGAGAACATGCCCGCCTGATCTGCGATAAAGCTGAGCCGGTTATGGAGGCCGAAATCCTGCGCGGTTTGCGCCAGAAGCCGGCGGTTGCCGCGCACCCTGTCCGCCATTTCCGAAAGCTCTTCGCGCCACAACGCGCTGAGCGCCGGATCGCCGAGAATTTCCGCGACAATAGCGCCGCCATGGGCGGGCGGCATGGAGTAGTTCTTGCGGGCAAGGCTGGTCGCCTGGGATTTAACGGCAAGCGCGCGATCCGCGCTCGCGCCGACGATGATAAGCGCGCCCGTACGCTCGCGATAAAGCCCGAAATTTTTCGAACAGGAATAGGTGATCAGCACTTCCGGCAGCTCAGCCGAAAATTTGCGGATCATGTAAACATCCGTATCGAGATCTTTTGCAAACCCGTGATAGGCGGTGTCGACCAAGGGCAGGAAGCCCTGCGCCGCCGCCATGGCGGCGATCTCGTCGATTTGCGCTGGGGAAAGGTCGGCGCCTGTCGGATTATGGCAGCAGCCATGGAGGAGCAGCACATCCTTCGGCCCAAGCTTCGCGGCGCCTGCCTTGAACGCTTCGAAATCGACGGCGTTCGCGTCCCGGTCGTAATAGGGGATAGAATTGATTTTCAGGCCGGCTGCGGAAAGCAGCGGGATATGGTTCGGCCAGGTTGGCGCGCCCAGCGTCAGGCTCGCTGCGCCTTGACTGTTGAGAAGTTCGCCTGCAAGGCGGAGCGCGCCGCAGCCGCCTGGTGTCTGCACCGCTGCTGCACGGCCCGCCGAGAGAATGGGGCTGTCCGCGCCAAAAACCAGATCGAGAATGGCGGGGCCAAAACCGGGCGCCCCGTCGACGGGCGTATAGGCTTTCGTTGTTTGCGCCGCCGTCACATTCGTTTCGGCTTTGGCCACAGCCTTCATGACTGGTGTGCGGCCGTTGAGGTCGCGATAGACGCCGACGCCCAGGTCAATTTTTTCAGAGCGAGGGTCGTCCTGAAACAGCTTGCTCAGGCCAAGGATCGGGTCGGGCGGGAGGAGTTTTGCATCTTCAAACATGGCCGCCTTCGTATCAGCACTGCCTTCGCCGTCAAGCCGTCTCCTCCGTTGGTTTTCAGGAAGCCGCAACGCTTTGATGTGTCGCTCCAATACCCGCCAAGGATAAACCGGAGCTCCTCGGCGGAGCGCAAGGGCGAGCGTGGACAGTCTCGTCCGGGGTGTGGTAGGTGATCAGACATGCCACGCCAACGCCTTTATCCGCTTGAAGATCTGGAAGATATTCCGGGCACAAAGGTTTTCACCGCCCGCCGCAGCCGGCAGGGCTATTACCTGCACAAATTTTGTATGAGCCTGATGCAGGTGGAGAACCGCGAGGAATTCAAAGCGGACGAACGGGCTTATCTTGACCGGTTCGCGATGACCGAAGACCAGAAACAGGCGGTGCTCGCTCGCGACTTCAACAAGCTCATTGAACTCGGCGGGAACATGTATTTTCTCGTCAAGATCGCATCGACCGATGGCTGGAGCGCGCAAAAGGCGGTTGGCTCTATGACCGGCATGTCGCCAGAGGAATACGCCACAATGATGCTTGACGGCGGCCGCAGCCCGGAGGGCGTGCGCTCCATCAGGAAAGGCAATTAAACCTATGGCGCGCATTTCCGCCGGCATCGCGACCAGCCACGTTCCAGCGATCGGCGCCGCGATCGATCTCGGCAAGACGCAAGATGAATATTGGGCGCCGGTTTTCGAGGGCTATGAATTCGTCAAGGAATGGATCAAGGACAACACCCCAGACGTTGTCATCCTCGCCTATAACGACCATGCCTCGGCCCTGATGCTCGACATCGTGCCGACCTTTGCGATCGGTTTCGCCGATACGTTCCAGTCGGCTGATGAGGGATGGGGGCGCCGCCCTGTGCCGCTGGTGCATAACCATATCGATCTTGCCGCGCATGTCGCCGAACAGCTGGTCATCGATGAATTCGACATAACCATTATCAACGAAATGGATGTCGACCATGGCTTGACCATTCCGCTCAGCCTGGTGTTCGGTCAGGTCGAGGAATGGCCATGCAAAGTCATCCCGCTTGCGGTCAACGTCACTCAATTCCCGACGCCGTCGGGAGAGCGTTGCTGGAAACTTGGCGAGGCGATCCGCAACGCAGTGAAAACCTTTCCTGAAGATCTCGATGTTCAGGTCTGGGGCACGGGCGGCATGAGCCACCAGCTGCAGGGAACCCGCGCGGGATTGATCAACAAGGAATTCGATAACCGTTTTCTCGATCTGCTTGCGCATGAGCCCGAAGAACTCGCCACCTGGACACGGCTCGAATATCTGCGCGAGGCCGGCACTGAGGGAATTGAGTTGATCATGTGGCTGATCATGCGCGCTGCGCTCGGTTACGGCGTTGACGAGCTGCATCGTTTCTACCGCGTCCCCGCGAGCAACACAGCTGTCGGGCATGTGGTTTATCAGGCGAAGGCTTGACCTTTCAGGACGCTAAACCCAGCCGTCTTTCTTACACACTTTGATTTTTTGGTGATTTGAGGAAATGGCGCACCGGCGCGGATGAAACCGGGAACTGGGCGGTTTTGAAAGCAAGGCAATTATGCCTCTGACGCCTAGTTTCTTTTCTTTTTGTCTATCAACACGTCCTGCTGCCATTTGCTGGGTTTCTTATCGGTGCGGTGAACGCAGCCTGCCCAACAGCAGGGCCGTTTTTGTCCGTCGAGGAGTTCCTCAACAGTTCGCTTGATTCGTCTTGAGCGCGTCTTTTCTTGTTTGGCGTCTTCAACCCAACAAATAAATTCATTTCTGGCTATCGGCGTCAGGTTTTCCCAGAGGTCCGTAATTTCTTTGGTTTCGGTCAGGGCTTTGACTAAGTCAGTGGGAAGTTCGTGTACCAAGCCGCCTGAAATTTTCGTTCTCATATATATCGACTATCAAATATGCCTTACCGGTCAATCATCCACTTTGGACGATAAGCGACCATCAACTCCGAACAGTTCTTGGCCGTTTCTCTGGTGATAGAAAAAGCTTTGAGAATTCAGTTGGTTGAAAAAAATGGCGCACCCGTGAGGATTCGAACCTCAGACCCCCAGATTCGTAGTCTGGTGCTCTATCCAGCTGAGCTACGGGTGCTGCGCTAGCGCCAGTGCGGCGCGAGGCGCGGGTTTAACCCCAAGACCGGGGCAATTGCAAGCGCTGGGGCGCCCGAATCTTTTCGTTCATCTGTCCTTTCCAGGTTTTTGTGGGAACAGCCCCAAAATCAATGCTTGGAAATCTGCAAGCCAAGGGTGGCTGCGGTTCGCTTCGGGGGTCGAAAGGTCTCGCCGCCTCGCGTATGAAAAGACAGAACGCGACGCAGCAATGGGAAGGCGAGGCATGACGGGTAGGATGAGATGGCTTTGGGCGACGGGAGCCATGGCGCTTCTGGCGGCGTGTGGGCGGGACGCGGCCCCGGAGAGTGCGAATCCAGCGATACAGGCTTCTGACGTCACCATTGAAGAGGCTGCGCCGGGCCGCTGGTTTATCGCTGCGGCGAACCCTTATGCGGCTGAGGCGGGCGCCGAAATCCTCAAAAAAGGCGGTTCGGCCGTCGATGCGGCGATTGCGACCCAGACGGTGTTGGGGTTGGTGGAGCCGCAATCATCGGGTCTCGGCGGCGGCGCCTTCATGATTCATTATGACGCCAAGGCTGATCTTCTCGAAACCTATAATGGCCGCGAGATGGCGCCGGCGTCGGCGACGCCCGAGCGCTTTCTCACCGCAGACGGCGAGGCGATGAATTTTTACGACGCCGTGGCGGGCGGCCTTTCCATTGGCGTTCCCGGCGCGGTGCGCATGCTGGAGCTTGCGCACAACGAACATGGCAAGCTTCCCTGGGGCGATGGGTTTGAAACGGCGATCGCGCTTTCTGAAACGGGATTTAAAGTGTCGCCGCGGTTAAATGGTCTGCTTTCCCGCATTCCGCGCCTCAAACAGATGCCGGCGGCGGCGGCGTATTTTTATGGCGATGACGGCGCCCCATGGCCTGTCGGGCATGTGTTGAAAAACCCGGCATACGCCGAGACATTGAAAACGATTGCTGCTGGCGGCGCTGACGCTTTTTATAAGGGACCTATCGCTGAAGCGATCGTGGAGGCGGTGAATTCCGCGCCTAATCCCGGTGGGATGTCGCTCGCCGATCTTGAGACTTACACGGCGGTGAAGCTCGACCCTGTTTGCGGAGCGTATCGCGCCTACCAGATTTGCTCCATGGCGCCGCCCAGCTCAGGCGGGGTGACCTTGTTGCAAATTCTGGCGTTGCTTGAGCCTTTCGATATCGCTGGCGCCGGCGCTGGCTCCATTGAATCGCTGCATCTCCTGTTTGAAGCCTCACGTCTCGCCTATGCGGACCGCAACGAATATCTCGCTGACAATGAAATGCTGGCGGGTGAAGATGAGGGCCTGTCACCGGAGGCGGTGATTGCAGGCTTGCTGAACCCTGCCTATCTCAAGGCCCGCGCGGCGCAGATCAATCCGTCAACAGCTGCTGAAGCCGTGGAAGCGGGGGATCCTTCGGCCTACGAACTTGCTGACGGCGCGGGCCAATGGAGGCGCTATGGCGCCGACGCCTCGCCGGAGCCGCCCTCGACCAGTCATTTCGTTATTGTCGATAGCGACGGCAATGTCGTTTCCATGACCACGACAGTGGAGTTTGCCTTTGGCAGTCACCAGATGGCGGCGGGCATGGTGCTGAATAATCAGCTGACGGATTTTTCATTCCTGCCTGTGCGTGACGGCAAGCCTGTGGCGAACGCCGTTGCGCCGGGCAAACGCCCGCGCAGCTCCATGACGCCGGCGATTGTCTTTGACGGCGATGGCGAGATCTGGGCGGCGGCGGGTTCACCCGGCGGACCAGCGATCATCGGCTATGTGGCGAAAACACTGATCGCCATGATCGATTGGGGGATGTCGACGCAGGAAGCCGTAAACTATCCGAACGCTGTCTATCCGCGCGGCGCGCCAATTCTCGAAGCTGATGGATATGACAATCAGATCATTGAGGGGCTCAAAGCGCGCGGTCATGCGGTCGAAACGCGCGAACTCAATAGCGGCGTGCATGCGTTCAAAAGACTGCCTGATGGTTCTTTTGAGGGCGGCGCGGACCCGCGGCGCGAAGGCGTGTGGCTGACCGGCGAGGTTGAAGCGCAATAGCTTTATTGCGCTGCGCCGGGAAGGGTGATGCGAAAAACCGCGCCGGTCGCATCGCTCTTTTCAAGGATCAGCGATCCGCCATGGGCGCGCGCGATTTCCGCGGCGATCGCGACGCCGAGGCCGGACCCGCCGGGTTTTTGTGATCCTTTGAACGGTTCGAAAAGATCGGCCTTAGCGTGATCGGGTAAGCCCGGTCCGCTATCGGTAATGACGATGGCGACGGCGCCGTCCTCAACATGGGCGTCGATCGTCACTGAGCCGAGCGTTTCGCTGGCTTCAATTTCCTGTATTGCTTCAACGGCGTTGCGCACGAGGTTGAAGAGCGCGCGATAAAGCTGCGTGCGGTCAGCGGCGATGGTCAGGCTTTCCGGCGCCTTGTTGAGCGCCGTCACGCCCATGGCGGCGGTGTCGTCCAGCACTTCATCAACGAGGTCATGCAGGGAAAACGGCGCCTTGCTGAGCAGTCGCGATTCCATGCGGCCGAAAGTCAGCGTGTCGCGGCTGAGGGCAATGGCGCGATCAAGCGCAGAGATCAGACGGGGCGAAAGCTTTCTGACGCTCGGGTCTTCGGATTTTGCAAGCCGGTCTGACATGAGCTGCGCCGAGGCGAGAATGTTGCGGAGATCGTGGCTGATCTTTGAAATGCCGGCGCCAAGCGCGGCGAGGCGACGGCGTTCGCCAAGCAGGTCGCGCACGCTTTTCTCCATGGCGGCGAGGCTTTCCTCCGCCGCGCCGATTTCATCCTTGCGGCCGGAAGGCTTCAATATGCCGAATGCATTTTCCGGATCGGCGTCAAAAGCGGTGATGTTTTCGGTCAGTCTCTTGACGGGCCGTACAATCATGCGGTTGAGCGACCAGTAAACTAGTCCCGCCGTCAGGGTGGAGATGATCAGCGACAGAAAAAAGATGTTGCGTGCATAGGCATAGAGATCCTCACGCAGCGCTTTTTGGGAGACGATGATGTCAACGGTCTGGCCGGTGGAGAATTCCGGACGGCCGGTCGCCTGGATGAGATGATCGCCGCGAGAAAAATAAGTTCCCCAGGCATTGGTGATCATATTCATGAAGTTTTCGCGTGTCAGATCCACCCGCAGCATATTTGGCGCGCCATGAGGGTTGATCTCCGGCGCCAGGATCAGCATGCGCATGTCATCGCTGTGAATAGTGACGCCAAGGATGTTGGCGGTGGAAAAAAGCTGACGCACCAGCATTTCGTCCGCGGCGCCTTCTCTCGGGCTTTCAAGCGCAAGGCTCGCCAGATAGGCTTCCTCGAAGCGCATTGTAAACCAGTCGCGCCGTTGCTTCGCAATGGATGGCACCAGCACGACAAATTCCGCGACGAACACGAAGATGATCGTCAGGAAGAGGAGTTTGGTCGAAAGCGACCGTTTTGCGATTGCGGCTTTCATGGAGACCTAGTCAAACATGGAAAGAAGACGGACCAAAAATCGTGTACGGTCGGAAAACAGCGTATCCGAATACCATGCGCTGGCGGCGCGTTTGCTCGCCTCACTGCGGGTGGGATAGGGCGCGATCATATCAGTAAAGGCGCGGATTTTGAGCTTAGATGAGAGGGCGAGCGTCCATGGCTGCAGCAAATCGCCGGCGCCGCGCCCAACAACCCCGGTGCCAAGGATGTAGCCCTTCTTGTCGGTGACGATTTTCACGAGGCCTTCCGTTTCCCGCTCGGCTTGGGCGCGGTCATTTTCCGAGAATGGCCATCTTACTACTTTTATCTCGCCATGGCGCTCGCGCGCTTCTTTCTCGGTCAGGCCGACCTGCGCCAGTTCCGGATCGCAATAGGTGACGTGAGGCGCGAGATGTTCATTATTCCTGCTGGGCGCCTTGAAGAGGATGTTTCTGACAAGAACGGAGGCGTGATAGCCCGCCACATGCGTGAACTGCCGCCCGCCCGCAACATCGCCGGCGGCGTAGATGCGTTTGTTGGTCGTGCGAAGGCGGCTATCAGTCTTCAGCCCTTTTTTGTCGTAATCGACTCCGGCCGCTTCCAGATTCATTCCTTCGACGGTTGGCTTGCGCCCAACGGCGACAAGTAGATGCGAGCCTTCGATGGCGCGCGCGCCCACAGTGACGCTGACGCCGGACGGCGTTTTCTCAACGCGCTCGGCCTGGCCGCCTTCGACAAGATCGATGCCTTCCTTGACGAGGCGCGCACGAACGATGTCGGCGAGTTCAGGATCTTCGCGCCCCAAAATCTTGCCGCCTTCGATCACGGTCACTTTTGCGCCGAGGCGTCTGTGCGCCTGCGCCATTTCAATGCCGATGGGTCCGCCGCCAATGATGATCAGGTGATCAGGCGCGATGCGGTTGTCGAACAGGGTTTCGTTGGTGAAATAGGGGACATCCTCAAGGCCGGGTATGGGCGGAACCAGGGGCGTTGATCCGGTCGCAATCACGAAATGTTTTGCGCGGATGAGATTGTCGCCGGCTGTCACTTCGCGCGGTCCGCTGAAGGCGCCATGTTCGCGAATAACGGTGACGCCTAACCCTTCGAACCGCTCCTGACTGTCAATCGGCGCGATCCCGGCGATAACGCCGTGGACATGATCCATCACTGCTGCGAAATCGATATTCGGTTCGACGCTGGCGACCCCGAATTTATCCGCCTCGCGCATTTCCTGCGCGCGCGCCGCCGCGGCGATAAGCGCCTTTGACGGCACGCAGCCAGTATTGAGGCAGTCGCCGCCCATCTCGCCTTTCTCAATGAGAACGACATTGCGGCCGAGCATGGCGGCGCCAGCCGCAACGGAAAGGCCGCCTGAACCTGCGCCAATGACGCAAAGATCAGCTTTGATTGTCTGCGCCATGTTTATTGCGCCTCCGGGGCAGTCTTGCGTTTGAGAAGGATCGGGATCAGCGCCAGGACGATCAGTCCAACAATGGGCGTCAGCGTTTCCGGTTTCAAAAGAACGCCGGTGAGCGAGATATCTTCGCCGGCGTCAAAAGCTGCGCCCGCCGCTGCGCCGATGCTGGCGTAGACAAAAGAGCCGGGAATGATGCCGAAAAAAGTGCCGATCAAAAAGTTGCGCAAGGATACGCCCATGAGACCGGCGGCGATATTCACCGCCCAGAAAGGAAAGATCGGCGCCAGCCGGAGGATGAACATGTAGGAAAGCTCTCCTTTGCGAAATCCTTCCTCCATGCGTTTCGCAAATCCGCCGGCGCGTTTCGACAAGAGATCGCCAAGCGCCGTTTTCGCCGCAAAGAAAATGAGAGTGGCGCCGATCGTCGCCGCGATGACGATCAACGGTGTGCCAACCCAGAGGCCGAACAGATAGCCGCCGAATATGGTGAGGATGCTGGCGCCCGGAAACGAGATCGCGACCGCGGCCGCATAAACGGCCAAAAAAATCGCCATCGCGCGCAGCGGGTCGGCGGCCACCCATCGCTGAAGGGCCTCACGGTTGTCGCGCAGGGCGTCGAGGGTGAAATAGCGGTGCAGGCCAAGGGCGAAGAACGCGATGAGCGCGGCCCCGATAATGACAAGGGGGAGGAGGCGGTGGAGCAGGCTCTTGGCGGGGGGAGATGCTTCGGACAAGAAATAAGCCTTTCAGGAATCAGGACGACGGGCAGCGGGCTCATCTATACTGATGATTGGTCCCCGCCGCCCGCTTTCTAGCCGGAAAGGCCGGGATTTCACGTCACGCTTCGCCCCCGAAGGGTCACAAGCGCGCGAAACCGGGTTTCGGGAATGAGGAATCGGCGAAATCGGTGAAAACCCTCCGGAATAAGCCATTCCCGGTGTTGACGGCGCGCCGCCGCCGGTTTATTCCCCCGCCTCTTGTTTGAATGCTGAATTGGCGGCGCGCGCCGCTCAGCACCCGTCTTTGAGGATCGAAAGATGAAACGCACTTTTCAACCGAGCCGGATTAAGCGCAAGCGCCGTCACGGATTCCGCGCGCGCAAAGCGACCAAGGGCGGCCAAAAAGTGCTGGCGTCGCGCCGCGCCAAGGGCCGCAAGCGTCTCTCCGCCTAGTTCGGCGCTTGGGCCACGGCGAAAAAACCAAATCAGACCAATCCTTTAGCGTCACCCGCGTGAGGCTGCCCATGGGCGTCATCAAGAAACGTCGGGACTTTCTGGCGATGCGCGGGGCCGAAAAGGCCCACAGCGCCTCTTTTCTGATGCTGGCCCGGGAAAATCCGGAAAATGGCCCTACGGCCCGGCTTGGCCTCACCGTCACTAAAAAGCTTGGAAATGCGGTTATCCGCAACCGCATCCGGCGGCGTTTGAGGGCGGCTGCGCGAGAAGTTTTCCCCGATCTGGCGGCCCCCGGCGCTGACTATGTTCTCGTCGCTCGAAAAGCGGCTTATGACCGCAATTTCGAAGCGCTGCTTGACGATATGAAGCGCGCCCTTTTAAGGCTCAACCGTAACCCTACATAGAACGGACTGAAGTGGGCGAGGCCTGCGCCGTTTCCAGCATTCATCGGGATTTTTCATGGACCGCAATTTGATCTTGGCGATCGCCCTTTCCTTCGGCGTATTTCTCGTCTGGGATTATATGGTGCTTGGGCCCCAGCGAGAGGCGCAGCAGGAAGCAGCCCGGGCCGCGCAGGCCGCTCAACAGGTCCAGGCCGTGCAAACCTCGGACATGGATCCGGATATTGGCGGCATCGCGGCGCCAGAAGCGGATGTCTCCGTCGAAGACGCCATTGCAAAATCCACGGCGCGCGTTCCGATCAAGACCCAGACCCTTCAAGGGTCGATCAATTTGAAAGGCGGCCGTTTCGATGACCTTCTGCTTTTGCAATATCGCGAAGGGCTCGATGACGCCAGCGCGCCGATCCGGCTCTTAAGCCCGGCGGAAACACAGCATGGTCATTTCATGCAGCAGGGCTGGGCGGTCGGCGCCGATACGGCGGCGGGCGCACAATGGACAGTAGCAGAAGGTTCCACCCTCACGCCGCAGACGCCGGTGACGCTGACTCGAACCGGCGGCGGTCTGACATTTGAGAAAACGATCTCCGTCGATGAGAAATACATGTTCACGGTGACCCAGACCGTGACGAACAATTCCGACGAAACTAAAAACCTGCGCCCCTTCGCGACTGTGACGCAGCGTAATACGCCGGAAGACTATACCAACTTCATGATCCTGCATGAAGGCCCGCTTGGCGTTATTGGAACCAAACTTTTCGAGCGCAAATACAACAAGCTTAAAAAGAACAAAGACGCCAAGGTTGAAGAGACCGGCGTTGGCGGTTGGGTCGGCGTCACCAATAAATTCTGGCTCGCCGCTTCCATTCCGCCAGCGGATGCTGAAATAGAGGCGACGCTCGCCAATCGCGGCACGACCGAAAAGCCGATCTTTGAGGCGTTTTACGCCATGCCTAGCACTGCCCTCGCGCCAGGTGAAACAAAGTCCATGCAGTCCTATATGTTTGGCGGCCCGAAGGATGTGGACCTGTTGCAGTCCTATGAAGCCAAACCGGAGGACGGCGGTCTCGGTGTTTATGATTTCGACAAAGCCGTGGACTGGGGTCATTTCTTCTTTTTGACGCGGCCGATTTTCTACACGCTCAACTTTTTCGGCGATACGCTCGGTAATTTCGGCGTCGCGATTCTTCTCCTGACATTGGTCATCAAGCTGATTTTGTTCCCGATCGCGAACAAGGGCTATGAGTCCATGTCGAAGATGAAGAAACTGCAGCCGGAAATCAAAAAGCTTCAGGAGCGCTACGCTGACGACAAGATGAAGCTGCAACAGGAAATGATGGCGCTCTACAAAAAGGAAAAGATGAATCCGCTTGCGGGCTGTTTTCCAATTCTGTTGCAGATGCCGATTTTTTACGCGCTTTATAAGACGCTGTTCGTCACGATTGAGCTTCGTCACCAGCCGTTTCTTTACATACAGGATCTCTCCGCTCCGGACCCGACAACAGTTTTCAATCTTTTCGGGTTGCTGCCTTTTGATCCGACAGCGCTGCCAATGATCGGCGGGCTTCTCGGGATCGGGTTTTTACCCCTGCTGATGGGCGTCGCCATGTGGTTCCAGACCAAGCTGAACCCGCCGCCGGCCGACCCGGTTCAGGCGCAGGTTTTTGCCTTCATGCCCTTCGTTTTTGTCTTCATCTTCGCGCCATTTGCGGCCGGGCTTGTGCTGTACTGGTTCTGGAACACAACGCTGGGCATTCTCCAGCAGTGGTACATCATGAAAAAGAACGGCGTGAAGGTTGAACTTGGTCAAAGGCTGAATTTGCCCTGGGCGAAAAAGAGCGCCGCCACAGACGCACCCAGTGACGCCAAGTGACGACGCCCGACGCGTTCTCTCCTGCGGCGATCGAAGCGGGCCGGTTAATGTTCGCCAAGCGCGCCGAGTTCATGCTCGGTGTGACGGCGCTGGAAACGCTGCCCGATGAGGGGCCTTCCGAAGTCGCCTTTGCGGGCCGCTCCAATGTGGGCAAATCGACCCTTCTCAATGCGCTGGTCGGTCAAAACGGCCTTGCGCGCGCCTCGAACACGCCGGGGCGCACGCGGGAAATCAATTATTTCGACCTTGAAGGCGCGCTGCGTCTCGTCGATCTGCCCGGTTACGGCTATGCGAAAGCGCCGCGCAAAGACGTGGAGCAATGGACTGCCCTGACGCGCGATTTCCTGCGCGGCCGGTCAGTGTTGCGCCGTGTCTGCGTTCTTATCGATTCACGCCATGGACTGAAACCCGTCGATGTTGAGGTTCTGGACCTTCTTGACGAGGCGGCGGTGAATTATCAAATCGTGCTGACAAAAACGGACAAGATCAAACCGACTGCGCTTGAAAAACTGATTGAGGCGACAGGCAAACAGATCGTGCGCCGGCCCGCGGCGCATCCCATTGTGCGGGCGACCTCATCGGAAAAAGGAGACGGCATCGCCGAACTCCGGGCCGATCTCGCTGCGCTGGCGGAATAGGTTTAAGCGCGTAAAGACTTTCTTAACCTTCGCCGCGGCGTTCTAGTATTATGGCGCAATCGCACTCCAGCAGCGAAACATCGCTCGCCCATTGGCGGGGCGCTTTTGAACGCTTTTTGAAATCGGAAAAGCGCGCCAGCGTCTATACCCTCAGGAATTACACCTCGACGCTTTCGCATTTCGAGGTCTTTCTCGCAGGCCATCTCGGCGGTCCGGCCTCGCTAAAGGATCTGTCGCGCCTTGAGACAAAAGACTTCCGCGCCTATCTCGCCCAGCGCCGGAATGAAGGCTTGGGCCCGCCATCGCTCAAGCTTGAGCTTTCCGCGCTGAAGACATTTTACAAATTTCTGGGACGGCGCGCTGAAGTCGAGAATGACGCCATCGCCGTGATGCGCGGACCGAAGGCGAAAGAGCGCCTGCCGCGTCCTGTGACGGAAGCGGACGCAGAGGCGCTGATCGAAGCGGCGGCGACGATGAAAACGTCCACCCGGAAAGAGACTTGGGAGCAGGCGCGTGACGCCGCGTTGATCACGCTGCTTTATGGCGTGGGCCTCAGGATTTCCGAGGCGCTCTCTTTGCGCTGGGCCGATGTGCCGTTGAGCGACACACTGCGCATCAAAGGCAAGGGCGCCAAAACGCGGCTCGTGCCGGTGGTTCCAGCCGCCCGCGATGCGGTGGAGGCCTATCAGAAGCTTTGCCCTTATGGCGGCGAAGCGGACGACCCCCTGTTTTTTTCAACCCGCGGAAAGCCGCTATCGGCGACGCTCGCCCAGCGCACTATGGCGAAGCTGCGCGCGGCGCTGAATCTGCCTGACTCGGCGACGCCGCACGCCCTGCGTCACGGCTTTGCGACGCATCTTCTTTCAGCAGGAGGCGATCTGCGCGCTATTCAGGAATTGCTCGGTCATTCTTCTCTGGCCGCGACCCAGCGCTATACCAAGATCGACAGGGAAAACCTCCTGAAGGTTTTCGATAAGGCGCATCCTCGCGCCTAAACTCCATATTTCGCCTTGTAGATTTTCACATCGCGTTTCAGTTCCGGCAGAAGGAAATAGAGCGCGATGATGTTGGGTATGCACATGCCAAACAACATGGAGTCGATAAAGTTGAGGATCGAAGACAGCGACACCGCGGCGCCCGTCGACAAAACGACACAGAGCGCGAGTTTGAACAGCACATCGACCTTTTTCGTGTCGCCAAAGAGGTAGGCGGCGGCCTGCGCACCGTAAAACGCCCAGCTTACAAGTGTCGTGAATGCGAACAACATGGAGGCGACTAGGAGGATATAGGGAAACCAGGAAAAGGCGCTTTCATAGGCGGCGGATGTGATCTCGATACCGACAATATTTTCCGCGTATAGATAGGGCTCATAAGCGCCAGTGACGATCACGACGAGGGCTGTGATCATGCAGACCACAATCGTGTCGATGAAAGGTTCGAGCAGCGCCACATAACCCTCCGTCAGCGGTTCGTTGGTCTTGACCGCAGAGTGCGCGATAGCGGCGGAGCCGACACCGGCTTCATTGGAATAGGTTGCGCGCCGGATGCCATTGATCAGGGCGCCCACAAAGCCGCCGCCCGCCGCATCAAGTCCAAAGGCGCTTTCAAAAATAGTGACGAAAGCGTCGGGGATGGCTGTGAAGTTCATGGCGAGAATGACGAGGCCGGCGCCGAGATAAAGCGCGCCCATCATCGGCACGAGAATGCCCGTCACTTTGCCGATACGTTTGATGCCGCCGAGAATGACATAGGCGACGCCCGCCGCCATGATGACGCCGAAAGTGACAGGGATATTCAGCCCGGTGACATTGGCGAATTGCGCGTGGGACTGGTTCACCTGAAAGATGCTGATAGAGGCGCCGATGGCCATGATAGCGAAGAAGATCGCCGCAGCCTTGCCGAGTGTCTTCAGACCAAGCCGCCGAAACACGTCTTCAATGTAATACATCGGTCCGCCCAGCGTTGAACCATCCGGGCGCACCTTGCGATATTTCACGGCGAGAGCGCATTCGGCGAATTTCGACGACATGCCGAAGAAGCCGGCAAGCACCATCCAGAAAACAGCGCCGGGGCCGCCGATGGCGATGGCGACAGGCACTGAAGCGATATTGCCGAGGCCTACGGTGCCTGAAAGCGCAGAGGAGAGCGCCTGAAAGTGAGAGATTTCACCATGGGCGCCTTGCTGGTCGCGGGGACTGATGATGAGCGACCAGGCGTGACGAAAGCCGCTCAGATTGATGAAGCCGAGCGAGAAGGTGATGATGACCGCTGCTGTCATGAGCCAGATGACGACGAGAGGCAGGGATACGCCAAAGACGTCTATGGAATAAAAGATGATTGAGGACACGAAGTCGCTGACCGGGGTCAGGGCGTTGTCAATGCGGTCAGCGAAGGAGACGTCGGCCATGAAAAATCCTGATAAGGCCGCGCGCCGCGGCGGTGGGAGCCGCGCACCTTAAAGCGTTTTCAGGAAAAGTGGAGGCCGGGCAGCCATGTAACGACGCTTAACAAAGAGCCTGTCAGCGCCATTCGCCTTGTTATTTGCGGTCCTACAAGCCTTGCAGCGCCTGATCGAGATCGGCGCGCAGATCGCCGATATCTTCAACGCCGATGGAAAGACGCACCAGCGAATCGTCGAGGCCCATTTCCGCGCGCCGTTCCGGCGGGATCGACGCATGGGTCATGATGCCGGGATGCTCGACGAGGCTTTCTACACCGCCAAGGCTTTCCGCGAGGGTGAAAAGTTCAACCCGCTCGAGCATGGTCTTGGCGGCGTCGAGGCCGCCTTTCACGAAAATGGTGACCATACCGCCAAAGGCGTCCATCTGGCGCTTGGCGACCTCATGACCCGGATGGGACTTAAGCCCCGGATAGGTGACGCGATCGATGGCGGGATGCGCTTCCAGCCATTCGGCAAGGGCCATGGCGTTGGAGGTCGAGCGTTCAAGGCGCAGCGCCAGGGTTTTCAGGCCGCGCAGCGCAAGAAAAGAATCGAACGGACCCTGTATGCCGCCCACGGAGTTTTGCAGGAAGGCGATGCGGTCAGCAAGTTCGGCGTTATTCACAACAAGGACGCCGCCAATAACGTCGGAATGGCCGCCAATATATTTTGTTGCGGAGTGCATGACGATGTCGGCGCCATGGTCGAGCGGGCGCTGGCAATAGGGTGAGGCGAAAGTGTTGTCGCAGCCAACGGTGATCCCGTGTTTCTTTGCGATTTTTGAAATCGCTTCAATGTCGACGATTTTCAAAAGCGGGTTTGTCGGTGTTTCAAGCCAGACGAGCTTTGTTTGCGGCGTGATAGCAGCTTCAAACTTCGCCGGGTCTGTCAGATCCACATAAGCGAAGTCGAGATTGGCTGAATCGCGGCGCACGCGTTCGAACAGGCGAAAGGTGCCGCCATAGACATCGTCCATGGCGATGATGTGCGATCCTGCCGGAAAAAGCTCCAGCATGGTGGAGATCGCGGCCATGCCCGAGGCGAAGGCGAATCCGCGCGCGCCATTTTCGAGGTCGGCGATACAACGTTCATACGCGAAGCGCGTCGGGTTGGCGCCGCGGGCGTAGACGAACCCCTTATGCACGCCCGGGCTTTCCTGTGCGTAGGTCGAGGTCTGGTAAATCGGCTGCATCACCGCGCCGGTCGTCGGGTCGTGTTCCTGGCCCGCGTGAATGACGCGGGTCGCGAAGGCGGGGCGGTTCTTTTTGTCGCTGGTCATGGGGCGTCCCTTCTCTTTGGCAAGGGACTTAGCGCGCATGAAGAGGAATTTCCAGCGGCCATATATGCGGCTTGGGGACAGGCCACTGGAAATCCATCGCGATGTTTCCCCCAAAAGCGCGAGAAGGGACGTTACCCGCGCTGCACCGCTATTTTCTTCGTTCTGGCCTCAAGCTCCGGCGGCTTGGGCAGGATAAGTTTCAAGACGCCGTTCTTGAATTTCGCCTCAATCGCGTCCGGGTCGACGTCGAAGGGAAGCGACATTGAACGCTGGAATGAGGCGTAGGAGCGGCGTGAGACGCCTTCCTTTTCTTCCTCGTCCTTTCTTTCGCCGCGGATGGTGAGGAGGTTGTCATGAAGCTCGACATCCACATTATCCTCATCGACCCCGGGAAGTTCAGCTTCAATTTCAAGGGCTTTGCCATTGTCCTTGAAATCGACATGAATGGCGCGGGCGCCGTTGCCGCCTTGTCCGGCGAACGCCGCCGGTGCGCCGAAATCAGAGAAGAAGTCGTCAAAAAGACGATTCATCTCCCGATGTAATTGAAAGAAAGGCGCACCGTCATCATCGGTTAGAGCCGGCGACGTGCGATTACGATTGAAAACACTTAGAGGTTTGAACATGACATTGTCTCCTGTCGGGTGAAAATCGAAACAGACAACGTCAAACGGGAACGCCAATCAGGCTATTCCTGTTGACGCACCACACATAAAAGCCGGCGCGTCCAGTTCAAGTGCGACGTTTTTCCGCAAATGATAGTATGTCTCAGAAATGACGCCTACGCTTGCCGTTTGAGGCGCACGAGGGTTTCGTCGAGCTTCTGGAGAAAGCGTGATCGGTCGGCTTTCTGGAAAGGCGCTGGTCCGCCGGAAGCGCTTTCCGCCCCGGCGCGCAAACCCGCCATCAAGGCTCTCGCGGCGATCGCGCCGCCAATAGAGTCTTTGGTGAAAGGCTCGCCTTTCGGGCTGATGACGATTGCGTCTTTTATCAGACAACGCTCAGCGAGAAGGATGTCGGCAGTGATGATGACCGCGTGGGAGTGCGCATGTTCCGCTACATAATCATCCGCCGCATCATAATGATCATTGACGGTGACGCGCGTAATCAGCTCATGATCCGGAATGCGGATCGGCGCATTCGCGACGACTGTGACAGGAATTTCATGTCTGAAAGCAACCTTATAAACCTCCTCCTTAACGGGGCAGGCGTCAGCGTCCACAAGGATTTCAGGTGAGATAACCATGGATCTTCCAGTAGGGATTGGGTGCAGGAACGATCCTGCACATCATGGGTTCCCTAAGACCAGTTAAGGTAAAGGTCAAAGGAGATGGCGTCATGCTTGTAATGGATATGATAAAGAACCACCCTCAGGTGGGTGACGACTTCACCGAAGAGTTAGGCGTTGCTGTGCGGCACGCCATGTATTGTGCTGAAATCTGCGCCTCCTGTGCGGATGCGTGTCTTGCGGAAAGCACGGCCAAGGATATGCGCCAGTGCATCCGTAATTGTCTCGATTGTTCGGATATTTGCGAGGCGACAGCGAAAACCGGACTGCGCCGTACGGCGCAAAATATTGTCGTTCTGCGCGCCCAGCTCCAAGCCTGCATTCTGGCGTGCGAAGCGTGCGCCGAAGAGTGTGAAAAGCATGACAACCAGCATTGCAATCGCTGCGGGAAAATGTGCCGCGAATGTACGTCAGACTGTCGTCAAGCGCTGCCGGAAGTGAATTGATGGGCTGTTAGCCCAGTAGTTTTTCCTGAACGTCTTTCGACCAGCCCACAAAAACCTGCGTCGGACCGTTTTCGATAATTGGACGTTTGATCAGCGTCGGATGTTCCGCCATGAGGGCGAGCGCTTTTTTCTCGGTGACGCCGTCTTTTTCGGCGTCGGAGAGCCCGCGCCAGGTGGTGGAAGATTTGTTGAGGAGTTTTTCCCAGCCAGCGGCCTTCGCCCAGTTTGCGATTTGGGTTTTTGTGACGCCGTCGGCGCGCACATCGTGAAACGTTATGTCTTCGCCTACTGCTTCCAGTGCTTTGCGCGCTTTTTTGCAAGTGTCGCAGTTTTTAAGGCCGTAAAGGATCATAGAAGTTTTTCTGTTAAGCTTGAGCGGAAGGTTTGTCGTCAAGAATTATTGGATTGTCATCGCCTGTGGGCCGTAAGTCTTCACAACCATATGAACGTTGGTAGTGTTTTTCGATCAATTCAAGTGTTTCAGGTGGTAAGTCAGTTCCAAGACGTTTTACTTCATGCCGATGCCAGCCACAGATGGTTTTTGCCCCACCTAGATTGTGTGCTTTTTTAAAAGCATCTGCTGGGAATAGCCAAGGTACAATATATTCAAAGGATGAATAAGGTTCGTAGTATGAAGAAAGCCACTTCTGGCTGCATGCTCGGCATACTGAGAGCGCCGTATTTATCCCTCTATCTATGTTAACAAGCTCAGGGTGCCTTTCACCAGGCACCCATAAGGAGCGTTTAGGAAATTTGCAGTTTAAGCATGTGCCGGTCACGTTGAATCGCTACTTTGATATTTAAGCCACCTGCAGTCTCAAATAATTCAACAAATCCGTCCGGGTAATCAGCCCCTCGAACTTGCCTTCGTTCAATACGACCGCCACATGGCCTTTGGCGAAGATGGGTAGAAGCGACTGCATGTCCTGTTTCGCTTCGACGGTTTCGACGCGATAGGTCATGGCCGATTTCACCGGGTCTTTGAACTTGTCGCGATTTCTGACGACAGCGAACAGCAGGTCTTCTTCGTCAAGGAGGCCGATGACATTTGCGTCATCGTCGAGCACCGGCAATTGCGAAATGTCATAGAGCTTCATCTTGCCGTAAGCGCTCATCAACGTGTCGTCGGGCTTGACGGTTACGGTCGCACGTTCCGAGTGGCGCCGCGTAATCAGGTCGGTCAGGTCGCCTTTTGGCGGACGTTTCAAAAAGCCCTGATCGTACATCCAGTAGTCGTTGAACATCTTGGAGAGATATTTATCACCGCGGTCGCAGACGAAAGCGACAACGCGCTTTTTCTCTTTCTGTTCGCGGCAATATTTTAGCGCCGCCGCGAGGATTGTTCCGGACGACGAGCCGCCGAGAATGCCTTCTTTTTTTAGGAGATCCCGCGCCGCCTCAAAGCTTTCCTTGTCGGTGATGTCATAGGCCTTTTTGATATGAGAAAGGTCGGCGATGTCAGGAATGAAATCCTCGCCAATGCCTTCCACCAGCCATGAACCGACCTCGTTGGGCGGCGCGCCCTTGTTTACATAGTCGGTGAGGATTGAGCCCTTGGGGTCCGCCAAGATGATATCCGTTTCTGGCGAATGCTCCTTGAAGAAGCGCGACAAGCCCGTAATTGTCCCGGCGGAACCGACGCCGGCGACGATGGCGTCGACCTTGCCGTCGAGCTGGCCGAGAATTTCCGGTCCTGTGCTATCCTCATGAGCTTTCGGATTTGCGTCATTGCCGAACTGGTTGACGTAAAAGGCGCCAGTCTCTTCCGCGATGCGTTCAGCCACGTCCTGATAATATTCCGGATGACCCTTGCCCACATCGGAGCGTGTGAGGCGCACATCGGCGCCGAGCGCCTTTAGATGAAAAATTTTCTCCTGCGCCATTTTGTCCGGCACAACGATAATGGTTTTGTAGCCTTTTTGCGCGGCGACGAGGGCGAGGGCGAGTCCGGTGTTGCCGGCGGTCGCCTCGATGATCGTGCCTCCGGGCTTCAGCTTTCCTTCGCGCTCCGCCGCTTCGATCATGGCGATGCCGATCCGGTCCTTGATGGAGCCGCCGGGGTTCGAAGATTCAAGCTTGAGATAAAGCTCGCACGGGCCCGTATCGAGACGTGAGGTCTTGACCATCGGCGTCTTGCCGATCCCTTCAAGCACATTGTCATAAACGGGGCCGAAGGGCGTTTCACGCATGGCGGGGGTTCCTTGGATTTAGAGCTTGCAGCGGGCTTACCCCAAAGCACGGACCCCTCGCAAGGCGAGGAATTATCTGGCGCCGGCTCGCTTCAAATCGCGGATAAAAAAGCGCGCAGGATGGAGCGCTTGCATGATTGTTGCGTCGCTTGGCGCGCCTGCGAGTTCCGCAGCGAGGAGGGCGGCGGCGTAAGGAGCGGTGACGAGCCCGCGCGAACCGAGCCCGGTCAGGACAAACAGGCCGGGCCGCGTTTCCCCCGATGGATAGTCTCTTTTTTTGCCGGTTCTGAGACCGTCATAGGCGCCCCCATAAAAGCCCCAGTCGGGAAGGGGGCCGCAAAGGGGCAATCGATCTGGCGTCGTGCAGCGGACCGATGCGCGCGGGTGTGACTGGTTCGCATCCAGCGTTGCAGCGACCTCAGGAAGCGCGCGGGCGACGGCGGCGATGTTCGATTGCGTCGCCTCATTAGTGAAGCGCGCCTCGGCGCCGATGGAGATGGGGGCATAGGTCGCGCCGATAATCGCGCCGCCTCTTGGGCAAGGCGCCGCATAAGGGCCGAATGCATGGGCGTGGTCCGGCGCTGGCGCATCTGGAAACCAGTCGATCTGTCCGGCGGAGCCCGCCAGCGGCAGAGTTCGCGCTTCGGCGAAGCGTAATGCGTCAAGCCCGTTGGCGATGATCACCGCATCGAATTCTGTTTCGCTTTTCCCTGTGAACACGCGCCAGCCACTAGTCGCTTGCTGCAGGCGTTCGACGCGCCCGGAAACAAGCTCGGTGTCGCTTAGCAATGCTTTTACAAATGCGGGAGGATCGACAACCCCGGCCTGGGGGAAGAACAGCCCTTCCCTGCGCTCTTCCATGAAGCCCTCGGGAAGCGCGCCTTGCGCCAGTAATTTTATCTGACGCTCACGATCCCTGTCGCTGGCCGCATGATGAAGCACGCCGCATGGCCTGAATACATCGCCTCCAAGAACAGAAAGAAGTTGCAACACATGAAGATAAGCGTTTGCATGAAATGACCCCGCCGGCGTATCGCCGACGTCAAGCCGAGGCATGATGAGGCCTGCGGGGTTTCCCGACGCGCCGCTCGCGGGCGCCGATGCTTCGTAAACGGATGGGTGAAATCCTGAACGCCGCATGGCGTGGGCAAGGCTGGCGCCGGCAATTCCTGCGCCAATGACCGCAATGCGTGCGCCAGGGTGTAGCGGCGTGGCGGCAGGAAGCCATGGCTCGCGATGTGTTGTATGTGGCGGCGTCTCGATACGGCCCGCCAGCATTTGTCTTTTGCGGCCGAAACCTGCGCGCTTTTCCCACTGAAACCCTGCGGCTTCGAGCGCACGTCGCACACCGCCAGAGACGGTGAACGTGGCGAAAGTGGCGCCGGGCGCGGAAAGCCGCGCCATTTCATTGAAAATGTCCGGCGACCAGAGACCGGGATTTTTCGCCGGAGTAAAACCGTCGAGAAACCACGCATCCACACCGCCTTCGACGCACAGTAGACCTTCAAAAGCGTCGCCATAGTAAAGCGTCAGGGATATGTCGCCGAAATCCAGGACATGAAACCCCTGCTGCGGCGGCGGCAGAGCGGCGCGCAGTCTGGCGGCAAGGCTGGCCAGGGCGGGCCAAGCCTCGTGTGCGCGGGCCATTTGCGCGGCGGAGAGGGGGTAAGCCTCGAAGGACAGGAAATTGAGACGTGCGCCGCCGGGCTTTTCAGCCCTGTTCCAAGCGTCCCATACTGCGAGAAAGTTTAGGCCGGTGCCGAAGCCCAGTTCGCCGATATGGAAGCGTCTCGTGTTGAACCGTGCGGGCAGATTATTGCCGGCAAGGAAAACATGTTGCGTTTCCGCAAGACCATCGCCGGAAAAATAGACGTCATCGAATTGAGTGGAACGGGGGACAACAAAAGAGGGCGCGCCGTCACTATCGGGCGCGCCCCATTCAATGTCCGCTTCGTTGATCTGCTTCCCGCCGCTCATGAGACGAGATGTAGCTCAAGACGAAGAGAAAGTCTTTATGCCTAGGCTTTCATCGGGAAGGCGAAGAATTTTTCAAACGCCTTCATGTTGGCGAACGGCGTATCCATGGGCGTCATGGTCTCGCGCGCTGTTGCGACGGAGCGTTCGCTGATCTCGCGGGCATGGGCCATGCGCGTTTCGAACAGCTTCGTCCAGTAGGATTGTTGAACGCTCAACGCGTCAGCGAAGCTTTTCGCATTTGTAAGATCGTTCGCGAACTGAACTGCGCTGGACATTTCTTCCTGCGCGGCTTCCATGAGGCGGTTGTTGGTTTCAGCTGCGTGATCTTGCACGGTTTTCATGCGGGCTTGTGTAGTTTCCGCGAGGCCTTCGGCCTGCGAGCGCATGTCGTCAAAATTGCCCGTGAAAGAAGACATCATCGTTTCGAATTGTTGTTTTGCGGTTTCCGCCCAATCGGTCGCCGATGAAAAAGACATAATGTCCGGCATGATCGGGGTTTCGACGGCTTTGGTCTCGGTCGAGGGTGCGGCGACTTTTTTCGCCGCAGTTTTCTTAGTCGTAGCCATTATGGCGCTCCTTATCCCTGGAGCCGCGCCGGGATTGTGCGGCGCAGCAATTGCCGCGGGATATAGGCGCATTTTTGCAGTGCAGCAAGGGCTGGAAATCAGGTTTCGGCCAGCCGGCGGATCATATTGTGGTAAACGGCGGAAAGATTGAGAACCAAGGGGTCGTTGAGGCCTTTTTCCCGGCTGAGGGCCTGGATCGACTGATCGAGGTCGAACAGCATGGCTCGATCGTCTGACGACCGGATCATGCTCTGCATCCAGAAGAACGACGCGATCCGGGCTCCCCGCGTCACGGGCGCCACGCGGTGGAGGCTTGATGACGGATAGAGCACCATGGAGCCGGCGGGAAGCTTGACCTCCTGAGCGCCAAAAGGGGTCTCGATCAGGAGTTCGCCGCCGTCATAAGAATCCGGTTCTGTAAGGAATAGTGTCGCTGAAAGATCGGTGCGCAGACGGACCGGGGTTCCCGGCACGCCCCGGATGGCGTTGTCCACATGCGCATCGAACGCGCCGCCGCCTTCATATTTATTGAAGAGGGGCGGAAATATCCGCAGCGGCAGAGCCGCCGAAATGAACAAGCTGTTCTGCGCCAGCGCATCCAGAATTCTGTCGCCGAGCGCTTTGGCGACCGGGCTGTTTTCGGGAAGCTGTGTGTTGCGCTTCATTTCCCGCGACTGCGCGCCAGCGGTCGCGCGGCCATCCACCCATTCTGCCGCGCCCAGCTGTTCGAGGATATATGCGACGTCGTCAGCGCCCAGCAAATCTGGAATCGGCAAAAGCATGGTGAGTTCTTTCAAACGCAAAAGCCGCCGGCCTAAGCGGTCGGCGGAGTTTAGGTGATAAGAGGCAGAGAGGGAAAGCCGTCATCACCTCAGATATCGATGTCGATAGTAAACAGGGCTGAACGGCCTGGCGCGATGTAAACGAAAGGTGTGCCTGAACGGTAGATCGCATCATAGTAGACTTCGCCTGTGGCGTTCAGGACGTTAAAGGAAACGCCGACGCGATCCGTCACCTGCCAGCCGCCGAAAAAGTCAAAGCGCCAATAATCAGGAATTTCCGTTCCGATCCCGACAGTTGTTCCACCGGCGCGCGCGCCCTGGTAATTCGCCTGACCACCGATATGAATGCGTTCGGTGATGTCGTAGCGTGACAGAAGCGTAAAGCTTTTCTCTGCGACATTGGGAAATTTTCCGCCAATTTCATCAGGGTTCGGCGACTTGGTGATCTCCGCCTCAAGCAGCGAAAGTCCCCCATACAGGCTCCAGGCCTCCGTAACATTTCCCGAAAAGCCGAATTCGATTCCCTGCACGCGTTGTTCGCCTTCGAGCGCGAAAGCGCCGCCAAATCCCGGCTCCACCTGCACGCGCGCATTGGTCTTGTTGGTGCGATAGATTGCGGCTGTCAGCGACAGATGCTCGTCAAAGATGTTCCACTTGGCGCCGAGCTCGTAGGATTTGTTGCGCTCGGGATCCAGATTCTCCGTTGTCGCCGTGATGCCGCCATAGGAATCGCCGAGGCCGTCTACCTGTTCGCCCGACGGGTTTGAAGAGGAGCCGAACGACGCATAGATCGATGCGTTGGGCGCCGGCTTCCAGAGAGCGCCGAGATGCCAGTTCACAAAGTCACTGTCATTGGAGACCATGCTGTCTCCGAAACGGCCGCCGATCGATTCTACATCGATCGAGTAGTCATCGTATCTTACGCCGCCAAAGACGGAGAAGGCTTCATTCAGCTTAATTGTATCGAGAAAATAGACGGCGTTGGATTCCACTTCTGCGATGGAATAAGCGCCGCTTTCTTCAACCGGGAAGGGCCAGGCCGCAAACGGATCCGGATTGAAAATGGGTTGCGTCACTGTGAAGGGCGTTATGGGATTGCCTGTTGACGGGTCTTCTGAGTCGAGGAATGCGAAGGGACGGTTTTCAATATCCTCGCGGCTGATTTCAAAACCCGCAACGATAGTGTGTTCAAGTCCGCCGGTCATGAGATCAATCGTGGCATCCGTCTGGTTGGCGATATATTTGTTCACCGAATTGCGGTTTTTCGGGTTGGCGCTCAGCGTCCAGCTCGCCGGATTCGGATCGGTGATGTCCGGCCGCTCCGGCGCTGTCACGACATAGGCGTTTCCGGTTTTGCCGTAGCGGGTGACGCTGTTGAGCGTAATGTTGTCCGCCGGCGCGAATTCAATGCGGCCTGTGTAGATATTGGCGAATGTCTCGCGGAAATCGCGATTGACGAGGCCATAGAAAAAGTCGCGCTGCACATCAAAGGGCGCATTTTCGGCTTCGTTCCATGGATGGCCGTAATCGGGCAGCTCATCCGTATCGAGATGATAATAATCGAGTGTGATGGCGAGCGCTTCAGTGGGAGTCCACAAAAGCGCCGCTGCCGCGCCCCAGCGATCATTGTAGACTTCATTGCGGCCCGGCGTATCGGACTCGTGATAAAGACCGTTCACCCGAAGGGCGAGGGTGTCGGAAAAGGCGTAGTTGAGATCGGCGGTGACGCGATATGTGTCGCTGGTGCCGACGCTCGCCTCGACGTCGCCGAAATTGGTGAGCTGCGGCGCTTTTGAAATGAGACTGACCGCGCCGCCGGTGGAGCCGCGGCCTGCGAAGGCGCCCGATGGGCCTTTCAGGATTTCAATCTGTTCGACGGCGAAGACTTCACGGCTGACAACGCCCGGATCGCGTACGCCGTCGACATAAACGTCGTTGCGCGCATCGAAGCCACGAATGAAGATGCGGTCACCGAAGGCGTTGCCGCCTTCACCGGTGCCGATAGTGACGCCGGGCTGGGTGCGGATAATGTCGCGGAGGGAAGTGGCGCCGGCGTCGTCGATCAACTCTTTCGGGATGACGGAAACCGATTTGGCGGTGTTCAGAAGATCTTCCGTGAGTTTCGAGGACGCGGAGCGGTCGATTTTGTAAGGCGCTTCAGGGTCGGCGAAGGGGTTCGAGCCGCGCTTTTCGCCTTCGACGATGATTTCATCACGCACTGTCGGCGCTGCTGAGGCGAGCAGGATTGTTTCCTGCGCCTGCGCGGCGGAAAGGCCGCCGAGCCCGGCGAGTGCGGTTTGTGAAGCGATGAAGCGAAGAGATTTCGGCTGTTTGACGGAATTGCTGCCCACGGCGAGCCCCCATTGGAAATGACTGAAAGACGAGACGGTTTGCGCCGGACATTGCCCGGCGAGGGGCTCATAACGCAGTTAAGAATCATTCGCAATAAATTTGCGAATGATTCTGATAATAAATCGCAGAAAGATAGTAAGGCATTGGTGTGGAGGATAAAAATAGTATGTCGCCGCGAGAATGCGGCGAGGCATAAAAGCCGAATTGGAGAAATTTTAGCGCAGGGCGTCCAGAACACTGGCCGAGGCGTAGCCGTCAGCGGGAAGGCCGGCCTGTTTCTGCCAGGCGCGGAGCGCGCTCTTTGTGCCGGCGCCGATAATCCCGTCCACTGGGCCCGGATCGAAACCGCGATCTTTCAACGCCTGTTGCAGCGCCTTGCGTTCATCCAGTGAGAGCGGCCGGTCGTCTCTTGGCCATGCGGCGACAATCGCGCCGCTGCGTCCGGCGATCTCTTCCGACAGAAGAGAGACGGCGAGCGCATAGGAGGTGGACCGATTATATTTCAGGATGGCGCTGAAATTATCGAAGACGATAAATGCGGGGCCGCGCGCGCCAGCGGGAATAATGAGGCGTCCGCGCATATTCGGATCAAAGCGCTCTATCAGGCCTGGCCCACTGATCGCTTCGACGCCGCTGGCCGCCCATTCGACAACCGCCTTTTTGATGTCGCTGTCAGCGAGGCTGTAATCGAAGCCTGCGGGCAGTCTGACTTCCAGACCCCAGGGGTCGCCGCCGCGATAGCCGGAAACGCTGAGATAATTCGCCGTTGAGGCAAAGACATCGCCGAGATTCGACCAGATGTCGCGCCGTCCATCGCCATCGTGATCGACGGCGTAGGCAAGATAGGTGGTCGGAATGAATTGTGTGTGACCCATGGCGCCCGCCCAGGAGCCTTTCAACTCGTTGCGCGCGGCGTATCCATGCTGGATGATCTTAAGCGCGCCAATCAACTGGCTGCGGCCATAGCCGGTGCGGCGCCCTTCGAAAGCAAGCGTCGCCAGCGCCTGAATGGTGTCGTGCCCACCCATGATCGCTCCGTAAGAGGACTCAAGTCCCCAGATTGCAGCGACGATTTCTGCGTCAACGCCATAGGCGTTTTCAATCAGCGTAAAGAGGCGCTGGTTTTCAAGATATTTTGCCTTGCCGTTAGTGACCCGCGTCGCGGAGACGGCGCTGTCGAGATAATCCCAGATGCCGCGAGAAAATTCTGGCTGGTTGTCGTTGAGTTCATAAACTCGTGGATTGATGGACAGGCCGGTCAAGGCCTCGTCGAGAACGCTTTGGGAAATTCCGGCGGCGGCGGCCTCGGCGCGGAAGCTGTCGAGCCAGCGTTCGAAATCAGCAGGTTCAGCCCTTGCGCCCGAAAGGCTGGCGGCGGCGAAGATGCCGAGACTGATAAGCCAGTTTTTCATGCCGTCCCCTTTGGTCGCACGCGAATCATACAATCGGCCAAAAATCATGCCGCCAAAGCAATATTAAAACCCTACCGTCCCCGCAAGGCCGGATTATGGCAAGCTTTGCGGAGACGCGGCGAAAGGGCTAGATTGCGCCGCAAAAGGGGCGGCGCCCGCCGACCGAAGTGTTAAGGATTCGACATGCTCAACCGCAATTTTTCCTCCCTTTTCGCAGTCTCTGCATTGGCGCTTGTCGCGGCTTGTTCAGGCCAGGACGCATCGACCGCGCCTGATAAGGCCGCGCCGGAAAAGGCGGCAGGCGAAGAGGCGGCCTCTGAGGAGAAAATGATGGCTGGTCAAGACGAGTTGAAAACCATGCGCGCCCAGTTCGCGGTTGTTGAGATGGAGGCCGACACCTCCTTCCTCACGGATGAGGAGCGGCAGGTTGTCAACAAACTCAACCAGGTCGGCACTCTGATGTCGAAAATCTATCTGCGCCAGCGCAGCGAGATGAACCCTGCATGGCGTGCGGAAATTGAAGCGGGCGGCAATGAGCTGCTGCTTGAGATGTTCGATCTTCATTTCGGTCCATGGGATACGCTCGACCACAACAAGCCGTTTTACGGTGAGATGGAATTGCCGGAAGGCGCGGCGTTCTATCCCGCCGATATGACCAAGCAGGAATTCGCCGCCTGGATCGCCGCGCATCCTGAAGACGAGGACGCTTTCACCAGCGGTTACACCGTGATCCGCCGCACGGATGACGGCGGACTAAAGGCCATTCCCTATTCTGAACATTACCGCGAATTTTTGGAGCCAGCGGCGGCGTTGCTGCGCGAGGCGGCGGACATCACCACTAATGAAAGCCTCAAGAAATTCCTGACGCTCCGCGCGGATGCGTTCCTCTCTGACGATTACTATGAATCGGAAATGGCGTGGATGGACCTTCAAGGCCCCATTGAAGCGGCCATTGGGCCATATGAGGTCTATACGGACGGCCTGTTCGGCTACAAGACCGCCTTTGAAGCCTTCATTACGATCAAGAATCCGGAAGAAAGCGCAGCGCTCGCTAAATATAAAGATTACCTCCGCGACATGGAGGCGAATTTGCCGGTCGATGAGAGCTATAAAAATTTCAAGCGCGGTTTTGAATCGCCCATCGCCGTCACCTATCAGGTTCATGGCGGCGGCGACAATGTGCCGGGCGTTCAGACCATCGCCTTCAACCTGCCGAATGACGAGCGGGTGCGCGAAGCGAAAGGCGCCAAGAAAGTCCTGCTCAACAATGTGCTGGGCGCAAAGTTTGACCGCATTCTGGCGCCAATGGCCGAAGACGTGCTTGTAGACGGGCAGGCGTCGCTGCTCATGAAAAAATACATGTCCGGCGAAACGCTGTTCCATGAACTCTCCCACAGCCTCGGGCCTGGCACGATCACGGTTGATGGTGAAGAGACGACGGTGAACGCCCAGTTGCAGGAGCTTTATTCTGCGGTTGAGGAAGGCAAAGCCGATGTCATGGGCGCCTATAACATTCTGTATATGATGGAGCGGGGCGACATGCCGGCGGCGGAGAAAGAAAATTTCCTCGCCACCTATTTTGTCGGGCTGTTCCGCGCCATGCGTTTCGGCATTAACGAAGCGCATGGAAAAGGCGCGGCGTTTCAGTATTCCTATTTCAAGGAAGCGGGCGCCTTTTCGTGGGACGCGCAGGCGGAGCGCTACGTGATTGATTTCGCGAAGCTGGAACAGGCGATTTCCGACCTGACGCGCGATGTTGTTATCGTTCAGGGCGATGGCGACTATGATGGGGCAAAAACTTTCCTCAACACATATGCCAAACTTGATGAACATGCGGAAAGTATCATCGCTTCGCTCACTGATCTGCCGGTGGATATTCAGCCGGTTTATGCGGATGAGCTTTAAGCATGAAACCCTCACTGATCTCCGCCATAGCGTTGCCTCTCATGGCCAGCGCTGCGCATGCGCAAACGCCTGACCCTGCCCATCTTTCCAATGTGGCGGGCTACAAGGCGGCGTTTACCTGTTCGGCGCATTTTAACGCTGACCGCTCAGTTGATGAAATCGCTGGCGACGAGCTTCACCGCATCTATCCGGATTATCGCGAAGCCATGGCGGCGCTGCCTGATGCGGTGATCGACGATAAGGCAAAGACGGTTTTGGTCCGTTATGAAGGCGGTGCTCGCATGGCCGCCTGGCGTCCATATCTCGGTTGTGCGCAACTGCCCGCCATGGCGGATAAAGACGCCATTGGCGCGCTTCCCTATGTTAAATCTTTCTGGGATCGCAAGGCGCCTAGCCCGCTGACCGAGCGTCTCAGCAATGATCCCGATTTGTTGGGCATTGTTGACGTGGCCTTTGACCGCGCCACCTATGGAGAGGGGACGGAGACGACGGCCGTTCTCGTCCTGAAAGACGGCGCTGTCATAGCGGAAAAATACCGTGACGGCTTTGACGCTGCGACGCCGCAGCGCACATGGTCTGTGGCGAAATCGATTGCAGCGACAGTGATCGGCGCCGCGGTCCATGACGGACTTATCGAGGTTGACAAACCGGCGGGACTTGCCGCGTGGGGCTCGCCTGGCGATCCACGCGGCGCCATCACGCTTGAAAACCTGCTGCACATGTCCAGCGGTCTCACATCGCCGACTGCGGGCAATCGAACCGACGATGTTTATTTCGGCGGCGGGCGTGTTGTCGATCATGCGATTACGAACCGTCTTGTCGCGGCGCCGGGAACACGCTGGCGCTATGCGAATAATGACACCATGACGGCGATGCGGGCCCTGCGCGAGCGCATGAAGAACGACCAGCAATATATTGAGTATCCATTCTGGCGCGTGTTGTTGCCGCTTGGCATGGAGCACACCTTTCTGGAAACTGACTGGAATGGCGATTTCGTCATGTCGTCACAGGTATGGACGACCGCGCGCGATCTTTCGCGTATCGGGCTTCTTTATCTGGCTGACGGCGTCTGGGAAGGCGAGCGCATCCTGCCCAAAGGGTGGGCCAATTATGTGGCGACGCCTGCGCCGGCGCAGCCGCCTCTAACTCGCGCCAATGGCGCACAGATGCCCGGTTACGGCGCCCAGTTCTGGCTTTTCGGCGAACGCCACGGGCTGCCGGAAGGAACCTACGCGGCGCAAGGCAATCGCGGGCAATATCTGGTGATCATTCCTGCGCACAACATGCTCGTGGTGCGCAGGGGATTCGACGATGGCGGTGGTTTCGATATTGCGAAATTCTCCGCCGATCTTCTCGCCGCGCTGGAGGGCTAACCTTACCTGAAAGACAGGTTTTCCCTGACGAAAGTCAGAGATGTCTCCCGCCATCCGCCAGTAAAGGCGGGGTGCGCGCGCTCCTATCTCCTGCGCTCAAAGAGAGAAGGAACAAGGCATGACGACCTATAGAAAAAAACTGCCGCAACTGGGTGAGGACATTTTCCTGACCGACAGCGGCATGGAAACGGATCTTCTGTTCAACAAGGGATTTGAGTTGCCGCATTTCGCGTCTTTCACCTTGCTGAAGGATGAAAAGGGCCGTGCGGCCATGCGCGAATATTGTCTGGAGCATGCGCGGCTAGCGAAACGGTATGGCTTCGGCTTTATTTTCGAAACGGCAACCTGGCGCGCAAGCCCCGATTGGGGCCCAAAGCTCGGTTACGACCGCGCCGCGCTGGAAGCGGCGAATCGCGACGCCATTGCGCTTATTGAAGAGGTGCGCGACGAAGCAGCGCTCGAGCGGCCTTTCGTCATCTCAGCCAATGTCGGACCGCGCGGCGACGGCTACCAGGCGGGCGCTCTGATGACAGTGCAAGAGGCGGAAGACTATCACTCGTTTCAGGCGGAGATTTTCGTCGGCACGGCGGCGGACATCACGACTGCGCTGACCATGAACAATACGCCGGAAGCGATTGGCTTTGTGAATGCAGCGGCGGCGGCGGGAATGCCTTGCGCCGTGTCGTTCACGGTCGAGACCGATGGGCGCCTGCCATCCGGTCAGCCATTGGGCGAAGCGATTATGGAAACGGATTTCGAAGCGCGAAAAGCGCCAGCCTATTACATGATCAACTGTGCACATCCGACCCATTTTACAAATGTGCTGCGCGATAGTGATCATTGGCTCTCGCGGCTGAAGGGCGTACGCGCCAATGCGTCGAAATGCTCTCATGCGGAGCTTGATGAAGCCGAGGCGCTGGATGACGGCAATCCGGGCGAGTTAGCGCTGGAAAATGAAGCGTTGCGGCGGCTGGTTCCGTCGCTGACGATTTTCGGCGGATGCTGCGGCACGGATTTGCGTCATGTGTCGGCGATCGCTCAGGAAATCAGTCGGGCGAAAAAAGCGGCGGCCTAACCGGCCGTTCGGGCGAGCGTCACTTTCGAGCCGGGCTTGCGTCCGAGCTTTTCTGAAATCCAGAGGCTTGTGGCGACCAGCGTGTCGAGATCGACGCCGGTTTCAAAACCGGAGCGGGCGAGGGAGTAGACAACGTCCTCGCTCGCCACATTGCCGCTCGCGCCTTTCGCATAAGGGCAGCCGCCGAGGCCGGACACGGAACTGTCGAATACGGTGACGCCTTCCGCTATCGCCGCCCAGGTATTGGCGAGCGCCTGTCCGTAGGTGTCGTGGAAATGTCCGGCAAGCGCGGCGAGGGGAACTTCTGTCGCGACGGCGCGGACCAGCGCTTTTGTTTCTTCGGGTGTTCCAACGCCGATCGTGTCGCCCAGCGAAATTTCATAACAGCCCATCTCGTAAAGCGCCTTGGCGACGGGAACGACCTGGCTTGGCGTGATCTTTCCCTCATAGGGACAGCCGAGGACGCAGGAGACATAGCCACGCACTTTGACGCCGTCGGCCTTCGCCGCCTCGACCACCGGGCGAAAGCGCTCCAGGCTTTCGGCGATGGAGCAGTTGATGTTTTTCTGTGAAAAACTTTCCGACGCTGCGCCAAAGATCGCGACCGTATCGGCTTTCGCGGCGCGCGCGCCCTCATAGCCCTTCATATTCGGCGTCAGCACCGGATAGGAAACGCCGGGCTTGCGCTCGATCTTCGCCATCACCTCGTCAGACGCCGCCATCTGCGGCACCCATTTCGGTGAGACGAACGCGCCGCCCTCGACATTTTTGAAACCGCAGGCGGCGAGCCGCTCGATCAGCTCGACCTTGGTGGCGACGTCGACAGTCTGTTTTTCATTTTGCAGACCGTCGCGCGGGCCGACTTCAAAAAGGGTGATGAATTGGCTCACGCGCTTTCCTCGAATTCCACCAGCAGATCGCCGTCTTTCACCTGGTCGCCGGGCTGGAATTTGTAGGCTTTGATGACGCCGTCGAAGGGCGCCTTGATGGCGTGCTCCATTTTCATGGCTTCCATGACGAGAAGCGGCTTGCCCGCCTCGATGGCGTCACCGGGCTTGGCGGAGAGGAGCGTCACGACGCCGGGCATGGGCGCGACAAGCGAGCCTTCGCTCGAATGATGCGTGGAAATCCCGGCGAGCGGGTCAGGGAAGGCGATGTCCCAATGCCCTGCGCCGATCCAGACGCGAAGCTTGTCGTTATGGGGCGCGGCGAAAGCGACAGCGTCTTCACCTTCCACGGCAAGCCGCATGTCGACGCCATTGTTCACGCCGGAAAACGAAAACTGGATGGGCGCTTGCGGCTCGCGGCCTTCGCGTCGCGCGGCGGCGGAAGCATCGGGTTCGAGCGTCGCCTTGAAAGCCTCGCCGTCTTTGGAAAGACGCAGGATCGCAGCATGGCCCTCATGCTCGACCCACATCACTTCGTGACGCGGACGGTTCAGGCGGAAGCCTGTTAAGCTGTTCCAGGGGTCTTTGTGATGGGCGACAGGCGGTTGCTTCCATAGCGCCGCAACGGCCCATTGTTTCGGTCCGGCAGGCGCTTGCGCGAAGAGTGCGCCGTCATGCTCTTCGATAAATTTCGTTGAAACCTCGCCCGTGATGAAATCCGGTTCGGCGGCGAGGGCATAGAGAAAGGCGGCGTTGGTCTCCAGCCCGGCGACGCGCGTTTCAGACAATGCGGCGCGCATGGCGCCCAAAGCTTCCTCACGCGTTGATCCATAGGTGATGATTTTCGCGATCATGGGGTCGTAAAACGGCGTGATTGCCTGACCTTCCTCGACACCGGAATCGATGCGCGCGGTTTCGGACGGCAACCGCAGCGTTGTCAGCGTGCCGATTGAGGGGGCGAAATTCTGGTTCGGGTTTTCGGCGTATAGCCGCGCCTCGAAGGCGTGGCCATTTTCCCCGATCTGGTCTTGCAACAACGGCAGGCCTTTACCAGAGGCGATGCGCAATTGCCATTCGACAAAATCAAGCCCGGTGATCATTTCCGACACAGGATGTTCGACCTGTAGGCGCGTGTTCATTTCCATGAAATAGACGGCGTCATTTTCTGCGTCGTAGAGAAACTCCACCGTGCCCGCGCCGCGATAATTCACGGCCTTGCCGGCGTCAACGCCGGCTTTCAGGAGCGCAGCGCGAGTATTCGCGGGCAGGTTCGGCGCGGGCGCTTCCTCGATGACCTTCTGGTGGCGGCGCTGCACCGAGCAGTCGCGCTCGAACATGTGCACGACGTCGCCTTTGCCGTCGCCAAAAATCTGCACCTCAACATGGCGCGCACGCGTCACATATTTCTCGATCAAAAAGCGGTCATCGCCGAAAGCGGATTTCGCTTCGCGCTGCGCGGAAGTGAGGGCATCCTCAAGGTCTTCCTCGCGGGCGACCATGCGCATGCCCTTGCCGCCGCCGCCCGCCGTCGCTTTCAGGAGCACCGGATAGCCGATACGCATTGCTTCCTTTTTAAATGTTGCGACAGCCTGATCTTCGCCCTGATAGCCGGGCGTCGTCGGCACGTTGGCCGCTTCCATCAAATCTTTCGCCGCCGATTTCGATCCCATGGCGCGGATCGTCTCGGCGCTGGGTCCGATAAAGACAATACCGGCCTTGTCGAGCGCCTCGGCGAACGAAGCGTTCTCGGAAAGAAAACCATAGCCCGGATGCACTGCCTCGGCGCCGGTTTTTTTACAGGCGTCGATAATCTTTTCCGCGCGCAGATAACTTTCCGCAGCGGCGGAAGGACCAATATAGACCGTATCATCGCAGGCGCGCACATGGGGAGCGTTTGCGTCGGCGTCGGAGTAGACAGCGACGGTGGCGACGCCCATGCGCCGCGCCGTCCTAGCGACGCGAACAGCGATTTCTCCGCGATTGGCGATGAGAATTTTCTTGAACATTGCGTTAACTCACCATGTCGAAAGCGTTGTGATAATGAATGGTGCGGATTTCATTGGGCGTGACGCGGCCAAACGCGTCATCTTCGCGCGCGATGACGCGAAAAGCGTCGCCAGCGTCAAATCCCGCCCAGGTCATTTTTCGTTTTGCTGCGGGTTCAAATCCGAACCGCGCATAATAGTCAGGATCGCCAAGAACCGCGATTAAGCGCGCATTTCGCGAGCGGCAATGTTGCAGTCCTTTTTCCACCAGCGCGGCGCCGACGCCCTGGCGCTGATGCTCAGGCGCAACGGCAAGGGGGCCAAGTCCCAAAAGCAGGCCATCAAGATCAGGCTTGCAGCTTATGGGCGTGAAGGCGCAATAGCCGACGACAACGCCGCCTGTTTCCGCAACGAGTTCGATTTCGACGGCGTGTTCGGACCATAATGTGCGCATGAGCTGCGCCTCGTCATCGCGACCAAAGGCGCTTGCAATGAGGCCATGGAGAGCGTCATGGTCGTCATCGACGGCGTCGCGAATGAAAAGGCCAAGCGTCATTTAGTCATTTCCTACATTCTGAACATGCCGAAGCGTGTTTCCTCGACAGGCGCATTCATTGACGCCGAGAGACACAACCCTAACACATCGCGGGTTTGCGCCGGATCTATGATGCCGTCATCCCAGAGCCGTGCGGAGGAGTAATAAGGCGAGCCCTGTTCGTCGTAACTGGCGCGGATTTTGGCTTTGAACTCATCTTCCTCTTCGGCGCTCCATGTCTCGCCGTCGCGTAACCCGTCGCGTTTGACTGTGGCGAGGACGCTCGCCGCCTGTTCGCCGCCCATGACGGAGATGCGCGCGTTCGGCCACATGAACATAAAGCGGGGACCGTAAGCGCGTCCGCACATACCGTAATTGCCGGCACCGTAGGAGCCGCCGACAACCACGGTGAATTTCGGCACCGCAGCTGTGGCGACGGCTGTGACGAGCTTGGCGCCGTCCTTGGCGATGCCGCCTTCTTCTGCGGACCGCCCCACCATGAAACCTGTGATGTTTTGCAAGAACACCAGCGGGATTTTGCGCTGGCAGCAAAGCTCAATGAAATGAGCGCCTTTCTTGGCGCTTTCGGAAAACAGGATGCCGTTATTGGCGAGGATGCCGACGGGGTATCCGTGCAAGCGTGCAAATCCGGTGACAAGCGTCGACCCGTAGAGCGGTTTGAATTCGTCGAAGTCAGAGCCGTCGACAAGGCGCGCAATGATCTCCCGCGCGTCATAAGGTTTGCGGGCATCGGTCTCAACAACCCCGTAAAGTTCCCCGGCGTCATAGAGCGGAGGGCAGGGGTCGGCCATCACCACCTCGCCGAGCTTCACCCAATTGAGACGCTTGACGATATTGCGGGCGAGGCCGAGTGCGTGATCATCATCTTCGGCGAGGTGGTCTGCGACGCCGGAAATGCGTGTATGCGTGTCGCCGCCGCCAAGATCTTCCGCCGAAACAACTTCGCCAGTTGCGGCTTTAACGAGCGGCGGGCCGCCAAGGAAAATTGTGCCCTGTTTTTTCACAATCACGGCTTCGTCCGACATCGCCGGAACATAGGCGCCGCCGGCGGTGCAGCTCCCGTGGACGATGGCGATTTGCGGGATGCCTTTTGACGACATTTGCGCCTGATTGAAAAAGATGCGGCCGAAATCGTCCTTGTCCGGAAAAACCTCGTCTTGCATCGGCAAAAACGCGCCGCCCGACTCGACGAGATAGATGCAGGGAAGGCGGTTTTCGAGTGCGATCTCCTGCGCGCGCAAATGTTTCTTCACCGTCATGGGGTGATAGGTGCCGCCTTTGACGGTGGGATCATTGGCGACGATCATGCACTCGACGCCATTGATGCGCCCGAGCCCCGCGACAATCCCGGCGCTCATCACGTCGCCAGAATACATACCCCAGGCGGCGAACTGGCCGATTTCCAGAAAAGGCGACCCGGGGTCGACGAGGCGCGCCACCCGTTCACGGGCGAGCAGTTTCCCGCGCGCCTTGTGGCGCTCGGCGTAACGGGCGCCGCCGCCCTCGGCGACTTTGTCCATATTGGCGTGAAGGTCATCGACAAGCTTTCGCATGGCCGCCGCATTGGCGGCGAAGCCTTCAGAGCGTGGGTCGATCTTGGATTGAATGACAGGCATCCGCTTTTTCCATCTTGCCTTTGGTTTTGATATTAGCCTATAGTACTATTGTCCGACAACAGGTTTATTTAAGATTAGGCGGATTTTCCGGGATTTTTGCGCTTTTTTTTGAGGCCGGTCCCTTCTGAAAGCCTCTAATCGTGAGGAGCGCTCCGATGCTTTCCAACAGCCAGGCATTTATGAAATTCGATCTCGATCCGATGATCGAAGAAATGCGCGATATGGTGGCGCGCTGGGCGGCGGATCGCCTTGCGCCTCGAGCTGCCGAAATTGACGAAAAAAATCTTTTCCCCCGCGACCTGTGGCCAGAGCTGGGTGAGCTGGGGCTGCTCGGCATCACCGCCGATGAAGAGTTCGGCGGGACGGGGCTCGGCTATGTCGCCCATGTGGTGGCCATGGAGGAAATCTCGCGCGCTTCCGGCGCTGTTGGTCTTTCCTATGGCGCGCATTCCAATCTTTGCGTCAACCAGATCAATTTGAATGGCTCGAAAGCGCAGAAAGAGAAATATCTGCCCAGGCTGATTTCCGGTGAGCATCTCGGCGCCCTCGCCATGTCCGAACCCGGCGCCGGCTCCGATGTGGTTGGCATGCGCACGCGCGCCGTGAAAAAGGGTGACCGCTATATTCTGAACGGCAACAAGATGTGGATCACCAACGGTCCGGGCGCCGACACCCTAGTCGTCTACGCCAAAACCGAACCCGACGCCGGCTCGCGCGGCATCACGGCGTTTCTCATTGAAAAAGGCTTCAAAGGATTTTCTACGGCGCAAAAGCTCGACAAGCTCGGCATGCGCGGCTCAGACACTTGCGAGCTTGTTTTCGAAGATTGTGAAGTGCCCGAGGAGAATGTCCTTGGCGAAGTGAATGAAGGCGTGCGTGTATTGATGTCGGGTCTCGATTATGAGCGCACGGTGCTTGCGGGCGGTTCGCTCGGCATCATGCAGGCCTGTCTGGACGTTGTGCTTCCATATGTCCATGAGCGACAGCAATTCGGCAAGGCGATTGGCGAGTTTCAACTGGTGCAAGGAAAGCTCGCTGACATGTATGTGACGACCAACGCCGCGAAGTCCTATGTCTATCAGGTGGCGAAGGCTTGCGACCGTGGCGAGACCACACGCCAGGATGCGGCAGGCTGCATCCTTTTTGCGGCGGAAAAAGCGACGTTGATAGCGCTTGATGCAATCCAGCTTCTCGGCGGCAATGGATATATCAACGAATATCCAACAGGACGGTTGTTGCGCGACGCCAAGCTTTACGAAATTGGCGCAGGGACTTCAGAAGTGCGCCGCATGCTGATTGGCCGCGAACTCTTTTCAAAAACGGCTTAAAAATGTCAGAGCCAAAAGCGAAATTCGCGCCGCTTTATCGCGAGCCTGCTTATCTCAAGGTCTATCGCGCCATTGAAGAAAATATCGTCGAGGGTGGTTTAGCCGACGGCGAGGCGTTGCCGATCGAGGCGGCGCTGTGCGAACAGTTTCAAGTGACGCGCTCGACTGTGCGCGAAGGATTGCGCCTGCTGGAACAATCAGGTCTGATCGTACGCGGCTCCCATAAAAAGTTTATCGTCAGGCGGCCGAATGCTTCGGACGTGGCGGCGGCGGCGAGCCGCAGCCTCGCACTTGGCGGGGTGACATTCAGCGAAGTCTGGGAAACGCTGGCGATCTACTATCCACAGGCGGCGCGGCTCGCTGCGACGCGGTTGGATGAAGAAAGCCTCGCAGAACTGAACACCGTATGGCGCGCGCTGGAAGCGAATGCCGATGATGATCATGACAAGACGGTTGCATGCGCCGTTGAGTTTTTTCAGTCGCTCGCCAAGGGGCTCGATAACCGGGTGATGCTTGCGATGCTTCAATCCCTGAACATGATGATCGGCGAGAGCCTTCGACAGGTCATTGGCAAGGCCCCAAACGCTCGCTCACGTATTCTCAACGCGCAAAAGAATATTCTGGATGCGTTTTCTGCGCGCGATGAAGCTCTCGCCGAAGAGTGGATGGCTAAACATATCGCTGATTTGAAGCGCGGTTATTTGGTGGCGAAAGTCGATATGGATAAACCCATCCTTTAGGCGGCTTTTTCGCGCGCAATATAGTCATCGATGACGCGGCCAAGCACAGTCATGGGCACGCTTCCGCCAAGCACGACGGCGTCATTGAAGCGCCGGAAGTCATAGCGTTCGCCTAGCGCCGCTTTTGCTTTCTCGCGCAGGCCCACAATCGCAGAATGACCGACCTTGTAGCCACAGGCCTGCCCCGGCCATGCGCAATAGCGGTCAACCTCGCTTTGCACCTCATCCGGGTTCGAGCCGTTATTAGTGACAAACCAGTCAATCGCCTGTTCGCGCGTCCAGCGTTTCGCGTGGAGCCCGGTGTCGACCACAAGACGGCAGGCGCGGAACGCAAGCGACTGAAGATAGCCGAGCCGCCCCACAGGGAAATCATCGTAAACGCCGAGTTCATCGGCGATCTGTTCAGCGTAAAGCGCCCATCCTTCGGAATAAGCGTTAAAGGCCAGCAAGGACCGGATCAGCGGTTGCTTGAAGGTGTATTCGCCTTGCCAAACATGACCGGGGATCGCTTCATGATAGGTGAGGTCCGCCAGCGTGTAGCGATTATGCAGGTCCGGCGTACGTAAATTGATCCAGAAATGACCCGGCTGTTTGCCGTCGATGGAACCCGCCCCGCCATAGGCGCCAGGCGCGCCGGCTTCAACTTCCGGCGCAATGCGCGTGACTTCAAGAAAACCAGGGACGAGCGTTTCGAAGGCTTGCGGCATGCGTGCGCGAATGTCGTCGAGCGTTGCATCGATGAACGCCATAATCTCCGCACGGCCTTCATCGCCATCAGCGAACTTATAACGTGGGTCAGCGGAAAGGGCTGTCATGCGCGCTCCGACCGAACCTTCCGTATAGCCGATGGAGCGCAGGATCGGGTCCATGCGCGCGTGGAGCGCCGCGAGTTCGTCAAGTCCCATTTCATGCACGTCATCGGGCGACATGGTCGTGGTCGTTCCGGCCTTGAGCGCCCAGGCGTAATAAGCCTCGCCCTCAGGCTGCGCCCAGACGCCCGCATTGTTGGTGGCGCGCGGCGCCAATGCCTCCAGCGCCGCAATTTGCCGTTCAATGGCGGGGCCGATTTTCGTCTCAGCGATCAGTTTGGCTTTGTCCGCATAATCACCCTTGAGGTCCGCGCTGCGTAATGCGAGCGAGGTCACAATCCCCCAGTTTTCTGCTGGCGTTCCGGCGGCGCCGTGCAATTGGCCAAGTGTTTTCGTCATCAGGAAATCCGGCAGGATGACGCCGAGGTCGCCAGCGGCGGCGGTGCGCTCCGTTTCACCGTCAAGCTGGCCCGCATAGGCTTCCATCCGTGAAAGATAGGCGTCTGCGTCTTCGCTTGTTTCAATGCTGTGGGCGGAGTCGAGAAAACTCGGGATTTCAACAAACGCCCCGGTGTTTTGCGCAACCGCATAGGGACTGTTGCGATAGGACCAGTTCGTGTTGAGGAGCGCCATGTCGCCATAAGGGAAATCGAATCCGTCGGCGGATCTTTCAAAGACGCTGCGCACAACATCGACGTTCAGCGCCTGATCAGGCGCAAGCGACGCCGTGTCGACCTTACGCATCCGGGCGAGCATCTCGCGCACCTTATTTTCAATGACTTCCTGTCCTTCGGACGATCGATCCGTCAACTGCGACTTCAGAAAGGCGTATTTTCCAGTATCAAGCCCGGCGCTGGATGCGCTTTCTGGATAGGCGGTCAGCATGAAATCTGTCGCTTCATCGAGCAGGCTGCTTACTGATTTTTCGGGACCGTCAGCGCTTGCGCAGGCTGCGGGCAAGGCGGCGACAGCCGCCGTAGCGACGGAAGACTGAAGGAGGGCGCGGCGCGATAGGGTCATCAGTTATGTCTCCCGTAAGATGCGATAGGTTGTTTTATGGTGTCAGGCTTTCAGCCAGCTCGGCTTTCGTTTTTCAAGGAAGGCGGTCACGCCTTCCTTGCCTTCATCGCTGGCGCGGGTTTTGGCGATCATGCCCGCCGTTTCCTCCATCACCGCATCGCCGAGCGGACGATAGGCGACTTTGTGAATAAGTTCCTGCGCCAGGGTCTGCGATTGGGGTCCGCAAACCAGCAATTCTCCGAGCGTTTCTTCAAGCGCGTCATTGAGCGCATCGGCATTGACGATCCTGTGGAGAAGGCCGATGCGGCGCGCCTCGGCTGCGTCGAAGCGCTCGCCGGTTGTGAAATAGCGGCGCGCCTGCCGAACAGTGATCGCCTGAATGACAAAGGGCGAAATGACCGCCGGGATAAGGCCGACGCGCACTTCGGAAAGGGCGAAGAACGCCGTGTCTGCGCCGATGGCGATGTCACAGGCCGCGATCAGGCCGATGCCGCCGCCCATGGCCGGACCGTTGACCAAAGCAACAGTCGGTTTCGGCGAGTGATAGATGGAGTAAAGCATGTGGGCGAGGCGGCGCGCATCGTCCTTGTTTTCAGCGGCCGAAAATCTTGCGGCGCGCTTCATCATGTTGAGATCGGCGCCGGCGGAAAAGGCTTTCCCGCCGCCGGTTAAAACAATAACGCGCACATTGGGGTCAGCGTTGAGGCGGCCCATGGCTTCGCAAATTTCGCTGATCAGCTCTTCATTGAATGCGTTTCGGATGTCCGGGCGGTTCATGGTGAGCCGCGCGACGCCGCGCGAATCGAGTGTCGTGATGAGGACCTGTTCTGACATTGTCGTTCCTTGAGAGCTGAACTGCCGAAGCGCGTTTCCCTTTGCTTTTTAACGGTCTATCAAAGCGGGAAGAGGAAGGAAACAGGAGGCGGCAATGGACATCGTCGCAAGCGGCGGCCCCTGCGGCGCGAGCGTCACAGGGCCTGATCTCACAAAACCTCTGGACGACCGGGTGATCGCCGACATTCGCGATGCGTGGCTGGCCCATCATGTGCTCTCTTTTCCCGATCAGGCTATGAGCGATGATGATCTGGAGCGGTTCACGCTTTATTTCGGGCCATTTGGAGATGATCCGTTCATCGCGCCGATTCCGGGCCGAAAGCATATCATTGCAGTGCAGCGCGAGGCGGACGAGGCCGCGCCGATTTTCGCCGAGAGCTGGCACACAGACTGGAGCTTTCAGCAAAACCCACCGGCGGGAACCTGCCTTTTCGGGATCACCGTTCCGCCCCATGGCGGCGATACGCATTTCGCGAACCAGCATCTGGCGCTGGAGCATATGCCCGACACCTTGCGTGTGAAACTCGAAGGCAAGGTCGCCATTCATTCAGCGCGCGTGCCTTACGCGAAAGGCGGCGTCTATGGCGACGAAGACCGCAAAAGTAGATCCATGGATATTCGCGCCTCGGATGAAGCGTTGAAAGCGGAATATCGCCACCCGATTATCGCAAAGCATCCTGAAACAGGCCGGGAAGGAATTTACGGTTGCATCGGCTACATCACCGGCTTCGCCGATATGGAGCCGGATCAATCCATGGCGCTTCTCGCCGAGCTTTATCAATGGCAGACGCGCGAGGAATTTGTCTACAAGCACAGATGGAAGCCGAACATGTTGGTCATGTGGGACAATCGCTCGGTGCTTCATCGCGCTACTGGCGGCTATGAAGGGTATGTGCGGCTCATGCACCGGACCACTATTGGAGCGCGTTAGGCGACGATTTTCTCAAGGGCGCTGCGCAAGTCGGCCGGCAAGCTCGCGGGTCTTCTCGTTTCCCGGTCTACATAGACATGTACAAAATGCCCCTCGGCCGCAGGCGCGTCATCACCCTGTTTGAAGATCGCCAGTTCGTAGCGCACTGAGGAATTGCCGATCCTGGCGACGCGCAAGGCGCCGTCGAGTTTTTGCGGGAATTCAAGCGGCGCGAAATATTTACAACCTGTCTCAACGACAAGACCGATGACGGCCCCTTCGTGAATGTCGAGCGCGCCGGATGCGATCAGATATTCATTCACGATGGTGTCGAAATAACTGTAATAGGCGACATTGTTCACATGGCCGTAAATATCGTTGTCCGCCCAGCGCGTTTGCAGCGGCAGGAAATGTTTGTAATTGGCTCGGGTTGTTTGCTGCTTCATATCTTTCTGTCTTTGACCGGAATGACGAGTTTCAGCCCTGACCAGACCTCATCAACGGCGCAAACTTTCACATCGACAAGACCGATTTTCAAGGCGAGGTTGCGCACGGTGTCTTCAGTGACGGATGACGGAACGCCGGAGGACTTTTTCGGCCAGGACACCCAGATCATGCCGTTTTGCATCAGCTCCTTTTTTAGCTTCGGCAATGTATTCGTAAGCTGTGTCGCGCTGGAGGTGAAAAAATGCACATAGTCATATGGCCCGCCGCTGACGCCCCGGGTTGTTTTCGCGGTCTTTAAGCGGCCCCAATGCTTGAATCCGGAGAGGTCTTTCACCTCGTCCGGCAAGGCTACAAGCAGGGCCGATTGTCCGTCCTTGACGCCAAGCTTTTTCAAGAGCGGCGTGCCGGAATAGCCGGCACTCATCAAAGCACTTCCGTATACAGCGCCAGGGCGTCTTCTTCGGAGACAGGACGCGGATTGTTTTTCATGAGACGTTCGATCTTTGCCGCGTCTTCGGCGAGTTTCGGCAGGACATTATGGGAGACGCCGACTTCCGAGAGGCGGCTTTTGACGCCCGTGGCGGCGCAGATAGCAACCATCTTGGCGACAAAGGCTTCCGCGCGGGTCGTGAAATCACCTGTGTCATTGGCGCCGATAACATCGCCAAGCTCGGCGTAAAGCGGCGCGGCGGCGGGAATGTTGAATTTCAGGACCGGCGCCAGCATCAGCGAATTGGCGAGCCCGTGCGGCACATGGAAATGCACGCCGAGGGGATAGGCCATGGCGTGCACGGCGGCGCAGGGTGCGTTGGCGAAGGCTTGTCCCGCGAGCATTGCGCCGAGCAGCATGGCCTCACGCGCTTCGATATCGTCCGGCGTATCGCAGGTGCGCTGAATATTGGCGGAGAGGAGGGCCAGCGCCTTTGTGGCCAGCGCGTCGGACACGGGGTTCTTTTTCAGTTTCGTCGTATAGGCCTCGATAGCGTGGACCATGGCGTCGATGCCCGTGGCGCTCGTCACATGGCGCGGCATGGAGAGCGTCAAAGATGCGTCGAGGATGGCGAGGTCGGCGTAAAGTTGGGGGCCGAGGACGCCCATTTTCTGATCGTCTTCGGTGGTGATGACGGAGATGTTGGTGACTTCTGAGCCTGTGCCGGAGGTCGTGGGGAGGAGGGCGAGGGGAACGCGCGCGCCTCGCGCCTGGTCGATGCCGTAAATCTCTTCGAGGGTTTGTGTTGAGTTGATGAGGCAGGCGATGACCTTCGCCGTGTCCATGGAGGAGCCGCCGCCGAACCCGATGACGCCGTCGGCCTTGTGCTGGCGCGCCGCCTCGATGGCGCCTTTCACCACTTTCGCCGGCGGGTCCGCCTCGACCCCGTCGAAGAGCGCGTAATCGAGCCCCGCCTTCTCAAGTCCCTTCAAGGCGCCGTCGATCAGCCCGGCCCCGACAACGCCTTTATCGGTGACGACAAAGGGCCGCTGCATCCGCGATTTGAGGATCTCGCCGAGCCGCGCAGCGGCGCCGGTTTCGAAAATGATGTTGGGTACGGTGTCGAAGGTGAAGTTCATGTAGCCGCCTTTGCGCTGTCTTTGGCGAGGAAATAGAGAAAAAGCGGCAGCGCCGCCGAAACGCCCACAAGAAAACAGGCGGCGACAATCCACGCAAGCCTTGCGCCACGCATTGTCGTCGTTGCGGCGACAAGAACTGTGAGCGCGCTGACAATAACGTCGAGCCACGCAAACGCCGCGATGCGTGTCTCAAAGGCTTGTTGCGTGAACAACGCTGGCGAAAGACCGTTATCAGCTATCCAGGGAATGAATGCAGCGTAAGGGACGGCGACGCCAAGTAAGGTCAGAGCAAGATAGAGCTTTGGATCGCCGCCAATTCGCATTAACTTCCCCCTAGTGAAACCTCACCAGCCGTCCCGGCCTTGCTTTCGTCACCTCGTCATTGGCGATGACCTGTTCACCATTGACGAAGGTCGCGCGATAGCCGGAGACGGGCTGCAGCAGGCGCTGGCCGCCCGCAGGGAGGTCCTTCACCATGCGCGGGGCCCCGAGACGCAGTTTCTCATGGTCGATGATGTTGATGTCGGCGCGCATGCCGACTTTTAACCGCCCGCGGTCTTTCAGCCCGAGATAATCGGCGCCGTCGGCGGTGAGCATCTGGACGGCGCGCTTAAGCGGGATTTTCCCGTGATCGCGGTCGCGGCACCAATAGGAGAGAAGGTAGCTCGGAAAACTCGCGTCACAGATCGTGCCCACATGAGCGCCGCCATCGGAAAGACCGGGCAAGGCCTTCGGGTGGGTCAGCATAGCGTGGACATTGTCGTAATTGAATTCGGTGTAATTATAGATCGGGAAATAGATGAGCTGTTTCCCGTCAAGCTCCAGCAATGTGTCGTAAAGTTTCTCCATAGCCGAAACACCGTCGGCCCGTGCTTCCGCGCCGAGCGATTTGTCCTGCGGCTGTTCGTAATCGGGATTTTCACCTAGGCGGAAAAATTTGTTTGCGACGAGTTCGATCGCCGCGATCATGGTGTCGGCGATGGGCGGCACGGAGGAGCCGGGTCCGGCGAGTTTCACCGGCGTTTCTGCAAGGCACTTTTTCTTGAATTCCGGATCGCGCATGATCGCAACGCGTTCCGCCAGCGGCTTGTCCTTGATGGCGATGTAGCTCGGCTGCGCCATGATCGGGTGAAAGGTGCATTGCAGCCCCTGAAAGACGCCGATGGCGCGCGGCGCGACCTGCACGTTGAAGTCGATCCCTTCGGCGTTGAGGCGTTCGGTTTCTTTCAGGATGCGGGTCCAGTCATTGGGCGCCATGTCGCGCTGCATGAGAGAGATCGACGCGGGCTTGCCATTTCCGGCGCGCACGAAACTTTCGACGATTTTGAACTCGTCGGCGAACTGATCGCCCTCGCGTTCGAGATTGAAGTCATTGACGATCTGCAACACGCCATGATCGAGCTCGGCGAGGGCGCCTGCCAGCGCCGTCAGTTCTTTCTCGCTCGCCTCCGCACTCGGCGTCCACTCGCCGTCGGCGGTGCGGTGGATGTCGGTGCGCCCGATTGAAAAGCCCGCGGCGCCCGCCTCCATGGCTTCGCGCACGATCTGTTTCATTTGCGCGATATCGTCATCGGTTGCTTCCTCGAAAGCGCTGGCGCGCTCTCCCATGGCGTAGACGCGCACGGGGTCGTGGCCGATCATCACGCCAAAATCGATGGTGTGCGGCATCGCATCGATGGCGTCCATATAGTCGGGGAAGCTCTCCCAATCCCATGTCAGGCCTTCATGCAGCGCCGTGCCGGGGATGTCCTCAACGCCCTCCATCAGGCGCACGAGGCGATCGTGATCGGACTTTTTCACTGGCGCGAAACCGACGCCGCAATTGCCCATGATAATGGTGGTGACGCCATGATTGACGGAGGGTTTCAGTTCTTCATCCCAGGAGATCTGGCCGTCATAATGAGTATGAAGATCTATAAACCCCGGCGTCACGATGGCGCCGTCCGCGTCGATCACTTGCTTTGCATCGCCTGCGCAGGCGCCGATCTCTGCTATCTTGCCGTCCTTCACACCAATATTGGCGTGAACGGGCGCACCGCCATCTCCGTCATAGAGGAGGCCATTGGTGATTTTGAAGTCGAAGGTCATGTGCGTTTCCTGTGAGCCTTTTGGGAGTCTATTGTTCTGTAGAGGAGGATCATAGCGCCGCCGGAAACGAAGTGCCAAACGCCCCATACAGCGGCGATGGCCGCCGCGCCCCCAAGCCCCTTTAGCTGAGCAAGGATGAGAACGATGGCGAGACCGGTGTTCTGAATGCCGACTTCGAAGGTGAGGCTGCGTCGCCGCGGGGCTGAAGCGCCGAGAAGCCGCCCGGCGCCCGCGCCAAGTGCGAAGGCCGACGCGTTATGCAGCGCGGCTGGTATCAGGATGAGCGACCAAGCGGGCAGCAGGGCGGCCGTCAGCTGGATAAATCCATCGATAATCACAATAGCGAGGATGCCGGCGCCGAATAGCGCGAGCGGCTTGCGGAATTTTTCTGCGGCGGCGGGAAAATATCGGGCGCCGAGCATGCCGAGGGTCAGGGGTGCGGCGAGCATGACTGTCGTCTGGATGACAAAGGCGATGCGGTTGAAATCGATTGTATCGAGAAGCTGCGCTGTTGGCGGGTAGAGTTCAGACCAGAAAAGAATCGCCGCCGGCGTCCAGACTGCGGCCACGACGCTCGATCCGGCGGTGAGCGAAACCGAATAGGCGGTGTCGCCCCGCGCGCTCCAGGTCATGAAGTTCGACACATTGCCGCCGGGGCAGGCTGCGACGACGATCATGCCAAGCGCAATGGATGGATGGGGGTCCATGATGGTGACCAGCGCCAGCGTCATCAGCGGCAGGCCGATTAGCTGCGCGGCGAGCCCGCCCCAGAATAGTTTCGGGTCGGTTTTCAGAAATGCAAAATGCTCAGGTTTCAAGCCGAGCGCGATGGCGAAAATCATGATGATGATCGCCGCCGCCAGCATGAGCTGCGATGACAGCGAAAGGGCGATCGTCAGTTGATCGAGTGCAATTGCGTCCATGCGCGGCTTCTAACCGCCAATCGCGAAAAACAGAATGGCGCTGCGCAGCAAAAGCATCATTGGCTCAATAATAGCCCCAAAGCATAAGCCGGCTCATGATCAGCAGGATCGCGAGCCCGGCCCAGAAGGTGAGCCGCAGCCTCAATGCGCCATACCATTTCGGAAATATGCCGCTGTTCGTCGCGGCGAGGTCTCGCATCAACAAATAGACAAGCAGGATGAGGATAATGAAATGGCGCCAGGCGGCGCCCAGCGCCATCATAAAGACGCCGTCAGGCAGGATCGCGGCAAAGGCGACGAGCGTAATCAATTGTCCCGGTAGAAAAGACTCTTGCAGCTTCTGCCCGGGATTGAGCGTCGCGCCCGCGCCAGCCCCGGAAAGATACGCGACGATGACCGCTCCATAGGTGAGGGCGATAAGGTGGAAATCGAGGGCGATGTGATCGGGGATGATGGCGGGGCTCAGCCACAGCGCGGCAGCGGCGATGAAAAAAGGCGCAAGCCCGTAAAATCCAAGCTGCGTCATCTCTGCTTTTTGCTTAGCTTTAGCCATATTTGTCCCTCCCGCACGCTACTCGTCCGCGCGAGAATAGCCCAGAAATCCTATTTGCGGAATGCAAGGCTCGCCGCCCAGCCGGCGATCAGCGAGAGCGCGACGCAAAATATCCCGTAGGAAACAGGGCGCTGATGGGCGAAATCGTAAATCCGGCGCTCAAGGCCGACGCGATTGACGGCCAGCGCCGCCGCATCGGAGCCGATCAGCTCGCCATCGCGGAAAAGATAAACCGCGACCTCATATTCACCCACGGGCGTGTTGGCGGGAAGGCGCGCCGTAATGGTGAAAAGCGCGCCTTTCTTGAACTCAATCCCGCCGAGATGGGCGCCATAAAGGCCGAGCTCTTCCGCCTCGCTGAGAAAGGCGCTGCGATAAAGGCCAGCATTGTTTTCATCCGCCGGCGCATGCGCTTCGACAGCAATGTCGAGATAGTCCGCATCAAGATGATATTGATCCTGCACGGGCAGCGGGGCGATATCATCAATGGTGCGGGTCGCATAAGTCAGGTACAACCCCGGCGCGCGCTCAATGATATGGGCGGGGCCCGGCGTCCAGATAAGGTTGCTCTTTTCCATCTGGCGCACCTGAAACCGCGTTTGTGGTCCTCGGATGACTGAAATAATGTCAACGGATGCCGGATCTTCCAGGCCTGTTATGGCGCCGAACAGGGTCAGGCGGGCGCCGGCGAAGCCGGTGTCCACTTCGACCCGGTCATCGGTGAGCGCCACTTCGATATTCGCGGCTCCTGCTGGCGCGATCATCAGGGCGAGGACGAGCAAGACATTTCTCATCACAGACCGTCCACAATGAAAAACGAGGCGGGCGGCAGGGCGAGATCAATCAGAAGCCTTGCGCATACGCCGAGAACAAGCAGCGCGAGCAGGGCGCGCAAATGTTCCGCTTTCAACTTGACGCCGACGCGGACGCCGAGCTGTGCGCCGACAACCCCGCCACTAAGCAATAGCAGCGCCAGCGCAATGTCCACCGTCTGGTTTGCCGCGGCGTGAAGAACTGTCGTGATAGCGGTGACGAAAATGATCTGAAACAGTGATGTGCCGACGACGACATTGGTGGGCATGTTCAGAATATAAAGCATCGCTGGCACCATGATGAAACCGCCGCCGACGCCCAGCATGGAGGCGAGCAGCCCAACGATGAAACCGAGCGCGATTGGTGCAATCGGGCTTATGTAAAGAGCGGAGGCGCGAAAGCGCATCGCAAAGGGGAGCGCTGCCAGCCAGGCGGGACTGCGGCGCTTGCGCGCGTGTTTCTGTTTTTCTTCCGTTGAATGTAAAAGGGTGCGAATGCTCTCCCACAGCATCAGTCCGCCGATGAGGCTGAGAAAGATGACATAGGAAACCGAGATCAACGTATCGATCTGACCGGTTTTGATCAGCATTCGGAAAACCAGAACGCCGATGATTGATCCTATGGCGCCGCCGGCGACCAGAAACCCGCCCATTTGAAAGTCGATAGTTTTACGTTTGAGGTGGGCGAGTGCGCCAGAGACAGAAGAGGCGACAATCTGTGAGGCCTCGGTGCCGACGGCGACCGCTGGCGGAATGCCGTAAAAGATAAGAAGCGGCGTCATCAAAAAACCGCCGCCGACGCCGAACATGCCGGACAGAAAGCCGACAGCCGCGCCCATGGTGATCACCACAAATGGATCGACTGGCATCTCCGCGATGGGGAGATAAAGCTGCATGAAAAGCTGACGAACCCCTGAAACGCGATAACGGCGCAGGCGTCAGTGTTGCTTTGTTGCTTTCGCTGTCAACGCCCGCGCGGATGATGTGGCGTTTATAGGCGCGCCCGCGCCTGTGAAACAAGTAAGGTCCGCCCGCTCTTTTGATTGCGGGCCTTGCGGCGTTTTAGCCAGCGGCGTTCAGATTGGCGGCTTCGTCAGGCTGTTCAGCCGTCCACGCGGAGACGTCAGCGTCAATTTCCGAGCGCGTTTCCGGGGAGAGCGCAACTGCGACGCCAGCCGCGAGCGGCTGCGCCTGTGCGTCGCCATTCGCCGCCGCGAGCGAGTACCAGTAATAGGCTTTCGCCGCATCCTGCACGGATGATCCGCCGTCTTCGCTTGGGTGATAGATAGCGCCGAGATTGTATTGGGAATCGACGAGGCCGAAATTCGCCGCCCGTTCGAACCAGGCGATAGCTTCCTGACTGTCAGCAGGACCACCGTCACCGCGCGCGGTCATGACCCCGATACGGTGCATGGCGAGCACATTGCCGCCATTGGCTGCGCGGCGGAACCAGAGCCGGGCTTGCCCCAGATCCTGCTCGACGCCCTGGCCGGTCTTGTAAAGTTCGCCAAGCTGGAGTTGCGCCGGAGGATAGCCAAGCGCAGCGGCGTCCTGAAGTTTTGCAATTGCGGATTTGGCGCCGGATTCGCTCGTTGCAGCGGCGAGCGCGTCCATGCTCTCCACATAGAGCGCCTGGGGATCGGTTGCGGGCGCCTCCGGCACGGAGGGAAGCGTGGAGGTTGTTTCCTGCGCAGCTTCAGCAGGGGTCTCGGTGCGCGCAATCGCCGGCGTGGGCGCGTTGGCGCCAGCGTCGGGTTTGAGCACAAAATCTTTCATGAGATAAACGAGCGCGGCGAGCGCAAGCAGAATGGCGATGCCAAGCGCAATGGTCAGCGGTTTTGCCGAACTCGTCGATTTGAGGGTGTCAAGCGCGGCCCGGTCGCCATTCCCGCGGCGTGTTTCGAAATCGTCTTCTTCAACTGACGAAGCTTTTGCCTTGGGGGCAAGGTGCTCGTCTGCATCGTCGTCTTTGTTGCGGCCAAGGCGCGCCTTGGCGGAGGCGAGCGCTGCGGCGAACTTGCCGAACCGTCCGGACTTCGCTGCTTCCTCTTCTTCCAGCGCAGCCTCCGTTTCGGCAAAGGTGAGCGACTCTGCGCTGTCCTCCGCCGGCGCATGTTGCGCGGCAGGCTCTGGATGAGAATCCATGCTCGTATCGTCATGGCCTTCCTCGGCGGCGCGTTTCTGGCGCGCACGGGCAGCGAGAATGGCGCGTTGTTTTGCTGTCAGCTGGCTGCGGCGCGGGCGTCCGTCTTCCCCTTGGCTGGCGGCTTCACGCGCGCGCCGGCGGGCCGCTTGCAGCATGTCTTCCTTGGGCGCAGGTGCGGAAGGCTCTTCTTCTGACGAGGAGTCGGTATCGATCGCCATGGAGGCGGCGAGAGAGGCGGTGTTCGGCGCCTGCTCATCTTCTTCATCGTCTTCGCTGACGGCGCCGGTCGGCGTTTCCGTTTCAGCCGCGCCAAGCTCATCATCCTCTTCGTCGCCATCATCTTCGAGGCCTTCGCCGGTGAGCGCGCTTCTGACTTCGGCGAGAAGCGATTCTGCATCGTTCATCGCGCCGCCATCGTCTTCACCCTCGTCAGCGCTGACGAGGATATCGTCTTCACCTTCGCCTTGCGTGCTGGCGTCTTGCGTCTCGTCGTCGATCTGGAAACTAAAATCGTCGGCGGGCTCGTCATCGGCTTCCGCATCAAGAGGTTCTGCTTCTTCGGCTTCCGCTGATGTGTCTGTATCATCGGCGAACGCGAAAGGGTCTTCTTCGGCGCTGTCGTCTTCCGCTTCCATCGCAGCGACGGCTTCTTCGATTTCGTCGACGACGTCGTTAATATCTTCGCTATCGCTGGCGGCGGGCTCCGGTTCGGCCTCGGCTGCGGGCGCCATTTCCATGACCTCGATCGCAGCGGGCGCTTCCGGCGCCGGCGTTTCATTGCGCCCAAGCGTCTCAAAGCGGGCGTTTATTTCTTGCAGAGAGCGATGCAGCGCTTCGAGTTTGTCTTCGGTTTCCGCACGCGCGGCGGCGAGAACGGCTTCCACATCGGGCGCGTTGTTCTTTTCTTCGGCGACGAGCTGCGTGCGCACTTCGGCGATGGTCTCGGTGACTTTTTGAACGCCGTCGGCGCTGCGTTTCTCGGCCGCCTCGATCTGGCCAGACAGTTTTGCGATCGTTCCTTCAAGGGCGCGGATCTGATCGCCGCCGCGTTTAATCTCATCGCCAAGGACGCGCAATCTTGCGCCGGTGCGCTCGACAAATTCCGGATCGGAAGAGTCAGCCGCTTCGGTTTTCAGGGCGGCAGCCTCTTGTGCAATGCGTTCGGCCTTCGCGACCCGTTCAGCTAGGTTCTCAATAGCCGATTTCAGGGGGCTGAGTTCCGCCGGTTCGCCAGCGCCGCCTTCGCCCACACGGTCTATGCGTTCAGCGAATTCCTGGAGCTGGGCTTCGGCGGAATCGAGGCGGGTAAGAGTGGTGCGCTGGGCGTTGTTGAATTGGACAGCAACTTGGGTGACGGCTTTTTCAAGCGCTTTTAGCGCGTCAATGCGGCCGCGGTCGCCGCCGGCGCGCTCAAGCTTTTCTATACGCTGCGCGACATCCTCATAGGATCCTTCGGCGGGCTTTATCCGTTCGAGGCGCTGCATGCGTTCGACGAACCCGCCCATATTGCGGCTGAGATCGGCGACGGCGGCGGCGTTTTTCGATTCAGCTTCAACGACGCGATTGCGCAAATGTTCAATGGCCGTGACGATGTCGCGAAGCTTCAGGCCTTCGACTTCGGCGTCGGAAAGGGCGCCGTCACCGCCTTCAGCCTGGCTGTAGATCATCTGGTTCAGCCATTCGCCGACCGTCATGCCTTCGCGACGCGCCGCCTCCTTTGCGGTCTCGCGCGCATCGCGCTCAATGCCTTTGACGCTCCAGGGCGCGTTCGATTTCATGGCTTTCCACCGTCATTCGCTGGGGCGTTTCCCCTCCCACCCGGCTGAAAAAGCGCAGTCGCCTGCGCCGGTCTCAAGCCGAACAGGTCACCGTTAAGGTGCTTCGCGGCGCCCGCAAAGCCTTAATGGGACAGGAAAAACCACAGATTGTTAATGAAAGGTTAAAGCTGATTCGCGGTGCTTCGGGGACGCAAAGAGGCGATAGGGGAAAACCGGCGCTAGGCCCGTCAGGCCGCGGCCTCAGTGGCGACGCGCATCCAGTGGTCGAGGCGGTCTTTCAGGCGCGCCGCCGAAATCGGCTTCGAGACATAATCGTCCATGCCAGCGGCGAGGCATTTTTCCTTGTCGTCCTTCAGCGCGTGGGCGGTGATGGCGATGATCGGCGTATGCAGGCCTGACTCGGCCTCTGCCTCGCGAATCGCTTTCGCGGCTTCGAACCCGTTCATTTCCGGCATGGAGATGTCCATAAGAATGACCGAAGGCTGGCATTCGGCGTAGAGCGCCAGCGCCTCGCGGCCATTAAGGGCGATTTTGTAGCTGAGGCCGGTCTCTTTCAGGATATGGGTGAGGACGAGGCGGTTCACCTCATTGTCTTCGGCGACAAGGATGTCGAGGCCGCCTGAGCTTTCCGGCTGGGCTGGCTCGGATTTTTCCGGCGCCGCGGACTGGGGCGCGGACCGGGCCGCAGGCTCAGATGGTTCGGACGCCGGGTTTTCGGCGTTCGGCTTTTCGTGAAGCACGCGCACAATGGTTTCAAACAGACGCGCGGCGCGCGCCGGTTTGGTGAGGTGGGCGTTGACGCCGAGGGACATGAACCCGGCGCCGCCAGCGGCCTCATCCACCGAGGTGAGCATCACAATCGGCAAATCGTTAAATGTGGGGTCGGCGCGCAGCACCATGGCGAGATCGGCGCCGGTCATTCCCGGCATGTGATGATCGAGGATTAACAGGTCGGGCTTGCCGGTCTCGGCGTCGCGCAGCGCGACGAGGCCTTCCTGTGCATTTTTATAGAGTGCGCATTCAAAGCCCCAGCTGGCGAGCTGTTCTTTCAAAATCTTGCGGTTGACGGCGTTGTCGTCAATGACCGCGATGCGCGCGCCAGAGAGATCCACAGGCGCCAGCGCAGCTTTTTCTTCGCCATGATGCACCGGAAGAACAATGGAGAACCAGAAAGTCGAGCCTTCGCCCGGCTGGCTTTCAACGCCAATTTCGCCGCCCATGAGCTCGACTAGCGATGCGGAAATGGCGAGGCCGAGGCCGGTGCCCTCATGTTTGCGCGTCGCAGAGTCGTCGACCTGGCTGAATTTGTCAAAAATCGTGGCGCATTTCTCTGACGGAATGCCAATGCCGGTGTCTTCGATTTTGAAGGTCAGCTTGTAACCGCCTTCGGTCGCCTCACCCGACAGATCAGCGAGAATGTGGCCTTCATCAGTGAACTTCGCCGCATTGCCCATAAGATTGGTGATGATCTGGCGCAGACGGCCGGCGTCGCCGACAAACATCGCCGGCAGGTCCGGCTGAACGCGGACGGCAAGCTCAAGATTCTTTTCAAGGACGCGCGAGGAAATCAGGAGCGCGACATCTTCGATTGCTTCTGCGATGGAGAATGGCGCCGGATGCAGTTTCAACTGGCCCGCGTCGATTTTGGAAAAATCGAGAATGTCGTTGATGATGGTCAGCAGCGCTTCACCCGATTTCAAAATCGTTGAAGCATAGGTGGACTGCGTTTCATCGAGCGTGGTTGAACATAACAGCTCCGCCATGCCCATAACGCCGTTCATGGGCGTGCGAATTTCATGGCTCATATTCGCAAGGAAGGCGGCTTTGGCTTTTTCGGCGGCCTCGGCTTTGCGCTGCGCATTTTTGAGCACGGAGATGTCGGAATAGGTGACGATGATCTGTCCGTCACTTCCTTCGATCGCTTCGATGAGGAGATGCTTTCCATCTTCCAGCGCCCAGGAAATGTTGAACTTTCCCTTCTCGCGGATTTGCCGCAAGGTTTCGGCTTTCATGTCATCAACGAGTGTCGCCTGATCCGGCAGATGCGTTTCCAGCATCGCCTGCATCATCACGCTCCAGGGCGTGCCGGCGGCGGTCATGCCTTCGGGAAGATCGTAAAACTCCGCAAGCTGCCGGTTACAGAAGAGCAGCTTGTCGTCCTTCACCACATAAAACATCTGCGGCATTGTGTGGACAGCGCGCACAAGCATCTCATGCTCGTCAACGAACGCGGTCAGCGCGTCGCGGTCGCGGAGGAGGTGGTCGATTTCTGCCTGCCGTTGCTTGGTCATATCGCCAGCGTTTCCTTTGGGCGTTTCCTCGTAACAGTACTTTGGGCTTTTTTTCTTGGGCGGCTGTTTTGCCTCCGTCTGGGGAGAACTATGCTTATGGAATGCTTTACGCAGGGTAACCACCGGGCGTTTTTACGCGAGATGCGCGCAAGGCTTGAAGGGCGGGCAGGCAGAACCTTAATAAAGTCTTGCCGCAGGGCCCCGGGCGCTGCCATTCATGGGTGAAATTCTCTTGCCTTGCGGGCAAAATGGCCCCTGAAACGCCCCTCAAGGCCGCACCGAAGCTTAAGGATCAGACATGACCACTTACACCGCGCCGCTCAAAGACATGCAATTCGTCCTCAACGAGGTCCTGCAGATTTCGAAATATTCGAACCTGCCCGGATTTGCCGACGCCTCGGAAGATGTCGTCTCGGCTATTCTTGAGGAGGGGGCGAAAATGGCGTCAAATGTGCTCCACCCCATCAATCATTCCGGCGACAAGGAAGGCTGCACCCGTCATGAAGACGGCTCTGTGACAACGCCCAAGGGTTTCAAGGAAGCCTACGAAATTTACAAACAGGGCGGCTGGCAGGGGCTGTCCTTCGATCCGGAATATGGCGGGCAGGGGCTGCCTTACATTCTTGCGGTGGCGGTGTCGGAAATGGTCTCGGCGGCGAACATGGCCTTCGGCATGTATCCGGGCCTCGCCCGCGGCGCCGCGGATGCAATCCACGCCCATGGCACGGACGAACAAAAACAGAAATATCTGCCCAACATGATCGCTGGCGAATGGGGCGGCACAATGAATCTGACGGAGCCCCATTGCGGCACCGATCTCGGGCTGTTGAAGTCCAAAGCCGTTCCGCAAGGCGACGGCAGCTACAAGATTTCCGGTCAGAAGATTTTTATCTCCGCCGGCGAACATGACCTCACCGAGAATATCATTCATCTCGTGCTGGCGCGCATTGAGGGCGCCCCCGAAGGCGTCAAGGGCATCTCACTGTTCATCGTGCCTAAGTTTCTTGTGAATGAAGACGGCTCCCTCGGCGAGCGCAACGGCGTCAGCTGCGGTTCTATCGAAGAGAAAATGGGCATTCACGCCAACTCAACTTGCGTTCTGAATTATGACGAAGCTACGGGCTGGCTGCTCGGGGAAGAAAACAAGGGCCTGCGCGCCATGTTCACGATGATGAATGAAGCGCGCCTCGGCGTTGGCTTGCAAGGCATGGCGATTTCCGAAGTCGCCTATCAGAACGGCGCCGCCTACGCCAAGGATCGCCTTCAGGGCCGTGCGCTAACCGGCCCGGCGGAGCCTGAAAAACCTGCCGATCCGATCATCGTCCATCCCGATGTGCGCCGCATGCTGATGGATCATCGCGCCTTTACCGAGGGCGCGCGCGCCTGGATGTACTGGTCGGCGCTTTATGGCGATCTGCACACCAAAGCCGAGGACGAGGCGACCCGTCAAAAGGCGGACGATTATATGGGCCTGATGACGCCGATTCTGAAATCCTATCTCACCGAAAAGGGCTATTGGCACGCGACCAATGCGCAACAGGTCTTGGGCGGTCATGGCTATATTCAGGAATGGGGGATGGAGCAGTTCGTGCGCGACGCGCGCATCGCCATGATTTATGAAGGCGCAAACGGCATTCAGGCGCTCGACCTTGTGGGCCGCAAGCTGATGAAGGATGGCGGGCGCGCCTGGCAGACATTCTTCGCCGAAGTCGATGAATTCATCGCCGACAATCAGGGCAATGAAGAATTGAAACCGTTCCTAGACGGACTTGCCCTCGCCAAGGGCCGCGCTCTTGAAGCGACGCAATGGATGGGCGCGAACGCCATGGCGAATTTCAACAACGCCGGGGCGTCGTCGATGGATTATCTTTGTCTCTTTGCGCTCACGGCGCTCTCCTACGCATGGGCGCAGTCGGCGAAGGCCGCGCTGGAGAAAAAAGACTCGGGCGATGATTTCTACAAAAACAAACTCATCACCGGGAAATATTTCGTTGACCGGATCATTCCGGAAACGGCGTCCCATCTCGATAAGGTGAAATCCGGCGCTGAAGCCATGATGGCGCTTCCGGCGGAGGCGTTTTAATCGCCGGGAATATTCATACGCTGCTGTTTGATCTGGGCGGGGTCGTGGTTGATTACCGCGGCCCCGAACGGCTTGCGGCCTTGTCGAATGGGCGGCTTTCGCTTGCCGAGGCGCGAACCGCTCTGTCGCAAACGCCAGCGCTTCATGCTTTCGAGCGCGGTGAATTGACCCCGCTGGCTTTTGCGGAGCAGGCGGTCCAGCAATGGGAGCTGGATGTGAGTCCCGGCGACTTCATTGCTGATTTCGAAACCTGGCCCGAGCGATTTCTGCCCGGCGCGCGCGACGCGATTAATGCGCTTGAAGGAAAATACCGGCTCGCCTGTTTCTCCAACATCAACATACCCCATTGGCGTCAGGCCGAGACTCTTGGCCTCGCGCAGTTGTTTGAGAAAACATTTCTGTCGCATGAGCTTGGCGCCCGCAAACCTGAACAGCGCGCTTACGATTTGGTTATCAACAGTCTTGATGCGCCCCCGGCGGGCGTCTTGTTTTTCGACGATGTTGCAGAGAATGTTGCGGCCGCGCGCGAAGCGGGTGTGCAGGCGCAGCATGTGGATGCCGGGCGCGGATTGCTGAGCGCCTTGTCTGACGCGGGTGTAATATAAAAAGCGGCATTGTTCTTTCATGCTGTGTTTAAACATATGAGCAATTCGTCATCACCGCGAGGGCCTTTCTTAAGACGGCGTTAACCGGCACGGCGCATCACCAAACCCAAGCGGGGGGCGGCTTTGTTTCCGCCCGGCTGATGAATTTTCTTGTTACGAAAAAGATCAGAACACGGACGGGTCGCGCCTTTAGGAGGCGTGATGCAAAGCCGCCATCTTTGTTCAATTGTAAGGAGAAAGTGATGCGTAAGCCCACCTACGACTTCGAAGTTCTGGATAGCGCCGGAAAGACTGTCCGCCGCTGCACCCAATCGTGCCACAATATTGGCGCGCAGGAGCGGACTTTCGATTTATTGCGCTCGACGCCGGGCGCCGCCGCCGTTTTCGGTTTTGAGAAGCGCGGCCGTCACGTTCACTCCGCTTATCGCGAATAGGACGCCGGAATAGGACGTTTGTAGCACCTGCGTCATCTGAGCTCCCGTTCTGTTGCTTTGGCTCGTCGCGATTGCCGACGCGCGCGAAATCTATAGGATGCGCCGCAATTTCGGGCGCGGTTCGTCCGAAGCAATGGAAAAGGGGCGCCAGATGCGTTTAGCGATTGCGTTATTAATGGGAACGGCGATTCTCGCCGGGTGTGGAGAGAAAACAGCTGTAAAAGAGTCGGCTGTAGTTGAGGCGGGAGCGGCGCCAAGCGCGGAAGATATCACCGCGGAGACAGAACGGCTTAATGAGTGGTTCGAGGTTAAGTTTGAAGAAGAACTCGATTTCAGCCCGATCCAGCGGACTTTTCTTGGGGACAAGAAGGACTATGACAAGGTCGACGATCTTTCCGAAGAGGCGCAGGATGCGCAGCTCGAATGGCGCCGCCAGACGGTCGAAGAACTGAAAGCGAATTTCGATCGCGCGAAACTGACGCCCGAGGCGCGGACATCTTACGATGTCTGGATTTATCAATATGAACGCGCGGCGTCGGCCAGTAAATTCCGCCGCAATGAATATGTCTTCACCCAGATGCAGGGACCACAAGCGTTCCTCGCACAGTTCCTGATCGCCTTCCACAAGGTTGAAGAGCCTTCCGACATGGAGGCCTATATCGCACGGATTGGCGGGGCGTCGCGGGCGCTGGGACAACTGCTGGACTCAGCAAAGCTCAACGCCGAAGCGGGCTCGCGCCCGCCGCTCTTCGCTTATGAAGGTGTGCTTGAACAGTCCCGCGCGCTTATCACCGGCGCTCCGTTCGAAGGTGAAGGCGACAGCCCGGTATGGGCGGACGCCAAAGCAAAAATCGCAGGGCTCCTTGACGCCGGCAAAATCGATCAGGCTAAAGCGGATGAATTGCAGGCGTCGGCGCGCGACGCCCTCATCGAACATTGGGCCCCGGCCTATGAGGCGCTGATCGACTGGTTCGAGGAGGATAAAGTCAACGCCGATGAAACCGCCACGGGCGTCGGCAAAAACCCGAACGGCGCGGCCTATTACGCCGACCGCCTGGAAAGCTCCACGACGACGAAGATGACGCCGGAGGAAGTCCACCAGCTCGGTCTGTCGGAAGTCGCGCGGATTAAAGGCGAGATGGAAGCGATCAAGAGCCAGGTCGGTTTCGACGGCACGCTGCAGGAGTTTTTCACTTTCGTGCGGGACGATCCGCAGTTCTACTATCCCGACACCGATGCAGGCCGGCAAGCCTATATCGACGCGGCGACCGCGCATCTCGATTACATTGGCGAAAAGCTGCCGGATTATTTCGGCCTTCTTCCGAAGGCGGACCTGATCGTGAAACGCGTCGAACCCTTCCGTGAACAGCCGGGCGCTGCGCAGCATTATTTTCCGGGCACGCCGGACGGATCGCGCCCCGGCGTTTATTACGCCCATTTGTCCGATATGAGCATGATGCCGATCCCGCAGCTTGAGGTCATCGCCTATCATGAAGGCAATCCCGGCCATCATATGCAGATATCCATCGCGCAAGAGCTGACCGAAGTGCCGACTTTCCGCACCCAGGCGGGTTTCACCGCCTATCAGGAAGGCTGGGGGCTTTACTCAGAGCTGCTGGCGAAAGAAATGGGCGCCTATGAGGATCCCTATTCAGATTTCGGGCGGTTGACGACGGAAATCTGGCGCGCGATCCGCCTCGTTCTTGACACCGGCTTTCACTACAAAGGCTGGACCGAGGAAGAAGGCGTTCAATATTTCATGGAGAACTCACCGGCGGCCGAAGGGCAAATTCGCTCGGAGGTTCAACGCTATATTGTCTGGCCGGGGCAGGCGACAGCTTATAAAATCGGTATGCTGAAGATTTTGGAGTTGCGCGAGGAAGCCAAAGCCGAGCTTGGCGACAAGTTCGACATCAAGGGCTTCCATGACACGGTGCTGGGCGGCGGCGCATTGCCTCTCGACATTCTCGAGCGTCGTGTCGACGAATGGGTTGAGACGCAAAAAGCGAGTTAATCGCAAACGCATTCAAATGCGCAGCGGCGCCCATTCAGGGCGCCGCTGAAACAGCTTATCCACATAAGGGCATTGCGGGTCGATGCGAAATCCTTGATCGCGGGCGTCATCAACCGCCCGCTCCACAAGCTGGCGCGCAATGTTTTTTCCGCGCGCTTCCACCGGCGTGTAGGTGTGGTCGATCACCATAATCTCGCCGCGCATTTTATATGTCAGCTCAGCTTCACCGCCGTTGGCGAGGGCCCAATACCGGCCGGTGTCGCCTTTGCGTTCATGCTGAATATCGAGATTTTCTTTCGTCATAAAGCTGTCTCCGAGGTGAGCTTGCGCGCTGCTGATGTAGGAACGGACAGTCATTGTGGTGAGCCGGTTCCGCTCACAGCTGCTTGATTGGCAGTTTGGCCGGATCAAGGTCCTTGATCTCGCATTCCCACACAGTGATCACGCGCCAGCCGAGCTTTTCCAGCTCGGCGGCGTTTTTTTGATCCCGCGCCATGTTGCGTGCGATTTTGTCTTTCCAGTAATCGGCGTTCTGCTTTGGCTGACGATTGCCGCGCTTGCAGGTGTGACCGTGCCAGAAACAGCCATGAACAAAGACGACCGTTTTATGCTTGGGGAAAACAAGATCAGGCTTTCCCGGTAGGTCTTTGACATTGAGGCGATAGCGCAGGCCGAGGGCGAAGAGTTTTTTGCGCAAGGCGATTTCGGGCGTGGTGTCACGCCCTTTGACTGCTCGCATGATCTCGGAGCGCTTATTCGCGCTAAAGATGTCCGTTCCCACGATTTTCCCGTATCGCTGGTTCTCTCAAATAAAAATTCATTCAGCGCCACTTAGCGCTTGAGCGGCCAGATAATTTGGCTAGGTTGGCCATAGTGCAATGCAATATGGGGGAGTACCATGCGATTCAAACATTTATTTGCCGCTATGTCAGCAGCGGCTATGGCTGTGGCCGCAACGCCGAGCCACGCGACTGCAGTCGATCTCGAACTGCAACTTCTCGTAGACGTTTCTGGCTCTATCAGCAGCGGTGAGTTCGCTCTCCAGCAGGACGGCTATGAAGCTGCGTTTCGCGACGCTGGCATCATTTCCGCCATTGAAAACGGGACGATAGGTTCCATCGCTGTCCAGTTGATTTACTGGTCGAGCTCAGCTTCACAGGCGATTGGCGTCGACTGGGCGCTGATCAGCGACGGGACGTCCGCAAACGCCTTTGCCGACGCTGTTGCTGCGGCGGGGCGTCCATTCAACGGCGGAACAGTGCCCAGCGCGGCGATCAATTACGGCGCGCCACTCTTTAATGACAATGGTTTTGAGGGAACACGCCTCGTGATGGATGTCTCCGGCGACGGAACCGGCAACGCAAGCGCCTCGTCTGCGGCGCGCGATGCAGCTCTTGCAGGCGGCGTTGACGCTATCAACGGTCTTGTCATCGGGTCCAGCACATCCCTGCAGGACTTCTATATGGCCAATATCGTCGGCGGCGCTGGCGGTTTCCTCGTGGTCGCCAATACGTTTGAAGATTTCGCCGCCGCTGTTCTGACCAAGATCGGCCGCGAGATCGTTGGCGGTGAAGTGCCAATTCCGGGCGCCATCCCGCTGATGGCGACGGGCCTTCTGGTGTTGTGGCGCCGGTCGCGCCGCAAGGCTTCCGTCTGAAACGGCTGCGCATAATTTGAAAAAGGCCGGCGTTTCGCCGGCCTTTTTTTATGGCCGGATGTTTAAGCGGCCTTGCGTGCTTTTGCTTGGTTGAGGGCCGGTTCGAAAACCGTTCCCGCGAGCCAGCGCACAACCGGAACCGCTACGCCGTCGCCGCAGAGCTTGAGCGCTGCATTGGCGCTATGCGGCAGAATGTAATCGTCGGGAAGGCCCATGAGCCCGGCTGCTTCACGCGCGGAGATAAGGCGCGAGCGCACCTTGCCGTTCTCAATAGCGAAGACGATCTGGCGCGAGGACCCGCCAGCGGGCGTTCTGAGGCACCCGGCAAGCCCGTCGAAGCGCGCTTCCACGCGCTGAACCGTTTCGCCATTGACGATGCGTGTCCGGCGGAAAGCCGCGCCTGCGCGCCGCGCCCCGTTATTGACGATGGCTTCAAGGCGCGCGCGCTGATGCGGCGCCATCATGGCGACAAGTTTTTGCGTCTGTTCCGGTGCGTGCCAGTCTGGCGCGTCCCAGTCGATGATGCTTGAGAGGCGCGCATTGCGTGTCAGGCGCGGCGCGGCCCCAAGCCAGAACCAGCGCGCCTGGGCGGTCTTGGAAAGTTGCGCTTGCGCCGCGATGAGCGCCGGCGGCGCGATTTCATCTGAAAGTGGTTCGGGCGCTTTCGGCGGCGCCAGGTCATCGGCGAAACCGAGAATAAAAAGCCGTGGCCGCGATTGCGGCGTGAAATTTTTGGCGTCGAGTATGGCCGCGGTGACGGCGTATCCCGCTTTGGCCATGAGATCGATAACGCAAGCAAAGTCGCGTCCATCATTGGAGGTCAGCAATCCTGCGACATTTTCGATGGCGATCATGCGCGGGGCCCGGCCTGTCGCGATCAGGCCTTCCATCAATGACCAAAACGGGAAGAAGGCGCCGGAGCGCCGGGCGCCCATGCCGCCGCGCGCGCCGGCAAGGGACAGATCCTGACAGGGAAAGGACCCCCAGACGAGATCAACGGCCTGACCGGGCAAGTCTTCAATAGTGATAGCGGCGATGTCGCCTTCGACAAGGTGATCGTCACCGAAATTAGCACGATAGGAGGCGCATTTTTGCGAATCGAAATCGTTTGCGAGAAGGCAGCGCCATGAACGCCCAAGGCCAAGTCGCGCCATGCCGCCGCCGGCGAAGAATTCGAGGTATGTTTTTTTCGCGCTCATTGGTGTGATGTTGTCTTCGTCAATTGGGTCTCGCCGCATTGCCGCCATATTCATCCGCACACGCAGCGCTTGCGCCTTATTTGCGTCACGATTGCCGTGTTTCCGCCTTATTTCAAGACGTTAATCGCAGAGCTGTGACGAACTTTACATTGACCCCATGGTGTTCGTCCCGCAAAGTGATGGTGGGCGCTAAGGGGGCTCGCTTTCCAAAGGAGAGGCGAATGCCCTGGATGGAAATCAAACCGTTTTCGGTTTTCAGGACTGCGACGGTCGCGGGATTAACGACCTTCGCTGCTATGTGTGGGGGATTCGCGATCGCGGCGCCCGCATCCGCACCGCAAAATACAACGTCAATTTCGGCGGGGCTTTCACCTGCTCCGATGCAATTGGCCATGCTTGATGAGCGTGACCGCGGTCAGCGGTCGGGCCGGCGTGACGGTGAACGCTCGCGTGGCGACAGGTCCGGTGGCCGCTCCGGCGGCAGCGACAGGTCGCGCGGTCAGACACCGCGAGAACGGCAACGCGCTGAACGCACTGAACGAAGAGAAGAGTATCGCACCACCGAAAACCGGCGCGACCGCACAAATGGCGGTGAACGCCGCCGGGATGCGGGAAACAATGACCGCCGCGGCGGCGAGCGTCGTGCGGCTGACAACAGCGGCCGGCGCGACGCAGCGCAAAACAACAACGATCGCCAGCGCCGCGCCGGCAACAATGACACGCAGCGCCGGTCATCAGGTGACAGCGATCAACGTCGTAGCGGCGACCGCAGTCAGGACCGCAACCGTTCGGGACAGCGATATGCGGATAATTCCGGCGGCCGCCGCGACGGCGCCCGTGACGGAGGAAGAGATGGCCGCCGTGACGGTGTTCGCGACAGCAGACGTGACGGGTCCCGCGACGGACGTCGTGACGGACGGTATGACGGCTATCGCGATGGCCGGCGAGACGGGCGCAGGGATGGCTATCGTGACGGACGGCGCGACCAGCGCTACAGTGATCGCGGGCGGTCGCGCCAGGCCTATCGTGACGGCCGCCGTGATGCGCGGCGTTATCATCAGCGCCGTCACGGCTCCTACCGGCATCCGTCGGTGCGTTATGGCGGCAAATATTACGGCCATGGCCATGGACCGCGTAGCGGACACGGCTATTGGTGCTCGCACCACAACATCTTCCACTATCGTAATGGCTATGATCCCTTTGGCTGGCTCTATGTGAGCTTCGGCTGGGACCTCTATTCATGGGATTACATCGGCGATTGCGATCTGGTCTCCCAGACCTTCTACCGCCGTGGCCGCCGATACGAGGAAGTGGCGCTGCTCTGTTATGACGGCTGGGGCTATGGCTATATCAAGCCGGGCAGCCGGCGTGTTTATCGCAGCTACTAAACCGCCTCAAATCAGGTAAAACACGGGCGCCCTCAGGGGCGCCCGTCGTTTTTAGGCGCGTTGATTCGCCCTCATTGACCGAATGCCCCGACTCTGTGGACAAGGAGCGGTCAACCAACTGTTTTCATTCGCGCGCTGCAAGACGTAACGCCCATGTTCCGAAACATCGTCATCGCCGCAGGGATCATCACCCTGGCGCTCTGCGTTCCGCTGGAGGCGGCGCAAGGCGCGCCCGGGCAGGGGCTTGAGGATGTGCAGGTTGGGGAAAAGGACTTGCAGACCCGCATCGCGCTCATCTGCAACGGTGCGTGCGGTCTTGAAAAGCGCGGCGACGGGGTTTTCTTTCTGCGCGGCGTCACCGCCGAGATGAGCCTCGATCTCTCCGCGCGCAGTCACAATATTGACGGCTTCACCATGGTCCCTGATGCGGAGGGCAGTCTGTTGAATGTCGCATCCCGCCGGATTCTCGAATACGCCAACACCAAATCCTGCGTTATCTCCGGACGCCCGGCGACCTGTGTCGATCTTTTTTATGCCGACGCTGTGGCGCAGCAGGCGGCGCTGGCGACCCCGAGCCTCACCCCGAACGCAGAAGCGAAGTCAGCCTCGGAAAGGGCAGCGCCAAAACCCGCCCCCAAGCCCTCTCTACGTGAAAGCGAGCCGGAGCGGTTGTCGCGTTTTGCTTCGCTTGGGCCGCCTGAAAGACTGGCGCCGCCGCAACCGGCCCGTCTCGCCAGTCTCCAGCCCGTACAAAAGCCGGTGGAGACCGCCAAACCGGTCATTCGGGAGGAACGGCCGCTGCCGGCGCCCGCGCCGCAGAAATTCGATTACGCCGCACAGGTGGAGGCGCTCCTCGGCAAGAATTTGACGCCCGGCTATTGCGCGTCGGCGCGCGCCACATTGCAAAGCGATCCCTGGGCGCTCGGCGCAATGGTCGATGTCGGTCTTTGCGAAGCCGCCGCCGGCAAATCCGAAACAGCGGATGCAACGCTGGCGCGCATTCTTGAATACACGCCCGACAATTACGAAGCCTATATCGGGCGCGCGCTGATTGCGCTCGAAGCGGGTGAGAAAAGCGTCGCCCGGCGGTATTTCCAGAATGCGCTCGACGCGCCGCCGCCGATGGAAGAATCGACTCGTATCGTCGAGGCTATGCGTTCGCTCTGAATCCGTAACAGCTTCGTGATGGCGTGAGTTCGCGCCTTGACCCTTGTCATGCCCGCCCATAGCGTCCCCTCCGCTTGAAAAGGAGAGACCACCCATGGCGAACCCCATTAAAATTATCGGCGTTCCATTTTCGCAAAATGTCAGAAAGCCGCTTGCCGTCGCGCATCATCTCGGGCTCGATGTTGAAAACCCGCCGCTGACGCCAAATGACCCGGCGTTTAAAGATCTCCATTCTTCGGGGCGCATCCCGCTTATGGACGATGCCGGGTTTCTGATTGGTGAGTCCAACGCCATCATGATTTATCTTTGTTCAAAGACGAAGAATGATCTTTACCCTGAAGATCCAAAAGCGCGTGCGCTGGTCAACCAGTTCCTGTTTTGGGATGTCGCCCATTGGACGCCGGCCTACCAGCCGATCCAGTTCGAGCGCCTTGTGAAAGGCATGCTGGGGCTTGGCGATACGGACGAGGCGGTGGTTGAGGCGACCTTACTGAAATTCGCGCGTGAGGCCGCTTATCTGAACGGCGCTCTCGAGGGCAAGAGCTGGCTGGTTGGCGATGCGCCGACGCTCGCTGATTTCGCTGCTGGCGCGGGGCTCACCCATGCCGAAGCGATGGGCCTGCCGCTTGCGGATTATGCTAATGTCTGCGCCTGGAACGAGCGGGTGCAGGGCCTTGAAGGCTTCAAGAAAACTGAAGTGAAGATGTAGGCCACACAAAGGATGGTGAAGCGATGAGCGGCAATCGGCCAACATACAGTTTCGACGCCGCCATCGTTCGCCGCCCGGCGAAATCCGTGGTCAAGGGGTTGCGCGCCGATGACGGCGGCGACCCTACCTATGACGGCGTCCTTGCAGAACAGGATGCTTATATCGTGGCGCTAAAGGCCGCAGGCGTCGATGTTCATATCCTGCCGCCGCTGGAGGCGTTTCCGGATGCTATTTTTGTAGAAGACCCGGCGCTGGTTTTTACGCAAGGCGCGATCTTGTTGCGTCCCGGCGCGCAAAGCCGCGCAGGCGAAGTGGGCGAAATCTCACCCGCGCTGAAAGAAAAGTTTCAAACGGTGCTTGACCTGCCGGCGCCCGGCTTTGCGGAGGGCGGCGATATTCTGAACACGCCCCAAGGTGTGATGATCGGACTTTCATCCCGCACTGACCTTAATGGCGCGAAAGCGCTGCAGTCATGTCTGTCCCGGTTGGGGCTGACAAGCCGGATTGTTGAAACGCCGGAAGGCGTGCTGCATTTCAAGACCGATTGTTCGCTTCTTGACGATGAAACCATTTTGGCGACGAAGCGCCTCGCTCGTTCGGATGTGTTCTATGATTTCGAAACCGTCATCGTTCCGGAAGGGGAGGAAGCGGCGGCCAATGCGCTGCGTGTCAATGATGTCGTAATGGTCGGCGCGCAATTTCCAGGAACGATCGAGCTTCTTAATAAGCTTGGTTATGATGTCGTTCCTCTCGAAACGTCGCAGATCGGAAAGATTGACGCCGGGCTTTCCTGTATGTCTCTGCGATGGAAGACCGGCGCCTGACTTGTGCTGCGGGGCGTGTGATTGACATCAACAAGGCGCCCCGTCACTCTGTCTGAATGAATCAGTCCTCTGATCAATCGGGCGAAGGGGTCCGCCCGCCTTCCATGGGGTTCTGGCAAGTTTGGTCGATGTCCGCCGGCGTCATGATCGGGTCGGGTATCTTTCTGTTGCCCGCGGTTCTGGCTGCCTACGGCTCCATCAGTTTTTTGGGTTGGCTGTTTACGACAGCGGGGGCGATCTGCATTGCCTTGACGCTCGGGCGCCTGGCGAGCCGGACTCATCAGAGTGGCGGTTTTTATATCTATGCGCGCGACGCCTTTGGCGATCTCGCCGGGTTTTTGATGGGATGGAGTTACTGGCTGAGCATTGTTTTCGCGACAGCGGCGATCGCTGTCGCTTTTGCGGGCTATGCGGGCGCGATCTTTCCGCCGCTGGCGGGCAATACGATCGCGCAGATGTTTGTCGCGATCGCGCTGGTCTGGCTGATCACAGCCATTAATATTCGCGGCGTTGAAGCGGCCGCAAAAGCGCAACTCGTCATGACCATCCTGAAGATTACGCCGCTGCTGCTTGTCATCGGTCTCGGTTTGTTTTTCGGATCGCCGGAAAACATTCCCCCGTTTAACCCTACGGGTGAACCGTTCATCAAGGGGCTTGCCGCAACGGCGCTCCTCACCATGTGGGCGTTTATCGGTATTGAAGCGGGCGTCGTCGCTGCAGAAGATGTTGTCGATGCAAAGCGGACAATCCCGCGGGCGATCACATCGGCGACAATATGTGTGGCGGTGTTGTATGTCGCTTCGACAGCCGCAGTGATGTTCATCCTGCCAGTGGAGACGCTTGCCGTTTCCGAAGCGCCTTTTGCGGATGCGGCGCGGATTTTGGGGCCTGCAGGTGCGATCGTGATCGCAGTGGGCGCACTCATTTCAACCGCAGGCTCACTGAATGGCTGTGTTTTTATCGGCGCCCAGACCGCGATGGCGACGGCGCGGGACGGGTTTGCGCCGAAATTTCTCGCAAAGAAAAACACGGGCGCCGCTCCCGCCGATGCATTGATCGTCACTGGCGTCATCGGCACGGTTATCCTGCTGATGAATTATACGGATGGTCTGGTCGCGGCGTTCACTTTCATGATCGCCATGTCGACGCTCGCGACGCTGGCGCCCTATGTGTTGTCGGCGCTCGCGGAAATCAAAGCCGACTGGCGGTCGGCGCGCGGCTGGCTGATCATCGCGCTCGCGGCGCTAGTTTACTCCATCATTGCCATGGCTGGCGCCGGCGTCACGACGCTCTTGTGGGGCGCCTTGCTTCTCGCCGCCGGCCTGCCGATCTATTTCTGGTCAAAGGCGCGCTACAAGGAACAGGCGCCGCTGGCCCCGGAAGCTAATGCTTGACCGGGCCTGCGCCGCCGAATAGCGTCCGCCGCGCTATGACAGACCACAAAAAACAGACTTTTCAGGACCTCATCCTCACGCTTCAGAACTACTGGGCGGATAATGGCTGCGTGATCCTCCAGCCCTATGACATGGAGATGGGGGCGGGGACGTTTCACCCGGCGACGACGCTGCGCTCGCTCGGGCCAAAGCCGTGGAATGCGGCCTATGTGCAGCCTTGCCGCCGACCGACAGATGGCCGCTATGGCGCAAACCCGAACCGTTTCCAGCATTACTACCAGTTTCAGGTGGCGCTGAAGCCAAGCCCTGACAATATTCAGGAACTCTATCTCGGCAGTCTCGACGCCATCGGTGTTGACCGTGCGGTGCACGACATCCGTTTTGTCGAAGACGACTGGGAGAGCCCGACGCTCGGCGCCTGGGGCCTTGGCTGGGAGGTCTGGTGCGACGGCATGGAAGTGACGCAGTTCACTTATTTCCAGCAGGTCGGCGGCTTCGACTGCAAACCCGTGACCGGAGAAATCACCTACGGGCTCGAACGCCTCGCCATGTATGTGCAAGGCGTCGATAACGGCTTCGATCTTGTCTATGGCGGCGCCAAGCCGGACGGATCGCCCTTCACCTATGGCGATGTGTTCCACCAGAATGAAGTGGAGCAGTCGGCCTACAATTTCGAGCTCGCGAATACGGAAATTCTTTTCCGCCAATTCAAGGAAGCGGAAGAGAACTGCGCGGCGATCATCGAAGCCGGTAAGAAAGACGGCAAGGCCTATCCGCTGCCGGCTTATGAGCAATGCATCAAGGCCTCGCATCTTTTCAACCTGCTCGATGCGCGCGGCGTCATCTCCGCGACCGAACGCCAGTCCTATATCCTGCGCGTCAGAACGCTTTCGAAGGCCTGTTGCGAAGCGTGGCTGGAAAGCCCGCAAGGGCGCACCGAAGGCGCGGGCGTCGTCGATTATGCACTGGCGTAGATCATGACCGTCGCGCTCCCTCTTGAAGGCGGATGCCAGTGCGGCGCCCTTCGTTATGAACTATCCGCCGCGCCGATTACGCTTTACGCCTGTCATTGCAGCAATTGTCAGAAACAGACGGGCAGCGCATTCGTGCTCTCAACGGTGATACCCGAAGCGGCTTTTTCTTTCACTGAAGGCAAGCCCGGCAAGACTGAATGGAAAGCCGATTCCGGCGCGCAGCGTTTCGGGTATTACTGCAAGGATTGCGGCAATCGCATCGCCAATGGTCAAACGCCCTCTACAGGAATCTTGAGTCTGCGCGCAGGCACCTTCGACGACACTTCATGGGTGCGCCCCGCCGGACATATCTGGGTGAAGAGCGCGCAACCCTGGATCAAGTTCGACAAGGATGACCTTCTCTGCGACGTGCAGCCCACGGAATATGGGCCTTATGTAGAGCGGTTTTGTAGTTTCGGCATTTTCGCAAATTAAGCCGCCTTCGGATAATTCGCACTCGCAGCAATCAGAAAACCTGAATTTCTTGCGCATTGCCCGCCTTGCGTACAGGGCGGTATAATTTCTCCAGACAAAGCTAGGGAGGATTGTAATGCCCAAAATACTTGGTTTGAATCTGCTTGGCGTTATTGTTGCGACGGTTGTGTTCTGGATGCTCGGCTACCTTTGGTACGGCGTTCTTTTCATGCAGCCCTGGATGGAAAGCCACGGACTGACAGCCGACAATGCGGGCGGCTTTGACGTCTACATGATTGGCGGCATCCTGACGACATTTCTTCAGGTGCTGGGCGTTGGTTTGTTCCTGAAATGGAAAGGCGTCGCCAGTCCAGTGAAGGCGGTGATGACCGCTGTGCTCATGTGGGCGCTGATTGCCCTGCCGCTCACCATGTACGCCTATCTCTATCTCCCGGCGCATAATTCGACGCTGTTGATGATCGACGCAGGCCATGTGCTGGCGGGATGGGTGGTTTCGGCGATTGTCCTGTCCTTGATAAAGTAGCGGCCGGACGCCATTCTGTTTGAAGGGGCGGCCGCCGCGCCGCCCCTTATTCTAGTGGGAAGCCTTTTTGTTGAGAGATGTGCGATGGCGTTGACCGCGCCGAAAAGAAAACGCCGGAAAAGCCGTAAAAAGAAAAAGGCGGCGCCGAACCGCTTGCGCTTCGCCTTGCGCGCGGGCGTGATTGCCGTGCTGGGATTGTTTGGCGCATCGCTCCTCTGGGCCGGCTATTACCGCCTTGCGCCGCCGCCGGGCACGCTTCTCATGTTTCAGCGCAAGCTCAGCGGCGATGTTATCGAACATCCATGGACGCCGCTCGACGAAATCTCGCCGCATCTGGTCAGAGCCGTGATCGCGGCGGAGGATACGCGCTTTTGCCTCCATAACGGCATCGATTTCGAAGCGATCGACAAGGCGCTGGAAGAGTCCAAAAACGGCAAACGCCTGCGCGGCGCCTCGACAATCTCGCAGCAGACGGCGAAGAACGCGTTCCTCTGGAATGGCGGCGGCTGGCTGCGCAAGGGAGGGGAGGCGTGGATGACCGTGCTGATCGAAAGCTTCTGGCCCAAACGCCGGATCATGGAAGTCTATCTTAATGTCGCCGAATGGGGCGACGGCCATTTCGGCGCCGAGGCGGCGGCGCAGGCGCGCTTTCACAAAAGCGCCAAAGACCTGACGCCCAATGAGGCCGCTCTCCTTGCGAGCGTCCTGCCGAACCCGCATAAATGGCGCGTCGATCCGCCGGGTCCTTATGTGCGCTCGCGCAGCTATACGATCCGTTCACGGATGGATCAGATAAGTCGCGATGGTCTTGACGCCTGCGTGTGGAAATCAAAATAGGAGGTTCTCATGAGCGTTATGGTCATCGCCTGCTATCGTCCGAAATCTGGCAAGGAAACGGAGCTTCTGGCGCTGATGAAAAAACATCTGCCGACCCTGCGCGCCGAAGGACTGGTCGATGACGGGCCGTCGCTTTGCGGGAGGGCGGATGACGGAACCTATGTCGAAGTTTTCTGCTGGAAATCACAGGAGGCGATCGATGCGGCGCATGAAAATCTCAACGTGCTCGCCATGTGGGAGCAATATGGCGAAGCTTGCGATTATGTGACCATCGGCGATCTGCCTGAAGCGAAACAGATGTTTTCTCCTTTTGCGCCGGTCGATCTCACGTCATAAGGTGACATAACAGGTGAAACGCGAGTGATGACAATGAAACGTCTTCAGCTTTTTCTGGCGGCTTTCTTACTGGCTGCGACGATGCTGACTGGATGCGCGCCAAAAGGCTATAAGCCTTATTACGCCACGCCGGGCGTTTCCGGTGAGCCGGGCGACTATAATCAGCTGACGCTGCAACGAACCGCATGCTTCGGATTTTGTCCGATTTATGAAGTGACCGTCTATGAACAGGATGTTCTGCAATTTAGCGGCGAAAGGTTTGTGACAGAGACCGGCGGCGCCGTCAGCAAGCGATTGCCCGACGGTTCTTTCAAGAAACTGATCAAAATCGCACGCGACCATCATTTTTCCGATTTCGATACGCGCTACCCCAATGAAGCGGGCGATAATTGCGGCCCTATCGCGACAGATATGCCGAGCGTCATCATATCGGTTGAGACAAAGCGCCTGAACCATGAAGTGAGCGTCTATCAGGGCTGCCGGGATTTTGAAGGCCGCGAGCGCTTTGAAGAGATGGTCGCGCAGATGGACGCGATCTTTGACATTGAGGACTGGATCGGACCGCGCGAAGATTTTTACGGCGCGAAAGAATAGACCCATGGCCCGCACCCGCACGACCTCCGAGCGCCACACGGATATTCTCAACGGCTATAAGGCCGGCGGGTCGCGGTTTAACGACTGGTCGCGAGAAAAGCTGGGCGAATTCGGCCTTCTCGAATGGTCCTGGGGCCACATCTCCATGCGCTGGGATATTGATGACCGCTTCATCATGCCGGACGGGGTGATGTTTGGCGGCCATATCGCCTCGGTCGCCGACCATGTGGCCGGCCTGACGGCGATGACCGTTCTGAGCGACAATCGTGAGCGCTTCCGGACCTCGCGGCTTGAGACTAATTATTTCCGGCCTTTAACCGCGCCTCTCGCGACGATTGAGGGGCGGGTGACTAACGCCTCCGCGAGCCTCATCCATGTGGAGGCTGATATTCTCAACGGGGAAGAAAAGCTCGCCGCGCGCATCTATGCGGTGCAGATGCGCCGGATGACGGGCTAGGGCGCGGCGCCTCTATTGCCCCCGGCTCAAAGCCACCTTAGAACCCGCGGCCATGTCAGAATTGCTTCTTGAACTGTTCTCCGAAGAGATCCCCGCGCGCATGCAGGGCCGCGCCGCCGCCGACCTTGAAAAGGCGGTCAACAAGGCGCTGATGGACGCTGGCTTCATGCCTGAAGGGGTGAAGGGCTTTGCCGGGCCCCGGCGCCTGACCGTTGTCGCGGCGGGGGTTCCCGCGCGCCAGCCCGACCGGCGCGAGGAGAAAAAAGGCCCGCGCGTCGGCGCTCCGGACAAGGCGATCGAAGGATTTTTGAAATCGGCGGGGTTATCCTCGCTCGACCAATGCGAGCAGCGCGAGGATAAAAAGGGCGCATATTGGGTCGCGGTCATCGATCAAAAAGGCCGGGACACGGCGGACCTCATCGCTGAGTTTGTGCCCGAAATTGTGCGCGGCTTTTCCTGGCCAAAATCCATGCGCTGGGGTGATGGCGATTTGCGCTGGGTGCGTCCCTTACATGCGGTCCTGTGCGTCTTTGACGGCGAGGTGGTGAATTTCGAAATCGACGGGATCAAGTCAGGCGACAAGACCCAAGGTCATCGCTTCATGGCGCCGCAAACGATTCAGGCGCGCTCCTTTGAGGCTTATGATCAGGCGCTGAAAAAAGCGAAAGTCATTCTCGACGCTGAAGAACGCAAGGAAATGATTGCGCGCGACGCCGCGACCCTGTGCAAGGCGCAAGGCTTGGAGCTTGTCGAGGATGCGGGGCTGCTGAACGAGGTTTCGGGGCTCGCCGAATGGCCGGTCCCGATGATGGGGTCGTTCGACGAAAAATTTCTGACCGTGCCCGACGAAGTGCTGACCGCGTCGATGCGCGGGCACCAGAAATATTTCTCGGTGCGCGACCCAAAGACCGGGTGTCTCGCGAACAAGTTCGTTTACGTCGCGAATATTGAATCGCCTGACGGCGGCAAGGCCATGCGCACCGGCTATGAGCGCGTCCTGACCGCGCGGTTGTCAGACGCCTGGTATCTTTATCATCAGGATTTGAAGCGCCCGCTTGCGGATCGCATTGATGACCTCGACAAGGTGACGTTCTTCGAAGGCCTCGGCTCCGTCGGCGACAAGGCGCGGCGCGTCGCGGCGCTGGCGAAAGAAATCGCGCCCTCCGTGGGCGCCGATCCTGCGAAGGCGGAACGCGCGGCGCTGCTTGCCAAGGCCGATCTCGTGACCGGCATGGTCTATGAGTTTCCGGAACTGCAAGGGGTGATGGGCCGATATTACGCGCTCGAACAGAACGAATCGGCGGAAATCGCTGACGCCATCCGCGATCATTATAAGCCCGCGGGTCAGGATGATAACGTGCCGACCGCGCCGGTCTCCGTCGCTGTCGCGCTTGCCGACAAGGTCGATACGCTGACGGCCTTCTGGGCGATTGACAAAAAACCGACGGGCTCAAGCGATCCGTTTGCGTTGAGACGCTCGGCTTTGGGCGTGATTCAGATAATGCTGAATAATCAGCATCGAGTGGCTCTTAGAAATTTAATAGCCTGGCAGATGGAAACCTTGCTTGCTGGCTCTAAGAGAAATTCAATTTTTTATTGGATAAGTGAAGAGTTTAACCATGAGTTTGAATCCGCTGGATTAAAGGCGGCGATTGAAGTTTTAGATATTAGTCGTTTGGAAGAGCTGACTTCAGCACAACGCTTGTCCGGAAGGCTAGCACGCTATCAAGGTAAAGATGAATCTTGGCGTGGGCTTTATCAAGCAAGCGAGCTTGCTGACTTTATTAAGCAGCTCGCGTTTGAAATGGGTTCACCGGATGTAATTCAGATCGAACTGCTCTCTTTCTTCCATGACCGCCTGAAAGTCTATCTTCGTGACAAGGGTTTCAAACACGATCAGATTGATGCGGTGTTGACCGACGAGGACGGCAATTTGCAGGATGATCTTGTTTTGATCATTGCGAAGCTCGAAGCCCTCGCTGCGTTCCTGAAATCCGATGACGGCGCCAATCTCGCGGCGGCTTACAAGCGCGCGGGCAACATCCTCAAAGCCGAAGAAAAGAAAGGCAAGAAACCGGCCGATCAGGTAGGCGTGACAGAAGGCGCGCTCGCTGAGGCGGAAGAAAAGGCGCTTTACGCAGTTCTCATGGACGCAGAAGCAACAGCGGAAACGGCTGTCGCGGCCGAGGATTTCGAGGCCGCCATGTCGGCGCTGGCGCAGCTTCGCGCGCCGCTCGACGCCTTCTTTGAAAAAGTCACTGTCAACGTCGACGACGCCAAGTTGCGCGCCAACCGCCTGTCGCTCCTCGCGCGTCTAACGGCGGCCACTGCTAAGGTTGCCGACTTCTCGAAGCTGGAAGGCTAATCCTTAAACCCGGCCGCGCGTTCTGCGCTCGGGAAGAACAGAAACGCCAGCATCAGAATATAGGGCGCGTAGTCCCATGAGATCGCCAGCGCCCAGACATCGGAAAAGATGCTGGCGTTTTTCAGAACTGCGTCGCGCGGGGTGATTGTCGAAAGGCCGGGCACGAACTCAGCATCAACAACCGACTGGCGGCGCGAGACCTTTTCAGGCTCTTCCGGCGGCGGTGGCGGATCGAACAGCTCACGGAAAATATCGAGGCCGCGCGCCGGAGATAATTCCGCCGCGGACTTCAGCGGCACGGGCGGCTTTTGCAGTTTCTGCGACCGGATCAGCGAGGAGAGCGCGCCTTCGATTTCTTCCGCGTAATTGTTAATCGCGCGCGATTGCGCCGCTGTGATGCGCGAAGGTTTCGGATTGGCGCGGGCGAAGCTGTCGAGTTGTTGATCAAGAAAGCGCTCGATCCGCTTGTCGTGACGCCACCGGTTCAAAACACCTGCAAAATCGTTGAAGGCGCTTTCAAACTCGCGATTCCAGCGGTCGACATTGTCATAGGCGTTGCGCGAGAGGAGCTTTTTCAGCTCGTCGGTTTTCACCGCGCAGGTCTCTGAGGCGTAAGGATCAACGCCTGACGGGTCCGGCGCCGCGAGCGTTGCGGCGACGCTTTCTTCAAGACCGCGATACCAGTCGGCGAGCCCGATAAAATATCCGGTGACGGCGCCGTCGCCCGAGGCGCCCGATTGCGCGCCGTCAATGCGTTCGCCATCGGCGACGCGGGTCACATCACGCACCGATATTTTCAAGTCTTCGAGGAACAGGAAGTCACGCTGGCGCCATGCGGTGATGCCGGCGCATTCGGCGGCGAGGCGGTCGATTTCAAAACTGTAAGTGTGGCGCACGGCGTCGACGCCGCCGATCCCTACCACTGTCGTCCAGGTGGAGACGAAAAACAAAATCGCCGCGAGGATCGGCACGACGACAAACAATTTGATGGCGCGCTCGATGAAGAAAATAATGTCGCCCAGAAAACCGCCTTTGAGGCCGCGAAACCAGTCGCGATGGCGCACAAAGTCTGCGCCGCCAACCCAGATCGCGACCGCAAGGCAAAAGACGAAGACGCCAAAGGCCGGCGGCAGGATCGAGTTGCGGAAGATGTCGGCGGATTCCTGCGAGGTGATGAGGCCGAAGCCGATGGCCGAACTGATGGCGCTGAAAAAACCGGCGGCGACGGCGACGACGACGAACAGCCGGTTGAAAAGCGAAGAGCCTTTGAGGCGCGGCGAGGCGAGGGCGCCAATCAGGATGAGGCCGATGATGGCGATGACCGCACTGGCGCCCGCGAGCGCGGTCAGGGAAATTCCGCCAACCTCGCCGGCGTCCTGCGCCACTGCGCCGGAAAACCCGGCCGCGCCAGCCAGCCCCATGACCGGTAAACCGATCCGCCCCATGAAAACCCCCGCAAATCCCCTACCGTCGCCCCAGCCTAAACGGGGGCAGGTCGCCCAGCCTAACACGGAAAAAAAAGTGGTGAATAGTTATCCACGGGTAAGCGCAGAGGCTTATAGTGCATGCTTGAAATAATTGGCTAAAACCGCGCGATGCGGCAATTTCCGGCTTGGATGTTGCACTGCGGCGCCCTAAGGCACAAACTTGGTCCTCCAGACGGACGACCGGACTAAAAAAGGCAGGCGGAGACCCGATGAAAAACAAGACAAAGTGGGTTTACTCATTTGGCGCCGGAAGCGCGGAAGGCGACGCTTCCATGCGCAACCTTCTGGGCGGAAAAGGCGCGAATCTGGCCGAGATGGCGAGCCTCGGACTCCCTGTTCCGCCAGGCTTTACGATCACCACAGAGGTCTGTTCCGCTTTTTACGAAAATGACCGCAACCATCCGGCGGGGCTTGCCGAGGAAGTCTCTACGGCGCTCGCTAAAGTGGGCGATGCGGTGGGCATGAAATTCGGCGACACGTCAAAGCCGCTGCTCGTTTCAGTGCGCTCGGGCGCGCGCGCCTCGATGCCGGGCATGATGGACACGGTTTTGAATCTCGGCCTCACCGATGAAACGGTGAAAGGGCTCGCGAAACTCTCCGGCGACGAACGTTTCGCCTATGACAGCTATCGCCGCTTTATCCAGATGTATTCGGATGTGGTGCTGGAGGTCGATCACCATTCCTTCGAGGAACAGCTCGAAACCTACAAGGAAGAGCACGACTATTTCCTCGATACGGAAATGACCGCAGATGACTGGAAGTCCGTCATTGATGGCTACAAGAAAGTCGTCGGCGACGAGCTTGGGCGTCCTTTCCCGCAAGACCCGGAAGAACAGCTCTGGGGCGCCATCAACGCCGTCTTCGGGTCCTGGCGCAATGACCGCGCCGACACTTATCGCCGCCTCCACAATATTCCCGAAAGCTGGGGCACGGCCGTCAACGTTCAGGCCATGGTGTTCGGCAATATGGGCGAGACGTCGGCGACTGGTGTTGCGTTTACGCGCGATCCGTCGACGGGCGACAATCATTATTACGGCGAGTTCCTGATCAATGCGCAGGGCGAAGACGTTGTCGCCGGCATCCGCACGCCCCAGGCGCTGACCAAACGCGCGCGCGAAGCCATGAGCGATGACGCTCCCTCCATGGAAGAGGCGATGCCCAAAGCCTATGCGGAGCTGGCTGCGGTTTTCGACAGGCTCGAAAAACATTATCGCGACATGCAGGACATTGAGTTCACGATCCAGAATGAAAAGCTCTGGATGCTGCAAACGCGCAACGGCAAACGCACGGCGAAAGCGGCGCTTAAAATAGCCGTCGATCTGTGTGAAGAAGGATTGCTCACCCAGGAAGAGGCGGTGATGCGCGTTGATCCGCATTCCCTCGATCAGTTGCTTCACCCGTCGCTCGATCCCGATGCGCCGCGCGATCAGGTGCTTTCCGGTCTTCCGGCGTCGCCGGGCGCCGCTGTCGGCGAAGTCGTCTTCAATTCCGACGAGGCTGAACGTCTCGCGCAGGAAGGAAAAGCGGTCATTCTCGTTCGCGTCGAGACGAGCCCCGAAGACATTCACGGCATGCATGCGGCGAAAGGCATTGTCACGGCGCGGGGCGGCATGACGTCTCACGCCGCCGTGGTGGCGCGCGGCATGGGCCGACCCTGCGTTTGCGGCGCGGGCGATTTGAAAATCGACAAGAGCGAGGAGTTTTTCACGGTCGCCGGGCGTCAGGTGAAAAAAGGCGAGACGGTTACGATCGACGGCGCGGCGGGGCGTGTCTATGCCGGCGCCGTGCCGACGGTGCAGCCGGAGCTGTCAGGCGATTTTGGCAAGCTGATGGGCTGGGCCGATGCTGTGCGCCGCATGAAAGTGCGCGCCAATGCGGAAACGCCCCATGATGCGCGTGTGGCGCGTGACTTTGGCGCTGAAGGCATCGGTCTTTGCCGCACCGAACACATGTTCTTTGAAACCGATCGCATCATCGCCGTGCGCGAGATGATCCTCGCCGAAGATAAAAAAGGCCGCGAAGCGGCGCTGGCGAAACTCTTGCCTATGCAGCGTTCGGACTTTGAAGAGCTGTTCCGGGTGATGAGCGGTCTGCCGGTGACGATCCGGCTGTTGGACCCGCCCTTGCACGAATTCCTTCCCCATTCGGATGATGAAATCGAGGAAGTGGCGAAGTCATCGGGCATGGATGCGCAAAAACTGAAAGACCGCGCTCATAAGCTGCATGAGTTCAACCCCATGCTCGGCCATCGCGGCTGCCGTCTCGGCGTTTCCTATCCGGAGATCTATGAGATGCAGGCGCGCGCCATCATGGAAGCCGCCTGTGCGGTCGCCAAAGAAACGGGCGAGAAAGTAACGCCGGAAATCATGATCCCGCTTGTCGCCAAGCGCGAAGAGCTCACCATGCTAAAGGCGCGCGTTGATGCGGTTGCGCTTGCTGTGTTGAAGGAAAACAACACCAAGCTCGATTATCTCGTTGGCACCATGATTGAGTTGCCGCGCGCGGCGCTGACCGCTGACGAGATTGCGAAGGACGCGGAGTTCTTCTCCTTCGGGACAAACGACCTGACACAGACGACGTTTGGCCTGTCGCGCGATGACTCAGCGGCCTTCCTGCCAGACTATTTGCGTCAGGGAATTTTTGAGCGCGATCCGTTTGTCACTCTCGATCCTGACGGCGTCGGCGCGCTGATCAAAATCGCCGCCGAAAAAGGCCGCGCGACCCGGCCTGACATCAAGCTGGGCATCTGCGGGGAGCATGGCGGCGACCCTGATTCGATCCGGTTTGTTGAGGGGGCAGGGCTCGATTATGTGTCCTGTTCGCCATACCGGACGCCAATCGCCCGTCTTGCTGCAGCGCAAGCAAAACTGGAAAAAAGTCAGGGCGGTTCAACCGCCTAAAGGGTTAATATTAACGTGAGCAGAAAAAAGACCCAGATAAAACAATGGGTTGCTTTCTTTCTGTAAGGTTAACAAAGGGTTAACGCGCGGCGAAATCGTTTGTAAAAGCTCTTTGCGGGCGCCATATTCCGCCTTGAAAAGGCGCGCTGCGAAGCGCGTTTTTTGGTTCTTACGAATTGGTAAAGCTTTGCGGCCGAGGCTTTTGAGGTTTCGGCGGGCCTGTCACCGGCAGGCGGCGAATAAGCAGACGGTGCGAATTGAAAGACGGAAGCGAACATCACGGATTTGAGGTCAACTGGACCCTGCGCAGCCTTGCGGCGGCGGGCCTGTTGTCGATTTGCGCCGTGGCGAGCGCCATGAGCGCCACCGTCAATGCAAGCCGGGCGGAAGAAGAACGCAAGGTTCAGGCGGCCATCGCCCAGGAGGCGGAGCTTGTCGCCGACCTCGCGAACTATCTCGCTGCAGAAACCGCCGCCGCGCGCGAAGCGATGGACGGGCCGCGCCTCAAGCCGGCTAAAGCGACCACGGCGATCCTGACGGACGCCGATCCTATCGAGGCGTTGACGTCGTTCGACTTCACGGACCTCACCATCGCCAAGCTCGATGCGGAGGAACGCACCTGTCTCGCTCAGGCTATCTATTACGAAGCCCGGTCCGAACCGCGCATCGGACAGCTTGCTGTCGCCGATGTGGTTCTTAATCGTGTGGCGAGCGCTGTTTATCCGAACACAATTTGCCAGGTGGTGTTTCAGGGATCGGAACGGCGCACGGGATGCCAGTTTTCGTTCAGTTGCGACGGCTCCATGCAGGCGCGTTTGAACAAGCGCAAATGGCAAGAGTCCGAAGATCTCGCCGGGGCAATCCTTGCTGGACTGCGCGCGCCGATCAGCCGGAACGCCACGCACTATCATGCAAACTATGTGACGCCGCACTGGGCGGATTCACTGACGCCGACGGCGACCATCGGCACACATAAATTTTATAAATTCCGAAGCCGCCGCAATCTCGCCGCTGCGCCGGCCGCGATGTAAGCCATCTGTCTAAAGACAGATTTGTTGGCCTTCCGCCGCAATGTTAAAACCGGATTTTTTAACCTCCGCGCGGGCGGGGGAGCTGCGGTTATGCAGCGGATTTGTATGGTTCATATGGATGAAATGAACCTTTTCCTTTTCTTCCGGTGAGAGTGGCTCGAACCGCGCCATGGAGTTACTCACCGTCGGGTGCGGAACTTTGGACATATCGCGTCCCGGCAATTCGTCGCCCGAGAAAAAAGTCGCGTCGAGAAAAGCGTAATCAACGCCTGCGATCATGTCCTCAATTTTGGTTCCTTCGGCGTCCCATTTCTCCCAGCTGTCTATGTCGGGAAGATAAATCGCTGATTTTTCCGGCCCCTGGATGAGAAAGCCGACAACCTCGGAAAATTCCTGGCGATGGGGAACCAGAAACGGCGTGACGGAAATCCCTTCCGCCAATGGTTCTGCTTCACCGCCCTCCATGATGGCGGCGAAAATATTGTGATAGGTCAAAAGCTGCGACCAAGGACCGTTATCGCTAAGAAAGCCCGCCATTCTGGGCATCGCGAAAACCTGAATATTTTGTGCGCCCGCGGCTTCATGGCCGAACATCATCAGGCCGGCATAATGACCAATATGGGCGTGGGTCAAGAATACGCCATTTACAAATGCAGGCTTGTCAGTAGGCGCGGTCTTATTCAGATCGTGCAACTGAAACTTGATGTCCGGCGTTGCATCAAAGAGCCAGCGTTTCGGTTTGTCGTCCCGCCGGTCGATAAGCGCTAGTGAACTTGCGAGCCTGCGCAAAGAAGGATCGTCCCATGCGGGATCGTCCGGATTGCCGATCTGAGGCTTGCCGGCGTCCTGCGCCACGCCGAGCACGAGAAGCGAGACATCGCATTGCAGTTTATTATCGGATGGCGTTTGTCCGCCGCAGGCGGAAAGAACGATGGCGGCGCCGAATGCGAGGGTTTTTCTCATAGAATCGGAGGCTACAGGAAATCCAGCCCCAAATCGAGGTTCGGCGCGGAATGGGTGATCCAGCCTGAGGAGATGACGTCGACGCCAGTCTCTGCAATGGCGCGCACCGTATCGAGGGTGACATTGCCGGAGGCCTCGAGCACGGCCCGGCCCTTATTGATTTCAACGGCGCGTTTCAGGTCGGTGGGCGCCATATTATCAAGCAGGACGACGTCGGCGCCATTGCGCAAGGCTTCTTCCATTTGGTCGATCCCATCCACTTCAATTTCGATCTTGACCATATGCCCGACAGCGGCGCGCGCGGCGCTGAGCGCTTTGGCGATCCCGCCTGAAGCGGCGATATGGTTGTCCTTGATCATCACCGCATCATAAAGCCCGAACCGGTGATTATGTCCGCCGCCACAGCGGACGGCGTGTTTTTCAAACGCTCTGAGGCCCGGCGTCGTTTTTCGGGTGCAGACGATTTTCGCGCTTGTGTGTTTCACGGCGTCAACGAGCGCGGCGGTCGCTGTCGCAATGCCGGAAAGATGCCCTATAAAATTCAGCGCGACGCGCTCAGCCGAAAGAACGCCGCGCGCCGGCCCTTCAATTGAGAGAATGACATCACTTTTTTGAACGCGCGCGCCGTCGTCTTTTTCAATTGTGATTGTGATGGCGGGATCCGTCAGTCGAAAGGCGGCGAGCGCCGCATCGACGCCGGCGATGGCGCCCGGCTTGCGCGCGGCTATCACTGCTTTTGCTTTTGCATCCGCAGGAATGGTTGCAGCGGTGGTGATATCGCCTGCGTCGCCGAAATCCTCTTTCAGGGCGCGCGCGACAGCGTCTTCAACGATCAAAGGCGACAGGCGGTCGATCATGCATGGTCCTCATCGTCATAGATCTGTGTCGCCGCGATTTCCGTGTGAAAGGGTTCGTCGTCCTTGTTCGGGAAATCGCTGCGAAAATGACCGCCGCGGGATTCTTCGCGGGCGAGCGCGCCCTGGGCGATCAGCTCCGCTGTGACGAGCGCGCTTTTGAAACCGCTGGTCATGGCGGGGCTTTCATGCATCTCGTGAATCAGATCGAGGAGATCGGCGAGACCCTCATGATTGCGGATCAGCGCGCAATGCTCCGTCATCGCCTTGCGCAACTGCATCATCTCTTTTGCCGGCGCCGGTCTTGGTGAAAGCTCCATCCGGTCACCGGGCGCGCCGGCGTCTTCAGGCATGTCGATCTCGCTGTCGCGCAACTGGTCGGCAATGCGCGCGCCAAAGACGATCGCTTCGAGCAGGGAGTTGGACGCGAGACGGTTCGCGCCGTGAACGCCGGTGGAGGCGACTTCGCCGACGGCCCAAAGCCCGTCTACGCTGGTCTTGCCGTCAAGATCGGTCTCAACCCCGCCCATATGGTAATGCGCCGCCGGGGCGACAGGCATAAGCTCCGTTCGCGGATCGATCTTGGCGGCTTGGCAAGAAGCAAAGACCGTCGGGAAAGCGTCAGGAAACTTCACGCCGATAGCGTCGCGTGCGTCGAGAAACGCGCCGCGCCCGGCCTTGATTTCCGCTTCTACGGCGCGGGCGACAATGTCGCGCGGCGCGAGATCAGCGTCGCGGTGATAGGTCGACATGAACGGCTTGCCGTCCCTGTTGACGAGCACCGCGCCGTCGCCGCGCAGCGCTTCGGTGGCCAGCGGCGCGGGATCAAGACCGATATCAAGCGCTGTCGGGTGGAACTGCACAAATTCCGGATCGCGGATCATCGCTCCGGCGCGCGCCGCAAAGGCGAGGCCGTGCCCCTGCGCGGGCGTCGGGTTGGTGGTGACCGCGTAGAGCCCGCCGAGCCCGCCAGTGGCCATCACGGTTTCGCCCGCTTCATAGGCTTCGCGTTCGCCAGCGGCGACATCATAAACCAGCGCGCCGCCGACAACGCCGTCATCGTCGATCAAAAGGTCTTCAACGACAATGCGTTCGATGATGGTGATGTGTTCTGCTGTGCGCGCGGCTTTGATCAGCGCAGTCATGATCGCGGCGCCGGCCTGATCGCCAGTGGCGTGCACAATGCGGTCGCGACAATGGGCGGCCTCGCGTCCGAGTTTCATCTTGCCATTTTCATCGCGGTCAAATTCGACGCCAAGCCGCAGCAAGTCCTCAACCGCTTCCGGCCCACCGAGCGCCAGAATATGCGCGGCTTCCGGATCAACGAGGCCCGCGCCCGCCTGCATGGTGTCGGAGAAATGCAGGTTGGGCGTATCGTTCTCACCAACAGCGGCGGCGAGACCGCCTTGCGCCCAGGGCGTCGCGCCGCCCTTGCCCAGCGGGCGGGCCGTGACGATGGTCACGGGACGGGGCGCCAGCTTCAGGGCCGTATAAAGCCCCGCAACGCCCGCGCCGATGATGAGGATGTCGGAGTGCAAGTTATGACGCCCGCGCCTCAAGCGCGAACACTTCCGGCGCGTGCTGATGAGTGTACATGGATTGCCGTTTCAGGGGCAGGGCGATCATCCGCTCGATGGGGCTGCGCGCCTTTTCGATGATCTCAGGATCGATCAGAACCTCATGTTCCATGGTCTGGAGCGAGCGCAGGATCTTCGGCAGGCTAATCATCTTCATATAGGGGCAGAGATTGCAGGGCCGGACGAAATTCACATTCGGGTTTTCCAGCGCCACATTGTCCGACATGGAGCATTCGGTGATCAGGACCACGTTTTTCGGCTGGTTGTCCTTGACGTAATTGCTCATGCCGCTGGTGGAGCCGGCGAAGTCAGCTTCGGCCAGAACATCCGGCGGGCATTCAGGGTGGGCGAGCACTATGACGCCCGGATTGCCTTCGCGGATTTCGCGAATATCTTCGGCCGTGAAACGTTCATGCACTTCGCAGGCGCCGGCCCAGGTGACGATTTTGATGTCGGTCATGGCGGCGACATTGCGCGCGAGATATTGATCGGGGATCAGGATCACCGTGTCCGTGCCGAATTCGGCCGCCGCATATTCAACGACCTCAACGGCGTTGGAGGATGTGCAGCAGATATCGGTTTCGGCTTTGACGTCCGCCGTCGTGTTCACATAGGTGACGACCGGAACGCCCGGATATTTCTGTTTCAACAGCCGCACATCGGCGCCGGTGAGCGATGCGGCGAGGGAGCAGCCTGCTTTCGGGTCGGGGATCAGCACGGTTTTGTCCGGGCAGAGGATTTTCGACGTCTCGGCCATGAAGTGCACGCCCGCCTGGACGATGATGTCCGCATCCGACTTCGCCGCTTCCTTGGCGAGCTGCAGCGAGTCGCCCGCGAAATCGCCGACGCAGTAAAAAATCTCCGGCGTCATGTAGTTGTGCGCCAGGATGACCGCGTTCTTTTCTTTCTTCAGGTCATTAATGGCGGCGATATAGGGGGCCATGGTCCGCCATTCGATCTCAGGGATCAACTTGGCGACGCGCGGATAGAGATGGTCCGTCTTGGCCTTCACCTCGTCGGTGTATGGCAGCGGCGCCGTTTTCAGTTCTGGCCCGGAAGAGTCAGGCATCTTATCGCCTCCCAAAGTAGCCTGTATTACGCCCAGGCAATTATGCTCAACTAGAGCATATATAGGCTGAAAAAATCAGCCCGCAAGGGCTGAAGGGCGGGAGAATAGCGAAAACACCCTAGCGGTCAATCAACCCAGCGATTCAACCCGGTTCCGATAGGGAAAACAGGAAAAATACAAATTAGTTCAGTATATTAGTCCCCGATCGCTTTGTTGCGGGGGATCGCAAGGCCCGCCGCCGCCCGGTCTTTCAGGCCATCCCGGTCAACGCGGAAAAGGGCGGCGGGGCGCCCGCCGGTTTCGCTGCTCATCTCGCCGGTTGCCGCGACAAAACCTGACTTTTCGACGCTGCGGCGGAAATTCTGTTTGTGGAATTCGAAGCCGACAATCGCCTCAACCGTGCGCTGAAGCTGAAGCAAGGTGAAGGCTGCGCCCATCATCTCGAAAATCACCGGACGGTATTTCAGCTTGCCGCGTAAGCGCCCGATGGCGGTGGCGAGGATGCGGCGGTGATCCGAAATCATGGCGATGCCGGTTTCGCCCTTGCCGGGCTCGCCGCCAACCGGCGGCTCCAGCTTTGCAGCGACACGGTCGCGCCACGCCTCAATCACAAGGCCTGCTTCATACATAAGCTCGTAGCGGTCGAGGGTGCGCTCTTCCTCCCAGCCAAAACCGTCGCGGCCGAAAGAAACATTGATGCGCATTTTCCGTCTTTCGCGCGCATCCGCGGTCTTTGCCCGGCCGGTCCAGGCGTCAAGCGCCGGGATGATCCGCTCCCGGAGGATTGAAGGCTCACCGCCGCGCCAGTCCTCCCAGGGGAAAAAAGAATACCAGTCAGACCAGACCGCATCTTCGGTGAGCAGGTCGGCGGGCGACGGAGCGAGGGCGAGATAGCCGACAGAGACGACGCGCTCGCCGGCGCCGCCCGCCAGCGCCGCCGCAGGGGCTTCGCGGCCCTTGTCGCCGAAGGTGTAAAGCTGCTCCACATAGCCGAGCGTCACATGCGTCTGGCGCTCAACCCATTCGCGCACGCCGATTTCAAAGGTGCGGTGGCGTTCGGGATCGAACGGCCCGTAAGGCAAGGCGAGATCGCGGTCCGCGACGCCAGGCGCGCCTCTCACGCACAGGACTTCCGGGCGATCGCCGTCGACCACCGCGATCACCGCGTTAAGGGCGATGGCGACATTGGACACCAGAGGCGGCGAGGGCGGTTTCTTCATGCCCCGTCTATGGGGGATTTACGGTGTGACAGGCAAGGTCACAACAGGCGCGCAGACCGTGGAGCAACAGGGGCACAGGTCGAGAATGGCGCCGACCATGCGGTCCTCGCGGTTCAAAAGCCTGTCGGCTTCGGAGACGAGACGCAAATTCGGGTCCGCATGCGGTGCGGCGGCCCGCAGGCGCGCGGCGATTTTCTCCTCGCACTCGCCGCCCTCTCGCGCGCAGAGAAGAATATAGGCGATCGCCATGGAACGGGCGACACCGCGATGGCAATGGATGAGGATGTCTTCATCGCTGGCCGCCCAGTCCTTCGCGAAGTCGATAATTGCGGGCGCCATCGTCATCTCACACGCCGCCGGGTCGAGCCGTAAATGACGCTCTTTTGGGATCTGCCGAAACGGCTCCGGCACGGCGTCGTCGCTGTCGAGGATGGAAATGACATAGCCCGGCTGATTGCGCGCAAACGCATCTGCGGCGGCGTCGAGAGAGCTGACAATCACTTGGGGCATGTTGCAGGCCGGATATCATTCATAATGGTAAGCAGTACGCCTTTTCTGACGGTAATTCGCCCTCCTTAAATAGGCGTTTCCACAGATGAACAAAATATGCGCTTGCTCACAGGCGCTTGAGGCGCCGCAAATGTGACCGCTCCCCCCTGCAAACAGTAGGTGTTAAGCGGCGACGTGTTGTTTTGCGAGGGTTTCAAAGCGCTTCAGATAGGCTTCCTGCGCCTCCAGCGTGGTCATCGCCCGAAGCGTCAGCGGTGCGACGCCTTTGGGCTCACCGAAGAATTTAAGCGCCTCTTGCGGCTCGAACCCGGCCAGTTGCACCGCTTCGAAATAGGCGGAGGCGCGGTCGCCGCGCTTGATCAGCTTTTCCACCGTGTCAGGCAGATGCGCCGGCAGGCCAAAGCGCAGATGGATCGCCTGCATCAGCCGGCTTTCAATCGCCTTGTAGTGCTCGCCAAGCTGCGCCTTGAAGGGTGAGATCATGTCGCCGATGACGAATTCCGGCGCATCGTGCAGCAGCGCCGCGAGCCGCCATTTCACCGGCCAGCCGGGTTTTAGTTCACCGCAGAAATTTTCGACGATCAGGGAGTGCTGCGCCACATTGAACGGGATCGGCCCCTTGGTCTGGCCGTTCCAGCGGGCGACGCGTGCAAGGCCATGGGCGATGTCCTCGATCTCCACATCCATAGGCGAGGGATCGAGAAGATCGAGACGGCGCCCCGACAGCATGCGTTGCCAGGCGCGCGGCGGCGGCGCCATTGCGGAGGGGGCGGTCCGGGCAGTGAGTTTGGGCGCGGCGGGACGGGACGCCATGTCATTCCTTTCAGGGCGGTCTGATGGGGCGCACCGCCTAGCAAAGCGCTTATGGCCCCGCAAGGGCGCATCGAAAGTCCAAATCCGCGACGAGCCGGGCTAATCCTGCGCCGGAGCGGCTTGAGCTCGCGGCGCATTCATCCGAAGATCACCATCAGTAAAGCGTATCCGAACCAACAAAGAAAAGGCGAGCGGAACGCCCGCTCGAAAGGGGTGCGAAAATGGCAACCGACTATCAGGAAAATTCACGTTCAGGCGGAATGGCTTGGCTCTACGCGCCGGTTATTTTGATCCTGTTTTTGGGCGGCGCCTTGTCTGTGGGCGCATATTTCGCCAGCGATACGCCGCTCACCGTCGCGGAATCGATCGTCGCCGGTTATGGCGGGCTCGCCGCTATCATTGCAGGATTGTTCGTCGCCTTGTTTGGCGTCGTTCTTGGTCTTGTCGGCGCGCTTGTGGGCATTGTCGCCGCGGGCGGCGCTGTTGCGATGACATTGTTCATTATCGGCTCGCCGCTTTTGGCGATTGTCTTGATCTTTATGCTGATGCGCAGATCAAAAGCGGATTGTCCCGATCCGGCGGCCCACCAATAAGATAAAAACCGGCCGTTTTTGTTTCCGGGAGGAAACGCAAAAACGCCCCGCAGCAATGCGGGGCGTTTTTTTATTGGCGGATGGACGGCGCCGTTGCGTGCGAGGGAGCGGCGGCTATTGCTGCGGCTCTTCCTCTTTGGTTTCTTCCTTGGGGGCCGTTTTCTTTTTACCGAAAATCGCGTTCAGGCCCTCATTGATCAGCGTTTCCTCAGGCGTTGCGGCGCTATCTTCTGTTGCGCCGTCTTGTTGCTGATCAGGCTCTTTCTTTTTGCCGCCGATAATGCCTTCGATAATGGCGCGCGCAGGATCTGCTTCCTCGTCGGTAGCGTCGGCGCCCTCTTCACCATCCTCTTTCTTGTTCCGGTTCGAGAGCACGTTTTCAAGCGTGCGCTGAAGGCCGGTGCGCGCGAGCGATTCGGCGTCGATCCCGATGGTCGGTTTTGAAAAAGTCCCGCCAATGCGGACAGGGACCGTCACGGTGCGTCCGCCTTCCTGACCTTCAAGAACTGTTGTTCCCTTGGGAGAAAGGCGCAAGTCGATCTTCTGTTCCGCAAGGTTGATGGTGCCTTGTCCGGACATAGACAGATAAGGCCCGTTCAAGGTGATGGTCGGCGCCGAGACAAGCCCGTTCGTGATGGAGAAATCGGACAGGAATTCCGAAAAGTCCGTCTGTTGCGAGGGCCCGCGCGCTTCGGCGACCGCGCGTTGCAGGGCAGCCGGATTGAAGCCTTCGGTAAACTGGCCGACCGCGCGAACGAGCCCGGCGATGTTGACGCCTTTCAAAGCGCCGTCGGCGAGGTCGAAGCCGCCCGATCCGTCGATGGTGCGCATGATCGCCGCCTGGCTGTCGCCCGTCGCGGCGAAGTTCAGCTTGAACGAGCCGAGCCCCAACAGATTGTCATGCTTCATCAGATCCTTGGAAAAGGGTTGGGCCTGGACGGCGCCGACATCGAAATTGCCGGCGAAAGACGGTGTTGCGCCGCGGGCGTTGACGACGACCCGGCCCGAGCCTTGTCCGCCATACATGGAAAGCTCGGGGATTTCAGCGGTGAGCCGCCCGGCGTCCACCAACAGCTTGATGCGGCTTTCGCCGAATTCAAGATCATTCACATAGACGGCGTCGGTCGAAATATCGAAATCCGCATCGATATTGTTGAGGCTTGCGAAATCCATCTTCGCCTCGGACCAGGCGGGAAACCCTTCCGCGCTGGTCGATGGCGGCGGCATATAGGGACGCAGATCGAGTTTGTCCGTAGACAGAACGCCGCTCGCTTTCGGCCGTGCGCCCGCCCAGTTGAGCATGACGGCGCCTTGCGCGGCGATCTCGTCGAAATTGATCGACGCGTTTTCAAGCCGCAGGGAGGCGTCATTGCCGTCAATATCGCCTTTGACGGAGAGTTTGTCGAAGCCTGGCGCTTCGGCGAGCTCCGTGCCGGCAAGCGCGGCGAAGGCGGGAAGGTCCGGCGCGGAAAGGCTCGCCGGCCCCGAATAATGAACGCCGTCTTTTGTGGTGATCGCAAGGTCGGCGCCGATTTCCGCGTCGCCCACTTTGAGGTCGAGCTTCAGATTGCCCGGCTCCTGATCCATAATGGCCCGAAGGCTCGTCAGCACCATGTCGACCGTCGCGGGCGCGCCCTGAAACTGCATCTCGCCTTTGGCTTCCAGCGGCTCGGTGAGACTTTTCAGGACCACGGTCATGTCGATCTCTTCGGCGACATAGCTCTTGCCGGTCGACAGATCTTCATAGCGGGCGGCGCCGTCAACGATGCGGACATCGCCAAGCTTTAACTCACGCTGCGCGCTGCTGGTTTCGGTTTCGCTCGGAGCCGTCTCCGATTGCGCCAGGTTCCAGTTGACGGCGCCGTCCTGGGCGCGCGTCAGGCGAATGTCCGGGCGCGTCAGGACAAAGCGGTCGATCTCCACGCTGTCCGATAAAAGCGGCAGGAGCTTCACCCCGATATCGGCTTCCTCGACGCGGGCGAGATAATCGCCGGAGAACCCGTCGGCGTTGGCGATGACGAGATCGGTCACGCGAAACGCCGTGCGCGGAAAAATCCGGAAGGAAAGATCGTCGCCGAAACTGACCTCGCGGCCGAGCGCGTTGGAGGCCTGCGTTTCAATCCGGCCCTTAAAGGCCGAGACGGGCACAAGGCCCGGCAGGAACAGGAGGATCGCAAGGGCGAGGGCGACGAGGGCGAGGAGAATGAAAAGAATACGGTTCATGGCGTCTTTCAGCTTGGCTGTTTTCGGGGCCTGCGCGGGCGCGGGAAACACATATACCTAAGACGCGCCGGGCGGGAATGTTCCGTTGCGCTTAGCACTGGAATATGACCCTTGTGTAGCGCCCTCGCTAGGGCGGGGAATCACAATCGCCGGCGCTCAAGGGACTACATGCTGCAAGGGTATAATCCCGGTATATAGCGGGATGGACAAAATTAGAACAAACAATAATAATGTAATAATTTCAATATGATAATTTATGTTGCGAAAAGAGAACAAATAGCGTACAAAGGCCGCCATTGACAGGGGAGGCCCTTGTCAGGCAACGGAGGCGGTGATGATTAAAGGCGGTTTGCGGGTAGTGGAGACGGACGGCATGGACAAGTCGAAGGCGCTGGAATCGGCGATTTCTCAAATCGACAAGGCGTTTGGCAAAGGCTCGCTCATGCGCCTTGGCGACAAGAACATCGTCGACATTGAATCGATTTCCACGGGCTCGCTTGGCCTCGACATCGCGCTGGGAATTGGCGGCTTGCCCAAGGGCCGGGTCGTCGAGATTTACGGGCCGGAAAGCTCCGGCAAAACCACCTTGTCCCTGCATGTGGCCGCGGAAACGCAGAAGGTTGGCGGCACAGCGGCCTTTATCGACGCCGAACATGCGCTGGATCCGGTTTACGCGCAAAAGCTCGGCGTCAATCTTGATGAGCTTTTGATATCGCAGCCTGACACCGGGGAGCAGGCGCTGGAAATCGCCGACACGCTGGTGCGCTCCGGCGCTGTTGATGTGCTGATCATTGACTCGGTTGCTGCGCTCACGCCGCGCGCCGAGCTTGAAGGGGAGATGGGTGACTCGCTTCCTGGGCTTCAGGCGCGCCTGATGAGCCAGGCCTTGCGCAAGCTCACCGGCTCGATCTCCAAATCCAATACGCTGGTGATTTTCATCAACCAGATCCGCATGAAGATCGGCGTGATGTTTGGTTCGCCTGAGACGACCACCGGCGGCAACGCCCTGAAATTCTATTCCTCCGTACGTCTCGACATCCGCCGCATCGGCGCCATCAAGAATCGCGACGAAGTGGTTGGCAACCAGACCCGCGTCAAAGTCGTAAAAAACAAGGTCGCGCCGCCCTTCAAGCAGGTAGAGTTCGATATCATGTATGGCGAAGGCGTCTCAAAGATGGGTGAACTTATCGATCTTGGCGTTAAGGCCAATGTGGTCGAAAAATCGGGCTCCTGGTTTTCCTATAATTCCGAGCGTATCGGTCAGGGCCGCGAAAACGCGAAGCAATTCCTGCGTGAAAATCCGGACATGGCCGCCTCGATTGAGGCTGCGGTTCGCGCCAATGCGGGGCTCGTCGCTGAGGAAATGCTGACCGGCGATAACAAGGATGATGACGACGCGGTTGCTGCGGAGGCTTAACCGGGGACAGAACGTCGTTGCGTGATTTCTGCCGGCCGGCCTCCGTATTGAGAGGTGTGGCCTGCGGAATTGCCTTTTCCTGTCGCCTGCAAAGTTGAACAATGCGGTGTGCAGGATGTGTGACGCCGGACTTATCTTTATTCACGCCTTAACGGGGTAAAACGGGAGAAAGACATGATTGGGTATGTGACTGTCGGAACAAACGACATGGAAAAATCCGCTAAATTTTACGATGCGCTGCTCGCCGAGCTCGGCGCCAAACGCCAGATGGAAGGCGACACCTTCATCGCCTGGGGCGGCGGCGGACCGGGACTTGGCATTATCAAGCCTCATGATGGAAACGCTGCGACGGTCGGCAATGGGACCATGGTCGCGCTCGCCTGCGACAAGCCGGAGACCGTCGACCGGGTCTACAAGAAAGCGATCGAGCTCGGCGCCAAGGACGAGGGTCCGGCCGGCCCACGGGGCGATACATTTTACGCCGGCTATTTCCGCGACCTAGACGGCAACAAGCTCAACGCTTTTTGTATGACGTCCGCCTGAGCTTAAGGGCCGTGGCCCCTTCCGGGGCGGCGGCTTCGGACCGCTCGCCTAGACGGGGCGGGCTCATCAGCTTAAGACCTTTTCCTGCGCCGGCTCCTTCATGGGGGCCGGCGCAGTTTCTATATTGAGATGGCCGTTCCCGCCCGGCGGGCGCGGCCGGACCGGAACGCTGGACAACAAGACAAGACGAGGCAGGCCCCCTCCATGACGTCGCTGAAAGATATCCGCTCTCAGTTTTTGAACTTTTTCGCTGCGCGCGATCATTTCATTGCGCCTTCAGCGCCGCTTGTGCCGCAAAACGATCCGACGCTCATGTTCGTCAACGCCGGCATGGTGCCGTTCAAGAACATTTTCACCGGCGCCGAAACGCGCGACTATTCCCGCGCCGCCTCGTCGCAGAAATGCGTTCGCGCGGGCGGCAAGCACAATGACCTCGACAATGTGGGGTACACCGCGCGTCACCACACATTTTTTGAGATGCTCGGCAACTTTTCGTTCGGCGACTATTTCAAGGAAGAGGCGATCAACGCCGCCTGGACTCTGGTCCACAAGGATTTTGGGCTGCTGGCCGATCGGCTGACGGTCACCGTCTATCACACTGATGATGAGGCGTTTGATCTCTGGCGCAAGATTTCCGGTTTGCCGGAACACAAGATCATCCGCATTCCGACGAATGATAATTTCTGGGCTATGGGAGACACCGGCCCCTGCGGGCCGTGCTCGGAGATTTTCTACGATCATGGCGATCACATTCCGGGCGGTCCTCCGGGCTCGCCGGATGAGGACGGCGACCGTTTTGTCGAGATCTGGAATCTCGTCTTCATGCAGTTCGAAAAACTCAGCGACGGCAAACAGGTCGATCTGCCTAAACCGTCTATCGATACCGGCATGGGGCTGGAGCGCATCGCCGCCGTCTTGCAGGGCGTTCACGACAATTACGACATTGATTTGTTCCGCACCCTGATTGCGGCGTCTGTCGATCTGACAGGCCGCAAGGCGGAAGGCGAGGACAAGCCGGCGCATCGCGTGATCGCCGACCATCTGCGGGCGACCAGTTTTCTGATCGCCGACGGCGTTGGCCCTTCCAATGAGGGCCGGGGTTATGTGCTACGCCGGATTATGCGCCGCGCCATGCGATACGCCCATAGCCTTGGCGCACGCGACCCGCTGCTCGCACGCCTGGCGCCGGTGCTGGTGCGGGAGATGGGCGGCGCCTTTCCGGAATTGCAGCGCGCTGAGCCGCTGATTGTGGAAACCCTTCGCAGTGAAGAAGAAAAATTCCGCAGCCTGCTCGAACGAGGGCTGAAACTTTTGGAGGAAGAAACCGCGAATCTGGGCGAGGGCGCCGCGCTTCCCGGTGAGGCGGCCTTCAAGCTCTATGACACTTACGGTTTTCCCCTCGATCTGACGCAGGATGCGCTTCGCCGCGAAGGCCGAAGCGTTGACGTCGAAGGCTTCGACAAGGCGATGGCTGCGCAAAAAGCCGCCGCGCGCGCCGCCTGGGCGGGATCGGGCGACGCCGCTGATGAAAGCGTCTGGTTCGATCTTCGCTCCGAAAATGGCGCAACCGAATTTCTCGGTTACATTCACGAGGAAGCTGAAGGCGTTATTCAGGCGATCGTTTCCGGCGGCGAGATCGTCGATGAAGCGACCAAAGGCGATGCGGTCGAAATCATCGTCAATCAAACCCCATTTTACGCCGAATCCGGCGGGCAGGTGGGCGACGCCGGGCGCATAACGACCGATAGCGGCGCCGTCATCGTGATTGAAGACGTCAAGAAACGCGCTGGCGCGCTTCACGGCCATATCGGCAAGGTGGAAAAGGGGGCGATTAAAAAAGGCGAAGCCGTGCATCTTGCGATTGATGTTGCGCGCCGCAACCGCATTCGCGCCAACCATTCAGTGACCCATCTGGCGCATGCGGCCCTGCGCGATGTGCTTGGACCGCATGTGGCCCAGAAAGGCTCGCTTGTCGCGCCGGAGCGTATGCGTTTTGACATCACTAATCCGAAGGCGATCAGCGCCAAGGAAATCGCCGAGGTTGAGGCGCGCGTTAACGCGGTCATTCGCCAGAATACGCCAGTTGAAACTCGCGTCATGTCCTATGATGACGCGGTTGAATCAGGCGCGATCGCGCTTTTTGGTGAAAAATACGATGATGACGTCCGTGTGCTGACCATGGGCCGGGCGCTTGAGGGCGGCGATAAACCCTATTCCGTGGAGCTTTGCGGCGGGACCCATGTGCGCCGGATTGGCGACATTGCGCTTTTCAAAATTGTCGGAGAGAGCGCGGTTTCGGCGGGTGTGCGCCGGATTGAGGCGCTGACCGGTGAGGCGGCGCGGGCGTATCTCGAAGGCCAGGCTGCGCTGGCGCGTCAGGCGTCCGACGCTCTCAAGACGACGCCGGATGAATTGCCTGCGCGCATCGAAGCGCTGGTGGCCGAACGCAAAAAGCTTGAGCGCGAACTCGCTGCGGCGAAAAAGCAATTGGCTCTTGGCGGCGGCGCGGGGGCGGCGGCCGAAGAGGAGGTCGCTGAGATTGGCGGCGTCAAGTTTCTCGGGCGTGTTCTTGATGGCGTCGCCGCGAAGGATCTTCGCGGGCTCGTCGATCAGGCGAAACAGAAAATTGGCTCAGGCGTGGCCGCTTTTGTCGGCGTCAATGACGGCAAGGCGGCGCTGGCTGTCGGCGTCACCGACGATCTGAAGGACCGGCTTTCCGCCGTCGATCTCGTGCGCGCCGGCGCCGAGGCCATGGGCGGTAAGGGCGGCGGCGGGCGCCCGGATATGGCGCAGGCCGGCGGACCGGACGGCGCCCTTGCGGGCGACGCCATTAAAGCGATTGAAAAGGCGCTGAGCGCTTAGAGCTCTATTTAATCGCGGATGTGAACATCGCCACCGGACGATTTGTCGATATTGGTGTTTTTCGGTGCGCCATAAACGGTGATATCGCCGCCGCTTGACGCATCGGCAACAAGGCTTTCAGACGCGTAGAGCGTAAGGTCGGCGCCGGAAGAAACATCCGCGACCGCATTCTCGCATTGCAGACCTTCCGCATTGAGATCGGCGCCGCTGCTGCCGTCGGCTTTAATTGTCGCGCATGTGCCGCGCAGGCTTGCATCTGCGCCACTCGACACAGAGGCGCTGAACTCGCCGGCGTCGATGCCGGTTGCCGTTACGTCCGAGCCGCTGGAGGCGTCGACGCCGTTAAGCTCGGGCATGTTGACGTAAACCACCACTTTCCATTTGCGGCCGGGTGAAAAGAATGACCGGTCTCGCACGCGTCCGATTTCGAGAACATCGCCATCACGCTCGATACGCAGGCGCTCCAGCGCCTCGGGCTCGCCTTCCGCGCGGACCGAATAAGCCCCGCCAACTCTCACCTCAACATCAACGCCAGCGGAGGCGTCGATAACGGAAAAACCTGAAAAATCGTAAGTTTGTGTTTCAGCATGGGCGAACGCCAGAGCGCTTAATGCAGCCGCGCTGGCCGCCATGATAAAGGTGACAGGTTTCGACATTTGATTTCCCTTCTTTTTTGAACGGCGTTTTCACGCTCTTATTCGTTTTGTGTGGTCGCGGATCAGTCCCGCGTCGCCGTCACCGGCGTCTTGATCTTGATGCGCCCGCCTGAAGAGCGGTCAATATTGACGCGCTCGGGCGTTCCGAACACCGCCATATGACCGCCGCTGGACGCGTCGCCCACAAGCGCTTTCAGGACGGTGACCTCGCCATGGCCGCCGCTTGAGACATCGACATTCGCGCTGCTGCAGATCAGGGCGCGCGCATCGAGATTGGCGCCGCTGGAAATGTCTACCGTGCAATCATCGCTGCGCCCGGAGATGACAGCGAAGGAGCCGCTTGAAAGGTCAGCGTTGAAACGGCGTGAATCGATATCTTCCAGGGTCGAATGCGATCCGGAGGAGGCGTCGAGCGCTTTGATCTCCGGTGTTGTCACGAAAACCGTGTAGTCGGCTTTTTTCTGATGCCAGCGCAAACGGTTCCACTCGCGGCTGAGATAGAGAACGCCGCTTTTCACCTCGATTTCGAAATCGCTGTAATCGCCTTCCTCCGTTTCAACCGCGATTGACTGTTTGCCCCCCGCTTTGGCGACGAGTTTCAGGCCGGCCGAAATATCGATGCTGTCAAAAGCGGCGAGGTCATAGCTCCGGGTCTCCGCGGCGGCAGGCAGGCTCAGCGCACAGGCGGCGATTCCGGAGAGGAAAAAAGGTCTCAACATAGGTCAGCTCCTAAGGGTCTACGCAACGCCCCAAGGCCTTCATGCTGCCATGAGGGGGCCGGGAATGCGAGCCGAATGCGCCCAACTGCCCCAAATCTGCGAGGAAGGGCGGAAAAGGTTGATTTCTTTAGCCTTATTCAGCCGGGGAAAAAGGGTAAATCACGGCCAAACGGAGGCCAGGCCCTTGTCCCAGACCGCTCTCGCCGCGTTCTATTTCTCCACCCAGCGCGGCGACCAGGCTGTCGATGATCCGCCGCCCAAGGCCGCCATGGGGGTTGGCGGGCCCGTCACTCAGACCGACGCCATCATCCTCCACGATTAGCACACACTGTTCGGCGCTGGGGTCATGATCAAAGGTGACTCGAATGAACCCGCTTTCCCGGCCCGAGAATGCGTATTTCGCCGCATTGGTGACCATCTCGGAAACGAGAACGCCGATCGTGACAGCGTCCCGTGAGGGAATGTTGAAATTTCCGACATCGGTTGTGATGTTGATATTCTGTTCGAAATTCAGGTTGGTTTTGAGATCGGCGACAATTTGTTCGATGAAATGACGGGACGCGACGACTTCATGGTTTGTATTCATCGCGAGCCGGCGTTGTGTGGCGGCGATGGAGAGAACCCGCCCACGCGCAGCGCGTAAGGTGGATTTGGCTTCTTCGCCGCCCACCTGATTCGCCTGGAGAGAGAGAAAAGACGCTACGAGCTGCAGACTGTTGCCGACGCGGTGATGAAGGTCGCGCAACAGGGATTCAACGCGCAGATTTTCCTCTTCCAGGGAGATTTTCGCTTCTTCAAGTTCTTTTGTCCGTTCAGCGACATGTTGCTCAAGTTCGGTGTTAAGCTCCAAAATCTCGGTGGTTCGAACTGTCTGCAAACGGTTTTGTTCGCGCAACATGGCGAGCTGCAAGAGGAGCAAGCCTGAAATAATGGCGAGCGATCCAAGGATGATCTGTCCGACCAGCCGATCGGTTCTGTTTTGCTCCACCCGGCGCGTTTGTAGCAGCGTTTGTTCCTCCTGGATTAATATCGATATCATGTCGTTGAACTGGGCTAGGAGGGCGTCGACATTGCTTCGTCGGACAAGCGTTTCCCGGTCTTCGCCGTCGCCCGCCGCTACGTTTTTAACCGCCCGCATGAGGGAATCGGTAATGTTTTTCGCCTGAATGTCGATATTGTCGAGGCGAAGCTGTTGCGCGGGGTTGTCGCGCGTCAGCTCCCGTATTGTCTGGCGGGCTTCTTCATAATCCGACAGCGCGGTTTCATAATCGGTCAAATATTGTTCATCGCGCGTGATCAGGTAAGCGCGCTCGCCGATGACGGCGCCCTGAATGCTGCTTTGATATTTCAGCGCTTCGGTGATGATGGTGATTGTGTGCGTGACAAGAGCATCGGCGCGTGTGCTTGCCTGATTTACAAAAAATGCAGCGGCCGCCGCCGCAAAAAGCACCAGCAGACCCATACCGACGGAAACAAAAGCGATGAGACCGCGTTGCCGCCGCGTCAACGTCATTGCAGGCGAATTCCGAAAGGATCACAGGCGGGGCGTCGCCGAAAAGAGAGAGGGTTAAGGTTGCGCATGGGTAGGGTGACTTATTTTATGATTCCGGCCCGCGGCATGGACAGTCCATGCACAATAGCTGCGCGAAGGGCGCGTTCCTCAAAGGGTTTCGTCAGGATAAAGGTGGGATCATAGTCACTGCCGCTCAAGACATCATCAGGGTAAGCGGTCAGGAAAATCGCAATCACCGGAAGCTCCGATGTGATGTCGCGCACGGCGTCAAGACCGGTCCGGCCTGCGCCGAGATCATAATCCGCCATCACCACATCTGGTTTATGCTGATGCGCCAGGCGGACCGCATCTTCGGCGTTGCGCGCCGTTGCAACGACATCAAGGCCGATCATTTCCAGCGTCGCAGCGACCTCAAGCGCAATCACCGGTTCATCTTCGACAACAAGGGCTGCGCCTGAAATCTGCGTCGCCGCGATAAGTTTGCGTTCTTCCGCAAGCATGCGTTTCGCTTCATCGGAATCGATATCCAGAAGCGCCGCCGCCTTGCTGCTGTCGATCCCGATCACGTCAACAAGAAGGACAAGCTGACGCGGCGGCTCCGCAGTGAAGGGACGGGCAGCGAGCACGGACCGATTCGAAAAGGCAACGCCGCTCTCCGCCGGGGCGCTGCGCCAAGCGTCATAGAAGGCGCGGAACACAGCGACTTGCCGTTCGCGATCGGAAAGACCTTCCAGTGAGGCGTAGTCGAAGTTGCTGAGGGCTGCTGCTGCAATTTCGTCCCCCAGAAACTGGTCGGAGGTGACGGCCCGCGCAAACTGGCGAACAAAGCGAAGGTCTTTTTCAAACGGCGTCAATCTGGACATTGGGTACTCGGCCGGGATTTTTTAACTCTGCGCGTATGGGTTGGCATCTAGTAACGCCTCTGCGCTGGAAAAGTTCCCGTCCAGCAATGGGACTCCCGGACCTTAAGCCCCCATCGCCTTGCGGAAGTTTTCATCAACTTTTTCAAGGAATCCGGAGGTTGTCAGCCATTTCTGCTCGGCGCCGATGAGGAGGGCGAGATCCTTGGTCATATAGCCGGATTCAACGGTCTTGATCACGGTCTGTTCAAGGGTCTTGGCGAAGTTGATGAGCGCTTCATTGTTGTCGAGCTTGCCGCGATGGGCGAGGCCGCGCGTCCAGGCGTAGATCGAGGCGATGGAGTTGGTCGAGGTTTCCTCGCCGCGTTCATGGGCGCGGAAGTGGCGGGTGACTGTGCCGTGAGCCGCTTCGGCTTCCACGGTTTTCCCGTCTGGCGTCATCAGCACGGAGGTCATCAGGCCGAGCGAGCCATATCCTTGGGCCACTGTGTCGGATTGCACATCGCCATCATAGTTCTTGCACGCCCAGACATAACCGCCGGACCATTTCAGGCAGGCCGCCACCATGTCGTCGATCAGGCGGTGCTCATAGGTAAGGCCGTGCTCGGCGAATTTCTCTTTGAACTCGGCCTCATACATGTCGGCGAAAATGTCTTTGAAACGGCCGTCATATTTTTTGAGAATGGTGTTCTTGGTCGACAGATACAGCGGATATTTGCGCTGAAGGGCGTAGTTGAAGCACGCGCGTGCAAAATCCGTGATCGAATCATCGAGATTGTACATGCCCATATAGATGCCGGCTGAAGGCGCGTCGAAAACTTCCTGTTCCTGAACTTCGCCGTTCTCGCCTTCCCATTTCATGGTCAGCTTGCCCTTGCCGGGGAACAGCATGTCGGACGCCCGGTACTGGTCGCCGAAAGCGTGGCGGCCGATGATTACCGGCTGGGTCCAGCCCGGAACGAGGCGCGGCACGTTGCGCATGATAATCGGCTCGCGAAAGACGACGCCGCCGAGAATGTTGCGGATCGTGCCGTTGGGCGAGCGCCACATTTTCTTGAGGCCGAATTCCTCAACGCGCGCTTCGTCAGGCGTGATGGTCGCGCATTTGACCGCCACCCCGTATTTTTTCGTGGCTTCCGCCGCATCCACGGTGATCTGGTCGTCGGTCGCGTCGCGGCTTTCCATACCAAGGTCGAAATATTTCAGGTCGACATCAAGATAGGGGTGGATGAGCTTGTCCTTGATCATCTGCCAGATGATCCGGGTCATCTCGTCCCCGTCCATTTCAACGACTGGATTATCGACTTTGATTTTTTGCATGGAATTTCCTACCGGACTGCTTGGGCGTGCTTGGACGGCATGCCCGCTGGAGACTAATCTGTGATGGGTGTTGCGGGGCTCTTAGCATCGTGCAGGGGCCGATGAAAAGAGGCAGCCCGGAACCTAATGGCCGCTGAAGAGATATCGAGCATATGAAGAAGAAACCGGACGATGCGCAGTCTGCGCCGGGGCGGGCTCCCACGATTGAGCGAATCGCCCGGCGGGATGGACGCGGCGACCTGAAAGCCGCGCCTATTTTCGTCCTGGTTGAGCCGCAAATGGGCGAAAATATCGGCGCCGCGGCCCGGGCCATGCTCAATTTCGGGCTTTCGGGCCTGAGGCTGGTCAATCCGAGAGATGGCTGGCCCAATGAAAAGGCCGGGGCCATGGCCGCAGGCGCCTCCATCGTCATTGACCGCGCGGAGGTGTTCGAGACCACGCGGCAGGCCCTGGCCGACTGCCATTATGTGCTCGCGACCACGGCGCGACCGCGGGAAGTCCTGCTGCCGGTGTTAGACCCGACCGAGGCTGCTCAGGAGCTTCGGCGGCGGGTTGAACGCGGTGAGCGCTGCGCTGTGATGTTTGGCGGCGAACGCTCCGGTCTTGCCAATGACGATGTGATGCGCGCCGACGCTATCGTGTCGATTCCGGTCAATCCGGCTTTCGCCTCGCTCAATTTAGGACAGGCGGCGATGATTGTCGCCTATGAATGGGCGCGGGCCCAGGGGCAAACGGCGCTGGCGTCAGAGCTCTACGAGCATGAACCGGCGATCAGGGAAAATTTCGAGCGGTTGTTCGATCATCTGGTCACTGAACTTGACGCCGCCGGCTACTTCCTCGTTCCGGAAAAGCGGATTGCGTTTACCCGCAATATAAAAGCGGCGCTGTTGAGGGCTGGGCTGACCGAAGCGGAGGTGCGGACCTTGCGCGGCGTCATCAAGGCGCTGGTGGGCGGTCGCCGCGGCGGCGATGACAGTCGGCGGTGACCTGAATTTTCATGGCGGGTCCGCGCTGGACAGAAGCGCCTGCGCCAGCAAAAATTAATCCGATACAGACAGTTCCGATGGTCAAGCAGAATGGAAGAACATACAAAACAAGAGCTCATCGTGCATCACGAGGTTCGGGACATCTTCCCGACCAATATTATTGTTGCCGAACTGAAGGACGCTCCTGCGCTAAACGCAGCCTTAAAGGAAACAATCCTTGCTCGAAAGGAAGTTTCTGAAGGGCTCACCCGCTCAAACGTCCTCGGCTGGCACTCTGACAGCAAGATGTTGAAATGGGGCGGCCCTGCGGCCCAGACGCTTGCCAAGGCCATGATGCAGCTTTGCGGTCGGCACACGAAAGACCTTGGCGCCAAATCGGGCAGGTCGCGATATCGTATGGCTATGGATATGTGGGCGAATGTCTCGCCCGCTGGCGCGTCTAACCAGTATCACGCTCATCCTTCTTGCCTGTGGTCAGGCGTCTACTATGTCGATGATGGCGGCGATCTAGAAGGGGGTCCGTTGGTTCTGCTCGATCCGCGGTTTCCTATGAACCGAATGTATGGAGCCGATCTTGTTTTTGCTGATGACAATGGCGCGCATCAGAGCACGAAAGTTAGTCTGACCCCGGAGCCGGGGCGGCTCGTGATCTTTCCGTCCTGGCTCATGCATGGGGTGCGGCCACATGCTGGGGAGCGAGACCGGATTTCTGTCGCTATGAACCTTGCTGCGCTGCCGAGCGAAAGCGCCTCGATGCGGGTCAATCTGGCTGGCTAAATAAAACCGCCCAGCTTGCGCGGGGATCACAAACAGCTGAAACTTGCTTTGAACAGAGGAGCGGGGATGATGTTGAAAAAAATTGGCGCCGGATTGGCGCTTTTCCTGACCGCCTGCAATGGCGGCGCGGTTGTGGAAGATGGTCAGTTCGTTCCCGACCAATATGACGTCATTATTCGCGGCGGGACTGTTTATGACGGGTCCGGCGCACCCGGTGAAATCGCAGATGTGGCGGTCAAAGGAGACCGCATTGCCGCGATCGGGTCTTTGACAGATGCAAAGGCGGATCTGGTTGTTGACGCTGACGGGCTCGCTGTTGCACCCGGATTCATCAACATGTTGAGCTGGGCCGTTGAAGACCTTATCGAGGACGGTCGCAGTCTCGGCGACATCTCACAAGGGGTGACGCTCGAAGTTTTCGGCGAGGGCGTTTCCTATGGTCCGTGGTCGGATGAGATCAAGCGCCAGGCGAAAGCGCGCCAGACGGATATATTTTACGACATCGAATGGACGACTCTGGGCGAATATCTTGAGTTCCTGGAGGAAAGCGGCGTCTCTCCCAATGTGGCGTCCTTTGTTGGCGCGACAACCCTGCGCGCTTCGGTGATCGGTTATGAAAATCGCGCCGCGACGCCGGAAGAGCTTGAAGAAATGCAGGCCATGGTGCGCGAGGCGATGCGCGAAGGCGCAATGGGCGTTGGTTCATCGCTGATTTACGCCCCGGCGAATTTCGCCAGCACCGAAGAGCTGACGGCGCTTGTCGCCGCCGCCGCCGAATCGGACGGCATGTATATTTCCCATATCCGGTCGGAAGACGAAGAGCTGCTCGAAGCTATAGACGAGTTGATCGGAATTTCTCGCGCCACCGGCGCTCCGGCGGAAATCTATCATCTGAAGGCGAGCGGGCGCGCCAATTGGGGCAAGCTTGATGACGTCATCGCCAAGGTGGAGGCCGCTCAGGGCGAAGGCTTGAAGATTACGGCGGACATGTACGCCTATCCGGCAAGTTCAACGGGGCTCGACGCGGCGATGCCGCTCTGGGTGCAGGAAGGCGGTTACGAAAAATGGGCGGAGCGCTTGCGCGATCCTGCAATCCGCGCGCGCGTCGGAAAAGAAATCCGCGAGCCTTCCGACAAGTTTGTCAGCGGCATCACCAATGCCGGCGGACCCGAAGGCGTGTTGCTGGTCGGATTCCGCAATCCGGAGCTTCGCAAATATATCGGCAAGACGCTGGCGGAAGTCGCCGAGGAGCGCGGCGCCCCTTACGAGGAAACGGCCATGGATCTTGTGGTCGAAGATGGAAGCCGCGTGCAGGTCGTTTATTTCTCCATGTCGGAAGACAACATCAGAAAGAAGATTGCGCTTCCCTGGGTCAGCTTCGGATCCGACGGCGGCTCCATGGCGCCGGAAGGCGTCTTTCTTGAGCAAAGCACCCATCCTCGCGCTTACGGCAATTTCGCGCGGGTCTTCGCCAAATATGTCCGCGACGAGGGTGTGCTGACGATCGAAGAAGCCGTCCGCAAGCTGACGTCACAGCCCGCCGGCAATCTCAAAATCAAGGACCGGGGCCTTTTGGCGCCGGGTTACTATGCCGACATCGTAGTTTTCGATCCGCAAACCATTCAGGACAAAGCGACATTCGCGGAACCGCATCAGCTTGCCGTCGGCGTTGAGCAGGTGTTTGTAAATGGCGTGCAGACGCTGAAAGACGGCGAGCATACGGGCGCGAAAGCCGGACGCGTTGTGCGCGGGCCCGGCTGGGACGGCTGGAACCAATAGGCGCGGCGAAGGGGCGGGCGTATGGCGCAACAACAAACACTTGAGCGCATTGACCATGCGGACGCGCTGCATAATCACCGCTTCAAATATTACGACTTCGCCATGGCGGCGTTTGTCGCCATCCTGATCTGCTCGAACCTGATCGGCGCTGCGAAACTGGTGCAGCTTTTCGAATTCAAAATCGGAAGCTGGAATGTGGGCATGTTCGGCGCGGGGATATTGTTTTTCCCGCTTTCCTATGTGCTCGGCGATGTCATGACCGAAGTATACGGCTACGCCCGGGCGCGCCGCGTTGTTTGGGCGGGCTTTGGCGCGGTCCTGTTCATGGCTTTCATGTCATGGGTCGTCGTCTCCATGCCACCGGCACCGGGATGGGAAGGACAGGCGGCTTATGAGGCTGTCTTTGGTCTCACCCCGCGCATTGTTTTTGCGTCCATCATCGCCTTCTGGGCCGGTGAACTCGCCAACGCCTTCGTCATGGCGCGGATGAAAGTCGCCTCGGGCGGCAAGCATCTCTGGCAAAGAACGATCGGATCGACCGTGGTGGGGCAGGGCGTCGACAGTGTCCTGTTTTATCCCATCGCGTTTCTCGGGGTATGGTCCACGAGTCAGGTGCTGACCGTGCTCGCCACCAATTATCTTCTCAAAGTCCTGTGGGAGGCCGTGCTGACGCCCGTGACCTACCGCGTGGTGGCGGCGCTGAAGCGGGCGGAGGGCGTCGATGTTTATGACGCCGACACGAATTTCACCCCCTTTTCTCTGCGGTCCTGACCTTTGCCGGAGATGGCTGCGCGCCACGCTTGAAGAGTTGTCCGATTGTAGGGTAAACTGGTCAGTGTAACGCCTTATCAAAAACCCAGAAAAACCAGGGGCGCCATGGCGGACGATCACAGAACCCACCTTCCAGAACCGGGCTCACTTTCCCGCAAAGGAAAAGGACCGCGCATCGCCATTCTCGGCGCCGGTTTTTCCGGGATGGGCATGGCGATCCGATTGAAGCAGGAAGGCTTCGAGAACTTTACAATCTACGAAAAGGCCGGAGATGTCGGCGGGACCTGGCGCGAGAACCGCTATCCCGGCGTCGCCTGCGATGTGCCTTCGCATCTTTATTCCTTTTCGTTCGAACCGAACCCGAACTGGTCGCGGCGTTATTCACCGGGCGCCGAAATCTGGGACTACATGAAACACTGCGCCCAGAAATATGGGCTCCATCCCTCCATCAAGTTCAACAAGACCGTGACCGCGATCCGTCATGACGGCGGAGAATGGACAATTGACTTCGCTGACGGCGCTTCGGTGAAAGCCGACTATGTGGTGAGCGGCCTTGGCGGCCTTCATGAACCAAATATTCCGGATATTGCCGGGCTTCGTGATTTTAAGGGGCCGGTCTTTCATACGGCGCAATGGCGCGACGACATCGATCTCACGGGAAAACGTGTCGCCATTGTTGGGTCGGCGGCGAGCGCAGTGCAGGTTATTCCGGCGATCGTCGACAAGGTCTCCCATCTTGATGTTTATCAGCGCACCCCAAATTGGGTGATGCCGCGCCAGAGCTACTATTATCCGAAATGGCTGAAGGGGTTGTTTGCAAAAGCGCCGTTTCTCGCACGCGCTTATCGCGGATTTTATTTTACGCTGGCGGAATGGCGGTTTGCCGCTTTCAAGAAAGATGAAAACCGCGTCAAGGCGACAGTCCGGAAGATTTTCGAAAAGCAGATGGAAGCGCAAGTTTCCGATCCGGTCTTGCGCGCGAAACTGACGCCGTCTTATCCCGTAGGCTGCAAGCGCATTTTGATCTCGGACGATTATCTGCCCGCGATCCAAAAAGAGAATGTGGACTTGCTGACGGAAGCGATCGAGGCGGTGACGGAGACCGGCGTCAAAACCAGCGACGGCCGCGAACATCCTGCCGACATCCTTGTTCTTGCGACGGGCTTCAAACCTTTCGACATTCTTGAATCGATTGATGTCATCGGTCCTACCGGTCAAAGCCTCAGGGAAACATGGAAAGGCGGGATCGCGGCGCACCGCACGATCATGGCTCCCGGTTTTCCCAATTTCTTTATGCTGCTTGGGCCAAACTCAGGCCTCGGCCATAACTCCGTCATCCTGATGATTGAGGCGCAGGTGAACTACGTCATCGATCTCATCCGCCGGGCGGGGGAGGCGGGGCGTATCGCGCCACGCCCGGAAGCGGCGAAAGCCTATGACGAGCGCATTCAGCACGACCTTCAGGACCGTGTCTGGGCTGCAAACTGCGGCGCCTGGTATGTGGACGAGAACGGGCGGAATTTTACGCTCTACCCTCACAATGTCCGCACCTATATTCGCGAGATGGCGAGGCCGGATTTCACTGAATATGAGATCGAACAGGCGCCCCAATTGGCGGCGAGCTGATTTCCGGCATCGTGAAAAATTTCGTCTCTGGGTTGTGTCCGGAGAGCGCTTTCTTTCAGGCCGCGAATTAACGATAAAATTTTAGCGTAGGCGTTAGGTGCATATATTGCATAAACCTCTTGGCCATGCTTTTTGCAATGCACGCGTGTGTAGCGTTTAGTAAGGGGGATCCTCGTGATCAAAAAGTTTGTAACAGTTTTGGCCGCAGTCGCCACGGTTGGTTTCTCGGCGGCAAGCGCCAATGTCATCACGATCGATGACGGCCTTGGCACAATTGAATGCACGACGAGTTGCGAGGCGTTTACAGGCGCAGGCGGCAATGGCGCTCAGCCGACAGGCGCGGGCACGCTTTCCAGCACTTTTGCAGACTATTACGACGGTACGCCGTCGAATGAAGCGTCTGAAGCTGAACGCCTCAGCATTCTCATTTCAGGTTCTGCGGGATTGTTTGCCGGTACGGATGGGACCCAGATCGCCGGCAATAGCGGCAGCATGATGTTTTCGACCTTAGCCGAGTATGTTGTTTTGAAGATCGGCAATGTTGCGGTCTTCATCAAAAACACTTCCGGCGGATCGCTCAACATCGATTTTACGTCATTTGCTGGAGCAGGTTCTGGTCTCAGCCACTTTACCGAGTTCGGTCAGGTTTCTGACGTGCCGCTTCCGGCCGCCGCCTGGCTGATGATCGCCGGTCTTGGCGGGCTTGGCTTCGCTGGCCGCCGCAAAAACGCCTAAGCGCACGGGCGTTAACTGATTTTGCTTAAGGCCCGCCAACCGGCGGGCCTTTCGCTTTTTGGGCGTGGAATCAGGAAAAAGGCCGCATTTCGGCAGCGCCGCCGTTGACAGTCACGTCCCGCTTGGGTACTTCCCGCCGCTTCTAACGGGTGGCGCGTGGACCGCCGTTTTGATTGCGCCGGGGATGGGCCCCGCGCGCCGGGCCGCGCCGGGAATTGAGGATACGATGTCAAAGCGCATTAGCGCCAAGCACAAGCTTGACCGCCGGGTCGGCGAAAACGTCTGGGGCCGGCCAAAATCTCCCATCAATAAACGCGACTACGGCCCGGGCATGCATGGCCAGCGCCGCAAGGGCAAGCTGTCGGACTTCGGCCTTCAGCTCATGGCGAAGCAGAAGCTCAAAGGCTATTACGGCAACATCTCCGAAAAGCATTTCGAGCGGACCTACAACGAAGCGGTTCGCCAGCGCGGCAACACCGCCGAGCTGTTGATCGGACTTCTGGAAAGCCGCCTCGACGCTGTGGTCTATCGTTCGAAATTCGTACCGACCGTATTTGCGGCCCGTCAGTTCATCAATCACGGCCATGTAAAAGTGAACGGCGTTCGCACCAACATCCCGTCCATGCGCCTCAAAGTCGGCGACGTTGTCGAGGTCAAGGAAAAATCCCGCAACATGGCGCTGGTGCTGGAAGCCCTGCAAAGCGCAGAGCGCGACATACCGGATTATCTTGAAGTCGACCCCAAGAAGATGACGGCGACCTATCTGCGCGTGCCGGAATTCGCTGAAGTGCCTTATCAGTGCACGATGGAGCCGAATCTGGTGGTCGAATATTATTCGTCCTAAGCGACGCCATTTGGATACAAAAAAGGCCGCCCCTTGGGGCGGCCTTTTTTATTATCAGATGATGCAAGGCTTTATCAGTTCAGGCGCGCCTTCATGTCTTCGATCAGGGCGTCGATGCCTTTCACGCCGCCGCCATTATTGGCGATGATCGACGTGAACTGCTCCTGCTGTTCAATCGCCAGCCAGATCTCGTTTGCGCCGGCGTCGAAGATCGACATATTGCCTTCCTTGTCGCGATAGATGCGCCAGTGAATGACAGAGTCAGCGAACTGGTCGCCGGGCTCCGGGTTGGCGATCTTGGAATTGACGATGATGTCATAGGCTGCGCGGTCGACGGAGCCGGTGACAGTCAGGCGCTGGCCGGCGTAATTTTCCATCGTGTTGCGATAGACCATCTTCGCATAGTCCTTGAAGAGCGGGAAATATTCCGCCGCCTGCTCGTCCGTCATCTGTCGCGCGGCGCGGCCGAGAACGAAACGCCCGACCCGGCGCATGTCCACATATTTATCGACCAGTTCATCCACGGCGGCGAGCATGGCTTCCTGATCGCCGCTGGTCAGTCTCGGCGCGGCTTCATCGAGAAGGTTCTGAACATAGGTTTCCGCGGCCTGGTCTGCGGCTGCGGGCTGCGTGAAGCCGATGGCCATAAAGCATGCGGCGACGCAGGCGGTGAAAGAACGGCGGGTCAGTGCTGTCATGAGATACTCTCCCGAAGGGAACTATTCGAGTTCATCGAATTCTTCAAAGTCGCCGATATCCGGCAAGTCTTCATAGGTCGTGCGGCCATTGTTGATCTCACGCTTGCGCGATTGCAGATAGAAACTGCGGATCGAGGCGTAAAAGTCGAGTGAGTCCGCGCGGATGCCGTCGAGCGGTTCGATCAGCGGCTCGCGCGATGTAATGACGCCGGCGCCGGCCTTCGACCATTGAAGATATCTGGCCGTGTCAGTTGATATCCAGAACCCAGGGTCCAGAGTCAAATCGACGCCCGCGCCGAAACCGTCGCGCATGGTGCTCGGCCCTAGAAACGGCAGCACCATATAAGGGCCGGAATCGACGCCCCACACGGCGAGGGTCTGGCCGAAATCCTCCGAGTGCTGAGCAATGCCCATACGTTCGGCCGGATCGCCCATGCCGCCGAAGCCGATGGTCGAGTTGATGAAGAACCGGCCCAAGGTTTCGCCGGCGCGTCCGGGTTCTCCTTGCAGAATGTCATTCACAAAAATCACTGGCGTTCTGAGATTGGCGAGAAAGTTTCGAAAGCCCTTGCGCTGCTTCTTGTGAGTGACGGCGCGATAGGCTTTTGCGGTGGGCGTCATGAGTTTGCGGTCAAGGCCGTCATTGAAGGCGAACATCTTGCGGTTGAAGCCTTCCCAGGGATCGCTGACGGAGCCGTCGGCCTGTGTGTCAGCGGCTTCAAGCTCTTTAGCGAGAGCGTCCGGATCGTCGCCGGCGCCGGAAAGCTGCGCGGAAGCCGTCGTCCCTGCGAGCGCCAGCCAGAAAGCGGCGCAAGGGGCGGCCCAAGTTGCAACATGTAGTTTCATAAACAACGCCCCCTCAGGGCCCCCTCTGGCGGTCCGGTAACACTTACGGGCCATTTTGGCTCCATTTGGCCTAGCATATAAGGCTTCGGGGCGACGTAACAATGAACAAACCTGCACGTTTGCGTGGGATTTGGCCCGAGATTGCTCTCTCATAAAGATATCTTTATGTATCAAAGCCTTGGCGGCAATTATCGGGGAAGAACCTATGGCGCTCGACGCCGCACTCAATATTTTTCGGGCCATCGGGGAAGAAACTCGGCTCCGCATCATGGTGCTCCTGATTCGCGGGGAACTGACGGTGAGCGAGATCACAACGATCCTCGGCCAGAGCCAGCCGCGGGTGAGCCGTCATTTGAAAATTCTCGCCGACGCCGGGCTCGCAGAACGTCATCGGGAAGGGGCGTGGATGTTCTACCGGACGGCGCTCGCGGGCGGCGATCCTTCCTGTGAAGCTGTGATTGAGGCGGCCCGGGCGATCGGGGCGTCCGGGGACCGCCTGCTCGCCCGGGACGCTGAACGTTTCGAACAGACGCGTCATGCGCGTGCAGCGCAGGCCGCCGCCTATTTCGAAGCGAATGCCGGCGAATGGAGCCGTCTTCGCGAGCTGCATCTGCCGGAGCAGGACATCGAGGCGCGCATTCTGGCGCAGGCCGATGGGCCGATGCAGCTTTTTGTGGATCTGGGCACGGGCGCCGGACGAATGCTGGAGATTTTCGCGGGACGTTATGAAAACGCCGTGGGTTATGACCTTTCCCATGAAATGCTGGCGCTGGCGCGCGCCAATCTCGACCGGGCGGGGATTACCCATGCGCAAGTGCGCCATGGCGATCTTTTTTCCCTGCCGCTGGAAGATCAATGCGCCGACGTCGCCTGTTTGCATCAGGTGTTGCATTATCTCGGCGAGCCGGGGGCGGCCGTCGCGGAAGCTGCGCGCGTTCTCAAAAAAGGAGGACGGCTGATCATTTCTGATTTTGCGCCTCATGATCTTGAATTTCTGCGCGAAGAACATGCACACCGCAGGCTTGGCTTCTCCGATGCGGAGGTTGCGGATTGGTGCGCCGCCTCAAACTTGAAACTTGATAAGGTGGAGACGTTATCGCCGTCGCCGGGGGACAAGGAGCGGCTGACCGTAAAAATCTGGCGCTGCCTGGCGCCTTGAGAAAGCTGGCTTCCTGATTAAATTATCCGTAAACGGAAAAATTGCACCTACTGAAAAACACCTGCAATCGCCAGCGCAATCAGTGTGAAAGCCGCTCCGCAAAACAGCCCGCTCACCAAAACGCCGACTTCCTGAAACGTACGCCCCATCGCCCGTCTCCCGTTTTGCGCTTGCCCTCAGTGGAGCCTTGCGCCCGGACGGCCTTTGCCTCGCCGCCGGGAGATAGTGTGTCCCCCAAATCTCCAGTGGCAAAGGGTGCGCCTTGAGGCCAAAGCGCAAGGGGTGCGCGCGCCGGTGGATAAATCCCTGCGGAGTATGGAAAAATAAATTGCGAACTAGTTTTCCACAAAGCCGGGCGCGCGGTTCTGGATTTTGCCGCCGCAGGCCTGTAAGAGCCCCGCACATGTCTTTCTGGGAAAAAATAGAGGCGGGGATCGCCGAGACCAAGCGGCGCACCATTGGGGCCTTGCTGGACGCGCTCGCGGCGCAGAAGCAGCGCCGTAACGAGGCGGCCTTTTCTATCGCGCTGATTGCGCTCTCTGCAAAAATGGCGAAGGCCGACGGGGTCGTCACCGATGACGAGATCGATGCGTTCCGAAGCTATTTCCATTTTCCCGAGAGCGAGGCCGATAAGGTCCGCATGGTCTATCAGCTCGCCCAGCAGGATGTGGCCGGATTCCGGGAATATCTCACCCGGGTCGCCAAGATTTTCGAAGATGCGCCGGAAGTGCTCGAAGATGTGCTCGACTGCCTTTTCCATGTGGCCGTGGCGGACGGCGTCGCCCATCCAAGAGAGCTTGAGCTCCTGGAGGAGGCGGCGAAGGTCTTCAAGGTCTCCAAGCCCGCCTATCATCGCCTGAAAGCGGCCCATCTGGGGCTGGGGGCGGACGATCCCTATCTCATTTTGGGAATTGAGCCGGGCGTCAGCCTGGCGGCGGTCAAATCCGCCTATCGCGCGCTTTCAAGGGATCATCACCCCGACGCCCTGATGGCGCGCGGGGTTCCGCCCGATCTGGTGCGCATTTCCGAGGGCCGGATGGCGGCGATTAATAATGCATATGAGCAGATATTAACGGATTATGCCTAAGACGGGGCGCAAAGGTTGCGTCAGCCTCTGGACCTTGGGTCCGCTTTTTGATCTGATGCACAAGTAGAGTCGCGTTGACGGGGTTCGGTGGAAAAGACCATTCCAGATACAGTCGCAGAGGCGGGCCGAGTTGAGGCCCCGCGGCAATCGGTGGTGAAACGGGCAGGTGAGGCTTTGTTCTTCACTGGCGTTATCCTTCTTTCCTCTCTCGCGGTCATCGCGATTGCTGTCGCGGCGCCTTTCGTGCTGGCGGCTTCGGCTCTTGCCGGGCTGGTGACCAACAAGAAAAGCGCGCGCGGCTGGCGGCCGGTTTCCGCCTGACAGGCCGGCGCCGTCTTTTTCTTCGCTTCCTGACAGATTTTTTCGATTGCCGTTGCGCCTTGGTTCGGCCTAAGGCCGAAGGATCTTTCATCCTTTTCATCCATTGGTCAGTCCATTGTCCGTTCGCGAAATCAGCATCCTCCTTTTGATCTGCGTTATCTGGGGCTTCCACTTCGTTGTCATCAAAACAGCAGTGGGGGTAATGCCGCCGATTTTTTATGCGGCGATCCGCATGGTGCTTGTGGCGGCAATCCTGTCGCGTTTTCTTACCTGGCGAAAAGGGGAGATGCGGTTCGTGCTGATCGGCGGCGTCTGTATCGGCGCGCTCAACTATGCGCTTATGTTCACCGGCATGAAATTCGCAACCGCTTCGGCCGCCGCCATCGCGATTGAATTGAATGTGCCGTTCTCGACGATGCTTGCATTCTTGTTCCTCAATGACCGTCCCGGCTTGCCCCGCATTCTCGGCATTGCGTTCGCTTTCGCGGGCGTCGCCGTGATCGCGCTTGGCGGCGATGGCGGCGGCGGCGAGCATGTGGGTCTTGGCGTCGGTCTGGTGGCGGCAGGCGCCTTTTCTGAGGCGGTAGGCGCGGTCATCGTCAAGCGCACAACGGCCTTCAAACCCCATGAGCTGCTTGCCTGGTTCTCGCTTGTCGGCGCCGTCATCCTTTCAGGCATGACGCTTGTTTTCGAGGACGGACAGCTTGACGCCCTGCAGCACAGCGACAAGCTTTTCCTTGTGGGCGCGATTCTTTATTCTGCGCTTGGCGCCTCGCTGTTCGGACATACGGCCTATTATTGGTTATTGCAGCGCCTGCCCATCAGCGTCGTCGCGCCAAGCGTCTTGTTGACGACGGTCTGCGCTGTCTTTTTCGGCGTTCTTCTGATGGGCGACCCGTTTGGGGTCAGGATGATGGTTGGCGGCTTCATGACGCTTTGCGGCGTTGGCCTCGTTCTTTTGCGCAATGTAAAGAAACAGGCCAAGAATGACGCCCTCGTGCAGCCGCAGGGAGAAGGGGCATGAATATCATCGACGCGCCGTCGCCGAATTTCGACGCTCGCGGAGCGAATATCGACACGGTAATCCTGCATTACACCGGCATGCAGACCGGGGCCGAAGCGCTGGCGCGTCTGCAAAGCGCGGAGGCGCGAGTCAGCGCTCATTATCTCGTGGAAGAAAACGGCGACGTCTATCACCTCGTTGACGAACGCATGCGCGCCTGGCACGCAGGCGTTTCAAGCTGGAAAAGCGAGGGCGACATCAATGCGCGCTCCATCGGGATTGAGATCGTCAATCCCGGCCATGAATGGGGCTATCGGGATTTTCCGGACGTGCAGATCGCTTCGGTCATGGAGTTGCTGAAAGACATCCGCACCCGTCATAATATCCGCCCGGCTCGGGTTCTGGGTCACTCTGATGTGGCGCCGCGCCGCAAGGAAGATCCGGGTGAGAAATTTCCGTGGGGGCGTCTCGCGAAAGAAGGGCTGGCGATTGCGCCCTATGAAGGATCGGCTGAGGCGGGGCTGTCCGTATCCTATGAAGACGCTCTGACCGCGCTGTATGAGATTGGGTATGACGCGCCGAAGGGCGATCATGGCGCTGCATTGTTGGCCTTTCAGCGGCGCTTTTGCCCGGAGTCCTTGGGGCAGGGGTTTGATCCGCGCACCAAGGCCGCTTTGATTGAGACGCAAAAAATGCTTCCCTGAACATCACGGATGTTTGGAGGGGCGATATGCAAGTGAATCGAAGAGCATTTATGGGCGGCGTCACGCTGGCGGCGGGGCTTGTATCGTCAGCGCAGGCGAAGACGCGAAAATCCGGCGGCGCGGGCGCGCAAGCGAAAGCGCTATCAACGCTCCAGGACTGCATGGACCAGCATTGCGCCGATTGGGGCCTTCCCGGCATGACCGCCTGTATGGTCGACAGCAACGGCTTCACCGGTTTTGCGACCTCCGGGCTCGCCGATGTGGACAAGAAAATTGCGGTGGGGCCGGATCATCTGTTTCAGGTCGGCTCGATCACCAAGATGATGGCCTCGCTCGCCGCCTGGTCGCTGATCGATGAAGGCAAACTATCTCCCGATACGCGGCTGGCGGAACTGATGCCGGAACTCATCGTGCGCGGCGGAGAGGACATCACCCTCCAGCACCTGTTGAACCATAATTCCGGATTGCCCAATGGCGCGCCCCTGTTCCTGGACGGCGGCTTGTGGACCGGCAGTAAGCCGGGAACCTACTGGGCCTACAGCAATACCGGCTACAAGATCGCCGGAAAAATCATTGAGCGCATTGACGGTCGCCTTTTCCCTGAGGCGCTGGAGGCGCGGGTATTGCGGCCGCTCGGTATGGATCAATCCGTTGGCGCGCTCCGCAAGATTGATCGGCCCCGTTACGCGCAAGGCTATGAGCCAGCGCTATTCGACCGGCCTCATATGCGCCCCGGTCCGCTCACGGCGGCGCCGTGGGTCGATTATGACGGCGCGTCAGGCTGTGTCGCCGCGACGGCCGGCGATATGGCGATTTTCCTACGTTTCCTGATCGGTCTCGCCGGCGGCAAGGGCGGGGCAGTCTTTTCGGACGAGACGGCGGCGCGCTTTATGGCCGATCCCGCCGCCGCGCCCGGCTGGTCCGAAGACGCGCGTTATGGAAACGGAATTGCGCATATCAACGAAAATGATCGCCCCTATCTGCATCATACGGGCGGGATGGTTTCGTTTTCTTCATCCCTTCATGTGGACCCGGCGGCGGGCGTCGCCTGCTTTGCATCGTCCAACATTCATTACGCTCATGCTTACCGGCCGCGTGATGTCAGTCTACTGGGATGTGAACTTCTGCGCGCGGCGCAGGAAGGAACATCTTTTCCCGAAGCCAAGCCGTCGAGACCAGTCGTCGAAAATCCCGAGCAGTTCACTGGTCTGTACACGGCGGAGAGCGGGGACAGTTTTGAAATTATCGCAACTGACGGCGGCGTTGCGTTAAGGCGTGACGGAGGAGCCGCCAAGATGCAGCCTGTCGGCGACAATTATTTTGCCTGCGCGGACAAGGTGTTTGAAATCACCGGGCTTGAGTTCGAAACGGATGACGATGCGGTAGTGCGCGTCTGGGCGGGAAATGTTGAGTATCTTGCGGAATCGTCAGCAGGCTATCTTCCTGTCGTGAAAGAATTACAGGCGCTGGAAGGGCTCTATGACAGCGATGACCGGTGGGCGCTGCCGACGCGAGTCTATGCGCGCGGGACCAGGCTGAGTGCGAAGAGCGCCAATTGGGGATCCATGCTGGATCGTGCCGATAATGGCGACTGGCGACCGGAAGGGGATGAGGAATCCGCCGAATGGGTGCGCTTTGACAATATCGTCAATGGCAAGGCCGAGCGCGTGGTCGGATCGGGAGAAGTGTCGTATCGGCGCTTCAGCTAGTTCTACGTCCAGACGGCCGCCGTTACGCCTTCAAACAAGACCGTCACGCCAAAGACAATCGCTACCGCCGCCCAAAGGCCTTCATAAGCGGCGTCGGAAATCGTCGCCGCCGAGCGGATATTCATCAGATGACCGAAGCCGAAGTCTTTCGGCGCGCGCAAGGCGGTCCAGACCAGAATGATCGACAGAAAAGCGAACCACGGGGAATTCAGCACAATCACCGAGGCGCCGGCGCCGATGACAAAAGCAAGGGCGGCGAAATGTCGTTCAATCAGGGTCTGCATGTCTCTTCCACTGCGCGAGGGGCAAGTGACAGGTAAGACAGGAATTTTAATTTCACTTGATCGCCGGCGTCGCAGTCCGACCAAAAGTCTCAATCAATTATTTACGATGTTTTTTGGTTATCGCCGACCGGCGAGCGCTGTGAGCAGGAGGGCGAGGGCCGCTGGCGCCGCCTGTATCAACAGGATAGTCGGTTTTGCCGTGACGGCGCCAAATATGCCGGCGACCACAGCGCACAATAAAAAGAAAATCACGACGTCGGTTTTGCGGGTGATGACGCTCCACAACAATCCGGCGGCGAGAAAGCCGTTATAAAGTCCCTGATTGGCGGCAAGCGCCGCGGTCTCAAACGATTGTTCGGGCGTCATGGAGAATATTTTCTGGCCAATCGGGTGGTCCCAGTAAAACATTTCGAGCGCCAGAAAGCCGAAATGCAACAGCGCGACAATAATGACAGCCAGGGCGGCAAGAAATTTCATGTGATCGCTCTCCGTTAGTTTTGAGAAGCCTAAACGAAATTGACGGTCATCGCCATTTCCCCTCAAACGATCAGTGGGTTGAGATCAGGAGCGACCCATTCCTTGCGCGCCTTCACTGAAAATAGCACGCCTTTCGACCAATGTTGGAACAGCCAGTCGCTGCGCCCGAAGCGCGATGCAAAGAGGCTGTTGCAGAGCGCGTGCAGGGACGCGTTCTCCCCCTCCCGGGCGATAAAACCTCGCGCGACAATCAGTGAGGCTTGGGTGATCGTCTCGTGATAGCCTTCGCTATCTGTGTTTGGTGTGCCGACCGCCTCGTTGTAGCGCCGGATCATGCCAGGCATATCGGCTTCGGGGGTGAGGTCCGGACGCTTGAGGATCAGCCAGAACGCCGCCGCCCAATGGGCGCCATGGGTCCATTCCGCCTTGGGGAGCGTGCTCGCCGCGAATCCCTCGCCAATGCGGATGATCTCCGCCTCGGAGCCATAATGATAGAGCGGCGCCATTGGTGTTTTCCCCTCACGCTTGACCTTGCTCTCTTAGACGGCCACATCACACCCCGCCAGACGGTCGGACGGCTGCGGGCGGCGTTTGCCGCGCGAGGAAAGTCCGGGCTCCATGGAGACAAGGCGCCGGGTAACGCCCGGCCGGGTTATCCCTGAAAAGGGGTGATCTGAGGGAAAGCGCCACAGAGAACGAACCGCCTCTTTTTAGAGGTAAGGGTGAAAAGGTGCGGTAAGAGCGCACCGCCGGCCCAGCAATGGGACGGGCATGGCAAGCCCCGCCTGGAGCAAGACCGAATAGGGATGGCGCGCCCCTTTTGGGGCAGGCGTGTTTCCGCGCCGAGCCGTCCGGGTTGGTTGCTTGAGCGCGTCAGTAATGGCGCGCCTAGAGGAATGGCCGTCCCTTCGCAAGAAGGACAGAACCCGGCTTACAGACCGTCTGGCGTTTATTTTTGCGTTGCTTGCGGGAGTCGCTGAATCCCGCGAAAATTTAAAGAGACAGAAAAGAGATAAACCCATGCCTTCTTTTGATATCGTTTCCGAAGTTGATCTCTCCGAAGCAGAAAACGCGATCCAGAATGTGACGCGCGAAATCTCTACGCGCTACGATTTCAAGGGATCCAAATCGACCGTCGAAATGAAAGACGGCGTGATCACTATTTTCGCTGATGACGATATGAAGCTGCGCCAGATGCACGAAATATTGCAGGGCAATATGCAAAAGCGCGGGATCGAACCGGGCTCGCTTGACTATCAGAAAGTTGAGCCGGCGGCGGGACAGTCCGTGCGCCAGCATGTGAAAATCAAGGAAGGCATCGACAAGGAGCTCGCCAAAAAGATTGTCAAGGCGATCAAGGGCGAGAAGCTGAAGGTGCAGGTCGCGATCCAGGGCGAGGAGCTGCGCGTCACCGGCAAGAAGCGCGACGACCTTCAGGAGGTGATCGCTTTCGTCAAGGCGATGAAGCTCGAACAGCCGCTGCAATACCAGAATTTCAGGGACTGATGGCCCTTAAATGCTTGTCGGCCTAGGCATTTCCGGCGGTCTCCGCTAAGACCGTTGGGAGGAATGGAGAGACTGATGGCCGAACTGGAACCGACCCTGCTCGAGATTATCAAGGACCATGCGGTGGGCCTCACAGGCGAGCCCAGCCGTGAAACGCCGATTGCCGATCTCGGCATCGATTCCTTCTCCGTCGTGGAAATCATTTATGAGGTTGAGGAGAAGCTTGGCGTTGAAGTGCCTTTTAACGCCAATGAAAATCCGTTCGGAGATATGGCGACCGTCGGCGATTTGATCGACGCCCTCGACAAACTCATCAAGAAATAGACGCGTCTTATGACTCGCAATGTCGTTGTAACGGGAATGGGCGCGGTAACGCCGTTGGGCGCCAGCGTTGCGGATTTTCGTAACGGGCTTTTCGCGGGACGCTGCGCGATTCAAAAGCGCGAATATACAGCCGACCGATTTTCACTGACCGTTCCGGTTGCGCCGATCGACGGGATCGAAGCCCGCATTAAAGAACTCAGTCCTCAACTCATGCGCGCCGACCGGTTTTCGCAGCTCGCGGCGCTGGCGGCGGAGGAAGCGGCGACGCAATCCGGCCTTGAGTTTAACGATGCGCTGGGCGCCCGGACAGCATGCATCATCGGCACAGGGATCGGCGGACAAACCACCTTCGATACAGGTTACATATCGATGCTGTGCCGCGAGCGCCGCCCGCATCCGCTGACCATTCTCAAGGTCATTCCCAATGCGGCGGCGAGTCATTTGACGATTACCTATGGTGTGCGCGGGCCTTCTTTTGCGGTCTCCAGCGCCTGCGCCACCGGCGCGCACGCAATCGGGGTCAGCGCGGAGCTGATCAAGTCGGGCGCGGCCGATGTCGCCTTTGCCGGCGCAAGCGAAGCGATCCTTTGTTATGGCGCGCTCGAAGCCTGGAAGGCGATGCATATTCTCTCTGATGAGACCTGCCGCCCGTTCTCAAAAAACCGCAAAGGGCTCGTCATTGGCGAGGGTGCGGGTGTGTTGATTCTCGAAGAAGAAAGCCATGCGAAAAAACGAGGCGCGAATATTTTGTGCCGCCTGGCAGGGTTCGGCATGAACGCCGACGGCAAGGACATGATCAATCCCGATGTTAACGGCGCTGCGGGCGCCATGTCGCTCGCGTTGAAAGATCTAACCGTCAGCGATGCGTCACAGGTTTACGTCAACGCCCACGGCACCGGGACGCTCCTGAACGATCCGACAGAGACGAAGGCGATCCGCTCCGTCTTCGGCGCCGGCGCTGACGCGCTCGCCGTTTCCTCGACCAAATCCATGCATGGTCATCTGCTTGGGGCCGCTGGCGGCATAGAGGCGGTCGCGGCGATATTGGCGCTTCGTGAAGGCGTTGTTCCGCCTACGGTCAATTATGACGAACCGGACCCGGAATGCGATCTTGACTATGTCCCAAATGAAGCAAGAGAGCGCGACATCGCTGTCGCACTCTCCAATTCATTTGCCTTTGGCGGCCTGAACGCCGTCACAGCGTTCGAAAAAGTCTAGGCCAGATTTAGGCGGCGGCTTTTTTCGGCGACATGCCATGGATGCCAGCGCGCATCCAGCGGAACCCGCCGATCATCAGCACCAGGCCGATATAGCGGACGATGTAGATGCCGATGTCAGCCTTGAATGTTTTCGCCATGCCGGCGATCGCCGAATAAACCGATTGCAGTTCCGCGCCCGAGGCGCCCATGGCTGCGATTGGCCACACCGTGCGGTCGATGAGAAGCGCCAGAAGGCCGGCTTTCCAGATATTGCCATTGCCCTGGGCGAACATGGCGAACAGGAAAGCGAGGATCACGGCGCGAGGTAAGTCTGCGCCGGAAAAACCGATACCGATAATGTAACTGAGATCTTCCATTTGAGGATCTCCTCCGGATTGTTGCGAGGATATTTAGGCGCCATTAGGGTTAATGGCGCGTAAAAGAAGCGGCCCGAACCCGCAAGTTTCGGGTGTCGCTGGGTGATTTTCCCCGCATAAATGGGCGCATGAACGCTATGACCTCCATCCACCCGTCCAGCCACCCCGCCGTCCGTCTCGAGGCTTTCGAGCCGGTGGCCCGGGCCATTGATTTTCTCACCGCCAACGCGGAAACCCATCCGGGCCTTGAGGAGACGGCGGCGCATGTGGGGCTCTCTCCGGCGCATTTTCAGCGCATGTTCAAAGCCGGCGCGGGCGTGTCGCCCAAGCGCTTCCTGCAATATCTCGCGGCGCAGGAGGCCAAGCGCGCCATGGCCGAGGGCGAGGATGTGTTATCCGCTTCCTTTTCCGCAGGACTGTCCGGCTCTTCGCGGCTGCACGATCTGTTTCTCGCCTCGGAGGCGATGACCCCGGGGGAGTATCGCCGTCGCGGCGCAGGGCTCGTCATTCGTTACGCGTTTCTTAACGGCCCTCTTGGCCGGGTGCTGATTGGCGTTACGGACAAGGGCGTCTGCTGGCTCAGTTTCGCCGATGAGGGCGGAGACGATCTTCATCTTGCAGAAATGACCCATGACTGGGAGGCGGCGCAATTCGTTCAGGACAAGGACTATGTGGCGCCATTTGCGGCGCAGGCGTTTGCCTTTGCGCTCAATCGTAAGATGGAAGAACCCTTGCGCCTTCATGTGCGCGGCACAAATTTTCAGTTGAAGGTCTGGGAAGCGCTGTTGAAAATTCCCTATGGCGCGCGCTGCACCTATGGCGACATTGCATCTGACATTGGCAAACCGAAGGCGAACCGCGCCGTGGGCGCTGCGGTCGGCGCCAATCTGATTTCAGTGCTGATCCCCTGCCACCGGGTGATCTTGTCTTCAGGCGTCATCCACAATTACCGCTGGGGCGTCGCGCGCAAGAAGGCCGTCCTTGCGATGGAGGAGGCGGTCAGGGCCGCCTAATCGGCGAATCTGAAATGATTGCGCTCGCCCATGTCTTCGGGTGGGTCGTCCGACAGATTGCCTTTGAAGATGCGCCAGGCGAACGCCAGCGGATTGCCGGAAGACGCCCAGATGGAAGCATCCTCAAGTTTCAGCTGCAGCAAGGTGAGATTGGGATCGTCCTTACCTTCGGCATACCAGGCGGCGGCGATCGGGTTCCAATATTCCTCAACCTTGGCGCGGTCGAGATTTTCAACGAGCGTTCCCCGGGCGCAGCTATGAAAGTGGCGGCTTTTGGAGACGACAGTAAACATCGCCTTTCCGCCTGAGGCTTCAATGGCGCCGAGCAGGTCGGAATCTTTTTCCGTGAAGAACCAGATGGAATTGCGGTCGGGGTCGCAATAGGGCGACATGGGCTGCAAATGTTGTCCGCTGCCTTCAACGCCGAGCATGCCGGAGTTGACGTCATCGACCTCATCCCAAAAAAGGGATTTGGGATTTTCGCGGGCTTTCTTGAGGTCGGACATGGCGGCGCTCCCGGATGAGAAGGATTATGATCCGGTAACGCGCGCGGCGGTCGATTTGTTCCACGGATGATGGGCCGGGCGCGGCGCGCCTGTTACAATCCGGCGCGTGCTTTTTGGAGAGCCTCAATGCCAATGGAATTATTCACCTGCGCCGGGGGCGCCTTGTGTCTCCCAACCCGAGACGGCGCGCTCGTCTCCCGCGCGGATGGCGGCAATCTGATCGTCAACCCGCCGCGCAAGGTGTGGGAGCGGAGCGAATTGACGCTGGATGAATTGCGCAACTGGTCCTGTCTTGTGGCCGCTGCGGGCGCTGCAATGCTCCGGACATTGCCTCAACTCGATGGCGGCTGCATCAATTACTGGGAGGCGGGCAACTGGGCGCTCAATCCGCTGGCGCCGCCGGAAGGCGGAAAACGCGCACCCGACCACCGCAGCATGCACCTGCATCTTCTCGGGCGCAGCATGGAGTCGGCGGACCCGAACTGGCGCTGGGGCGAGTCGCCGGTTTTTCCGCGTTATGCCGAACGTGCAGACTGGCTGCATGAAAACGACCGTCTAACGCCGGCGGAGGCGCAAGCGATTGTCGCTGCGACCGCGCAGATCCTGACGGATAAATATGGATTTGCGCGGGCTGATATCGACCTGGCCCAGCCATGCCCGTCCTGCGCTTATCCGGTTGCGGGCAAAACGCCGGGGAAGCCTGTGCGCTGCGTGGAGTGTGCGGCGTAAGGCGGCCATAGTCATCGCAACAAAAAACGCCCCGGATGTCTCCGGGGCGTTTTTTGTTGGTGCAAGTGTAGAATATACGTCGCGCGATAGCGGGAGACTACGCGACGGATTGGGCTTTTTCCTCCTGCGGGTCGCGAAGAACATAGCCGCGCCCCCAGACCGTTTCGATATAATGCTCGCCTTGTGTCGCAGCAGCGAGTTTTTTACGCAGCTTACAGATAAAGACATCGATAATCTTGAGTTCGGGCTCGTCCATGCCGCCATAAAGGTGGTTGAGGAACATCTCTTTGGTGAGTGTCGTGCCCTTGCGGAGCGAAAGAAGCTCCAGCATTTGATATTCTTTGCCGGTGAGGTGGACGCGCTGGCCCGCAACCTCAACCGTTTTCGCGTCGAGATTGACGACCAGGCGGCCTGTGGTGATGACCGACTGCGAATGACCTTTTGAACGGCGCACAATCGCATGGATGCGCGCGACAAGCTCGTCCTTGTGGAAAGGCTTGGTCATGTAGTCGTCGGCGCCGAAGCCGAGGCCGCGCACTTTGGTTTCGATATCGCCCTGACCCGTCAGAATAAGGATCGGTGTGTTGACCTTGGCGACGCGCAAAGATTTCAGCACGTCAAAGCCGGTCATGTCCGGCAAGTTCAGGTCGAGAAGAATAATATCGTAATCATACACCTTGCCGAGATCGACGCCTTCTTCGCCAAGATCGGTGGTGTAGCAATTGAAGCCGTCTGACTTCAGCATCAGTTCAATGCTTTGTGCCGTGGCGCCGTCGTCTTCGATCAGCAGAACCCGCATAGTCCGTCTCCTGTTGGCGCTACGTTCCCCTCGAACACATTGCGCTCTTTTCGTGTTGTCGTCTGGAAGTTAACGACCATAGCTTTCATAATGGTTAACAGCGTGAGTCAAATTCGCTGCTTTATCAGGCGCTTTTTAAGGCGGCGAAAACACATATTACTGGCGAGCCCCAGTGTTTGCTTGATTTGCGGGCGCTGTCATTAAGCATGTTGGACTTTTTTGACGTTAAAGCGGTTCACCAATTCACCGGTCTTTAAGCACACTGCGTTAAGAGCTCCAGAGCTTTCGTCGCAGGCGTCATATCGCATTCGAAATAGCTTGGCCGGGTTTGCCGCAATGGTGAGTTTGAAGGTTGGACTCAACTTTTTTGGCGGTGGGTTTGAACAAGCAAGGCGAAACATCACTCAATCTGACCGAAGAGGCGGGGCATGATCGGCAAGGCAAGAGAACACGGCGCGCTCATGAGGCTGTTGCGCATTGCGCGTGAAGAGCATGCGGCTTTGCGTGAAGATCTTGTAGAGATTAGTGACGCGCGTCAGGCGGCCGAGCTTTGTCTGGCGCAGCTTGAGAAGGACGCCTGCGCCGATGACCGTCGCGCAGCCCGCCGTCTGAAAATCGCCGCGATGCTTGCGACCTATGAGCAGGCGGAGGAGGCGGCGCGGCGAAAGCTGAGGGCGGCTTCCGACAGCGCGCAACAACTCGAAAAACTGGTCGGGAGCGACCACGTCGCGACCGCGCCCTGGACGCCAATGACAGGCCTGCTGGCCTGACGGCGAAACTTTTCCACATGGCGCGTGGAAAATTCATCTTTTGTTAACCGCTGTTTACCGATTCTTAGGACGCGTCCTTTGCGGGTGTTCTGTTTCTGTTCCGGAACCATCACGAGAAAATCGCGATCCCGGTCGAATGATTCTTTGACCGCCCATAAATTCCCATGCTATCCCATATAAGCCCAAATTTCGGGGGCGAGACGGTGTGTGCGCGGCGGTAATTCGCACGCACCGAGACGGAGGGAGCGGCATGCGGCGCGGGGCCGGGGCCCGGTTTTTTGGGTCCTATGTCAACAAAATCGATGCGAAGGGACGCCTGGCGACGCCGGCGGCTTTCCGGCGTGTGCTCGATCTCGCGACCGAGAACGTGATCTATTGCCTTCCGTCCACGGAGGAGCCGTGCCTTGAATGCGGCGGTCCGGAATATATCGATTACCTGCTTGAGATGATCGAGGATCTCGATCCCTATTCTGAAAAGCGCATCGCGCTGGAGCGCGCCATCGCGACACAGATGACGCCGGTCAACACCGATCCTGAAGGCCGCATCAACCTGCCGGAGGAGTTGCGCACACATGCGCAGTTAAACGGAAAGGCGCTGTTCGCCGGTCATATCCGCTCCTTTCAAATCTGGAATCCGGATCTTTTCGCGGCGCCGCTCGATGAAGCGAAGAAGATCGCCAATGAGGCGAAGCGTTCCTTGCGAAATCCGAAAGCGAATGGGGGCGCAGAATGATCGCCGCTGTTCCGCATAAGCCTGTCATGCTGAAGGAAGTCATCGCCGCCCTGGCGCCGAAAAAGGGCGGCGTCTATGTGGACGCGACATTCGGCGCCGGCGGATATTCCCGCGCGATTTTGAACGCCGCCGATTGCATAGTTTACGGTTTTGACCGCGACCCGACGGCGATTGAACGCGCGAAAGAATGGGCGAAAGAATTCGCCGGGCGCCTGTTCCTCATCAACCGGCCCTTTGCAGAAATGCGAGAGGCCCTCGCTGAAGAAGGCGTTGAAATGGTGGACGGGGTCGTCTTTGATCTCGGCGTTTCGTCGATGCAGCTTGACGAAGCGGAGCGTGGATTTTCCTTCCGCTTTGAAGGGCCTTTATCCATGCGGATGGATGGCGGCAAGCCCGACGCCGCGGATGTCATCGCCCGCGCCGACGCACACGACCTTGCCACGATCTTTCGTCGCTATGGCGAGGAGAACCGGGCCAACGCCATTGCGCGCGCAATCATTCGTGAGCGCGATAATGCGCCGATCACCACAACAGCGGCGCTTGCGTCCATCATCGAAAAGGCGACCCCCGGCGCGGCACGCCATAAGATTCATCCTGCGACGCGCAGCTTTCAGGCCTTGCGAATTTTCGTCAATGACGAGCTTGGGCAGTTGATCGCCGGGCTGCGCGCGGCGGAGCGGCTGTTGCGTCCCGCGGGACGACTGGTGGTTGTCGCGTTCCATTCGCTCGAGGATCGCATTGTCAAACGGTTTCTAGCCGGACGAACAGAGGGCAAGCGCGCCGGGTCGCGTCACCTGCCGCCGGAAGATTTGCCGCCAGCGTCTTTTGAGCTTCTTTATCCGCGGGCGGTGGAGCCGGCGGAACAGGAAACCGCGGAAAATCCGCGCGCGCGGTCGGCGAAACTGCGCGCCGGCGTCAGAACCGAGGCGCCCCCTGCGCCGGATGGCGACGCTCTCGGCGCGCCCAAGGAAATCAGATTGTCTTTTATGCACGGAGGAAAATAACATGATCCGTATAACCACCATATTCTTGTGCGTACTGTTGGCGGCGGCGGCCTTTGGGCGGTATCGCGCCGAAGTTTCCGTGCGCGAGCTGCGCGAGGATATTCAGGAAATCGAAACCAGCCAGGTCGAGGAGCTGCGCTCGATCCAAATGCTGCGGGCGGAAATCGCCTATCTTGAAAACCCTGACCGGTTAGCGAAGGTCGCCGGGACAAAAACGGACCTTCGTCCGTCCGAAAGCGCGCAGCTTGTCAATGCGCGCGAATTTGCGACGCTCCTCGGCGATAGCGATTACGCGGCCGAAGAAGATGCGCCCGCGCCTGATGGCGATGTCATTCTTCATGCGCTCGCCATGGCGCAAGTAGCGGATGCGCAGTAAGATTTTCACGCCTCAAAAGGGCCAGAAATAGAAAGCCCCCCGACGGTGTTTCTGAGGAAGACAAAACGAGCGAAACCCAAGGCCTATGTGATCGCTGAAGCCGAAGGCGCTGACCCCGATGCGAGTGCGCTGAAAGTGCGCGCCATGGGCGCGCGCGGGCGGATCGCTGAGCGGGCACGCATGCGCATCATGATGTGCGCTTCCGTTTTTGTCTTTGTCTTCGCCGCGCTTGGGGTGCGGCTTGCGTTTATCTCATTTGGCGGTCTGGCGCCGGATGGGCATTACGCCGCCGCGCCGCAGGCCGATGCGCCACGCGCGGAGATCGTCGATCGCAACGGCGCCTTGCTTGCCGTTGATGTGCCGGTTATCGCGCTTGAAGTCGCGGGAAATGAAGTCTGGGATGCGAAAGAGGCCGCGGTGAAGCTCGCCGGCGTGCTCTCTGATATTGACGTTGTCGGTCTTGAAGAAAAGCTGGCAGAGGGCCGTTATGTTGAAGTGCGGGCGGATCTGACCCCGGCGGAACGTAAAGCGGTTTTCGATCTTGGCCTGCCTGGCGTGCGTTTCGCCGCGCGGGTTAAGCGCTTTTTCCCGCAAGGTGAACTCGCCGCTCATGTGATTGGCCATGACGAGCCCGGCAAAGGCGGCGTCATGGGGCTGGAGAAAACCGCGAACCGCTATCGCGGTAAAGGGCCGATGCGCGCCAGCATCGATATTCGCGTACAGCAAATTCTCGAAGAAGAGCTCGCGGCGGATATGGAGAAATTCTCGCCCGAAGCCGCTTGGGGCGCTGTCATGGATGTGGAGACGGGGGAGGTGATTGCGCTCGCCAGTCTTCCCGATTTTGATCCCAACGCGCCGGGCGCCGTCGGGGCTGATTCCCGCCGCAATCGCGCCACCTATGACCGCTATGAGCTCGGCTCCGCCTTCAAGAGTTTTACGGCGGCGGCGGTAATCGAGGAAGGGCTCGGGCGGGAGTCGACAACTTATGACGCGCGCGGAAGTTTTCAGGTCGCTGACCGGCGGATTTCAGATTTTCATGGCGAGAACCGCATCCTGACCTTGTCCGAGGTCATACAGCATTCGTCGAATATCGGCGCCGCGCGCATGGCGCTTGATCTCGGCGCTGAAAAACAGCAGCGCTATCTGGAGGCGTTGGGATTGTTTTCTGCGCTGCCGCTGGAGATTTCAGAAAATCGCGAACCAGAGCTTCCCTGGCAATGGGGCCCTGTTGAGACGGCGACAATTTCCTATGGTCACGGCATCGCTGTGACGCCGCTGCATTTGCTTGCGGCGTTTTCGGCGGTTGTAAATGGCGGCGTCTATCACACGCCGCATTTTCTTGCGCCGACAAAACAGCCGGAAGGCGAGCGCGTTTTTTCTGAAAATACGAGCATCGCAATGCGCCGTATTCTACGCCGCGTTGTGACCGACGGCACGGCGAGCTACGCCGAAGCCGACGGGTTCTTCCCGATCGGCAAGACGGCGACGGCGGACAAGCGCTCGCTCACCGGCGGCTATCAGACCAATGCGCGCATCGCGAGTTTTGTCGGCGCCGTGCCGGGTTATGCGCCGCGTTATGCAATCCTCATCACCTATGACAATCCGCAGCCGGCCGAAGGCACGTATGGCTTTGCAACCGCCGGCTGGAATGCAGCGCCAGCCTTTTCGCGTTTTGTTGAACGAGCGGCCCCGTTGCTTGGCCTTTCAACCATCAATGAATCGACGGCGCTCGCCTCTTTCGTCACGGGGCAGCCGCCCGCGCTTCGCCAGGAAGCAAAACTCGCAACGCAAGCAAGCGGCGCCGGTGGGGCGAATGGCGGCGGAGGGGCGCCATGAGGCTTTCCGAGCTTGCCTATGAGACGATTGAGCCCGATCCGCAGATTGACGGGCTGACCGCCGACAGCCGCGCCGTCTCGCGCGGCTTTCTGTTTGCGGCGTTGCCGGGCGTGCAGGCTGATGGCGCAAGCTATATTCCGCAGGCTGAGGAGAACGGCGCCGCCGCCATTTTGGCGCTTCCCGGCGTTACGTCCAAATTGCCGGTGATCGTGGACGCCGAACCGCGTCGACGTCTGGCGCAGCTGGCCGCGCGGTTTTATCCCCGTCAGCCGGAAGTCGTTGCCGGGATTACCGGCACCAATGGCAAGACCTCGACGGCGCGTTTTGCAGCGCAGCTCTGGACACTGCTGGGATGTGAAGCAGGCAGCATAGGAACGCTCGGCGCACAGTCCCGCGTTTATGAACGCGCGCTTGCGCATACGACGCCTGATCCGGTGACGCTGCATGAAACCATGGACGCCATGACCCGTGCGGGCGTGACGCATCTGGCGATGGAGGTTTCTAGCCATGGCCTTGCGCAACATCGCGCCGACGGCGTTCATTTTCGTGTCGCCGCGTTCACCAACATCACTCAGGATCATCTCGACTATCACCCGACCTTCGAAGATTATTTTAACGCCAAAGGCCGGTTGTTTACGGACCTGCTTGCAAGCAATGGCACGGCGGCGATCAACATGGACGGCGAAGGCGCGGAGGCGGTGGTTGAGCTCGCGCGTTTGCGCGGCCTACCGACTGTGCAGACCGGCTGGAACGGCCGTGACGTCAAATTATTGAGTTGCGAACCGCATATGAGCGGGCTGGCGCTTGAACTCGAATGCGGCGGCTATGTTTACCGCGCTGATCCGCCGCTCATCGGCGCGTTTCAGGCGGAAAATGCGCTGCTCGCGGCGGGGATCGTGATCGCCGCGGGAGCGAAGGGCGCTGACGTCATGATGCAACTCGCCAATATTGAGGGCGCGCCGGGACGCATGGAGTTTGTTGCGGAAATCGCTGGCGGCGGCGTCTATGTGGATTACGCCCATACGCCCGACGCAGTAGGGACAGCGTTGAAAGCCATTCGCCCGCATGCGCCGGGCCGCGTCATCGCTATTCTCGGCGCGGGCGGCGACCGCGACCGCACCAAGCGTCCGCTGATGGGGGCGGCGGCGAAGGCGAACGCCGATATTGTGATGGTGACGGACGACAATCCGCGCACGGAAGACCCGGCGTCAATCCGGGCCGAAATTCTGAAAGGGTGCCCGGACGCCAAAGAGATCGGCGACCGGGGCGAAGCCATTGCAGCGGGGGTTGCAATGCTTGACGAAGGCGACGTGCTTCTGATTTTGGGGAAGGGGCACGAGGCGGGGCAGCAGGTGGGGGATCAGGTCTTTCCGTTCGACGACGCGAGCGTTGCGCGCGATGCCGTTGCGGATCGGATGAAGGAGCTCGGGTGATGGTGAAAGAGATGTTGAACACTCTGTGGGACGCCTATGAAGCGGCGGCGGCGACGGGCGGCGCTTTATGTGCGCGCGGCGGCGATCCGAAACGCTGGACGGCGGAGGAATGGTCGGCTGGCGGGGTTTCCATTGACACGCGCACGCTGAAACCGGGCGATATTTTCGTGGCGCTTCGCGATGCGCGCGACGGCCATGAGTTCCTGAAAAACGCCTTCGCGGCGGGCGCTTCCGCGGCGCTCGTGGCGCGCGCGCCGGAGGACGCGCCCGAAGGCGCGCCCTTGCTCGTGGTCGGCGACACGCTTGAAGGGTTGCGCGATCTTGCGCGCGCGGCGCGGACCCGCAATTTCGGCAAGCGCGTGGCGGTGACGGGAAGCGCCGGTAAAACCTCCACCAAGGAAATCCTGCGCGCGGTTCTCGGCAGCGATGGAGACGTGCATGCGGCGGACAAGAGTTTCAACAATCACTGGGGCGTGCCGCTGACTCTGGCGCGGTTGCCCATGCGCGCTGATTATGGCGTCTTCGAAATCGGTATGAACCATCCGGGCGAGATCACGCCTCTAACGGCGCTGGTTCGCCCGCATGCGGCTATCGTCACGACCGTGGCGGCGGCGCATCTGGAATTTTTCAAATCCGTCGAAGAGATCGCCGAAGCGAAAGCGGAAATTTTTTCCGGGCTGGCGCCGGGCGGCGTCGCCGTGCTGCCTTTTGATAATGAATTCTTCCCGCTCCTGAAAAAACGGGCGGAGGAGGCGGGCGCCGCCAGTTTTATTTCCTTTGGCGAAAAAGCCGGGGCCGACTTCCAGTTGCTTGACTACAAGGCGGACGGCGCCGGCGCGCAGTTGAAGGCGAAAATCAAGGGCGAGACCATAGAGTTTTCCGCCGGAATTCCCGGCCGCCACCAGGCGACCAATATGCTGGCCGCGCTCGCCGCCGCCGATGCGGTCGGTTGCCCGCTTGAGGGAGCGATCCGCGCGCTCAGCGCGATTACGCCGGCTGAGGGGCGCGGCGCCCGCACGCAAATCGCTGTCGAGGGCGGCGCGGCGACCCTGATCGACGAGAGCTATAACGCCAATCCGGCCTCCATGGAGGCGGCCATCGGCCTGCTGGGCGCTTCAGAACCACCCGCTGGCGGACGGCGGATCGCCATTCTCGGCGAAATGCTGGAACTCGGGCCGGAAGGCCCAAAACTGCATGAAAAACTTGTAACCGCGCTGGTTGCGGCGAAGGTTGACCGGGTCTACGCAGCGGGCCAATTGATGCGTCATCTCTGGGATGCGCTACCGCCTGAAATGCGCGGCCTTCACGCCGGCGATGCGGTCGGTCTCGTGGGGCCGGTGCTCGACGCGGTCGCGCCAGGAGATATCATCATGGTCAAGGGATCAAACGCCTCGAAAGTGAGCGCCGTGGCGCGCGCACTCAAAGAAAGCGGCGTCAAGGAAGAACAAAAAGAAGGCCGAGCTTAATGTTATATCACCTGCTGACGCCGCTTGCGGATCAGTTCCAACTTTTCAACCTGTTCAATTACCTGACATTCCGCACAGGCGGCGCGGTGATGACGGCGTTGATCATTTCATTCCTGACTGGGCCGTCATTGATCCGCTGGATGCGCCGCAAGCAGGGGCGCGGTCAGCCGATCCGCACCGACGGCCCGCAGACGCATATTATCGAAAAGGCTGGCACTCCCACCATGGGCGGGGTTCTGATCCTGTTGTCGCTCACCGTTGCAACGTTTCTCTGGGCGCGTCTCGACAATATCTATGTCTGGATCGTGATGGGCGTGACGCTTGCGTTCGGCGCCCTCGGCTTCATCGACGATTACATGAAGGTGACGAAGCAGACATCAGACGGCGTCGTCGGCAGTCTGAAACTGATTGTCCAGTTTGCGGTGGCCTTGCTCGCCGCATGGATGTGCATGGACGCACTATCTCAGGCGCCTGACGCGCCAACAGGGCTCGCGACCTCTGTGGGCGTTCCTTTTGTGCCCTTGTCAATTTTCGAGGCATGGTTCAACGCGCCGGGCGTGCCCCTGGGCATTTTCATTGTGCCTTTCGCCGCTTTCGTCATTGTCGGCGCATCGAACACGGTGAATTTGACCGATGGGCTGGATGGTCTCGCGACGGTGCCGGTGATGATTGCGGCGGGGGCCTATGCGTTGATCGCCTATCTGGTCGGCAACGCCATTTACGCCAACTATCTCAGCGTTCCGTTCGTGCCGGGCGTTGGCGAACTGACCGTCATTTGCGGCGCCATCATTGGCGCGGGGCTCGGCTTTCTCTGGTATAATGCGCCGCCTGCGGCGATTTTTATGGGCGACACGGGTTCGCTGGCGCTTGGCGGCGCCATCGGAACTATCGCTGTTGCAGCCAAGCATGAGATCGTGCTCGCTATTGTGGGCGGACTTTTTGTGCTGGAGGGGTTGTCGGTGATGATCCAGATCGCGTCCTTCAAACTGACGGGCAAGCGTGTCTTCAGAATGGCGCCGATCCACCATCATTTCGAACAACTCGGCTGGAAAGAGTCGACCATTGTCATCCGCTTCTGGATCATCGCTTTCGTGCTCGCGATGATCGGCCTCGCCACGCTGAAACTGCGTTAGGGAAAACGATGATCCTGATCCCTGATGTAAAGCGGAAGAAATTTGGTGTTTTCGGCCTCGGCGTCTCGGGCGTTGCGACCTGTGAAGCGCTCGCCAAATCGGGCGCCCAGGTTTTTTCTTTCGACGAGAATCGTCAGGCGCGCGACAAAGTCGCGGACACTGAATATCGCTGCGAGCATCCGAAAAACTGGCCGTGGAAAGAACTTGAAGCGGTCATTGTGTCGCCCGGCGTGCCGCTTACCCATCCAAAGCCTCATGCGATTGTCAGAAAGGCCAAGCTGGAAAAAGTTGCTGTCATTGGCGATACGGAATTGTTCGCGCGCGCGCTTAATGCGCTGGAGCCGCGGGCGCGCCCGCGCGTCATTGGCGTCACCGGCTCTAATGGAAAATCCACGACAACCGCGCTGATCGGCCATGTTTTAAAGCAAGCGGGTGAAGACGCCTATGTGGGCGGCAATATCGGCGAGGCGGTGCTGTCTCTGCCGGCGTTTGAAAATGATGCGATCTATGTGCTCGAGCTCTCGTCGTTTCAGCTCGACCTGACCTATTCGCTTCGTCTCGATGCGGCTGTATTTTTAAATCTCTCGCCTGATCACATTGAGCGGCATGGCTCGATCGACGGCTATCTCGACGCGAAGAAACGGATTTTTCTCAATCAGACAGCGGACGATCTTGCCATCATCGGCGTGGATGACGATTACGCCCAGAGCGTCTGCACCGAAATGATGGCGCGCGGTCCCGCTGCGGTAAGGCCTGTGTCGGCGGGAAGCGCCCTCGGGCGCGGCGTCTATGCGCTGGAAGACAAGATCTACTACAACCTTGACGGCAAGACGTCGCTCGCCGGCGACCTTTCCAAGGCGCGGTCCTTGCGCGGTGTGCACAATCAACAAAACGCCGCCGCCGCGGTCGCCGTGTGTGAAAAGTTCGGTGTCGATCCTGCTTTGGCGGTGAAGTCAGCGCTTCGTTACGAAGGCTTGCCGCACCGCATTGAAGAGGTCGGCCGCAACGGCAAGGTGCTGTTCATCAACGATTCAAAAGCCACAAACGCCGACGCAGCGGCGCGGGCGCTGGCCGCGTTTACGGATATTTTCTGGATCGCCGGCGGCAAGCCGAAAGAGGGTGGAATTGAAAGCCTCTTGCCGCTCATGGACCGCGTGCAGACGGTCTATCTGATTGGCGAAGCCGCGGCGAACTTTGAAGCCGTGCTAAAAGACGCCGTCAAATGCGTTCACTGCGGCGATCTTGATAAAGCCGTTGCGGCGGCGGCGAAGGATGCGGCGAAATCAGACGCAAAAAATCCGGTCGTGCTCCTGTCGCCGGCCTGCGCCTCTTATGACCAGTTCAAGAATTTCGAGGAGCGCGGGCGCGCGTTCCGCGATCTCGTATCGGAGCTTTCCGCAACCAATGGAGAAGCGGCGTGAGGCGTTTGTCGCGGCTTGATACATCCCCTTTCGCCCGCCTGTGGTGGTCCATAGACCGCCCGGCGCTCGGCGTTTTGTCGCTGATCATTCTTATTGGCGGCGTCGTGTTGATGGCGGCGGGCCCGTCCGCGGCCGCTCGCATGCCGAATGTGGATCAGTTCCAGTTTCCCGTGCGCCAGCTCATTTTCATGGGCCCGACCCTGCTCATTGTGACGGCGATTGCATTCCTGACGCCATTGCAGGCGCGCCGGCTCGGCGTTTTTGTCTTTCTCGGGGCTATCGCGCTGATGATCTATCTCTTGCTTTTCGGCGCAGAGGTGAACGGCGCGAAGCGCTGGCTTTATTTCGCCGGCATGTCGTTGCAGCCTTCGGAATTCGCCAAGCCCGGTTTTGTCGTCGCCGCCGCCTGGATGCTGGCCGAGGGCGCGCGCGATCCGAAATTTCCCGGCGGCGCCATCGCCATCGGGCTTTACGGATTTTTTGCGCTCTTGTTGTTGTTGCAGCCTGACTTCGGTCAGTGGGCGCTGATCACGGCGGTCTGGGCGGTGATGTTTTTTGTCGCCGGGTGGAGCTGGCTGTGGATCGGTTTGCTCGGCGTGGTCGGCATGGGCGCGCTCACCGCCGGTTATTATTTATCTGATCACGTCGCCGCGCGCGTTGACGGATTTTTCAAACCCGAAACCACCGAAACCTATCAGGTCGATCGCGCGATTGAGACCATCGCCAATGGCGGGCTGATCGGGCGGGGCGATGCGCCGCCGGTGAAAACGATGCTCCCTGACGCGCATACGGATTTCATCTTCGCCGTGGCGGGGGAGGAGTTCGGGTTCCTGCTGGCGCTTCTTATCATCATTTTGTTTGCGATTTTCACCGCGCGCATCATGGCCGTGGCGGCAGGCCTGAAAAGCATTTTCGCCCAATGCGCGGCCACGGGCCTCGCGGCGATCATCGGCTTTCAGGCGATCATCAATATTGGCGTATCTTTGCGCGCGCTTCCGGCCAAGGGCATGACCTTGCCCTTCATCTCCTATGGCGGTTCGTCACTCCTCGCGACGGGGCTGACGGTCGGGCTCATCTTTGCGTTGACGCGCACCCATCAGGGTGTTTTCCGCCGCAAGGACATCATGCCGTGAGTGTTGCGGGGCCCATCGCGCTCGCAGCCGGCGGCACGGGCGGGCATCTGTTTCCCGCCGAAGCGCTGGCGCAGGAGCTAAAGCGGCGCGGCCATCGCGTGTTGCTCGTCACCGATGCGCGGGGCGCGCGCTATGCGCAAAATTTTCCGGCGGATGAACGGTTCGAGATTTCCGCCGCGACCCCTTCCATTGGCGGGCCAGTGGCGAAGGCGGCTGCGGCGGTGTCTATTGCGTCCGGGCTTTTCACATCCTTGCGCGAATTTAGAAAGCGCAAGCCCGCCGCGGCTGTCGGTTTTGGCGGCTATCCGTCGCTGCCTGCCATGAAAGCGGCGGCGTTGATGAACATCCCTTATGGCGTCCATGAACAGAACGGCGTTCTGGGCCGCGCCAACCGCATGCTGGTGAAGGGCGCAGCCTTCACGGCGCATGCCTTTCCGGTGTTGGAAAAATTGCCGGCTGGCGTCGAAACGATTGAAGTTGGCAATCCCGTTCGCGACGCGGTGAATCTGGTTTCGAACGCGCCTTACCCGTCACTAGATGGCGACATTCACCTTCTGGTTTTTGGCGGCAGTCAGGGCGCAAGTATTTTCTCCGATGCGCCGGTGAAAGCGATTGCCGGCCTGGCGCCAGATCTACGCAAGCGTCTCGTCGTCACCCATCAGGCGCGTGAAGGCGATATGGAAGCGGTGAAAGCAGGCTATGCGGGCGCGGGCGTCCGCGCCGAAGTCGCGCCTTTTTTCACTGATTTGCCCCAACGCATGGCCGCCGCGCATCTCGTTATTTCCCGCGCGGGCGCATCGACGGTGACGGAGTTAGCGGCGATTGGGCGGCCGTCGATTCTTGTGCCGCTCGCCATCGCCATGGATGATCACCAGACCGGCAACGCGCGGGCGCTAAAGGATAAAAACGCCGCCGTGATTTTGCCGGAAAAAGAGTTTAATCAATATGAGCTCGCCGCGCCGCTGGAAGCGTTATTGTCCAATCCGGAGCGGCTGAAAGCGATGGCCGCGAACGCCAAAGGCGCGGTGAAATCCGGCGCCGCCTCGCGGCTCGCCGATCTGGTTGAGAACATCGCCGCCCAAAAAGCGGCGGCCTGAGTAAAGAGTATTATGACGGGTAAAGATCAATATTCAAAAGTGGATCCGCCGGCGATCAAGGTGCGCCTGCCCTTTGGCGCGGGCGTCGTGCATTTCGTCGGGATCGGCGGCATCGGCATGAGCGGCATCGCCGATGTGATGCGCACGCTCGGCTATGATGTGCGCGGCTCTGACGTCGCCGATAGCGCCAATGTGCAGCGTCTGCGCGACAAGGGCATTCCCGTCACCATCGGTCATAGCGCAGAGAATGTGGACGGCGCCGATGCGGTGATCATCTCGACCGCGATCAAGCGCGACAATCCGGAGGCCGCCGCCGCGCGGGCGCGGCATATTCCGGTGGTGAAGCGCGCTGACATGCTCGCCGAATTGATGCGCCTCAAATGGACCGTCTCTGTCGCCGGCACGCACGGCAAAACGACGACGACGACCATGGTTGCGGCGCTGCTCGATGAAGCGAACCTCGACCCGACCGTCATCAATGGCGGCGTCATCAATGCCTATGGCGCCAATGCGCGCATCGGCGAAGGCGACTGGATGGTGGTCGAGGCCGATGAAAGCGACGGCACGTTTATCCGCCTGCCGACGACGGTCGCCATCGTCACCAATATCGATCCCGAACATCTCGATCACTGGGGCGGGTTTGAAAAGCTCCGCGCCGCCTTTGACCGCTTCATTGAGAACACGCCGTTTTACGGCTTCGGCGTCGTCTGCCTCGATCATCCAGAGGTGCAGGCGCTTGTAGGCCGCGTCACCGACCGGCGTCTCATCACCTATGGCGTCAATCCGCAGGCGGATGTGCGCGCGGTCAATATCCGCCATGAAGACGGCGCCAGCCATTACGACATCATCTTCCGCGAACGCGGACAGGAGGTAGACCGGATTGAGGGCGTGCGCCTCCCCATGCCGGGTACTCATAACGTGCTGAATTCACTGCCCGCCGCCATCGTCGCCAAACGTCTCGGCGCGACAGATGCGCAGATCAAGTCGGGCCTTTCAAAATTTGCGGGCGTGAAGCGGCGCTTCTCTCCGGCGGGCGAGTGGAAAGGCGTCACCATCATTGATGATTATGGCCACCACCCGGCGGAAATCGCGGCTGTGCTGCGGGCCGCGCGCTCCATCGCCAAGGGTAAGGTGATCGCTGTGGTGCAGCCGCACCGCTATACGCGCCTGCGCGATCTTTTTGATGAGTTCTGCGCCTGTATGAATGAAGCGGATGTGGCGCTTGTCACTGATGTTTATGCAGCGGGCGAGGCGCCCATTGAAGGCTTCAGCCGCGACAGTCTCGTCGCCGGTCTCGAAAGCCACGGTCATCAGGGCGCGCGGGCGTTGAAGTCCTTCGACGAATTGCCCGGCGTTATCGCTGATGTCGCGGAAGAGGGCGACTATGTCATCTGCCTCGGCGCCGGGGACATCACGAAATATGCGAATGCGCTGGCGGGTGAACTGGCGAAGAGGAAATAGGTCATGCGCATTTTTATTTCTATTGTTCTTTTCCTCTGTGCCGCAATCGTTCCTGCGCAGGCCTGCTCCTGCATCTGGCCAGACAATATGACGGTCAAAAAACATTTCGAGCAAACGGATGTAGTTTTCCGTGGTGTGTTTATAGGCGCAAAATCTTTCGAGTCTGAAGAGTACTCGATATTAGATCGAGTAGGAAAGTTTCAGGTACTTGAAGTTCTTAAAGGTGATATCGGCGCTATGGCAGATGTCTATTACCCAGAAGATAGTGGTGCGAACTGCGGCTTAAGCTTTGGGGTGGGAGACGAGTACGAAGTTTTTGCCGGTATTGATGACCAAGGAAGAATTGGCACAACCGATTGTAGTGGTACAAGGAACGCTTGTGCACGATCTGAATGGTCATGGGATGACTATCGGAAAGTCGCCAAGAAGAATTGATGTTTTCGCGTATCAAAACATCCGACCTCCCTGCCGTTCGCGGGAAATACACCGAGAACGCAGACCTTTCCGCGCTCACATGGTTCCGCGTCGGCGGGCCGGCGGATGTGTTGTTCTCGCCCGCCGATGAAGACGACATTGCACACTTTTTAAAAGAAACGCCGGAGGAAATTCCGGTGCATGTCATGGGCGTCGGGTCGAACTTGCTTGTGCGCGACGGCGGCGTCAGGGGCGTCGTCATCCGTTTCGGTTCGCCGTTTCGTCAAGTGACGGTGGACGGGATGCGCGTCACCGCCGGCGCCGGGTGCATTGACGCGCAGGTCGCCAAGGCGGCGGCGCAGGCGGGCGTGGCGGGTCTTGAATTTTTTCGCGGCGTGCCGGGGACTATCGGCGGCGCGATCCGAATGAACGCGGGCGCTTATGGCGGCGAGGTGAAGGATATTCTGGTTGAGGCGATAGCGTATGACCGGAAAGGCGCGCGTCACGTCCTCTCCAACGCCGATCTCGGTTTTTCCTATCGCCATTGTTCCGCGCCGGAGGATTTCATCTTTACGAGCGCAACTTTCGAGGGCCGCCCGGACGAGCCCGCCGCGATCATGAAGCGCATGGATCAGATCAGCGAGCAGCGCGAGCAAACCCAGCCGATCCGCGAGCGCACGGGCGGGTCGACCTTCGCCAATCCCGACCCGGAAATCTCCGGGGGTAAGAAATCCTGGCAATTGATCGACGAAGTGGGCGGCCGGGGCCGTGTCATCGGCGATGCGCAGGTGTCGACCCACCACTGCAATTTCATGATCAACCGCGGAAACGCGACGGCGGCGGACCTCGAGGCGCTAATCGAGTCACTTCGTAAAGATGTGTTAACCAAGACCGGCGTTGAGTTGCACTGGGAGATCAAGCGCATAGGAGAGCCGGCCCAGTGAGTAAACGCTATAACCGCATCGCAGTTCTGAAAGGCGGCTGGTCGCCAGAGCGCGAAGTCTCCTTGAATTCCGGCGCAGCGGCGGCGAAGGCGCTTGTCGAGGCCGGTTACGACGTGTTTGAAATCGACGTGAACCGCGACCTTGGCCAACGCCTTGCGGAAGCAAAACCCGACGCGGTTTTCAACGCGCTCCACGGGCAATGGGGCGAGGATGGCTGTGTGCAGGGCCTGCTTGAAATTATGGGTATTCCCTACACCCATTCCGGGGTGCTGGCGTCGTCGCTGGCCATGGACAAGCAGCGCGCCAAAGCCGTGTTCGAGGACGCCAATATTCCGTCGCCTTTCGGAAAGATTGTCACGCGCGCCGAAGCCGCTGGCGGTCACGTCATGGAGCCGCCATATGTGGTGAAGCCAAATGCGCAGGGCTCCTCCGTCGGTGTTTATATTGTGCGCAAGGGCGACAACCGCCCGCCCGCCGAGCTGACCTCGAAAGAGTGGGCGCTGGGCGAGGAAGTGCTGGTCGAAAAGTTCATTCCTGGCCGTGAGCTCACCGTCGCCGTCATGGGCGACCGCGCGCTTTGCGTTACAGAAATTACGACGGCGCTCGCATTTTACGATTATGAAGCGAAATACGCCGCTGGCGGATCGAAACATGTGCTGCCGGCCGATGTGCCCCAGGACATCACGGAACGTTGCCTCGATCTCGCCTTGCGCGCGCATAACGCGCTTGGCTGCCGCGGGGTGTCGCGCGCCGATTTCCGTTATGACTATGAAACGAGCGGCGAACAGCTTTATTGCCTTGAAGTGAACACGCAGCCGGGGCTCACCGCCACGTCGCTCGCGCCAGAGCAGGCGGCTCATCTCGGCGTTTCATTTCCGGCGCTTTGCGCCTGGATGGTGGAGGATGCCTCATGCCAAAGGTAAAGAAAAAAGCACCCGCAAAATCGCGCCGCAAGTCGCGAAAAAAGCCGAGCGGTTTTTTTGACCGCTTGAGCGCCGTCTGGACCAATATGTCTCGTGCGGCGGTGGCGGGGTCGCTGTTGGTGGCCGTGGTTGCGCTCGGCTTTCTCTGGGCGGGCGGTTATATCGGTTTGCTTGGCGAAAAGCTGAACCGGGTCGCCGGCGCGGGCGCCGTGAACGCCGGGTTCGAAATTACACGCATCACCGCGCGCGGATTCTCCAAGACGGAGGAAGACGACCTTCTCACGGCGGTGGGGCCGGTTGTTGGCTCCTCTATTCTTCACTTCGATGCGGACCGCGCCCGTGCGCGCGTCGAAGAGCTGGGCTGGGTGCGCAGCGCGGCGGTCTCTCGGTTGTTGCCCAATACAGTGCATGTTTCCGTCCGCGAGCGCGAACCGGCGGCGGTCTGGCAATTGTCAGGCAATCTTCATCTTATCGACGATCAGGGCGCCGTCATTCGTGAAGTCAGCGCTTATGAATATTCAGACCTGCCGCTGATCGTCGGCGCAGGCGCCCCGGACGCGGCGTCAGAGATGCTTCTGGCGTTGCATGGCGCGCCGGATATTCAAAGCCGTGTTTCTGCGCTGATCCGCGTCAGCGACCGGCGCTGGAATCTGAAGACCAAGGACGGGGTGGAGGTTCGGTTTCCCGAGAAGGATCTGTCTGAGGCTATGGACTATCTATCGCGTATAGAAACAAAAACCGGCTTGCTTGACGAGCCGCTCGAATATGTCGATCTGCGGAACCCGGACAATTTCGTGTACAGAAAAAGAGGCGCTGTCGAGCTGGATATGCCGCTCGGGCAAGTGAACTAACAACGGCGCAGCGCCGCCTATGAGGTCAGCAGTGGCGACAAAACCGAAAACCAGAAAACGCCGCAAGGACGAAACGCTCGCCGCTGCGCTTGATATCGGCGCGTCAAAAGTTTCCTGTTTCATCGCCCGCATCGATGAGGAAGAGGGGCATGGCCCCCATGCCGAGATTGTCGGCGTCGGCTGCTACGGCGCCCCTGGCCACACACGCGGGGCCGCAGCCGTTGAAGCTGTAGAGACTGGCATACGCGGCGCAGTCGAGGCGGCTGAACGCATGGCTGGCGAACATGTGGGCCGTCTGACCGTCGCCGTGCCGGGCAAACATCTGCGCGCGCGGCGCATTGGCGTTGATCTCGAGATCGCCGGCGGCGTGGTGGCGCATGAAGATGTGAGCGACAGTCTCGCCGAAGGCATGAAAATCGCGACGCCGCCCGATTGCGCGCCGCTCCACGCGATCGCAGCGGGTTTCAAGCTCGACGGCGAAGACGGGCTCGGCGATCCCATCGGGCTTTCGGGCAGCATCCTGTCGACGCAGATGTTCGCCGTGGGCGCACGCAAAAGCTATCTCGACAATCTTGCGGACCTGATTGAGCGTTGTGATCTGAAGGTCGAGGAATTCGCCGCCGCGCCTTACGCCGCGGCGGAGGCGGTGCTGCTGGAAGACGAAAAAGAACTCGGCGTCGTCATGATCAATATCGGCGCCGCATCGACCGATTTCGCCGTCTATGACAATGGCGTGCTTGTGGAATGCGGCGGCGCGCCGGTGGGCGGCGGGCATATTACGCGCGATATTGCGCAGATTTTCGGCGCTTCGCTCTCTCATGCGGAACGAGTGAAGACGCTTTACGGCTCAGCGCTGATGGGTCCTGGCGATGAACATCGCTTCGTTGACTTCCCGCAGCTTGGCGTTCCCGGCGAAACCGCGCGCGCCTCGCGCGCCGATCTTTGCGAAGTGATCCTGCCGCGCCTTGAAGAAATTTTCGAACTTGTCGCCGAACAGCTCCCTGATGACGGCATGCGCCGCTCGGGATTGCGCCGCATTGTTTTGACCGGCGGCGGTTCGCTGCTTGTGGGCGCCCGTGAAGTCGCCGAGCGCACGCTGATGATGAAGACCCGTCTTGGCCGTCCGGCGACGCTCGCCGGGTCGCCGGAAGCGGCGTCAGCGCCGGGCTTTGCGGTGTGCGCAGGCCTTGTACAGTATTACGCAAATTTAGGCGCAGACCGCGAAACAGGTATTGGCCTTTTGCGCCAATCACCCCAAGCAGGTCAGCGAAGCAATTTTGGAGCAGTCGTGTTTGGCGGGATGGATTCCTGGCTGCGCGCGAAGTTCTAAAAACGCGTTTTCGGTGCGTTGCGTATCCCATTCCGAACAGCGCGCCCAAGCATCACACCACCGGCGACGTTTCTCTTAAAAAAAGAGAGCCGGAGGGGAGTCGTTAAGAGCCTGTTAACCATTTGGAAAGGGTTCTGAACGATTCTTTAACGACGGATTAACCAAGGGGGGAGAGGGCGCCCCACCAAGCCCGACAATTTGCGCATCATCGGAGAACTCCATGCCACTAAATCTCAGCGTGCCGGAACTGACAGAATTGAAACCCCGCATCACGGTTATCGGCGTTGGCGGGGCAGGCGGAAACGCCGTCAACAACATGATCGAAAGCCAGCTTGAGGGCGTGGAGTTCGTGGTCGCCAACACTGACGCACAGGCGGTGGGCCTGGCTAAGGCGCCGAACAAGATCCAGCTCGGCGTGAAAACGACGCAAGGTCTGGGGGCTGGGTCCATTCCGGATATCGGGCGTGCGGCCGCTGAAGAGTCTCTCGATGAAATCCTTGAGCATGTCGGCAACGCCCACATGCTGTTCGTGACCGCAGGCATGGGCGGCGGTACGGGAACAGGCGCTGCGCCGGTGATCGCCAAGGCTGCGAAGGAACGCGACATCCTGACGGTCGGCGTGGTGACGAAGCCATTCCATTTCGAAGGCGCGCGGCGCATGCGTCTTGCAACGGCGGGCATCGAAGAGCTGCAAAAGCATGTAGACACGCTTTTGATTATCCCGAACCAGAATCTTTTCGCGATCGCCAATGAGCGCACCACCTTCCATGAAGCTTTCGCCATGGCGGACCAGGTGCTGCATTCCGGCGTCAGAGGCATCACGGACCTGATGGTGATGCCGGGCCTGATCAATCTCGACTTTGCTGACGTGCGTACGGTGATGAGCGAGATGGGCAAGGCGATGATGGGCACGGGCGAGGCTGAAGGCGAAAAACGCGCCATCCAGGCCGCCGAAGCCGCGATTTCAAATCCGCTGCTCGACGAACAATCCATGAAAGGCGCCAAGGGCGTCCTCATCAACATCACTGGGTCCATGGACATGACCCTGTTCGAGGTTGATGAAGCGGCGAACCGTATCCGCGCCGAAGTCGACCCTGACGCCAACATCATTGTCGGCTCGACCTTTAATCAGGATCTCGAAGGCAAGGTCCGCGTGTCTGTCGTCGCGACCGGCATTGATATTGAAGAACGCGACGCCTCGCGCCCGCAGATCAAAATCAATACCGGCGCCGTCTCCAAGCCGTGGCGCGAGCCGACCCCGGTCGACCGCCCGGCGGCTGCGCCGGTCCGCGCCCAGGCGTCGGCCATGTCTGCGCCCTCCGTTCCGGTGTCGCGTCCGGTTTCGGCTCCGGCGGCGAGGACTGCGCCGGTGGCGAGCGCCGCCGCTGCGGTCAATCCGGTGGGCGATGTTCACGAGCGTATTCGCAAGATGCTGACTGAAGGCCAGCCGGCAGAGGCGCGTCCGCAAGCGCAAACCCATAGCGAGACGGCCCGAGCGCCGCGCCCCATGCGCCCGTCAGCGGAGCCAAAGCAGCAAGGCATTAACCCGTTCCGCGGGGCCCAGGCGCTGGGCAAGCACTCGCTTGAGGCTGCTGTCGATATGTTCAAGTCCCTTGGCGGAACCGAAGACCGGCGCGATCTCGCCCCGCCTCGGGCGCCTGAGGCAACCAAGCCCGCGACCGGGCCGCGCGGCGACCTGTTTGACGATCAGGCGGACGCCGACCTCGAAATCCCGTCTTTCCTCCGCAAGAAAAAGACAGGGTAACTCTTAGGGTATTCCCCTAAGATGCTGTTATAAATAACAAATTGCGCCCCAGCTTAAATGCTGAGGGCGCAATTGACGTTTAAGGCCGGTTTCGCTGTAGCAATTGGAAACAAACATTCATCATGACAGCTATTCGCACTCGCAGGAAATCGCTATGGTCATGGAACTTGGCGCGCCGCCCGGCGGGGGGTCCGAAGGGCGGTGTGGGGAAAAACGTTTCGCGCCTGACGAGTGAGCAAGATATGCGTAGTCCCGCCTTCCAGCGGACGCTCAAGACAGTGGTGGAATTTGCGGGAGTGGGGCTGCATTCCGGCGAAGCCTGCCGGGTTGTTCTGACGCCGGCGATTGCCGGCGAGGGTCCCGATGGAATTTTGTTTCGGCGCACCGATCTGGCTGCGCCCGACAATATCATCGCCGCCATTCCGGAAAATGTCGCTTGCGCCAATCACGGCACAACCCTGACCAATAATGCGGGGGTGAGCGTCGCCACCGTTGAACACCTGATGGCGGCGCTGGCGCTTACCGGCGTCGATAACCTGGTCATTGAGATCGACGGACCGGAAGTCCCAATTCTTGACGGCAGCGCGGCGGCCTTTGTAACCGGGATCGCCAAGGCTGGGCTCGCCAGCCTCAAGACGCGCCGTCGGCCAGTGGTGATCACTGAGGCCGAACATATCGCCGATGGCGAGCGCTCCATCACGGTGGAGCCTTATGCGGGCCGGCTTGTGGAAATCGAGATTGATTTTTGCGACTGCCTGATCGGCCGCCAGTCCTTGCGCCTTGATCTCGACGATCCGGCGGTGATCGCCCGCCTGGCGAGCGCGCGCACTTTTTGCAGGCTCAATGAAGTGGAGGCGCTGCGCTCTGCGGGGCTGATCCGGGGCGGGGCGCTGTCGAACGGCATCGTTGTCGATGGAGACCGTGTCCTCAATGAGGAGCCGTTGCGCGACCCGGCGGAATTTGCGCTGCACAAGGCGCTCGATCTGATTGGCGATCTCTATCTTCTCGGCGGGCCCGTGATCGGGCGGATCCGGGCGGTCAAACCCGGCCATGATCTCAACACCCGCGCCGCCCTCTATCTTAAAGAGGCGCAGGCCGAAACCCGCCAGCCGTCGCGCGCCACGGCCTGAACCGCCATCTGGCGCGGGCGGTGTTTGACACGAGGCCTCGGGGCCAACTAGATATTCCAGCCCGTTGCCCATTCGCCGGCGGTCGGCGTTCAAACGAGGCCTCCTGACTAACGTAAGTGGGCTGTCGTAAATGGGCTATAGATGGAAGGTGCTGTCCCCTGTGAAAATGCGTTTTGCGTTCCTGGCCAAACTCTTCTTCATCCTCGCCGCGTCGCTCGCCATTGTCGCCTGCGGCTCTTCCGGCAAAAAGAAACAGCGCTTTGCGTATGTAGAGCGCCCGGTTGAGATTTTGTACGACCTTGCGGTGAAGGATCTTGAGCGCAAGCGCTATGACCGCGCCATCGCCTATTTCGAAGAGGTCGAGCGCCAGCACCCTTACTCCGCATGGGCGCGCCGGGCGATGCTAATGAAAGCCTTCGCTTATTATCAAGGCAATGATTACGAAGAGGCCGTCACCGCCGTGGACCAGTTCCTGGCGCTCCATCCCGGCAACAAGGATGCGGCTTACGCCTATTACCTCAAAGCCATGTGTCACTATGAACGCATTCGCGATGTGGGCCGCGATCAGGAATTCACCAACAATGCGGTGGAGGCGCTGAATGATGTCGTGCGGCGTTATCCGGATACGGAATATGCGCGCGACGCGCGCCTGAAGCTGGACCTCACCAATGATCACCTCGCCGGCAAAGAGATGTATATCGGCCGCTTCTATCTGAAGCAGAACAAACATATCGCCGCCATCAACCGGTTCAAGAAGGTTATCACCGACTATCAGACCACCAGCCATGTGCCGGAGGCGTTGCTTCGTCTTACGGAAGCCTATCTCGAACTCGGCATCATCGATGAAGCACGCGCCGCCGCCGCCGTTCTTGGATATAACTATCCCGGCAGCCGCTGGTATCAGGACAGCTACCGCCTGTTTGAGCAGCGCCACATTGTCGCCGAAGGCTCTGAGCCCACGCGCCGCAAGCCGGAAAAACTGAAAGAACAGGCGCAGTCAGTCGAGAATATCGACCCTGATTCCCTTCGCGCCATTGAGCCGCCAAGCCCCTCCGAGATGGAAGCGCTTGAGCCGTCTGACAATCTGCCGGAAAACCCGCTCGAAGAAGCGCGGGACGAGCTTTAATCCCGGCGTAAACTGCGATAAATCCTTTCTTTGTCGTTCGCGGGGCCGTTTCCCGCGGAAGGGGTTCTCGCGTTAGCAATGCTCACCGCGCTTCATATTCAAGATTTCGTGCTGATCGATCAGGCGCGCCTCGCGCTGGGGCCCGGCATGACTGCGCTCACGGGCGAAACCGGGGCGGGCAAGTCCATTTTGCTTGATGCGCTGGGGCTCGCCGTCGGCGGGCGCGCCGAGCGCGGCGCGGTGCGGCAGGGCGCCAAGCAGGGCGTCGTCTCCGTGATCTTCGAGCCGCAGGCGAACCATCCCGTCTGGAAAGTGCTGGAAGAAAACGGTCTCGACACCGGTGAGGATCAAATCATTCTCAGGCGCGTGCAGACGGCGGACGGGCGCGGGCGCGGTTTCGTCAATGATCAGCCAGTGTCGATCGCGATGTTGCGCAGTGTCGGCGAAACGCTGATCGAGATTCACGGGCAACATGACGGGCGCGGATTGCTGACCGCGTCAGCCCATCGCGGCATGCTCGACGAATTTGGCGGCTTGCAGAAAAAAGCGGCGAATGTCTCCGCTCTCTGGCGAAGCTGGCGCGACGCCGTGGAGGCGCTCGAGGAAAAAAAGCGCGAGCGTGATGCGAATTTGCGCGAGGCGGATTATCTGCGCCATGTTGTGGACCGGCTCGGCAAGCTTGATCCGCAAGCGGATGAAGAAGCCGCGCTTGCCGGGCGCCGTGCGGAATTGATGGCCTCCGACAAGATCGCCGATGATCTGAACGCCGCGATGACCGCCATTGGCGAAGGCGCTTTCGATGCAAAACTTGCGACCGCCTTGCGCCGGATCGAACGCGCCGGCGCGCAAATTCAAGGTGCGGATAATCCGCTGACGGTTGCTGCGGCGCGTCTGGATGCGGCGCTGAATGAGGCGGCGGAGGCGCGAGGCGCGCTTGAAGCCGCTATCGACCGCTTCGGCGCCGACCCTGATGAGCTTGATCGCGTGGAAGAACGGTTGTTCGCGCTCCGCGCCGAAGCCCGCAAACATGGCGTCACGCCCGATGCGCTTGCCGGGTTTCTTCAAAAGGCGCGCCAGGCGCTGGAAGAGCTGGAATTGGGCGAGGCGGCGTTTGAAGCGCTCGAAACGAGTGTAAAAAATACAAAAGACGCGTTCGACAAGGAGGCTGCGGCCCTGTCAAAAGACCGGCAAGCGGCGGCGAAGAAACTCGACAGCGCCGTGATGAAAGAACTCGCGCCATTGAAGCTCGGCAAGGCGGCGTTTTCCACCCGGATCGAGACCAGTGGAAGTCACCCCACATCGGAGGGGTATGACGCCGTTGAATTCATGGTGGCGACCAATCCGGGCGCGCCGGCGGGGCCGCTGAAAACCATTGCGTCGGGCGGCGAGCTGTCGCGTTTTGTGCTGGCGATGAAAGCTGCGCTCGCCGCAAAGGAAAACCGCACCGTCATTATTTTCGATGAAGTGGATGCGGGGGTCGGCGGCGCTGTCGCTGACGCCGTGGGCGAGCGCCTTTCGCGCCTAGCTGCGGATGCGCAGGTTCTGGTGGTCACGCACAGTCCGCAGGTGGCCGCGCGCGCAGGCGCTCATTGGCGGATTGAAAAGACCCAGACAAAATCAACGACGCTGACCAAAGTGACGCCGCTCGAGCCCGAGACCCGCATCGAAGAAATCGCGCGCATGTTGTCTGGCGCCGAAGTGACTGACGAAGCGCGCGCCGCCGCAAGGCGTCTTCTCGGGGCGCCGGGTGCGGCGACGCAGGCGGCGCCAAAAAAAGCTGCATCCAAAAAAGCAGCGACAAAGAAAACACCGGCGCGCAAACGCGCATAACGCCGAAACTGACAGATCATGGCCGCGAAAAAAAAATCAGAAGACTTTTCGTCAATTCCCGTGAACAAACTTTCGCCTGAAGAGGCGGCGGCGGAGCTGCAACGGCTCGCCGAAACAGTCGCGCGCGCAGACCAGGCCTATTACGAGCATGACAAACCGGAAATCACGGACGCGCAATATGACGCCCTGCGCCGGCGCAATCTGCTGGTTGAAAAGCGCTTCCCGAAGCTGAAGCGCGACGATTCCCCATCGGACAAGGTTGGCGCCGCGCCGTCGACCAAGTTCGAAAAATCAAAACACGCTGTTCCCATGTTGTCTCTCGACAACGCCTTCAGCGATGAAGATGTCGTCGAGTTCGGTAAGCGCGTGCGCCGGTTCCTGGGGCTCGATGAGAATGAAAAACTCGGCTTCACCGCAGAGCCGAAGATCGATGGTCTGTCCCTCAATCTGCGCTATGAAAATGGCGAATTGAAAATTGCGGCGACCCGCGGCGACGGCGAAACGGGTGAAAATGTCACCGCGAATGCGCTGACCATCGCCGACATTCCCCAAAGCCTCAAAGCCGCCCCGGCTGTGCTTGAGGTGCGCGGTGAAATTTATATGAGCCACGAGGATTTCGAAGCTCTGAATGCGCGGCTCGAAGCGGAGGGGGAGGAGCCATTCGCCAATCCGCGCAATGCGGCGGCGGGCTCGCTCCGTCAGCTCGATGCGGCGATCACCGCATCGCGGCCATTGCATTTTTTCGCTTATGCGTGGGGAGAGTTGAGCGAGCCTCTGGCTGCGACGCAATGGAAAGCGATCGAGCGGCTGGGCAAGCTCGGTTTCAAAATCAATCCCCTGACGAAACGCTGCGACACCATAGAAGAGATGATTGCGCAATATCGCGAGATTGAAATGCGGCGCGCGACGCTAGGCTATGACATTGACGGCGTTGTCTACAAGGTCGACGATCTCGCACTTCAGGAGCGGCTCCACTATGTTGGCCGCGCGCCGCGCTGGGCCATCGCACATAAATTCCCGGCGGAAAAAGCGACGACAATCCTTGAAAAAATCGACATCCAGTTGGGCCGAACGGGCAAGCTGACGCCGGTGGCGCGCTTGGCGCCAGTCACGGTCGGCGGCGTGGTTGTTTCCAACGCCACCCTACACAACGCTGACTACATCGACGAGAAGGATATTCGCGCAGGCGACACGGTGGTGATCCAGCGCGCAGGCGATGTTATTCCGCAAGTCGTTGAAGTCCTGAAAGACAAACGGCCCAAAGGCGCGAAGAAATTTGTCTTTCCTGAATTTTGTCCGGTCTGCGGCAGCCACGCCGTCAACGAAGTCAATCCCAATACCGGCAAAGCGGATGTGGACCGGCGCTGCACTGGCGGGCTTGTCTGCGATGCGCAGGCGGTGGAGCGGTTGAAGCACTTTGTCTCGCGCCAGGCGTTCGACATCGAAGGTCTGGGCGAAAAACAGATCGCCGCCTTCCATGAACAAGGCGTCATCAAGGAGCCAGCGGATATTTTCACCCTGCGCAAGCGGCAGGAAGCCGGAAAGATTGACCTTCATCGTTATGATCTCGACGACAAGGGCGAGCGGAAAAAGGACAAGACCGGAAAAGAAAAACCGCCCACCAATCAAAAATCCGTTCAGAATTTGTTCGACGGCATTGATGAGCGCCGGTCCATATCGTCAGCGCGGTTTATCAACGCGCTTGGCATTCGCCATGTGGGTGAAACAAACGCGCGGCTTTTCGCGAGCCATTATGGCGATTTTCAATCATTTTACGTCGCCGCGCGCGAGGCTCATGACCCGGAAAGCGAAGCCTATAAGGACATGCTTTCCATTGACGGCGTCGGCGCCCTTGTGGCGCGCGGGGTCATCGATTTCTTTGACGAGAAACACAATCGCGATGCGGTCGATCGCTTGCTGGAAGAAGTGACGCCGGAAAAGGCTGAAACGGTGAACGCATCCGGCGCCGTCGCCGGCAAGACAGTGGTTTTTACAGGCACACTTGAAACCATGACCCGCGACGAGGCGAAAGCGCGGGCGCAAACCCTCGGCGCGAAAGTCTCCGGCTCCATTTCGGCGAAGACGGACTATCTTGTTGCGGGGTTGAAGGCGGGCTCGAAGCTGAAAAAAGCCGAAGAGCTGGGCGTTACGGTGCTGACCGAAGAAGAATGGGCCAAACTGGCGAACGGATAAGCGCGCGGCGCCCTTAAAATTCCCTGAAACGCGGTTATATATAAGCTCAGGCGGGAGGGATTATCATGAATATGAGTTTCATCGTCCTTGGACTGATTGTCCTGTTGGCTGTTGCGCTGGCGGTTCTCTACAATCTTCTCGTTCAAAAGCGGCAAATGACCCATAATGGCTGGGCCGATATCGACGTACAGCTGAAACGCCGAGCCGATCTCATCCCGCAATTGGTGACGACCGTGAAAGGCTATGCGGCGCATGAGCGCCAGCTCTTCGAAGATGTGATCGCAAAACGCAACGCCGCGCTGGCGGCGGGCGACGATCCGGCGGCGCGGGGCGAGGCGGAAAGCGCGCTGTCAGCGCCGGTGCGCCGGATGATCGCCGTCGCGGAGGATTATCCCGATCTCAAAGCCAGCGGTAATTTTCTTGAACTCCAGAAAGAGCTTGCGGACACTGAGGACAAGATCGAAATGGCGCGGCGGTTTTATAATGGCGCCGTGCGCGAGCTGAACACGCTCATCGAAAGCTTTCCCGTCAATATCGCTGCAGCGCCGCTGGGTTTTTCAAAACGCGATTATTTCGAGATTGAGACGGCTGACCGCGCGGTTCCTTCCGTGGGACTTGGCGCATGAGCCTGCGCACACTCATGATCGCGCTGTTTGCGTTGTTATGGCCCGTCTTTGCCGGTGCTGCGGAGCAGATCAACGAGTTTGACGTTGATATTACGGTCCTGAAGAACGGCGACATCATTGTCTCGGAAACCATCAATGTCACATCGGAAGGCGCCCAGATACGCCGTGGAATTTTCCGCGACCTGCCGCGCACCTATAAAAAGAACGGCGCCGATCTGCCCTATAGCTATGATGTGAAAAGCGTAGAACGTGACGGAAGACGCGAGCCATACGCTATCGAGCGTGTAGGCAACGCCTTCCGGATTCGCATTGGCGACGCTGATATATTTCTCGATAACGGCGTCCATGAATATCAAATTGAATATGCGGTCAAAAACCAGGTTCGATATTTCGACGGCTATGACGAGGTCTACTGGAACGCCACCGGCAATTACTGGAATTTTCCGATTGAGCAGGCGCGGGCGGTTATGCGTTTGCCAGGCGGCGCAGGCGCCATCTCGACGGCGGCTTATACCGGCGCGCTCGGTGATGTGGAGCGCAACTACGCATATGCCTACGAGAACGGCGCGCATGTTTTCACCACCACAGCGCCGCTTTCTTACCAGCAAGGCCTGACGGTTGCTGTCGGTTTTGAAAAGGGTGTTGTCGATCCGCCTTCCGCCGCTGATCTTCGCGCGGAGTGGCTGCGGCGCAATGCTTCGGCGCTGATCCTCGCTGCTGCGATCTCGCTGCTGACCGGTTTCTATCTTTTCACCTATAACCGGGTTGGCCGCGATCCGGTGAAGGGGCCTGTGTTCCCGCGTTACGCGCCGCCGGACGATCTGTCGCCGGCCGCTGTTCACCACATCTATCATCGCCGTTTCGCCGGGCATCAGGCGCTCATCGCGACATTGCTCAATCTCGCCGTCAAATACCGCATCAAGATCGATGCGAAAGACAAGAAGAAAACAAAACTTACGAAGGAAGACTATGTGGATACGGCGATAGCGCCGGAAGAGGAAAGTTTCCTGAAAAGCGTTTTCAACCGCCGGGAAAGCTTCACCCTCGGCGATGACTATGATGCGTCTTTCACCAGCGCATACCGGCAGTTTCAAAAAGACGTCGGCAAGGATTTCGGCAAACCGTTTTTCAAATGGAATCGCGGCTTCCTGATTCTGGGCGTCGTCCTTACCATCATCGCCGTCGTGCTTGCCGCTAACCTCTCCGTTGGCTGGACGCTCTGGCATGGCGTGGCGGTGGGGGCGCTCGCGATTTTAAGCGCTGTCTTTTCCTATTTCCTTCCGGCGCCGACGGAGCGCGGCCAGGCTGTGCGTACGGAGATCGAGGGCTTTCGCCTTTATCTGAAAACGGCGGAAAAATTGCAGCTTAACGCCGTCAAACCGGGCAGCGATGCGCCGCCGCCCATGACTGTGGAGCGCTATGAACGGTTTCTTCCCTATGCCGCTGCCCTCGGCGTCGAAGAACCATGGACGCGTCATTTTGAAAAACTGATCCCGGAAGAAGCGCGCAATTATGAGCCGCGCTGGGCCAATATGCATGGGCGCCATTACGGCTCCATCCATGGCGTTAACAAAGCGCTGATGGCGGGCATGTCATCGGGCGTTTCGAGCGCATTGCCGCAAAGCTCCTCCTCATCGGGATCGAGCGGCGGCGGCTTTTCCGGCGGCGGAGGAGGAGGCGGCGGCGGCGGCGGCTGGTAAAGATGTGATGCATCTTCTGCTACGCGCGCCGGGAGGGGTGGCAGATTCAACCTTGAAATCCTGGGAAGAAACGCGTCAGCGCTCTTTTTCGCCATAGTGCTCCGTCACCATTGCGCGGTTCATGCCCGGCGCGGTAAACCGCCCGGAAAACAAGCCTTTAAGATTGGCGTAAACGAACCGTCCATTTGGGTTGCGTATGATGGGCGGGAGGAAACCGGAGAGACGGATGAGCGACACCCCGCCGCTATCGTTATACGTTCCAGAGCCTGAATTCCGCCCCGGCGACAAGCCGGATTTTTCCAATGTCCCGATCCCTCAGGCCGGCGCCGCGATAATGCCGCCAGTGGATGTGGATGCGGGCGAGATTCGCGATCTCGCTTACACGATCATCCGCGTCATGAACCGGGAAGGCGAGGCGGTTGGCCCGTGGGCGGACATGCTCGACGACGCCCAGTTGAAAGAGGGTCTTGAGGATATGTTGCGTGTGCGCGCTTTCGATGTGCGCATGACCATGGCCCAGCGTCAGGGCAAGACCAGCTTCTACATGCAGTGCCTCGGGGAAGAGGCGATCGCCTGCGCCTTCTCAAAGGTGCTGAAGCCGGGCGATATGAATTTTCCGACCTATCGCCAGCAGGGTCTGCTCTTGTCGACTGATTATCCCATGGTCGACATGATCAACCAGATTTACTCCAACGCCGCCGACCCGCTCATGGGCCGGCAATTGCCGATCATGTATTCTTCGAAGGAGCATGGCTTCTTCACCATCTCCGGCAATCTGGCGACCCAGTTTATGCAGGGCGTCGGCTGGGCGATGGCGTCGGCGATCAAGGGCGACACAAAAATCGCCACCTCCTGGATCGGCGAGGGATCGACGGCCGAGAATGATTTTCACGCCGGGCTCGTCTTTGCCTCCACCTATCGCGCGCCCGTGGTGTTGAACATCGTCAACAATCAGTGGGCGATCTCAACCTTTCAGGGGATTGCGCGCGGCGGCGCCGCGACCTTTGCGTCGCGTGGGCTCGGCTTCGGCATTCCGTCCCTGCGCGTTGACGGCAATGACTATCTCGCGGTTTACGCTGTCGCCAAATGGGCCGCTGAGCGTGCGCGCAGGGGACTGGGGCCGACGCTGATTGAGCATGTCACCTATCGCATTGGCGCGCACTCGACATCGGACGATCCTTCCGCCTATCGCGCAAAAGAAGAATCCACGTCATGGCCGCTGGGCGATCCGGTGGAGCGGTTGAAAGACCATCTCATCAAGCGCGGCGTCTGGTCCGATGCGCAGCATCACCAGATGAAGGAAATGCTGGAGGCGCAAGTCGCCGAGGCGCAAAAGCAGGCGGAAAAGAACGGCACGCTTCATGACGGGCCGCATTCTTCCTCGGCCAGTATGTTTGACGATGTCTATAAGGAAATGCCGCTGCATCTTCGCCGTCAGCGTCAGGAAGCGGGGTTTTAAACGATGTCGCGCATGACCATGATTCAGGCGATCCGCAGCGCCATGGACACCGCCATGGGCCGCGATGACAATGTCGTCGTCTTTGGCGAGGATGTGGGCTTTTTCGGCGGCGTCTTTCGCTGCACGCAAGGCTTGCAGGAAAAATACGGCCGCCATCGCTGCTTCGACACGCCGATCAGCGAAACCGGCATTGTCGGCGCTGCCGTAGGGATGGCCGCTTACGGCATTCGCCCCTGCGTCGAAATTCAGTTCGCGGACTATGTCTATCCCGGTTACGACCAGATTGTGTCGGAGGCGGCGCGCATCCGCTATCGCTCCAATAATGATTTCACGGTGCCGATGGTCGTGCGCATGCCGACGGGCGGCGGGATTTTCGGCGGCCAGACCCATAGTCAAAGCCCGGAAGCCGTCTTTGCGCATGTCTCGGGCATTAAAACGGTGATCCCGTCGAACCCCTATGATGCGAAGGGCTTGCTCCTCGCTTCGATTGAAGACGATGATCCGGTGATGTTCCTGGAGCCGAAGCGGCTTTATAACGGACCTTTCGACGGCCATCACGACCGGCCGGTGACGCCATGGTCGAAGCATGAACTCGGCGAGGTTCCCGATGATCATTACACCGTGCCGCTGGGCAAAGCGGCGATCCGACGCGAAGGTTCGGATGTGACGGTGCTGGTCTATGGCACCATGGTTCATGTCGCGGAAACCGCGGCGCAGGAAACCGGCGTCGATGCGGAGATTATCGACTTGCGCACGCTCCTGCCGCTCGACATGGAAGCGATTGAAGAGTCTGTTCGGAAAACCGGTCGGTGCGTGATTGTCCACGAGGCGACGCGCACTTGCGGTTATGGCGCGGAACTCGCGGCCATCGTCGCTGAAAACTGTTTTTATCATCTCGAAGCGCCAGTCATTCGCGTGACGGGCTATGATCTGCCTTATCCTCATGCCCATGAGTGGGATTATTTTCCCGGACCCAAGCGCGTCGGCGATGCGCTGAAAAAAGTGATGGAGGCCGCCTGATGGGGGAACATGTCATCAAGCTTCCCGATGTGGGGGAAGGCGTGGCGGAAGCCGAGCTTGTGGAATGGCTCGCTGAGATTGGCGCCAATGTGCGTGAGGACGAAGTCATCGCTTCGGTGATGACCGACAAGGCGACAGTGGAGATCCCGTCGCCGGTCGAAGGCAAGATTATCTGGCGCGGCGGCGAGATTGGCGAAGTGCTCGCCGTTGGATCGCCGCTGGTGCGCCTCGAAGTCGACGGCGCCGGCAATGTGAAGCCGGGCGAAGCGGCGCCTGCTGAAGCGAAGCCGGAAAAGAAAAAAGAAGAAAAGAAGGCGAAAGCAAAGCCTGCTGAAAAGCCTGCGCAGAAAACGGAAAAACCGAAGACAAACGGAAGCGCAAATGGCGCGGCAAACAGCGTCGCCGCAGCTTCAACTGCTTCGGTTGCATCCGCCAAATCCGCTGTGCCTCGCGCAGAAGGCGAAAAACCGCTGGCGTCTCCCGCCGTCCGTAAGCGCGCCGCCGACGCCGGCGTCGATCTGCGCCGCGTGCCGGGAACCGGTCCCGCGGGCCGCATCACCCATGAAGATCTCGACGCGTTTTTCAATAGCGACGGACAAACCGCATCAGCGCCCGGCGCCGGATTGCGGCGCAACACGTCAGTGAAAGACATTCCTGTCATAGGTCTGCGCCGCAAGATCGCGGAAAAGATGGAAGCGGCGAACAATCGCATCGTTCCCATCACCTATGTGGATGAAGTTGACGTCACGGCGCTTGAGGATCTGCGCGCCGAACTGAACAAGTCACGCAAGGAAGGCCGACCGAAACTGACGATCCTGCCGTTTCTGATGCGCGCCATGGTGAAGGCGATTTCGGAACAGCCGCATCTGAACGCCATCTATGACGATGAGGCGGGCGTCATTCGCCAACATGGCGGCGTGCATATCGGCATTGCGGCGCAAACGCCGAACGGCCTCATGGTGCCGGTCGTCAGACACGCCGAAGCGCGCGACCTGTGGGATTGCGCAGCGGAAATGGCGCGTCTGTCAGAGGCGGCCAAAGACGGCAAGGCGTCGCGCGATGAGCTTTCGGGATCGACGATTACGATTACCTCGCTCGGCGCCATGGGCGGCATCGTGACGACGCCGGTGATCAACCACCCGGAAGTCGCCATTGTCGGCGTCAACAAGATGCAGACCCTGCCGCGCTGGAATGGAACCGAGTTCATGCCGCGCAAGGTGATGAACCTTTCCTCCAGCTTCGATCATCGCGTGATCGACGGTTGGGACGCGGCGGTGTTCGTGCAGCGTTTGAAAGCGCTCCTCGAAACGCCTGCGATGATCTTTATTGAGAGCTGACGTGCCACTGTTCCGGGCTTTCGATACGTTCACTCTCCCATCCAGAAAATGGTTGGTCTTTTTCGGCACAATCGAAGAGGGAGTTATAGAAGTCGGAATGTCGATTTTAGTTCCGTTAAATTCCGCAATGAAAGTTTCCTATAAAATCAACAGTGTTGAATCGATCCTAAGGGCAGGTGAGTCATTCATAGGTTTAACGGTGCTATATGACGACGAAGGTGAAGCTGAAATCACCCATGCGCTGGATATTCATGATGAAGTGCTGAAAGTTCAGCGCCTTCCAGAAAATCATGAAGATAGTTAGAGAAGAGATGATGCAAGACATTTCCTGCAAAGTGCTCGTCATCGGCGCCGGGCCCGGCGGTTACATCGCGGCGATCCGCGCGGGCCAGCTCGGCCTTGATACGGTGATTGTCGAGGGCGCCTATCACGGCGGAACATGCCTCAATGTCGGCTGCATCCCGTCGAAGGCGATCATTCACGCCGCCGACGAATTCGAGAAGGCGGCGCATTTTGCGGGCGACAGCGCCATTGGCGTCAAGGCCGGGAAACCGGAAATCGATTTCAAAAAAACCGTCGCATGGAAAGACGGCATCGTCAAACGTCTGACGACCGGCGTCGGCGGACTTCTAAAGAAAAACAAGGTGCGCGCCATCAATGGTTGGGCGACGTTCATCGACGGCAAGACCGTCGATGTAAAAGGCGGCGATGACACCTACCGCATCCGCGCGGAGAACATCATCATCGCCACGGGCTCGGTTCCTGTGGAGCTGCCGTTCCTGAAGTTTGGCGAGAATGTTATTTCCTCGACTGAAGCGCTGGCCCTGTCTGCGCCGCCGAAAACGCTTGCCGTTGTCGGCGCGGGCTATATCGGTCTTGAACTTGGGATCGCCTTCGCAAAACTCGGAACCAAAGTCACCGTCGTGGAAGCGATGGACAAGATCCTGCCGCTTTACGACAAGGAACTGACGCGCCCCGTCGAGAAAACATTGAAGCGCCTCGGTGTCGAAGTGTTGCTCGGCGCAAAAGCCAAGGGCGCGTCGAAAAAGGGGCTCGATATCGAAACGGCGAAGGGTGAGGCGGAAACGGTGAAAGCGGAAAAAATTCTCGTCACGGTGGGCCGTGCGCCGAAGACCGAAGGCTGGGGCCGCGAGAAACTTGTGCTCGATATGGTAGGCAAGTTCATCCAGATCGACGATCAGTGCAGAACCTCCATGAGCGGCGTTTACGCCATTGGCGACGTCACCGGCGAGCCCATGCTGGCGCACCGCGCCATGGCGCAAGGAGAAATGGTCGCGGAGATCATCGCGGGCCATAACCGCCGCTGGGACAAGCGGGCGATCCCCGCCGTCTGTTTCACCGATCCGGAAATCGCTTCCGTGGGCCTCTCGCCGGAGGAAGCGAAAGCGCAAGGCGAGGTGAAGGTTCAGAACTTTCCGTTCAGCGCCAATGGCCGCGCCATGTCCATGGAGGCCGAAGACGGCTTCATCCGTATCGTCGCGCGCGCGGACAATAATCTGGTGCTGGGTGTGCAGGCCGTCGGCAAAGGCGTCTCTGAACTTTCGACCGCCTTCGGTCTCGCCATCGAAATGGGCGCGACGCTTGAAGACATTGCCGGCACGATTCACGCGCATCCAACGCTCGGCGAAGCGTTTCAGGAAGCGGCGCTGCGCACCTTAGGTCACGCGCTGCATATTTAAGTTAAAACCAATCCGCCGGATCGAGCCGGTAATAAGCGCTAAGCTCGTCATAAAGATCGGGTTCCGCCTCACGCAGATCGCGCGGGCGTTCGAAAAAAACTTCCGTCGCGACGGCGAAAAACTCCGCCGGGTTGGTGGCGCCATAGGCGTCGAGGACGTTGCCTCGGCCGGCGCTCGCATCTTCGCGTAATCGTTCGTAGGCGTCCTGAAACACGCGCGCCCAGCGGGACGCGCTTTGATCCTTGTCGAGCAGGGGCGAGCCGTCGGTGACGCCGGTTTCATTGTCGAGCTGATGCGCGAATTCATGCATCACCACATTATGCCCGTCATGGGCCGCAAAGGCGCCATAAGCCGCCTGATCCCATGACAGGATGACCGGTCCGCGCGCCCAGCTCTCGCCGGAGCGGACGGGCCGGTGCTCCATCATCACATTGCCTTCGGCGCGCCGCATCTGGCTTGTAAAAACGGCGGGGTACACATGAATGGTGTGGAGCGTATTGTACCAGCGGTTTTCCTTGTTGACGATCAACAGGCACGCTTGCGCCGCGATCACGACGCGCACCTCATCGGTGATTTCAAATCCTTGCGCGCCGTAAAACTTTTTCTCCGCAAGAAAACGATTGATCAGCCCGTCGAGGCGCTTGCGTAAGTCATGAGGCAGCGCGTTGTAGACCGGCACGCGCGCCCGCAGGATCTGGCGGAACGCGCCCGGCAGAGGCGCGGCGAGCAGCGCTTCCGTCTTGCGGCGCTGCAACGCCCAGCGCCCGCCGATGAAAAGGCCGGCGGCGGCGGCTAGGATGATGAATGCGATGTTCATGGGGCGAAATATGGGGCGCGGGGAGAGGATGGCAAGCGCCTTGACAGCGTTTCAGGTGCTATGAACGCGCTTGCCTTTGTCGTACCGGGCGACAACTTCAATTTTACCGATAATGTGCTTGTTGAAGGCGCCCAATTCGTCCGCGGGAACCCAGAGTTCTTTGCACTCTGAACCACCCGCGATCTGAACAGGGAATCGCGCAGCATAAGAATCATTGATCTCGAATGCGACGACATAACCAACATGGTCGTGGTTCTGCCGCACCGAATTCCAGTCCCGTGCAATCTTCTCTGCATACTCAAAAGTGAGCACCGGATAGAAGATGGGCTGCTCCGGCAAACGAGGAGGAAACTCGCGCATGCCGGAAGCTTCGATCTTGTCCAGTTCATTCCGCCCGACGGGCCGCCAGAGTTTCATTTTCAAATCTCCAAAATCGTTGGGACCGGCGGCCCCCTGCATTCGCCGCCGGTCCCCGTTGAGGGGAGACGGCGGATTCCGTCTCACCCTATCCCTTGACGCACACGATCTGCTTCAGCGTGTGCACGACCTCGACGAGGTCGGTTTGCGCGGCCATGACGGCGTCAATGTCCTTATAGGCGCCGGGCGTTTCGTCGATGACGCCGCGGTCCTTCCGGCATTCAACGCCTTCGGTCGCCGCGCGGTGGTCGGCGAGCGTGAAGGTTTGCTTCGCCGCCGTCCGGCTCATCTTGCGGCCCGCGCCGTGCGAGCACGAACAGAAAGACTGTTCGTTCCCGCGCCCGGAGACGATGTAGGACTTCGCCCCCATCGATCCCGGAATGATGCCAAGCTCGCCTTCGCCGGCGCGCACTGCGCCTTTGCGGGTCACCCAGACATCCGCGCCGAAATGCCGTTCACGCGCCACATAATTGTGGTGGCAGTTGACGGCGCGCCTTTCGATGCGGAACTTCCCGACCTTTTTCGGAAGGCGGTAACGCAGCGACGCCAGCACGCGCTCCATCATCGCCTCGCGGTTTTCCCGCGCGAAGTCCTGCGCCCAGTGGACGGCCTCCACATAGTCCGTGAAAAGCTCTTCGCCTTCCTCGAACCAGGCGAGGTCTTTATCGGGCACGCCGTAACCGCGCTTGATCAGCTCTTCACGGGCGCGTTCGATAAAATACGTCCCGATCCGGTTGCCGATCCCGCGAGAGCCTGAGTGAAGCATCACCCAGAGGCGATTTTCCTCATCAAGACAAAGCTCGATGAAGTGGTTGCCCGTGCCGAGCGAGCCGAGATGGATCACGTGGTTCGCGCCGCGAATTTTGCGGTGCTTGTCCTCGATCACCGTCAGGCGATCGGCGAGACCGGAGTCGACGAAACGCGAGGCGATCGCGTTCGGCACGCCTTTCATCCAGCCGCCTTTCTTGCCGACGCCGCCATGGGGCACCGAGCGTTCGATGTCCGAGCGGATCATCGACAGATCGTCCGGCAACTGATCGGCGGTGACAGTTGTCCTCAACGCCATCATCCCGCAGCCGATGTCGACGCCGACCGCAGCGGGAATGATGGCGCCCTTTGTGGCGATCACCGAGCCGACGGTTGCGCCGCGCCCGAAGTGAACATCGGGCATCGCCGCGACGTGTGAGTGGATGAAGGGCAGGCGCGCCACATTGGCGAGCTGCATCCGCGCGCTATCCTCCACGGGAACGCCGCGCACCCAGGCTTTCACCGGCGCGCCGCCGGTTTCCATCACGTCAAAATTTACATCTTCCGCCATTAGAACCTCCTGTGGTTGGCGGGGCTAAACTTCCGGCCGGCTAATCCGCGTTGCTCTTCATCCTGAGGAGCAAATTTTCCTTCGTCCTTCGAGACGAACCTTCGGTTCCCTCAGGATGAAGGAAAATTTGCGTCTCGAAGGACGATGCGGATTGGCCGTCCACTCGCTAAGCCTTTCTTCGGGCAACAAAAAACCCTCCGAGGCGGGGCCTTGGAGGGTTCGAACATCCGTCTCCGGAATATGCGGATGTAACTACCGCATCAGGACGAAACCCTCCGTAACCGCCTCATCGGCGAGCGCGCGTGCGTATTCGGGCTGCAGATATTGCAGCGCGACGCTTTGCTCGTTCCTAAGGCTCATATTTGAAGCCGGTTTCATCTCATTCATCCTTTTCGCGTGACCATCACGCGTGGGGAGGGGTGAATACGCCAATTTTGACTGATGTCAAGTTGATAAAAAGTTTTTCAGCGCACCGTGTATTTTCACATGGCGCCCGTGGAGGTGAGTCATAGTTTGGGCCGGATCAAAAATCCGGATAGGTAAGTATAGAAAAATCGTGCTCACTTATCCGTTTTCCCAAGAACTCTTGAAGCGGGAATTCTCGCAAAAACTTTCTATTACCAAAGTCAAACAATTCTCTCGCTGGGGGATGAACGATCGAAAAATCAACAGGAATATTTTCGGTAGTTTCACCAATGCCGTTTGCTGAAGTTGCTCTTACCGTTATTTTTGCAGGAGTACCAAAGCTGGCGCGCAAGAGCATGAATAATTGGATTTCGTATTGAGTATCATGACGAAAGTCTTGGCAGCGGTAGTTCATATAGCGTTCCGTGGTTAAGTCTTCAGACAACACAAACTCATGCGGAGCTATTGAAAAATTTGGCCTTTGTAAGGCCGGCATGTCGAAGCCTGTCTTGTATTGGGGGGATGGGCCGTTTGGGTAGCCAAAAAGGAACTGCTCCCTAACCTCGCACTCGTTAGCAAAAATTTCGAGGATGAATTTATCGGCTGTTACTTTGCCTATATTTTTGATGCAGACCGTGCACAGGAATTGGCTAAAGAACATCGACAGGAAGTTAGGAAAGGCGTCCAAGAAACGGGGCACGCTCTCTATGAAGTCGCGATGGATTTTGTCATTTTCAGAATTGAGGTATGATTGCGGGCCGTATTCTGTCCTAGGCGGCTTTAGCTCGTTCAGAATATACTTTTGAAATTTTTTCCTATCTTCGTCACTCAATGCTTGTGCCTGAGGGATCTCAATACCATTTGGTATATCCAAGTGTATTTGGATTTCAAACTTTGGTTTGTCACTTTCTAATTCTGCTACCCTAGCTTTTAGCTGCTGGACCAGCTTGTCCTTTGGGTGAGGTTCGCTATCAAGTAGCCAGTGATTTGGCGGGCGAAGTGCTTTGCCGCCATGTCTACGCACACTATTACAAGGCCGATTGTCGAAACCGAAAAACGTAGGCTCGACGTCGCCAGTCGCAGCTACATTTAGGGCTTGCGCAGCTAAAATGTCATCTGGATGCTTTGGGTCAAGGTCTGAAATCCCCGACCAATCTATTCCCCTTATAGGCGGCGCAATTAAATAAACCTTCGGGGCGGATTTGCACAATTCAATCGGTAAGTTTACGTCGTCGCTACTGTCAAAATAGCGATTGAACTGACGTGCCTTCTTTGCAAGGCGGCCATCTCTCTTTTTTGAATCGACCTCAGAAAGTAGCTGTGGCAGCGCGAGTAGAATAATCGGCCCAATGGGGTCTACTTCCTTCCACGGCAATTCGGAAATCGGCTTCGTGTGAAAAACAAAATTCGTATCGATTATGAGAGCAGAAGAAAAGCCAGATAAGTCGAGGTTCGGAGAGTTTTGCTTTCGCTGAAAAACTGATTTGAAGAACTGGTCGAGTTTCACGTTTACGAGCCTTAATATCCAATTTGCCCCTTATTAAAACGTGCGCTTTTCCAAAGAAAACTTCAAACAGAACTGGCCGCTTTGCCCTAGAAAAGTCGCTGGAAGTCGACGAATCAAACGGCGGCGGGCTGTAGTATAAGGCCATTTCAGAAGGCGTGGATAACTTTTCACCACTTTTCTAATGGCCGTATAATGCTTCCATGTTGGCGTAGCTTATGCGCAGGTTCTGGCGCCAAAGAGGCGCGAGCAGAAAATGTCAAATGGCGCCAGACTCGGCTGCAGCCCAATAAAGACGGGGGCGAAAAAAGGCGCGAGAGGGCGGAAGGCGAATTCTCTTCCCCCGTTTACGGGGGAAGTGCCGAGCGGAGCGAGGCGATGGGGGCTGAGGCGGCAACAAAGCCCCCTCCGTCATCCCGAGCTGTCGCTCGGTCTGCCACCTCCCCCATAAATGGGGGAGGAGAGGTGTTGCGCTGATAAAGGAAGGAGGCGCCTAAATATCCAGCTCGTCCCGCACAAAGGCGGCGTTTTCCTGAATGAACTGGAAGCGCGCTTCGGGTTTCTTGCCCATCAACCGATTGACGAGATCGCTGCTTGCTTCTTCGCTGTCCTCGGCGATGACGATGCGCGCGAGGGTGCGGGTCTCCGGGTTCATGGTGGTCTCTTTAAGCTGCGCGGCCATCATTTCGCCGAGACCTTTAAAGCGGCCCACCTCCACCTTCTGGTTCGCCTTGAACTCGGTTTTGAGGAGCTTCTCGCGCTCTTCCTCAGTCATGGCGTATACGGACTTTCCTCCGGCGGAGAGGCGGAACAGCGGCGGTTGCGCCATGTAAAGGCGGCCCGCGCGAATGAGCTCCGGCATTTCCTGATGGAAGAAGGTGATGAGAAGCGCCGCGATATGAGCGCCGTCCACATCGGCGTCGGTCATGATGATGACTTTTTCATAGCGCAGATTATCGAGGTCGAATTTCGCGCCGAGCCCGGCGCCAAGCGCCTGCACCATGTCGGCGATTTCCTGGTTCGCCATGATCTTGTCGCGCGACGCCGAGGCGACATTGAGAATTTTACCACGCAGGGGAAGGATCGCCTGTGTCGCGCGGTTGCGCGCCTGTTTCGCCGAGCCGCCGGCCGAGTCGCCCTCGACCAGAAAAATCTCCGTGCCCGACCGATTGGCGGAAGAACAATCGGCGAGCTTGCCGGGTAGGCGGAGCTTGCGCGTGGCGTTGGCGCGGCTGACTTCTTTTTCCTTGCGGCGGCGCATGCGTTCATCGGCGCGGTCCGCGACCCAGTCCACAAGCGCGCCCGCCTGTTTCGGGTTCGACGCGAGCCAGTGGTCAAAGGCCGGGCGCACGGTGTTTTCAACGATGCGCTGGGCCTCGGCCGTGGCGAGCTTGTCCTTGGTCTGGCCCTGAAATTCCGGGTTGCGCACAAAGACCGAGAGGAGGGCGCCCGCCGTGCCGAGCACGTCTTCGGCGGTGATGTTGGACGCGCGTTTCACGCCGGCGAGTTCCGCGTAGCCTTTGAGCCCCTTGGTCAGCGCAGCGCGAAGCCCCGCTTCATGGGTGCCGCCTTCGGGCGTCGGCACGGTGTTGCAATAGGAATGAACAAAGCCATCGGCCTCGCCGAAACCGGCTGCGCCCCAGATGACGGCCCATTCCACATTGCCGTGGCCGCCATCGTCTTTTTTCTCGACCCGGCCGGAGAAGATGTCCTCGGTGACGGTCGGCTTCGATCCAGCGAGGCTTTTCAGATAGTCCGTAAGCCCCCTTTCGAAATGAAAAACAGCTTCGGCCGGCGTGTCATCCTTGATCAGGGCGGGTGCGCATTTCCAGCGGATTTCGACGCCGCCGAAGAGATAGGCTTTCGAGCGCGCCATCTTGAACAGGCGCGCCGGTTTGAACTTCGCGGCTGGCCCGAAAATTTTCGGGTCCGGATGGAACATGATCATGGTGCCGCGCTTGTTGGGCGCGGGGCCGACTTTTTCGAGCTTGGAGCGCGGATGGCCCTCGGCGTAGGACTGGCGGAACATGGTGCGCGCGCGGCAGACTTCGACGATCAGATCATCGGAAAGGGCGTTGACCACCGAAACGCCGACGCCGTGCAGACCGCCCGAGGTGACATAGGCCTTGCCCTCGAACTTCCCGCCCGAATGCAGCGTCGTCATGATGACTTCGAGCGCCGACTTGTTCTTGAATTTCGGGTGCGGGTCCACGGGGATGCCGCGGCCATTATCCGCAACGGAAAGATAGCCGTCCTCATGCAGCTCCACCTCGATGCGTGTCGCGTGCCCGGCGACCGCTTCGTCCATGGAATTGTCGAGGACTTCAGCGAAGAGATGATGCAGCGCCTTTTCGTCGGTGCCGCCAATATACATCCCCGGGCGTTTGCGCACCGGCTCCAGCCCCTCAAGGACTTCGATGTCCTTGGCGGAATAATCGCCGAACAGGTCGGAATCTTGCTTCTTGGCGGCGCGTTTTGCCATGGGAACTCGCTACTTCTCGGGCGCGGTGGAAAGTCCGCACGATCTAGCCCGGTTCTGGCCGCCGCGCAAAGTGCTGGGGAAAAGTCAGTCCCGCTTGGCGCCGCCGCGGCCCGCGCCGCCGGTGAAGGCGGCTGCGCCGGATGCGGTTTCGCCGGAGGCGATGGTTTGAAGACCGCGGCGCATTTCATTGCGCATGGCGTCTTCTTCGGGAAGATCCCATTGCTCAAACGCAGATTGGCGATCATTGCGCAGGCATTTCTGGGGTAGGGCGGCGATTTCCCCGGCGAGCGTTCTGGCTGCCGCGAGGGCGCCGCCTTTCGGCGCCATGCGATTGGCAAGTCCGATATCGAAAGCTTCCTGCGCTGAGACGGGGCGTCCTGTGAGAATCAGATCCATGGCCCGTGAATGGCCGATAAGACGCGGCAGGCGCACCGTGCCGAGATCAATCAGGGGCACGCCAAAGCGGCGGCAGAAAACGCCAAACACGCATCCTTCTGCGGCAACCCGAAGATCGCACCAGAGCGCAAGTTCAATCCCACCTGCAACGGCGTAGCCTTCGACCGCCGCGATGACCGGCTTTGTAAAACGCAACCGCGTCGGCCCCATCGGGGCGAGTGTGTTCATCGCCGCCTTGTCGGTGGAGAGGTCGCGCTGGTCTCCGGACGCGAGCGCTTTGAGATCGGCGCCGGCGCAAAAGTTGCCTCCCGCGCCGGTCAGGATCGCGACGGAAAGATTTTTATTGGCGTCGAACTCTTTGAATGTTTCGAAAAGATCCTTCGCGGTCGCGCTGTCGACGGCGTTGCGCCGATCGGGCCGGTTGATCGTGACGATCAACACCGGCCCGTCAGTCTCGGTGAGGATAGAGGGCTCTCCGCTCATGGGTGCTATGGTCGGACGAGGAGTCCTTACACGCAAGAGCAAACCGCAGTTCGCGTCAGCCGATCCAGCCGCGGCTCGCGCCGGTCATGGAGAGCCACAGCATCGCGGCGCCGAGAATGACAATAACCACCGGAAAAACAGCGGCGGAAGCGCCAAGCGTTGCGATGGCGTTCATGCCGAAAAGAACGAAACCCATCTGGACGATTACAGCGAGGAGCGAAACGCCCAGAAGCGGCGTTGCAAGCTTGTTGTGCAAGACCAGAAGGATTGCGCCTGCCAGCGCGGCGAAAACCGCAATGGCGTAAGCGCCCACAACCCAGCCTGGCCGCGTCTCATAAAGCGCGCGCTGCGCCTCCGGCATACCGGCAAGCGTTTCCTCGCTCATGGTAACATCGCCGATATAGGCGCCGACGCCAGCGAGTGACCACAAAACTGCGGCGCCCACGGCTATTTTGAACCACAAGGGCCATGTCGTTTTTGTTGCAGACATACATAATCTCCCATTTGTATTTTTACGCTTGTGAATACGCTTTTTTGAGCCAGGCTTTGACGTCCTTGTCGACGTCGCCGGGTTTTTCGAGCTTGACGCGATGAGAGACCATGGCGTTGAAGCTCCCCGATTTTTCAAGACGGTCCTTGGCCGGTTCGTCTTTGAAATTGATACCGAGATCGACGCGGGTTTTGGTCGATGGCTGGATAAGCGCAAACTGTTTATTGCGGCGAAGGCTGACATAGGTTTTCTTGGGGGCGATCTCGACATCTTTTCCGAAAGATGAAACGCACTTGATGAGTGCGTCATAAATCGGTTTTAGATCCGCTTTGGCGCCTGCATATTGCGCATCGACAAGTGCGCCATCACCGCCTTCGGCGCTGCCTGCGTCGCTCTTCAGAAATTTATGCGCGACGAGATTAGCAAAGCCATGGGTGAGGCCGTACTCTGCTTTCAGATGCTTGACGATCTGGCCATGTTTTTCCTCTCCTGATTTTTTGGCGACTGCGATCCATTGATCCAGCGTTTTGCCGGTCTTCTCTTTCATATTGGCGATCATGGCGTTCGCCATTTCTTCCGGTGATTTGGCCATGTCTTCTCTCCCTTAATCTAGCGGCCAGTTTTCCGCGCGCATAGGCTTCGGCGTCATCGGCGCCATCAGTCCGTAAAGCGCGTTCATCATGCGTGCGCCAAAGGTGACCTTGCCTGTTTCCACATAAGCCTTGAAATTTTCGACAATGAATTTGGCGCCCTTGTCCATGGATTTTTCGCTCCTGGAGCCGGCGACGATATGTTCGGTGACAAGGGAGAACTCCGTGCCGCCATCGACTTCTTTCAGAAGATAAGTGACCGTGGACGCCGGGTCAGGCAGGGAGGTGAGCTGGAAACTCGTGACCAGTTTGTTTGGCGGGTCCATCTCGATGATGTCGCCGATGACCGCCACGACTTTGTCGTCATTGGACGCCATGCGGTACCGGGCGCCTTTAGCCATCCCAGCTTTCGTATCCCAGCGCGCATTCCAGAAAAACGGCCGCGGCGATTTTGTATTGACGAGTTCCGACCAGACCGTTTCGATCGGCGCCTCGATCACAACGCGGTAGAACTGTTTATCGATATATCTTTTATTGCCGTTCATTTGCCGGTCCCCTTTTTCTTGTTCGCCGTTTCGGTTTCATGTCGCGCCTCGGCGAGATATTTGAGCCGGGTGACCTGTCCCGCCCAATAGGCGCTGTACTGTGTCGTCCAGCGTTCATGGATCATCTGGATCGGCGCCGCGTTGAAATAGAGTTTGCGCGTGCGGCCGTCTTTTTCCGAGATGATGAGGTTCGCATCTTCGAGCACGTTTAGATGCTTCATCACCGCGATGCGGCTGACATCGAATTCGCTGGCGAGCGCGCCAACGCCAATTCCCGGTTCTTCTTTGACGATGTCGAGCATGCGCCTTCGGCTTTCATGGGCGAGCGCCTGAAAAACGGCGTCCATATCTTTGGTGTTTATCATATGTAACGTATTGGTTACATAAAAAATGACTTCCGTCAAGCCGGCCCGCCCGGCATTCGCATCGTCCCGTTTTGCGTTGACATATTAAGGGGTTGCGGCCAGCGTCCGACCGCGATGTTTGACCTTGCGGACATACTGGAAACGGCGTTGCGGGGGGCGGGCGCCGGCACCTCTTTCCTGCTCGCTTTTGTATTTGCCTTGAGGGGCGGAGAGGGCGCGCAGGTTCGCCGTCTTGGCGCGCTGTTTATCTTTTCAACCGGTGTTTATGTTCTCCTTTCGGGAGAAGCTTCGCGCGCGCTGTTCGGGCCGGCGCTTATTCCGGTTTCGTTTATTGCGATCTACGGCACGATTTTTTTCTGGTGGTTCGCCGCAGCGCTGTTCGACGATGATTTTCGCTGGCGCTGGTGGCGGATCGCTCCGGCGGTGATGATCCCGTTCTTGCATATCGGCCATATTGTTGCGCCGCCGGGCGTGCTCGAGAAAGCGCTCTGGTACAGTCATATCGGCCTCAATGCGCTCATTTTTCTGGATGCGCTGCGTCTCGCGCTTGTTGACGCCGCCGATGATCTTGTCACGCCGCGCCGTCGCTTCCGTTTTGCAATCGCCGTGACCGTGGGCGTCTTCGGGCTGCTCATCGCCAGCGCCGAAACCATCGAGCGCAATTATTTGTTGCCCGACACGCTGCGCATGCTGCATGCGATTGCAATCTGTGTCCTCAACCTGATTTTCGGCGCATGGCTTCTGCGTCCGCGTGCCGCTCTTTTCGCAGACCCTCCAGCAGCGCTGGCGGGAGAAACAGGCTGGGCGGCGCAAACGACGAGCGTGCCCGCCGCGGACCAGCCAGCCTATGACCGGCTATTGGCGTTAATGGACGACGGCGTCTATCGCGAGGAGGGGCTGACTGTGGCGGGGTTGGCTGAAAAAGTCGGTGTCCCCGAGCACCAACTCAGAAAGCTGATCAACGGCGCCCTTGGCTTCCGGAACTTCTCTTCATTTCTCAACGCCCGCCGCATTGAGGACGCCAAGGCGCAGCTTGCTGATGGCGAAAACGCCAGAAAACAGATCCTGCAGATCGCGCTTGATCTCGGCTACGGCTCCATCGCGCCCTTTAACCGCGCTTTCAAACAGGCGACCGGTCAGACGCCGACGGAATATCGCAAATCGGCGCTTGGAAGCGCGCTGGTCAGTTCCGAAAATTCCTGATCATTTTTGAAAAAGCCGCATGTTTTCTGGATTTGCGGAGAGGTTTGGCGCGTCTTTCGCCATCTTTCGTCCATCGCAAATCATGGAGAAAGACGTGGAAGACCAAGCCAGCCTGATCGCCGCCGCCGACCCGATGACCGCCGCTATAGGCATTTTTCTGCATATCCTGCCTAATGATTTCGCCCGTTATCTGTTGGGGGCGGGCGGCGTTTTTCTGATGGTGAATGTGCTCTTCGCCAGCCGGTTGGCGGGCCGCAAGATCAGGCCTTCCTCGCCGAAGCCCGGGCAGATGCGGCGGGAGTTCGCGATCTCCATGCGCACGACGCTGATCTTCACGCTGTCTGGCGTCGCCTCCGTCATGGCGGCCAGAGCCGGTTGGCTCGATACTTATTATGTCATTGCAGAGCGCGGCTGGGGGTATTTTGCGTTTACGCTGGTCATGCTGATCGTCGCTCACGACGCCTGGTTCTACTGGACGCACAGGCTCATCCACCATCCGCGGCTTTTCCGCCGCGTTCACCGCACGCATCACAAGTCGCATAACCCGTCACCCTGGACAGCTTATTCCTTTGACATGGCGGAAGCTGCGATCAACGCCGCCTATTTGCCGCTGATCCTGTTTCTCATGCCGACCTCTGTGCAGGCGATCATCCTGTTTCTTGTGCATATGATCCTGCGCAACGCCATTGGCCATTGCGGTTATGAGTTGTTCCCGAGCCGCCGCGATGGACGGCCTCTTTTCGACTGGATGACGAGCGTTACTCACCACGACTTGCACCATGCACAGGCCGGCTGGAATTACGGTCTCTATTTCACCTGGTGGGACCGCCTCATGGGCACTGAGCACCCGCTTTATCATGAGAAATTTGCGGCGGCTGTGCGCAAACCCCTCGACGGTTCAGCGGTCGCGGCGCTCAGCAGGCAAGCGGCAAAATCTGCGCATAAAAAACGGGGTCCCTCTCGGGACCCCGCATATTGACGTTTGTCTGATGAATATCAGACGGAATAATACATGGAAAATTCGACCGGGTGCGGCGTCGTTTCGAAGCGAAGGACGTCTTCCATTTTGAGGTCGATATAAGCGTCGATTTGATCGTCGTTGAAGACGTTGCCTTTTTTCAGGAAGGCGCGGTCTTGGTCGAGCGCGTCAAGCGCTTCACGAAGAGAACCGCAGACCGTCGGAATGTCTTTCAGCTCTTCAGGCGGCAGATCGTAAAGATCCTTGTCCATCGGGTCGCCCGGATGGATCTTGTTTTCGATGCCGTCAAGGCCCGCCATCAAGAGCGCGGAGAAGGCGAGATAGGGGTTCGCGCCCGGATCGGGGAAGCGTGTTTCAAGACGCTTGCCTTTCGGCGAGGAAACCCAAGGGATACGGATGGAGGCTGAGCGGTTGCGCGCTGAATAAGCGAGCAGGACCGGCGCTTCATAGCCCGGCACCAGACGCTTGTAGGAATTGGTGAGCGGGTTGGTGAAGGCGTTAAGCGCCCGCGCGTGTTTGATGATGCCGCCAATGTAATACAGGCAAGTATCGGACAGGTCCGCATATTTGTTGCCGGCGAAAGTCGGCTGCCCGCCTTTCCAGATCGACTGGTGGACGTGCATGCCGGAACCGTTATCGCCAAAGATCGGCTTCGGCATGAAGGTCGCGGTTTTGCCGTAACCTGCCGCAACCTGATGCACGATATATTTGTAGATTTGCAGCCGGTCGGCCATGACCGTCAGTGTCGAGAATTTCATCCCGAGTTCATGCTGCGACGGCGCGACTTCGTGGTGGTGCTTTTCAGGCTCCAGCCCCATTTCGCCCATCAGCGCCAGCATTTCAGAACGCATGTCCTGACAGCTATCGATCGGCGGCACCGGGAAATAGCCGCCTTTGGGCCCCGGACGGTGGCCGAGATTGCCGCCTTCGAAATCGGTCGACGTATTGTAGGGGCCTTCGACGCTGTCCACGGCGTAGCCCATATTGTTTTGTTCGGTGGACCAGCGGACATCGTCAAAAACGAAGAACTCCGCTTCCGGACCGAAAAACGCCGTATCGCCGACGCCTGAAGATTTCAGGTATGCTTCAGCCGCTTTCGCCGTGGTGCGCGGATCGCGGTTATAAGGCTGGCCGGTTGAGGGTTCGAGAATATCGCAGGTGATCGACAAGGTCGGCTGCGCGAAGAATGGGTCCATCATGGCTGTCGCCGGATCCGGCATCAGGATCATGTCAGACTCATTGATCGCCTTCCAGCCGGCGATGGATGAGCCATCGAACATGGTGCCTTCGGACATAAGGTCCGCATCGACGAGCGATTCGTCGAAGGTCACATGCTGCCATTTGCCTTTGGGATCGGTGAAACGAAGGTCGACGAATTTGATTTTTTCGTCCTTGATGCGTCTAAGGACGGCTTCTGCGCTCATGGTCATTAAGCCCCTGTTTTGTTTTTTCCGCGACAGACTTCGGCCGGCGCAAAACCTTCACGCCGTCGTGTCGCCATAGTCTGCGTTAAGATTCGGAGGCTGTGCAAGAAAATATTGCGGCGCAGCATCTAAAAAGGGCCCCAAATCGCAAAATGTTTCCCCAAAAACAAAAAATGGCAAAAAATGCTAATTTCTAAACATTTTAGGCTAAATGAGGCCGTGCTACGCCGGACGTCTTTGGTGCGGGCGCGTTATAAGGACCGTTGCGAAATATCTTAAGCTGGCCGGTGTCTTTGTGTGAAGCATTGGGCGAAAACGAAGAGCGGGGAATGGTGTGACGGGGCTTCGGCGACTGATGGCATGCGCTTTTGCACCCATAATGGCGGCGCCGTCCGCGGCGATGGCGCAAGAAAAAGATTTTGCGCCTTATATCGCGGTGAGGACGACGCTCGAAAACGCCGACGCCAATGAATTCATTTTTGACAATGGTTATGGCGGCGTTCTTGCCGCCGGCGTGCGCTATCAGGAACGGTGGAGGGCGGAGCTTTCCGTTTCGCGCCGGGGATCGGATGTCATCGGTGTCCCGCCCATCGATACGGAAGGCTATTTTCGCGCATGGGCGTGGCTGGTGAATGTCTATTATCACCCTTTTGGCGTTGATCGTCCGATCAGTCCTTACGCGGCCCTGGGCGGGGGCTTTAATCACGCTTCGGTCGAAGCGATTGCAACCGAAGCCCGCTATGAGGGTTTCGGATTTCCGGAACAGCGATATGTCGAGAAATCGTGGCAGGGCAAGCTTGGCGTCGCTCTGCAGCTGCGCGAAGGTCTATATGCGGATGTGGCGGCGGCCTATTTCGTCAGCGATGACCATTATGTCGATGCTTCGTTTCCTAATGCGGATGAAGTCGAGTCGGCTTATCGGACATACAGCGCCTTGATCGGGCTGCGTCTGGAGCTCTAGCCCTTAAATTGCAGGTCATGTTTTGCAAGAGAACAATGGGACATCGCGGACTGCTCCCCGCCTGTGGGTGTTAACCGACGGTAAGGCTGGCGACGCTGTGCAATGCGTGGCGGTGGCGCTCGCCCTTGGGCTCCCTTTTGAAGAAAGAAAGACCGCGCCGCGCCCGCCCTGGGAATGGGTCGCGCCGTGGGGGCCGGTCGATCCGCGAGAGGCGCCGGGGCGAAAAGGCGGCCCGCTTGAAGGGCCTTTGCCTGATGTTGCGATCATTTCGGGGCGACGAGCGGTTCCCCACGGACGCGCGCTCAAAAAAGCGAGCGGCGGGGCTGTGCGCATTGTCATGCTCAAGGATCCGCGTTTTGGCCGTGATATTCCCGATGTCCTGTGGGCGCCGGCGCACGACCAGCTAGAAGGCGGCAATGTCATCACAACATTGACGACGCCGCACAGTTTGGGCGCTGCCCTGGCCGATCCGGGTGCGCCTTGTGCGGCGATCGCCGAATTGCCGCCTTCGTTTCTGGGCGTCATTTTGGGCGGGCCGTCCGGCGGCGCCGATTATTCCAGTGCTGCGGCCCGTGATCTCGCTGCGCGGGTGTCGCGAGCGGGCGAGGCCTATGGTGCGATTGCGGTGACGCCTTCGCGCCGGACGCCGCAAGAATTCATTGCGACATTGAAACGGCATCTCGTCCACGCTCATGTTTTTGTCTGGGACCGCACGGGCGACAATCCGTACAGGGATATTCTGGCGCGGGCGGGCGCGCTGATTGTTCCCGGCGACTCACATAATATGACGAGCGAAGCGTTGGCTTCATCCGCGCCGGTTTATATCTGGCGGCCAGAAGGCATATCCCCGAAAATCGACTGGTTCGTCGCGCAGGTCATCGCAGAAGGCCATGCGCAGCTATTTGAAGACGAGGCGGCTTATTACGGACGCAGGCCGCTGGATGCGACGCCGGAGATTGTTGCGAAAATTCGCGACATGCTGGAGCTTTAAAGTTTCTTCAGCGCTTCGGCGTGGGCTCTTGCTTCTTCGACATAATGGCCTGACCCGACAAGGGCGAATTTGTCCTCGCCTTCGCGCAAGTCGCGGAATTTCTTCGCCGGCATGCCCGCCCACATTTCGCCTGTCGGCACGATCTTCTTTGGCGACAGGAAAGCGCCGGCCGCGAGCATGGCGCCCGTCTGGACCACGGACCCGTCAAGCATGGTCGCGCCCATACCGACAAAGCCGCCATCCTCGACCGTTGCGCCGTGAAGCATGCATTTATGACCGATCAGCGCATTCTCGCCGATGACGGTTGGCAGCCCGCCCCATTGTGGATCGTCCACATGAATGATCGTGCCGTCCTGCACATTCGATCCCTTGCCGACAACGATCTTGTTGGTGTCGCCGCGTAAGACGCAAGCGTACCAGACAGACGCGTTTTCATGCAGCTCCACATCACCGCAAATAACGGCGCCGGGCGCGACGAAGGCGGTCTCGTGGATTTTCGGTTTCTTGTCGCCAATGGCGAAAATGAGCGGTTTCATATGCGGAGAGGCTTCTCGGGCTTGCTTCGACCGCAAACCTGTCACGCTCGCTCATGAGGCGCAATGGCGCGTTTCAGCACGGCGATACGCGAAGAGACACGCCAGTCAATGTCTTCGGCAATATGCGTGAGGTCAAGCTGGAGCGCCGAGAGATTCGACGCCCCCGGAACCGGCTCTAAGGAGAAAGCGGCGCTGAGGTTATCCGGATCAGAAAAAGTGAGACGAACTTGCCAGGGCGAGGAAAGGCGCTTGTCGTACAACATATCGGCGATCGCATCGCCAAGGATGCGCACATGGGTCACCGAATGAGCGTAAAACCAGACTGCGGGCGCATTGCGCATGAGCCCTTCAGCGTCATTGTGTCCCTCACAGGACCAGCAGGGCGTAAAGACGCCGAGCTTTTTGATCTCAAAGGCGAGGGGCGCCACGCCTTTTTCAATCGGGAAGTTTTGCGGGTCGCTGGATAGCGTTTCGGGGATGTGCGGGCAGTCGCGCGTGCAGGGGCATGTTCAAGCGCGCGTGCAATCATGTGCGCAGACCGGCGCCGAGCGAATGACGGCGCGCGTCATTTCTTCCAGGCTTTCTTCGACGGCCCGCGCCTCGCGTACAATTTCGTAACGTCGTTCTATCCGCATCGTTCGTCTCTCGAATGGGTAACCATTCATTAGTCATGTTTTCGATGCGGATAATTTTAGGAGAGAAGAGTTGGCGATGAGTAAAGATCAGTTCTTAACTGCATCAAGCTGGTTATCCGGATGCGCCTTGACGAACGCCGGATGTTTTGAACAGCGCTCGTAAATCTCGTTCAGTTTTGAAAGGGCGCCAATTTCCACGCCAAACCGTTTCGCCGCGTAAACTTGCGGGACAAGCACGCAATCGGCGAGGCCCGGCACATCGCCCACGCAATAATCGCCGGCGGTGCGCGCCAGCATTTTTTCGACCGCCGCCATGGCGCCGCCGGGCCAGCGGTTCATCCAGTCCTTCATGGCGTCCGCGTCAAAGCCGCGTTCGTTTTTCAGATAATTCTGGATACGCACATTGCCGAAGGGCTGCGCCTCGCAGGCGAGGGTTGCGGCAATCGCCCTTGCATTGGCGCGCGCGATGGCGTTGCCGGAAAGCAGCGAGGGGTCGGGATGAACCTCCTCCAGATATTCGATGATCGCGACAGACTGGGTGATCAGCGCGCCTTCATCGGCGACCAGCGTCGGCACAAGCCCCGTGGGGTTTTTGTCGAGATAGGCGTCGCTGCGCTGTTCGCCTTTGAGGAGATTCACTGGCTCATAATCGTAAGAGAGATTTTTTAGAGCCAGTGCTATGCGCACCCGATAGGTCGCGCTCGAGCGCCAATAGCCGAAGAGTTTCATATAGTTGCCTCTTTTCTTGCGGGCGGGTCGACTGTCCTTGATTCAAATTAGTAACATATGTTACTAATCCGCTCAAATCACATCCCAGACTGGAAGGAATAGCCATGGCTGACCTGTTCGAAAACCCGATCGGAACCGACGGTTTTGAGTTCGTTGAATATACGAGCAGCAACCCGGACGAGCTGGCGGCGCTGTTCGAACGCCTTGGCTTTACGGCGGTGGGCAAGCATCGCTCGAAAGACGTCATCCATTACCGCCAGGGCGACATCAATTTTCTGTTGAACCGCGAACAGTCGGGCCAGCCGGAAGTTTTCCGGGGACAGCATGGCGCCGGCGCCAACGCCATGGCGTTTCGGGTGAAGGATGCGCAAGCCGCCTTCAAGGAAGCCGTCAAGCGCGGCGCCAAACCGATTGAGGCCAAAGCCGGGCCGATGGAATTGAACATTCCGGGCATTGAGGGGATCGGCGGGCTCAACGTCTATCTCGTGGACCGTTATGGCGCGCGCTCAATTTACGATGTGGACTTCGAGCCCATCGAAGGCGCGGACCCGTCGCAGAACGATATGGGCCTCACCTATATCGATCACCTCACGCATAACCTCCATCGCGGCAATATGGACAAGTGGGCGAGCTATTATGAAAGCATCTTCAATTTCCGCGAAATTCGCTATTTCGATATTGAAGGCAAACTGACCGGGCTTGTCTCAAAGGCGATGACGAGCCCCTGCGGCAAGATCCGCATTCCCCTGAACGAAAGCCAGGACGACAAGTCCCAGATCGAGGAATTCCTTGAGCGCTATAATGGCGAGGGCATTCAGCACATCGCCCTTGGCACTGGCGATATTTATACCACGGTCGAGGCGTTGCGCGGCAAAGGCGTTCCTTTCCAGGACACGCCGGACACCTATTATGAGAAAGTCGATGAGCGCGTGGGCGACCACGGCGAAGATCTCGATCGCCTGAAGAAAAACAACATCCTGATCGACGGCGCGCCGACGCAAGGGCAAGGGCTTCTCCTGCAAATCTTTACACAGGACGCCATCGGTCCGATCTTCTATGAGATCATTCAGCGCAAAGGCAATGAAGGTTTCGGCGAGGGCAATTTCAAGGCGCTGTTCGAATCGATTGAAGAAGATCAAATTCGCCGCGGCGTTCTGAAAGAATCCGCCTAAGGGAGTTTCATGACCGTCGCCTGCGTAGCACGCAAGACCAAGCCCGGCGCCAAGCGCAAACTCGTTCTCGACGAGTTTGCGCCTTACCGCATCGTCGCGTTGGGGCATGCGATTTCCGGACGGCTGGCGCGCGCCTATCGCGACGAAAACATCACCATTCCTGAATGGCGGGTGCTCGCGGTGATCGGCGAGGCGGAGCGCGTCGCCGCGCGCGACGTCGTCAAACGCACGCCCATGGACAAAATGACAGTCTCCCGTGCGGTCGCCAGCCTTGAGCAAAAGGGATTCGTTAGCCGCGCGCCGGATGAAACCGACCGGCGCGTCTCCATGCTGTCGTTGTCTACGGAAGGCCGGAAAGTCTTCGACCGCGTCGCGGCGCTGGCGCTCGAATTTGAAGACAGCCTACTTTCCAGTCTCGACCCGGAAGAAGCGGCGGCGTTCCGTCTTGCGCTCGAAAAGCTTGAAGAGAAGGCGCGAGAAAACGGCGAGTAGCCTTTTCGCTTCTTTTCCAAGCTTGTTTCCTACAGACAAAGCCATCAAACTCTTTGCAGTCGGCGCAGTGATGAGCGGGTTGGGATGTTGCGTGTAAATCTGAAAACTCTGGCGGTGGTTGGGTGGTTGGCGCTATCGCTTGCCGCCTGCGTGTCCTTTCCCGATGCGCCGCCCGCGGAATTTGCGCCGCGTTTTGAGGAAGACAGCTTTCACTCCCTCGACGGCGCCGTGCTCGGCGTTCAGCGCTGGGAAGCGGATGCGCCACGCGCCATCGTCGTGGCGCTGCATGGCATGAATGATTATTCGCAGATGTATGACGGGCCCGGAGGCTATTGGGCCGGCGAGGGGATATCTACTTACGCAATAGATCAACGCGGTTTTGGCCGCTCGCCGCAATTTGGCCGTTGGGTTGGCGAGGAAACGATGATTGCCGATCTGCGCGCAGCGGTTGCGGCGGCGCGGTCGCAACATCCGGGCCTGCCGATTTTCGTCGCGGGTCATTCTATGGGCGCGGGGGTCATCCTCGCCGCCGAAGCCGAAGCGCCGCTTGGCGCCGACGGAATTATTCTTGCCGCGCCTGGCGTGTGGGGCGGGGCGGCGCTGCCTGTTCCTTACCGCATCGGCGCCAATCTCGCCGCCATGGTGGCGCCGGGCAAAACCCTTACGGGGGAGCGCGCGGCCCGCCAGGCGACGGATAATATCGAAGCCTTGCGCGAAATGGGTAAGGACCCGCTCGTCATCAAGGAAACGCGCGTTGATGCGGTGCTGGGGGTCACGCGGGTGATGGGGGCGGGCTATAGCGGCGCGAAAGAGGTCAGCGGCAACATCCTTTTTCTGATGGGTGAAAAGGACGAGATCATTCCTCTCAAAATCATGGAAAGAACCGCGATGCGGCTTTCCGGGGATGTCACCTTCCGGCGCTATCCCCAAGGCTGGCATATGTTGTTCCGTGACCTGCAGGCGAAACGGGTCTGGGAAGATTGCGCCGCGTGGATCTATGCCCGAATTGATGCGGCGCAGGATCGACAATAAACGCAACTGCGCGTTTTATCCGGGCCATGACGAAACTGTTCAATGTTCATGATTATCGCAAGGCGGCGAAACGGCGCCTGCCGAAGCCGATCTTCGATTATCTTGATGGCGGCGCCGATGACGAATGGTCGCTGCGCAACAATACAAGCGCATTCGACAAATATGAGCTTTGGCCGCATCAGCTCTCCGGCGTTGGCGAGATCAATTTGGCGACGAGATTTTTGGGAACTGAGCATCAATTGCCGGTCATGCTCTCTCCCACCGGCATGACCCGGCTTTTTCATCATCACAAGGAACTGGGCGTCGCCCGCGCCGCGTCGGAAACGGGCTACGCCTACAGCCTGTCAACGGTCGGCACGGCGAAGATGGAAGACATCGCCGAAATTTGTAAGACGCCGAAGATTTTTCAGATTTACGTGCATCGCGACCGCGGCCTGACGCATGAGTTTGTCGAGCGCGCTAAAGCCTCGAACTATGATGCGCTTTGTTTAACGGTGGATGCGGCGGTTGCGGGTAATCGCGAACGCGATTTCAAAAATGGCTTCTCCGTGCCGCCACGCCTGACGCTCGCAAGCCTGGCCAGCTTCGCCGCACACCCGCACTGGACACTGAATTTCCTGCGCGAGCACGATTTCCGGTTCATCAATGTCGTTCACCGTGTGGATGCGATCAGCAGCGGAACGCTCGGCGTCATGAAATATATCAACAGTCAGCTCGACCCATCGATCTCATGGGATGACGCCGCCGAGATCGTCGCGCTCTGGGGCGGGCCGTTCATCATCAAAGGCGTCCAGTCGGCGGAAGATGCGGCGCAGGCGGTGGAAATCGGCGCCAGCGCCCTGATGCTGTCCAATCACGGCGGCCGCCAGCTTGAAGGCTCCCCGGCGCCCGTCGATTGCGTTCGCCCGATCCGCGACCGTGTGGGGGACAAGCTTGAACTCATTGTCGATGGCGGGGTGCGCAGGCCAGGTCATTTGATCAAAGCCTTGTGTCTTGGCGCCAACGCCGTCTCCTTCGGGCGGCCTTATCTTTATGCGCTGGCGGCGGGCGGCGAGAACGCCGTGAAAGCCTTCCTCACGTCTTTCAAGGAAGGTCTGAAACGGGATATGGCGCTGCTCGGGTGCGCGGACGTTCAGGTTCTCGATGAACGCTTTTTGCGGTCGGCATAGAGCGTCGCAGTCGTGATGAATGTCATCAAGTTGGAATATTCGCCGCCTAAGGAAACCTATACGGGTTTGAGAGGTGGCAATGGCGCTAGAACAAGGCGAAGGCTGGACCGTCGTTATCCCTTATTATAATGAGCGAAGTTTTTTGGCGGCGACAATTGCTTCGTTGAGGGAGCAAACTGTGCGGCCGCTACGCCTCGTTCTCGTTGACAATGCATCGACGGACGGATCGGTGCAGGTTGCACGCGCGGCGCTCGCCGAAGTGGATGGCGTCGATGTGACGTTCCTCCATGAAGCGACGCCGGGACAGGCGGCGGCGTTGGAACGAGGCATTGCAAATGCTTCGACACGTTTCACTGCAATCTGCGACGCAGATACGATTTATCCGCCGGATTATCTGGCGCGGGCGCAGACGCGTTTTGACGCTGAGGGAGCGCACATTGCAGCCGTGCTGGCGACAGCGCTTTACAACAGGCCGGATAGCGCGGACAGCAGGTTACGGCGTCTGAAAATGCGGATTGCGCCCCAGCTTTTACGTCGCCAATGCCATGCCGGAGGGTACGCACATACGTTCCGAACTGACGCGCTGAAGCGCGCCGGCGGCTACTCACGGAAAATCTGGCCGCATTTGCGCAAAGACCATGAACTGATCCATCGCGTCTGGAAACAAGGGCGCGTTATTCACGACCCTTCGCTTTGGTGTCTGGCGAGCGACCGCCGCAGCGCGGCGTTGCAAAAGCGCTGGACGTTATTCGAACGCCTTCTCTATCACGCGACGCCGTTTCAACTGAAAGACTGGTATTTCTATCGTTTTCTCGGCCCCCGCATGGCGGCGCGGGCGCATGACGAATTGAAATTACGCGAGCGCCCCTGGGAAAATGAGGGAGAAAAAATGAGTCACAGAATGAACGCAACGCGCTAACTCGCCTGCGCCTGCGAGCTATGCGGTTGTTCCAGAAGGCCAGAGAATTCTTGGCCTGCACGTTTTCTCAACGCCGCCGGGTAAATTTCGAATACGAGTTTTTCAAATGTTTTGGGCCAGGAGAAGTTTTCCTGCGCATGCGCGCGGGCGCGCTCGCCCATCCCGGAAAGACGATCCATCCAAACCGCTGCGATATTGGCGCCCATGGCGTCGGCGTCTCCGCACGGGCCGAGACGGCCAAGCGACGGTGGCACACGGTCGAGCATGGCGCCGGCCCTGACCCCGACAACAGGGAGCCCTGCGGCCTGCGCTTCAATGACGGAAATGCCGAAGGTCTCATTCTCCATCGCCGACACATAGATGTCTGCAGAGGCGAAATAAGAGGCGAGCGTTTCCCTGTCGTCAACAAAGCCGGGGAAATGAATATTCTCGTCTGCGCATTCGGCCATCAGCGCGAGCCGGTCTTTGCCGTCGCCAAGCATGACGAGGCTTGCGTTCCAGCTTTGCGGCAATTTGCGGAATGCCTCCACGAGCATGCGCGCTTTCTTCTCATGGTCGATGCGGCCGGCATAGATCAGCAAAGGCGTCGCAGGTCCGGCGCCAAGCTTGGTGCGCAACGCATCGCAGCGTCGCGCTTTAGTGAAGAGCTTCGTATCGGCGCCGAGGGGGAGGATGAAAGGGGCATCGATCCCGAGCGCGCCATAATGTTCGGCTGCGATCTGTGTCAGCGTGTAGAATGCGTCGAAGCGTTTATAGAGACTGGACGCGTAGCGATAGGCGAGACGCTTGACCTGTCGCGCAGCGTAGGCGCCCGCACGCGGCGCCAGATAGCGCTCTACATAAACCGTCGGAAAGTCCGTGTGATATCCCGCGACCAGCGCCGTTTGCGGATTGCGCCGGCGGTAATAGAGCGATGTCCAGGGCAGGTTATAAGCGTCCTGACATTCGATCAGATTTGGCTGCGCATATCGCAATGCCTCCAGCACCGCGTTGGTGCGCAACAGCAATCTGTAATTCGGACTGCCAGGCACTTGCGGCGACGCGATCTCAATCGTTGTGGCGCGTCCGTCCCGGGTGATTGCGTCGCGCTCCCCGGGCACGATAAGGCAGTGGTTCGCTTCAGTGCGGTCAAGAATGAACCGGCGTTTTTCAAGCAGGTAGGTTTTTACGCCGCCGCCCTTTGCGGCGTAGGATTGGGTTAAATCGCAGAGCGTAAGCGACGCCGGATGTCCTGACACAAAAATTACGCTCCGCCTGATCTTCGCGACCCCCTTTGTTTTTCTGGCGTCAGCGGCGCCCGGTCTTCAAGGAAAGTTTTTGTGACAAAAGCGTACCTGTTGCATTTGTTGTGAACGGCATGTTTTTTTTCAGACCGCTCCGAGGACGGAATAAAGCAAGAGAAGCGATGGCTTTTCGCACTCAGTGTTTTTCGCATTGTAGAAAAAGACGCATCCCGTGCGCGCTATAAAATAGGCGCCGGTTTTCACGCAACTGTCATACGCCGCAGGCAAAATACTCGTGACGAATCGAGTGGGAGACGCGCGATGTTTCTGAAAAGAACCCTGGAGCGAATTGGCGATGTGTTGGGGCTCGCCATTTTGTTGACAGGTCTTCTGGTAGGCTCGAATCTTCTTCGTGGGAGGATGCGCAGCGCGCCGATGAAAAGGCGCGCTGCGGCGCCAGGCGCGGCTTCTGCGCGCCACGCCCTGAAACCTGCACTCTGAATTACAGTTGAAACAGAAAGGCTGCGGGCGCCGTTCGACGGCACCGCGGCTTTTCGGTGGGTCAATCTGATGTCGCGTCAGCGCGTCACCGATTAACGCGGCGCGATGTGACAGGCGCCGCCGCCATTTTTCTCGAAATATTGCTGGTGATATTCCTCCGCCTTCCACCATGGGCCTAGCGGCTCGATCTTGGTGGCGATGGGGCGCGGGTGACGGCCGGACGCGTCTTCGGCTTCGCGCGAAGCGAGCGCCGCTTCGCGCTGAGCGTCGTTAAGGGTGAAGATGGCGGTGCGGTATTGATCGCCCACATCCGGGCCCTGGCGGTTGACCTGGGTGGGGTCATGGCTCGCCCAGAAAATCTCGAGAAGCTTTTCATAGGAGACGGCGGCCGGATCGAACTCGATCTTCACGGCTTCCGCATGCCCGGTGGTCTTGGCGCAGACCTCGCGGTAGGTGGGATTTTCCTTTTGCCCGCCTGTATAGCCGACCTCCGTGGCGACGACGCCATCCGTGTCGCGAAAGACCTGTTCAACGCCCCAGAAGCAGCCGGCGGCGAATACAGCAGTCTCAGTCATACAAAGTCTCCAGCCTGTTTTGACTGAACATAAAGGACCGAACCGGCGGGCCTGCAAGTCCTCATCACAGCTTTGTGGTCCCTCTTGCTCAAGCGGAGCAGGGACAGGTGACGAAAAGGGCTCCGGCTAAGAGTGTTTACCCGGGGAGACCGCGCGCGTGATCCAATCGAGGAAATTGGCGCTGGAGCCTTCTGCGGCGACGGGCAGGGCGGCGACGCAAGGCTCCCCATAGGGATGGAGCGCGAGAATCCGGTCCCGGGCGGCATTGGCGGCGGCAGCTGTCGTCTTGACGATCAGCGGGGTTTCAAGCCCTATCTCGACCTTGCCTTCCCATTCGTAGACCGAGCGCATTTCGGCGTGAATATTGACGCAGGCCGCGAGCTTTTCCTCCACAAGGGCGCGGGCGATTCGCGCCGCGGTCTCGGCGTTAGGCGCGGTGACGTAAAGAAAAACGATCCCGGACATGATCCGTCCTCCCATTGCGGCTTTGGCGGCTCCAGCCTAAACAGCCATCAGCAATATGGAGCGCGCCATTCTTGCGCGCCAGGATAGCATGCGTACGCTTGATAACACCCGCGCCCTCGTTTTGTTTTCCGGTGGGCAGGATTCGTCGATTTCCCTCGCCTGGGCGCTCGACCGCTACAAGCATGTGGAAACCGTCGGCTTCATTTACGGCCAGCGCCATTCTGTTGAGCTTGGCGCAAGACTGACCGTGCGAAAGGCCATCGCCGATGCTTTCCCCCGCTGGGCGGGAAGGCTCGGTGGGGACACGCTGGTGGATTCGCGCGGCCTCAACGACCTTGGTGAGACCGCCATGACCCATGAGACCGAAATCGTCCTTGGCAATGACGGATTGCCAAGCACCTTCGTGCCGGGACGAAATCTGGTGTTTCTGGCGCTCTCGGGCGGGCTCGCTTACCGGCGCAATCTCGGCGTTCTCGTCGCAGGCATGTGTGAGGCGGATTATTCCGGCTATCCCGATTGCCGGTCCGACGCGCTCGCCGCGCAGCTTGAAGCCTTGCGGTTGGGCATGGACGCAAATTTTGGACTGGATACGCCGCTGATGCATATCGACAAGGCCGAAAGCTGGCGTCTTGCAGAGCGGTTGGGCGGCGCGGCGCTGGTCGATATTGTCAATGAGCACAGCCACACCTGTTATCGCGGCGTGCGCGCACGGCGTCACGATTGGGGCTATGGCTGCGGGGAATGTCCCGCCTGCGAATTGCGCGCCAAGGGCTGGGCCGGTTATCGCGGCGACGAGGCCAATTGACCGCAGCCTCTCACAAAACCGCCGGACCGCTTTATGCGTTTTACTATGGCGGCCAATTCATCCTGCTCGGCTTTCAACTGCCGTTCTTTGCGGGCTGGCTCACGCTGAAAGGGTTTGATCCCGCCGAAATCGGATGGATCACGGGCGCATCCTTGATTGCGCGGCTTTTGTTCGGGCCCTTTGTCGCCTATTGGGCCGATCATCAAAGCGATGAACGCCGCTCCCTGCGCATCGTGACTTTTTTCTTCGCGCTCAGCGCAGCGGTGTTGATTTTCGCGCCAGGCAAATTGTTGATCGGGGCTGCGGCGGCGCTGATGATGTGGTGCTTCGGCCTTCTCGTGCCGCTGACCGATACGGCGGTGTTGCGCGCCGATCGCAATGGCTGGCTCCATTACGGACAGACGCGTGCGGCGGGGTCGGTGTTTTTTCTGGCGACTAATGTCCTCGGCGGCGCCTTGCTGGCTGGCGCGGGCGTGATTGCTGTTGCGCCGGCGATGGCGATGGCGGCGGCGTTTGCTTTCGCGATGACCTTTATACTGCCTGCAGGCGCCGGCGGGCGAGGCGGCGCGAAGCCCGTTTCCTGGCGGGAGGCGCCCAAGCTCGTCTCCAATCCGGCGTTTCTGATCGTGCTCGCCTCCGCAGGACTCATTCAGGGCGCCCATGCGGTTTATTACGCCTTTTCATTTTTGCGGTGGGAGCAGCTTGGTTATTCAACGCTTGTCATTGGCTGTCTGTGGGCGACGGGCGTTCTCGCGGAAATCTTTTTGCTGGCGCGCGCCCGCGGGCTTGCCAAACGCTTCGGCCCGGCGACCTTGCTGGCCGTTGGCGGCGCGGCGGCGGCTTTGCGATGGACGGTGATCGCGCTGGAGCCGCCTTTGCCGATCCTTTTCGTTGTACAGCTTCTCCACGCGCTGACCTTCGCCAGCGCCTATCTCGGCGCCATTGAATTTCTCGACCGCGCCGCGCCGCTGCGTCTCGTCAACACCGGCATGACCATCATGTCGACGACAGGCGTCGGCGCTGTCACCGGCGTCGCCACCGTTATCGCCGGCTATGTCTGGGATGGCGCGGGGCCGGCGGCGGCGTATTTCCTGATGGCGGCCATGGGCGCGCTCGCCTGTTTCCTCGCGCTGTTTCTGCGACGCGTGTGGCATGGCGGAAAGCTGTTTGAGTGAAGACGCGCCGCCGTCAGCGATAGCGGCCTGATGCGCATTTTTGTCCATTTGAGAGTTTGAGGCGTCTTAATAATATAAGGCGGTTTTCCGGTCTGCGGGAAATCGTCGGACGCCGCCCCGCGTCGACGCATTATAATGAGGCAGGGGTTAATCAGTGGGGAAAAATCAGTCCGGCGTTCGCCAGCACAGGACAATCGCATAGGAGCAAATCAATGATCGCATGTCTTTCGTCTTGTAGACGACGGCTTAGTTTTTTTTGCGCCAGCGCCAGCTTGCTCGGGCTGTCGAGCGCGGCAATAGCCCAGGGACCGGTCATCATACAGCCGGGCGCCCCGGGGCAGGCCGCCCGCGAATTGAGCGCCGATGATGCCGTGAAGATCGCCGACACCAGCTATTCGGCGGACGACGTTAAATTCATGCAGGACATGATTCCGCATCACTATCAGGCCGTGGAAATGGCCGAACTCGTCAAGGACCGCACCAACCGCCAGGAGCTGATCGATGCTGCGGGGCGCATCAACGCCTCTCAGGCCGATGAAATCGCTTTCATGCAAGGCTGGCTGCGCGAGCGCGGGGAGACGGCGCCTGATCCGAAAGCGCACAGCATGCACATGTCTCATAAGATGATGGGCATGGCGACGCCGGAACAGATGAAAGCCCTCGCCGCCGCGAAAGGAACCGACTTCGACAAAATGTTCCTGACGCTGATGATCACGCATCATGAAGGCGCGGTGAAAATGGTCGATCATCTTCTGTTGCAACCGGGGTCCGCCTATGACCCGGTGCTCTTTGACTTTGTCAATGAAGTCAAAAACGGACAGACGACCGAGATCGAGCGTATGAATGCGCTGCTTGCGGGATTGTCCGCCGATGCGCGCGTCGGGCTGAAGCCCGGCTATCATGATGCTGGCGAAGCGATCAACAATATGGAGCTTGTGGTCGCGTTGCCGAAACCGCCCGGCTTTGTCGATCCGAAAAACCCTGCCGGATTGCCCCCGGAGTTGCCGGCAAAGGAAGGCGAGAAAAAGAACGCACAAGACAATGATGAGACCGAATGGGGCGAGCGTTCGCCGCTATTGAGCTTTTCCAATACGGATATGGCGTTCGCCGGAGATGTGCTCGTCGCCGGGAATTATCACGGCTTCAATATTTATAAATTGCAAGCGGACGGCGCGCCGGAACTCTTCAGTTCCATCGTCTGTCCGGGCGGGCAGGGCGATGTTTCCATTGTCGGCGATCTTCTGATCATGTCAGTGGAGCAGACCCGCGGGCGCATAGACTGTGGACTACAGGGCGTCGCCGATGATGTGAGCGCCGAGCGCTTCCGCGGGTTGCGCATCTTCGACATCAGTGATCTCGCCCGACCCGTGCAGGTCGGACAGGTTCAGACTTGCCGCGGATCGCATACGCATTCGGTTGTGTCGCGCCCCACAGGCAAAGGCGGTAAGATCATTGTCTATAATTCCGGCACATCTTCCGTGCGTAATGAAAAAGAGCTTCCCGGTTGCATCGGCGCCATTCCCGGCGACAACCGCACCGCGCTTTTCCGTATCGATGTGATTGAAATTCCCGTCGACGATCCGTCCAAGGCGCGCATCATCGACAGCCCCGCCGTATTCGCCGATCCGGAAACCGGACAGCTTGCGGGTCTGTGGCAAGGGGGCGATCATGGCGACGACACACAGACCACCAGTCAGACCAATCAGTGTCATGACATCACCGTGTTTCCGTCGCAAAAAATTGCGGCGGGCGCCTGTTCCGGCAACGGGATTATTTTCGATATCTCCAATCCCCTGAAGCCGAAGCGCATCGACGCCGTATTGGATAAGGGCTTCGCCTATTGGCATTCGGCGACATTCAACAATAACGGCACGAAAGTGCTGTTCACCGATGAATGGGGCGGGGGCTCCCGGCCACGCTGCCGCGCCGCCGACCCTAAAGAGTGGGGAGCCGATGCGATTTACGACATCGAAGACGGCAAGCTGAAATTTCAGAGCTATTACAAACTACCTGCGCCGCAGGCGGATCAGGAAAACTGCGTCGCCCATAACGGCTCTGTCGTGCCAGTGCCGGGCCGCGATATTTTCGTGCAGGCCTGGTATCAGGGCGGCGTTTCGGTGATGGATTTCACCGACTCCGTGAACCCGGTTGAGATCGCCTATTTCGATCGCGGGCCGCTTCATGAAAAGAAACTGGTGCTGGGCGGTTACTGGTCGACTTACTGGTATCGCGGCAAGATTTACGGCACAGAAATCGCTCGCGGTCTCGACGTGCTGGCGCTGACGCCGAGCGAGTTTCTGACGGAGAACGAGATTGCGGCCGCCGCGCTCGCCGATCAGGGCGCAATCTTCAATCCGCAGGATCAGTATCCGGTGACATGGCCGGCGGAACCTGTCGTCGCCCGAGCCTATATGGATCAGCTCGCGCGCGATGAAGCGCTCTCAGACGCCGTGACCGGCGATCTTAACGAAGCGCTCGATAAAGCGGACGCCGCACTTGAAAAAGGCGGGTCCGACAGAGCCGTCGCGTCGAAGCTGAAATCGCTGGCGGGCAAACTCGGCGATGGCAAACGTCAGGCGGCGCTCAGTGAAACCCTGAATGGGATTGCGTCGCGGTTGAGATAACGACACGTGCATCATGCAAAAGGGCGGCTGAGATTTCTCTGCCGCCCTTTTTTTTGTTCTTGTATTGAAGAATAACCTTGGAAGGCTTTGGCTGTTCAAACTCCTGCCGTGTGCGCGCCGTCCCAACCTTGCGGGACACCCTTTTCGGCGAACTGCTTGATACGCTCTTCATAGATGTCGAAGAGGGCGATCTTGGCGCCGGGGGAAGACTTCGCTTTTTCAAGGCTCGCGCGCGCCGCCGCCATGTCGCCTGAACGATAGGAAGCGAGCAATTGCCGGTGCGCATCATCAAGGGCGCGGAATGCCTTTGACGATTTGATGAATGGGTTGCCGATCAGCGCATAGAGGCTGACAGGCCGCGTCTCGCCACGCAGTTTCAGCTTGTCGAGTTCGAGAAACGCGAAATGATGATGGGTTTCTTTGTAAACTTGCTCATCACAGATCATCGCCGGTCCGTAAAATTCTGATTGATTGCGCAGGAACGTGGCGCGATCGACGGCGGGACCAACGGCCGAATAACGGTTGTTGCGGCCATGACCCATAGGGCCGACAAAGCATGGGCCGGTGGCGATGCCGATGGCGAGATGGATCTGGAGCCCACGCGTGCGTGAGGATGCGTCGAGGTCGGCGTTGACCTTGTCCATGCTTTCAATCAGCCGCAGCGCAGCGGCGCAGCCCGCCTGCGCATGATCGGCGCTTTCAAGCGGCGCATTGAAATAGGCGAACAACCGTCCGCCCTCTGCCTGGTCCGCCGCGCCGCCGGCGTCGATGATCGTCTGACGCAGATCGAGCGACGCCGCCGCCAGCAGCTTGGTGATGTCGTCGGGCAGGTTCTCCATGGTGCGCAAATCTTCGTCGGCGATGCGCAATTCACAGGCGAGCACCGTAATCTCCCGGCGCACACCCTTTAACAGCTCGCTGCCGGCGTCCTCGCGCAAGCGCTTCATCGCCGGTTCAGGCAAGGTGTCATGGAAAGAGCCGCGCAGATTGTCGTCGCGCAACACGCCGCCGATGGACTTGCCGCCCGCAACCGAAAAGGCGCCGAGGAAGAGCGCTATGGCCGGCGGGATCGGATTGAGCAACAGATCGCCAAATGCAAATGCGCCATAGGCGCCGAGCATCAGAATGACTGAGACCAGTGCGGCGAAGCCCGCCGCCTGCCAGAACTGAAGCCGTTGCGCCGTCATGATCGCAGCGGCGCCAAACAGCATAACCGCAAGCGCTTCCACATAACCGGCCCAACCCGGTCGGGTCGGCGCCTCTCCAGAGAGAATTTGCGCCGCGGCGAGTGCGTGAGCTGCAGCAGGGGAGATTGATCCGCGGGCGGTGCGCACCGGCGCCCCAAGCTCCGTATCCAGACCAATGAGCACGACCGTGTCTTTCAATTGCGGATTTGATCCGGCGATCGTCGCGGGCGCGCCATTGAAACCGGAAAGCAGGCGCGACGCGGAGGTCGTGGGCGCGGCAATACTTTTCGGCAGATATAATCGAAGCGATGTCGTTTCCGACACGGGCAACTCGTGCTCGCCGAGTTTCAGGCTGTGCACGGTGCGACCCTGTGCGCTGGCGGCGGAAGCTTGGACGATAGCGGTCACGCTGGCGTCGCCTTCGGCGAGCCGTGCGGCTTCAAGGGCGATGGACGGCGCCGGCCTGTTATCGAGCGACCATAGAAGCGGCGTGCGGCGCAAGACGCCGTCACTGTCCGTCGCCAGCGATGACACCGCCGGGCGGGCGGCCGCAGCGAGGTCGGGATTGATGGCGTAGAAATAACGGGCGGCGGGAAGGGCCAGAAAATCCGCACCGCTGGCGCTGAGCCATCCTGCATGCTGCGTGTCGGTGCGCTGAAACGCGGAGGTGCGGTTCGGGTCCGACGGAGCGGTGAGGGATACGGCGACGGCGCCGTCAACATTTTTGAAGGCTTGCGCGAGGCGCTCATCCGTGCGGGGCAACAGCGCGAGTTGCTGGGCGAAAACCTCGTCCCGGGCGCCCGAAAGCCAGAACTCGCCAATTGTTTCCGGTGATAAGGGGTCCGGTGCATCCACAGCCTCAGTCAGGACAACGCCTTTGGCCCCGGCGGCGTTCGCCGCTTCCACAAGCCCCGCCAGCACGGTGCGCGGCCATGGCCAGGGACCAACGGCATCGACGCTCTCGCGGTCGATCAGGACGAGGTGGAAGTTTTCCACAGCTTCGCCGTCAGCCGGGTCAAGCCGTTGAAAATAATCAAAAAGACGCTCGCGCCAGCGGGCGTCGGGCGACTGGGCCCCGGCCAGCGTCCCGAGCGCGATCACGGCGAGCGCGCCGGTGACCACCAGGAGCGGCAGCGCAGTCAGCCACTGAAACGGCTTGGAAAACATACGTTTGGTCAAGAACGACCCCTTCCACTCAACCCGAAATACGGCTTAGGCCTTGCGCCAGCGCTTGCAAGCCTTTCTTCAGGATGAATTTATTATCCTGCTTTAAACCATAACACTGCAAGGGGCGGGCCTGTTTACGCTGATCGGCGACCAGCCCCTTAAGGAAGCGTTAACCATGGCGGATTCGGCGGCGCATTTCGACATAGATATGTCGCAGGGAACTTTAAAACTGGTTCCGTGGGGCGATTGGCGTGCGCGTTTTCTGGGCGCCCTCGACGATGATCTTCGCGATTTCGCCGATGATTCGATTGGCCGCGATCTGGTGATCGACATGTCCCATGTGGACCGGCTCGATACAGTCGGGGCGATGATGCTGCAGCGGACCATGCATTGCTGCGCCAATCGCGGGGCGGCGTCGCAATTCACCGGCGCCAATGACGCACAGGCTGCGCTCCTCGCGCAGGTCGAGGGCCATTTGCAGCCCTGCCATGTGGAAATGGCGCACGGCAATCCGTTTCTCGCGGTGGTCAACCGTCTCGGCAAGGGCGTCGCTGACGCCTATTACGCCGCGCTTGAAGTCATGAGTTTTGTCGGCCGCACCCTGTCGACGGCGGGGCGCGTTCTGGTCCAGCCGCAAAAGATGCGCTGGACGTCCACCGTCTACCACATGGAGGAAGCCGGGCTGAACGCGATGCCGATTATCGGGCTCATGTCCTTTCTGATCGGCGCCGTCGTCGCTTATATGGGCGCGAAAATTCTCAGCATGTTCAACGCCGATATTTTTACGGTGGAGCTTGTCGGCATATCGGTGCTGCGCGAGTTCGGCGTTTTGTTAAGCGCGATTCTGATCGCCGGCCGGTCCGGCAGCGCATTTACGGCGCAAATCGGCTCGATGAAAATCCGTGAAGAGATCGACGCCATGCGGGTGCTTGGTCTCGATCCCATGGAAGTGCTCGTGCTGCCGCGCGTGATCGCGCTGGTGATCATGCTGCCCATACTGGCGCTGATTGCGGCGGTGCTGGGCGTTGTTGGCGGCGGTCTTGTGGCGGCGACGGCGATGGATATCTCTCCGGCGCTGTTTGTTGCGCGCTTTCAGGAAACAATCGTCATCAATCACTTCTGGGCGGGGCTTATCAAGGCGCCGTTCTTCGCGTTTGTGATTGCGATCATCGGATGTTTTCAAGGCATGGAAGTGGAAGGCAGCGCTGAATCACTCGGCCAGCGCACAACCCTTTCCGTCGTGCAGTCCCTGTTTCTTGTCATCGTCATCGATGCGTTCTTCGCCATGTTCTATCTGGAGATCGATTTTTGACGGATCAGACGAAAGCATATGATCACGTCATCGAAGTCAAAGGACTGAAAACCCAGTTCGGCGACTTTGTCGTGCATGAAAATCTCGATATCAATGTGCGCTCGGGCGAGATCATCGGCGTCGTTGGCGGATCTGGCACGGGCAAGTCCGTGCTCATGCGCGCCATTATCGGTCTCAAGCGGCCAAGCGCCGGAACCGTGCGTGTTTTCGGTGAGGATTACTACAAGGCCGACGACAAGGCCCGCGAAGCGATCGAGCAACGCTGGGGCGTTCTGTTTCAGGGCGGCGCACTGTTTTCATCGCTCACGGTCGCTCAGAATGTCATGGCGCCGATCAGGGAACATCTTAACCTTTCTGACGAATTGGCTAAGGACATCGCCGCGCTGAAAATCTCCATGTCCGGCTTGCCGGAGGATGCAGGCGCGAAATATCCCTCGGAGCTTTCGGGCGGCATGAAGAAGCGGGCGGGTCTTGCGCGCTCGCTCGCCCTCGACCCTGAAATCGTCTTCCTTGATGAGCCCACGGCCGGCCTCGACCCCATTGGCGCGGCCAAATTTGACGAGCTGATCGTAAATCTCAAGGAATCCTTAGGGTTAACAGTGTTTATGGTCACTCATGATCTTGATACGCTGCATGCGACCTGTGACCGGGTGGCGGTGCTTGCTGAAAAGCGGGTCATCGCCTGTGGACCGCTCGACGAAGTCCGCAAGACCGACCACGCGTGGATACAGGAATATTTTTCAGGGCCCAGGGGCAGGGCCGCGCTCGCCGTCAAGGCGAGCTAGGGGATGAGTTAGAGTTCAGTGGAAACGCGTGCGCCATATGTGGTCATCGGGTCGGTGGTGTTAATCGCCATCGCGCTCGCGTTTTACATCATCATTCAGATGTCGCAGACGAGCAGCGAATACGATCAGTATGACGTGATCTTCAAAGAGCGCGTTTCGGGATTGTCCGTCGGCGCCGCTGTGCGTTTTAACGGCATTCAAAAAGGTGAGGTGGAAACGCTCTCCATCGATCCGGAAAATCCTTCGATCGTGATCGCGCGCGTGCGCGTCGACAAGGATACGCCCGTTAAAACCGACACCAAGGCCGAACTTGAATTTGTCGGCTTCACCGGCCTCGCGATCATCCAGTTTGTCGGCGGCAGCCGCGACGCACCGCTTCTGAAAGAAGTGAGCGATATGCGGGTGCCCCAGCTTTCTGCGGACACCTCCGGCCTCGGCGCTTTTCTCGAGGGTTCCGGCGATGTGCTCGCCCAGGCGAACCGCCTTCTTTCCGATGACAATATCAATGGCGTTTCCAGCATCATCTCCAATGTGGAGACCCTGACCGCCGCCTTCGCCAATAATGAAGACGACATCACGGCGACGCTGAAAAATCTCAACACCATCACCACCGATCTTGCGCAGGTGACGTCGAAACTCGACGCTGCGGCGACGACCCTGCAGACCTTTATGGAAGAGGATGCGCAGGGCGCCATGGAAGACGTCGAAGCCCTGTTGTCGGAATCGCGTGCGCTCGTGACGGATCTGCGCGCCATTACAAATGAGAACCGCGCCTCGATCCGCGTGTTTGCTGATCAGGGGCTCGGCCAGGTGGCGCCGGCGCTTGGCGAGGCGCGCCGGTTGATGCGCACCCTTGACGCTGTGCTGCGTGAAATTGACCGCGACCCCAATGCCTATTTCTTCGGCGAACGTGCGCCGGAATATGCTGGAGGCGATTGATATGAAGATGCTGTTGAAAAGCTTCGCTCTCCTTTCTGCGGTTCTCGCGACGGCTTGCGTTTCGATCCTGCCCGAAGCGGCGCCGGCGAAGCCGCGTTTTCATATCGCCGCCGCTGACGGGGATGCGCTGGCCGGTGAACCGTTGGCATTTTCTCTGGTCGTTGACGACCCGCGCGCGACGCGGGTTTACGATTCGGTACGCATCGCCGTTTCCGCCGCGCCAGGCCGGATCGAATATCTTCCCGGCGCCGAGTGGGCTGACCGCGCGCCGCGCCTGTTCCAGACAGCGATGGTCCAGACGTTCGAAGACGCCGGACGTATCCTCGCCGTGGGCGACCGCGTCGCCATTCCCGTCGCTGATCTTGTTCTGCAAACAGACATTCGCCGTCTTGAGGTCGATGTGGAAGGCGCTGACGCGGCCGTCGTGTCCGTTTATGCGCGGCTTTCCAACGGCAAGGGGACGGTTTACGCCGCCCGCAAATTCGACGCCCGTGTTTCTGCAGCATCAACAAAGCCCGATGCAGTATACTCGGCTTTCGAAATGGCCTTCGACCAGGTCATTACAGAGATTGTGGCGTGGACGTTTGACGCCGGCGCCGATGCGCGCGCCAACGTGTGATCTCACGCCTGAACCGGAATTCATCTCTCTTCATTAGACTTCGCCGCGCCGCGCGCTTAACTTGGGTGTACGCTTAAAGGAGCTGTCCCCATGAAGTTTGCGATGTCATTGTCGAGCGCCGCCCTGTTGTCACTGGCCGCCTGCGCCCCCGCTAACGATCCGGAAGAAGACACTGGCGCTGTGGTCGTCAGCGAGGGAGAGGAGATGGTGATGCCCGCGCCGCAGGAGACTGACTGTCCGGTGATTGAAAGCCGCAACTGGTCGGCCTGGGTCAATGCGATGCCGGGGCCGGACGCCAAATTGACATTGCATGTGACCGGCGACGTGGACCTGCCGACGCCGGGTTATGAAGTCTCGTGGCGCGAAGGCATGGCCGACCGCAGCGCGACGCCTGTGCAGCGCCTGATGCTGACCCTCACGCCGCCCGAAGGCATGGTTACGCAGGTCATCACGACTGAAACCGTCACCTATGAAGGGCCGGCGCTGACGAAAACCTATGGCGGCGTCATCGTGATGTGCGGCGGCGCGCCGCTCGCGACCATCGATGCGGTCGTGACAGCGCAATAGCGCGCTTCAGCAATTTTTGTATTTGTCATTGAGCCCGGCGCCGGCGACGATCATGGGCAGGATTTTCTCCAGCCGGCGCTCTTTCGTGGCCGCCTGCTTGGCTTCGGCGATATATTCCGCATATTCGCGCTGCTTGCCAGGCGTCAGCTTTTCAAACGCCGCGCCCGCGCGTTTGTTTTTGGAAAGCGCGGTTTTCAACTCTTCGGGCAGCACCAGCACGCCCTTGGGTTTCGGCTTGATCTCTTTGCCAGCCTTGGCGAGGCTCACCGCTTCCTTCACATAAGTTTTGACGAGCGCGGGCTTGATGTCTTTTGCGTCATGCATACGCCACTGGCGCTGTGCTCGGGTCACGCCTTCCTGTGCGTTGATCAGGACTTTTTGGGTGTCTTTCAACAGGGCGCCTTGCGGGAACCAGAGGCAGAAGTGATTTTTGAACGCGGTCAGGCCGACAATATGTTTGCCGTCAGCCGTGTAAAACGGCGAACCCCATTTGAGTTCTTCCGTCAGGCCGGTTGAGAGCAACAGCTTGCGCAGGGAGAGTAGTTCTTCACGCCATTTGTCGGCGTTCTTGAAATAGGCGTCAGGGGTTTTCTTGGCGGTCATCATTACGCCCCATAACTAATCTTGCCTACAACCGCATAATCGCCGGGTTAGTGGACTGCCGTTTTCAACCAGAAATCGAGAATGCTCTTTACGACAGCGGTGCTCATATCAAATCCGATGGGTTTGACGACATAGGCGTTGCAGTTATTCTGATAACAGTAGTTTATGTCGCTTTCATCGTCTGATGTTGACATCATCACGACCGGCATTCTCATCAATGTTATGTCTGACTTGATTTTGACAAGCGCTTCGCGCCCATCCATGCGGGGCATCTTGATATCCATGAGAACAAGGTCGGGCGTGGCGGAGGCGAGACGATTTAGCGTATCCTCTCCGTCTATTGCGCGGATGATTTTGATGTTGTTCGAGTAGAGCTCGATAGCCTTTTCGATCGCAATCGCGTCAATGTCATCGTCTTCAGCCACTAGAACTGTTTTACCTTCGTCACGCCTCATGGAAGCTCCCTATTGTCGACTTCATCAGTGGGGACCGAAAAGCAGAACCTAGCGCCTTCCGCATAGTCTTTGTCAAGCCAAATGGCGCCGCCGTGACTTTCGATGATTGCCTTGACGAGCGGCAGGCCGATGCCAACGCCGTCATATTCACTATCGTGATCATGTAAGCGCTGCATTGGCTCAAAAATTTTCTCTGCGTGTCGTGCTTCGATACCGATTCCATTATCCGCAATCGAGAAGGTGACTTTTTCCGCTTGGCGTTCCGATGAAATCGTGACGACCGGCGCATTGTCGGGCTTTGAATATTTCAGGCTATTGGCGATCAAATTGGCGAACACTCTACGTATCAATTCAGGGTCGGCCTTTATAGCGGGCGTTTCCTTGATGATAATGTCGGCATTTTTGCTTCTATCTGTTCGGACATATCGGAGATCGTTTCGCATAGGATGGCGTTCACATCGACATGCTGGAGACGGGGTGCGCGAAATCCCGTTTTGGTGAAATCGAGGAGACTCGAAACCAGGACATTCATCCTTTCGGCGACGCCCTTGATCTGGAGAATATAGCCTTCGACTGTTTGAGGCTCTTTCATATGTTGTCTGGCCATATCGGCAAGCAACGCGATGCGTCTCACTGGTGACTTAAGATCGTGCGAAGCAAGCCCGGCAAATTGTTGTAAAGCAAGGTTCGAGCGGGAAAGGTCAGCGTTGCTCTTATGCAGAGCCTTGTTTTTGTAGCTGATTGTTGTTGCTTGACCAATCAATCCATTCAGCGTCACGCTGAAATATATAACGCCAAATGCGATCAAGGCGAAGATCACCTGCAATTGCAGGTAACTCGTCTTGGCGAGGTTCGTAAGACGGTCAATAACTACGCCGCTGACAGTGTTCATCGTTTTGTTGATTTCTGCGAGTGCGAAATCATCTGTGTAACGTACGGCGTTATCCATATCTCTTGCGGTGTCGCCGTCCTCAGCCATTGAGGAGATTGTCTCCAGCCTGTCGCGATAGGCTGCGATCATTTTACGCGTATCGGTCAGCGTTAGCGACAGGCCGAGCGATTGCGCGTTTTCTTCAAGGTTGTCGATGAGCGTAGTGGCATTCTCTGCGTTGCTCCGTGCGGCTATGTAGTAGCGCTCTTCAGCCGGTCGAAGGAGGTAGTTTTTGAAATTATGGATCAGGCCGCCATAGCCGATCTCGTTTTCCAGCTCCAAGCTGATCGAGTAAGTCTCGGTGAGGAGATCTCGTAGTTCGGCGCTGCGCTGTTGTTCATGGCGAAGATAAAGCAATTCGATCGCCACAATGCCTGCAATAAACAACACGACCGCTTTCCAGATGAAGCTCATATTGCGTGGCAGTCTAATGCGGTGAAGTTTTTCGCGCATGATTTACACCCAAACCGGAACAGGTTTCATTTATGCGCCGCCATTTCTCCGCCCTCACAGCTGGAGCGGCGTTCGGCATCAGGCAAAATACCCCACAGTCGCGCCAATTAACAGATAGACCCGGCCAAGCGGTGAGGAGAGGTATTCTTCCAACTCCTCATCGGCGGTCTCTGACGTAGTGGCGTCTTCCAGCAATTGCTCAAACCCTTGCAGGAAGTCATGAACGCCGTTTTCGAAATTACGGTCGCGGCCGGATTCGGAGCGAATGCGGCGTTTCACATCGGCTTCATTCAGGCGCAGAAGGCGATTGGCGTAGACATTGCGATCGCCGCGATCGAACCGCTCCTGAAGCGCAGGCGGCGGATCCCCGTAAAGACGTGTTTCGAGTTCCTGCGTGAAATCCTGCAGGCTGGCAATGATCCGGATGGCATTGTCGGCGGCGCGCTGCGCGGCGTCTTCCGCTTCGGTCTGCTTTTTTGCCGCCTTGCCGAGTTCGAGCGGCGCGCTGTCATCGGCGGCGTCGAGTATTTCTTTCCACGATACATCGCTTTTCAGGCGCTTGCCCGGCGGCGAGACGGCGTCCTTGCCGAGCGTCAGCGGCTGGTCTTTCGGCTGCGCCTGCTTGCTTGGGCGGCGTTCGGCGATATCACGCGCCAGTTCATCAAGACGCGCGGCGCCGCCGCCATTGGACTTATTCGTGGTCTGTTGCGGGGCCGCTTCCGCTGGTTTTGCGGTGAGGGGCGGCTCCTTGCGCTTTGCAGCGGGCGTCAGATCGAGAGTCTCTTGCGCCTGCTTCTCAACGTCGTCTTTTTCTTTGTCGGCCGTCGCCTTGCGGTCTTCTTCTGCGGCCTTTTTCTTTTCGGCCGCCTGACGGTCGGCGCGGGCCTGCATTTCATTTTGCGCTTCGGCAAGGCGCGCCGCCGCTTCCTGTTCGCGCAATTGGGCTTCGGCGAGGCGCGACAGGCGGTCGGTTTGCGATGCGATGGCCTCAGCCAGACGATCGGCGCGTTTTCTTTGTTCGTCGATCAGGGATTCAAGCCGCGCATTTTCCGTTTCCAGCGCCGCGCGCGCCTCGGCGAGGGCCTGGTTGCGTTCTTCGATGCGCGCGGCTTCGGTTTCCGAGAATTTCATAGCGTCTTCCGAGGATTTGCGTGCGCGTTCGCTGGCGGCGGTGACATCATTGGATGCTTTTTCCGCCGCTTCGCCGGTGCGGCGCGCGGCTTCGGTGACGTCTTCGGCGGCGCGGGTCGCCTTCGCGGCGCCTTCCGCCGCGGCGGCGAGCGCGTCAGCGGTGGAGCCGGAGATGTCTTTCAGCGCCTTCGACGTCGCATCCTGCACACGCATGGCTTCTTCGTTCGTTGCATCGACGGCGCCGGTTGCTGTGCGCTCGGCCTCAGCCCGCGCCGCCTCAACGGCGTCATCAGCTGCTTTTTTCGCTTGCTCCACGGCGGCGCGCGCAGCCGCGCCGATATTGGCGGCGTTGCGGGCGGCCGATTCCGCAGCGGCGTCGGCGGCGGCTTTGGCTCGCTCGGTCGCGCCGCGGGTTTCTTCCGCGGACTGATCGACTGACGCTGCCGAGGCGCGCATGGATTCATCCACATCGCTCAGCGCGTCACGCAAAGACTCAAAGGAATTGAAAGCGCGCTCCGCAGCCGTCTCAAGACGATGCAGGCGTTCGTCGAAATCCTGTTCGGCTTGAAGCGAGGTCGATTCCGCTGACTCAAGCGACGAGATCGCCGCTGTCGCTTTTTCCGCAATCGCTGCGGCAAAACTGTCGGCATGGGCGTTGAGGCTTTCGGTGAGCTCCATCAGCCGCGAGCGTTCATCGGCGACACGGCCCGCCGCGCCAGTCGCCCTGGCTTCAATAGCCTCGCCGGCGATTTCGATCGCTTCCACATGCTGGCGGATCATCGCCTCCACCGAGGCGAGGCGGGAGAGGGCGCCGTCCAATCCCTGATTGAGGGCGTTTACATGTGTCTGCACCACGGCGCCGACGGTTTCGATATTCTGCGCGGCCGTGACGTCCGGCGTCACGAAGCGCTGCGCCGCGACGGCGATCGCTTCGGCGGCGCGGATCATCTCCATCAGTCTCGAAACGGCGTAGCCAATGAACAACACCAGCGCCGGAATGATGAAGGCGAACAGCACTGTCTCAACTTCAAAAGCGCTGAGCGGGTTCCATGGCCGGTCAACGCCAGTCAACGCCGTCAATTGTTTATGAGCGAACCAGTTGCCGAGCGGCAGACCCACAAGGGTTGAGAAGAAGACGAACACCGCCGTCATGCGCGCGGCGTGCCAGATCTGGCGGCTGCGCGCGTTCCATCGCTGCTCGTTGGACGTGAAATAAATCAGCCCGCCATCGCCGTCTGTTGCGGGGTCGCGGCCCTCCGCCTCGACTATGCCCTTGAAGCGCATGCGCCGGGCGCTCTCGCCCGTCTCATCGCCTTCGGGGTTTTCATGGTCTTTGTCGAGATCGCTCACGTCTTCGCTCACCTCACGGGGGCTCGCCCCAAATGCGCCGCAAACGCCCCGCATAGCTGATTTTGTGAAGCCAGCCAATCATTTGCGGCCAATTGCCGGAAGATCGGCGGCTTTCCTTTTAGCAATGATTGCGCAACCCGAAGCCTGAGAGAAGGGCCTTGCTGTTCCAGCGCTTTCCGGCTGGCGCAGAATCCGCCTAGCAAGGACATGAGGGAAGCTGACCGGGTTTTCCCCAATTGGTGCGATTAAAGGCCTGCAGACGGATGACGGAACCGAAACGAACGTCCTTACAGCGTTTTGTGGAAAGTTCGGCTTTTCAGGCGGTGGTTTTGAGCCTGATCATCATCAACGCCGTCATTCTGGGTGCGGAGACTTTTTCCGCCTTTGAGGGCGCCCCGCTCCTTAAAATCATCGACCGCATCATCGTCTACGCCTTTGTTGTGGAAATCGGGATGAGAATCATCGCGTGGCGCGGCGCTTATTTCCGCAATGGCTGGAACCTCTTCGATTTCCTGATTGTGGCCATTTCGATCGGCGCCGCGACGTCAGGGCTTGCGGCGCTTCGGGCTTTCCGGGTTTTGCGGGTCTTGAGGGTGATCACGGTCATCCCGCGCATGCGGGTGGTGGTCTCAGCGCTCTTGGATTCGATTCCCGGTATCGCGTCGGTCGGGGTCGTTTTGGCGCTGATCGTTTATGTCTTCGCGGTGATCGCCGCCAATCTTTACGGGCCCGACCATCCGGAACTTTTCGGCGATGTGTTTCAGGCCATGTACACCCTGTTTCAGGTGATGACCCTGGAAGGCTGGCCGGATATCGCTTCGCAGGTCGCCGAAACCCATGAGCGGTCATGGATATTTTTTCTGACCTTTGTGATGATCGCCACCTTCACGATGCTCAACCTCTTCGTCGCGATTGTCGTGCGCGTCGTCGAGGAGGATTCAGAGCCTGTAGTCGATGACGTGCTGGAAAATCAGCGTGCGATCCTGAGAGAGATCGCTGCGTTGCGGGAAGAACTCGCGCGGCGCAGTTAATCGTATGCAACAGCAACATGTTTGCGATCACATTTGATTGTTCTGGAGCGTAAGCCTTCCGTTTCCTGTGTCATCAGAATTTCTGCAATGGACATGGCGAGGGGATGCGGATAGGCCTTCATCCCGCAGTTTGAAACGGTTTTGACGTTGCGTAGAAAACTAATCAGTCTACCTCTTTTTTTGGCGATTTCGGCGCCTGGCGCGTTCCAGCCGGCCTTTGCTGAAGCCGATATCATCACCGTGACCGCATCAAAGCGCGCGCAAAGCCTGAGCGATATTGCGGCGAGCGTCGACGTCATCGGCGGCGCCCAAATAGACAAGGCGAATGGCTTCAACAGCGCTGAGGAAATCACGCAGCTTTTGTCAGGGGTTCAGGCTGCGGTCGCCAATGGCAATCAGATCGCATTTCAAATTCGTGGCATCGGCGCCGTTGACCATCAGGCGCTGACGCCGACAGCGGCGGCTGTTTACATGGACGGGGTTTTCTTAGCCACCAATGTGCAGACAGGGCCTTTGCTTTACGATCTTGAACGGATTGAAGTGTTGAAAGGTCCGCAGGGTTCTCTGTATGGGCGCAATGCGTCATCGGGGGCGGTCAATTTCATTTCCGCGGCGCCAAGCGAAGAAACGTCTGGTTATCTTGGCTGGTCCTATGGCCGGTTTGACCGGCTCGATGCGTCGGGCGCACTCGGCGGTTCGCTAGGCGGTGGTTTTTCCGGCCGCATCGCCGGGCGCTATCTGAAACAGGATGCAGCGCTCGAAAACATTCAGACCAACCCTAATATTGCGGCGCCATCGCGCGCCGGCGGCGAACGCGACGAATTCGGTTTGCGCGGATCTTTGCAATGGCAAGGTGAGGGCGCGCGTTTTCTTTTACGCGCGCATTATGAAGAAGATAATGGCGTCAACGCTGCGCCGAGAAATCTCAATCTTGATCTCGGCGAACATGAAATCTCCGTCGGCGCAGACGGTGTGCAGGACACCGACAATGAATTTTACGGCGCTTCGATCGAAGCGGCGGCGCCAGTCGGCGATTGGGAGCTTTTCTCCCTGACGGCGATTGAAGGCTACGGTCAGGATTACGGTTTCGATTTTGACGGCGCGCCGGCGCCTTTCGGCGATCCGACGCTTAACGCCAATCTCCATTATGACCGGGAGTTCCTGCAATGGAGCGAAGAGATCCGCCTGCAAGGCGACTGGTCGCTTGGCCACAGCCTGATTGGCGTTTCGGCGGCGGGCGAGGATTTCGAACAGGAATATCTGATCTGGTGCGGTGAGCTCGATCCTGCGACGCGTCTTGGAACATGCCGTTATGTGGGCGCGCCGGGCCGCGTTGGGCCGAGCCCGGCTTCGGCGGGCGTCGCGACGACGCTGGTCAACGATATCGATCAGACCCGCAAAACCGCTGCGATCTTCACCTATAATGATATCAATCTCACTGATACACTGACGCTGACCCTTGGCGCGCGCTACACCTACGAAAATATCAAGGGTGAAGGGCAGGGCGTTCATATTTTTGATGACGGCGTCGTCGCCTTCAACAACCGTGATGGCCTCGGCCCTGCAATCGGCGAAAACCGCATCAAGGAGAATCGCTTCAGCGGTAATGCTGCGCTTTCCTATCGGTTCTCCGATGCGGCGATGATCTACGCATCATTTTCCAACGGATATAAGAGCGGGGGCTTCAATGGCGAGGTGCAAAACAACGCCGCGCATTTTCGCGATGAAGGCCTTTTCCGCGCCGAGACCGTCAACGCCTATGAGCTTGGCTATAAGGGCGAGCCGGCGCCTGGCCTCTCCTTGCGCGCCGCCGCGTTCTATCAGGACTATGACGCGCCGCAGGCGCGCATCTTCGTGAATTTCGCTCTGCCGGGCGGCGGGTCGATCACGTCCAATTCGCTCTCCAATCTCGACAAGGCGAAGGCCTATGGCGTTGAAGGCGGTTTTGACTGGGCGGCGTCAAAGGCGTTCACTCTTGGCGGGGCGGTGACGCTGCTTGAAACCGAAATCAGCCAGACGACGGATATTGGCGGCAATGCGGCGCTGTTTGACGGCAATCCCTTGCCCTTCGCGTCCGACGTGTCGGCGACAGGTTTTGCACGCTATGTTCGAGAACTTGGCGCCGGCGTCGGCCTCGCTTTGCAGGCCAACGCCAAATATCAAAGCGCATTTTATCTCGACGCCGAAGGCCTCGCGGAGCGCCGGCAGGAAGCCTATACGATCGCGGACGCCGAGGCTGCGCTGGTCTTTGGCAATGGTCTGGAGCTTGCGCTTCGGGGCCGCAATCTCCTCAACAAGGATTACGCCGTCTCGGGCTATGGCTTCATCGGCTATAATGTCTTTGTCGGCCCGCCGCGCAGCTGGGAAATCGCGATCCGCAAAAGCTTTTAGGCCGCTCGGAAAAGCGCCCGGAAACCCGCTTTTCGCCGGGCGCAAAAAATGCGACTTTCGCCGCCATGACCAAGAAAAACAGTTTCGGCCTTTCCAAAGGCGACCGGCTGACCTGGCGCTATGAGGTGATGGAGCGGATCGGCGCCGGCTCGGAAGGCGAAGTCTACAAGATCCGCGAAAAATCGACTGGGCTCACTCGCGCGGCGAAGCTTTATTTCGAGAGCAAGGAAAAGAGCGGGCCTGTCTTCATTCGCCACGCCCGCAAGCTCGATGCGTTGAGGGATTGCGATATCGTCGTCAAATATCTCCACGCCGAAGAGGTGTGGATCAATGATCGCTTCATCTACTGCATGATCTCGGAATATTTCGAGGGCGCCTTGCTTGAGGATTTGCTTAAAACCTATCGCGGCGGACGGATGCCGGCCTTCGAGGCGCTGAACCTGATCTACGCCCTGACGGTCGGTATTGAAGAAATCCACGCCCGAAAAGAGTTCCACGGCGATTTGCACAAGGGCAACATTTTCGTGGAGCGCAACGGCGTCTTCTTTCGCCTGCGCACGATCGATTTCCACGACTGGGGCCGCACCCCGGCGGTGGAGCGTCGCGCCGATATTCTATGCCTGGCGCGGCTGCTCTATGACATTGTCGGCGGGCGCGAGCATTACAAGAAACAGCCTCCCGCGGTCCGCGACATCTGCATGGGCAACCGCTCGGACTTGATCCTCAAAAAATTCCCGACGGTGTTTCATCTTCGGGCGCATCTGGAGACCTTCGAGTGGTGAGAGCCGTGTTCGCGGCTTAGTCCGCGAACCTCGCCCGCCTTTTCGCCAGCGCCGACTGTTTCAGGAATAGCTTCACGAGCGGGCGCGAGGTCAGGCGCGCGGCGAAGACGCCGAAAGTGACGGCGACGGCGCCGACGGTCAGGATTGCGTCCTGCGCCATGATCGACGGGGCGTCGAACAGGGAAATCAGGAACAGGGCCGAGGCTGCGCCGGGCGCGCCGCCGAACCAGGCGAGGAACATCTGGCTCTCGCGCGGGAGGCTGGTTTTCTTCAGCGCGGCGAGGCGGGGGCCGGCCCGCATGATGGTCACGGCGGCGGCGGCGAAGAGGATAGTCAGGAGGTCCGCCTGAAACACCCGGGGCGCGAGCGCTACGCCGAAAGCGATATAGGCCAGCGGCGCCACGACCCGCTCGGCCATGCGCCGAAGGCGGACCCTTGTGACGGAAAGCGCTGTCGTCTGTTCCCCCCAGAGGAGACCGGCGGCGGCGGCGGCCAGCACCGGGTGCCCGCCGATCAGCGGCGCGATGAGGAAGGAAACAACGCCGGACAGGATCGCAAGTTCGGCGGCTTTTTTCTTTATTTTCAGCTTGTTGCCATAAAAAGCTGCGGCAAGGCCTGAGGCGCCGCCCAGCGCAAAAGCAATCAGGAAACTGCGTGAGGCTTCGAACAAAGGCGTCGCAATGGGCATGCCTTGAGGCGCGGCGGTGGCGACGGCTTCGAGCATGACAGCGACGGGGAGGCCGAGCGCAAGGATCGCCGCGCTCTCAAGCCGGACGGCGGCCTTGATGGTCTGAGGCGCCGGCGCCCCGGTCACGGCCCGGCGGTCGAAGGCCGCGCCGTTGAGGGTCAGCGCGCCCGCCAGCAGGAAAGCGGCGCTGAAGGAGAGCTGCGGCGCCAGAATGAATGCCGCCAATCCGCAGACGATCAGGAACAGGGGGGCGCCGCCAATGGTCAGCCGGAAGGAGGCCGGGCAGACGCTGGCGAGCCGGGTGATCCGGAATTGGGCGGCGGCGGCGAAGGCGAGCGCCGCGAGCAGAGCGTCCGCCCCGGCGGCGGTCCATTCGGACGGCGCGAAGGGGCCGCCGGAAAAGCGCCAGAGGAGAGAGCCAGCGGCGCCAACCGCTAGAAGGAGGGCCGGCGCCCGCGCGCCCGCATCCACCGCCTTCAGCACTGCGCCTCGGGACTTTCCAAGAATCAAAAATAAAGCGGCAAGGAGAGCCGCCGCACCTGCGAACGCCATAGGGATTTTTTTGACCGCCGTTGCGATTCAGCGCTGTTATGGGGCTTTGCACGGGCGCCGAATCATTTGCCGAGAAGATGAATTGATCCGGGAACAATTGCAAATTGAATTTTTCGCAAGAATAGACCGCATACGGCGGATTTTTCGCCTTAAACGGGAATGCATTCTCGAATGCGTAACAGGGGGGTAGCCGGTGCTGCTCCAGTGTACCACGAAAACTTTGGTGGTGGATAATTTTTCACGGGTTTTTTTTCGGCCTTAGACTTTGCGCGAATTTAATTTTCAAAGAGGCGCAAATGGACAAGCCGTCAGACGAGAACAAAACATCGAAACCGAGAGGAAAGATCAAACGTGCGATTGCGCGCGCGGCGCCGGGGCTTGCCCGCGCACTGGGCGGTCCGCTTGCGGGCGCGGCTGTTGAACAATTGTCGCGCGCCATTTTCGGGGACGGCGCCGTTGACGAAGACGCGCTCGCCGAAGCGCTTGTAACCGCGACGCCTGAACAGATATTGGCGATCAAAAAAGCCGAACAGGATTTTCAGATCGCCTTGCGCCAAGCGGGCTTAGAGGAATTGCGCATTGCGGCGGCGGATCGGTCAAGCGCGCGCGAACGCCAGATCAAGATGAACGATTGGACACCTTCGGTGTTGGGCGCCGTTGTCATTCTCGGGTTCTTCGCCGTGCTTGGCATTATGGTTGCGAAAAAATTACCGGCGGGCGCCGAAACTGAATTTTCGATCATGCTCGGCGCGCTCGCCACCATGACGGCGGCGGTCGTCAATTATTTCTTCGGATCTTCCGCCGGCTCACGGGAAAAGACGCGGCTTATTGCTTTTCCGCTTCCCGAAGGGATGGAGCCGCCCGCGAAGAAATAGCGCACAAGCGCGGGATGACAACCGGACGCGCAGCGCCCACAAGGACAAGATGACAGCCAAGGGTTTTGACATTGCGATTATTGGCGGTGGCGTGATCGGCCTGACCCTCGCCCGCGCGCTTTGCGACCGAGGCGCCAAACTCGCTGTCTTTGACGCCGGCGCCGATGTCCCCCAGGCGACGCGGGCCGCCGCCGGGATGCTTGCCCCGTCCTTTGAATATGGCGAAGAGTTCGGCGGCCCTGCAGAAGCGGTTTATCATCTCGGCGCACGCAGCCTCGCCATGTGGGCTGACTACGCAGCGGCGCTGGAACAAGAGACGGGCGTTTTTGTCGATTATCGCAGCGACGGCGCCCTGGGTCTTTCCTATCGCGACGAGCAGACGGCGGCGCTCGCCGAGCAGGCGGCGCAGGTCAAGAGGCTGGGCGGCGACGTTGAAATGATTTCGGGCGATGAGGCGCGGGAACTGGAGCCAGCGCTTTCGGCTGATATCGCCGCCGCGCTCCATGCGCCAAAAGACACACAAGTCGATCCGCGCCGGGTGATGGCGGCGCTGAAGGTATCGCTTAATCGGCGTGGCGTGGAAATAATTCAGGGGCGGGTGCTCTCGCTCGGCGATGGTGAAACGATCCGGCAATTTGTGACTGCGGAAGGCGATATCTACGAAGCGAACAGAAAAGTGCTCGCAACGGGCGCCGTTGGCGGTCTGACATCAAGGGGGCTCGTCTATCCGGTGAAGGGTGAGGCGACAGCGATTGCGAGCGAGAGCGTCATCACCCGTGTCTTGCGCGCGCCGGGGGCTTATCTCTGTCCCAAGGCGGAGGGCAGGCTGGTGATTGGCGCGACAGAAGAGATTGGCCCGTTCGATCATCATTCGGTTTCTCCGGCGGCGGTCGCAGGTCTTCGGGCCAATGCGGCTCGCGCCGTCCCGGCGCTAGGGATGGCCGCAGAGCTGGAGCGTTGGGCGGGGTTGCGGCCCGGCACGCCCGACGGTGCCCCGATCATGGGCCAAGATAAAAACGGGCGTTATCTCGCCCTTGGCCATTATCGAAACGGAGTTCTCCACGCCCCAGCGGCGGCGGAAGCCATGGCGGCGCTGATCCTCGGGGAAACGCCGGCTTTCGATCTCGCGCCTTTCTCAATCTCCCGTTTCAGTTCGGGACGGGATGGTTAGCGCTTTGTTGACGATTGCTCGCCAAATTACGCGGGCTGGGCTGTAAACGCCGCCAGAGGGATGACTATGACTGCCGAGATCGCCGCTGCTGCGACCACCGGGGCTGCGTCTGTGCAAGGCGCGGTGAAACGCGCCAGCGCGTCCACCGGCGCCGGTTTTGATTTCCTGATGAAAATGGCCGCGCGTGAAAGCGGCTATAATCCCAATGCGCAGGCGAAGACATCAAGCGCCGCCGGGCTGTTCCAGTTTATCGAGCAGACCTGGTTTTCGACCGTCAAAAAATACGGCGGCGAACATGGGCTTGGCGCCGCGGCGAACGCCATCACGCAAGACGCCAGTGGACGCTACCAGGTGTCAGACAGCGCTGCGCGCGAAAAGATTTTGAATTTGCGTTTCAATGCTGAGGCCGCTTCCGCCATGGCGGGCGAACTCGCGAATGAAAACAAAACCATGCTTGAAGGCCGGCTCGGCCGGGCTGCGACCAGCGCCGACCTTTATACGGCGCATTTCCTCGGTCCCGCCGGCGCAGTGAAGCTTTTGTCATCCGCCTCTGCGGTGAAAGCCGCCGATCTGTTGCCGCAAGCGGCCGCCGCCAACCGGAATGTCTTTTATGACGGCGCGCGCGCGAAAAGCGTGGGTGAGGTTGTCGCCTCGATTGCGACCTCCATGGGCGCCGCCGCCAGTGAAACCGCAGGCGCGCCCGCTACGGCGCAACAACAATCCGCGCGCAATTTCTCGCCTGTGCGAAGTTACATGCATCAGATCGTCGACGCCTTTACATCGCCGGTGAAAACGGCGCCGTCCGCAGGGTACAGCGCCACTGCGCTCGCGGTTCTTGACGCGCTCGACCCGACCTCATCCTTACGCAAGGATGATGACGATCAAGACCGGTCTTAGTCTGAATTGAATAGTGTTTTTTAGCACCGCGGGGCGGTGACGCCTTCCGGCAGCTTGGTTTCCGGCGAGGCGCAGGCTTTTGCGAGCTGTTCCGTCGTCAGATTGACGGCGCCGGAAAGATCGGCGCCCTGGATCAGCGCGCCGGAAAAATCCGCAGCTTTGACATCAGCGCCGGTGAAGCTTGCTTTGCCAAGCTTGGCGTTTATGAAGCGCACGCCGGTGAGATCGGCGCCGTCGAACTTTGCGCCCGCTGCGTTGGCGCTGATGAAAGAGGCGCCGGCTGCGTAAGCAGCGCGGAAATCTGTTCCGGAAAGATTGGCGCCGGCAAATGTTGAAAAGGAAAGCTCGCTGTCAACGAATTTGGAGCCGGTGAAGTCGCCTGCGCGCGCCTTGGCTTCTCGCAATTCGGCGCCGGAAAAATCGCTATTGATAAACATGGCGGCGTTGAGATTGGACTTCGCCATCCGCGCGCCTTTGAAGTTCACCGCATCGCCTGTGGCGCCTTCGAGGCTGGTCCCGTCAAGCAGCGTTTCGTTGAACTGGGCATTATTGAGAAACGAGCTCGCAAAATTCGACCGCGGAAAGTCCTTGTTGGAAAAAACCTCGCCGGTGAAATCCTGCGCGACATGTTTCAGGTCTTCTTTCACTGGCTTGGGGCCTGAAAGCGACGGCAGCTTGACGCCGGCCCCGTCGAGCACTTTTTCAAGCTCCGGACCGATCTGTTCCACTTGCGTAAGGGGTTTGGCGATCTCCTTGCCAATCTCGGCGACAGGATTGCGTTTGTTGTAATTAGTCGAACCCGGCGTGATTGTCGTAATCACGGACATCAAGACGATCATCAAAATCATTATAAACGCGATTAACTTCATCGCGGGTCTCCCGGGTTCTTCCTCCCTCACAAAATAAGACAGGCGGGGTCAACGTCCGATTAAGGATAAAATTCGAATTGTCACAGGGATGGGGCTGTTAAGCTCTTGTTAAGAGCAGCCTGTGGACGCGCCGCAGCTGTCGCATTTCAGGCAGGCGCCGTTCCGGACAAGCGTGAATTGTCCGCATTCCGAGCAGGCGTCGCCTTCATAGCCCTTGATGCGGGCTTCACTGCGCGGATTGCCCGGCGTCGCCAGAACCCCGCGCGGCGCCTTCTGGTTTACAGCGTCAGCGAGCTTGGCGATCTGCGCTTCTATCTCAGGCGGGCTTTCGGCGCGCATGGGTTCTTCAATGTCTTCGATTTCAACATTGATATCTTCTTCATCTTCGTCGGCGCCATGGGCCTCTTTGGCCGAATGCCGGAGCCGGTCGAAATCGCCGCCCCGCAAGATCACGAGATTGTCGGTGACGGTAGAGCGCGAAAAGCCCTTGGAAATAAGCTTGGTTGCGTCGGCCTGGGTTTTCTCTTCGCTGACGCCGCGCCCAATGGCGTCGACGGCGGATTCATCGGGATGGACATGGGCGAGGTCGGCCCGGCCGAGATAAGAGATCGCGAGCTCGCGGAAAATATAGTCGAGGATCGATGTGGCGTTCTTGATCTGGTCATTGCCCTGCACGGGGCCAGCCGGTTCGAAGCGCGTGAACACATAGGCGTCGACGAATTCCTCGAGCGGCACGCCATATTGCAGGCCGAGGGAAACGGCGATTGCGAAATTGTTCATGAGTGAGCGGAAGGCGGCGCCTTCCTTGTGCATGTCGATGAAGACTTCGCCGATTTCTCCGTCGTCGAATTCGCCGGTATGAAGATAAACCTTGTGACCGCCGACAATAGCTTTCTGGATATAACCCTTGCGCCGGTCGGGCAGGCGTCGCCTTCCAGGTGTGCGTTCAATAATGCGTTCGACAATGCGCTCGGCGACAATTTTTGATTTTTCAGCCGCCGGCGCCGCCGCGATTTCTTCCTGAAGCTCTTCGTCTTCTTCCTGTGTGTCAGACGCGAGCAATGCTGCGGCGAGCGGTTGCGACAGTTTTGAGCCATCGCGGTAGAGGGCGATCGATTTCAGGCCCATGCGCCAGGCGAGCATATAGGCCTTGGCGCAGTCGCCGATGGTGGCGAAATTCGGAAGGTTCACGGTCTTCGAAATCGCGCCGGAAATAAAGGGCTGCGAGGCGGCCATCATTTTCAGATGCGCCTCGACGGAAAGGGCGCGCGTCCCGATGCGCCCGCATGGATTGGCGCAATCGAAAACAGGATAGTGCTCTTCCTTCAAATGCGGCGCGCCTTCGACGGTCATCGCCCCGCAACAGAAAAGATTGGCCTGATGAATTTCTTCGTCGGAAAAGCCGAGATATTGCAGCACTTCATAACCGGTAAGCGCCAGCTCGCTCTCATGCATCCCGAGAACATGTACGCAGAAATCTTCGCCGAGCGCCTGGGGCGTGAACGCATAGGTAAGGTCGAACGTCGTTTTGAGGCGCTCTTCCAGCGCTTTGATGTGACGGTCCTCGAACCCTTCGCGGCGCAGATCGTCTAAAGCAACGCCCGGCGCGCCTTCAAGTGTGCCGCGACCGGCCGCGTAATAACCGATATCCTCGATTTCGGCGTTTGTATAACCAAGCGTTTTCAAAGACGCCGGAACGGAGCGGTTGACGATCTTCAACATGCCGCCGCCGGCGAGCTTTTTGAATTTGACGAGCGCGAAATCCGGTTCAATGCCGGTTGTGTCGCAATCCATGACGAGGCCGATGGTGCCGGTTGGCGCCACGACGGAGACCTGGGCGTTGCGGAAGCCGTTAATGGCGCCGAGTTCATAAGCCTCGTTCCAGACGCGCCGCGCAGCTTCCGTCACTTCTGCCCAGGGGCAGGCGTCAGCGTCGAATTGCATGGGCTCGACCGCGAGACCTTCAAACGCGCCGCCGATCGCGGTGCCGGCGCAGGCGCGGCGGTGATTACGCATCACGCGCAGCATCGCATCGCGATTGTCGGCGAATTTTGCGAAAGCGCCGGCGACAGAGGCCATCTCCGCCGAAGCGCGATAGGCGGCGCCGGTCATCAGCGCCGATACGCCTGCGGCGACGGCACGCCCTTCCTCGCTGTCATAGGCAAGGCCGGAGGACATCAATAAGCCGCCGAGATTGGCGAAGCCGAGGCCGAGCGTCCGATAATCGAAAGACCGCCGGGCAATTTCCGGCGACGGGTATTGCGCCATCATCACGGAGATTTCGAGGGTCAGCGTCCACAGCCGGCAGGCATGTTCGAAAAGATCGGCGTCAAATCCGGACACCGTTTTGAACTTCAAGAGATTGAGCGAGGCGAGATTACAGGCCGTGTCATCGAGGAACATATATTCCGAACACGGGTTCGAGGCGCGGATCTCGCCGCCTGCGGGGCATGTATGCCAGGCGTTGATGGTGTCGTGAAATTGTAGGCCCGGATCGGCGCAGGTCCAGGCGGCCGAACAGATATTGCTCCACAGCGCGCGCGCGCGAATGGTCTTCATCGGTTCGCCGTCGGTGCGCCGGGTGAGGGACCAGGACGTATCGTCATTGACGGCTTTCAGGAAGTCGTCGGTGATGCGCACAGAGTTGTTGGCGTTCTGGCCGGAGACCGTGCGATAGCCTTCCGAATCCCAATCGAGATCGTAGGTGTCGACTTCGATCTGGCGATAGCCCTGACGGGCAAAATCGATGACCCGCCGGATCGAGGCGTCGGGAACGAATGATTTCTTTGCGTCTTTGATCGCCGCTTTAAGAGCCGGATTTTCTTTCGGATCGAAACGGGTGTCCGCGTCTTTGCCTTGCCAGCAAGCGTCGAGAACGCGGGGAAGATGTTTGGCGTGGACGCGCGAACCCGTCACCAGCGCGGCGACTTTTTCTTCTTCGCGGGTCTTCCATGAAACGAATTCTTCGATGTCCGGATGATCGGCGTCGACGACAATCATTTTTGCGGCGCGCCGCGTGGTGCCGCCGGATTTAACCGCCCCCGCCGCCGCATCGCCGACTTTCAGAAAGCTCAACAGGCCGGAGCTTTTGCCGCCGCTTGAGAGCGGCTCATCTGCGCCGCGAATGTTCGAGAAATTGGTGCCGGAGCCGGAGCCATATTTAAACAGCAGCGCTTCGCGTTTCCACAAATCCATGACGCCGCCTTCTCCGGCGAGGCTGTCATCGACGGACTGGATGAAACAGGCGTGCGGCTGCGGGCGTTCATAGGCGCTGTCGGATTCGGTGAGCGCGCCGGTGGCGTGGTCTACATAGAAATGGCCTTGTCCGGCGGCGTCGATCCCGTAGGCCCAGTGCAGGCCGGTGTTGAACCATTGCGGGGAGTTCGGGGCGGCGACCTGCAGGGCGAGCATGGCGCGCATTTCATCCATGAAAGTCCGCGCGGCGTTCTCGTCGTCGAAATAGCCGCCCTTCCATCCCCAATAGGCCCAGGCGCCGGCCATGCGGTCGAACACCTGCTTGGCCGAGATCTCCGGTCCATAGCGTTCGTCGGCGGGCAGTTTCGCAAGCGCTGCGATGTCGGGCATGGAGCGCTGTAGAAAATCGGGAACGCCTTTTTCTTTCACCCGCCTGGTGCGGGCCGGCACGCCGGCTTTCCTCAAATATTTCTGGGCGAGGATATCGACCGCGGTCTGGCTCCAGCTTTTGGGAACCTCAAGATCGCGCATCTCGAAGATGATCTCGCCTGAAAGGGTGCGAATTTCCGAATCGGCGCGCCGGAATACGGCGCCGCCATAAGGCGCGCCTGAGCTTTCCGTATATCGCCGATCAATGCGCATCTGGTCCTGTCCCGGGGCCGCCCGGTTTCCGCAAGGCTGGCCCGATTACAATATAGTCGTCTGAGCGCTCCGGCTCCACCGCACCAGCAAATCCCTGGTCCGCTCATGGCCTCAGTCAGGGGGTTCGGCTAATTTTCCCCTAATTTCAAGGGAAAAGCGCCCCTGGAGAGGCTGGTTCCGGGTCTCTTGCGGGGTCCGGCGACGGGCGCCATATTCGCGCCGCGACCAGGGGTTAGTATCGGCCCCAGAGATTCAGGAATCCTTGCATGTTTTCGCAGCTTTTTACCTGGTGGAATACGACCACCTTCGGCACTTCCTTCACCTTGTGGCGCAAAGGCGCCCGTCTCGTGGGGACGGATGAGCAGGGAAACCGCTATTTTGAAGAAAAAGACCCGACCCTGCCGGGCAGTGACGGCAAGCGCCGCCGCCGCTGGGTCATCTATCATGGCATCGCCGAAGCCTCTCGGGTGCCCCCCGACTGGCATGGCTGGCTGCATCACACTTTCGAGGAGGCGCCGACGGTGGCGCCCTTGACGCGCCGGGCCTTCGAGAAGGATCATTTGCCGAACATGACCGGCACACCGCTCGCCTATCATCCGAAGGGCAGCCTTTCGCGCACTGGCGGCCCGGCCGATGTGAATGACGATTATGAGGCCTGGACGCCGGAAAGCGTCTAACGCCGAAACCAAGGGGAGGCTGGTCTATGAGCCGCGCCGGATTTTTCGAGACGATTGTCGGAGCTCTTGTCATCGCCGTTGCAGCGGCGTTTCTCGCTTATGCTTATGGGGTGAGCGGCAAGGGTGTTGGGCGCGACCATTATCAGATCGGCGCCGTCTTCGGCCGCGTTGATGGAGTGACGGTAGGATCGGAAGTCAGGATCGCCGGCGTTAAAGTCGGGTCGGTCGCTGGCAACAGCCTTGATCTCATGACCTATGAAGCGAATGTGGAGCTTGCAATCGATCGCGGCGTCGCCATTCCGCAGGACTCTGTCGCCAAGGTTGTTTCTGACGGCATTCTCGGCGGCGCGCATATCGCGATCGAACCGGGCGCCGCGGAAGAAATGTTAGTGGAAGGTGAAAAGCTCACCATCACGCAAGGGTCTGTCGACCTGTTGAGCCTCGCTGTTCAGGCGTTCACGTCAGGCGGCGGCAAGGACAGCGACGAGAGCGACAAGCCTGCTGATCCGTTGGGAGATATGTAATGCGTTGCGTTTGTGTTTTTGCGGCGCTGATCATGCTGTCCGCAACTGCCATGGCGCAGGACGAAGCGCCGGTTGACGACATTCTAAGTGAACTAGATCTTCTCTCACAGGCGGAAGATGATCCCTTCGCAGCCGCTGCAAACACGGAAGAACGCGAGCCGGTGTCCGTCACGCTTCGGGCCCTCAACAAGATCACGGCGCGGTACACTGATCTTGAAATCAAGATGAATGAAATCGCACATTTCGGCTCGCTCGAAATTCAGCCGCGCACCTGTGACAAACGCCCGCCGGAAGAGTTTCCGGAAACAACGGCGTTCCTTGAAATCTTCGACACTGAATTCGAAAGCCGCCAGAGCGATTTGAAAATTCAGGCGCCCGAATTGATCGAGGATGAAATCGAGACGAGGGACCTTGAGGTTCTGCCCGGCGAAGCGGTGGGCGAAACGCCTACTTTTGAAGCGCCGGCGGCGGTGGTGCTCGAAGGGCCGCAAGCAGAAGGCGTCAATATTTTCCGCGGCTGGATGTTTGCGTCGACGCCGGCCCTCAATGCTCTTGAGCACCCGGTCTATGATGTCTGGGTGATCGACTGCAAAACCAAAGCCGCCGATAATTGATCCGGCGCGGCGAAGAAGTCCGCTTTCTCCTTCAACGCTTTTGCGAGAATGATCTGGTAATCGGCGTCGTCCATGGCGATGAGCCCGAACTGGACGAGATGCTCGTTGAAAAACTGCGCGTCGATAAAATGAAAGCCGCCGATTTTCAGCCGCGCCATCAGATGCAGCATGGCGATTTTTGACGCCCCGCTCTCGCGTGAGAACATGCTCTCGCCGCAAAAGGCCGCCCCAAGCACAACACCGTAAAGACCGCCGACAAGCTTGCCCTCGCGCCAGCATTCCACTGAATGGGCATGGCCTTGAAAGTGCAGTTCCGAATAGGCTTCGACAATCGCATCATTGATCCAGGTTTCGGGCCGGGCCTTGGTCGCTTCGGCGCAGGCCATCATGACGTCTGAAAACGCCGTGTTGATGCGGATTTCAAACGGCTCCTTTTTCAGGAGCCGCGCCAGCTTTTTCGGCACATGCGGCGCATCCAGCGGAATGATCCCGCGCTCGTCGGGCAAAACCCAGACGACAGAAGCGTCTTCGCGCGCACGCGCCATCGGGAAATAGCCAAGCGTGTAGGCCTTTAACAGGTCCTCGGTCGGGATCGAATTGGCTGAATCGCGGGCCATGAGGGTCAGTCTAAGCTGGCCCGGCGGCGCCCGTCACCTGTCGTTTGACTGGTCCTGCTTATTGATTTTTTAAGGGCGGAGAATATATGACTGACGGGTTAGTTAGTTGTAGTCCCGTTTATGAGCCAGCTCGCCAGTCAAAAGCCGAAATGGCGTCGCCGCGCCGAAAGCCGGCCGGATGAGATTCTGGACGCTGCGCTCGAAATTTTCGAGCGGGACGGTTTCGATGCGGCCCGGGTCGAAGATATCGCCAAAGCGGCGAATCTGTCGAAAGCGGGCGTCTATCTCTATTTCGAGGCCAAGGACGCGATCCTGCGGGGGCTGATCGAGCGTGAAGTGGCGCCGGTCGCCCGTAACCTTCGCGCTGTCGCCGAGGCGGGCCTAGATGATCCCGTTGGCGCCCTGCACATGATCGCGGCCGCCTTGACCGGGCTGGCGAGCGATAAAAGAAAATTCGCCGTGCCCCGTCTCGTCCTGTCACTGGCGGGGCGCTATCCCGACATCGCCATCTATTACCGCGAGAATGTGGTCGAGCAGGGCCTCGCCGCCGTATCGGCTTTGCTGGAAGCCGGTGTCGCGAGTGGGGTGTTCCGGCCCTGCAACACCGAAATCGCCGCACGGATGTTTATCGGCCCCATCTTTCTGCATGGTTTTTACACGCATGTTCTCCTTGGCGATCCCGGGCCCCTAGACGCCGAGCAACGTGTTGAGGCGCACACGGATATTTTGCTTAACGGATTGATGGCGCAGTCATGAGAAACATCACCCTTCTTTGTATCGCAGCATTTCTTTCGGGTTGTTCCGACGCGACGCCAGACCGTCTCAGCGGTTATGTTGAAGCGGAAACGCTTTACCTGGCGCCGCAGGAAACCGGTGTTGTGAGCAACATTCACGTCGTTGAAGGCGACCGGGTTAAGGCGGGGGACATTTTGTTTCGCATGGATGCTGACAAAATCCTCTATCAGGCAGAGCAGGCGGAAGCCGCTGCGTCGGCGGCGGAAAAACGCGCCGATGATACGGGCGCCCTCGCTAAAGGGGTGCTGGAAGCGCAGGCTAATCTCGATCGCATCGCTGCTGACTTCGCCCGGACTGAAGAACTTTTCAAGCAGGGTTATGTCGCCAAGGCGCGCTATGATTCAGACCGCGCAGCATTGACGGCGGCGGAAGCGCGGCTGGAACGCGCACGGGCAGAAAAAGAGGCGGCTGAAGAAGACTATCAGTCGGTGCAGGCGCAGGCGGGGTTTGCGACGCAACGCCTTTATGACCTTGCGGTCGCTGCGCCGCAAGCGGGAAGCATTGAACGCATCTACCGCCGCGCCGGTGAAATCGCCGGCGCCGGCGACCCGGTGATCGCGCTATTGCCGCCGGGAAATTTGAAGCTGCGTTTTTTTGCGCCGGAACGCATGCTGGCCTCTTTCGCCCCCGGCAAGGAAATTGGTTTTCATTGCGATGGTTGCGCCGATGGCCTCAAGGCGCGCATCACCTATGTGGCGGCGGAGCCGCAATTCACGCCGCCGGTGATCTACAGCCTCGATGAACGCGATAAATTCGTGTTTCTCATTGAGGCTCGGCCGCTCAATACAGAAGGATTGAGGACCGGTCTGCCGATTGATGTTGAAGCGCCATGAAAGGCGAGCCCGTCATTGATGTGCGCGGCCTCACCAAGCGTTTCGGCGATAAAACCGTCGTCAATCATTTCGATCTCAAGGTGCCGCGCGGATCGATCTATGGGTTTCTTGGTCCGAACGGTTCCGGCAAGACGACGACCATCCGTATGGTGTGCGGCCTTTTAAAGCCTGATGAAGGCGAGGGGACATGTCTTGGATATGACGTTCTCCATGAGAGCGTGAAGATCAAATCCAATGTGGGTTATATGACCCAGCGCTTCTCGCTCTATGAAGATCTGAGCATTCGCGAAAACCTGGAGTTTTTTTCCCGGCTTTACGGTCTCGATGATATTCGCCGCCGCGTTGATGAAGCGATTTCATCGCTCGGGCTTGAGGGACGTGCGCGGCAATTGGCCGGGAGCCTGTCGGGCGGCTGGAAGCAACGCCTGGCGCTGGCGGCCTGTATGATCCATGAGCCGCAATTGTTGTTGCTGGATGAACCAACGGCCGGCGTCGACCCAAAGGCGCGGCGCGATTTCTGGGACACCATCCGCGCCTATGCGCGCGAAGGCGTAACCACGCTAGTCTCGACGCATTATATGGATGAAGCCGTCCAGTGCGACCGCATCGCCTATATCGCCTATGGCAAGAAATTGCTGGATGCGCCGACGGCGGAAATACCGGCGCGTCTTGGGCTGCACGCCTTCAAGATTGATAATGGCGATCTTGAGAAACTGTCGGCGGCGTTGAAAGGCGCGCCTGGCGTGGAGATTCTCGCGCGTTTTGGCGCCTCCATTCATGTCTGCGGGAAAGACCGGGAAAAACTCGCCGCCGCCGTCGCGAGGATAAGGGACGAGCCCGGCGTTCGGATCACAGAGATAGAGGCGGGTCTCGAAGAGGCGTTTATCTATCTCATGACCGAAAGCGATGACAATTTCAGTGTGGAGAGCGCGGCGTGATTTCTTTCTCCCGCATCGCCGCCGTGTTTATCAAGGAACTGGTGCAGATGCGCCGGGACCGGCCGACATTCGCCATTATGATTATGGTGCCGGTGATGCAACTCGCCTTGTTCGGTTTCGCTATCAACACTGATCCCCGTCATTTGCCGGCGGCGGTTGAGTTGCGCGATGACGGCCCCCTGACGCGCAGCTTTTTGTCCTCCCTTAAACAATCGACCTATGTAGAAATCATCGACCTCGTTCACAGCGATGCGGAGGGAGAAGAACTTTTGCGTTCCGGCAAGGTGAATTTCCTCATCGTTATACCTGAAAATTTTGAAACGGACTTTGTGCGCGGCCAGAAACCGGAAATCCTGATCGCGGCTGACGCCTCAGACCCGGTGGCCGCGGGCGGCGTTGTCGGGGCGATCGGGGAGATTGCGCGCCGCGCCTTTGCGCCAGACCTTGACCGGCTGCCGGCGAAATTGCGGGGCGGCGCTCCGCCTTATAGTGTCGTCATCCACCGGCAATATAATCCGGAGGGCGTCACGGCCTTCAACATTGTGCCGGGGCTTCTTGGCGTCATTTTGACGATGACCATGACGATGATCACATCCATAGCACTTACCCGCGAACGCGAACGCGGCACCTATGAGGCGTTGTTGTCGACGCCTGTTCGCCCGCTTGAAATCATGATCGGCAAGACGACGCCCTATATTATTGTCGGGGCGATCCAGACCTCGATTATTCTCCTGGCCGCGCGATATGTTTTTCATATCCCTTTCACCGGCGATCCGGCGGCGTTTCTTCTGGTCATCTCCGTTTTCATCCTGACCAACCTGATGCTCGGATATCTCATCTCCACTGTTGCGAAGACACAGATGCAGGCGATGCAGATGACGTTCTTCATCTTCCTGCCGTCGATCCTGTTGTCGGGATTCATGTTTCCGTTCCGCGCCATGCCCGGCTGGGCGCGCGCCCTCGGTGAAGGCATTCCGAACACGCATTTTCTGCGCATGGTCCGCGAAATCATGCTGAAAGGGGCGGGGCTGCCGGATATCATCAGCGACCTCGGACCGCTGGTGCTTATTCTGTTGGTGCTTGCAGGGATCGCGCTGATGCGGTTCCAGAGGACGCTGGATTAGTCGTGGCTCTCCAGCCACTCTTCAAGCCAGTGGATGTGGTAGTCGCCTTTCTGGAAAGACGGATCGTCAACAAGGTCCATGAATAGCGGCACGGTCGTTTCAACGCCGACGAAAACCATTTCGGAAAGCGCGCGTTTCAGACGCGCAATGCAATGGGCGCGGTCGTCGCCATAGACGATCAGCTTTCCGATCATGGAGTCATAATAAGGCGGAATTTTATAGCCTGTATAAACTGCGGAATCGAAGCGTACGCCGGGGCCGCCGGCGGGGTGGAACTGTTTGATCTCGCCGGGAGAAGGCCGGAAGGTTTTCGGATTTTCCGCATTCACGCGGCATTCAATCGCATGGCCTTTGAAGGCGATGTCTTCCTGTTTGAAGCTCAGTTTATTCCCGGCTGCGACGAGAATTTGTTCGCGCACAAGATCAATGCGGGTCACCTGCTCGGTGATCGGATGCTCCACTTGCAGGCGGGTGTTCATTTCGATGAAGTAGAACTCGCCATTTTCATACAAGAACTCGATCGTGCCGACGCCGAGATATCCGATCTTTTCGATCGCTTTTCTGACGGTGTCGCCAATTTTGATGCGCTCTTCATCCGTAAGCGCCGGCGAGAGCGCTTCTTCCAGCACTTTCTGGTGGCGGCGCTGCAGGGAACAGTCGCGCTCGCCGAGCTGAACTACATTGCCGTGATGATCGGCGATGATCTGAAGTTCGATATGGCGGGGCAGTTGCAGGTATTTTTCAAGATAGACCGCGTCGTCGCCAAAGGCGGCTTTAGATTCCGCTTTGGCGGTTGAAAGGGCTTCAGAAAGATCAGCAGCGGTCTTAGCGACCTTCATGCCGCGCCCGCCGCCGCCGGCGGCTGCTTTGACCAGTACGGGATAGCCGATTTTTTCTGCGGCTTCCTTTGCTTCTTCATAGGAGCGGACTTCGCCGTCCGAACCGGGCACCAGGGGGATCCCCGCCTTGCCGACCGCGTCCTTGGCGGCGATCTTGTCGCCCATCACCCGGATATGCTCCGGGTTCGGACCGATAAAGGTGATGTTATGCGCCGCCACAATCTCAGCAAAGCGCGCATTCTCCGACAGAAATCCGTAACCGGGATGAATGGCGTCAGCGCCGGTAATTTCCGCGGCGGAAATAATCGCAGGGATGTTGAGATAACTGTCCTTGGGCGCGGGCGGGCCGATGCACACACTTTCATCGGCAAGACGCACATGCATCGCGTCCGCGTCTGCTGTCGAGTGGACAGCGACGGTGGATAGGCCGAGCTCCTTGCACGCCCGGTGAATGCGTAGGGCGATTTCACCGCGATTGGCGATCAGGACCTTGTTGAACATGTCTTACCCGTCAATTCCGTTTATTCGATGATGAGCAGGGGCTCGTCGAATTCTACCGGCTGTGCGTCGGAAACCATGATATTTGTCACCTTCCCGGAGCGCGGCGCCGCAATAGGGTTCATGGTTTTCATGGCCTCAACGATCATCAGCGTCTGGCCTTCCGTGACTTGTGTTCCTTCGCGCACAAAGGGGTCAGCGCCGGGCGAGGGCGAAAGATAGGCGGTTCCCACCATTGGCGATTTGACCGTGCCCGGATGACTCGCCGCAGGGGCGGCCGGAACAGGCGCCGCTGCAGCTGCAACAGGAGCGGCCGCGGGCGCTGCGAAGGCGGCGACGCCGCCCTGGCGCGAGACGCGCAGCCTCGTATTGTCTTTTTCGATCTCGATTTCCGTGAGGCCGGTTTCTTCCAGAATCCCGGCAAGCTCGCGAATCCACGCAGCTTCAGATCCGTGATCTTTGTGGTCTTTCTTGTCGGACATGCAATTCCCGCTTCTTTACTGCGACACGCCGCTTTGACCGTCAGGAGGCCGTGCGGCTTTCAATAAGGGTTTTAAGGGCTTCGAGCGCCAAGCGATAGCCCGGCGCGCCGAACCCCATAATGGCGCCGTCCACCGCCGCCGCCGTGACCGATTGCCGCCGAAACGCCTCCCGGGCGTGGATATTGGACAGATGCAGCTCGATTTTCGGCAGCGCCGCCGCCGAAAGGGCGTCGAACAGGGCGATGGAGGTGTGGGTGTAGGCGCCGGGATTGATGATGAGGCCAGCCCCTTTAGCGGCGGCCTCCTGAACCCAGTCGACGAGGGTCCCTTCGGTGTTGGATTGGCGGAACTCAACGGAAAAGCCGAGCTCTTTGGCTTTGGCGGTCACCTCGGCCTCAATATCCGCAAGGGTGGTCCTGCCATAGATCTCAGGCTCTCTGGTCCCCAGAAGGTTGAGATTGGGGCCATTGAGGACATAGATCGTCTTCGAAGCCATGTTTTCCGCCCATGTTCCTTGCGGGGCCAGCCGCGCCTGAATACATCTGGCGCCCGAAAGCGCGCGTAAAGGCCCTAGTAAAACGGGGCCCGTCCCCGTGCAATAGATGGAAGAGATTGAATTTTCATGGATATTACCGTGAATGGCGAAGAGAGGCGGTTTGAAGGCCCGATTACCGTTGCGGGCCTGCTCGCTGCGCTGGAGCTTCAGCCCCGGAAAATCGCCGTGGAGCGCAATCTCGAAATCGTTCCGAAGTCGCTTTTCGAGGACACGGCGCTGAGCGACGGCGACAAGATCGAGATCGTCCAGTTTGTTGGCGGTGGTTAGGGTTTAGGAATACGCATGACGGATATTCTGGAAGTCGCCGGCAGGAAGCTGAATTCCCGCCTCATTATAGGCACCGGCAAATACGAGACATATGAGCAGAATGCGAAAGCGGCCGAGGCGGCGGGCGCGGAAATGGTGACGGTCGCCGTGCGCCGGGTGAACCTCACTGACAAGGACAAGCCGCTTCTCGTCGATTATCTCGACCCGAAGAAATATATTTACCTGCCGAACACCGCTGGTTGCTTCACCGCCGAAGACGCCATCCGCACATTGCGATTAGCGAGAGAGGCGGGCGGCTGGGAACTGGTGAAACTCGAAGTCCTCTCCGACCAGAAAACCCTTTACCCGGATATGGAAGAGACCCTGCGCGCCGCGAAGCTGCTCATCAAGGAAGGCTTCGATGTTATGGTCTATTGTTCCGACGATCCGGTTTATGCGCGCAAGCTCGAAGACGCGGGGTGCTGCGCTATCATGCCTTTGGGCTCGCTGATCGGCTCGGGGCTCGGGATCATGAACCCGGTGAACATCCGCCTCATTGTCGAACAGTCCTCCGTGCCCGTTATAGTTGACGCCGGCGTCGGCACAGCCTCAGATGCGGCGATTGCGATGGAGCTCGGATGCGACGGCGTGTTGATGAATACCGCGATCGCGGAAGCCAAAGATCCGATCCTGATGGCGAGCGCCATGAAGCACGCCGTTATTGCAGGCCGCGAGGCCTATCTCGCCGGACGGATGCCTAAAAAACGCTATGCCGATCCGTCGAGCCCGCTGGCGGGCTTAATATAAAGGCGGAGAAGGTTCGGCCTAAATCAAGACCGGGGTAACTATGGGACAACCAGCAATAATCTCTGAACCGCAAGCTTATGCGCGTTTCGCCGGCTTCAATTATTTCCTGATTTTCGTTCTTGCGATTTTTGCGAATTTTTTCGTTCTGTCGAAACTTATCGTCAGCGGTGATGCGGCCGCGACCGCCGCCAATATCGCATCGAATGAAAGTCTTTTCCGCCTCGCCATTGCTGCGTTTTTCGTTGTTCTCATTTGCGATGTGTTCATCTCGTGGGCGCTTTATCTGATCCTGCAGAAAGTCGATCCAAATCTATCGCTCCTCGCAGCGTTGTTTCGGTTGACCTACACGGTCGCGCAGATCGGCGTTCTTCTGAACCTTGTAAGCGTCCTTGAATTTGTCGGCGCGTCAGATCCGTCGAGCGCCCTGGCGGCGATCAATGACAGCGCCTGGCCGTATTATTTTCTTGGCGCCCACAATACGGGTTTCACCCTGACCTTGATCTTTTTCGGCGCGCATCTCCTGCTGCTCGGATATCTCGTGATCCGGTCTTCCTTCCTGCCGTCCCTGATCGGGGTTTTGGTGATGATTGCCGGCGCGGGCTACATCGCCGACGGCTTCAACGACATTCTCGCCCTTGATTATGGCGGGCTCCCCAATGCAGGGCTTTATGTCGTCATTCTGCCGGCCTTGGTCGGAGAGGGCTCGCTCATGCTCTGGCTTCTGATTCGCGGCCTGAACCGCGAAAAATGGCTTGCCGCCTGACTTGCGGGGCTCTGAAAATTTGCCACAGCGGCTTGATCTTGAGCGTTCGTAACCCATTTTGAGATAGAACAAGGCGTTGCCGCAACAGGGACGCTATTAACCCATTGACGCTCAAACCGAGGTCGAGATGCAATTTGAAAACTACACTGACCGCGCCCGCGGTCTCATTCAGGCCGCCCAGACCATCGCCCTGCGCGACGGCCATCAGCAATTCACCCCCGAACATGTCCTGAAAGCCCTGCTGGATGATCAGGAAGGGCTTGCCTCAAATCTTATTCGCGCGGCAGGGGGCCAGCCTGACAAGGCTTTGCAGCTGACTGACGAGGCGCTCGGCAAGCTGCCGAAAGTCGAAGGCGGCAACGGCCAGATTTACATGGCCGCGCCGACCGCCAAGGTCTTCGCCGCCGCCGAGGAAATCGGCAAGAAAGCCGGCGACAAGTTCGTCACCGCGGAACGGCTCCTCACGGCGCTGGCGGTGGAGGCGAGCGCAGGCACAGCAAAGATTTTGAAAGACTCGGGCGTCACGGCGACGAAACTCAACGAGGCGATCAATGACGTTCGAAAAGGGCGCACGGCGGATACGGCGTCGGCGGAACAGGCCTATGACGCGTTGAAACGCTACGCCCGCGACCTGACGGAGGCGGCGCGCGAAGGCAAGCTTGATCCGGTCATCGGTCGTGACGAGGAGATCCGCCGCACCATGCAGGTGCTGTCGCGCCGGACCAAAAATAACCCTGTGCTCATTGGTGAGCCGGGCGTCGGCAAGACCGCCATCGCTGAGGGGCTCGCGCTGCGCATCATCAATGGCGACGTGCCGGAGAGCCTGAAAGACAAATCATTGCTCGCGCTCGATATGGGTGCGCTGATCGCCGGCGCGAAATATCGCGGCGAGTTCGAGGAGCGCCTAAAAGCGGTCTTGAACGAAGTAACCGCAGCAGCCGGCAAGATCATCCTTTTCATCGACGAAATGCACACGCTTGTGGGCGCCGGGAAAAGTGACGGCGCCATGGACGCCTCGAACCTCTTGAAGCCGGCGCTTGCGCGCGGTGAGCTTCACTGCGTCGGCGCGACTACGCTCGATGAATATCGCAAATATGTGGAGAAAGACGCCGCGCTCGCCCGGCGCTTTCAGGCCGTGTTCGTGGACGAACCGACGGTCGAGGACACCATCTCTATCCTGCGCGGACTCAAGGAAAAATACGAACTCCATCACGGCGTCCGGATTTCCGACAGCGCCATCGTCGCCGCCGCGACGTTGTCGAACCGTTACATCACTGACCGTTTTCTGCCCGACAAGGCCATCGACCTTGTGGACGAGGCGGCGTCACGTCTTCGCATGGAAGTCGATTCCAAGCCGGAAGAACTCGATGAGCTTGATCGCCGCATCATTCAGATGAAGATCGAGCGCGAAGCCTTGAAAAAGGAAAGCGACAACGCGTCGAAGGATAGGCTTGAAAAGCTCGACAAGGAGCTTTCCGAGCTTGAACAGAAATCGGCGGACATCACAGCGCGCTGGCGGGCTGAGAAAGACAGCCTTGCGTCGTCAACGAAGGTGAAGGAGTCGCTCGACCAGGCGCGCCAGATGCTGGCCGACGCAGAGCGCCGCGGCGACCTTGGCCGCGCCTCTGAGTTAAAATATGGCGAAATTCCTGCGCTTGAAAAACAGCTCGCCGCGACGGAGGCCAAAGCCGATGAAGCGGCGGCGAAATCCCTTGTCCATGAAGTCGTGGACGAAGAAAACATCGCCGCCATCGTCTCGCGCTGGACCGGCGTGCCCGTCGACAAGATGCTCGAAGGCGAGCGCGAAAAACTCCTCGCCATGGACAAAGCGCTGGCCAAGCGCGTCGTCGGTCAGCACGAAGCGGTGGAAGCTGTTTCGGCTGCTGTGCGCCGTGCAAGGGCTGGTCTTAAAGACCCGAACCGCCCCATGGGTTCGTTCCTGTTCCTTGGGCCGACTGGCGTTGGTAAAACCGAGCTGACCAAAGCGCTCGCGGAATTCCTGTTCGACGACGAGACCGCGATTGCGCGTATCGATATGTCGGAATTCATGGAGAAACATTCGGTCGCCCGCCTTATCGGCGCGCCTCCGGGCTATGTCGGTTATGAAGAAGGCGGCGTCCTGACCGAGCGCGTGCGCCGGCGCCCCTATCAGGTTGTGCTTTTCGACGAGATCGAAAAAGCGCATCCCGATGTCTTCAACGTCCTGTTGCAGGTTCTCGACGACGGCCGCCTGACGGACGGGCAGGGCCATACGGTCGACTTCAAGAACACGCTGATCATCATGACGTCGAATCTGGGCGCTGAATATCTCGCGAACCAGCCGGAAGGCCAGGATAGCGACGCGGTGCGCCCGCAAGTAATGGAAGCCGTGCGGGCGAAATTCCGCCCGGAATTCCTGAACCGCCTTGACGAGATCATCCTGTTCCATCGCCTGTCGCGCGTGAACATGGATACTATTGTCGACATCCAGGTGGCGCGTCTGCAAAAACTGCTGGCTGACCGCAAGATCACGCTGGACCTTGACGACAAGGCGCGTCACTGGCTTGGCGACAGTGGTTATGATCCGGTCTATGGCGCGCGTCCGCTCAAGCGGGTCATTCAGAAAAAATTGCAGGACCCGCTCGCAGAGCTGATCCTGTCCGGCGAAGTCAGTGATGGCGAAACGCTTGAAATTTCCGCCGACGACGCCAGTCTCACCATCAATGGCAAACCTGTTGGCGGGCGTGACGCGTTTTCACTCGGCGGGTCAGGGCCGGAGGCGCCCGCCGCCGGAGCGTTGCTCAACTGAGGCGAGAGACATGACGGATAAAAAATGGAAGCCCGATGACGAAGAGAGTTTGAAAGAGCTCATTCGCGCGACCATCAAAAGCGCGGGAGCCATTGATCCCGCGCAGCTTCCGTCAAAAGTCCGCGAACAGGTCAAAGGGCGTGTGTCGGGCGATGTCGATATCGACGCCTATGTGAAGAAAGTGCTGGCTGAAGAAGGCAAAAGGTAAGCTCACAGTCCCAGTGCAGTGAGTTTGTCCTCAAGCGGCTTCAGCGCCTGATCCCATTGATGATGGGTCAGCACGAAATGCCTTGCAGCCCGTCCAATGCGCTCGCATTGGGTCGCATCGTCCAGAAGTGTGAGAATTGATGCCGCCATCGCTTCATTCGTTGCGGCGGTGAGCGCGGCGTCACGCGGCGCGGCGATACCGGTCATGGCAGCCGGGCTTGCGACAACAGGCTTGGCCATCGCCATCGCTTCCAGCACTTTATTCTGGATGCCGCGTCCTACGCACAGAGGCGCAACGGAGATCTTCGCCGCGCCGAGCCATGGGCGAATATCCTCGACGCGGCCGGTGACTGTAATCCCGTTCTCTCCATTGAGAGCGGCGACGGCGGGCGCCGGGTTTGCGCCGACAATGGCGAATGTCGCCTCAGGCTGCGACTGGCGCACCAGCGGCCAGACATGTTTTACGAAATGCAACACGCCGTCGATATTGGCGCGGTAATCCATGGCGCCGATAAAGACGCAGTCATATTCAGGCGTGTCCGAAGCAACATTTCCAATCGGATCGAAATAGGCCGCGTCGACGCCGTTTGAGAAGGATGCGACAGTGTTTGTCACGTCTGCGCGCGAATTGAAAATGGCGGCTTCCTCTGCACTGACCGCAAAGCACGCATCGGCCCAGCTGGTGATGTCCGTTTCTTCACGCTCAAGCAGTTTCGCCTCGCGCTGATAGATAATTTTCATTGGGCCTTTGGCGTCGCGGGCGTAGTCGCGCCATTTCTCCGCGTCCGTGTCGCAGAAATCGACGAGCCGTATGCGGTCGTCAATTGGCTTTTTGATATAAGGCGCCATGGAAGAAGAAAAGACGATCTCGGCGCTGAGCGGCTTTTTCCGAAGCTTGCGGACAGCAGCAACCATGCGGGCGTCACGAAAATACTGAAAGCTTAGTGGCTGTCCGGCCGCCAATGCCGCGACGCTTTTAATGCGCGCCGCGCGCGGGTCTAGTGGAATAATTGTTGCGCTCTCACAAAGCGTTTCCAGAAAATCGCGATGCACGAGGTCGCGCGGATCGTCGGCGAAGCAAGTGAGATGAACGCGATAATTGTCCGTCAGAAATTTCAGGATGCGCCATGACCGGATCTTGTCGCCTTTGTCCGGCGGATAGGGAATGCGATGAGCAAGGAATAAGACTTCCGATTTCATGGGAAATTCGGCGCCAGCAGAGGGCCGAGACGGTTCGCAGCGAAACCGGGAAGGCGCGGCCAGAGTTTCGAGAAGACTGCGAATTTCGGATTATTCACATTGATGTCGGGCGGCGCATCATCGCTGATAAGGTTGATGCGATAGGTGAAGGGGTGTGGGTCAATGCCCCAGAGTTTTTTATAGGCATAGGCGCCGGTGTCGATCTTGCTGCGCCCGAAATCGAAATATTCATACCCTTTTTCCGCAGCGCGGCGCATCGCCGACCAGTAGATAAAATCAAAAGCGCGTGTCGGCCGGGCTTTTTCAGTGGCGCCGACATAATAAGGCAGCACTTTGTCTTTGAAATAAAAACTCAACAGCGCGGCGACGGGCTCGCCATGATGTTCAATAACGGAAATCTCCGTCTCTGTTGAAAAGGCGTCCATCAAGGCGCTCAGAAAACGGCGCGGAAAAACAGGTGTGCCGAGGCGGTGAAGCGATTGCGCATAGAGCCGATAAAAGAGATCGGGCGAACCCTCATGGCGCACCGTCAAATCGCCTTTGTTGACAGCGTCGATCGCCTTGCGGATTTCGGCGCGTCGTTTGCGTGGGATCGCCGCCAGCGCTTCCTTATCATCTTTCAACAGAGGCGTTACAAAACCAGCGTGCCGCCCGCTTTGCGCCAACCAGCCTTTCGCCTCAAAATCAGACCGGCACTCGATATAGCGAACCGCGGTTTCTTCGCCGAGCTTATTGGCCGCGTGGAGCAGCGCCTGCAGCGCGTCGCCGTCTCTGGCGAGCGGACCGCCGCCCACTGAAAAAGCTGTCGAAATCAAAGAAGCGCCGAGCAGCGGCGTTCTGGCCATAGTCAGGGGGAGGACGCCGGCGAGTCTGCCTTCCCGGCGCGCGGTGATGTAGAACGTCTCATAGCCATACGCGGCTTTGACGGCTCTGCCCCACCCCGAGAGGTGAAAGAATGTCCCATGGGGTTGCGCGCTGACAAACTCGTCCCATTCCGCTGCATCGCATTGTGTTTCGACTGTAACCGATAAAGGCGAGCCCGGCGTGATGGATAGGGGCGCATTCATGACAGTCCGAGGGCCTCGTCAATTCTGCCCCAGGAATAAGCGCTGAGCGTTTTCGAAAGCTTGCCTTCCATGCGGTTGAGATTGAGATAATGGCGCAATCGCGATTTTAACGGCGCCCGTGTAAGGCGCGGTTGCCCTGGGTCGATTTCCCAGGGATGAAAATAAAAGATCACAGGCCCGTTGAGGGTTTTCGAGGCTTTTGACAGCAATGCTTTTGACAGGGCGAGAGGCGCCGCGCGAAACCAGCCGCCGCCAGCGGCGCTGAAGCGCTTTCCCAGAAAATTCACTGTCGCCACCGGGGCTTCAATCATGCCGGCGATTTCATGGGGCGATTGCGCCGCCGCCGCATCGCCGTAATGGTCATGCGCAATGGGATGGCTGCTGGACGAATAACGATGACCGGCTTGCGCAAGCGTCTCATGGGCCCAAGGCGTCGCCTTGCCGATGGAAAACCCTGCGGCGCGATAGCCTTTGACTTCAACGCCGGAAAGATCTTCCAGAAGCGTTTTTGTTTTTGTGACGTCAGCGAAGAATTGATCGCGAGTCTGTTCTGTAACCTTGGTGTGGTCATAGCCGTGGCTGGCCAGTTCATGACCGCGGGCGACAATATCCCTGATCAGCTCCGGGTCGCGCTCCGCCACCCAGCCAAGCGTGAAAAAAGTCGCCTTGGCGTTGTGTTTGTCAAAGAGATCAAGACAGCGGCGGGTGTTGTCGCCAACCCGGGATGAAAAGCCGTCCCACGAGGCGCGAGAGACGACGCCGGAAAACGCCCAAACCTGAAAATAGTCTTCCACATCGACGGAAAGAGCGAAGCGGGGCCGAGATATGATGTCGGCGGCGTTCATTTTTCCCTCTCCGGCGGCCGGTCAGCCTTCAGCGGAACGCATTGCATCGAGAAGCGCTTCGGCCCGGCCAAGGCTGGCTGCAATTTTCTCGCGGCGCGCCTTTCGATCCTTTTCGCCCGCACCGACAGAGCGTGTCAGCTCCACCACATTGGAATGGGCGCGCTTTAACTCGTCACGGGTTTCGTCGATGGAGCGGGTCAGGGCGATTCTCCATTGCGGTTCGCCTGCATTTCCCGTGGGCAACATTGTGTCGCCGGAGTCTGGCGCTGTCTCTTCTTCAAATTCGGAGGCCGCGCCTTCGCTCGCTGCTTTGATGGCGCTCGCCACATCGGTCAGCGTCGCTTCCTGGCGGGCGTCGTCCCCCTTTTTGGCGCGCAAGCGGTCTAGCACGCTCATGGAAGAGGGCGTGGCGGTTGGTTCTTGTTCCACGGGAGGCTCCATGTCGGGTTCGACAGCGGCGGTTTTGCGCGCTCGCTCAGTCTCCAGCGAGACTATGTTGGTGTCGGTCTCTTCTGCGGCGGCGTCATCAGCCTCGGAGATATCCGTCGGCGTTTCTGCCGGTTCAGCGGTCGCCTCTATAACGGGCTCTTCTTGCTGCGGCTCTTCCCGGGCCGGCTCACCTTCGACTTTCGCGACTGGCGGCATGGCGTCCGCGGGTTTGCGCGCGTCGAGTTTTTCTTCTTTCAACTCAGCGCAAACTGTTTCGACAACCTCCACCGTCACTTCATGCTTCTCTTCCAGCGAGCAATAAAGCATGAGCCGGTTACACAGGGTGTTGACGCGCCGGGGAAGGCCGGTTGTGGCTTCATGGATGGCGCTGAACGCATCATCCGCGAAGGCCGGGTCTTCGCGCCAGCCTGCAACGGACAGGCGGTGCATGATGTAATCGCGGGTTTCTTCCTCGGAAAGATTCTCCAAATGGTAGGAGGCAATCACGCGCTGGCGCAATTGCTCCATATTGGGTTGCTCCATAATCGTACGGAATTCAGGTTGACCCACCAGAAAGACCTGAAACAGGGGCGTGCCTTCATAATCGATATTGGAGAGCATCCGCAGCTCTTCGAGTGTTTTGAAGGGAAGGTTCTGCGCTTCATCGATGATCAGGAGGACGCGCCGACCACGATTGAGCTGGTCGAAAAGATAATCCTCGAAGGCCTCGATCTCGCCTGTGCGGCCTTCGCCTTCTGGCTCGATCCGAAAGGCGGAAAGAATCTGGCTCAACAGATCCTCAGGCTCGATGTTTGAGGTGAGGAGGTTTGCGGCGACAATATTGGACGAGTTGAGCTGGTCGAGAAGATGGCTGATCACCATGGACTTGCCCGCGCCGACGGGGCCGGTGATCACAATAAATCCTTCCGCTTGCTTCAAGCCGTAATGAAGATACGCCATCGCCTTGTTATGGCTGCGGCTGCCATAAAAGAAACGCGGGTCCGGGTTAAGCCGGAACGGGGCGTCGGATAGGTGGAAATACTCTTCATACATTTTTAGAAGTCCACAGTGATTCCCGCCAGCAAGTTGTTCTCGTTATATTCGAGAAGGGCGTTCGGCGAAAAACGCTCCGTATGCGTCGCCTCGACAAAAATAGAAGCATTTTCGTAGATGCGGTAAGACGCTCCAATCTGGCCGATGACCGTGTTGGTGACGCCATTTTGCGCAGCGAGCGATGCGCAATCGGTGACGGCGTTAAACAGCGGGTCCATGGTGTCGAGGCCGAAAATCAGCGGATTGGCTTCGCAGGTCGCCGGATCGAACGCGGTGTCTGTTCGGCGGTAGGAGACCGAACCATAACCGGTGACGCGGCGCGCCAGGCGGCGGTTCAGATTCAGGCCCGCGCCATAGGTTTCAATCTGGCGATAGCCAAAATTGTCGTCCGAGTAAAAGCCATTGAGTGAGATTTCGGTCATGTCGAAATCGCCCGTCAATGTTGCAAAAGCGCTATCTGTAACGGAAACGCCGCTTGTTTGGGCGCTGCCGAAATTACGGCCAGAGGAATAGAAAGTTGCAGCCTCGATAATATCGCGTGCTGGCAGCTCTTGCCCCTCGCGGAGCCGATCGGCGAATTCGAGCGTTTCACGCTGCGTCGTGCTGAATTGCGACGTGACCGATTGCGCGCGGGTGCGGAACGACCGGCTGGCGCCGGCGGTAAACGCAAATCGCTGGGAAATCTGGTATCGCGCGCTGGCGTCGATGAAGTCATCGCCATAACGCTCGCCATATTCGATCCTGATGGAAGAGCGTGGGCCTGGTTGCGCTGTAAAGCCCGCGCGCCAGAAGAAACCGGAGAGGTCTGCGTCATTAAAGAATACGGCCGCCGCGCCTTGGGTTTCCATTTCGTCATAACCGACAGCCCCGGAAAGGGCGAAACGGTCGGTCAGCGAGAATTGCAGATCGGCCGAAAGCGCGCCTTGCTTGTATCCGAAGTCAGGGAAAATGCTGACGCCATCCTCTGTCGTGTCGCTGCCATAAGCCGTCAGGCGGAAACGCATCCGGTCGAGCTTGCGGCCGCTGTCATATTGCGCGAGCACTTCATGTGTAATCGAGTCGCTGACAGAGTTGCCGGTCAGAAACGAAGAGAGCGATCCGCTTTCGTCAACGAAAACCTGCGAGAAGCGGTAACGCAACTCTGTGGTCGATGAGTCAGAAAACTCATGAAAGACATAGGGGCTTGCCGAATAATTATGGACATTTGCACGCTGGTTGCGCCCGGCGTTGATATTGCCCGAAAAGCGCGCCTGATCGCCGAGCAATTGTCGCGATGTCGCGCCGGACAGGTCGAAATAGAGCCAGTTGTCGACGCCCGTGAAGGTGCTGGTGGCGCCAATATTCTGGTTCACCACGAAATCGCCCTGGTTGATCAGATAGGAAAAATCGAGATCGCCGAGCGCGATCGCTGTGACGCGGTGCGTTGAAACAATCGCGCCGCCGGAAAACATGGTTGAAATAGAAAATTCATCTTCCTTCAATCCCGACCGCGAGAGGTTGATATTGTCGGAATAGCCGCCCCGCAATGATGCGCTTGCAGCGTAGCCGAAATAATCCGTCTGCATTTTCAGTGGAGCATTGGGCGCGGCGACCTGTGCGAAGGAGGCCGTCGCAAAGACACCGATGCCGGCGCTCGCAAGGAGCGCCGCTTTCGTGCGTGGAGCGGCGACTGGTTTTTTGATGTGCTTCCCCATGAGATTATCCTTCACTGGAGGGTTTGCCGGCGGGCGCGCTCGCGGCCTCGCTGCGGTCGTAATATTCGTAGGAGCCGTAATGGGCGCCGCCTGCGCCGATCTGGCAGCGGTTGAGCATCAGGCTCACATTCGGATTAATGTCGATCAGTTCGTCAACAGCGGCGGCGACGGCGGCTTCCGGAGTCGAATTGGCTTCCACCACGAAGACGATCTCATCGGCGTATTTGGCGAGCATCACCGCGTCCGTGGCGGCGAGCACCGGCGGCGCATCGATAATTACAAGACGCTGCGGATTAGCCGTAGAAAGTTCGGTCCACATGTCCTGCGCGCTGGCTGTTGCGAAAAGGTCGGTCGGCCGTTCCGCCCGCGCGCCTTCGGGCAGGATGGTGAGCGGCGCGTCGATAAGGCGCCAGCCAAGGCTTTCCACATCAATTTTCGGATCAAGAATGCGGTCATGAAGGCCTGCCGCTTCAGGCAGGCCGAGACGCTCACGGATTTTAGGGCGCGACAGATCTGCATCGATCAGCAACGTTTCAATCTGATCTTCGAGCGCAAGGCTGAGGGCGAGGTTGATCGCCGTGAAGGTTTTGCCTTCGCCGGCCCGGGTCGAGGTCACGAGGATCATGTTGCGTTGTTTGCCGGGCGTGCGAAACGCCTGACGCTCGCCGCTTGAACGCAGATAGCCGATGCGGCGCAACAGGCGGCGCTTTACCGCGCGCATTTCCAGCGCAAGCTGGTTTGAGCGCTCTTGCGGATTGTAAAACCCGTGATGGGACATCGCCTCAAAATCGAGATCGATTTTCTCAGGCTCTCCCATCTGGCGCGTTGCCGTCATGTCGACGGCGTCGCGCTTTTTCTTGTCTTTCTTGTTCTTTTTGTCCTTCTTGGCGAAGGCGGCCTTCAGGACATTGGCGCCGGCTTTTTCAACTACGCTCATGATGACGCCTCCGCCGTTTGAGAGAAGGCGGACGCTGTTTTTTCAAGCGCCGGGCCTGTTGAGGGCAGGCGGAAGACCGTCAGATAGGCATAAATCCCCGCGACAGCGACAAAGCTGACGCTCGCCATGGCGAGACGCATGAGGTCGCGTTTGCGCGCTTCGAAAATGTCGTCCGACGGGGTCTCACTGATGGCGCCGAGCACTGGCAGGCCGAACGCGGTTTGCAGCTCGCTCGCCTGCGTATAGCTTTTATCGAGCAGGGCGAGGCCGAGCGCCGCCGCGGCGCCAGCGCCCACAGCAGCGACGCACACGCCGAAAATGAGAAGCAGCCGCGGCGGGTCGTTCGGCGCCAGCGCTTCGGCAGGCCATTCGAACACCTGATATTCGACGCCGCGGCCGGCTGCGCCGAGGCTGCGCGTCAGCGCCAGGCGGTCGCGCCGCGACAGCAATTCATCATAGGTTTTTTGCGTCTGTTCGTATTCCCGTACGATCTGGCGCAGCTCCGCTTCGACGGCGGGGGCTTGTCCCGCTGCAAAGTCGAGGGAGCCGAGTTCATCCTTGAGTTTGATCTCGCGGGCTTCGAGGGCTGTGACAGAATCCTGCGCAACGCGAAGCTCCGATTGCAGCCGGATGAATTCGGGATTCGCCGAGAGCGTTGCGTTTTCCTTTTCGAGCTCCTCGATGCGGGCGACAACGCCGCGAATGTCGGGATGGTTTTCTTCATACTGGCTGCGCAGCGCTGAAAGTTCGACTTTGAGTCGGTCAAGCTCCCCGCCGGACGCGCGCCGCGGCGTCGCCGAAATGAGATTTTGCAATGTCAGGACGCGGCCTTTGGTGCGCTCAATCTCGTCGCCAACCCGGACAAGCTCGTTTTCCTTAAGCTCGCGTTGGCGCGTTTCCCCCTGAAGGGAGGTCAGTTCGGCGGCGTGCTCGGCGCGGAAGGCGGCGACGGCGCGCTCATTGGCGACCAGTTTTTCCTCATACTCTTCGACCTGCAAATCGAGGCGGCGGCGCGCCGCTTCGCTCTCCGTGAGGCTGGCGCCGAGATCCTGTTCGATCAGCATATTGAGGACGGCGTCGACAACGGCGCGGGCGATTTTCGGGTCGCTGTTTTTGTAAGAGATGATGAAATACATCTCCCGCGGGCTTTCGATATTGATCTCGCCGGCCACCCAATCGACCATGCCTTGCATTTTTGCGCGGCGTTCAAGAGGGGTGCGGGCTTCAATCGTTTTGTCGAGGCCGGAGCGCAGAATGATTTCCTCCACATTCGGCCGCGTCAAAAGCTGAAGGCGCATGACTTCGACGCGCCGGGAATAATCCGGGCGCGCCGTAAAGCCGTTCAGCACGGGTTCGAGGATCGTTTCCGTTTGCACAAAGACCTGCGCGCGGGACTCATACTTGTCCGGTATGAGCCACACGGCGAACCAGCCTGCGAGCGCTGCAGCCCAGGCCACGGCAAGCACAAGCCAGCGCCTGCGCCAGAGCCCGTTAAGGCTGCGCAGGACCGGTTGCGGCAAATCGGAGAACTTAAACACTACTCTATTTCCCCAAACCCCTCGAGCGCGCCGCTTAAAGCACGCTTTCCGGGATCAAAATGACGTCGCCCGGAAGGACCGGAACGTTCGCAGAAATATTGCCTTTGCGCAGGAGATCATCGAGGCGCAGGCGATAGGACTGACGATCTTCGCCTTGTCCGCGAATGAGCACAGCCCGGTTGCCGGCGGCGAATTCAGTGAGACCGCCCACCGCGACCATGACGTCGAGCACGGTCATGCCGGCCTGATAGGCGAGGGCGACTGGCTGTTGCGCTTCCCCGAGGACGCGGACCTGCTGGTCATAAGTCGATGAGAAATCGCTGACGATCACGGTCACTTCCGGCGTGCGCACATATTCGCGCAGGACGCCTTCAAGATCGTTGGCGAGTTTCGACGGCGTCTTGCCGGCGGCGACCATGTCTTCAACCAGCGGCGTCGAAATCCGGCCATCCGGGCGAACGGTGACTTTGGTCGACAGCTCTGGCGCGCGCCAGACGAAAATCTCGAGCTGGTCGAGCGGGCCGATCAGATAGTCAGGCGCGGCGGCTGCGGCGTCCGACGCATTCGCTGGAGCGGCTGCGAGTTTTTCCCCGCCAAGGCCGACGGCGCTACAGGCGGAAAGGATCAAGGCTGCGCCGATCGCGGCCAGGATGCGGAAATTGTCGAGAATTTTCATCATGTTCATCACCTCAAAGGCGCCAATGCGCATCACGCCGGCGCGAAAGCCTCAAAAATCGCACGTCAGTTTAAAGGCAACGCAAAATCTTTGCCATGCCTCCCCCTTCCGCTGCGTCATGCAAAACCATGGAATCCTTGGATCCTGGCGGTTTCGCAGCCCGCCTCTCATTCCCTGATTCCGTTGGAATCAGTAACCTTAAAGGGTCTTATCGGCTGCCGAGCCCAAATAGGGCGACCCGGACCGTCATCAGGACAATCAGGAGGTCCAAAAGCGGGGAAGAATGCCGGATATAATAAAGGTCGTAGCGCAGCTTGGTCCGTGCGCCTTCGACTGAGGCGGCGTATTCATATTTGACCTGGGCCCAGCCGGTGATTCCCGGTTTGACCAGATGGCGGCAATGATAGAGCGGGATTTCCTGTTCCAGCTCGCGGACGAATTCGGGCCGCTCCGGCCGTGGACCCACAAAGCTCATTTCACCGCGCAGAACGTTGATCGCTTGCGGGATCTCGTCAATGCGGAATTTCCGGATGACAGATCCCACAGGGGTGACGCGTTTGTCTTTCACGGCGGCGTATTGCGGGCCGTTCGCTTCGGCGTTTGCGATCATGGAGCGGAATTTGAACACCTCAAATTCCTTGCCGCCAAAGCCGACCCGGCGCTGCCGGTAAAGAACAGGACCACGGCTGTCGAGCTTGATCGCGACGGCGGTCAAAACCAGCAGCGGTGACAAAAACCCCAGCAAACAAAGGCTCAAAACGATGTCCAGTCCGCGCTTGATGGCGGCTGAAGAAGGTCTGCGGCCGCGCTCGGCGGCGTCAGCGATCTCTCCCAATTGTGTGGTCTCGAGATTTAGCCCGTCGCCAGACGGTGTGAGATTTCCGGATTGTCCATCATGCTCTTCCGGTGAAGCCTCGCGATATGATGACGTTCGATTACGTTCTCGGCGAGACGCCGGACCGAGCGCATAATTTGTCGCTGCGACGCTGGCCACGGCGGCGGCCAACGCAAATGCGTAATGAACGTACATCCCCCGGCCCCATTTTGCGGAGGCGCGCCTCCGACAGTCCCGATGTCCCGAAATTCGACAGTCGACACAGTTTCCGCATAATGCATGCCTAACGAAAAGTTAAGAAATTTATTGTGACAAAGCGGGGAATGAGCGCATTTTCGTTCAGAGATTGCGCCTTTTATGGCGCTCAGCGGCTCAGAAAAGCGAAGATGGCGACCCAAATTCCACCGGAACTTGCAAACCAGACCGCCATGCAAGCGAGAACGGGCAGGCGCTCCCGGGAGGCGGAGGCTGGGCGTTCCAAATTGGCGTGTGCTGCGAGAGACATCTGTATCAATCCGGGTCAGGGGGCTGGTGAGGTTAACCGGATAGAGAACAAAGAAATGTTAATGAGGGTTCATTCTGAAATTGCCGCCCGGGTCGCTGGGCGGATGAACGGCCCTTCGCTTCCCAGTCCAGTGCGCTGAACGGCGCGAGGTTCATGCGCATCCTTTTGTTCTCTACGCTTTATCCAAACGCCGCCCGTCCGGCGCATGGCGTTTTCGTGGAGAACCGCCTCACCGCATACTGTCAAAAGTATGATGCGGACGTAAAAGTCATCGCCCCGGTTCCGTGGTTTCCGTTCACCCATCCGATGTTCGGCGAATATGCAGATTTTGCGCGCGCGCCGCATCGCGAAACGCGCAACGGCTTTGACGTCTTTCATCCGCGTTATTTTATTCCGCCAAAGGTCGCCATGGATGTGGCGCCGGTTTCTCTAACGCGATGCCTGCGCAAAGCGGCGCGGGAGCTGATCGACAATGGCTGGGATTTTGATTTCATCGACGCCCATTATTTCTACCCTGACGCCGTGGCGGCGGCTCAGGTCGCGCGTGAGCTTGGAAAGCCTTTTGTCGTTACGGCGCGAGGCACGGATGTCACCTTGCTGCCGTCTTTTACGCGGCCGCGCCGGCTTATTCAGGATACAGCGCAACGCGCTGATGCAATCATTACCGTGGCGGCGTCTTTAAAACAGGAGCTTGTCCGGCTCGGCGCGACTGAGCAAAAGATCACCGTTCTGCGCAATGGCGTCGATCTCGAAGCATTCTCCCCTGCAGACCGCGAACAGGAAAGGCGGGTGCTGGGGGCGGATGGGCTTGTGCTCGCAAGCGTTGGTCATCTGATTGAGCGCAAGGGGCACGATCTGGTTATTGAGGCGCTGAAATTTCTGCCGGGCGCAACCTTGCTGATCGCCGGGTCGGGCCCGATGCGAGCCTCTCTCGAAAACCAGGCTGCAGCCGCAGGCGTTGCGGATCGCGTGAGATTTCTGGGTGAGGTTGGTCATCACGAGTTGCGCGGCGTTTATTCGGCGGCGGATGTTTTGGTGCTGGCCTCCTCGCGAGAAGGCTGGCCCAATGTGCTGCTCGAAGCGATGGCGTGCGGCGCGCCATGCGTTGCAACGGATGTCGGCGGGGTGCGTGAAGTGATCGCTGCGCCAGAAGCAGGACGTCTCGTCACTGAGCGAAATCCTGAAGCCATTGCGTTTGAAGTGAAAGCGCTGCTGGCTTCGCCGCCTGGCCGCAAAAAAACGCGGGCCTATGCCGAGCGTCACTCCTGGGGTGAAACCGCCGACGGGATGCATCGGATTTTTAAAGAGCTCACGGACAAGGCCGCGGCGGGTCAGGCGTTGAAAACGGCGCCGATCGAAATCGGTAATGCACCATACCGGCCCCGGCTGATCGTTACGGTGGACACGGAAGAAACTTTCGACTGGTCGCGTTTTGATGATGACACTTGGCGTGTTTGCGATCCTTCCGGCATCGAGCGATTTCAGGCGCTTTGCGAAGAGATAAACGTCAGCCCGCTCTATTTTCTCACCTTGCCGATGATGGAAGACAAAAAAACCGCGGGGCTGTTCAAGTCATTGCATACGCGCGAGCTTGCGTCATTCGGCCTTCATCTGCATCAATGGGCGACGCCGCCGGGCGACTATCGGGGCGAGTTCTATTCCTTTCAGAAAAACCTTCCCCGCGATGTGCAGCGGAAAAAACTAAAGAGCCTTGCGCAAGCTCACGAAGGTCTCTTTGGAGAAAAAGCGCAGGCCCATCGCGCCGGGCGCTATGGGATATCAAAAGCGTGCTATGATTTGCTGGCGGAAATAGGGGTGAAACTGGACTTCAGCCCCAGCGCCGGATTTGACTTTTCAAATCGCGGCGGCCCGGATTTTTCATCCATGTCGAACTGTCCCTTCGCGGCGTTTGCGAATGACTGGCGCATTGACGTGACGCCGGTTTGCGGCGCCCGCGCCATTGCGCGAACGCGAAGTTTCCTGTCTCAGGAGAAAGCGGAGCCAGGCTTTCCAGGCTATATGAAAGAACAATCTCCGGACATGTCACGCGCGATGCGCCTGTCGCCGGAAGGAACGAGTTTGGTGGAGCTTCAGGCGCTCACGCGCCGTCTCGTTCAGGATAAAACGCCTGTTCTCACCTTCACGCTTCATTCAACTTCCTTAACCGCTGGCGCCAATGTCTACGCGCCTGATGCCGAGGATGTTGATGAGATGTTGCGGACAAGCGCCGCCTATCTTCGCTGGTTCAAGGAAACAGTCGGCGGCGACATTGTTTCGCTGAAAGATCTCGATGATTTCTATGCGGCGGTGCGGTCTTAACACCGCATTAATCATGAAGCCGGTATTTTAACATCCTGCGCAAAGCCGCGAGGGATTGAACATGCCGGCGTCTGAAATTCTCCGCCTTGTTTTCGGCTTCATCGCCGTGATCGGGATGATCGGCGGGTCGGCTTTTCTGGCGCGCAAGGCCGGGCTCGCCAATCTTGCCGGCGCCAATGGAAAGAAACGCAGGCTTGCGATCTCGGAATCCTTGCCGCTCGATGCGCGCCGGCGTCTTGCGATTGTCCGCTGCGACGATCTTGAATATCTGATCGTGCTTGGTCCGTCAGGTGAAACGGTCGTGGCTGGCGGGCTTACGCCAGCGGAACCGGAAGGGACGGGTAGTGATGAACCGGTCCAGGTCAATCCGTTCGCGGAGCTTGGCGGTTTCGCCAAAAAACTGCGCGAAATGGGTGTGGCGGCCTCAAACAGAAAAGCCGCCTGAACCGCCGGTTTGCTGACCCGACCGCAATGCAACATCAAATAGCTTGAGCATCATCGCGCACAGAAGAGTTGCGCCTTGCACCTCATCCTTGTGCGCTTGGCTTGGCGCGCTGGAGCCGGTAAGATCGGCCTTGTGGGCTTGGATGAGGGGATTCCAGATGATCCGGATTTTACTGCCGCTGGCGATTATTGCAGCGATTTTCTTTGGGCCGATGTTTGCGGTCGAAACAACAGATCCTGTGCGAGGCGAGAGCATGTCAGTCGTCACGGGTGATTATTTTATCGGCAATGCGGTTGATTGTGTCATGGATATGCGGCTGCCGTTGGGGGAGGAATGCGCAACAGAAGGGCGCATGAATGACGGCACGACCGTTGGCAGCGCACTGACTTGGGCGTCCGTTCTTTGCGGCATCGCCGCCATTCTCGGCATACCTGGCCTGTTGCCAGTGATTGGACGTATCACAAGCGCTGTGACGCTTGTGTCGGGGGTGGCGTCGCTAGGCGCTTTAGGACTTTTCATGATGGGGATGATTGGCTCTGAAGCCGGGCTGGGCGGCGTTCAATGGGGCGCTTATCTCGCGGCGGGACTTTCGCTCCTAACCACAATCACCGGGCTTTCCGGCATGCGCGGTCGATAGCGCCGGCAAAATATGATCCAGTAAAAAGGCCGCCTCAAAAGGCGGCCTTTTTTATATCGGTATGAGTGAATGCGTTTAGCGCAGCGGCGAACGTCCAACGCTGAGGAAGGATGGTGTTTCATTCGCCGGAGCCGATGTCTCGGCTTCATCGCTGGCGTTTGCAACCGGACGCGGCGCCGGAGCCGGGCTTGAGGGACGGGCGCGGCGGAAATCTTTCGCTGAGGTTTCCGACAGAGGATCGTCGGAGTGACGGCAATTGCCTTCAAAATGAGCGCCAGTTTCAACAGACAACGAACTGTGAAGAATGTCGCCCTGGATGTGAGCGGTGGAGGCGAGGGAGACTGACTTTGCGCGAATGCCGCCTTCGACGCGGCCGCGCACGGTGACTGTCTCGCAGATCACTTCGCCTTTGACCGAAGCTTTTTCCCCGATGATCAGCGAGCCCGCTTTGATGTCGCCTTCCAGCGAACCGTCAAACTGGATCTCGCCGGCTGAGTTGACATTGCCGCGCATGACGACGTCGGAAGAGATGATGGACGGCACTCCGGCGGATTTCATAACGCCTGATCCCTTTCTTGGCGCAGAATGCGTGCTTGCATGTTGAACAGGCGCCTCCTGAGGCGCATTGCTCGCGGTTTTCAGATCGCCTTGCTGCTTAGCTGGTTTAGCTTTCGAAAACATATCTACCTGCCTCTATAAAACGGCGAGGATTGAGCGGCTTGCCCTTGTACAGCACTTCGTAATGAACGTGCGGTCCTGTTGAACGGCCGCTAGACCCCAGTTCCCCAACCTTGTCGTGAAGAGATACCTTTTGGCCAGACTTCACGGATATCCGATTCAGATGCGCGTAGCGGGTAATGAACCCGTTGCCGTGGTTGATTTCAACTACGCGTCCGAAACCAGAGCGTGTGCCCGCGAAATGGATCACGCCGTCGGCTGTCGCCGTCACCGGCGACGCCCATGGCGCAGCAAAATCTATGCCGTTATGGCGGGAATATTTGCCGTTGATCGGGTCGCGGCGGATGCCGAAGCCGCTGGTGAAGCGGCGCCCAACAACGAGCGGAGATGAAAGGGGCACATTTTGCAGCGCCTTGTAGATCGCCGCGAGATCGTCCACGGCGGCGGCCGCGCGATTGGCGTGCTCATAGAATATGGCGGCGGCTTCGCCTCCGGCGGCGATATCGATGAAAGGGCCGCCCTGGGCCAGCATGGTGTTCGAGATTTTTGCCGGCGTGACGAGGGATTCCGCAGGCACGCCGACGCTCGACAACAACAGGGTCAGGCTTTCGCGTTGCGCAGTCGCTTTTTCTTCAAGCGCTGCAACAAGCATCATCTGTTCCGCATGGAGATCGGCCGCAGCATGGTTCATCGCCCTGATGGCTTCTGAAGCGGTGCCGTTCGCTTTGGAACTATCGGGCTCCGCTGCGCCAAGTTTGCGGGCGGCGGACATACGCGACTGGCGCGGGGTCGGTTCGCCCGGCGCCACGTCAATCATCACGCGATTGCCATTGGTCGGGCGCTGGCCATTGGGACCGCCAGCCTCGGAAAGACCGTTTGCGAGAGCGTTCAGGCCTTCATCGATCGCCGCCTTGCGCTCGACCATGTTCTGCAGGAGCTGGTGGCGGGCTGAAATGTCGGAAAGCGTTTCGTCGAAATTCTGCTTGATGATCTGGTTCAGCTCGCTGACATCGTCATAAGCGCGCTGAGCGTCATGCAGTCGTTTCGAATAGGTTGTCTCCATGATCCGGCTGTCGCGATCCTTGGCGACAATGATCTGTTCCTTGAAGACCACATTGACCGAAGCATAGGCGACCCAGAGGAGGGCGCCGCCGACGATAACAGCGAGCGCGATCTGCGTCTTCGATGACATGGAGATAAAATGGACGACGCCATCGCTACGATGGTAAATCTGCCGTTCCTTGAAGATACGGCTGAGTACGCGCCTCATTTTGCCGGAACGACGGCTCATTAAACGAACGCCCCTTGTACGCGCTTACACACGCAACCTAGCCACCCCTGCTCGCAGGGAAGCGCAAAATTGCGCATTACGCAATAGTTATGTGATGGTGTAACGCTATTTTTCGCCGTCTTTATCATAACTTATGATTAAACCCGGGTTTCGTTTCCAATAGGTTCATAAAATTCGCGTGACAGGCCGGCATTCGCCCTTGCTTCATGGTTAAAAGGCGGTTTCAGCCGCCCTGGAAAATATCGCCTGGTGAGGTCCCTGAAAGCGGCTTCAGGTTCAAGGCCTCTCGCGGCGGCCAGAGCGTCGAACCATCGTTTTCCACAGGCGACGTGACCGACTTCTTCGCGATAGATGACCTCCAGAACGCTGACGCTGCGCTCATCTCCGACCGCCTTCAGCCTTTTGATCATCTCCGGCGTCACGTCAAGTCCTCTCGCTTCCAAAATGAGCGGCGCCAATGCTAGGCGGGCGAGGGCGTCATGGCGTGTGGTTTCGGCCGCCTCCCAAAGCCCGTCATGGGCGGGAAAGTCGCCATAGCGGCACTCGAGTTCAGCGAGACGGGCGTCCACCATCCGGAAATGGCGCGCCTCCTCACCGCCTATACGGACCCAGTCGGCGGCGAAAGCGTCTGCATCGAGGCCCTCTTCGGCCATGGCGGGCGCAAATCGCAGAGCCATGTCGAAGGCGAGGTCGATGGCGTTGAATTCGATGTGGGCGATCGCGTGGAGGAGGATGGCGCGGCCCTCCGGGCTGCCGAAACGGCGGCGCGGTGTATCCCCGGGCGGTACCAGGGGCGGGGCGCCCGGTCTGGCGGGACGGTCTGGCGGGGGGTGAGCGGCGCCCAGCGGGGCGCCTGCGCGCCGTAATTCGTCGGCTTTGAGGGCCGCCGCCACTTTTGCGTCTGGCGCCGCAGTTTCCAGAACGGCCGCTGCCGCGGCAAACAGGGTTTCGGGTTCGCTCAAAGCGCTTTCACCGCCGCCAGCACCTCTTCGGCGTGGCCCGCCACTTTCACTTTGCGCCAGATTTTCCGGATTACGCCCTTTTCGTCGATCAGGAAGGTCGCCCGCTCAATGCCCATATATTTTCGGCCATACATGCTCTTTTCGACCCAGACGCCGTATTTTTCGGTGACCGCGCCGCTTTCGTCAGACCCGAGATCGACTTTAAGGTCATGTTTTTCTTTAAACTTCTGGTGCTTGGCGAGCGTATCGCGCGACACGCCGATAATCCGGGTCTTGGCGCGCTTGAATTTCGCGATGTCCTCGGAAAAGGCGATGGCTTCCTTGGTGCAGCCCGACGTGTCGTCTTTAGGGTAGAAATAGAGGACGATCTTCTCTCCGGCGAGATCCTTGAGTTTAATCGTTGTCCCGTCATCAAGGGGCAGGGTGAAAGCCGGGGCTTTAGAGCCCTCGGCGAGCGCTTTCGTCATGACGATGTCCTAAGAGGCTGGTTGATAGCCCGGCACCATATCGGCCTTCGCCAAAATCTCCAGTGTGCACAGAGTTCGTCAGCTTTTGTTTTCCGTCCGTTCCCTTGCCGTCGCGCGCGTTGGCCGGTACCGGTAGTCGTTTGCGGCGCCGGTGATGGACGGGGCGGGGCCGCCATCAGGGTAGAGTGTCGCGAGGGTTGCGGCTTGCATGAAAAAGCGGGCGTTGAAATCGGCTGTCATTGCGCTTGAAGTCATCGCTCTTGCGATCGCCATCGCCGCCGCCGCACTGATTTTTCTCACATGGCGCCTTGGTCAGGGGCCGGTGATGCTTGACCTCTTCAAACCGAGCGTCGAATTCGCGGTCGAGCGGCGATTGCCGAAAGGCTACGACGCCAAACTCGGTGAGATTGAATTGCGCCGCACCGAGTTGCGGGGCGAATATCGTCTCGCGGTGAATGACATTTCCATTTTCGACACAGACGGTCACGAGGCGGCGCGCGCGCCTCAGCTGTTGATGACGTTCGATCTCGGTGATTTTCTTTCAGGGGAGATCGGTCCGAAGACCATCCTCGCAGATCGCGCCCATCTCAGCATCATCCGGCGCGAAAATCTCAATGTCGATATTCCGATCGTCAAGGTGAAAGCGCCCCGCAAAAAAGGTCCGGGCCTTGCCGCCATACTCGAAGGCGGATTGTTGAAAAGCGCTTTCGAGGAAGCGCATTTATCGAATGCTGAAATTACATTCTTTGACGAAGCGTCAGAACGGTCATGGACGGCGCCGTCGACAGAAGTGCGTCTTCGGCGAAATGACGCCGGCCTGACTGCGCTGGTCGATGGCAAGATAGATATGGGCGATGTCAACGCCGGCGTGAAAGCGACCGCTGATTATGATTCCGAGAATGGCGTCATCAATGTCATGCTTGATGGCGAAAACTTTCCCGTGGGCGATCTGTTAAGCACATTTTATGGCGACGTGGCCGCGATCATCGACGCGCCGGCGAGCGGGCATGCGGATATTGCATTCACATCAGAAGGCGCGGTTCTGTCGTCGCAGTTCAATGCGCGCCTCAGCGAGGGCGTGTTGCGCGTTGGCGGTGTTCCCCGGAAAGTATCCTTCATCGAATGGGAGACAGGGTTTGATCCGGAGGCGAACCGTTTCTCCATAGATCATTTCAATTTCGATCTCGAAGGCGCGAAAGGCGCGGTTTCAGGAGATGTGTCGATTTCGTTCGGAGACGATATCAGGAAACCTGAAAGCATTTCATTCACGCTGGCGTCCGATGAAATTGTCGTAACCGCGCCGAACCAGTTGCCAGGGCCCTTGCCGCTGGAGGCGCTGTTCCTGGACGGGCAGTATTTTGTTTCTGACCGGCGGCTCGCGATCCGGCAAACAAAGGCGTCTTTCGCCGGTCTCGCAGTGTCCGGCAACGTCACGCTGCTGCGGCCAAGAGGCGTTGATGGCGCGGCGGCTCCGTCGCCGGGCGCCATCGCCGATCTTGATATTGATGGCTCGCTCGATCCTGAAAGGCTGCTTTCTATCTGGCCAAAAAAACTGGCGAGCGGCGCGCGCGACTGGGTCGAGGACCGGCTCGAAACGGCGCATATCGACAATCTCGATTTCACGATGAATTTGTCGCCGGGCGCGATCGGAGAAGATGGCGGTTTTCCAGACGATGCGCTCCAGCTCAGCTTTGATGCGCGCGACGCGAAAGCCCATTATGTGACTGGCATGACGCCGTTGCGCAATGGCAAGGGAAGCGGGCTCGTACGCGGCAATTCTTTCACCCTGACTGTCGATAGCGCGCGTGTTGGCGATGTTGCGATCACCAAAGGCGAGGTTGCATTCCCGGTCTTTATCCCGAAATGGGAGCCGACCTACTACCGGTTCTCGGCGGTCGGAAAAGCGCAGGACATGCTCGGCGTCCTCGATCAGGAGCCGCTATTATTATTGTCCAAAGTCAATCTGTCCCCGGATCAATTCGCGGGAGACGCGCGCGCCGTCGTTGAAGTGATGCGCCCGAACAAGCGCGACGTCGATCCAGAAGAATACGCCTATACTGGAACGGCGACTTTCGAAAACATGACGCTTGATGGTCTGATCGGCGATATTCAGCTCAGAAATGCAAAAGGCGATGTTGAGCTGAAACCCCGCTCCCTGACGGTCAGGGCGGACGCTTCGCTGGCGGAAGAGGCGCCGATTAAAATGGTCTGGCGCCAGAATTTCTTTGAGACGGATGGCCCTTCCGACATCGCCATTTCCGGCGTGTTCAATTCGTCCGCAGGCGATGTTTTTGGCGTTTCCTCGCGGCAATTTCTGCGCGGGCCGGTTTCCTTCGACGCCAAGGCGATTGGCGATCTTGGAGATTTTCAGAGCCTTGATGTTAAAGCGAATTTCGTTGATGCGATCGTCACCCTCGGTCCGCTTGGCTGGCGCAAACCGGCTGGCATGGCTGCTGTCGGCGATCTGTCCATGGTGTTCGAGGCCGATCGCGTCTTGGTCGAGCGCATGACGATCACCGGCGACGGCGTTGATGTCGGCGGCACGCTCTCTTTTGATCGGCACGGCGCGTTGCAGGAGGCGGGTTTGCGCCGCTTCTATTTTTCCGATGCGGCCGATTTCACTATGACCGCCAAACGTGACGCAATGGGCGGGCTTGATCTGACCGCGGTGGGGCCGTTTTTAAACGCGGCGCCGTTGGTTGAACAAATTCTGGAAGGAACTGGCGGCGAGGGCGGCGAGCCGCTGAACTGGGGCGCCGGCATCAGCCTGCAGGCGCGCATCGATGAAATCGCCCTGCGCGATGGCGTCGTCTATCGCGACGGCGCTCTTGATTTCAGCCGCGATGCGGCGCGGTTGCAGGCGCTTGATTTCTCGGCCTTTGGCAAAGATGGAAAACCCTTGCGGGTGGACATGGCGCTGACCGGCGCCGCGGAGGGGCCGCAACGCGCCCTTGACGCGCGCACCAGCGCGATCGGTGAATTGCTGCGCGGCGTCTTTGGCATTCAATCCATTGAAGGCGGCGAAGGGTCCATGCGGATCGCCCTGCACCAGCCGGGAGTGCCGGGCTTCGCGGGCGAGCTGGAAGCACGCAATCTGCAAATCGTCAATGCGCCGTTGTTGGCGCGTATTCTCTCCGCGGGATCGCTTGACGGCCTCGCCAATCTGATGAGCGGAGAAGGCATCGAATTCGCCTACGCCTATGGGCAGTTTGATTACAAGGACGGCGTCGTTTCCGTCGATGACATGCGCGCCACCGGGTCGTCCGTGGGGATCACGGCGGATGGCGAAATCGGCCTTGGACCGAACGGCGTTTCCCATCTCAATGGCGCTGTGGCGCCTGTTTATGCCCTGAATTCGATTCTCGGCGGCGCGCCGATCATCGGCGATATTCTGGTCGGCAAAAAAGGCGAGGGGATCCTCGCCTTTTCCTATAGCGTGACGGGGGAGACCACCGATCCGCGCGTTTTCGTCAATCCGCTGTCAGCATTGACTCCAGGTATTTTCCGCCAGTTGATGCAGCCCTCGCGCACGTTGCCGTCTGAAGTTGAGCCTGCGGGTGAAGACGCGCCTTCCGAACAAACCGCGCCGGAAGCGCAACCGGAAGAAGAGCCGTCGCCGCAATAATTACTGCACGCGGATAATGGCGTGCTTCTTCTTGCCGATGGAAAGTTTCACCGCATTGTCGCGCACGTCACTCGTCGCAAGATTGCGTTCCTCACTCACCGCTTCGTCATTCACTTTGAGGGCGCCGGCCTTGATGTGGCGACGCGCTTCGCCTTTCGAGGCGCACAGGCCCGTAGCGATGAACTGATCGATGAGCGCGGCTTCGGAAAGAGCGCTGGACGCCATGTCGATGGTCGGCAGGTCGCCGCCGAGTCCGCCCTGCTCAAAAGTTTTCTGCGCCGTCGCCGCGGCGCTTTCCGCCGCCTCGCGTCCATGGAGGAGGGCGGTCGCTTCGGTCGCCAGCACTTTTTTGGCGTCGTTGATTTCAGCGTCCTGCAGCGCGGCGAGCCGGTTCACCTCATCCATGGGCAGGGTCGTAAAGCGCGCAAGCAGCGTCGCCACATCCGCGTCTTCGGCGTTGCGCCAATATTGCCAGTAATCATAGGGCGCATACATGTCGGCGTTGAGCCAGACGGCGCCGCCCTCGGTTTTGCCCATTTTCTTGCCGGAAGCGGTGGTCAGCAGCGGCGTCGTCAGGCCGAACACCTCTGCGCCGTCCTTGCGGCGGCAAAGCTCGACGCCATTGACGATATTGCCCCACTGGTCCGAACCGCCAAGCTGCAGGATGCAGCCATGACGGTTGTAGAGCTCATGAAAGTCGTAAGCCTGCATGAGCATGTAATTGAATTCGAGGAAGGTCATCGGGCTTTCACGCTCAAGCCGCAACTTGACCGAGTCAAAGGTCAGCATGCGGTTGATGGTGAAATGCACGCCATAATCGCGCAGGAACCCCACATAGCCGAGCTTTGAGAGCCAGTCGTTGTTGTTGACCATCAGGGCGTCCGTCGGGCCGTCGCCGAAGGTCAGATATTTTTCGAACGCGCCCTTGATCGAGGCGATATTGGCGTCGATCTCCTCATCGGTGAGAAGTTTTCTCTGTTCGTCCTTGCCCGTGGGGTCGCCCACCTTGGTGGTGCCGCCGCCCATCAGCGCAATCGGCCGGTGGCCGGTCTGCTGCAGCCAGTAGAGCATAACGATCTGGATCAAGTGCCCGGCGTGAAGCGACTTCGCCGTGGCGTCATAGCCGATATACCCGGTGATCGGGCCAGCCGCCGCTTTCTCGTCGAGACCTTCGAGATTGGTGCCTTGGGCGATGAAACCGCGCTCGTTGAGCACGTTCAGGAAATCGGATTTGTAAGTCGCTTTGCCGCTCATGGGGCTGCTCTTGGTTTGTTCTGCTGCCGGGACGGGAGCCCCTAGCACCTTACGTCTTGAATTCCAACGTATTGGCATGGATTGAGAGCGTATGGTTAAGAGACATTTCAGTTTTCGCCGCGAGTCTGGATAGGCTAGGCGCGGCCTTTGACGGGAAACTTCCATGTCCGACAAGATGACAGCCATCGGATTGATGAGCGGCACCTCTCTCGACGGGATCGATGCGGCGGTGCTGGTCACCGATGGCGCCGACTTTGTGGAAGCGGGCCCTGCGCTGCATGTTCCCTATAGCCGCGATCTTAAAATCTGGGTGCGCCGCGCGATCAAGGCGGCGCTTGAAGGCCGCGATGGCGCAGAGGAGATCGGCAAGGCGGCGGGCGAGGTCACCTACGCTCATGTAAGCGCTGTGGAACGGCTCCTCGAAAAATCCGGACTGAACCGGAAGAACATCGATGTGATCGGTTTTCACGGCCAGACGATTTTGCACCGTCCCTCGAAAGAGGCGGGCGTCGCCGGGCGCACCTGGCAGTTGGGCAATGGCCGCACGCTGGCGGAAGAAACCCGCATTGATGTCGTCAATGACTTCCGTTCGAACGATGTCGCCGCAGGCGGGGAGGGCGCGCCTTTTGCGCCGATTTATCACCGTGCGCTTGTCGCCGCGATGAAAGAGCGCCCGCAATGCCCTGTCGGCGTGATCAACCTCGGCGGCGTCTCCAATGTCACTTATGTGCCTGAAGGCTGTCACGCGCTTGATCTCGTTGCGTTCGATTGCGGGCCGGGCAACGGGCTTGTCGATGAGTGGGTCGAGATGAAAACCGGCGAGCATATGGATGAGGACGGCGCGCTCGCCCTTGCCGGCAAGGTCAATGAAGAAGCGTTGCGCATGATGCTGCTCAATCCGTATCTGCGCCGCTATCCGCCAAAATCTCTTGATCGTTATGATTTCAAGCTGGATCAGGTGAAAAGACTATCGGTGGAAGATGGCGCCGCGACGTTGACCGCCTTTACGGCGGCCTGCATCGCGCAGTCGGAGAAGTTTTTGCCGGATCTGCCCGGCGGCTATATCGTCTGCGGCGGCGGCCGGCATAATCCGGCGATGATGCAGGCCTTGCGCGAGCGTCTGGAAGCCAAAGTCATCGCCGCCGAAGAGGCGGGCTGGCGCGGCGACGATCTTGAAGCGGAATGCTTCGCCTATCTCGCCGTCCGCAACATGAAAAAGCTTCCCATCAGCTATCCCAAGACCACGCGGGTTCCGTCGCCCATGCGTGGCGGGGTCTCTCACCGCAAGCCAGTCTAACCGCAAGTCTGTCTAAATATTCGTTGGCGATGGCTGTTCCGCTGCGTGTTCGGCATCCACAGCCGCCTCTTCACGCGGGCGCTGAATGCGCTTGAAGGCGAGGAACAACAGCGCGAGCGCAAACAGCTCCAGCACAAACGCAAACACCAAAGGCGCTCCGGGGAAATAGAATGGCGCTCCTTCGGGCAGGATCGTGGCGCCGAAAAGCGTGAAAGGTTCGCCCGGGGACGAAAACGCCGCGAACATCTGGGTCATGATCCACGGGCTGAACACCATGGTCAGGCTGTTGAGCGCGGCAATCGCGCCTTGAAGCTCGCCTTGCGCATTCGGCGGAATGGTGCGCGACATGATTCCCTGCAGCGACGGTTGCGCAAGGCCGCCGAGGGCTGTGAATGTCAGGATGACGAAAATCATCCAGCCTTTTCCGGCGAACGCGAAACATAAATAGCCGATTGCGGTAATGCTGATGCCGAACAGCGCCGCCCTGCGCTCGCCAAGCTTGGGAATGGCGACTCGCGTGAGTCCGCCCTGAACAAGGCCGGACATAAGGCCCATATACATGAGCGAGGCGCCGATCATGGCCTCGCTCCAGGAAAATTTCTCAATGGCGTAATAGGACCAGATCGACGGATAGGTCCAATGGGCGAGCTGCGCGAAGAACAGGACCGCCGCAATGGGCAGCATGACCGGATATTTCGAAAACTGCCGGAAGCTGCCGAGTGCATTGGCGCGCCGCCAGTCGAAAGGGCGCCGGTTTTCAGGCGTCAGGGTTTCCGGCATGGCGAAAAAGCCGAAAAGGAAATTCACGGCGCCCGTCGCGGCGACGAAATAAAACGGCGCGCGCGGACCGAAATGTTCGCCCAGAAATCCGCCGATGCCGGGCCCGATGATGAAGCCGACGCCGAAGGCAGCGCCGATCAGCCCGAAATTCGCGGCGCGTTTTTCAGGCGGTGAGATGTCGGCAATGTAGGCGTTTGCTGTCGAGAAGGTCGCGGCGAATGCGCCGGCGAGAATGCGGGCGATAAGGATAATCCCGATCGTCGGTGCAATCGCCATGATGAAAAAGTCGAATGAATAGGCGGCGAGCGATGTCAGCATCACAGGCCGGCGCCCGAAACGGTCGGAAAGGCCGCCAATGATCGGCATCATCAAGAACTGCATGATGGCGTATACGACGGACAGATAGCCGCCCCACTTCGCCGCATGGGAGACATCTTCGCCCGTCACCTGCATGATGAGCTGCGGCATCACGGGCATGATGACGCCGAAGCCAATCATGTTGAGAAGGATGGTGATGAAAATGAAAACGAAGGCGCTCTTGCCAGCAGTTTTCGCCATGTCCGGCTTCTTTCTTTAACTTGTCAGGTGATGGGCGTGATTTTCAACGCGGTGATCTGGTTACGCCGACGGCGCAGGATTTTGAACCGGAACCCGTAAAACGAAAAGGTCTGGCCCACATCCGGAATACTCTGAGCTTCGTGAATGACAAGGCCTGCGACCGTCACGGCTTCTTCATCGGGCAAATTCCAGTCCATGGCGCGGTTGAGATCGCGCAAGGTGACGTCGCCGTCCACCGTTAGCGATCCGTCGCCTTGCGGGCGCACGCCCTGAACCGGGCTGTCATATTCGTCTTCGATTTCACCGACGATTTCCTCGAGAATGTCTTCGAGGGTGACGAGCCCCATCAGCGCGCCATATTCATCGACGATCAGTGCGAAATGCTCCTGTTTCACCTTGAACGCGTCGAGCTGTTCCTGAAGCGTCGTTGTCTCCGGCGCGAAATAGGGCTCGCGCGCCAGCGCCTCGAAATTGATGGCGTCAGCGTTGCCTTCCGCGTCCCAGAGCGCGCGCAACAGGTCCTTGGCGTGAAGAATGCCGATAATGTTGTCGGGGTTCTCGCGATAAAGCGGCAGGCGGGTGTGCGCGCTTTTGAGCGCCTGACGAATCAGCGCGTCTTTGGCCATATCGATATCGAGCATCTCGATCGATTTCCGGTGGATCATGATCTCTTCCGTGCGGATTTCATTGAGATCGAGCGCGCCACGAATGAGGTCGCGCGATTCCTTGTCGACCCGGCCTTCGTAATGATGAAGATCGATGGCGCCGCGGAGTTCTTCCTCCGCGGAAAAGACGGCGCTGTCTTTCGAAATATCCAGACCGAAAATGTGAAAGACTCCGCGCACAAACATCTGCACCAGCCAGGTGACGGGCGCGAGGATATAGACGACCCACCGCATCACCGGCGCCACCAGCATGGCGACCGTATCAGGGCGGGTGATGGCTGCGGTTTTCGGCGTCACTTCAGCGAATACAAGCACGAGCACCGTCATGGTTGCGGTTGCAAGACCGGTGGCGATTAGAGACGCGCCGAAAAGCTGATTAAAGACGCTTGCGGCGATAACCGATGCAAGAATATTCACAAGGTTGTTACCGAGAAGAATGGCGCCAATCAGCCGCTCGCGGTTCTTGATGAGAAGATTGACCCGGCGCGCGTTCAGATTGCCGTCGCTTTCCAGCTTGTGCATGCGCGCTTTTGAGGTTGCAGTTAGCGCTGTTTCCGAGCCCGAAAAGAAGGCCGAAAGGAAGAGCAGAAAAACGATGGTTCCAATGGGCAGGAAGATCGCCGGATCAATATTTGGCATGAGGTGATTGTCACCGGCTATTCGCCGGTTTTCTCCTTGAGGAAGGCGGTAACGGTGGAAAGGTCTGAATCTTTGGCGATAAAAGCGCCGCCGATGGCTTTTGCAAGGATCAGCGTCAGCTTGCCTTGTTCAACCTTTTTATCCTGCATCATGTATTTCGCGATGATGTCGGCTGTGATTTCCGAGTTGAGATCGCTGATCTCAGACGGCAGCCCTGTGTTTTTAAGGTGAGCTTTCACGCGCTCGGCGTCTGGCGCCGGGCAAAGGCCTTCGCTGGCGGAATAATCGAAAGCGAGCGCCATCCCGAGCGCGACGCCCTCGCCATGGAGGAGCTTGTTCGAATAGCCGAAATAGGCCTCGAAAGCGTGCCCGAAAGTGTGGCCGAGATTGAGCAGGGCGCGCGCGCCTTTTTCCTTTTCATCGGCGCTGACAATCGCCGCCTTCGCCTCGCATGATTTTTTAATGGCGTGAATGCGCGCGCCTTCATTCCCTTCAAAAAGGGCGGGGCCGTTTTCTTCGAGCCAGCGGAAAAAGTCGGGGTCAGAGATCAGACCGTATTTCACGACTTCGGCGTAACCCGCTTTCAGCTCGCGCATTGGCAGGCTGTCGAGCGAGGTGATGTCCGCAATCACCGCCACCGGCTGATGAAAAGCGCCGATGAGGTTTTTACCCTGGGCGACATTGATCGCGGTCTTGCCGCCAACGGCGCTGTCGACCTGGGCGAGCAATGTCGTCGGAATTTGCGCAAAGCGGCAGCCCCGCCGAAGCACTGAGCAGGCGAACCCGGTCAGATCGCCGATCACGCCGCCGCCAAAAGCGATCACTACATCGTCACGCTCAACGCCGAGATCGAGCAAGCGTCCCGTCAGTTTTTCCAGCTCGGCGAATGATTTCGTCGCTTCGCCCGCAGGGAGGGTGATGAAATCGGCTTCAATACCCGATGCGGCCAGCCCTTCACGCAGGCGTTCGCCCTGCGTCACGAAAACATTCTCGTCCGTCACGACAGCCGTGCGCGACCGTTTCAGATGCGGTCCGAGCAGTGCGCCGGCCTGCTCGATCAGGTTGGCGCCAATCGTAATGTCATAGGACCGGTCGCTTAAGGGAACGCGCACGGTTTCGGCGGTCATGACATGGGCTCCTCAATTGCCGTCAGGAGATCCGGACGGGCGCACAATGCATCGACAATCAGATCGACCGTATTTGCATGCGGTCCCGTCTGGCTGTCGATATGAATATCGGCGCTGGCGTAAAAAGGTTCGCGTTCCTTCATCAGCCTGATCAGCGTCTCACGCGGGTCGTCATTCTGGAGCAGGGGTCTTGTGTTCCTTTTACTCGCCCGTTTGACGATGGTGTCGATTTCAGCCCGGATCCAGATTGAGACGGTGCGCTCAGCGATGAGGGCGCGGGTTTCCGGATTGGTGACGGCGCCGCCGCCGGTGGCGAGGACATGGGGCGGCCCTTCGAGCAGGCGCTTGATCACCCGGGCCTCGCCCTCGCGGAAACTTTGCTCTCCATGGGCGGCGAACAGATCGGAAACGGTCATGCCGGCGGCTTTTTCAATTTCGTGATCGGCGTCGTAAAAGGGGAGCTCGAGGCGCGCGGCAAGGCGCCTTCCGACGGTGGTTTTGCCAACGCCCATCATACCGACCAGAACCACTGGCCGGGCGCAGATAAGGTCAGGGTGTTTACGAGCTTGCCCCATGAAGGCTAGATGTAGGGGAGCGCGCTTCGGGATGCTAGTTCGTATGCTGGTTGAGGCGTCATTGTCAGGGAAGGCGGGCGGCGCGCTGGGCGAATAGCGTGCTATGCTGGCTGGCGTCAGCGAGTTGGGCCTCGAAGGGAGCGGTTTCGTGCGGTTTGTAGGAATTCTGTTGCTGGTGGCCCTGGCCGGGCTGATTGGGCTTTTCGTTTATGGCCAGATGATGGAGCCGGAGACCCGCGAAATTCAGACGGAAGCCAATTATGAACCGCAATAAGCTCCTCGCCGCAGCGGCCTCCGCCTTTGTCGCCGGGGCCAGCGTTCCCTTTGCGGTCGCCCAGATCGCGCCGCCGGACACCGTCGAAACCGCGCAGCTCCCAACGGATGCTTTCGCCATTGGCGGGCTTGAGGAGGGCGAGCGCGGGCTTCCCGCGACGCTCTGGACCAATTCCGATCCGCAGATTCTCGATTTCCTCTTGTCCCACGCGCCGGTGCGCCCGGCCTCGCCTAGCCTTGGCAGAGCGATGCGGCGGACGCTTTTGTCGCCCGGCGCCAAGCCCGCCGGGGCGGACGTCTCGCTTGGCGGCAAGAAAATGCTCGCGCTCGCGCGGGCAGGCTTCGTTGATGAGGCCCGCAATATCGCCAGTCTCGCAAGCGCCGGCCGCAACGATCTTGTCGTGGCTGAGGCCGACGCGACGATCAGCCTTCTGAACGGCGATGCTGAATACGCCTGCCGTCGCGGCGCCGGGCTTGCGGGCGGGCGCGAGGCGATTTTCTGGGTGCGGCTCAGAGCTTTCTGTTACGCCCGCGCCGGTGAGCTAGACGCGCTTGACCTCACCATGAATCTGCTGCGCGAGCGCGGCGCGATTTCCCAGGCGGATGAAGCCCTGTTTTTCGCCGCTGCTGCGGGCGCCCCGCCAAAGGACGTCCCGCCGATCACAACCCCGCTTCAATATGCTGCGCTCAAAGCTGCTGGCGTTGAGATGAGTCTCAACGATCTGGCGGGGGCCGAAGGCGGTGTCATAGCGGCGGTTGCGCGCGACGCCGGCGTTTCCAATGCGTTGCGGATCGAAGCCACCATGCGCGCCGTGGCGCTCGGCATCATGGAGCCATCGCGCCTCAACGCCCTGTTCAGCGGCATCCAGTTTGAAGTCGCCGATCTTGGAGCGGCGATCGATACGGCGGCGGCGCGGCCCGGCGATCCGGTCACGGATGCGCTCCTCTATCAATCTATCGCTGCGATGACGGCGCCTGAATTCATTCGCGACAAGGCGCAGCGCATTTCCCTTGCGCTTGCGCGCGCAGACAGTTTTCACCGCGCCTATTCGCTGGCGCATCTTTATGCGGAGCAAATCGCCACGCTCGAAGGCGTGATTGTTTCTCCGGAAGAGGCGTCAAGCTTCGCCCTTGCCGCGATGACCACCGGCGACAGTGTTGGCGCCGGCCGCTGGCTCGCCTCAATGATCGGCGCAAATGAAAGCGTCGCCGCCTTGCCTGAAGCGCTCGGGATTGAATTTATCGACCGGGTCAATTTGCTCTCGGTTCTCGATCCGCAAACGGCTGCGCGCATCGCCCGCGGCGCCGGGGTGTCTCTTCTTTCGAACGAACCGGGCGTGACGGGTGCGGGAGCCCGCGCCCATGAAGACCCTTCGGTGACGGCCCGCATTCTGGAAGCGGCTTTTGACGCCGTGGCTGGCGAAAAGGTCGGTCAGGCGGGGCTTGCCGCGCTGGCGGCGTCGTCAGGTTCTGCGGCTTTTGGCGGCGAGGTTGAGGCCGTGATTATTGAAGAAGGTCTGGACGCGGCGGGGATGCCGGAGCTTGGCCGGCGTCACCAGTTCGAGCGCGCGCTGGCGTCCGCTTTCGCAGCCGCGCCTGCGGCGGGGCAAGCTGCGTCGACGAGCGAAGAGGGCGGTTTTGCGCCGCGCATCAAGCCGCCGAAAAGCCGGTGATGTCTTTGATGGAAAAGCGATGAGCGCAAAGCGCGCAGAAGCGTCGCAAACAAACGCCCGGCTGATAGAGGCGTTTCTGGAAATGATGGCGGTGGAGCGCGCTGCTGCAGCCAACACCCTAAAGAACTATGGCCGCGACCTTGAGCGGTTTTCTGTCTTCATTACCCATCGTCATGAGACGCTGGAAACCGCTGGCGCCAACGACATCGCCGCCTGGTTGGAGGCGTTGGAACAACAGGAGCTGTCCGCAGCGACGGCCGCGCTGAAAACGTCCGCGCTGCGCCAGTTTTATCAGTTTCTCTATACGGAAGGGCTTCGCGCCGATAATCCGACGGCCGCAATTGAGCGCCCGAAAACACAAAGAGCGCTTCCCAAAATTCTCAGCCGCGAAGAGGTCGAGGCTTTGTTTGAGGCGGCGGAGGCGATTGAGGGCGCCAAGGGCAAGCGTCTTATCGCCATGCTGGAAATTCTCTATGCGGGCGGGTTGCGTGTGTCGGAGCTTGTGGGCTTGCCGCTCGCCGCCATGCGCAAGGGCGAGCGGTTGTTGATCATCCGCGGCAAAGGCGACAAGGAGCGTCTTGCGCCGCTGACCGCGCGGGCGGTCGAGGCCGTCGAGGCTTATCTCGGCGTGCGTGGCGAGTTTCTGGAAGAGGGCGCCGCCTCGCCATGGCTGTTTCCCTCGCGCGGCAAAACCGGGCATATCACGGCGGCGCGGTTCGCCCAGATGCTCAAAGACCTCGCCGCCGCCGCCGGGGTGCTCCCGTCCAAGGTGTCTCCCCATGTCCTGCGCCATGCCTTTGCGACGCACCTGCTGGATGGCGGGGCTGATCTCAGAACCGTCCAGCAGATGCTGGGTCATGCGGACATCACCACGACCGAGATCTACACCCATGTCGCTCAGGACCGGCTGCGCGATCTTGTCATGTCAAAACACCCACTGGCCCGGAAAAAGGGCGGAAAATAAGCGAATCTCCCGGCGCGACCTTAGAAGGGTTGCCGCCTATTTGCCAAAATACTAGGTATTGCAGAGATCCTTCTATCTCATCCCTAACCAAAGTTTTGTTATGTCGTCGCCCATGCGCACTTATCTCGACTTCGAAAAACCGATCGCCGAACTTGAGGGCAAGATTTCTGATCTGCGCCAGATGGATGGCGAGACCGGCGTCAATGTAGACGAAGAAATTGAAAAGCTTCAGGGCAAGGCGGACAGTCTTTTGTCCGACGCCTATTCAAAATTGTCGCGCTGGCAGAAGACGCAAGTCGCCCGTCACGGGTCGCGACCGCATTTCGCTGACTATGTAGCGCAGCTTGTCGATGACTTTACACCGCTCGCGGGCGACCGCGCCTTTGGCGAGGATGCGGCGATCCTTGGCGGACCGGCGCGCCTTCGTGGACGCTCGGTCATGCTCATCGGTCATGAAAAAGGCGCGGACACGGCGGGCCGTGTGAAACATAATTTCGGCATGGCCCGGCCCGAAGGCTATCGCAAGGCGATGCGCCTCATGGATATGGCCGAGCGTTTCAACATGCCTGTGGTGACACTCGTCGATACGCCCGGCGCCTATCCGGGTCGCGGCGCGGAAGAGCGCGGACAGGCCGAAGCAATTGCGTCGTGTACGGAAAAATGCCTTGGCCTCGGCGCTCCGCTGATCTCCGTCATTGTCGGCGAGGGCGGGTCTGGCGGCGCGGTTGCGCTGGCGGCGGCCAACAAGGTCCTGATGCTTGAACATTCGGTCTATTCGGTGATTTCGCCGGAAGGCTGCGCCTCCATTTTGTGGAAAGACGCCGCCGGCAAAGGCGAAAACAAGGCGCCGGATGCGGCGGAGGCGATGCGCATTTCCGCGCAGGATCTCCTCGAGCTTGGCGTCATAGACGGCGTGATCGCAGAGCCTGTTGGCGGCGCCCATCGCGATGCGGGGCTGACGATTGAACGTCTCGGCGATGCGGTAGAGTCTGCGATCCGCGAGCTTGAGCATCTTTCTCCGGATGAGCTGAAGCAACAGCGCCGGAATAAGTTCCTGTCGATCGGCCGCGTCGGCCTCGCTTAAGGCGCTTCAAATTTATTGGTTTTAATTGGACAGCGCGAGCAGCACGATGAGCGCCGCGACGCCTGCCGCAAGCAATATTGTTTTCAGCGGGAGATTGCGGGCGTTGCGCGGCGGCGGCGTTGGGAAGCCATCATCAAAGTCATGTTGATCGTCTGACGCCACCTGCGCAGGTCCTCATTGCTTGCCTGAAAACGATAGCATGCATGAATGAAATTGCACGAGACGCGTTGCGGTAAAGCGCGTCAGCTGCGGGACAAAACGCCGCTTAAAATGACATCGCCATTCTGACGGATGTCGATGCGCGCGCCATCTTCAAGTTTCGGCAGGATCGCACCACGCTTTGAGGTGAATGTTGCGTTGACGCGGCCTTTTACAATCTTCACCGTAACAACGCTGTGATCATTCGCCATGACCTGCGCTTCGCGTCCCGCCACTCCTTGAAGGTCGACCGAGAGTTTTGTCGCGCCGTCGCCGCCAATCAGATAGGAAATGGAGCCGCGGCCCGTGAAGCCGCTCACGCCGGTAAGCTTTGCGGAAAACGGCCGCCAAGCGAGCGGCAACGCCTTCGTGAGCATCTCAAGCATAATATCCCCCCGGACAGTTGCGCCAGTCTATCATTCTGGCTTGCAAAAGTTAATCCGGGGGAAATCCGTCAAAGGTTAAGCCTTTGGACAGCCTCTATTTTTCGCCGTGATACTCGCCTTCCGGCAGATCATGGGCGAGGCGGTTGTCGAGATAAGTCTCGGCGGTCTTGATGAACGCCTCAATATGGGACTCGAAGAAATGGTCTGCGCCGGGCACCACTTCGAATTCGATCTTGCGCCCCTTTTGCGTCCGTGTGCGCTCGACCATGCCGCGGGTTTCTTCGGGCATGCAAATCTTGTCATGCTCGGCGTGGATAACGACGCCGGAAGACGGGCAGGGCGCCAGGAACGAAAAATCATACAGATTGGCGGGCGTTGAGCCGGCGATGAAGCCGACGATTTCGGGTCTGCGCATCAATAGCTGCATCGCAATCCAGGAGCCGAAGGAAAAGCCGGCGACCCAGCTAAAGGGCGCATTCGGGTTCAACTGCTGCATGTAATCAAGCGCGGTCGCGGCGTCCGCCAGTTCGCCCTGGCCTTGATCATACTCGCCTTGGCTGCGGCCGACGCCGCGGAAATTGAAGCGCATGGTCGAGAAACCGCGGCGCACGAACATCTGGTACAGTTCATAGGTGGCGCGATTGTTCATGGTCCCGCCGAACATCGGATGCGGGTGCAGGATCAGGGCGACAGGCGGATTATCGCCTTTCCCCTTTTGATAGCGGCCTTCAAGGCGTCCTTCCGGACCGGCGAAAATCACTTCTGGCATCGTCTACCTTTTCAAATCCTGACGGGGCAGGGGCGAAACCCCAGCCGCTCACTCACTTTTCATCCCCTGGAGACGCAGAAATCGTCATTTTCACCGGTTTTTCAAGCGGCGCTAATGTTGACTGTTTTGGTCGGATTTCTTATCTCGGCTGCGCAAGGGGTCGAAGAGCGGGCGCGTATAGCACGTTTTCCCTTTGGCGCCAGCCGAACCGGCCAAACCGCGCGGATCAGGCGCACAGGCTTATAAGAGGATTTGCCAAGTGAAACTCACCACCAAAGGCAGATATGCGGTTTCGGCCCTCGCCGATATTGCGGCGACCGGGGCGGCGACGGGCAGCGACGGTCCGGTCGCCCTTTCCGACGTGGCGCTGCGTCAGGGGATTTCGCTTTCTTACCTCGAACAGCTTTTCGCAAAACTCCGCCGCGCCGGTCTGGTGGAAAGCGTTCGCGGCGTCGCCGGCGGCTACGCGTTGACGGCGCCCGCCTCCGAGACGCGGGTTGCGGATATTATTGCTGCTGTGGATGAGGAAATTCGCACAACCGCCTGCGCCACAGGGTCCGCCATCGGTTGTCAGGGAACGAGTGCGCGATGCCTCACCCATGATTTGTGGGATGAGCTTGGCCGTCAGATCGAAGTGTTTCTCAACGCCGTCACGCTCGAAGACATTATTGAGCGCCGCGTCGCCGGCATGGCGGCGGTGAACGCGCCCATCCGTGAAAACAGTTTTGCGGGGGCGGCGGAATGAAACGGCATTATTTGGATCACAACGCGACCGCGCCCATTCGACCCGAGGTGATCGATCTTGTGGCCGAGACGATGCGTCATGACGGCAATTCGCTGTCGGTGCATGAAGAGGGACGGCGCGCGCACAAAATTCTGGAAGATGCGCGCGAACAGGTGCGGTCTTTGGTCAATGCGCCAGTCAATGGCGTCATCTTCACGAGCGGCGGAACGGAGTCGATCCATTATGCGCTGCATGGCGCAATGGCGCCGCACAAGATCAAACGGTTTTTCATCAGCGCGCTTGAACATACGGCGGTCGCCGCCAACGCCGAAACCACCGGCGCCGACATCGAAATCATTCCTGCGCTGCGCTCGGGCCTTGTTGATCTCGCCTGGCTGAAAGACCGGCTCGCCAATTATGATGTGCAACGCGACGGCGGCTTCATGGTCTGTCTCATGTTCGCCAACAACGAGACCGGCGTCATTCAGCCGGTCGCAGAGGCGGCGGCGATTACGCATGAAGCGGACGGGCTTCTCTTCTGCGATGCCGCGCAGGCGGTGGGCAAGGTTCCCGTCAACTTTGTCATGTCGGGCGCGGACATCATGTCGTTCACCGGCCATAAATTTGGCGGTCCCATCGGCGTTGGCGCGCTGGTCGCGGGCCCGAACCTGCCGCTGGAACCGCAGATGCGCGGCGGCGGCCATGAGAGCAATCGCCGCGCCGGCACCCATAATGTGGCGGGGATCGCCGGGCTGGGTCTGGCTTGCGAGTCTGCGAAAGACAGCCTCGCGCGCGCCGATGACATCACCGCCTTGCGCAATCGCATGGAAGACGCGGCGATTGCGGCGGGCGCGAAAATCTGGGGCGCCAGCGAAGAGCGTTTGCCCGGCACGCTTTGTCTGTCGGCGGACGGCTTTCCCGGCGCCACGCAATTGATGACCATGGATCTCGCCGGGCTCGCGATTTCGGCGGGCAGCGCATGCTCCTCAGGCAAGACAAAACCGAGCCATGTGTTGACCGCCATGGGCGCAAGCGAAGAAGAGGCGACCTCGGCCATCCGCGTCTCCCTCGGCTGGAACTCGGGCGCCGAAGACGCCGACGCCTTCATACGCGAATGGCCGAAAGCTTACACGCGCATCAAAGCGAGGGCGGCGTGATGGCATCGTTTCGTATATATTTTCTATTTCCGATTTTCGTCGCGCTTTTGGTTCCGTTTTTTGCGGGCATAGCGATATTGCTCAAATGTTTCGCTGGGCTTCTGACTAAAGCTTACCTTGAAGGTGCTCTTCTTCTGGCTGTTATCGGATATGTGCTTTTGTTTGTGTTCTTGATGATCCGGCAAGTTTTTTGGGTCGAAAAAATAATGGAAAAAACGGGCTTAAGCGTTGAAGAGTTAGATGCGTTGCCGAGGGCGCAGCAAAAAGAAATTATTGAAAAGTTTGGGAACGCATAATGTCCGAAATCAAAGAAACCATTTCCAAAGACACCGTCGCCACAGCGAAATCGCTGGAGACCTATAAATACGGTTTCTCGACCGATATTGAATCGGTGAAGGCGCCGAAGGGTCTCAATGAAGACACGGTGCGGTTCATCTCCGCCAAAAAGGAAGAGCCGGAATGGCTGCTCGAATGGCGCCTCGAAGCGTTCCGGCGCTGGCTGACCATGACCGAGCCGACCTGGGCGATGGTTCACTATCCGAAGATCGATTATCAGGACGCCTATTATTATTCCGAACCGACATCGGGCGCGAAATACGACTCCATTGACGATGTGCCGCCGGAAATTCTCGCCGACTTTGAAAAGCTCGGCATTCCCTTGCGCGAGGCGGAAGTGCTGCTCGGTGTTGCGGGCGCCGGCGCCAGTCCCGGCGAGGCGAGAACGCATCCCGATGGCCCAACTCCAAACGAGGCGGCGCCGGAAAAGAAGAAAGTCGCCGTCGATGCGGTGTTCGATTCCGTCTCCGTCGCCACGACCTTCAAGAAAGAGCTTCAGAAAGCCGGCGTCATCTTCATGTCGATTTCCGAGGCCGTGCGCGAGCACCCCGATTTGGTCCGGAAGTATCTCGGCACGGTGGTGCCGACCTCCGACAATTTCTTTGCGACCCTGAACTCTGCGGTCTTTTCCGACGGCACCTTCGTTTATGTGCCGGAGGGCGTTCGCTGCCCCATGGAGCTGTCCACATATTTCCGTATCAACGAAGCGAATACCGGCCAGTTTGAGCGCACGCTCATCGTCGCGGCGCCGGGGTCATACGTGTCTTATCTCGAAGGCTGCACTGCGCCCATGCGCGATGAAAACCAGTTGCACGCCGCCGTGGTTGAACTCGTCGTCGAAGACGACGCGGAGATCAAATATTCAACCGTGCAGAACTGGTACCCCGGCGACAAGGACGGCAAGGGCGGCATCTATAATTTCGTGACCAAGCGCGCCGACTGCCGCGGGGTGAATTCCAAAGTCTCATGGACGCAGGTGGAGACCGGCTCCGCCGTGACGTGGAAATATCCGTCCTGCGTGCTGAAAGGCGATAACAGCCAGGGCGAGTTCTACTCCATCGCCATCACCAACAATCACCAACAGGCCGACACCGGCACCAAGATGATTCACCTGGGCAAGAACACCAAGTCGCGGATCATTTCGAAGGGAATTTCCGCCGGCAAATCGAACTCCACCTATCGCGGTCTCGTCAGCATTCACCGCAAGGCCGAGGGCGCGCGCAACTTCACCCAGTGCGACTCGCTGTTGATCGGGAATAATTGCGGCGCGCATACGGTGCCTTATGTGGAATCGAAAAACCCGCGCGCGATCCTCGAGCACGAAGCGACCACCTCGCGTCTTTCCGAAGACCAGCTCTTTTATTGCCAGCAACGCGGTTTGTCGGAAGAAGAATCCGTGGCGCTTCTCGTCAACGGCTTCTGCAAGGAAGTGTTGCAGGAGCTGCCCATGGAATTCGCCGTCGAAGCGCAGAAGCTCGTGAGCGTCAGCTTAGAGGGGAGCGTTGGGTGATGACCAAGTGTGTCATGAACATCGATGACGCGGAGTTCATGGACTTCGCCAGCCCGAATGGAAAGTTCAAAGCCAGGCTCGGACGTATGGGCCCGGCGCTGGGGCTGGATAAGCTCGGCGTCAATATGACAATTGTGGAGCCGGGAAAGCGCGCCTTTCCGTTTCACGTTCATCATGCGACGGAAGAATTGTTTTTCGTCCTGGAAGGCGAAGGCGAATATCGCTTCGGCGAGGGGACACACCCGATTAAGCCGGGCGATCTGTTGTCGGCGCCCTGCGGCGGGCCTGAACGCGCGCACCAGATTATCAACACCGGCAAGGAGTTGCTGAAATATCTGTCGATTTCCGCCGGCGGCAATATGGATGTGGTGGAATATCCGGACTCTGGAAAATTCGCCGCTTTCTCCAGTGAAGATGGCTCATCGGAAAAAGTGCGCCTGCGCTATGTCGGGCGCACATCTTCCGCGGTGGATTATTTTGACGGCGAGGATGATTGAGCCAATGTCCGCAACCGAGCTTGAGAGGATGAGCTGATGTTCTGGCGACGCGAAGGCGGCCCGCTCGATATCAAGGACAATAGCCTCATGGCGTGGCTGTTGCGCATTGTCGCCGTCGTACTCGTGGCGGCGGTGGTGGTGATGATGTTCCGCCTCTGGGCGCCGAGTGCGTCGGCGGAGGAGGAGACATCTTCGCTTCCCTATGCGCTCGATGCGGGCTGGAAGGGCGAGAAGGTTTGCGAACTCCTCTTTGAGAATGACGAAACCCGCGTCGGGCGTTGCACCTTTGCGCCGGGCGTCGGCCATGAACGCCATTATCATCCGCCTCATTATGGATACATCCTCAAAGGCGGGACGATGCGCATTACTGACGCCGACGGAACGCGAGAGCAGGAAACGCCGGACGGCGCGTCATGGTGGAGCCCCGGCGTCGAATGGCACGAGGCCGTCAATGTTGGCGACACGACGACTGTCTATCTGATTTTCGAACCTAAGAGCGCGGTGATGAAAGAGGACGCACAATGAGATTTATTGCAATCGTCTTTGTTGGCTCCCTGTTGCTCACCGCTTGCGGTGAGGCTGAGACCGCAAGGACGTTCGACCGAGATCCATCGCTCGGCGATCTGCCGTTTTCTTCGGCGGTTGTTGTCGGCGACACAATTTATCTGTCGGGCGAGATTGGCCGCGCGCCGGGAACGACGACGGTGGTGGACGGTGGCGCGGGCGCGCAGACGCACCAGATTTTTGCAAATTATAAGGCGACCCTCGAGCGTCTCGGCAGCGGCCTCGACGATATTGTGAAATGCACGGTCTTTCTGGAAGACATGACCGAATATGCGGCGATGAACGAAGCCTATGCAGCGGCGTTTCCCGGCGACAAGCCGGCGCGGTCGACCATGGGTGTTGACGGGTTGGCGCTCGGCGCCGCGGTTGAGATCGAATGTCTGGCGGTGAAATCATGAAATATCTGGTCGTTCTTTTCGGCGCGCTGTGGCTCGCCGCTTGCGGCGCCGCTGAGACAACGCGTCCTGACTTCCGGACCGCGCTTGACGCGCATCTCGCCGCGATCGCGGCGAAGGACTTTGACGCCTACAAACCGACGGTCACATCCGGCGAAGACCTTCATCTTATCTTTCCGGACGGATCGGTTATAGAAACGACGCAAGGCGTGTTCGACTTTCACGAAGAATGGTTCGCCGATTCCAACTGGCGCATGGACCCTGACGTCGTGAAAGTCATGGAAGGCGAGGACATGGCCGCCGCGCTCCTGAAATATGATTATCGCGATACGCCCGAGGGCGACCCGCGCGCGTCATGGCTCATTCTGGTTTTCGGACTGGAAAATGGCCAATGGCGGCTCATCCACGATCAGAACACACGCATCATCCAACAAACCAGTAGCGAAGACGTATAATGTTGAAGATTGACGATCTCCACGTCGCCGTCGGCGGCAATGAAATCCTGAAGGGCCTGTCGCTGGACGTCCCCAAGGGCGAAGTGCATGCGATTATGGGGCCGAACGGCTCGGGCAAGTCGACGCTGTCTTACACCGTCGCCGGGCGCGACGGGTATGAAGCGACGTCGGGCGGCGTGACGCTGGACGGCGAGAACATGCTTGATCTCGATCCTGATGAACGCGCTGCGAAAGGCTTGTTCCTGTCCTTTCAGCACCCCATGGAAATTCCCGGCGTCCAGACCATGAATTTCATCCGCACGGCGATGAACGCTCAGCGCAAGGCGCGCGGAGAAGACGAAGTGTCGGCGGCGGATTTTATTCGCCTCATTCGTGAAAAGGCGAAACTTGTCGGCCTCGATGACGCCAAGCTGAAACGCCAGTTCAATGTGGGTTTTTCCGGCGGCGAGAAAAAGCGCATGGAAATGCTGCAAATGGCGATGTTCGAACCGCGTTTTGCGATCATGGATGAAACCGATTCCGGTCTCGATATCGACGCGTTAAAAATGGTCGGCGATGTGGTGAACGCCCTTCGTGGGCCTGACCGCGGTTTCCTCGTGATCACCCACTATCAGCGATTGCTCGATTATATCAAACCGGACGCCGTGCATGTGCTGGCCGGCGGGCGCATCGTCAAATCCGGCGGGCCGGAGCTGGCGCTGGCGCTCGAAAAATCCGGCTATGAACAGTTTATTGAGGCGGCGTGAACGAAATGACGGCGCTATCCAACCCTTCTCCGTTTGAAGCCGCGCTGGAAGACGCGTTCGCCGCCCGTTCGAAAACGAACGAGGCGCAGGCGGCGGCGTTTGACCGGTTCGCCTCGCTGCGCTTGCCGAACCGCCGCGTCGAGGGGTGGAAATGGACCGACGTCAATGCGGCGCTGCGCAGTGTGACGCCTGGAGAGGCGAGCGCGCCGGACCTGATCGCGCCGTCTCCTTTTGCCGCGCTTGAGCCGCTGGAATTTCGCATCGTCAACGGCAAGGTGAGCCTGCCTGACGAACCCATGCCGGAAGGATTGCGTTACGGAATCATGGACCCGGTCGCGACCATTCCGGAGCTGGAAAAACATCCCATCGCGACGCTGAATGTCGCGATGACGCGAAAGGCGCTGGGGCTTGAGGTGCTTGAAGGGTGTGACGTTGAGCGTCCGATCCTCATTCGCCATATCGTTTCAGGCGCAGGGTTTTCCTTCGCCCAGACCATGATGCGTATTTCGCCAGGCGCAAAGGTTCAAATCATCGAAACCTATGAAGGCGAGGGCGCCGGATTTTATTCCCATCTCTGCCATATGGTCGTGCGCGATGGCGGCGAATGCCGCCGGGTCATGTTGCAGGATAGTTCCGGCGACAGCATCGTCAACGGGATTTGCGCCGCGAAGATCGATAAGGAGGCGCGCTTTGAGCAGACCTCCTTGTCAACGGGAGCGCGGCTTTGCCGGCATGAGACACACGCCCATTTCTGGGCGCCGGGCTCTTCAGCGGCGATCAACAGCGCCGCCTTGCTCTCGGGCGAGCGCCATTCCGACTTCACAAGCGACGTCAAACACGTTGCGCCCGATTGCGCCGTGCGCCAGTTGCACAAAGGCGTCGCCCGGGATCGCAGCCGCAACGTCTTTCAGGGCAAGTTCCATGTCTTGCGCGAGGCGCAGAAGACCGACGCGAAAATGACCGCCAATGCGCTGCTTTTATCTGATGGCGCGGAAGCGAACCACAAGCCCGAGCTTGAAATCTACGCCGACGATGTGGAATGCGCACACGGGTCTACGGTCGGCGCGCTCGATGACGATGCGCTCTTTTATCTGCGTCAGCGGGGCTTAAGCGAGGTTCAGGCGCGCGCATTGCTGGTTGAGGCGTTTGTCGGTGAAGTGACGGAAAGCATTGAAAACGAGGCGCTGCGCGCGATCTTTGCGGTGCGCGTCAGTGATTGGCTGGAGCAGGCATGAAAATGTTTTTTGGCGTATTTCTAGTCTTTTCGTTGGGATTATTTCTGGCCCAGTTTGTCGGTATTGATGTTTCAAGTCAGCCAGACTTTGTTTCGAAAAGTGCGTTGTTGATCGACCAAGTGGATTGGATTCTTGTTTTTGGTGTGGCTCTAACGGCCGCAGCTTTAGTGACTAGTGTGTCCTTGTTAAAACATACACCAATTGGGAAAGCATTGGATTCTCGCGATGAGTGATGGATCACAAATAGCGACTCTTGATGTCGAGGCACTCCGCAAGGAATTTCCAATTCTGTCGCGCGACGCTTATGGCAAGCGGCTTGTCTATCTCGACAGCGCGGCCTCGGCGCAAAAGCCTAAGGCCGTCATTGAAGCGATGACGCACTCGATGGCGCATTCCTATGCGAATGTGCATCGCGGGCTTCACTTGCTGTCCAACGAAACAACGGCGGCCTATGAAGAGGCGCGCAAGACGGTTGCAACATTCCTCAATGCGAAGTCGCCGGATGAAATCATTTTCACCTCCGGCGGAACGGACGCGTTTAATCTTGTCTCCTACGCAATGGGGGTCAATGAAATCGGGGAGGGGGATGAAATCATCCTCTCCGTCGCGGAGCATCACTCCAATATCGTGCCTTGGCATTTCCTGCGCGAGCGCAAGGGCGCGGTGTTGAAATGGCTCGATGTCAGCGATGACGGGGAGATTGATCTCGACGCATACGCCGCGCTGTTCACCTCGAAAACGAAACTTGTGGCGCTGTCACACATGTCGAACGTGCTTGGCGCGCCGGCGCCGGCGAAAGAGCTGGCGAAGATCGCGCACGACCATGGCGCGAAAATCCTGTTTGACGGCTGCCAGGCGGGCGTCCATGGCGCCGTGGATGTTCAGAACATTGACTGCGATTTTTACGTGCTGACCGGCCACAAGCTTTACGGGCCGTCAGGCGTCGGCGTTCTCTATGGCAAGATGGACGCTTTGAAAGCCCTGCCGCCGTTCAAGGGCGGGGGCGAGATGATCGACATGGTGACGCAAGACGCCGTCACCTATAACGATCCGCCGCACCGTTTTGAGGCAGGCACGCCGCCGATCCTTGAAGCGATCGGTCTCGGCGCGTCCTTGAACTGGATGGCGGGCAAAGGCGTTGACGCCATCGCGGCGCATGAGGCGCGGCTGAACGCCCATGTTCTTGAAGAACTGGCGAAACTGAATTTCGTGCGGGTCTTCGGGCGCGCGGAAGGAAAGGCGCCGATCATCGCCTTCACCGTAGAGGGCGCGCACCCGCATGACATTTCCGCGATCCTTGACCGCACCGGCGTGGCCGTGCGCGCCGGCCATCATTGCGCGCAACCGTTGATGAAACGCCTTGGCGTTCCGGCGACCGCGCGCGCGAGCTTCGCCGCCTACAACACCCATGAAGACGTAGAGGCCTTGATTGCCGGTCTCCACAAAACGCACCAGATGCTGGGCTGAGAGTTAGTTATGGACGAGCAACGCGACATTATCGATGTAAACCCGCCCGCCGAACCGGCGCCGCAGGCTGAAACTTCCGGCGCATCCTCAATCCCGGAGGAGGAGCTAGGGCGGATTACAGGCGACGTCATCAAGTCGCTGAAGACCGTTTACGACCCGGAAATCCCGGTTGATATTTATGAGCTGGGCCTCATCTATAAGGTGGACCTTAACGACGACCGGCTATTGACGATCGATATGACCCTGACGGCGCCGGGCTGTCCGGTGGCGGGCGAAATGCCCGGCTGGGTCGAAGGCGCGGTGCGCGGTGTCGAAGGCGTTGACGATGTGACGGTGAACATGGTGTTCGAGCCGCCCTGGACGCCGGAGCGCATGTCCGACGAAGCGAAGCTCGAACTGGGATGGTTGTAAAATGGCGAGACGTCCGAGACCTAAAGTCGTAACCCTGACCGATGCCGCCGCAGCGCGCATGGGAGAGATCATGTCAGACGCTGAGGAGAATTTCATCGGCGTCAAGATCGGCGTCAAAAACGGCGGCTGCGCCGGCATGGAATACACCATGGATTACGCGACCGAGGCGGGGCCCATGGATGAAGTTGTCGAAGAAAACGGCATCAAGATTCTGATTGATCCGAAAGCGATCCTGTTTCTTATTGGAACGCAGATCGACTACGTCACCGAGAAGCTGTCGCAGCGTTTCGTCTTCAACAATCCAAACCAGACTGACGCCTGCGGCTGCGGCGAAAGTGTGACGATTGTGCCTGCGAAGGCTGACGCGTAATGGCGCCTTCGGCGTCGTTTATCGATTACGCCAAAGACCTGTTCTCACCCTTTGGTGAAATTTCCATCCGCAAGATGTTCGGCGGCGCCGGGATTTACTGCGACGGCGCGATTTTCGCGATCATCGGCGATGACGATATCTGGTTCAAAGTCGATGACGTGACGCGTGCAGAGTTCGAGGCGGCGGGGCTTCATCCCTTCGAAGTGGAGATGAACGGCAAGACCGGAACCATGTCCTATTACAATGCGCCGGAAGAAATCTTCGACGACAATGATGCGCTTCGCCATTGGACCGGACTGGCGCTCGGCGCTTCCGCGCGCGGCAAGAAGCCGGCCAAAAAGAAAGCTGCAAAAAAGGCCGCTCCCAAAACAGCAAAGTCAAAATCCGTGAATCGCGCGCGGCGATAAAGCGGGGCGGAGGTTGGAGTCTATGTTTGAGGGACTCTCCCTCTTCCCCCGCAAGCGGGGGAGGAGAAAATGAGCCTCAAATCATCACCCTAATAAGTGGAAAAAAACCCCGGACAGGCGAAAAAGGCTGGTTTTTCGAGGTTTGGTGCAAAGTTATCCACCACTTCCAAACCTCCCATATGATCGAAAACAGTCCGGATGCGGAGAGGCGGTGAGGCCTGCCGTTCCCATCGATCCGGATTGCGGCGCGCAGGGCGCGAGGGTTGCGAAACGGAAACTCTTCGCGCGCTGGCCGGTCGCAGAGCCCGGGCTTTCTGGCGGCGTAACTCTGGCGCGTAAAAACCGTCAGGGGTCGTCATTACGGCCGGGCCCGCCGACGCTGAACAACGCTGCAAATGCGGGGCGTGATGCGCCCTTATGTTTCATAGTGCGATGGACGTTTCACGCCCCGCGCCTCTCCACTTTATGCGCTCGGACCTTTCGGAGTCGCGGCGGGATAAAGCTGTTGCGATGGATGTAGACAAGCGTATGTCAGCCGAAAAGCTCGGCAAGGAAGTTCGTCATCGCCTGCCACGACCGCCGGTCGGCGTCGGCGTCGTAGACGGTGCCGAAATCCGCATCGTTCGCCTTCGGATTCGTGAAGGCGTGCATGGTCCCGCCATAGGCGTGAAGCTGCCAGTCGGCTTTCGCCTTGGTCATTTCTTCACCGAAGGCTTTGACATTGTCCGGCGTCGCCATGGGGTCGTCCCAGCCATGGAGCGCCAGCACTTTCGGATTGATGTTCGCGGCGGTGTTGCCCGGCGCATGGAGAAGGCCATGGAAACTGACGACGCCTGCGGCGTCCGCGTTAGAGCGGGCGATGTCGAGAACGCAAAGCCCGCCGAAGCAAAATCCGATGGCGGCGATTTTCGCGCCGTCGACTTCCGGCTGATCCTTGACCATGTCGATGGTTGCTTTCAGCCGCTCTTGCAGCATCGGACGGTTTTCGGTGAAGGGTTTGATGAGCGTCTGGCATTCTTCTTTCGTTTCGCCAAGAACGCCCTTGCCGAAAAGATCGATGGCGACACCCGTGTAGCCAAGCTTGGCGAGCGCTTCTGCTTTTTGATTTTCAAAGGGGGAGCGGCCAGCCCAGGCGTGACAGATCAGAACGCCGGGTTTCGGTGCGCCATCCAAAGCATTGGCGGGCGCCGCCAGAAAGGCTTCGAAAGTCTCGCCGTCTATCGTGTAATCAAAGGAACGCGTCTGGGCCGCCATGTGGTTCTCCTCCATCTGCAATCTGATGAAGGTTTTGCCAGCCTGATCCGCGTTTGTCAGCCTCGAACGTGAAGCTGTCCTGCGTTAGTTGCGGAATGCGCCCCGTTGCAGGTTTCCGGCGAAATTCGCACAAGCCGACATGAACGCATCGGCGATTGTCTCACGGGCCGGGCGGGGCGCTGCGTCGTGCAAAGGGTTGGCGCGCGCCGGTTTCTGGCCGACGAAGCTGCAGACATTATTGTCCGGCGTGATGATGTATAGCTCTTGATCGCTGCCTGAAATGATACGCATAACCCACCCTCTTACTTGCATCCCCCGCAAGAACAGCAGCGTTATGCAACAAGTTCCCTAAGTTCTGGTGAATGGGCAGTTTACTCTATGGCGCCAAGGCGGCTGATCTTGAGGGTGTTGGTTTTTCCGGGCCGGCCAAAGGGATAGCCGGCGAGGATAATGATGCGGTCGCCATCGACGCCGCCATTGGCTTTGGCGATGGTGTCGGCCTTTTCCAGCATCTCATGGAAATGCGAAATATCCTCGGTGACGACGGAGCGGACACCCCAATAAAGCGCGAGCTTTCGCGCGACGGCGTCATCTGGCGTTGCGGCGATAACGGGGCATTTTGGCCGGTCCCGGGACAGGCGCTGCACCGTCGAGCCGGTTTTGGTGTAGGCGACAGCGAACCGGCAGTCGAGCACCTCGGCGATACGCCGCGCCGAGAGGGTGATGGCGTCGGCGGTGGTGTATTCCTCTTCCTCGCGCGTGACGGTCTTGTAACTGCCGGATTCTTCGTCATCTTCTGTGGCCGCGATGATCCGGTCCATGATCGCGACGGCGGTAGGGGGATGGCGCCCGACCGCGGTTTCGGCGGAGAGCATCACGGCGTCGGCCCCCTGAAAGACGGCGGTCGACACGTCCGAGGCTTCGGCGCGGGTCGGCGCGATCGATTCCACCATGGATTCGAGCATATGGGTCGCCACGATCACCGGCTTGCCGACGCGGCGACAGGTGCGCACAATCTTGCGCTGGAGGAGGGGGACGTCCTCCGGCGCGCATTCTACGCCGAGATCGCCCCGCGCCACCATGATCGCGTCAGACAGATCTATGATCTCGTCGATATGGTCGATAGCGGAGGGCTTTTCGATTTTGGAAATGATCCCCGCGCGCCCCGCGATAAGCTCGCGCGCCTCGCGCACGTCATCCGGCTGCTGAACAAAAGAAAGGGCGATGTAATCGACGCCGATGCTGAGCGCGAAATCGAGGTCTGTGCGGTCTTTTTCGGTCAGCGCCGAAATTGGCAATCGCCGGCCCGGAACGTTAATTCCTTTTTTATTTTTGAGCTCGCCCGGGGTATCGGCTTTGGCGATGATGGAGCGGCTGTTGCGTTCGGAGATGGTGAGCTGCAGCCGGCCGTCATCAAGTTTCAAAATGTCGCCCGGCTCCAGAACATCCAGCAATTCCTTATGGGGAATAGGAATGACGTGATCGTCATTGGACTCAGAGGACAGCGAGAGTTTGTATTCCGCGCCATAGCGCAACTTTATGGAGCCGCCCTCAAAGGAGCCTGTGCGGATTTTCGGCCCTTGCAGGTCCGCGAATATGGCGACGGGGACATTGGTGTCGCGCTCAATCTCGCGGATCGATTTTGCAATCCCGGCGAGTTTGTCATGGTCGCCATGACTCATATTGAGGCGGAAGACATCGACGCCGGCATTGAACAAAAGGCGCAACATGGAAGGTGAGGCGCTGGCGGGGCCTATCGTGGCTACAATTTTGCAAAGACGTTTACGCATGAAGCCGACGCTACGCGGTTTCGCACGGTCTGAGAACACCTAATATGGCGCCGAACCGCGGCTCAGTTCTTCTCTTCGCGCTCGACCGTCTGACCGTATAGGGAGATTGTTGAGATCGCCATTTTCGCAGATCCTTCCACCGGCCGACGACTATAGGCCACGTAAATCAGTGTTTGATTTTCCGCGTCATAGATCCGCCGCACCGCCATGGACTTGAATACAAGGCTGATGCGCTGGGAAAAGACTTCCTCGCCGTCTTTCGCGTTGTCGATATCGCCGATCCGGATCGGGCCGGTCTGACGGCAGGCGATCGAAGCATTGGACGGGTCCTCGAACCAGTTGCCTTTAGAGACCCGGTCCCAAAAACCGCGATCGAAATGCGATAAGTGGCAGGTGACGCCTTCGACTTTCGGATCTGAGAGGGCTTCGACCTTGATCTCGTTGCCGACCCAGTCATTTTTGAATTCACCGACTTCCGTGTCGCTGCGACCACAGGCGGTGAGCGTCGCTGCTGCGGCGCAGGAAAATAAAAGCGTGATTCTCATGGCGTCACCTTGCGCTCGCTTCATCAAAAAAGCCACTTCGAAAAGCGGCTTTTTCTTCATTCGGTCTATGGCTGGTTCAGCCCTCGGGTAAGTCTTTCCGTTTGGTTTTCGCCGCGGCGCTCATGATCCCGAGACCGATTACGACCAAGGCGCCGATACCGATCCAGATTGGCGGCGCGCCGAGCTGATAGGCGCCGAAAGCGAGCCCGGCGGCGAGCACAATGGCTCCGAGAAGATAGGCGGTAAAAGCGGACATAGCGGTTCTCCAATATTCGTATCTGGAGAAAACAGTCTCTCGCCGGGTTAGTTCCCTACGCCTACCGGCTGCAAAGCGCGGCCTTCGCCGATTCATATTCGCGCGCCATTTGGTCGACAAAAGCGGCTGTGGAGGTGACTTCCTTCACCGCGCCAATGCCCTGTCCACAGCCCCAGATATCCTTCCAGACCTTTTTGGCGTTGTCGCCGCCGGATTGGAAATCCATCTTCGATGGGTCGCTTTCAGGAAGGTTGTCCGGATCCATGCCGGCATTGCGGATGGAAGGTTTCAAATAGTTTCCATGCACGCCAGAAAAATAATTCGTGTAGACAATGTCATCTGCATAGGCGTCAACGATGCCCTGTTTGTAGGCGTCATCCGCATTTGCTTCCTCTGTGGCGATGAAAGCCGATCCGATATAGCCGAAGTCTGCGCCCATGGCCTCGGCCGCCAGCACGGATTGGCCGCGAGCGATCGACCCGGACAGGGCGAGGGGGCCGTCAAACCATTCGCGAATTTCCTGGACCAGCGCGAAGGGCGACTGCACGCCCGCATGTCCGCCTGCGCCGGCGGCGACGCAAATAAGACCGTCAGCGCCTTTGTCGATCGCTTTCTTCGCGAACTTGTTGTTGATCACATCATGCAGAACGATGCCGCCATAGGAGTGAATCGCCTCATAAACTTCTTCGCGCGCGCCGAGAGAGGTAATGACAATCGGAACCTTGTGTTTCACGCAGGCCTCGACGTCATGCATCAGACGTTCATTGGTGCGGTGGACGATCTGGTTCACTGCGAAAGGCGCTGTTGGCAGGTTGGGCTGCTCTTCTTCATGGCGTGCGAGCGCCTCTTTGATCTCCACTAGCCATTTGTCGAGCATTTCCGCAGGCCGGGCGTTCAGCGCTGGAAAAGAACCAATAACGCCAGCCTGACATTGGGCAATCACCAGCTTCGGCGTTGAGACGATAAACATCGGCGCGCCGATAATGGGCAAACGCATTCTGGTTTTGAGCTCGGAAACGGACGTCATGATTTTCTCCTGTTTTCCCGTAGCTAAGGCGAAGCCGCGCAATCTCGCAACCGGCAAAGGCAGCCCGGTTTTGCGCGCGGGTCGGGAAAAGGGCATAGTGCCGGAAAAAAGACAGGGAGCCGTATGGGTCAGCGCGAAATTCTAAACCCGCCCGTAATAGCCAGTCTCATTGAGATTCAGGCTCGCGAGCGGCCCGAGCGGATCGGTCTTTCTTTTGAAGGCCGGTCTTTCACCTATGCGGAAATGAATGCGCGCGCCAATCGAGCGGCGCAGGCGCTCGTTTCTTTGGGCGTCGGGCGCGGCGACCGCATCGGCTGGCTTGCCCGGAATGTTGCGACTTTCTGGGATGTTCTTTTCGGGGCCGCGAAAATCGGTGCGGTGATGACCCCGATCAACTGGCGTCTCGCCCCTGCGGAAGTGGCTAAAATCCTTGATGACGCCCGCCCGAAACTGTTGGTTGGTGAGGCGGCTTTTATCGAGGCGCTAACGGCGGCGGGCGGCGGGGCGGGCGTCAATGCCATGCTGCTAGAAACTGGCGGAGCGGACTGTTTCGACGCCCTGGTGGATCAGCAAAAAGATGCGGTGCAGGATTATAAACCAACGCCTGAGGACGTCGCAGTGCAGCTTTACACCAGCGGCACGACAGGTCTGCCCAAAGGCGTCGTCCTGCCCAATCGCTGCTATTTCGAGGTCGGCGTTGCGGGAGAGGGGGCAGGCGTCATTATTCCGCAGACGGAAGATGAGGCGATACTGCACGCGTTGCCTCATTTTCATGTCGCCGGCGTTAATTTCGGTTTAATGGCTGTTGCGCGCTCAATGCCTATCATCCAGCTTCGTCAGTTCGATCCCGCCGCTATTGTCAAGGCGACTCAGGGCGACTCGCCTTTGAGTGCGTTTCTTGTTCCGGCCATGATTATGATGATCCTTGAAGCTGCGAAAAGCGCGGGCGCTTCGCTGGAAAAATTTGTAGGCGTTAGCTATGGCGCGGCGCCGATGCCGGAGCCATTGCTGGACGCCGCCATGGCGGCGATGCCGAATGCGGTCTTTACGCAATTTTACGGCATGACCGAAACAACCGGCGGCGTGACCGTGCTGGCTCATGACGATCACGCCAAAGGCAAGAAGCAACGGGTTTCCGCCGGCAGACCGCTTCCCGGTTGCGAGGTGAAAATTTACGACCCGGTCACTGGCGTGGAAAAACCCCAAGGCGAAACGGGAGAGATCGTCGCACGCTCATGGTTTGTTATGGACGGTTACTGGATGAATCCTGACGCGACTAAAGAAGTGCTCCGCGATGGCTGGTACTGGTCGGGGGATGCTGGCTACGTCGATGAAAACGGATTCATTTATGTTGTTGATCGTATCAAGGATATGATCATATCCGGCGGTGAAAATATTTATCCTGCGGAAATTGAGAACGTCTTGGCGAAATGCCCCGCCCTTTTGGAAGTCGCGGTGATCGGCGTTCCCGATGAGCGATGGGGCGAGGCGGTCAAAGTCGTCGCCGTGAAGCGGCCGGACGCCGAAATCGATGCGGCGGGTATCGTCGACTTTCTCAAGGGCAAGGTCGCCGATTTCAAGCTGCCCAGGCATGTCGCTTTTCTGGACGCGCTGCCCCGAAATCCCTCTGGAAAAATTCTCAAAACGACCCTCAGAGGCGCCGAATCAAGGGGGTGATTTTTCACCCCTGCGGCCAAAAAGGAGGGCGCTCCAGGGGCGATTTAGGCAAAAACGACTGCATCCGGCTTCCTGAAACAGCCGAATTCGCCTCCCGGTTGCGACAAACGCCTTCAAAATGCCCAGTTTGTGCAGAATTGTCCCATTTTGATGCAATGGCGCTTCCGGTTCGGCGCCGAAATTGATAGAATCGGAGGTGGAGAGAAAACATGGGGGAAAACATGAAATCAATTCTCGCTACAGCGTTGGGGTTGGCGTTCGCCTTCGCCGCCAGCGCACAAGCCGCGCCGATGAATTTGGGCGGTGTGGCTTTTGATACTGACGACGCCGCAACCACAGTGCTGTGGGCGCAAGGCGGCGTCTTCGCAGGCAATCTCGATGACCGTCGCGAAGCTTGCGTTGATCCAACGGACCCAACGTCAACAGTTGGCTCTAATGGTGTTGAGTGCCGCGCGGTTGAGGTTGTCGGATTTGATCTCGATACTGACGTTGAACTCGACGAAAACAACACCGTTCTGCAAGACCCTGACGTGCTCGCCGCCTTCTTCGAAAATGGCAAAACCTTGATCAACGGCGCCGGAAATGACGTCATCGTTTTCGAAACGCTTGACCAGGATGATCCGCCGGCGGTGACCTTGATCCTGAATGGCGATCAGATCATCGGCGACAAGCTTTCCGTGGTGGAAGTCGACGGCAAGAAATATACGATCTGGGGTTTTGATTTCTCAGATCTCGGCTTTGCTATGGGCGCCGCTATCGCCGCTCCGCTCTACGTTCAGACCAGCCGCGACGATGAAAATACACCTGTCGGATCTTCCGATATCGCCGCAATTGTCGGGCTGAGTTTTGAAGAACCGATGCCGGAAGTGCCGCTGCCGGCCGCCGCCTGGTTGTTCATGGCTGGCGTTGCGGGCTTTGGTTTCGCTGGAAAACGCAAGAGTGTCGCTTAATTAAGACGCACAAAAGTCTACTCAACGAACCCCGCCTGTGGTGTCACAAGGCGGGGTTTTTTTATGTGTCGATCTGCAAGGCGGAAAGTTCGCTTTTATCGGTGTATGCCACGACCACAGATTGAAAACCTTGAGGTTCCGGTAGCATTGTCGTGATGAAGCCGCCCTCTCTGATTGAGCGGGCCTGCACATGAAGCTAGACAAGGCTGACGGAAAAAGGATGACGGTATGAAGCTCTATCACTGTCAGGGCGCACGGTCGCTGCGCTGTGTCTGGGCGTTGGAGGAGATGGGCCTCGACTATGAGCTTGTGACGCTTCAGTTTCCGCCGCGCGTCTTCGACAAGTCCTATAAGGAGGTCAATCCGCTCGGCACGGTGCCGTGCCTGATCGACGGCGACGTTATGATGACGGAAAGCGCGGGGATCTGCGAATATCTCGGGGTCAAATACGGGCCGACGCCGCTGGCCGTGACGCCGGAGGAAGAGGACTACGGCGCCTATCTCAACTGGCTGCAGCGCTCCGACGCGACGCTGACATTTCCGCAAACGCTTGTCTTCCGTTATTCGGCGCTCGAACCCGAGGAACGCCGCCAGCCGCAGGTGGTGGAGGATTACCGCGCCTGGTTTCTTGGACGCTGGCGGTCGGTTGAGACGGGTCTCGAAGGACGTGATTATCTTTGCGCCGGCCGGTTTACGATGGCCGATATATGCGTCGCCTACGCGCTTTATTTCGCGAATACGCTCGGCATTTCCGAAGCCATGACACCGAATGTGAAAGAATGGTGGGGGCGGCTGAGCAAGCGGGATGCTTTTATAAGCGCAACGGCGAACTAATTAGCTTTTAGGCCACAACACCATTTGCGTGCAGCGGAACATGGCGATGACCTTGCCACTTTCGCGGTGTTTTACGCTCGCGTCCCAAAGCTGTGTCGTGCGGCCGAGATGTTTCGCTTCTGCGCGGCAGTCAACAATGCCGTCGCGCGCGGTGCCAAGGAAATTGGATTTAAGCTCGATGGTCGTAAAACCCGCCGCGCCTTCGGGAAGCGCCCGCACACAGCCATAACCGCAGGCCGAATCCGCAAGGCCGATGACGGAAGCAGCGTGCAGAAAACCATTGGGGGCCATCAGCGCCTGGCGGACTTTCACTTCCGCCTCGACCCAGCCATCGCCAAAGCCGGTAAATTCAAGGCCGAGAAGGCCGGGCAGGTAGTCGGCGCCTGCATTATTGAAACTGGTGGAAACTTCGGTCATGTCGGCCTCGGGTTGGCTTTGGGTAGGTTAAGCGGAGACTTGTGCGCCTTGGCCCGCCATGCAATCGCCTTGCGCAGCGTTAACTGCAAAAAGTCGGGGGTGGTGCGTCGAAAGGTTTGACCTGATCCCCCGCGGCGGGCGACAATCCCCCGCAAAATAACCTCTTTAGGGACGTAATGCCGGTTTTTGAAAGCGAGATTGACCCGCGCAGTGAAAACTTCGCGAAGAACCGCGCCGATCATCTGAAACTGATTGAAGGCTTCCGCGCGCTCGAACGAAAGATCATTGAAACATCGGCGCGCGCGAAACCGAAATTTGAAAAGCGGGGGCAGTTGTTGCCGCGCGAGCGGCTTGCGTTGGTGCTCGATCGCGGCGCGCCCTTTATCGAACTGTCAACGCTCTGCGGTTACAAGATGCATGACGATGACGGCGACCGGAACATATCCGGGGGCGGGGGCATGTCCGGCGTCGGGTTCATCTCCGGCGTGCGCTGTGTTGTCTCCGCGTCAGACAGCGGCATCAAGGGCGGCGCGGCGACACCCATGGGCGTTCACAAGGCGTTGCGAGCGCAGGCGCTCGCGCTTGAAAACAAACTGCCATTCGTTCAGTTGATCGAAAGCGCCGGCGCCAATTTGATGCGCCAGGCGGAGATGTTCGTGCCGGGCGGACGCACCTTCGCCAATCTGGCGCGGCTGTCTGCAGCCGGATGCCCGGTGATTTCCGTAGTGCATGGCTCGTCGACTGCAGGCGGCGCTTATCAGACGGGGTTGTCGGACTACGTCGTTGCAGTACGCGGCAAGTCGAAAATCTTTCTCGCGGGGCCGCCGCTGTTGAAAGCTGCGACCGGCGAAGTCGCGACAGACGAAGACCTTGGCGGCGCCGAGATGCATTATCAGGTCTCGGGTCTCGCCGAATACATGGCAGAGGATGACGGCGATGGCGTCAGGATTGCCCGGGAGATCGTGTCTAAGCTCGGCTGGGATAGGGCGCGCGAAACGAAGAGTTTCGACGAACCGCTCTACGGCGCCGAAGACCTTCTCGGCATTGTGCCGGTGGATTACCGCCAGCCGTACGACAGCCGCGAAGTCATCGCGCGCCTCGTCGACGGCTCCGACATGCTCAGCTTCAAGGACGGTTACGGACCCGCGACGGTCTGTACGCAGGCTGCGATTGCCGGCCACCAGGTTGGGATCATTTCCAACAATGGTCCCATCGACGCCGACGGCGCGGCGAAGGTCGCGCAGTTCATTCAACTGATGGAGCAGGCGGGCAACCCGGTGGTCTTCCTGCAAAACACCACCGGTTATCTCGTCGGCACGGACGCCGAACAGCGCGGCATTGTCAAGCACGGCTCGAAAATGATTCAGGCGGTCACCAATATGCGGGTGCCGAAACTGACGCTTCATATTGGCGCCTCATTCGGCGCCGGGAATTACGGCATGTGTGGGCGCGCTTTCGATCCGCGGTTTATCTTCGCCTGGCCCAACAACCGCATTGCCGTGATGGGCGGCGAACAGGCCGCGAAAACCATGCGCATTGTCGCGGAGGAGGGCGCTCGCAAGAAAGGCGAGGAGCCGAACACCGAATTCCTTGACGGCATGGCGAAACACATCACCGAACAATATGACGCGGAATCAACGGCGCTCTTCGCGACGGCGCGGCTCTGGGATGACGGGCTCATCGATCCGCGGGATTCGCGTAAAGTGCTGGCGTTCTGTCTCGATACTTGCGCCGAAGCGGAACGTCGCGAATTAAGGCCGAATGTCTTCGGCGTTGCGAGGATGTGATGAAGAAGTGGCGGCTTTGGCTTTTAGCTTTCTTTACAATGTTTGTCGCGGTTGGTTTAGCAGTAGTCATCACTATTTTTGATGGCGGCTATTGGTCGTTCATTCCAATGATTGCCTGGCTTGTTTTGGGACAAATTTTTATTGTCCCAAAGATACTTGGTAGAAACTACCGTTGGGGTCTGTTCTTATTTATGATGGCGATGATGGCTCTCTCATTTGGAGCCATGCTTGTAATCGCTCACTTCGGAGGCGGCTGGTTTGCGTACTTACCGCCTCTGATTTGGGTTGCCTGGAGCAGCCTTTATGTAATGCCAAGGATAAAAGCGAGTGAGGAGAAATAGATGAAACTCACCACCGAACATGAACAGATACGCAAGACGATGAAGAGTTTCATCGATGCGGACATCAATCCTTATGTGGATGAGTGGGAAGAGGCTGGTATCTTCCCTGCGCATCAGGTGTTCAAGGGGCTGGGCGAACTCGGGCTTCTCGGCGTCACTAAGCCGGAACAATATGGCGGCATGGGGCTCGACTGGTCCTATGGCGCGGTCGTCGCAGAAACGCTGGGCCATATCAATTGCGGCGGCGTGCCCATGGCCATCGGCGTTCAGACCGACATGGCGACGCCGGCGCTCTCGCGTTTTGGCACGGACGCCGCGAAAGAGGATTTCCTGAAGCCGTCCATCGCCGGCGACTATGTTGCCTGCCTTGGAGTCTCGGAGGTGGGCTCCGGGTCTGATGTGGCGTCGATCAAAACGACAGCGAAAAAGGACGGCGATGATTATGTAATCAATGGCGGCAAGATGTGGACGACAAGTGGTACGCAAGCTGACTGGATGTGCCTTCTCGTCAACACTGGCGATGGCCCTGTTCACCAGAACAAGACGCTTATCTGTTTGCCGCTGAAAGACGACAGCGGCAAGCACCGGAAAGGCGTCACGGTGGCCCGCAAACTCAAAAAGCTCGGCATGCGCTCGTCCGATACGGCGGAATTCTTCTTCGAGGATGTGCGCGTGCCCCAGCGCTATCGCATTGGTGAGGAAGGCGCCGGCTTCATGTATCAGATGATGCAGTTTCAGGAAGAACGGCTTTGGTGCGCGCTCTCAAGTCTTGTCAGCCTCGACAAGACAATTGACGAGACGGCGGAATATGCGCGCCAGCGCAAGGCGTTCGGAAAATCCATTCTCGACAATCAGGTGGTGCATTTCCGCCTCGCCGAGCTCAAAACCGAAGTGCAGGCGTTGCGTTCGCTCACTTGGGACGCCGTCGATAAAATGATGAATGGCGAGGACGTCGTTATGCTTGCCTCCATGGCGAAGCTGAAAACCGGGCGTCTTGCGCGCGAGGTCAACGATGCGTGCCTGCAATATTGGGGCGGAATGGGTTTCATGGAGGAAACGCCGGTTTCGCGCGCCTATCGCGACGGGCGGCTCGCGTCTATCGGCGGCGGCGCCGACGAGGTGATGTTGTCGATTATCTGCAAATATATGGGCACGTTGCCCGGGAAATCGAATAAGGCTTGAGAAATGACTGCGCTGCCTGAACTTGATGATCTTCTTTTGTCGCGGCGCCAATCGGCGCTGGTCGTGACGCTAAACCGTCCGCAGGCGAAGAATGCAATCAACTTCGCGATCATGGATGGCTTGATGACGCTTTGCGATTGGCTCGAAGGCAATCGTGAGATTCGGATGGTCGTCTTGCGCGGTGCCGGCGGATCGTTTTGCGCGGGCGGCGACATCAAGGAGTTCGGGCAGATGGTGATGGCGTCGGAGCCGCCTGACGGCACCGCGGATCCTATTGCGCAAAGCAACCGGGTTTTCGGAGATGTATTGTTAAAGCTCGACGCAATCCCGCAGGCGCTAGTGACATTGGTGGAAGGATCGGCGTTTGGCGGCGCCAACGGATTCATCAGCGTGTCCGATGTCGCTATCGCTGAGGCTCATGCGCGGTTTTCATTATCCGAAACGACTCTTGGTGTGCCTCCGGCGCAGATTGGGCCGTTTCTGGTGCGGCGCATGGGGCTTTGCAATGCTCGGCGTCTCGGTCTGACCGGCGCTCATTTCGGCGCGCAGGAAGCCTGCCGCATCGGGCTCATCGACAGAGTGGTGAATGGCGATGCGGGGATCGAGGGTGCCCTCGCCGAAACGCTTTCCTCCATCGGCCGCTGCGAGCCGGAAGCGAACGCCGCCACAAAAGCGATTTTCAATCGCGCCGCGGCTCCGATCGACCCAGTGCAACTGGATGAAGCTGCCGAAGACTTTGCGCGATGCCTGCGCGGCGAAGGGCGCAAGGGTGCGATGGCGTTTGCCCAGAAAGCGACGCCGCCCTGGCTTGAGGCATTCTCAGCGACGAAACAAGCATGACGCCGATCCGCAAGCTCCTCATCGCCAATCGTGGTGAAATCGCCTGCCGCATCATCAAGACGGCGAGGGCGAGGGGTGTTGCAACTGTCGCCGTTTATTCGGACGCCGACGAAAATGCGCTTTATGCCCGCATGGCCGATGAAGCGGTTCATATCGGCGCGCCGGAGCCCGCGCATAGCTATCTCAATATCGAGGCTGTGATAGCCGCAGCGAAAAACACCGGCGCCGATGCGGTGCATCCGGGCTATGGATTTCTTTCGGAGCGCGCGGACTTCGCCAAGGCGTGTGCCGACGCAGGGCTGATTTTTGTCGGCCCGCCCGCAACCGCCATCGCCGCCATGGGCGACAAGGCGATTGCGAAGCGCCGGATGATCGAGGCGGGCGTTTCTTGCGTCCCCGGCTATCAGGGCGACGATCAGTCCGATGCAGTATTTATCAAGGAAGCTGAAAAGCTCGGTTTTCCGGTGATGGTGAAAGCCTCCGCCGGTGGTGGTGGGCGCGGCATGCGCATTGTGCAGGACAAGGCTGGGATTGCAGACGCCATCGCTTCGGCGCGCAAGGAAGCCAAGAGCGCGTTTGCTGACGACCGGCTTCTGATTGAGTGTGCGGTTCTCGGCGCGCGCCATGTGGAGATTCAGGTTTTCGCTGACGCTCATGGCAACTGCATCCATCTCGGCGAGCGCGATTGCTCGCTTCAGCGGCGCAATCAGAAGGTGATCGAAGAAGCGCCGTCGCCGGTCATCACGCCGGAAAAGCGGGAGCAAATGGGCGCCGCCGCAGTTAAAGCAGCGCAGGCCGTAGGCTATGTCGGCGCCGGAACAGTGGAGTTTCTTTACGACCCTGCACGGGATGAATTTTACTTCCTTGAAATGAACACGCGGCTTCAGGTCGAGCATCCGGTGACGGAGATGGTGACAGGCTTCGATCTTGTAGCCTGGCAACTCGATGTCGCCGAAGGAAAGAAACTGCTCGTTGATCAAACAGGCGTGCACTTTGACGGCTGGGCCATGGAGGCGCGGCTTTACGCCGAAGATCCGGCGCAGGGTTTCATGCCCTATTCCGGAAAGATACGCCTGCTTGATTTTCCGGACGGCGTGGGCGTGCGAGTCGATGGCGGCGTTGAAGAGGGCGACACAGTCACGACATTTTACGATCCCATGATTGCAAAAGTCATCGCCCATGGGACGACGCGTGATCAAGCGCGCCTGAAGCTTACTACGGTATTGAAGAAAACAGTGCTGCTCGGTTTCGCCCACAACCGGGATTTTCTTGTTTCACTCCTCGAAGACGAAGCCTTCGACAAAGGAGAGGCCGACACAGGTTATATAGAGAGAAATCTTGAGCGTTTGTCGAAACGCAACGCACCTGGCGGCGCGGCGGCGATTGCGCTTGCCGGCGCCGCGCTTGTCGACTTGCCATTCGGCGACCAGCTCACTGGTTGGCATTCACGGGGTTCCTGTGGCTTTCCCCTGCACCTTGTCACAACAGGGCAACAGATCATCAAGGCTGACATCAGGCTAGACGGCGCGAAAATTACGGCGACGAATGACGGCGAAGAGGCGGCGATTGAAGTCTTATCCAAAAGCGAAACCACGATCCATTACCGCCATGAAGGCCGCATTGGCGTCGCGCGCTTTGTGCGCAATCACTATCATCTAGAAATCGAGACGGACGGCGATTGGGAGCGCTATACGGATTTCACACTCGCTCCCGCGAGCGAAAACGCCGGCGGGGAGGATGTGGTGAAAGCGCCCATGGCGGGACTTGTCACCTCCGTTCGCGTCGGACCGGGCGATCCCGTTTCCAAGGGAACAGTGGTTGCTACTGTCGAGGCGATGAAAATGGAGCATCAGTTGAAATCGCCAAGAGACGGCATCGTCGCCGAGGTGCTGGCGAAGGAAGGCGAACAGGTTGTGATCCGCGCGAAACTTGTCGCGCTGAAAGCGGAGGCGTAAATGTCAGATACAGCGATCATCACCTGCGCGCTGACGGGCGTGCTGACCAATCCCGAACAACATCCTGTGCCGGTAACGCCGGAGCAAATGGCGGCGGAGGCCAAACGCGCTTTCGACGCCGGCGCAACGATTATGCATGTGCATTATCGCAGTCAGGAAAAGGGCAAAGGACATCTGCCCACCTGGGACCCGGCGATCTGTACCGAAATAAACGAAGCGATTCGCGCTGCGTGCCCTGGCGTCGTTATCAACATGACCACCGGCGTCGTCGGTTCGGAATATCAATATGTTCTCGACTATCTGCGCGCCTGCAAACCGGAAATGGCGGCCTGCAACGCCGGTACGCTGAATTATCTGAAAACCCGGAAAGACGGCTCATGGGCCTGGCCGCCCATGGTGTTCGACAATCCCGCGTCGAAAGTGAAAGACTTCATCGATGTGATGAATGATATCGGCATCATCCCGGAGTTTGAATGTTTCGACATCGGCATTGTTCGCTCGGTGGGGCTTTATATCGAGAACGGCATGACCGATCACGCTGACTATAATTTTGTCATGGGCGTTGCGTCAGGCATGCCTGCGGATCCGGATCTGTTGCCGTTCCTCATCAGGTATAAAAAGGACGGCATGTCGTGGCAGGCGACGGTCATCGGCCGCGAAGACGTCTGGCCGGTGCACCGGCGTGCAACCGAGCTCGGCGGCAATTTACGCACGGGTCTCGAGGACTGCTTCTATCTGCCGGACGGCGAGAAAGCCTCCTCCAATGGGCCGATGATCGAAGCTCTCGCGAAATATGCGCGCGAAGCGGGGCGGGAAGTCGCGACGCCGTCGCAAACAAGGGCTATGCTGAAGCTTTCCTGAGAGAACTGGGGATAGCCCATGAGCCTCAATATCTACCTGACCTTTGACGGCGATTGCGAAGAAGCGTTCGACTATTACAAATCCGTGTTCGGTGGCGAGTTTGCCGTAAAACAGCGTTTTTCAGATGGACCTCCGGAGATGGTGGGCGTCGCTGAAGATGAAAAAAACCGGATCATGCATGTGTCATTGCCACTAGGCGACAATGTGTTGATGGGATCCGACAGGGCGCAGGGGCACGCGGGCTCGCTCGTGAAAGGCAATAATTTTTCGATTTCTTTCACGCCGTCATCGCGCGCAGAAGCAGACGCAGCTTTTGACAAGCTGAAAGACGGCGGCAAGGAATCGATGCCGATGCAGGAAACCTTCTGGGGCTCCTATTTCGGTATGGTAACGGATCGCTACGGCGTTCAGTGGATGATCAATATGGACGCGAATGTGGCGGGTTAGGGTTTACTCCGCCGCTTCGAGCGCGGCTTCCTGGGCGGCGAGAAACTTCTCCGCTTCTAGCGCGGCCATGCAGCCCATGCCTGCGGCGGTCACCGCCTGACGGTAAATATCGTCGGTTACGTCGCCAGCGGCGAACACACCGGGGATCGCAGTCGCTGTCGAATCTGGTTCGGTGACAAGATAGCCATGATCTTTCATGGCGAGCTTGCCCTCGAAAAGTTCAGTTGACGGTTTGTGCCCGATGGCGATGAAAACGCCATCAACTTTAATCTCCTGAGTTTCGCCAGTCTTGACGTTTTTAAGGCGTGCGCCCGTGACGCCGAGAGGGTTCTCGTCTCCAAGAATATCGTCAAGCTTGTGATCCCAGATAACGTCAATATTTTCTTTATTGAAGAGCCGTGTCTGAAGGATCTTCTCCGAACGTAACTCGTCGCGGCGATGGACAAGCGTTACTTTTTTCGCAAGGCCTGAAAGATAAAGCGCTTCTTCAACAGCGGTGTTGCCGCCGCCGACAACTAGGACATCTTTATTTCGATAGAAAAAACCGTCGCAGGTGGCGCAGGCGGAAACCCCGAAACCCTGAAATTTCTGTTCAGAGGGAAGGCCGAGCCATTTCGCCTGAGCGCCAGTAGCAATGACTAGCGCGTCGGCTACATAGGTCTCTCCGCCGTCGCCTTTCAGCGTGAAGGGGCGTTTTGACAGATCCACATCGGTAATCAGGTCGTTGACGAATTCCGTGCCCACATGCTCGGCCTGTGTTTGCATTTGTTCCATCAGCCAAGGGCCCTGAATGACATCCGCAAAACCTGGATAGTTCTCAACATCGGTGGTGATGGTCATCTGACCGCCGGGTTGGAGTCCATGCACCAGCAGCGGTTTTAACCCTGCTCGGGCGGCATAGATGGCGGCGGTGAGGCCGGCGGGCCCGGAGCCCAGAATCAGCAAAGGGGTCTTCTTCACGGCTATTCCTCGAATATTGTCTGGCCCCTAAAATGGGTCCCGTGTTGGCGCAGGCAAGACGCGCTCGCACACGCGTTACCAAAGGCCCGCCGCAAGGGGAAGGGCGGCTTTTCCCCGTAGCTCATCTGGGTGTAAGTCGGCTTGCTTGCCGGCAAAAAAAATGGTAACAAATGTTACTAATTTGACCAAATGGGCCACTTGAAGCGAAAGGGCCGAAGGAGAGCGGATGTCGCGCAGATGGATCACCCCAAGCCGGGTTGAAGGCGAAGCTTCTCGGCAGGCGCATGCTGACATGCCAGACGGCACCTATGAGCGCGAAATCTCCAAAGAAGGGTTTTTCGGTCCCGCAGCGTTCATGCATCACCGTCGCCCACCTACGGGCTGGGTGAATTTCGAAGGGCCGCTGCGCCCGCGCGCTTTCGATCTAGCTGCAATGAAAGGCGCTAATCCCTCTCCATGGGCAGCGCCGCGCATTCTCCACAACAACGCGACAGAAATCAGATACTGGAAGCTAGATAGTGCGATGCCGTCACTGGCGCGCAATGGCGACGGGGACCAGTTGTTGTTTGTGCATGAAGGGAAGGGTGATCTCTTCTGCGATTACGGCCATCTGCAATTTGAAGCTGGCGACTACATTATGCTGCCACGAGGGACCATGTGGCGGCTCGCGCCGTCGAGCCTCGCGTCAATCCTTATGATTGAAGCCACCAACAGTCATTACACGCTGCCGGATAAGGGCCTTCTCGGACCGCATGCAATTTTCGACCCGGCTGTAATGAATGCGCCAAAAATCAACGGCGCTTTCAAGGCGCATCAGGCGGATGATGGCGAAACACGCGTTGAAATCAAAAAGCGTGGGGAGGTTTCAGTCGCCACCTATCCTTACAATCCGCTGGATGTTGTTGGCTGGCATGGAGAGCTTTCGCCGGTTCAATTGAATGTCCGCGATATCCGCCCGATTATGTCGCATCGGTATCATGTGCCGCCTTCAGCCCATACAACATTTCTGTCTGATCGGTTTGTCGTGTGCACTTTCGCACCACGTCCCTTCGAGACCGATCCCGGCGCATTGAAAGTGCCGTTCTTCCATAATAACGACGATTATGATGAGGTGCTGTTCTATCATGCCGGCGATTTCTTCAGTCGCGACAATATTGATGCTGGGATGATGACGTTTCACCCTTCAGGCTTCACGCACGGCCCCCACCCAAAGGCGCTGAAAAATATGCTCGAGCAGAAAAAGCCGGCGACGGATGAGTATGCAGTTATGGTCGACACGCGTGATCCGCTGAATATTGGAGAGAGCGCTGGCGCTGTTGAAAATCTGGACTATGTGAACAGCTGGCGCGGGAATGACTGAAACGGCGCGCACACAGCACCCCGATCCTGAGAGCCTGTGTTGTGAATCCATGCAGGCGGCGCTGGAGATGAATTGTTCCGAGCATGACGATCCGTTTGAGTGCCCGGACAGCCTCATCGCCTATAATGAAGGTCTCAATCAGTTTGCGCTAATAGTGCATGACGGCGGCAGGGACGTGATATTGATTCGCCATTGTCCTTGGTGCGGCGCGGCACTTTCCGGCGGAGATCAGTGACGGGGTACACTGACCCGTGCAGTGTCCTAATTTGCGAGTGATTACCGAGAGTTCAAAAAGAAAAATGATTATAAAAGGGAGGTTTTTCGGGACATTCTAGCTGTTTGTTCAGCGCCTCATTTTCGCCACGGAACATTTGCGTCCCCAGGCCGTTTCTCCTCTATCAGCAGAAACGGAGACGACGATATGTTGAAGCAAGTTTCATTCGCCGTTCTGGCGGGGGCGATGTTAGCGAGCGCGCCGGCTCATGCACAAGTCAGTCTGGGGGTAGGCGCCGATGTCGATCTCGGCGTTGATGTCCGGGTAGGCGATCCGTATACTTATAAAGGCCATCGTTCCGGCAGATGGTATGCCTATGAAGAGCCTCGGCGACGTCACCGTTATTACGAAGCTTATGGCGGTTATGACTGCTACAAGGCCTTCCAATATACGTGGCATGACGGTCACAGAGCTCGTTACGATGCTTATTGGTGTTATGATGAAGGCGGCCGCAAATATGAAGTGAGCCGTACGCGAGCTGTTGTTCGGATCAGGTAGAACTAACGATTTTCATTGATCGGCCCGTTGGCGTTTTTGCGCCGGCGGGCTTTGCTTTTTTGGGCCTATCGGTTAAATCCTGCGCAATGAAAATACAGTGAATATAAACAGGCTCCTATATGGCAAAGATAAAAGCCTTCGTTAAAGGTGAACGTGATCGCTATAGTACGCATGATGAGATAGATGCAGAGTACTTTAGCTTTGAACGAGATGGCCGACGTCTCTTACAGATTGACATGTATGGCCGAGATAAGCGTCAAATACCGGGTAAGACGAGCCAGACCATACAATTGGATAAAGACGCTGCGATGCAGTTGGCGTCCATATTGAAAAAGGAATTCAATCTGTGAAACTCGCATCTTTGAAGAGCGGCCGCGATGGACGGCTGGTTGTCGTCTCCAACGATTTAACACGCTACACGGACGCAGAGCGTGTCGCGCCGACCATGCAAGCGGCGCTTGATGATTGGGAGCATTGTGAGCCCGGCTTGCGCGAATTGGCCCATGGCGTTGAAACTGGTTCAGTCCCTGTCGAGCGCTTTCATGAGCGTGAATGCGCATCACCATTGCCAAGAGCTTATCAGTGGGCGGATGGTTCCGCCTACATCAACCATGTAGAGCTTGTTCGGAAAGCACGTAACGCCGAAGTGCCGGCGAGTTTTTATGAAGACCCGCTGATGTATCAGGGCGGATCTGATTCATTTTTAGGTCCTCGCGACGATATTGTCATGCCAACGGATGAAGGCTGGGGCATAGACATGGAGGCGGAGATCGCCGTTATAACCGGCGATGTGCCTATGGGGGTCACACCAGAAGAGGCTAAGGGTTATATCCGCCTTGTTATGTTGGTGAATGACGTCTCCTTGCGCGGCCTTATTCCGGCGGAACTGGCCAAAGGCTTTGGCTTTTTCCAATCGAAACCCTCATCGGCTTTTACGCCGGTGGCCGTGACGCCCGATGCGTTGGGTGACGCCTGGGATGGGGGCGCCGTTCATCTGCCGCTCTTGGTGCGCTACAATGGCGAGCCCTTCGGACAGGCGAATGCCGGCAAGGACCTGACCTTCAACTTCCCGCAACTGATCGCTCATGCCGCAAAGTCCCGGCCGCTGGGCGCTGGCGCTATTATTGGCTCAGGCACAGTTTCTAATAAGCTCGACGGCGGGCCGGGCAAGTCTATCGCTGACGGTGGTGACGGATATTCCTGTATTGCAGAAATTCGTACTATTGAGACAATCTACGACGGCGAGGCCAAAACGCCTTTCATGAAATTCGGCGACACGGTCGAAATCAAGATGAAGGACAAGAATGGCCACTCTATCTTTGGTTCAATTTCGCAAAAGGTGGCGAAATACGAGCGGAAATAGTAAGGCTGGGGCTGCGAGTTGAAGCGAGTTCCCGGTTGTGAAGAATCTTTCTGTCTTTTGCGCTTGTCTCTTGTCGGTCACGACCTTGACGCCGGTCCTGGCTGAAGACGGGATTGTCGTTACTGCCGAGCGGCGCGCCACAGCTTTGTCTGATGTGCCGCAGAGCATTACGGCAATTACCGCCAATGATATTGAGCTTATCGATGCCGACCATATTTCGGAGATATTGTCGCGTGCGCCGGGCGTAACGCTTCATCGCGGCTCCGGCGCTGAACAATTGACGGCTATCCGGTCGCCCGTCCTCACATCAGGCGCGGGTGCCGGCTCATTTCTCTTTCTTGAAAATGGCGTCGCCATCCGTTCTGCCGGGTTTGCTAATATCAATGGGCTGTTCGATGCTCATTATGAAATTGCAGACCGTATCGAGATTGTGCGCGGACCGTCCGGCGCGCTTTATGGCGCCAACGCTATTCATGGCGTCGTTAATGTGCTGACGCCATCGCCGTCAGAGAATTTTTCGGTTTTTGCGGAAGCTTATGGCGACACCCAGGACCGCTACAAATTCAAAGGCAGTGTTTCAGGAACTGAAGGCGCCAATGGTCTTTATGCGGCTGCTTCAGTCACTACCGAAGCTGGCTACCGTGTCGATGCGGGGCTCGACCAGCAAAAGCTGACCTTGCGTCATGTTTATGATGATGGCCGCGTCAGCGTGGATACGATCTTTTCCTTCGATAATCTTGAACAGGAAACCGCAGGCTTCATTTTTGGGGCGGCGACCCTCAAGGACAAAGAGCTGCGCAAAACCAATGATTTTCCGCAGGCCTATCGCGACGCCAAGGCGGCGCGGCTCCAGTCTACAATCGAGTTCGACGCTGGTGAGCAAACACGCATTCAAGTGACGCCATATGCGCGCTGGAGCGAGATGGAATTTCCCCAGCATTTTTTGCCGTCAAACGCGCTTGAGAAAAATGGACATAAGAGTGTTGGGGTTCAGAGCGCGGTTTATCATGATGTCGGGCCTCTTTCGCTCATTGCCGGGATCGATGCGGAATATACGGACGGGTTCTTGTCCGAGTTCCAGTCAATGCCGCAGGTGTTTTCATATACGCCGGGCCTTCATTACGATTATGACGTCAAGGCCGTAAACGCTTCCGGGTTTGTGCAGGGCGAACATGCTTTGGGGCCGCGCACTACAGCGAGCGCCGCGATCCGCGTTGACGGCACAATCTATAAATATGACAACATGACGGATAGTGATGTCGTCGGGCGCTTTCTGCGGCTTCCCGATCAAACAGATAGATTTGTTACGGCGAGCCCGAAATTCTCATTGCGTCATGAACTAGATGATGATGCTTCGGTTTATGTCAGCTATGCGCGCGGTGCTCGTCCGCCCCAGACGACAGATCTGTACCGCCTGCAAATCAACCAGACCGGCGACCAGGCGCGCCCTGAGACGATTGATGCAGTTGAGCTTGGCTTTCGCGGCGCGTTTGGCGAGCGGATTAATCTCGAACTCGCCGGATTCTTCATGGACAAGGACAATTTTTTCTTTCGGGACGCCGATGGGTTCAATGTGGCTGACGGAAAGACGCGCCATGTCGGCGTGGAAGCGGATGTCCGGATTGATCTATTGAAAACGCTGACCCTGCAAAGTGCGTTTACTTATGCAAAGCACACGTATCGTTTTGATAGACCTGTCGGCAATGCGACCGAGGCGATCAGCTTTGGCGACGATGTGGATACGGCGCCGCGGGTCATGGCGAATACGCGACTTCAATGGCGGCCTGTGGACCGCATCATGGCGGAGGCTGAGTGGGTCGCGATGGGATCTTATTTTACGGATGCGGCCAATGACCATAAATATGAGGGTCATGATATTTTCAACCTGCGCGCCGAACTGGGGCTCACGGAGGCGCTTGCCGCTTTTGTCATGGTGCGTAATGTAACCAATGAACTTTACGCTGAGCGTGCGGATTTCGCCTTTGGTAATGATCGTTATTTCCCCGGTGAAACCAGAACCTTTGGCTTTGGGCTGCGTTATCGAAACTGAGTTGATGCCTTGAAGGCTTTTCCCTCTTGAGAGAAACGTCTACCCTTTAGAAAAAGGGAGGCGGCATGCCGAGCATTCAGGCGGTTCTGTTCAATTGGGTAATGAAGGCGACGTTCAAGTCGAAGCCGATCCACCTCCTGGAGGCGAAGACCTTGCGTGACGGGGCGGACGCGCTGGCGCCGAAACAACCGCCAGCAGGTGTTTCTTGCGATGTGGTTGAGGGCGCGGTCAAAGGAGAATGGCACCGGGCTGAAAATGCAGAGCCCGGCCGGACTGTGCTTTATATCCATGGCGGAGGGTATGTTTTCGGGTCGCCAAGGTCTCATCGCGCCTTTACCTATTCACTTGCAAAAGCTGCACAGGCCGAGATCTTCTCACTCGAGTATCGCATGGCGCCGGAACATCCTTTTCCTGCTGCGGTGGATGACGCGGTCGCCGCTTATGAATGGCTGTTAGGGGAGGGGCGGGATCCCGCAAAGCTTGTGATTGGCGGTGATTCCGCTGGCGGCGGTCTGGCGTTGGCGCTGCTCTTGTCCATCAAGGCGCGTGGGCTGCCGAGCCCTGCGGGCGCGCTCTTGCTCTCGCCATGGACGGACCTCGCTACGACCGGCGCCTCTCTCGACGAGAATGAGAAATCAGATGCCATGTTCAAAAAGGTTTATATTGTTGAGGGCGCAAAGCGGTATCTCGCCGCTGCCGACCCGAAAGCGCCGCTAGCATCGCCGCTTTATGCTGATCTTACAGGGTTGCCGCCTATGTTGATCTTCGTCAGCGACAGCGAAGTTTTACGGGATGATTCAACAAGGCTTCAAGAAAGACTGTCGGCCGCAGGGGTGCAATCTAAACTCGTGACGGAGAAAGGGTTGATCCATGTCTGGCCAATCTTTCCGGGCCGCTTTCCCGAGGCGATGAAATCAATCCGCGAAGCGGCGGCTTTCATACGGGAAAAAACCGAAATGGATGTGGCTGCATGAGGACGGACCTGGCCAAGCTTGTGATCGCAGTTATACTCGACCTTGCGGACTTCACCATCGGCCGTATGGGGATCATTATCCCGGGCTTTGAAATGGGGTTCGATGCGGTGTTGGGCGTGGCTGCTGTAGCGCTATGGGGCTGGCCAGGCCTTTTTGCTTTCTGGGAGCTCGCCGATCCGACGGGACAGGCGGATGCGTTTGTTCCCACAATGACTTTAATTGCACTGAGCCAGATGGGTAAGGGCAGAAAAAAACGCCCGCAGCTTGATTAAACCTGCGAGCGTATGGCGATTTGATCTTTTTACGGTCTGCCGCGCCCATAGGAGCGGAACTCACCGTTCTCCCACCAGGTGTCGCCATATTGGGGGTCGACATAATAATAACGGCCGGCGCGCTCATCATAATAGCGGCGGTCGCCGTTCTTGGCGCGGTTCCAGCATTCATTCGAGCGTTCACAACCGACGATTGCGCCGCCGATAGCGCCGATCGCGGCGCCATACGCCGCGCCTCGGCCGGGTTTGCCTGCAATCACTTCACCGGCGACGGCGCCTGCAGCCGCGCCTGCAGCGGCGCCATAAACCGCGTTTCTTTCTGCTGTGCCTGACTGTGTACAGGCGGAAACCAGCATTATTCCACTGATGGCTGAGGTAAGAACAAGTTTCATGGGGTGCTCCCTATCTCACTGCTCCTGTTGCGGAGCGCACATGAATGGCAACACGAGAGTTTGCAGTATCGTTCCGAAGCTTTCCGCTATGCAATCTTGTGCATAGCAAACAGCCCGCCTCCGCCGAGACGGGCCGTTCGCTTACGCAACTAACCTGTGGGATCAGTAGCCGCGGCGACGGGGTGGATTGCGGCCATATTCACGGAAGGAGCCATCCTCCCAATAGGTGTCGCCATATTCCGGGTCTTCATAATAATACCGGCCTGAATAGCGATCATACTGACGATAACCGTTATCGCGGGCGCGGCCCCAGCAAGTGCCGGCGCGTGAGCAGCCCTCATAGGCGCCTAGCGCCGCGCCAACCAGCGCACCATAGGCTGCGCCTTTGCCGGGGCTGCCAGCGAAAATCTCGCCAGCGATCGCACCGCCAGCGGCGCCAAGAACTGCGCCTGTAAACGCGCCTTCGCCGGTGGACTGGCAGCCCGTCACGGCGAGCATTAGCGCGCCGGAAGCCACAATCAGATTCTTCATGATCTATCTCCTTCGCATGGGGGATGCGTGAAATTCGCTTTTCTAACTCAACCACATGCGGCCCCTGCCGCCTTGTCAAAAATTAATTAACCGTTCAGGCAAGGCGAGAATGAGGCGGAGAAGGGGCGGATTTGGGCCAAAGCGGGCTAGGTGCATCACGCTCTTGCGAGGAGGGCGGAATGCCATAGGGTGCGGGAAAAGCGCCTGTGCAGCCAAGCAGGCGGTATTAATGGAGAAGATGATGGGCGAGCGGCGATCAAAAGCGGTTTTTCTGAAAGCGTATCCGGCGGGGATGCCTGCGGAGAGTGACTTTGTTGAAAGCGATTTCGAGGTTTCGGCGCCGGGGCCTGGGGAAATGCTTTGCCGCACTGTCTGGATGTCAGTTGACCCTTATATGCGCGGTCGGATGCGGCCAGACGTAAAAAGTTATATTCCGCCATTTTCGCTGGACCGCCCGCTTGAAGGGGGCGCTGTTTCTGAAGTGGTCGAATCGAATATCGACGGCTTTGCGCCGGGCGATTATGTCGTCGATTTCCTGGGCGGCTGGAAAGAATATTACGTCTCAAAGGGTGAGCGCACCCAAAAAGTCGATCCGGGAATGGCGCCGCTTTCCGCCTATCTTGGCGTTCTCGGTATGCCGGGGCTCACGGCTTGGTCGGGCGTGACGCAAATCCTGAAGCCGAAAGAAGGGGAGACGATGTTTGTCTCGGGCGCCGCCGGGGCTGTTGGTTCTGTCGTCTGCCAGCTCGGGAAAGCCAAAGGTTGCCGTGTTATCGCTTCTGCGGGTTCGAAGGAAAAATGCGACTGGCTCGAAAAAGTGGCGGGCGTCGATGTCGCACTGAACTACAAGGATTACAAGAATGCTGCTGAACTGACGAAGGCGCTGGCGGAAGCAGCGCCTAAAGGCGTTGACTGCTATTTCGAAAATGTCGGCGGCATGCATCTTGAGGCGGCGCTGAACTGCATTGCGTTGGGGGGACGTATGGCGTGGTGTGGGATGATTGCTCAATATAATAACAAGGAAGCAGAACCCGGCCCGCCGAACCTGATCAATGTCGTCGGGCGCGGTGTCATGATCCGGGGCTTTATCGTGTCTGAATATATGGACAAGGTGATGGAGTTCGCCATGGAAGTGGCGCCGCTTCTCGCACAAGGCAAAATCAAGTTTCAGGAGTCCGTCTATGAAGGTTTAGGCAAAGCGCCTGAAGCCTTTATAGGTCTTTTCAAAGGCGAGAATTTCGGTAAGGCCGTAGTGCGCGTCGGTCCTGATCGCATCTAGAAGCTAGGCGGCAGGCATTAACCTGCCTGCCGCCTGATCAACCGCTCCAGATCGTCAATGACGGAGAGAATGAGTTGATCGGACGGATTTTCGGCGGGAGTGGCGCCAAGAACATCCATGCGCCAGAGTTCGAGCTTGTTTCTGACGCCTGCCAGGCTTTCCGCTTTCATGGCGCAGGCCGTGTTGATCAACTGCTCATTCTCGCTAAGCAGCTCTGTTTCTTCGCTATCAAGCTGTGCCTGGCGTGTCGCTTCTGCGGGTTGCTCACGGCCAATTTCCCGCAGCCGGGAAAGGGTGCTGACATAATTCTCAACAAGCGACTCAAATCGTTTGTCATTGGCGCGGGTTTTTAGTTCCGCAATATCGGCGGTTGATGGGTTTTTCACATTCCCCTCCTCAAAAAATTTTGTTGCGCCGATCCGGCGCTATTATCGGACATAAGTATGATTTTATCCGTTTTAGCGGAGGCAGTCACTGAATAGGGCGGCGGAAGCAAGCCGACCAAAGGTGATCGGAGCACAGGATAGCAGGCGCAATCAGCCATACGGTCCATTTCCCCCTCACTCACGCACTCTTCCCGCAAAATGACGCTGGGTGATTCGGCTGAGGCGCGCAAGCGAGATTCTGCTAATTTCAGGCTGTACTAAATATCTCGCGTAAAAACCGTAATTTGAAAGCCTACGCTCCGGCGCGGCTCGTATAATAGGGGCATGCATCTTTTGCGTGAGCTCTGGCCTGGTGCTAACATTTTGCGAGTTATGGGAGGCTTTTATGAACAAGCTTATCATTTTGGCCGCGGCGATGTCGCTCGCTGCTTGCGCCACGGTGGGGCCCGCGAATTACGGTCCGGCGGACCCCAAAGGATTTGGTTATGAAGAAACACGGATCGAATCCAACCGCTATCGCATTACCTATCGTGGGTCTGGCGACATGCCGCCCGAAGCCGTTGAGGATTATGCGCTAAAACGCGCGGGCGAACTGGCGCTGCAAAATGGTTATGACTGGTTCCGTGTTATCGGCCGCAATACGACGGGTGAACAGCGCGGCGGTGTGGGCATCGGCGCGGGGGTGGGGGGCGGCTCTTATGGGCGCAGCACAGGCGTCGGCGTTGGCGTAAGCGGCGATCTCGGCAAGATCGGCGGGCGCGATTATTTCACCACGCGTCTTGAGGTGTTGATGGGCGAAGGCGAGCCTCCGGAAGACGGTGATTTTTATGACGCCAGTGATGTTGTTGCGCGCATCGCGCCTGCGGTTATTGAGTAATCATGGATTGGCAATCGCTCCGCCGCATCGTTACGGATAACAATAAAGAAGGCCGTTCACGCGTATTGATTGATGGCGCCGCCGCAAAACTGGTTGCGCTCGAGGAGGCGGGGCTGGCTGAAATCTGGTCCGCTGATCTTGATGAGGCCAGGCTCCTGGATGCTAAGGATCATTTGGCTGACGCGGATTTGAGGCTTGAGCCGGATCCGGGGTCGGTAAAAGTGCGCTGGTTTACGATTGCACGCGAAGATCCGGCCAAAACCATCGAAGAGCTTGAAGCATCTGCAGCCTTCGGTTTTGGCGCTGTTGGGGCTGGCCATTGCCGTGTTGACACGACCCGGCATCCGGCGATGCACAAGACTCAGTCTCTCGATGTCATCGTGCTTGTGAAGGGAATTGTGGATTTGCTGCTTGATGATGGCGAGGCGGTGGGGTTGAAGCCCGGCGATGTTGTGATCCAGCGTGCAACCAACCATGGCTGGGTCAATCGCGGTGACGATACGGCCCTGCTAGTAGCTGTTCTGATTCATGCGGCCTGAGAAGTTTTTATATAACATACATTCGGGATAACATTACTCTTTATGCGGATAAATCTTGCGTTTTACGCTTAAAAGTTTTTACCTGTCGCTCTTTGGAAAGCGGAGCGGCGTATGTCTCAAGAAATGCTGGCCTGGCGGGTCGCCTTAATCGTCATTCTTCTGATGGGCTGGATGATTGCTTTTGGCATTGCTCTGAGACTACGCGGCGTCAATCCGAACGCCGTCGCAGAGCGAAACACCAACTGGATGCAGCGTTGTTTGATCGCAGGGGCGGGCGTTCTCGATCTCTACTTTGTTTTTCGTGCGCCTTTTCCGGTGTTGGACGATCTTGTCGCGACGCGAGAGTCACCGGCGCCCTGGGCTGCGCTGGGGCTTCTTATTTTCAGCGCAGTGATCATACTCGCCAGTCAGGCCGGTATGGGCCGGTCTTGGCGGGTGGGCGTCCCGGGGGCGGAAAATCATGTAGACGCGCTGGTAGTGGGCGGCCTCAACCGCTTTTCTCGAAATCCGGTCTATCTCGGTGTGATGCTTTTTCTTATCGGCGGACTTTTAGCAGCTCCCGGGCCTCTGACTGCAGTTGCGGTGATTGTCAGTTTTGTTGGACTGACTATCATCATTCGGCAGGAAGAGCATTATTTGCACGGCCGTTTCGGCGCACAATACGACGCTTATGCGCGGCGTGTGCGCCGATGGATATGAGGATCAGATGAGCGAAGAAAACCTCGCCAGCGCGTTCAATCAGAACAACGCACCCTTCGCAAAAATGATGGGTGTGACGATGACGCTGGTGACGAAAGAACGCATTGAAGGTGAACTGCTGGTGACGCCTGATCACTGCACAATACCGGCGACGCTCCATGGCGGCGCTATTATGGCTTTCGCCGATAATATGGGCGGAATCGGCGCTTTCATGAACATGCCGCAGGGGTTCATGACGACGACAATTGAAAGTAAAACTAATTTTCTGCGCGCAATTCCGGTTGGGCAGACCGCGAAAGCCGTGACAACGCCAGTTAATCTTGGCCGCACGCTTCAGGTCTGGAAGACGGATGTTTTCCGTGAGGATGGAAAGCTTGCGGCCGTGGTGACGCAAACGCAGTTGGTTCGCCAACCAAAAGAAAGCTGAGCTTGCTTTATTCCGCAATAACTAGAGCCAGTTTCTTGAACTGATCGATACTCAGCTCTTCGGCCCGCCGTGTTTCTTCAATATTGGCTGACAGGAGCGTTTCGGAAAGTTTATCGCCGAAAATAGGTTTTAGTGAAGATCGCAACATTTTTCGGCGCTGCGAGAAAGCCGCCTGCGTTACTTTCTCTAGTGCGCCTAGCGCCGGAAAGCCTTCCCGAGGCTGTTCAAATAAAACGACGCTGGAGTCGACTTTTGGCGGTGGGGTAAAGGCGCGCGCGGGAAGATTGAAGGCGCGCGAGGGTACAGAGGTCGTCTGCGCGATCACAGAAAGTCGGCCATAAGCTTTTGATCCCGGCGCTGCGAGGATGCGGTCGGCCACTTCCTTTTGAAACATCAGCGCCATTACGGACCATAAAGCGGGGCCTGCTTTCAGCCATTTGATCAGCAACTCCGTCGATATGTTGTAGGGAAGGTTGGCGACAATCTTCACCGGCGTTTTTCCAGCCAGAAATGTAGTTTCATCTGCGGTCAGTGCGTCGGCTTCGATTACCGCAAGTTTGTTGTCGAAAAAAGCGGCGACTTCGCTAAGGGCTTCGATACAGCGATGATCGCGCTCAATGGCGGTGACGTGCGCGCCTGTTTCAAGAAGCGCTCGGGTGAGACCGCCAGGCCCCGGGCCGATTTCCAGCACCTGATCGCCACTGCCAATATCGGCCGTGCGCGCGATTTTTCGCGTCATGTTGAGATCGAGAAGGAAATGCTGGCCAAGCGACTTCTTTGCGCCAAGCTCATAGCGCTCAATCACATCGCGCAGGGGAGGAAGGGGCGCGCTCATGGGGTGCGGTGTGCGACCATGGCAGCGGCCATTTTTATAGCGGCTATCAGACTGTCGGCGCGGGCGACCCCTTTGCCGGCGATGTCGAGGGCTGTGCCATGATCTGGCGAGGTACGGATGATAGGGAGGCCGAGCGTTATATTCACAGCGTCATGAAAGGCCATCGTCTTTGCCGGGATAAGAGCCTGGTCATGCAGCATACAGATCGCGGCGTCATAAGTTGTCCGCGCTTCGGCGTGGAACATAGTGTCGGCGGGAAGGGGGCCGCGAGCGTCAATAGCGGAAGCTCTTAACGCTGCAATCGCAGGCGCGATGATCTCCTCGTCTTCGCGGCCTAATGCGCCTGCTTCACCAGCATGTGGGTTAAGTCCGGAAATCGCAAGGCGGGGAGCGGTGACGCCGAATTCCTGAGCGAGCGCTTGTGCTGTGACCGTTGCGGTTTGCACAATCATGTCCGTGTTGAGTGCGCGCGCCGCTTCGATGACGGATTGATGGATGGTGACCGGGACGGTTTTCAGCTCCGGCCCCGCAAGCATCATAACCGGACCGCGCAAACGCCCGACCGGCATTGCAGCGTCTTTCGTTAAATCGGCGAGGAATTCCGTGTGTCCTGGAAACTTGAAGCCTGCGGCGATCAGCGCTGATTTCTGTATGGGATTGGTGACGACGCCGGAGGCTGCGTCGGAGAGTGCAAACGCGACGGCGCGGGTGATGCTTTCGATGACGGCGTCGGCATTTGAGGAAGATGCCGCGCCAGGCGTTGCGATGACAGGCATCTCAAGCGGCAACACAGGAAGCTTGTTTGTAAAAACCGACGCAGCCTCTTCGGGCCTGGCAATCAGGGCGATTTTCTCCGCTGGGAAGAGTGACGGGTCCGCGATGACAAAAAAGACACTGTCTTTCCTCAAGGTCTCCCAGGCGGCGAGGGTTATTTCCGGGCCGACGCCGCCGGGCTCACCCATGGTCACGGCTAAGGGAGCCGGGGCAAGGGGAGCAGGCATGGTTCTAGCCGTTCGGTTGCGTCAGGTTATAGGAGCGGATGTCGACCATGGAGTCGCGTTCAATATCACGCAGATATTGTTGGCCAATCCGTTCGAGCTGGCGCGAATATATCCGGTTTTCAATTGCTGCGCGGGACGGAAGGCCAAGGCCTTCATCCTTGTCGCAAACATAAGCCGAATGATAAGCGCCGTCCGCTTCAATCACTGTAGACTGCTCGCCCCGTTCGAGATCCTCGATGAAAGGGCGGAAACGCTCATCTATTTTATCGAGTGTAACGTTTTCCAGAAGGCTGAAACCGACCCCTTTACCCATATCGATTCGGAGGCCTCGGCTGAAACAGACTTCAGCAGTTTCAATATTTTCAAGCGCTGCGTGCGCTGCGGCGTTGCCCAGGGATTCATCGGCGCTGGCATAAGCGAGAGTGAATGTAGGTTCGCCTGCAATTGCGGCGGCGCGTTTGTCGCGAACTGCGAGAATAATGAATGCGCCGTCGGAAGGGATGGGGTTGGTGACTGATCCCGGCGGCAACGTCCTGATTGCATTGTCGAGCTCTTCATCAAGCTCGCCTGCGCGCACCCAGCCAAGGTCGCCGCCTACAGCAGCCGTCGTGCATGCGGAGAATTGCTGTGCGACGACCGCGAAGGGAACGCCGCGGCGCATCTGTTCGATCAGCTGTAATGAGCCCTGATAATATTCCTGGGCCTGTGATGGATTGTCGACGGGAATGCAGATTTCGGAAACAAGGAACTGTTCCTTGCTGACGTCTTCGCGCATGCGTTCCAGCGTCGTCTCAATTTCGTCTTCATTAACGCGCACCCGATCACGATAACGGCCCTGCACCAGCTGCGGCCAGGCGATTTGGCTGCGAATTTGCTCTTTCAGAGTGTTCACCGAGATGCCGGCGTTGCCCAGTTCGTCAACCATTTGATCAACAGTGATGTTGGATTGGGCCGCCATCAGCGAGAGATCATTCTGAACTTCGTCCTCGCCGACAACGAGGTCCCACTTCCCAGTTTCCTGAAGTTTCAGACGTTCTTCAATCAGGTCACGCAGGGCCTGGGCCTGGATTTGAGGCATGGCTTCTGGCGGAATCTGGCCGCCTGCGGAGATGAGCATGAGCTTCATACGCTGGCGCACATCGAATGTAGTGACCACAGCGTCATTGACCACGGCAGCCACGGCGCTTGGCGGTACGCCGGAACGCTCAATCACCTGATCGCTGGTTAAACCCTCGGAATTGGTCTGAATTTGCGCCGCCGCCGGCGTCAGGAGGGCAGCCGCCAGACCCGTCGCGATAAAGTAAGCAACTGAACTAATTACGGAAAATCGCATTCTGTGGGTTGTCCTGTAATTTGTATTCACGCCCGCCTACGGGGAAAATAGTGGTAATTGCCGCCTGTGCAAGCGCTCAATTGACCAATGATTTCAAGGTGAAGGTAAGCAAAATAGCATTATCGGGCTCGACATTACGCGTGCGGGTGCGATCGCGGCGATAGGTTAGGCCGAGCATGGAGCACTCGTCTTCATAGCCAACCGAGAAATTCTGCTGGATCGTCTGGTTGCTGTCGAGATCAAGACGCCAGCCGCCGCCAACCGACCAGTGTCGTGTGAGCTTAATATTGGCGTTTGCCGTCAACTCTTCGCGCTTGACGAGATTATTGGCGATATTCTCTTCATTCAAACGTACATAGCTGAGACCCGCGCGAATAATTTTTCCGCGATAATAGGCGCGCGATTCAGCGCGCTGGACATCGCCAGAATTGTTGTCGATCCGGAACCGGTTTTCGAGGCCGACTTTATTTTTGTACTCAATGTTTAAGGAGCCGACGATGTCGGAGCTTTTTTCTCCGAGGCCTGAAGAATCGTTGAAGGCCTTGGTTTCCTGCAAGCGGATCTGCTGGCCGATTGATCCTTCAACAAGAAAGCCGTTCAGCGTTTCGGCGGATGCTGTCACGCCGATATTCATTCGCTGACCGTCTTCGAAAGCGTCGTAACCAGTTGCTTTATTGAAGTCGAAAAGGCCAGCGTAATCGAATTCGATGCTTTGCGAATCTTCGTTGATAATATCGTCGTCATTCAGCCCTGTCGGGCTGGCGATGAGCTGTACACGCGGCTCTATGTAGAGCTGTGCGCCGTGGAATTCACGCGCCAGCGGGTATGTCCATTCAAGCCCAATGGTGGGGGCAAAGCGCGAAGTAATATCGCTTGTGTCGGTTTCCGAGAAGCCCGGGAAACCGATAGCGCACGGAGCATCGCCGCTAAAACAGACTTCCGTGCCTTGGTCCAGGTCCTGATAAGAAAATACATCGGCGCGCGCTTTGGCGAAGAGATTGAAGCGGTGGCCGCCGCGGGTGATGATGTCCCGGTCCCACTCGAGCGATGTGGTGAAGCGCTGAGAGTCGATGCCTTGTGTGCGATAGAGCGAGGCGATGTTCGCCCGCGCCGTCACGGCGCCGCCGGCGACTTTTGAGTTGAAGTCATGCCGGAAGTCGATCAGCGGCAGCACATAAGGCGTGGTTCTGGCGTCATCGATGCGGCCAAGGCCCTGTTCCATCATCGCCAGCCGGTTTTGCTGTGTTCTGAGGCCCTGAAACAGATAAGTATCGATAGTTAGATGCGAACCGCCCTCGTTCCAGGCAACGCGTGCATTGCTGCGAAGCTGATTGGTGCGGCTGCGGTCGAGCTCCTGGCGCAAATCGCCGCGGCGCTCAACGTCGTATTGACGCAGATATTCCTTATCGGAAATGCGCTCGAAGTCATAGCTTGCACGCCAGTTTTCGCCGAAGTCACGGTGGCCGCGTCCGAACAGGTGCCAGCGAACCCCCGGCGTGCTTTCCGTGAAAGCTGCTGGCGTCGTTGTATCGTTGGGGGCGTCGATTACCCCGCCAGAGAGGACATGATAGCCGTTAGCGCCGCGGCGACGCCATTCTGCCTGCCACAAGACGCCGTCCTTCGCCGTGTATTTTGGAAAAAATGTTGCGTCCTGTGAATTCGAGATAGCCAGATAGTAGGGCAGCTCGATATTGAAGCCGAGGCGGCTCGATGCGCCAATATCCGGAGGCAAAAATCCCGACTGACGCTCCACCGAAGGATCCGGCGTTTGCAAATAGGGCGCGTAAATAATCGGTACGCCCGCAATTTCAAGAAAGGCGTGATGAAACCGAAGAACCTTGCGTTCCTCGTCCCGCGTAACGCGCAGCGCCTTGATGCGCCATGTTGGTGTTTTTGGCTCGCCATCCTTGTTGCAGACATTGCATGACGTATAGACGGCGCGGTTAAGGCGCGTACGGGCGCCTTGTTCTCGCACCGCGCTATCGGCGGCGAGGCGCGCGTTATCTTCCAGAAGCGCGCTGAAATTTTCTGCGATGCCGTCACGCAGGTCGCCGGAGAGCTCAACCCGTCCGGCAAAGGCCGTTTCCATGTTGGCGTCAGTGATTGAAACATTGCCCTCGGCGATGACAATGTCGGTTTCGGGATCGTAGATCAAACGGTCGGCGCGAAGGTACCGTGCGCCGAAATAGGCCCGCACATCGCCTTCTGCGATGATCGGTCCATCGTCAAATTCGCGCTCGACGCTGTCCGCTTCGAACAGGACCTGATCGGACTCATTCTCGCTGGCTGTGACGGTTGGGGCGGCCGCCCATGCGGGCGGCGCAGCCAACAGGCCAGTGGCAGCGCCCGCAAGCACTGTCGTCATCAACAGGCGCGCTATAAGGCGGTTACTGGTTGACACGGAATGTAGGCCCTTCGCCGCGCGAATCACTGAAATTATCGTGGGGGTAGAGTTATATGAGGCGGTTGGCGAGGTCCAGCCGATAGCCCTTTTCCGGAGGGCGCCGGCCTTTCCTATCCATCCTCCAGATGCAACAGGACGGTCACGGCCGCAAGGCTCGCCACCACAGCCGGAATCCAGGCGGCCAGAGCCGCGGGGGCAAGCCCCGATTCACCCAGGGCTGTGGAGATTTCGGAGATGATGAACAGCGAAAATCCGGCGATGATCGACCCTACCGCCAGTTTAAGGGCACCGCCGGTTCGGGTCGGGCGCATTGAAAAGGCGGCGGCGATCAACACCATGGCGAGCAACTTCAAGGGTGTGGAGCACAAATCGTGAAAACGGATATTGTAGCGCACGGTGGGCACTCCTGCGGCTTCGGCCAGAAGAATAAAGCGGGGTAGGCTCCACAGAGACAGGGTCTCTGGCGGCGCCACCCTTTCGCGTAAGTTTCCGGAGGTGAGGGAGGTGCGCACGGCGTAGATCGGCGTGAATTGTTCATTTTCCACGCCGGGCGCCCGCAACCGCGCATCGTGAAGCTCCAATGTGCGGCCGGAGAGGAAGGCCTCCGAGGCGTCCAATCGTTCAAGAAATTTATTCTCGGGATCGAAGCGCCAGATCGTCACCTTCTCGAGCGCCGCCCTTGTGTTGTCGTAATTGGCGGCGTTGATAATGAGCTGACCGTTTTCGTCGCGCTGACGCAGCCAGATGCCATCGCCAAAGATGCGCACCAGATTGCGGTCACCGCCTTCCATGCGGGATTTAAGCGTTTCAGCCTGCGAGAGAAAATGCGCCGACAGGGGGTCGACGGCTGTGATGATGAAGAAACCTGAAATGGCGGCGATCAGGGCCGACGGACCAAGCAAGCGCCATACGGAAAGACCCGCTGAGCGCATAACAGAAATTTCCGACCGTTTGTTCAACTGGTGGAACATCCAGATTGAACCGAACAGGAATACGAATGGGATGAGCGCCTGCACATTGGAAGGCGCGCGCAACAAAGTCATGCTGAGCGCCAGACCGAAATCGCCGCCAGCAATCTTGCCGCTGAAGCGCATGTTTTCAATGAGATCCACCAGCATGACGAGTGCTGTGAGAACAGCGAAAAGGCCGCCGACGGCGATGAAGGTGCGTGAGAGGATATAACGGAAAAGTGTGATGGGCGGCATCAGGCGGCGCCTTCAGCCAGCTTGCGCCGCATCGGCGGTGGCGCAAAGAGAAGGAAGGCGGAGGAGCCGATGGCGGCGAGGGGCGCCGCATAGATGAGCCACATTTCACCATTCGCACCGGCGAAACCCTGCGCCAGAAAGCCGGCGACACGCAGCAGAAAAATCGCTGCGCCAGCCATGACGACCCGGATGAAATAGCTGCGCCGCGAATAAGAGCCGCCGATCAGGGCGTAAAGCCCGATAAAAACATAGGCGAAGGCGTAAAGCGGCGCCGTGATACGGGCGTGGCCCTCTGCAATCAGCTTTGTGGCATTCTGACGATCGTAAATCTTCGACATATCCGGATTGAGAAGTTCGCCGAGGTAACGCTCAGTCATTTCCAGCTGCAATTCTCCGGCGCCCTGTCGCATCGAAGAGATGTCGATAGCCCAGTCTTGATACTGGATGATGTCGACCTTGCCCGTATATTGCGCGACCGTTTGAATATTGCCGTTTTTTAGCAGCAGAACCGGACCGCTATCAGTTTCTCTCAAGATAGCGCGCTGGGCGAAATAGGTCTTGCGGTCCTTGGCGTTGCGGTAGTCGTTAATCAAAAGACCTATAAACTGATTGCCTGGGCGTATTTCATCTACATACACTGTCAGTCCGTCAGCAGCGTCGATGAATTCACCGCTCCGCAACAGAGAGCTGACAAAGTCTGCGCGAATATCCGCCACCATGTGTTTCATGATACGATAGGTGCGCGGCATAAGGTCTACATTGACATAGAAAGTCACCAGCGCCGCGAGAGTGGTTATGGCCAACAGCGGCGCCGCAATGCGCAATCGGCTAACGCCAGCGGCGAACATGACAGCGATTTCGCTATCGGTATGGAGGCGATGGAGGGCGTAAACCACGGCGCCGAAAAGCGCGAAAGGGATGATCACCGCGAGAAGGCTCGGGATAATCAATACGCTCAGGATTAAAAAAACGCTCAGACCCTGCCCGTGTTCGATAATGATGTCGACGCGCTGGAGGGTTTGGGTCATCCACACGATGGCGGTGGTGACGATCAGAATCAAGGCAAGCGGCGTCAGGCACTGGCGCAGGATATATTTGTCCAGGCTGCTCACAGAAATCCCGTCTTCCTTTCTCCCGCGGCGGCGCTAGAGTAGCGCCGCCAAGCCGCCCATCCTTATCGTCAGGTCGGGCCTAGCACAAACCTGTCCGCCGCCAAAAGCGCCCATGGGCGCAGGCGCGAGAACAGATGAAAAACGGAACTGGAAAAGAGGACTTTCATGCAAATCACGTTTTCCGCAGCGGCGCTTCCCAAAAGCGGCGCTATTGTCATTCCGGTCTTTGAGAGCGGCCCAAAACCAAAAGCTTACGCCGATCTCGACAAAGCCACGGAAGGCGCGCTGGAGCGGGCGGTCAAGGCGGCGGATTTCAAGGGCAAGAAAGAAAAGGCGCTGGACATCGTCGCCCCGTCGGGGGTGGCGAACAGCCGTATCATCCTTCTCGGGGCGGGTGATTCGAAATCCTTCACGGCGCTTGACGCAGAGGCGCTGGGCGGCGCCGCTGCGGCCCGTCTTTTGGGGTGCGCCGACAAGACCGGAATTATCGCGGTGACCGGGCTTTCCGCCAAGGCAGTCGCCGCGGATGAGCTGTCTGCGCGAATCGCCATTGGCGCGCGAATGAAGTGTTACCGCTTCGATAAGTACCGCACCAAAGAGAAGAAAGAGGACAAGCCCGTTCTCACCAAGATCACGATTGCGACAACCTCCACCAAGGCGAAAGAAGTATACGCAGATCTTGAGAAAATCAGTGACGGCGTATTCCTGACACGGGATCTTGTGTCTGAGCCTGCAAACATCCTGTTCCCTGATAGCTTCGCCAAACGCTGCCAGGAGCTGGAAAAGCTTGGCGTCAAGGTGAAGGTGCTTGGCGAAACGGAGATGAAAAAGCTCGGCATGGGGTCGCTGCTCGGTGTCGGCTATGGCTCCGACAAGGAATCAAAGCTCGTCGCCATGGAATGGATGGGCGGTAAGAAAGGCGAAGCGCCGGTTGCTTTCGTTGGCAAGGGCGTCACCTTCGACACGGGCGGTATTTCATTGAAACCCGCCCCCGGCATGGAAGATATGAAATGGGATATGGGCGGCGCGGGCGCAGTGACCGGCGCCATGGCCTCACTTGCCGGCCGTAAGGCCAAGGCGAATGTCGTCGGCGTTATCGGACTTGTTGAAAACATGCCCGACGGCAAGGCGCAGCGTCCCGGCGATGTCGTCACGTCCATGTCCGGTCAGACGATTGAAGTTCTGAACACCGATGCGGAAGGCCGCCTTGTGCTCGCCGATGCGCTGTGGTGGACGCAGGAAACCTACAAGCCGAAAACAGTGATCGATCTGGCGACCTTGACCGGAGCCATTATCGTCGCCCTTGCGCATGAATTCGCCGGCGTCTTCACAAAGGACGACAAGCTCGCCAAACAACTCGACGCTGCAGGCGATGCGAGCGGCGACAAGCTCTGGCGTATGCCGCTGACCAAAGCGCATGACGAGATGATCAAGTCTGAAATCGCTGACATGCAAAATATCGGCGGCAAAGGCGGGGGATCATCAACGGCGGCGGCGTTTCTTGGCCGCTTCATCAAAGAGGGTGTTTCCTGGGCGCATCTCGATATTGCTGGCATGGCCTGGAATACGAAAGACAAGCCTACATGTCCCAAAGGTGGATCGGGGTTTGGCGTTCGTCTCCTCGACGAATTCATTCGCACCCATCACGAGGGCTAATACAGCGCAAGGGAACGGTCTATGAAGCTCATTGCTATTATTGTTATCGGCGTTATCCTCGCCGGTATTATCGGCTTCATAGCGCTTGCGCAGAAATCGAAAAACGGCGCGCCGCCGGGCCTTGTCGATGGCGCGCTGGCGCAGTGTCCGTCGTCTCCTAATTGCGTGACTAGTGAAGCGGGAGTGCCCGAGAGTCATGCAATTGAACCTCTGCCGCTGTCGTCTTGGGACAAGCTGCCGGATACAATTCAGGAAAACGGCGGGCGCGTCGTCGCCTTGCGCAATGATTATATAGGCGCGGTCTTTTCAACGCCTCTGATGGGCTTTGCCGATGACGTTGAGTTTCGCAAAGGCGAAACGCAAGTGCATGTGCGTTCCGCCTCTCGCGTTGGTCACAGTGACATGGGCGCCAACCGCAAGCGCGTAGAAGCTTTGCGGGCGGCGCTTGCAGAGTAAGTCATGACCGATGTCATGTTTTATCATCTGGAGCGTGGTGGCCTTGAAGATGTTTTGCCGGGGCTACTGGAAAAGACCCTGGAGCGTGGTTGGCGCGCGGTGGTGCGGGCATCCTCGCGCGAGCGTGTCGAGGCGCTTGATGGATTTCTGTGGACATATCGCGATGAGTCGTTTTTGCCGCACGGGGCTGCGGGTGATGGCGAAGCACAGCCTGTCTGGCTGACGGATGGCGAGGATGCGCCGAACAAAGCGGATGTCCTGTTTTTGACCGACAATGCTTCCGCCGAGGCGAATACCGTTGGCGCTTTTACCCGTTGCGTGACGATTTTTGATGGGCGTGACGAGGACGCGCTCAGCGCGGCGCGCGCTTTCTGGAAGGAAGCGAAAGCGGCCGGCCATGACGTCGCCTATTGGAAACAGTCGCCGAAAGGGCGCTGGGAAAAACAGAATTAAGGGCCGCATCCCATGAGCGGCGTCAATCTTGATCATTTTCGCGCACTTCTGGAAGCACGGCGAGAGGAGCTACACGCTCTTTCCGCCAGCGCAAAGGATGCACGCAAACCTGTCGAACTCGATCAGCAGTCCATTGGCCGTCTCTCGCGCCAGGATGCGCTTCAGCAACAGGCTATGGCAAAAGCGCAGGATTCGCGCCGGGCGGCTGAGCTGCGCAAGATTGAGATTGCGTTCAAACGTCTTGATGAAGGCGAATATGGTTACTGCGCCGAATGCGGCGAGGCGATTGCGCCTAAACGCTTGGAAATCGATCTTACCGCTACGCGTTGCGCCGCCTGCGCCGCTTAGGCGTTTACTGCGAGAAAGCTAATGTATGCGGCGTAACCGAGAACCAGCACAGCGCCCTCCCAGCGTTCGATGCGGTTGCCGGTAATGGCGAATAGAATCAGCGCTGCCGTCGCCGCCGCCATGATCCAGTTGTCAAAGCGGATAATGGCGAACGGCGCGGCGACCGGGTGAACAAGGGCAGTGGCGCCAAGAATGCCCAGGATGTTGTAGATATTGGAACCGACAATGTTGCCGAAGGCGAGATCGCTCTTGCCGCGCAGACTCGCAACGACCGACGTCATAAGTTCCGGCAAAGACGTTCCAACCGCGACAATAGTAAGGCCGATTAGCGTTTCCGAGACATTGAACGCCGTCGCAATACCGATCGCGCCTGTGATAAGCAACTTGGCGCCGCCGATGAGCAGGGCAAGCCCTGCGATAGCGAAGGCGACTGACGGAAAAAACGGACGCCGCGCCTCATGGGGAATGTCGAGAAGCTGCGCCTCCGACGCGCGCTTTTCGGTCATATATGCCCAGGCAATATAGACCAAGAGCGCGGCGACAAAAGCGCCGCCGGCGATGCGCCCATATTCGCCGGTCATGGAGACCCCGATGGCGGCGAGAGTTGAAAAAGCGAGCACCGGCGCATCGCGGCGAAAACCGTCAGCGCCCACCGGCACGGGGGCGATCAGGGCGGCGACACCAAGGATCAGGAGGATGTTGGCGATGTTCGATCCTACGACATTGCCAACTGCGACACCGGGAGATCCCGCAAATGCAGCGCTAATGCTCGATACCAGTTCGGGAGCGGAGGTGCCGAACCCCACCAGGGTGACACCAATCAGGAGTTCGGAAAGACCAAACCGCCGGGCGAGCGCAGTTGCGCCGCGGATCAGCGACTCCGCGCCAAGCGTCAACAGAACCAGGCCGATGGCGATGAAAAGCCAGAACATGAGGTATAGCCCCGGGAAGACTGGCAAGGGCATATAAGGAGCCGCCGCCTTTTCGCCAGTAGAAATTAAGCCGTATGGAAATTATTTTTTTATGAGAGGATCTATTTTTCTTTCAGGCGCTCTTCTTCATATTGAATGCCCCAGCCGATTATAAGCCGCCAGAGGGCTTCAGCCATTTCCGGGGGCATGCCGGCGATTTCCGCGCGCGATTTCACTTTTTCAATGACGTCGCGGTTACGCCAGGGAACCGAGGCTTCCGCAGCCGAACGCTTGAACACCCAGGCCCGGTCCACATAGGTCCAGCGCTCGGAAAGGAGGTCGACAAGCGCCTGATCGACCCTGTCGATCTCGGCGCGGACTTCCTCCATGGTTTCGCAGTCAGCGGCTTTCTTCATTTCTCAATCCCCAAACACTTACAAGGCCAGAATGCCAAGTCCCGACGCCTTTCGCAAATCCCGGCTCAGGCTTTGGCCTTCGCCTCCTCATAGGCTTCAAGAGCCGCAAGCCAGTCGGTTTCTGTTTTATCGATGGCGGCGATAAGGGCTGCACGTTCTTTTTGCAGCTTGGTCGCGCGGGCGAGTTTTTTTTCATAAAGCCCGGGTTCGGCAAGGGCCTCGTCAAGGCGCGTGAGCGTGTCATTGAGTTTTTCAAGGCGAGCTTCGGCCTCGTCGGCAGACTTCTTCAGGGGCTGGAGGGCGAGGCGCGCGTCAGCGGCGTTCTTGCGTGCAATTTCCTTTTCATTGACTGCTGGTTTGCTCGCGCCTTCCTTCGGCGCGGTCTTGTTGGCCGCGAGGACGAGTTCGCGATAATCGGAAAGGTCGCCGTCATAGGGGGCGGCCTGTGCTTTATTGACGAGCCACAACCGATCCGCGACGGCAGAGGCGAGGTGCGCGTCATGAGTAATGAGAAGAACAGCGCCCTGAAAATCGTTGAGGGCTTCGATCAGCGCTTCACGCGCGCCCATATCAAGATGGTTTGTTGGTTCGTCGAGGATCAGGAGGTGAGCGCCGTGGAAGGTGATAAGTCCGAGCAGCAGTCGCGCCTTTTCCCCACCTGATAGTTTTTCAACTTTTGTATCCGCTTTCTCTGGTCCGAACCCCAGCCGCGCTGTGGCGGATCGTGTCTCCGCTTCGGTGGCGTCGGGGATCAGCGCTCGCACATGATCATAGGCGGAGTTTTTAGGTTTTAGTTCATCCAGCTGATGCTGGGCGAAATAGGCGATCTGAAGCTTTTTATGCTTGAAAACATTACCGGTGAGCGGCGGCAGTCGCCCGGACATGGCTTTTACAAGCGTGGACTTGCCTTCGCCATTGGGGCCGAGAATAGCGATGCGATCGTCATGGTCCAGGCGCAGGTTCACTTTCCGGAGGATCGGTTTTCCCTCTTCATAGCCGAGATCGGCGTCAACCACGCGAATGATGGGTGGCGCCATGGGCTTGGGATTTGGAAAGTGGAACGGAACCGTGCGTTCGGAAATGGGTTCTGCGACTTCCTCGAGCCGCTCAAGCATTTTGATGCGGCTTTGCGCCTGTTTTGCCTTTGAAGCTTTTGCACGGAAGCGATCTACAAAAGCCTGCATGTGCCGCCGCCGCGATTCCTGCCGCGCCTTGAAGGAAGCGGCCTGGGCGCGAGCTTCGGCGCGCTTGCGCTCATAGCTGTCAAAGCCGCCTGTGTGTACGGACAGCTTACCGCCTTCCAGCGCCATTATATGTGTGACAGCGTTGTTCAACAGTGAGCGGTCATGAGACACAATCAGCGTTGTGTATGGATAACGGCGCAGATAGGTCTCGAGCCAGATAGTTCCTTCCAAATCGAGATAGTTGGTCGGCTCGTCGAGGAGGAGAAGGTCAGGGGCGGAAAAAAGGACGCCGGCAAGCGCCACGCGCATCCGCCAGCCGCCTGAAAACTCCGAGCATGCGCGTTTCTGGTCGCTTGCGGAAAAGCCGAGCCCCGACAGGATAGCGCCGGCTCGCGCCTCCGCCGAATGCGCCTCAATATCGGCGAGGCGGGTCTGGACCTCCGCGATGCGGTGGGGGTCGGTCGTGGTTTCTGCTTCGGCGATCAGCGCCGCGCGTTCCTTATCCTGTTCTAGCACCGTGTCGATAAGCGAAACGTCAGAGGAAGGCGCTTCCTGTTCGACGGAGCCCATGCGGCGGTTCTTGCGGATCGAGATTTCATCGCCGCCCGTATAGATCTCACCTTTGATAATCCGAAAGAGCGTGGATTTACCTGAGCCGTTGGCCCCGACAAAGCCTACTTTCCATCCATCTGAGATTGCCGCCGTCGCCTGGTCGAACAGAGCGCGGCCTTCGATACTATATGTCAGATCGTTTACATGCAGCATGGCGGGCGGCTTTTAGCCTCGCCATGGCGTAAGGGAAAGACCCGGACCGTCTATTCGTTATTGGAGATGGTGCATTTTTCCGCCGTTGCGCGAAATTCGGCGATCGCCTCAATCGGCGGGACCGGATAACGATCTTGAAACGCTTGTTGATCGCCCAAGCTAAACGCGATTTCATCGTAGTGATAAGTGTATGTATTGCCCTTGTGCGTGATTATCACCGTATAAGGCGCCGCACGTCCGGAGACGGTTTTGCGCCAGTCTCGATAGACGACGTTGATAGGAGTTTCGCCGGGCAGACTCAGGGTCAGGTCAAGGGGTTTGTCGTTGTCATCAAAAATGATCGCAGCCGCGCCGCCTTGAGGATAGACACCCTTAAGGCCGCTATGAAGTTTGTCTTCAAACGGAATGTCCTTCATGTCTTCAATGCTGGTCATGATAGCGTCGAAATAAAAAGCGAGGGCGTGGAACTGATGACCGAGGATGAAGCGGCGTTCATCATCACCGCCAAGGGCCGCGCCGTTTTCCGTTCGGGTCCAGACGAAAGGCCCCTCAATCGCCATCGACGCCGGTTTTTCAGTGATGAAGCGCGCCGCTGTTTCTAGGGGCGTGCGGTAGTAGGTTTCCACACGATAGGCCGATCCGTAGGACGTTGTTACGTCGGCGGCGGTGACGATAGTTTCGCTAAGGATGATTTCGCTGGCGCAGGGCTGGTCCTGCGCGGCTGACGTTGAAATGTAAAAAGGGGTGGCCGCCAGGCAGGCGACCATAAAGAAACGTAATTTCATAGGCTGATTATCGTCTTTGCCATGCTTTTGCGCAATCTTTTTCGCCATTGCGAGATCAAAAAGAAAATCCGTGTGAATATTGCGTTTTTCGTTCACTCCGCTTGCGTTCATTTGTGAAACATTTGTTGCGGCTGCGCTTTCAGATTGTATGAAGCGCAAGGAGTTCCCACCTTTACAAAGAAAAGAGAGAGGAGGGAAGGCAATGTTTGGACGCATCATCAATATACTGATTATGCCGTTTCGCGGGCTGGGAAGATTGTTCAAAAGAGGGCTCAAGGATGCACGATCCGCGGGGCGCACAGCTGCCAATGCGGGGGGCGCTCTCGTCGCAAGCGCTGCTGGCGCTGATCTGCTAGAGGAAGAATATCTGGAAGAGCCGCCATCAGGAATTGAGGCGGCGTTGTTTAAGCAACTGCCGCGTCCGCGATTGACTGAAAAGGCTGCGTCGGAACTGACCCTCGAACAGGCGGCGGCATATGCAAGCGATGCAAAATCCTTTTACCGTTATGGCTTTCCCATCTTCGCGCGGGGTGATTTTTTCTATGAAGAAGTTGAACAGGAATATCTGAATACAGCGCTAGGCTTCGACAAGGACAGTATCGATAAACGTTTTCTTGAAGTGACGACGTTGTTCCGCAAGACGCTAAATGACAACACACGCGGTATGTTGCTCTATTGGCCCCCGCTGATGTTCGCCGTGTTTTTCGGCGCAGCTTTTTTGTTGCACCGCTCAGGATCGTCGGCGCCTTTCGCGGCGCTTGCAGAGCCAGCGGGTGATGGCGCCACCTGGTATGCGCTTGCATCCCTGGCGGGGCTCGTCATTGCGTTCCTCGTCTATTCATGGCCTTACAAAGTTGTGCAGCAGCGTAATCTATTAAACCTCGATAATTACATCACGTCGAAATTTGCGCGCATCAACAATAATTTTCAGGTCTCCAAACGCCGGGCTCTTAATGTGGAACGCGACAAGCGCATGGGCCAGCGCGAAGAACTGAAAGAGGAAGCTGGTTCCTGGACTCTTTCGTATCATTGGTTCGCCATGCGGCTGTTTTTGTGCGAGCTTGTGCTGCGCAACAAGTTTTATCAGATGCGTCGGAACACGACCCTTTACTGGGTGGGTGGGCTTGCGCTTGGAGTTGCCGCCTTTGGCGCGCTGGCGGTCTTGATGGCGGCTGGAGGCGCATCGTTGCAGTCTATTGGAGTCATGAGCGCCGCCGCATTTATCTATCTTGCGCTGACGGCGACTATTCTTCGCGGCGCCACGTCGATGATGTTCAACGTCGTTGAATCCAACGAGTGGAGCCGGTTTTATATCGCAGACCTCGACGCGACCATCCGCGACCATGTGGGTGAGGACAAATTGCAGATCGTCACTTTCCGCGATCGCAACCGCATGGAGTAGAGCGCTTGTGTCGGGTGTTGAGGTCCTAGTGGCCGGAATGCCCGGCGGCGTCCACTCGTGAACGCACCTCGAACATGAGGGTCATGGGCTCGGCGTTTTCAAATTCGAGGGTGAGCGCTGCTTCTTCGCCTTCTTCGAGAGGGCTGGTGAGGCCGATCAGCATGATATGTGCGCCGCCCGGGGCGAGTTCGGTTTTCTCGTGGGCGGGCAAATCCAGGCCGCCTTCCGCCGGTGCCATGCTCGCCACGCCATCTTCGCTCATTCGTGTTAGGTGAACTTCCGCGGCGTCAGCATCATCAAAGCGCACGGCGATCAGCCGGTCTGCGGCGTCTCCGCCATTGCAGAGCTCAACATAGGCGGCGCTCATGGGGCTGCCTTCACTCGCGGCCCGGACCCACGCATTGCTGGCGATGATCTCATCTCCGGCGCACGCGGTTGTTGTCTCCTGACGGGAGCAGGCGGCGAGGAGAGCCAGTGCGGAGAAGGGGACGATGCGAAAGATGTGCATGATTGTGCTCCATTTTCTATGAATTGGCGTCGCTCGAAGCGGTTGGCGCCCGCAGCGGATAGGGTTAAGACGGGCTAAAGTAAAGGATTAGAGCGTTATGGATGCCACCGAAGTCGCCCGCCTGCAGGATTATTTGCGGACCAAATTCAGCGTGCCCAATCTCACCGTGCGGGAGCGAGCAAACAAGGATGATTCGGCTGAGGTTTATCTTGGCGAAGAATTCATTGGCGTCATATTCCGCGATGATGAAGACGGCGACGTATCCTATGACTTCAACATGGCGATCCTCGAAATCGACCTGCCAGAACGGCCAACCAATTAAGAGGTGACCTTTGCCCGGGGCGCCAACGGGGTTTGTCGGAAGGCTGTCTGCTGAACGTCCCTTGCTTGCGTCGGGCGTGATGGCGCTTGGGCTCGCAGTATTGTGCGTGCTTGGCGCGCGCAGCCATCCTGGGGCTTTAAGCAGCGTCTTGATCCTTCGGTTTTTGATTGCGGCAGGCTTTATCGTCTGTGCGCCAATGGCGCTGGCGGCGCTGACCCCGAACAGGCCCGTCATGCGGGTTATTTTTCTGGCATTGATGGTTGTTTTCTGCGGGCTTTTGCTCGCCTCGGCCTTCGGTGCCCTTGACGCGCCGTTACAGATGACGGCGCCGAGGGTGGCTGTGGGAGCTGCCGTGGGCTACTTCACTTTTCTCGCTATCCTGGCGCCCCTGACGCGGAGCACCTTACGGCTTGGTGGCGTCGGGCCCATTGCCGCAGTTACCGGCGTCGCAGGCGGCATAGGTTATCTTGCACTTGAAAACCTCTTGTCATCGCCTTTCAGCGCAGCCGCATCGGCCATCGCCATGACCGCAGGGGTCTGTGTTGGGGCGGGGGTGGGCGCCGATTACGCCCGACATTTTGCTAGAGGGCTGACGCCACAAACTGCTGCGGCGTCAGCAGGCCATATGGCGATTGCACCCGCTGCGTTTAGTGTGCTCGCGGCAGCAGCCTGGATGGTGATCGTCACCTTCAAAGCCAACTACGGCATGATTGGTTGGCGCGAGCTGGCGGCGGCAAGCGTCGAAGTCCTGCTTGCTTCTGCGGCGGCGCTCGTTTTCGCGACTGCTGCGCTCGCCCTGATCCGGCCAAGCGAACAGGCTGCGGTTGAGGAAAACCGGCGCCGTCAGCGTTTCGCCGAAAGCTGGCGGCCATTCCGGAGACGCCTTCCGGCGGCGACAGCATCGGCGGCGACGGCTATCGTCGGCGTTTTCGTTGTGGTCGCCCTGTTTGAGGTGGGGCTGGCGGAAGCCGTGAGCGTCGGTGTTTTTCTGATCCTCATTCTTATTGCGTCGGGGCTCTCCTTCGTTTCGGTTCGCACCAGCATTCTTATCACTGTGCTGCTTTTCGTCAGCACGGTTTTCGCTGGTTACGTCTATGCAGTCTTCGCCTTGCAGGCGCCGCCGATGGCGGAGCGCTTCGCGGCGCTCACCTTGAGCGCCATTGCTTTCTCACAGCTGACAGTGAGCTGGCGCAATGCAGGCGATATATGGCGCAATGCTCGCGACATCGCCCAGAATGCGATGTGTGACGGCTTGCGCCGTTTTGCGGTGGCTTTTGGGGCGGGAGGCGCGGCGATGGTCGCCGCGTCATACGCTTTTTCATGGGAAGCGGGCGTTTCCGCCGCTACCTATTTCGCAATCGTCGCCGGGATCGGCCTGTTTCTTGCGCCGTTTTTGATGGTGGCTTTAAGCGCTCAGTTGCAGCGATATTGATTATTCGCTGGCTGTGCGAGTCTGATCGAGCTCAGTGACGAATTCTTGCACAGCCGCATCAAGGGCCCGCCATTCCGGTAAATAGGGACGCTTGAAACGGTAGCTCACTTCGATCGTGTCTCCATACTCATATTCGCGCCAGCATTCCGGGCTCGTAATCTCTTCTTTTTCCTTGAAGCAGAAAACGGCTGCTGTTTTGCCATTAGCGTCCGCCCCGACAAACAGCTCGGTTTCAGCGTAGCCATTCGTGGGCACGTTGGAGCGCTGGTCTTTGAATGTGAACTTGGTCAGTTGATAGGGCGTTCTGACCCCACGCGAGTCAACAGTCTGTGGAAGGTAGAGCCGATCAAAGCGTTCAGCCTCGGTGAAAGCGGATGCGCGTTTGGAAATGACAATATCGATGCGGCGCGTGTCGGGGGCGTTTTCGATAAATTCCTTGCGCTGGGCCGGGGTGTAGCCATTCATCGTCGGCCACAGGGCGTAAAGGACCACTTCGTCGCGGGCGCCGCCGCGCCGGGCGCGCGGATAGACAGTGAAATTGGCCGCTGGCGCGAAAATGATGCCGCCAATCTCGACCCGGACCGGCTCCTCCGTGATCGCCGGGCTCGGCGTATTGCCGGAAAAATCCTCAACGCTCGGGCCAACATAGTAATAGAGAAAGATGGCGCACAGAACGAGCGTCGCCAGAAAAATGCCGAGCGGGTAGCGCCAGCTTGATTCCTGTTTGATTTCCTCGCCGCCGAAACCGTAGCCGTTACTCATGGGTTCAGTCCTGTAAATCGCAGAACGTGGTCATTAGCACGGGGCGGCCGGGAGTAAAATGCACAGAAGGGCGCGGCCCGGCCATGGAGACCGGCCACGCCCCTGAAATCGCCATTTACAGCGCGTCGATCATCTCCGCGACGAGGGGGTGGCGCACCACATCCTCCCGCGTGAAGCGAATGGCGCTGACATTGTCGATATTTTCCAGTTTTTCCACAACATCTGCGAGGCCGGACATGCCCGGCAGGAGATCGCTCTGCGCCGGATCTCCGGTCACCACCATGGAGGAGTTCCAGCCAAGCCGGGTCAGCAGCATTTTGAGCTGGCCATAGGTGCAGTTCTGCGCCTCGTCGATCACGATATAGGCGTTGTTCAGCGTTCGCCCGCGCATATAGGCGATAGGCGCAATCTCGATAACGCCTTCAGCCAAGAGCGCTTTGAGACGCTTAGAGGAAATCCGGTCACACAAAGCGTCATAGAGCGGCCTTAGATATGGTGAGAGTTTTTCTTCCATATCGCCCGGCAGAAAACCCAGGCTTTCGCCGGCTTCGACTGCAGGCCTTGAAAGTATTATGCGTCTTACTGCGCCGGAATCCAGCGCTTCGACGGCTTTGGCTATAGCGAGATAGGTTTTCCCGGTGCCGGCGGCACCGCAAGCGAAGACGAGTGGGTTCTCATCGATGGCATCCAGCATTTTTTGTTGTGAATCATTCTGGGCACGGATGTTTTTGCGGTATTTCTGATCGCTCTGGCCCTGACCATGGCCCCGGCTCTGACGATCCTGCTTGGCATCGTCCATAGGGGACCACTCCGGTTCATCAAAAAGCCGGCGGACATTGGAATCTTCACCGTAATGCACATGCTCCTGCATGCGCCGCGCCGCGCGGCGCGCCGTGCGTTTGGCCATTTACGCCTCCAGATGACAAATATGGATTTGAGAAAGACGAACAAAACGGAGTGGAAAGGTGTTTGTGAAGAAAGTTGCAGTGCGTAAGAAACCCTGCGCTAGCCGCGCCAGTCTGGGTTTCCTTTAAGCTGTCACACCGCATTACGACGCCTGATACTCCTTCACCGGCTAGGTCTTGAAGGGCGCTCCGCGAATCACTCGCCAAGTTCACTATAACGTGTTTTCATCGCAGCGCCGAAAATTTTTTCGGACGTCAGAAAAAATTCGCAATCGTTAATGCGTGCTCACTGGCGGTAAAGTCCTTCGGTTGCAGACTGAAAAATTTTGCCTGTCAGGAAGGGGGGCGAAAATTCTTCGACGCCTGAAGCCTTGGTTTGCAAAACCATTGTGACCGACATTGTCCAGTTGGTCACGGCGTGTCGGCTACAGCCCGTTATCGCCCTAGTGCTGCATCGTGCGAAAATGAGCGGCGGCAAGTTTTGAATTTGGCTCTGGGGCGTAATTGCTCCACGAGCTTCGGCCGCGGGATGCGTCTACCACAAAAATGGATTCGCTGCCGCGCAGATAAGGCGCAATAGCGTTGCGTACACCCACTGCAGTTAATTCGCAGGTGACATGCCATACATTGTCGGCGATCCGGAACGCCGGGCCTAAAGACATCATTGCCGCTTCGACGCGGCTCGCCGCAGCGCTTACCACATCGAAGATGACAACGAAGTTTGCGTCGCTGTTTTCCATTGCAGCGTCAGCGCGTTTGGCACGTTTTTCCTTGACGGTATTTGCCGGAACCGCGTCATTGTTTTTAACATGCGGCGCGTCTTCGCTGATTATGTTGTCACAATCGTTGCGTTTGCCGAATGTCTTCATCGACGCCTTGGCGGCGATGATCGGCGTTTCCTTGCCAAAGAAGCTGGCGAAGACCGCTTCGCGTTTTGCTTCGCGCCAGGTTTGTCCGCCGGCTGGTGAGACGAGCGACCAGGAGGCGAGCCGGCCTTCATGCGCGAACTTGCGCATCTGCTGGGTCGTATAAGGTCCATAGACCTTTTCCTGCACTTTAATGCACCAATTTTCAGCCGTAAGCATCGGCTTTCCTCATTCGTTTCCGGCGCGCACGCCTTTCTTGCCGAAACTCTGAGCAAAACCCGCGCCAGTTGTGTCAAATGGCTCTATTGCTGTGGTTTCTTCCACAATTTCATCCATCCGTTCTGCGCTGCCGGTAAAGACAACGCCGACGCCCTTGTCATGCCTGCGGACGACCTTTGCCGTCATGCGTCCCAAAATGAGATGGGTTCCGAGCGGGGGACGGGGGGAGATATCGAGAGAGGCGCCGGTTAGAGAGATGTCCATTATAGAGCACTTCGCTTCACGGCCGTCCTCAAGACGGACAGTGGCAGGAGCATCCTGCGGAATGCGTGGATTGGTGCGGCGATCGCCGCCACTGCGCTTGTTATTGAGAGCCGACGTAAGATTGTCGGCGATTTTGGCCTGTTTGGCGCGCCGTTTAGGATAAGTCACGGCGAAGCTGCTATGGCTGGAGCGCACGACTTTAGCTTCGACGCGGCCGATCTGGTCAATGTAAAGCACGATGGTCTGGCCGAAGGCGGGGGGGAACTTCGCGCGCAGCATGGCGCCGGCTGCGGAAATATTCAGCACCTCCGCCGCGCATTCTTCGCCTTTTTCGGTCAGGAACCGCGCTTTTACCGGCAGGTCGACGCGACGATGCTTCCGCCGGTCATCGCCAGCGTCTGCTTCTGCGTCCTTCGAAGAAGGCGCGGCGTCTTTGTCCGGTCTGGAATTAACCATGGGCAGCCTGCGAGTTAGAGGTCTTAAAGGAAAGCTTAGGGCTTGTTGGTGAACAAAGGTTTGCGCTGTGAGGGGGGCTTCGTTAATCACCTTTAACGAGCCCACTGCGAGCAGGCATGGAAACGCCGGAACCCAACCCAAAAAAAAGCCGATGGCAATGGCTGGACGCGATCCCTGACCCGGTTGCGGCGGTTGCCTTGGCGCTGACGATCCTGCAGCTCGCCACTGCCTTGGCCCCGGTGAGGGCGGTGCGGCGCTTATGGCGGCTAGTGGAGGTTTCTCCAGCCCGTATTGCGCGCGCGGCGGAAGCGGGAGATTGGGCAGGTCTAGTTCGCCCCTATCTCGGTCACATGTTTTTTCACATCAACCTTGTCCATTATGTCGTGAATCTGACGGCGATCCTGACCGCAGGTACGCTGGTTTTTCGTGAGATGCAGGCGAAGACGGCGCCGGGGAAAAGCGATCCAGCCGCAGCGTTCATTGCTTTTTTTCTGCTTTGCGGCATGGCGGGCGCCTTCGCTTTTGTAGCGCTGAACCCTAAAACCTACATGCCGATGATCGGCGCGTCCGGCGCCGCGGCGGGTTTGTTCGGAGCGGTGGTGCTGATGATAGCGCGGCGTGACTGGTCAGCTTTGCCGCTTGCAGGCGCCGCCAAAACGATCTTTGTGACTGTCGCCATCTCCACCGCGCTTGTTATTGTTAACTATGCGCTCTTTGCACTCTTCGATTCGCTGCTCGATTTGTTGCAAAGCAACAAACTTATGCTGAGCCGGATTCCGGGATGGCGAAGCCAGCTTAATATCTGGCTAGGCGGTGGGAGCGCGTGGCAGGCCCATGCTGGCGGCTATTTATTCGGGCTTGTTGCGTTTCCGTTGTTTGAACGTATGGCTCGCTCCTCAAGGTAAACGGAAGCCGTAACCTGCAGTTACGGGACTTGCTTCGTTATCTCTCCGGGTTCAGAATAACCGTCAGGGAAGGAGGCGCTCATGAAAGCCAAACATATCCTTCAGTCCAAAGGCGCCGAGGTGTTCGCCGTCAGTCCAGACGACACCATTGCCGCCGCTGTAAGCGTTCTCAACGAGAAAAATATCGGCGCCGTGGTGGTGCGAGATAACCGCGGTGAGGCCATTGGGATATTGTCAGAACGTGACGTCGTAAGGCGGCTCGGTGAAAAAGGCGTTGATGCGATCAGCATGCGTGTCAGCGACTGTATGACGAATAACCCTTATACTTGTGCGCCCGATGATACAGTTGACGATCTCATGGCGCGCATGACGGATAAGCGCATCCGGCATCTGCCTGTACAAAGCGAAGGCCGCATTGTTGGCGTTATTTCCATCGGTGATGTTGTGAAACGCAAGATTCAGGAAGCCGAGCAGGAAGCTGCTGCGCTCAAGGAATATATCTCTTCCTAATGACAGAGCAGCGATTGCGCATTGTCTTTATGGGCGAGTGCGCTCTTTAAAGGGCGTGGGCTTAGCCCAAATATTCCAGCGCCGCCTCGATCTGTGGCCGTGCGTCATCTACGGCTTTGCGGCCGAGCGCGATCATTTCTTCGGCTTTGTCGAATTCCAACAGCGAGATATGGCCGACTTGTGGTGTGATGAGCACATCAGGCGGTTCGCCGGCAAGTCGCGAACGGGTAATGCGGTCCATAAGAATATTAAACGAGGCGAGCATAACTGAGCCGACGCCCGGCGCGCTTGCGCTGCTCTGAAATAATTTTGCGATGCCGCCTTTTGCGTGCTCAACGCTTGGATGCATTTCGCCGAAACGCGCTCTTCTCTGTGCGACGCCGAGATTAAATGCGTCTGCATGTAAACCAATAGCGATGACGACACGCGCGCCCATCGCGCGGCACGCGGAAACAGGTAGGGGGTTGACGAGAGCGCCGTCAATCAGCCATCGCCCATCGACGGCGCGCGGCGGAAAAATGCCTGGCAGCGCGTAAGCCGCCTGCATTGCTTCCGCCAGATCGCCTTCTCGCAGCCATACTTCATGACCGGTGGCAAGCTCCGCTGTTACGGCGACGAATTTATGCGGCATGTCTCTGATTTCTGTAGGCGGAAGGTATCGTAACAGAGCTTTTTCAAGCCGCTTGCCGCCCATCAGGCCGGCGCCGTTCAAAACAACGTCTACATAAGAAAGCATGCGGGTGGGCGATAGGCTGCGCGCCCATTCCTCAAGCGCGTCGAGGCGGCCAGCCCGCCAGAAACCGCCCACAAGCGCACCGACAGAGGTGCCCGCCAGAATGTCTGGGATAGCGCCAAGCTCCTCAAGCCGGCGGACAGCGCCAATATGCGCCCAGCCGCGTGCAACGCCGCCGCCAAGAGCGAGGCCGAGTTTTGCTCTTGCCGGGGGTTTTACGGAAGCTGGCGCCGGCTCTGCTCCGCCTTCTGCAACCGACTCTTCTGTGTTTATTTGTTCTTCAGTTGACATGGCCAGTCCGGCTCTGGGTTATGAGGGCGTTAAAAGCTACGACCAAGGCGCGCAATTCCAATATGGAACCAAGCGCGAGCATCGCTGAATATAAGCGATCACGCGAGATTGCGCTATTGCTCTCCAGCCTTGAACGAAGCGACGGGAGATGCTTTATCAGCACTGCCTTTTCTTCGCCAAATGCGAAACACGTCTTCTTCCGCCACAATATCATAATCGTCAAAAAGCGTTGGGTTTTTTTCGAGAATCAAACTCGCTAACCAGATACTTTGCCTTGTCGTGCTTTGAATAATGATCTCTGGTTTTTTTTGAGGCACCAATGCGGCAACGCGATTGATTTCCTCTTCTTGATATTTTTTGAAAATACGACGCTGCTTTTCGGAGACATGCTGTTTTCGCATTACCGCCTCAGGATAAGTTACAGCCCACTGACAATGGGTGCGGTTAATCCATTGTGCGTCAATTTCGCGAGCCAAGGGAAAGCCGGTTATGTATCCTGACGAGATCGCCATGGCTGTGGGGTGGTCCAAAGACTCCGCCCAGGATCTGTCTTTCAGTTTCGGTTCGTCATCGTCAAAAGAGTTGAAAAACCCGGCGCTGATGACGGCGATGCTCGCAGCCATAAAATAAAATCGCCAATTGACTTTTCCCGGAGCGAGGCTTGTCAGTGCGGCAGCGCCTTTTTCTTCCGGCAGGTTTTGCAAAAGGCTCGACCAGGCGATGACAAAGGCAAACAGTGCAATCGGCACGGCGTGGTAATCGAAATATTTCCCCTGAAAAAAATAGGCGATCGCAAAACCGGTCATTGTTGTGATAAACAATTTATCCGTTTCGCTAAACTGAACAGCGTTTGCAGGCCGCAACCGGATCAAAGCCAGGCACGCGACAGCTAGGATAATGTTATCTGAAAATAAGCCGTAATAGAAATCATGCCGTATCGGCACGTAAACGTCTCGCATCAGTTGATATACGCCATCCAGATATGCTGGAAACGCCCACAACGACGCTGCGGTGATGAATAAGAACAGGAATCCCGTTGCGACTAATCCGCTTGAATAAATTGGACGCAGGCTGCGTGTTGTGACGAGGAGATAGCCCCCGCACAATAACAGCGGCAACGTAAATAATGGCGGCTTGATCGCGGCGCCCAGGCTGGCGAGGAGAACTGCTGCGGTGTGAAGTTTTATGTCAGGCCATTGCTTCGTCTGGCGCCATGCAATGAGACTGCAAACCATCGGCAAGGTGAGCGCGGCGGCGAACATTTCTCTTTGTGAGAACGATTCATAACTCAGTATAAAGAGGAAAATAGCAAGCGGGAAGATTACGTGCCAATGCGAGGGACCAATCCCATCAAGCTTGCGGGGCAGGATACACCACGCCAGCCATAATGCGCTCAGATATGTCGCGTAGGTATATCCGGTAACGGCGAGTTCGGCCGGTATGCCGACATATTTTTCAAGCCATGCGCCGGGCATGTAAAGCAGAACCGGAACCGGCGGAGTTGTTTCGAAAATGTCGATATAGCCTTGCTCGCCGTTCAGGATTCGCGCGCACATATCGATGAGCCAGCTGACATCCGGGGTGGCGCTGCCAATCCGCAAAAAGCAGGAAACAAGAATTACGCCCGATATAGCCATGAGAAACCGCGAGCGCTCACGACACGCGCCAGCACTGTTTTCGAAATGCGCCTCAATGGCTTGTGATGGGGCCGCCAATCGTCTCTCCATGAGCCTGTGGGCGCAGCTTGCTAGAGAAATGCTGCGCCTTCCCGGTGGTTCGAGATTGACCAAAACGCGCTTAAAATACTGT